>NZ_CP066796.1:2538263-3807395 GCF_017161565.1 Erwinia amylovora
AGGGCATCGGTATCTCCTCCAGCCAGCGCTGCAATCTCTGCTGCTGCTGAGCACGATCGGCAAGAAAATCGGCCAGCATCGCCACGCTGCTCGCTGGCGCCAGCAGGGATTCGGCCGCATCGACAAAGGCCGCCAGTTGAGCCTTATCGCAATCCAGCCGCAGCTCAAGCGGGGAAGAAGGAGGAGAGAGCGGGCTTTCTGCCACATTTGTTGCCAGCAGCAGATAGACCGGGCGCCGCTTTGTCAGCGCTTCGAACAACACCCGATCGATTTCAGCGGCGGCATTGGCGGTGGTCAGCACGCTGCTGGCGACAGAAATCTCCTGTTGCATACGAATAAAATGACCAAAGTCACCGTCACCAAGGGTGTGATGCAAAAGCTCTCCCTTGTTTTGTGAAGTTTGTGACGGCGCGCCGACAATGTGGATCACCGGCAGATACTCCGCACTGCTGCCGGCCACACCGTTTATCGCGCTGAGTTCACCCACGCCAAAAGTGGTCAGCAGCGCGCCTGCCCCCCGGCAACGGGCATAACCATCGGCGGCGTAGGCGGCGTTCAGTTCATTGGCGCAGCCGACCCAGTCTACATCGGGATGATCGATAACATGGTCGAGAAAGCGCAAATTGTAATCACCCGGCACACCAAACAGATGGCTAATACCGATCTCGTTTAAACGTGTAAGCAGATAATCGCCAACGGTATAAGTACTCATCACGCCACTCCTCTCTGGTATGTGATCTGAGTATTAGCGATATTTTCGATATGTTTATGGAATTATCAGGATAATATGGCAACTGAACGTTAGATTTTAAATTTGTTGCGATCCATCACGCACCTTAGCCAATTGTAACCGTATACACTGACTGGCCGCTTTACTACTTTATCGTCTCTGTTACAGGGTTTATTCATGGTCTATCAAGCAGATACCCGACGTTATAATACAATGACCTGGCATCGCTGCGGGCGCAGTGGGCTGAAACTGCCGGCCATCTCACTCGGTTTATGGCACAATTTTGGTGACGGCTCGCGGTTGGATAACAGTCGTGACCTGCTGCGCCACGCGTTTGATAACGGTATCACTCATTTCGATTTAGCGAATAATTACGGGCCACCTCCCGGTTCGGCAGAAGAAAATTTAGGCCGTATATTGCGCGCAGATTTTGCCAGCTATCGTGATGAGCTGCTGCTGTCCAGTAAAGCAGGATATACCATGTGGGAGGGGCCATACGGCGACTGGGGCTCACGCAAATATCTGATTTCCAGCCTTAATCAGAGCCTGAAACGTATGCGGGTTGACTATGTGGACATTTTTTATCACCACCGCCCGGACCCGGAAACGCCGCTGGAAGAAACCATGACCGCCCTCGATCATCTGGTGCGCCAGGGGAAAGCGCTGTACGTTGGCCTTTCTAATTATCCCGCGGAGCTGGCAGCAGCTGCCATTGCGCTGTTGAAACAGCTGGGCACGCCTTGTCTTATCCACCAGCCAAAATATTCGATGTTTGCCCGTGCGCCAGAAGAGGGGCTGCTGGACATGCTGTCACAGAGTGGAGTGGGCAGTATCGCTTTCTCCCCGCTGGCCGGAGGCATACTTACCGACCGCTATCTGAACGGTATTCCGCAAGATTCCCGCGCCGCCAGCGGCAGTCGTTTTCTAAACAGTGAACAGCTGACGCCGGAGAAAATGGACAAGGTCGCGCGTCTGAATGCTCTGGCTGTCAGGCGCGGACAGAAACTGTCACAGATGGCGCTGGCCTGGGTGCTAAGGGATAACCGTGTGACCTCCGTACTTATTGGAGCCAGTAAAACCAGTCAGATTGATGATGCGGTACAGATGCTGGCCAATCGCGACTTTACGGCAGCCGAGCTGGCGCATATTGAAGCTATCCTCGGCTGACAGCAAATAGCTTGCGCCAACAGCAGCGTCGAAAACGGGCATGCCAGCGGTCGTTAAAACGCGATGCGGCTGGCAGGCTTATCTGCCCACCGTGACGCGCTTCTCATCAACATTTTAAATACCCTTCTTTGTCTAAATTTACAGAATTTTCCAAGCATAGCGAGTGAGATCTCTTTATATTGTGCTGCTACAGCGGAGAACTGTCCGCTGATAAAGGAGACATCATGAAACGCTTATTGCTTGTGGCCGCTTTGCTGGCCAGTTTAGCGCCACAGGCCTTTCAGACAGCTCACGCAGATAGCGCACGTATTCAGCTGGCACCGGGCATTACACTGCATTTCGGCGATCGCGACCGCCATGGTCGCTATTGGGACGGCGGCCGCTGGCGTGATGACCACTGGTGGCGCAATAACTATCGCTACGATCAGGGGCGCTGGTGGCGGCATGAGCAATGGCGGCGTCATCAGCAGATGCTTCGCCACCATCGATGGGAAAGAGAACGTCGGTGGCGTCAACACGGGCACCATCATCATTGGCACCCCAACCCACCAATACTCAGACAGCACGAACGCGATCGTCGCGAGCGCTGGTAATCCTCTACGCGGCGGGGCCTCCCGCCGTACAACCGTTTACAGATTCAGGCTCGTCGTGACCAGCAGGTAGCCATTGAGCGCCACCACCACCACCACAATAAGACGGCCGAAGCTCTGCATCAGCCGCGAATTGACCATATCGCCCATCAGCTCTGGGTTGCTGGTAAACGCCAGTAACGGCACCAGTGCCAGCGCAATACCAAAGCTTAACAACACCTGGCTCATGACCAGAATGCGCGTCGGTTCCCAGCCCGCCAGGATAACAATAAACGACGGCAGCATGGTGATGACACGCCGCACCAGCAGCGGAATATGGAAGTGGATAAAGCCCTGCATCACTACCTGCCCGGCCATCGTGCCTACCACGGTCGAGGATAGCCCCGCAGCCAGCAGGCTCAGGCCAAACACCAGCGCCGCCGCTTTGCCCAGCAGCGGGTCGAGCGTCCGGTAGGCCTGGGCAAGATCGGCAATGCCGTTGTGGCCACTGAAGTGAAAAGCCGCCGCCGCCGTGGCCATCATTGCCAGATTAACGAACCCGGCAATCGTCATGGCAATCGCCACGTCGAGTTTCGTCGAAGAGTATCGTTCAGCTCGCGTACCGTTATCACCACTGTTTTGCGTGAGCGAAGAGTGCAAATAGATAACATGAGGCATGATGGTCGCCCCAAGCACGCCCGCCGCCAGCAGCACCGCATCCGCCGTTGGCAACGCTGGCACTGCCATTCCCTGTAGCAGATCGACCACGTTCGGCTGTGAGAAGAACAGCTCAATCACATAGGCCGCCGCAACAAACAGCAGTAAGCCACCGATCGCCAGCTCCAACGGTTTCTGCCCACGGCTTTGCAGCATCAATATCAGAAACGTGGCCACCCCGGTGAGCATCGCGCCCTGCAACAGACTTACGCCAAACACCAGCTTGAAGCCAATGGCGGCACCGATAAACTCTGCCAGATCGGTAGCCATAGCGATAATCTCCGCCTGTACCCAATAGAACCAGACCGCCGGGCGTGGAAAACGGTCGCGGATATGCTCGGCCAGATTTTTGCCGGTGGCGATGCCGAGTTTGGCGGACATAAGTTGGATTACCATCGCCATCACATTGGCCCATACCACTACCCACAGCAGCTGGTAGCCATAGGAAGCGCCCGCCTGGATATTCGTGGCGAAGTTGCCCGGATCGATGTAGCCGATCGCCGCGATGAAGGCAGGCCCCATTAAGGCAAACTTGATTTTTCGATTGCTGCGAACGCTCTGCTCGACGGTGCGGCTTTCCGACATAATTCCTACTCCTGCTGCCTTACGCCTGATGGCAATGTAGCCTTGAAAGGGCAATGATTATCCAGTAAATCGCTAATGGTTACGTGTATCACTGTGATAGCCAGCACTATAAAATATAGCAATTGCTATACTTTAAGCCAGAATGAGCCGGTGCTACACGCCAGGCAACCTCTTAAAATGTAGAATATTCGGAAATGACTTTCCAGCCTTATGCTTATCTTTTCAGCGCGAGGGGGGATCATGGCGGTGATGAGCATCACCAATGTGAATGAGCTGGCTTGTTAAATTAAAGTAAAATGATGTGACGAACGTCAATTGACTGAATTCTGCGCCGCCTGCTAAGTATAATATTACGGTACAGGTCTCGTTTTTCCGCCTCTTGTTACATAGAATGTGCAACCAAATATAACAGCCCTTGAATTTGGAGCAAATATGTCCCGTGTTCTGCACTTTGCTTTAGCACTGGTGGTGGTCACATTGCTGGCCCTGTTAGTCAGCCGCGACCGTAAAAATATCCGTTTCCGCTTTGTTATCCAATTGCTGGTCATTGAAGTTGTGCTGGCCTGGTTTTTCCTTAACTCCGAAGCTGGCCTGGGATTTGTTAAAGGGTTTTCGGACCTGTTCGAAAAATTACTCAAGTACGCGGCGCAAGGGACAAGCTTCGTCTTTGGCAATATGAGCGAGAAAGGTCTGGCCTTCTTCTGGCTTAACGTCCTGTGTCCTATCGTATTTATTTCAGCGCTGATAGGTATTCTGCAACACTTCCGTATTCTGCCCGTCATCATCCGTGCAATCGGTACCGTGCTGTCGAAGATCAATGGAATGGGTAAACTGGAGTCTTTTAATGCGGTAAGTTCGCTGATTTTGGGGCAGTCAGAAAACTTTATTGCCTATAAGGATATCCTGGGCAGAATGTCAGAACGCCGCATGTACACCATGGCTGCCACCGCCATGTCGACCGTCTCCATGTCGATAGTCGGCGCCTATATGACCCTGTTACAGCCGAAATATGTGGTCGCGGCGCTGGTACTGAATATGTTCAGTACTTTTATCGTGTTGTCGATCATCAATCCATACCGCGTCGACAGTGAAGAAGACCTGAAGTTGGGTAATACGCATGAAGGACAAAGCTTCTTCGAAATGCTTGGTGAGTATATCCTTGCCGGTTTCAAAGTGGCGGTGATCGTTGCAGCAATGCTGATTGGTTTTATCGCGCTGATTTCCGCCATTAACGCGCTGTTTGACACTCTATTCGGCATCAGCTTCCAGGGCATCCTTGGCTATGCATTCTTCCCTTTTGCGTGGGTGATGGGCGTCCCGAGCGGTGAAGCTTTACAGGTGGGTAGCATCATGGCAACCAAACTGGTTTCCAATGAGTTCGTCGCAATGATGGATCTGCAAAAGATCGCCAGCACGCTGTCACCGCGCGCTGAAGGCATCTTGTCGGTATTCCTGGTGTCATTCGCCAACTTCTCGTCAATCGGCATCGTTGCCGGCGCAATCAAAGGGTTGCATGAACAACAGGGAAATGTGGTTTCGCGCTTTGGCCTGAAACTGCTGTACGGTTCAACGCTGGTCAGTGTACTGTCGGCCTCAATTGCAGGACTGGTGCTGTAAAGCACGGGCGGGGTCGACTGGCCCCGCTACCCTGCTCGCAGACTGTGCCATTCTGAGCGCTCTGTGGCACTTCGTTAAATAAATAAATTGTGCTTTCGCTCCCTTCGTCAACTGATGGTGAGGGTCAGCGCGGTGAGGCCGGTTGCTTTGATCAGGATGGGATGGCAGGCGTTAACAAGAAGTCAGCCCAATAAAAAAAATCTGCCTGAGCAGATTATAAATGATGTTTAAGGCTATGAAGATTTGGTGGAGATAAGCGGGATCGAACCGCTGACCTCTTGCATGCCATGCAAGCGCTCTCCCAGCTGAGCTATACCCCCACTACAGAAAGTATCAGTTTTTCGGTGCCACCTAATCCGCTGGATAAGATTTGGTGGAGATAAGCGGGATCGAACCGCTGACCTCTTGCATGCCATGCAAGCGCTCTCCCAGCTGAGCTATACCCCCAAGCCGAAAAACCGTGTCGTGTTGACGGCGGGCATAATATGAAACGTCGGGGTTGGTGTCAACGGCAATTTAGTAAACTGAGTGCGATCGCCGAAAAAGCCGCCAAAGCGTTGAACAAAGCGCTATCCTGTTGTTTATTTATTGTATAGTTTTTCAATTCCCCACCCCGCCTGAATTATTGTTAATTACGCGTTAAAAACCCCTCGGAATAAACTTGTTTTTGTTAATCCACCGTGCAAAACTGCGGCGGATTTTGGCTGTCAGCCCCATGCTGCGCGGGACGCGTGCGTCACATCGTCAGCTGCGGAATCTGGCACTTTTCCTTTTATTTACACACCAGAGTTATTATGTCTTTGCACACACCAAAAGAAATCTCGGCTGTCGCAGTACAGGCAGGCGTTATTAAAAGTAGTACCCCAGTTTCTTCTTTACTTATCCTCGGTTTTCTTGCCGGTGCCTTTATCTCATTCGGCTTTCTGCTGTTCATCCGCGTGGTGACTCAGTTGCCACCGGAATGGGGCTCATTTGGCACGCTGCTGGGTGCTTCGGTATTTCCGGTTGGGATAATCCTTACCGTACTGGCCGGTGGCGAGCTGCTTACCGGCAACATGATGCTTATGCCGATAGCATGGTTCGCCCGCCAGATCAGTGCCTGTAGCGTATTACGTAACTGGTTCTGGGTGACCATCGCTAATTTCATTGGCAGTATCGCCGTTGCCTGGTTCTTCGGCCATATGTTGGGTTTGACCGAAGGTGACTTTTTGAAGAAAACGGTGGCCGTTGCCAGTGCGAAAGTGAATGCAGATTTCCTGCACGCCTTTATTTCCGGCGTTGGCTGTAACTGGCTGGTCTGCCTGGCGACATGGCTGGCTTTTGCCAGTAAAGATGTGGTGGGCAAGATTTTCGCCATGTGGTTCCCGGTGATGGCTTTTGTGGCCATCGGTTTCCAACATGTTGTCGCTAATATGTTTATTGTTCCTGCGGCTATATTTGCCGGTTATCTTAGCTGGGGCGAATATCTGCCTAATTTTGTCGCCGTATTCCTTGGCAACGCCGTCGGCGGCGCCATCTTTGTTGGGCTGGCCTACTTTGTCGCATTCCGCGCACCAACCCAGGCAAACACTATTTCCCGCTAATTATCCCCGCCCCTGTTACGGCAGGGGCCCATTTTCCTTTCCGTCCTTTTTGCTATCTATTATCTCATCGTTAATGATTTGTGTTAGTTGTTCATGTGATGAATTACTGTAATATACTTGAGCACTTATTCGGCAAAAGGGATATAAAAGTGAAAAAGGATTGGTTAACGCCGGAAGAACTGGCACAGCAAACAGGTTTTAGCAGACAGACAATTAATAAGTGGGTTAAGAAAGAGAATTGGACTACCGCACCGAAACCCGGTGTTCAGGGTGGAAAGGCTCGCATGATTCATATTGATGAACGAGTAAAACTTTTCCTTAAATCCACACGCCATGCCGCGGAGCCTGGCGCTCACTATCGCGTCAATCAGAATTCCCTGCCTGCACTGTTAGTCACCTCGGTACAGCAATTGAGCAATGACGAACAGGAAAAATTAGCAGCCATGCTGCTACGTGAAGGCATTCAGGGAATATTGCAGCGGTTAGGAATTGGCGCTTGAAAAAAAACCGGCCACATCGATGGCCGGGTTTTTTATTGCACTTAATTACGCCTCGCGATTTGTAATATATACCAGCGCTTTTTCAATGCGGGCTACGCTGCGCGCCTGACCAATGGCATCAACAGTCACGTCCAATGCCGGCGACTGTCCGGCACCGGTAACGGCAACGCGTAATGGCATGCCGACTTTACCCATTCCCACTTCCAGTTCATCAGCCGCTGCCTGAATGGCGTGGTGAACGTTTTCTGCCGTCCACTCATTGATGGCTGCGAGTTTATCGCGCACCACTTCCAGCGGCTGGCGGGCCACCGGGCGCAAGTGTTTCTTCGCCGCATCAGCATCGAACTCGTCGAACTCTTCATAGAAATAGCGACAGGACGCCGCCATCTCTTTCAGCGTCTTGCAACGTTCACCCAGTAGCGTCACCAGCTGCGCCAGCTGCGGGCCGCTGCGGGTGTCAATTTTTTCCTGTTCGATATGCCATTGCAGATGGGTAGCCACATATTCAGGTGCCAGAGAATTGATATAATGATGGTTCAGCCACTGCAGTTTTTCAGTATTAAAAGCGCTGGCAGACTTACTCACCGCATCAAGGTCGAACAGTTTTTTCATTTCATCAATGCTGAAGATCTCCTGATCGCCATGTGACCATCCCAGGCGAACCAGATAGTTCAACAATGCTTCAGGCAGATAACCGTCATCGCGATACTGCATCACTCCTACCGCGCCGTGGCGTTTTGACAGCTTCTTGCCGTCGTCGCCAAGGATCATGGATACGTGCGCATACATTGGCACATCTGCGCCAATCGCTTTCAAGATATTGATTTGACGCGGGGTATTATTGATGTGATCTTCACCACGGATAACGTGGGTAATCCCCATATCCCAGTCGTCAATGACCACGCAGAAGTTATAGGTCGGCGCGCCGTCAGTACGGCGAATGATCAGATCGTCCAGTTCCTGGTTGCTGAATTCAATTTGACCACGGATTTGGTCTTCAAAAATAACTGAACCTTCCTGCGGGTTGCGGAAACGCACTACGCATGGTGCGTTATCCGCATGATGTTCATGGCTGTCGCGGCAGGTGCCGTCATAACGCGGCTTCTCGCCGTTGGCCATCTGATTTTCACGCAGCGTTTCCAACCGCTCCTTAGAGCAATAGCATTTATAGGCGCTACCGGCTTCCAGCATCTGGTCGATAACCGCGTTATAACGGTCAAAACGTTTAGTCTGGTAGTACGGGCCTTCATCCCAGTCGAGATTGAGCCAGTTCATGCCATCCATTATGGCATCGATAGCCTGCTGCGTTGAACGCTCCAGATCGGTGTCTTCAATACGCAGCACGAATTCACCGCCGTGGTTACGGGCAAACAACCATGAATACAGTGCGGTACGAGCACCGCCAACGTGCAGATAGCCAGTTGGGCTGGGAGCGAAGCGGGTTTTGATTTTCATTAATGAATGCCTTATTACGCGCAAACTTTGGCCTGAGTCAGCACAGAATTTTAGTGGCTCACATTCTAACACCTGCGTGCGAATCCTCAACGGCAATCCCCGTTTGCTGGCCGCTATTGACGTGCCTTTTTCCTGGCAACTCCCTGTTTTTGGCTGAAATCAAGGCGCGATGACTATTTTTCCGACGAACACACGTCTTATGCGGAAAAAGCGTTGACTCATCCGAATGGTTCCCTATAATGCGACTCCACACAGCGGGGGTGATTAGCTCAGTTGGTAGAGCATCTCCTTTACACGGAGGGGGTCGGCGGTTCGAGCCCGTCATCACCCACCATTCCTTGAGGAATGATGCCCGCTAAGAAAGAAAAGCACTACCCGGATATTGAAGTATGGGTGATTAGCTCAGTTGGTAGAGCATCTCCTTTACACGGAGGGGGTCGGCGGTTCGAGCCCGTCATCACCCACCATACATTTCTAATCCGGTTGCAGTAACGATATGGGTGATTAGCTCAGTTGGTAGAGCATCTCCTTTACACGGAGGGGGTCGGCGGTTCGAGCCCGTCATCACCCACCATATCGGGTCGTTAGCTCAGTTGGTAGAGCAGTTGACTTTTAATCAATTGGTCGCAGGTTCGAATCCTGCACGACCCACCAGTGCAAAAAGGCGCCCTAAAGGCGCCTTTTTGCTGTGCGCAAACCGGGCTGGGTTCGAACCTGCAGCAGGTCGGGTCGAGCGTAAGTGAGACAACGTTGCCAGCGGCAACGGCCCAAAGGGCGAGGCGCAGCCGAAGTCATCCTGCACGACCCACCAGTGCAGAAAGGCGGCCTGAAGGCGCCTTTTTGCTGTGCGCAAACCGGGCAGGGTTCAAACCTGCAGCAGGTCGGGTCGAGCGTAAGTGAGACAACGTTGCCAGCGGCAACGGCCCAAAGGGCGAGGCGCAGCCGAAGTCATCCTGCACGACCCACCAGTGCAGAAAGGCGGCCTGAAAGCGCCTTTTTGCTGTGCGCAAACCGGGCAGGGTTCAAACCTGCAGCAGGTCGGGTCGAGCGTAAGTGAGACAACGTTGCCAGCGGCAACGGCCCAAAGGGCGAGGCGCAGCCGAAGTCATCCTGCACGACCCACCAGTGCCACCTTTCACTTTCTTATCACTTCTTTTACGATTTTATGCCTCAAGTCTGAAGCGCTTCCCACCGATAACCCATACAGGTTAATAACACGGGAGACAAAGATGACCACCATCAGTGGCAGTACCAGCGTATCCGCTAACCCGGATGCAGGCAGCTCAGTTTCGCAAGCCGACCGTATTAGCAAGCAGATTGTCAAACTGCAGGAGCAGCTGAAAAGCCTCAGCGATGAAACGTCCCTGACTGAACAGCAGAAAGCAGAACAGCTGCAAATGACAGAAAACCAGATAGCCATGCTGGAAGCTCAGCTGGCACAGATCCAGCTACAGCAGCAGGCCGTCGAACAACAGCAAGAAAGCAAAGCGACAGACAGCGGCAGCAGCGAAGTTGCCGATGGCGTCAATCGCCCTACCGAAACGAACACGTTAAACGTGTATATCTAAAATGGCGAGGTGCTGGCACGTTGTCGTGTCAGCGCCCCGGCCTGCTGGCGCACTTCCTGCCAGATTGCCTCTGCGGCTGGCGTCAATGAGCGGTTTTTACGTCTTACCAGCATAATAGTGCGATTAATCTCCGGCATGATGCGTTTCACCATTAGTGGCCTGCCCTGGGGTAACGGCAGCGCCAGCGCGGGAAGGATGCTGATACCAATTCCGGCTTCTACCATCGGATAGAGCGTGGCCGGGTGGCCTATTTCCTGAACAATTTCTGCCCTCACCTGCTGCAAACGTAGCGCTTCGTCGATCAGAACCCGGCTACCGGATGAGTAATCCTGTAATACCAGCGTGCGTTGATTCAGCATATTCCAGTAAACCGTTCGCTGCTGCGCCAGCGGATCGTCCTGCCGACACAGCAGTAAAAAAGGTTCCTCCAGAATCGCTTCACACTGTAAATCGTCTGCCTGCAAAGGTCCTATCACAATCCCGAAATCAACCTCGGCATGACGAATGCTCTGCAACACCCACTGCTGCGGACGATCGCGCAACATGATTTTGATTTCAGGATAGCGCAACTGCCCGCTGGCCAGGCACTGCGGCATCAGATGCGCGGAGATGGTCTGGCTGGCAGCCACGCGCACCGTTCCGCTACGCTGCTGCCCGTAGCTGCGTACGTCCAGAAGGGTGGTATTCAGTTCCTCCAGTATCCGTTCCAGGCGGCTGGCGAGCTGTTCTCCTGCCTCCGTCAACAACACTTCACGCGTAGTGCGGTCAAGCAGGCGGATAGCCATTTCGCTCTCCAGCTCTTTGATGCTATGGCTGACTGCTGACTGGCTCAACCCAATCAACTGCCCCGCCTGACTGAAACTCCCTTGCCGGGCAACAGCAACGAAGACGCGCAGCTGGCGTAAGGTGCAATTCATCTATTTCTCTCATATATGAATTCAATAAATTAATTTTATTTATAAACCCGTCCAGCGCACAATAGCAATATCTGTGTTTAACCAGGCTTGAACAATGGGTATTTTTCGTATCGATCCACTGATGTTAAAACTGATTATCACCGTGCTGCTGGCTTCGTTGCTGCCCGCTCGCGGTCATTTTATTGATTTCTTCGAGTGGTTGACTACCGCCGCCATCGCCCTGCTGTTCTTTATGCACGGCGCCAAGCTGTCACGCGAAAAAATTATTGCCGGTGGCGGCCACTGGCGTCTGCATCTGTGGGTGATGTTCAGCACCTTCGTACTGTTTCCGGCGCTGGGAGCCATATTGGTCTGGTGGCATCCTCTGCCGTTGAGCCACGAGATCTATAGCGGATTTATGTATATGACGATCCTCCCTGCTACCGTTCAGTCGTCCATCGCGCTGACTTCGCTGGCCGGAGGCAATGTTGCGGCAGCGGTGTGCAGCGCATCGGCATCCAGCCTGTTAGGCGTGTTTATCTCACCGTTGCTGGTCAGTCTGCTGATGAACGTGCACAGCAACGTTCCGGGTGGCAGTCTTGAACAGATCGGTAAGATTATGCTGCAGCTGCTGGTTCCGTTCGTGGTCGGGCATCTTTCCCGCCGCTGGATCGCAAACTGGGTGGAAAGAAACCGCGGCCTGATAAGCAAAACTGACCAGGCATCTATTTTGCTGGTAGTCTATTCAGCCTTTAGCGAAGCGGTGGTTAACGGTATCTGGCACCGGGTAGGCGTGATGACGCTGGTGTGGATTGTCGCCGGCAGCCTTGGCCTGCTGTTTGTGGTACTGGCGATCAACCTGACCGCCGCCCGTCTGTTTGGCTTCAACCGTGCCGATGAAATCACCCTTCTGTTCTGCGGTTCTAAAAAGAGTCTGGCCAACGGCGTGCCGATGGCCAATATCCTGTTCCCTTCCGCAACGGTGGGCATTGTCGTGCTGCCACTGATGATCTTCCACCAGGTACAGCTGATGGTCTGTTCAATGCTTGCGCAGCGCTACAGAAAAACCGGAGAAAAGCAGATTGTTGCGCACGAAGAGTCTGGCAGCCGGGCGTTGGCCAGATCCCGGAAGGCACGTTAGTCGACAGCGGCGCAGAGATAACGCCTGCGCCGGTCATTGAGGTATCTGTCTGACTGACATTAAAACAACAGGTTTTAATGCGGTTGCGTTAACGGTTTAATCAGTCCCTCTAATCCCTCAATCTTGACAGCCAGCGTCATCTGCATCAGTTCCCCAAGGTGGCCCTGAGGAAACTCATTCTTACGGGCAAACCACAGCAGATACTCTTCCGGCAGCTCAATTAACACGCGCCCTTTATATTTGCCGAAGGGCATAACGGTATTAGCCATTTCATTCAGGTGTTTTTTTTCCATATTATTCACCGAGTAAACGTATCATTTCCTGCTCATCTATCACATCAATGCCCAGTTCCTGTGCTTTGGCCAGCTTCGAGCCTGCGGCTTCTCCGGCGATGACCAGATCGGTTTTCTTCGATACGCTGCCGCTGACCTTCGCCCCCAACGCCTGCAGACGGTCTTTGGCTTCGTCACGGGAAAGGATGCTCAGTGAACCGGTCAGCACCACGGTTTTACCGGCAAACGGGCTGTCGATTTCCCCGGCTTTGACCACCACCACCTGCGGCCAGTTTACTCCGGCCTTGTCCACCAGCAGGCGAATGATCTCGCGGTTACTCTCTTCGTCAAGGAAATTGCGCACATGGCTGGCAACCACTTTGCCGACGTCCTGCACCGCCATCAACGCATCAAGATCGGCCGTCATCAGCGCTTCCAGCGTGCCAAAATGGGCCGCCAGATTTGCCGCAGTGGCTTCGCCGACTTCACTGATGCCAAGCGCATACAGGAACCGTGCAAAAGTGGTTTGCTTCGCTTTAGCCAGCGCGTTCACCACGTTCTGCGCCGATTTCGGCCCCATCCGGTCCAGGCCGGTTAATTTGCCTGCCGTCAGTTCAAACAGCTCCGCCGGATTTTTGACATATTCTTTGTCTACCAGCTGATCGATAATTTTCTCACCCATACCGTCAATATCCAGCGCCCGGCGTGAAACAAAGTGTTTTAAGGCACCTTTACGCTGCGCGCCGCAAATTAAACCACCGGTGCAGCGCGCCACCACTTCCCCTTCAACCCGTTCTATGTCCGAACCACATATCGGGCAATGTGTCGGGAATGCAATCTCAAGCGCGTCGTCGCCTGTCTCAACCACGCTCATCACCTGGGGAATAACATCGCCGGCACGGCGAATAACCACGCGATCGCCGATTTTCAGCCCCAGTCGCTCGATTTCATCGGCGTTATGCAAGGTGGCATTACTCACCATAACCCCGGCGACCAGCACCGGCTCCAGCCTGGCAACCGGCGTCATGGCGCCGGTGCGGCCAACCTGAAATTCGACATCACGCACCGTGGTGATCTGCTCCTGCGCGGGAAATTTAAATGCTATCGCCCAACGAGGTGCACGCGCGACAAAGCCCAGTTGCTCTTGCAGCTCCAGGCTGTCCACTTTGATCACCACGCCATCAATATCAAAGCCCAGCGTCGGGCGGGCCGCCTCAACCTGGTGATAGAAGTCCAGTACTTCTGCCGGGCTGTGGCTAAGGCGCACACGATCGCTGACCGGCAGACCCCAGGCTTTGAACTGTTGCAGGCGGGCCATATGGCTGCGCGGCATTTCTCCGCCTTCCAGTAGGCCAAGACCGTAGCAGAAGAAGGTAAGCGGACGCTTCGCGGTGACACGCGGATCAAGCTGGCGCAGAGAACCGGCGGCGGCATTACGTGGATTAGCAAACACCTTTTGACCGCAGCTTCGCGCCTGCTGGTTCATTTGTTCAAACCCCGCCAGCGGCATAAATACCTCTCCGCGCACTTCCAGCCGTTCAGGAATGCTGTCGCCGCTCAGACGCAGTGGAATAGCCCGGATGGTGCGCACGTTAGCAGTAATATCCTCCCCCGTGGTGCCATCACCTCGGGTCGCGGCCCGCACCAGCTGCCCTTTTTCATACAGCAGGCTGACAGCCAGGCCGTCCAGCTTCAGCTCGCAGCAAAAGGTGATGTCATCAGTGCTTTTCAGCCGATCCTGTACACGCTTATTAAATGCCAGATAGCTCTCTTCATCAAAAGCATTGTCCAGCGACAGCATCGGCACTTCGTGGCGCACCTGCCCGAAAGCACTTAGCGGTGCTGCGCCAACGCGCTGGGTTGGTGAATCGGAGGTCAGCAATTCAGGATACTGCGTTTCCAACTCGCGCAATTCGCCCATCAGACGGTCGTATTCGGCATCGGGCACGGTCGGTGCATCCAGCACATGGTATTGATGTTCATAGTGGCGAAGCAGGGTTCGCAGATGGGTGATTTTGTCTTGCAGAGATTCCATAGCGGCACCATCAGAGATGAAAAAACCCCCGGAAGTCGGGGGTTTGCAAAGTTTAACCGGGGCAAAATTAGTGGTTAGCGTCGATCACGTCGCGAATACGCGCTTTGTACGTTTCCAGCTTCTGTGGCGTCATCATGCGGCGCTCATCATCAAGCACCACGCCACCAACATCATCGGCGATCCGCTGTGCGGATTGCAGCATCAGCTTAAAGTTTTGATGCGCATCGCCATAGGACGGTACCATCATAAAGATTGACACCCCCGGGGTGGAGAATTCAGACATAGTGTCTGGATTAAACGAACCGGGCTTAACCATGTTCGCCAGACTGAACAGAACCGGGCCGCTGCCAGCCGGGTTGAGATGCCGGTGGAAGATGTTCATCTCGCCAAACTGGAATCCTGCCTGCAAAACGCCCTGTAGCAGTGCTTCGCCGCTGATACTGCCGCCAGCATGAGCCGATACGTGTAGCACCAGTACGGTCTCTTTTTGACGCGTGTCTGCCGCCGAAGCTTGCGGGCTGTGCCCGGATGCTGCTGCCGCAACAGGCTCAACCTTAGGCTCAACCTTTTCGTCTGGCGCAGCGGTCGACCAAACCCTTTCTGGCTGGAGAACCGGCTGTGTCGCTTCAGGCTGCGAAGGAGGATTGTGTGGCAGTGCCTCACCGAACAGCGGGTCTTTAACCGACGGCCGATCATCCTGCTGCTGCGGCGGGCGGCAGACTGGCTCCGGCTGCGGTTTGCTGTGACGCGGCAGCGCATCCCCGGTATTAATTTCCCCCAGGGAAGGTTCCGATGTTTCAGGAGGGGGGCGCCGCGTACGCACTTCACCCACGCCTTCTTCGTCATCTTCGAAAGCTTCTTTCCTGTCCTGTTTTAAACGCTTGTGAGGGCGATCGCGAAAAACGGATGAACGCTCTTTACGGCTGGTCCACAGGCCATGTAGCAAAAGCGCTATAATGGCGATCGCGCCAACAACGATTAATATCAGACGCAAATCTTGCATCATTGTATTCTCTGTTGTTCCAGTACCTTGCCACCGCGGCAAACTTTATCCTCTAACTGTATTTGCCAGAGTACACAAGTGCAAGTCCGTGCAGTATTTTCTGACAAATATCCCGCTTTAAGGGGGCTTATTTGCTGATTTTTCGCACACCCGACCGGTGTTGAGCAGAAAAAGCTGGGTTATGATAGTTACCGCCTTCCCGTTTCAAGGAGAAAAGCCGTTTATGCCACATCACAATTTTAACCCGTCGCCTAACGGCGTTCACTATTTCAGCGTCGGCTGGAAACTGATTCGCCTGCCGGGAATACGCCGTTTTGTGATCCTGCCACTGGTTGTCAATATTGTGCTGATGGGCGGCGCATTTATCTGGCTGTTCCACCGTCTCGGGCAATGGATACCAGAACTGATGGCAATGGTTCCGGGTTGGCTACAATGGCTGAGCTATCTGCTGTGGCCACTGCTGGTACTGTCAATCATTCTGGTCTTCAGCTATGTATTCTCTACCGTCGCCAACTGGATTGCAGCCCCCTTCTGTGGGCTGTTGGCCGAACAGCTGGAAGGAAGATTGACCGGTAATCTTCTGCCCGACAACGGCTGGAGTGGACTGATTAAGGACCTGCCGCGCATTGTCAAGCGTGAGTGGCAGAAGCTGGCTTACTATCTTCCGCGCGCACTGCTGCTGCTGCTGCTCTATTTTCTACCGGGATTTGGTCAGATCGTTGCCCCGGTGCTGTGGTTTCTGTTTAGCGCCTGGATGATGGCAATCCAGTACTGCGACTATCCGTTTGATAACCATAAAGTCAGCTTTCGCCAGATGCGTTCTGCCATGCGGCAGAACAAAACGATGAATATGCAGTTTGGTGCGCTGGTCAGCCTGTTCACCCTGATCCCGCTACTCAATCTTGTCATCATGCCGGTTGCGGTGTGCGGGGCCACCGCCATGTGGGTGGATCGTTATCGCCCACTGCTGGCCTTGAATCGCTAAGCGCATAAGCCTGTGGTGCCAGCCGCTTTCAATGACCTCTGGCCCTCCAATGGGTGAGCCGGGAAAGCGCCTCGACAGCCATGTTGTGCGGCTTATACCCTTTTTGCAGGGCTTATTTCTGCTAAACATATCTATATACGATTTCATCACTTCACGGGCAGAGTGAACAAGGTATGCTCTATGCGTTTCCAGTATTTCATACAGTTAAGGACGGGCTATGAGTAAGATATATGAAGACAACTCTTTAACAATCGGTCATACGCCGCTTGTTCGACTGAACCGCATCGGCAATGGACGCATTTTGGCAAAAATTGAGTCGCGAAACCCTAGCTTCAGCGTCAAATGCCGTATCGGTGCCAATATGATTTGGGATGCAGAAAAACGTGGAATTCTTAAGCCGGGTATTGAACTGGTCGAACCGACCAGCGGTAATACGGGTATTGCCCTGGCCTACGTCGCGGCAGCTCGTGGATACAAACTGACGTTAACGATGCCCGAAACCATGAGCGTTGAACGCCGTAAGCTGCTGAAAGCATTGGGAGCAAATCTGGTGCTGACTGAGGGTGCAAAAGGCATGAAAGGTGCCATCAGTAAAGCGGAAGAGATCGTCGCCAGTCACCCGGATAAATTTGTCCTGCTGCAGCAGTTCAGTAATCCGTCCAATCCGGAAATTCACGAGAAAACGACCGGCCCGGAAATCTGGGAAGATACAGATGGCGAAGTGGACGTGTTTATTGCCGGCGTGGGCACAGGTGGCACGCTAACCGGGGTCACCCGCTACCTGAAAAACACCAAAGGGAAGACGGATCTGATTTCGGTCGCGGTTGAACCAACCGATTCGGCGGTCATCACTCAGGCGCTGTCAGGGGAAGAGATCAAACCAGGCCCGCACAAGATCCAGGGTATTGGCGCAGGTTTCATCCCGGCCAACCTCGATCTCAACCTGATAGACCGCGTCATTGCCATCACTAATGAAGACGCAATTTCCACGGCGCGCCGCCTGATGGAGGAAGAAGGTATTCTGGCCGGTATCTCTTCTGGTGCCGCCGTTGCTGCTGCATTAAAGCTGCAGGAAGATGACGCATTCGCGGAAAAAAATATTGTGGTCGTACTCCCCTCTTCCGGTGAACGTTACCTCTCCACCGCGCTGTTTGCCGATCTGTTTACCGAGAAAGAGCTGCAACAATAATCCTGACCTGGCTAATTTGTATGAAAAAGCACCCCCGCGGGTGCTTTTTTGTGGAGTACGTCAAACTTTTAGCACCATGAAGATTGATTTTACCCTCAATCGTCTGGTATTTAAGCTGGCAATTATTTCGATCCAAAAAATTAATCGAAACGCAAAATGGATTTGGCTGAATCGATTTACCGATTTGGCGCAGCCAGGTAAATCGCGGCATAATGAGAAGCGGATGAGTGAGACGAAGATCCCTGATTTTCTCTTAACCTTTACTCCACCTTACGAGCGCACTTTTTAGTCAGCCTCGAACCCTGGTTTGCGCGGCTCAATACAAGCTAACGCCCCGTTTTCGCACCGGGCTTTAGATCAACAACACCAAAACTGATTAAGTTGGGGAAATATTATGTTCCAGCAAGAAGTCACCATTACCGCACCAAATGGCCTGCACACTCGTCCGGCAGCTCAATTCGTTAAGGAAGCTAAAGCATTTGCTTCTGACATCACCGTTACTTCTAACGGTAAGTCTGCCAGCGCGAAGAGCCTGTTCAAATTACAGACTCTGGGTCTGACTCAAGGCACCGTGGTGACCCTGTCTGCAGAAGGCGAAGACGAGCAGAAAGCCGTCGAGCACCTGGTCAAACTGATGGCTGAACTCGAGTAATCAGTTCGCTATCCCGCACTGTAGTATCGGGCAGATAAATGCAATATTGATCGCGGACCGAGCGTCCGCGGTGTTGCTTTGGTAGCATTATCGCAGGCTTACGCGTTGGTTTGCATATATATGTCTGGCTCGCTGGGAGGAACAAACGCCCTGTTTATCCGCGTTTTCCCCCTCAGACGATAATCAGAAAGACAAAAGGTAGGGTTATGATTTCAGGAATTTTAGCATCACCGGGTATCGCTTTCGGCAAGGCGCTTCTGCTGAAAGAAGATGAGATTGTTATTGACCGGAAAAAGATTTCTGCCGACCAGGTCGATCAGGAAGTTCAGCGTTTTCTTGAGGGTCGTAAAAAAGCTGCCGCACAGCTGGAAACGATTAAAACCAAAGCAGGTGAAACCTTTGGCGAAGAAAAAGAAGCGATCTTCGAAGGGCACATCATGCTACTCGAAGATGAAGAACTTGAGCAGGAAATCATCGCTCTGATTAAAGATGAGCACGCCACCGCTGATTCTGCTGCCTATTCTGTTATCGATGGCCAGGCCAAAGCGCTGGAAGAGCTGGATGACGAGTATTTGAAAGAGCGTGCTGCCGACGTCCGTGACATCGGTAAGCGCCTGCTGCAAAATATTCTTGGCCTGCATATTGTCGATCTTAGCGCCATCAATGAAGAAGTTCTGCTGATTGCCAAAGATTTGACTCCGTCTGAAACGGCTCAGCTCAACCTGAAAAAAGTATTAGGTTTCATTACCGATATTGGCGGCCGTACTTCTCACACCTCGATCATGGCACGCTCGCTGGAGCTGCCAGCCATTGTTGGTACCGGTGACGTGACCAGCCGGGTGAAAAACGACGATTTCCTGATCCTCGACGGCGTAAATAACCAGATATACATCAACCCGACGCCGGAAAAAATCGAAGAATTAAAAGCCGTCGCGCATCAGTACGTCAGCGAGAAGAACGAGCTGGCAAAACTGAAGGACCTGCCGGCAATCACCCTTGATGGTCATCAGGTTGAAGTGTGCGCAAACATCGGCACCGTACGCGACGTCGCGGGGGCTGAACGTAACGGCGCTGAAGGCGTTGGCCTGTACCGCACCGAGTTCCTCTTTATGGACCGCGAATCGCTACCCAGTGAAGATGAGCAGTTCCAGGCCTATAAAGCCGTGGCGGAAGCGGTTGGCGCTCAGGCCGTCATCGTGCGAACTATGGACATTGGCGGTGATAAAGATCTGCCGTATATGAACCTGCCAAAAGAAGACAACCCGTTCCTTGGCTGGCGCGCTATTCGCATCGCGATGGATCGTCCTGAAATCCTGCATGCACAGCTGCGTGCTATCCTGCGCGCCTCTGCCTTTGGCAAGCTGCGCATCATGTTCCCGATGGTGATTTCCGTTGAGGAAGTTCGCATCCTGAAAGCAGAGCTGGAAACCCTGAAAGCCCAACTGCGTGCGGAAGGTAAAGCATTCGACGAGAAAATCGAAGTGGGTATCATGGTGGAAACGCCTGCTTCCGCAGCGATTGCTCATCATCTGGCGAAAGAAGTCGACTTTTTCAGTATTGGGACTAACGATCTGACTCAGTACACTTTGGCAGTAGATCGTGGTAATGATCTGATTTCGCATCTCTACAATCCTATGTCCCCTTCTGTATTAACGTTGATTAAGCAAGTTATTGATGCTTCTCACGCTGCAGGTAAATGGACCGGAATGTGTGGTGAGCTGGCAGGTGACGAACGTGCTACACTACTGTTACTGGGAATGGGGCTGGACGAATTTAGCATGAGTGCCATTTCTATCCCACGCATCAAGAAAATTATTCGTAATACCCATTTTGAAGATGCGAAGGCGTTAGCAGATCAAGCTCTGGCCCAGCCGACAGTGGATGAAGTGATGAACCTGGTGAATAAGTTCATTGAAGAAAAAACACTCTGCTGAGACCGAAAGACGCTGGCACAACATTACTGCTTAGGAGAAGAACATGGGTTTGTTTTCAAAACTTTTTGGCGATAAGTCAGATTCCGCATCGGGTGCCATTGAGATCGTCGCACCGTTATCGGGTGAAATCGTCAATATCGAAGACGTACCGGATGTCGTATTTGCTGAAAAAATTGTTGGCGATGGTATCGCTATCAAACCTACAGGCAATAAAATGGTTGCGCCGGTTGATGGCACCATCGGAAAAATTTTCGAAACCAATCACGCGTTTTCTATTGAGTCTGACAGCGGCATTGAGCTGTTTGTCCACTTTGGTATCGATACGGTCGAACTGAAGGGTGAAGGCTTCAAGCGTATCGCGGAAGAAGGTCAGAAAGTGAAGAAAGGTGACGTGGTGATCGAATTTGATCTGGCGTTGCTGGAAGAGAAAGCGAAATCAACGCTGACGCCAGTGGTGATCTCCAACATGGATGAGATTAAAGAGCTGGTTAAATTGACAGGCAGCGTTGTCGTGGGTGAGACCCCGGTTATTCGTATTAAAAAATAACCGCGCCCGTGAATGAATAAGCCCTCTGTTTACAGGGGGTTTTTTTATCGCTGTCCGTTGCCGGCGCCTGACCTGTACTGCCCTGTCCACGTAAAAATCTCTTTGCCCCTTGCCTGAACTCCGCCATTCAACCGCCCGACTCAATCTCCCAGTGCGGCAGACGAATTGTCAGCTCCAGTCCCCCTTCGCGGGCATTCACCGCGCTAACCTCGCCGCCGTGGGCTAACACAACTTTACGCACGATGGACAAGCCAAGTCCGTAACCTTTGCCGGACAGCGGCGAATTGACGCGCACAAACGGGTCAAAAATACTGGAGAGTTTATCCGCTTCTACCCCCGGCCCGCGATCGTGCACGCCGATCGTCAGCCAGCCATCTTCATGTCGAAGAGTGATTTGCACCTGTTGGCCCTGGGTTGAGAAACGCAGCGCGTTGCGCACGACGTTTTCTACCGCCGAGCGAATCAGATTGGCATCCCCTTTCACCGTGTAGTCATGCTGCCTGTCGGCTTCAAGCAAGATCTCAACGCCGGGTATCTGCGCTTCGTAACGTGCGTCATTAGTCACCGCCGCCAGCAGCCCCAGTAAATCAAAGTACTGTTCGTCTGGCAGCTTCTGCTGTTCGGTTCGTGACAAAGTGAGCAGCTCACCGATCATCTTATCCAGACGACGGGCCTCTTCGTCGATCCTGTCGAGTGCAGCACCAACAGACCCGGGGGTTTGACGCGCCAGCCCTGTTGCCAGCTGCAGGCGTGCCAGAGGCGAGCGTAACTCATGTGATATATCGTGCAGCAGTTCTTCACGCGCGCTGACCAGCACCGACAGGCGATCCACCATGGCATCAAAGTCCCGCGCCACTGCCGACAGTTCATCGTGCCGAAGACGCATCTGCGGGAACAGGCGCACGGACAGGTCACCTCTTGAGACGCGGGCAAACCCTGCACGCAACTGACGCATAGGCCGCGTCAGATTCCAGGCAAGACACAGACTGAATAACAGCCCGCAAATACCGCCGACAATAAACAGCGGCAGCGGCATATTAAGGATCCTGTGCGACCGACGTTCCATTCCGCTGTCCGCGCGCATTCCAGCCACGTCATAACGCAGTTGGTAATGGCGACCATCCGCACCTGTCACTGATTCGGTGATTTCTTCGGAGAATTTGCCGGGCGGCAGGAAGTGGTTCAGTTCATCATGCGGGCTTTGCGCAAACGGCAGACTATCCGTCAGCTGCACCGAAAAAAACCGCCGGTCACCCGCCGGCCAGTCGACCATCATATTATTCAGCGCATCCAGGCCACCGCGTTGCAGCACCGAGGCGGCCGAGGTCATTTGCAGGTTAATAATACGCCTGGTCGCCTGATTTTCCGGGGGTTCATGGTGTTTGCCATACAGGCCAAAGCCCAGCCACAGAAGTTGAGAAATAACGATAAAGGTAAGCCAGAATCCCAGCAGGATCTTCCAGAACAGGAAGCCACGTAAGCCCGATTTCATCGGATCCGGTAACCGATACTGCGCACCGTTTCGATAGCAATGGTGTCGTTAGTCAGCCCCGCCAGCTTCTGACGAATATTACTGATGTGCACATCCACGCTGCGGTCGTAGGCCTCGCGCGGGCGGCCAAGCCCTTTTTCCGACAGCTCATCTTTAGACACCACTCGTTCAGCCGAGCGAAGCAGCAGATCGAGCAAGTTGAATTCTGAGGCGGTGAGATCGAAAGGCTTATTCTGCCATTCGCTGATACGCGTTGCCGGGTTTAACCTCAGTTCACCCCAAACAATCACCTCTTTGTTTTTCTTGGCGACTGGCTGTTCTTCAACGCGCCTGAGTACGGCACGCAGACGGGCAACCAGTTCACGCGGGTAGCAGGGTTTGGGCATGTAGTCATCCGCCCCCATTTCCAGGCCAATCACGCGATCGATATTATCTCCTTTCGCCGTCAGCATAATGATCGGCAGACGGCCGTGCTGGCGCACCTGGCGCAACACATCAATGCCGCTCATATCGGGCAGCATGATATCGAGGATCATGGCGTGATAGTCGCCGGAAAGCGCCCCGTCGACGCCCGCTTTGCCGGTTAACACTAAGGATGCAGCAAAACCTTCGGCAATCAGGTATTCACTGAGCATGGTGCCCAGCTCGAAGTCGTCATCGACCAGTAAAATGTTCATACGCGATCTCTCAATGATCCAGGCGTCATTTTCACCTGTTAATGGATAATGCGCAGCCGCTTTTACCCAATCCTTACAGTATAACAAGTGAAAATCATGCGTCCGCTATTCACCCGCTGCACGGACCAGACGGACGCCGGAATAGTGGCAACGGCCATTAACGCCGTACGTAAGAGAGCAGGGTCAATAAACCCCGGTGGATAAGTAGCGGTCACCACGGTCACAGATAATAGCAACAATCACAGCGCCGGGATCAGCACGGGCAATACGCAGCGCCCCGGCAACGGCAGCGCCGGAGCTGACGCCACAAAATATCCCCTCTTGCCTTGCCAGCTGACGCATAGTCTCTTCCGCTTCCTGTTGCGACATATCCAGCATCCTATCCACCAGATCTGGCTGGAAAATTCCCGGAACATAAGCCGCTGGCCAGCGCCGAATGCCCGGAATACTGCTCCCCTCGGACGGCTGCAGCCCGACAATTTCAACTGCCCGATCCTGCTGTTTGAGAAAGCGCCCCACGCCGGTTATGGTACCGGTGGTGCCCATGCTCGAAACAAAATGCGTCAGACGTCCCGCCGTCTGCTGCCAGATTTCCGGCCCGGTGGTGAGGAAATGGCCCAACGGGTTATCGGGATTATTAAACTGGTCCAGTACCTTACCTTCGCCGCGAGCGGCCATCTCCAGCGCCAGATCCCGCGCCCCTTCCATGCCCAGCTCGCTGCTGACGAGGATCAACTCTGCGCCGTAGGCGCGCATCGCCGCCTGGCGCTCAACGCTCATGCTTTCCGGCATCAATAGTTTCAGGGTATAGCCTTTCATGGCGGCAATCATCGCCAGGGCAATACCCGTGTTACCGCTGGTTGCCTCGATCAGCACATTGCCGGGACGGATATCGCCCCGTCGCTCCGCCTGCTGGATCATCGATAACGCAGCCCGATCCTTCACCGAACCGGCAGGGTTATTGCCCTCCAGCTTTAGCCAGATCTCACTGCCGTTATCCGGGGTCAGGCGCTGCAGCCGGACTAACGGCGTATTACCGATGGTATTTTCGAGGGTGGTCAATTCAGGCATCCCGGCATGAAACAGCAGGGGCTGGTATCAACCAGCCCCTGAGTAAATGAGCGTCATATAAGGAAAATATCAGGCGCTTTCAGCAAAGGCAACCGGTCGTAATGCGGCATCGCCGTGATACAGGCGTGCATTTTGCAAGCCAACGAATAAACGCTCGCCGCGTTGCGGGGCCACCTGATCCCCCTCCATCACCACGGTCAGCGGAGAGGCGCTCCATTCGGCAGCCTCCAGAACCAGCTGCCAGTAGTGCCCGCGCGGGCTTAATTCCAAAACCTTCGCGGGTAACGGGGTTTCGAGGCTGCCCTGACGACTGACGTCGATTTCCCACGGGCGCAGAAACAGCTCCACTTTTCCCTGATGCGCCGGGGTGTAAGCCAACGGCCAGTGATGTGCACCGACGTGAAACTGAGATCCGTGCACTTCACCGTCGAAGCGGTTCACCTCCCCGAGGAATTCCAGCACGAAGCGGGTTGCCGGGTCACGCCACACTTCATCCGGCGTACCGACCTGCTCAATATTGCCCTGGCTCATCACCACCACGCGATCCGCAACTTCCATCGCCTCTTCCTGATCGTGGGTGACAAACACGCTGGTGAATTTCAGCTCTTCATGCAGCTGTCGCAGCCAGCGGCGCAGCTCTTTGCGTACCTGGGCATCCAGCGCGCCGAAAGGCTCGTCCAGCAGCAAAATTTGCGGCTCCACCGCCAGCGCACGCGCCAACGCAACGCGCTGTTTCTGCCCACCGGAAAGCTGGGCCGGGTAGCGCTCTGCCAGATGTCCCAGCTGCACCATATCCAGCAGGCGCGTCACTTTCTGCTTGATTTCAGCGGCCGACGGACGTTCACGGCGCGGCAGCACGCTCAGGCCGAAAGCGATATTGTCGGACACCGTCATATGACGGAACAGCGCATAATGCTGGAAGACAAAACCGACCTGGCGGTCGCGGGCATGTACCCGACTGACGTCTTTACCGTGGAAGCTCAGGCGGCCGCTGCTTTGGTTTTCCAGCCCGGCGATGATACGCAGCAACGTGGTTTTACCCGAGCCGGAAGGCCCCAGTAACGCCACCATTTGCCCGGAAGGGATATCCAGAGAGATATCGTTGAGGACTTTCGTCCGTCCGAAGGATTTATTGATGTTGTCGATCTCAATGCTCATGGTTCCCCTCCCGTTGCAAACGCTGTTGCTGGCTGTCTAATCGCCATTGCAGCGCGCTTTTCAGAAACAGCGTCACTATCGCCATCAGGGTTAACAGTGCCGCAGCGGTAAATGCGCCCACGCTGTTATAATCCTGGTGCAGTAATTCAACCTGTAATGGCAGCGTATAGGTTTCGCCGCGAATCGACCCCGATACCACCGAGACCGCACCGAACTCGCCGATGGCGCGCGCGTTGGTCAGCACAACGCCATACAGCAGCGCCCAGCGAATATTCGGCAAGGTGACGCGCCAGAACATTTTCCAGCCGGAAGCCCCCAGCAGCACCGCAGCTTCATCCTCGTGACTTCCCTGACTCAGCATGACCGGCACCAGTTCGCGCACCACAAACGGACAGGTAACAAAAATCGTCACCAGCGCCATGCCCTGCCACGAGAACATCAGCTGGATACTGTGCGCATCAAGCCACCCGCCGGCCGGGCCATTGACTCCCCAGAAAAGCAGATACATCAGGCCGGCCACCACCGGCGAAACGGCAAACGGGATATCGAACAATGTCAGCAGCAGCTGGCGGCCGGGGAAGGAAAAACGCGTGACCAGCCAGGCCAGCAGCGTACCAAATACCAGGTTAACCGGCACCGCAATCAGGGCAATCAGTAACGTCAGCCAGATGGCGTGCAGCATATCGGCATCGCGCAGATTACTGAGCGCCGCTATCAGCCCTTCGGACAAGGCAGTAGCAAAAATCGCTGCCAGAGGCACCACCAGTAAAAACAGAGAAATCAACGCGCCAAGGCCGATCAACATCCATTTCCCCCAACGGATGCGCGCCCGGCGCACGTCTTTAACATCGCTGACTTCCGCCATCAGTGACCTCCGATACGGCGGCCAAAGCGGCTCTGCAAGGTATTAATGACAAACAGTAGCAGCAGAGAAGCGGCAAGGATCACGGAAGCAATCGCGCTGGCTGCCGGATAGTCAAATTCCTGCAGACGAACAAAAATCATTAACGACGTCACTTCAGTTTTCCATGCAATATTACCGGCGATAAAAATGACCGCGCCAAACTCGCCCAGGCTACGGGTAAACGAGAGCGCCGTCCCTGCCAGCAGCGCCGGGCCTATTTCCGGCAGAACCACGCGACGAAAGCTTTGCCACGGCGTCGCACCCAGCGTTTCAGCAGCTTCTTCATATTCCGGCCCCAGCTCTTCCAGTACCGGCTGTACGGTACGCACCACAAATGGAATGCTGGTAAACGCCATCGCCACGGCAATGCCGAGCCAGGTGTAAGAGACTTTGATGTCAAACTGTGCCAGCCACTGACCGTACCAGCCGTTAACGGAAAACAGCCCGGCCAGCGTCAGTCCGGCTACCGCCGTAGGCAGGGCAAATGGCAGGTCCATCAAACCGTCGAGCAGTACGCGCCCGGGAAAGCGATAGCGCGTGAGGATCCACGCCATCAGCATGCCAAACAGCGCGTTGAAGACAGAGGCCACCCCGGCAGCAATCAGCGTCACCTGGTAAGCCGCCATCACCTGCGGGTTGGTGATGACCTGCCAGTACTGTGCCAGCGTCATCTGCGCAAGCTGCATCAGCAATGCGCTGATCGGCAGCAGCAGGATCAGACAGGTGAAAAACAGGCTGCTACCCAGACTGATACCAAATCCGGGTAGTACGCGTTTACTTGGTGTTGCCAGCATCACTCACGCCTCGCCGCTAAAAGCTTGTCCAGTTCGCCACCGCTGGCGAAATGCGTTTTCATTGCCCGATCCCAACCGCCAAAAGCCTGCTCCACGTCGAACAACTCGGTGTGCGGAAAGCGATCTTTTTGTTGCGCCATCAGCTGCGGGTTATTCACCCGATAGTAAAAGCGGGTGATGATTTGCCGGGCAGAGGGGGTGTACAGATAATTCAGGTAGGCTTTAGCTGCCTCTTCGCTGTGGTTCTGACTGATATTTCTGTCGACCCACGCCACCGGGAATTGCGCCAGAATATTGCTGGGTGGCACGATCACCTGATAGCCATCCTGAGCGTAGCGATCGCGAATGGTATTCACCTCGGATTCGAAGCTGATCAACACGTCACCCAGGCCACGCTCTACAAAGGTGGTCGTTGCTCCACGGCCACCGGTATCGAACACCTCGACGTTTTTCAGCAGCTGCATCATGAATTTTTCTGTCTTCGCTTTATCGTGGCCATCGGCCCGATCGGCCGCGCCCCAGGCGGCCAGCCACGTGTAGCGCCCGTTGCCGGAGGTTTTCGGGTTAGGAAAAATCAATTTTACATCGTCACGCACCAGATCGTGCCAGTCGTGAATATGTTTCGGGTTCCCTTTGCGCACCAGGAAGGCCATCGTTGAATAGAACGGCGAGCTGCCGTTCGGCAGGCGCTGCTGCCAGTCGGCCGGGATCAGGTTGCCCTTATCATGCAGGATCTGCACATCGCTGAACTGGTTGTAGGTGACGACGTCGGCTTTAAGCCCCTGCAAGATCGCCAGCGCCTGTTTAGAGGAACCCGCATGGGACTGTTTAATGGTTAGCGTATCGCCTGGATGCTGTTGCGCCCACTGCTTTTCAAACGGCGCATTGAGGGCGACGAACAGCTCGCGCGAGACATCATAAGAGCTGTTGAGCAGCTCGCTAGCCTGCCCCCCCGCACTCAGCGCCAATGAAAATGCACAGGCCGTGACTCGTTTTTTTACCGTCAGTAACGTCATTATGCACCCTGAAGATGAGCCGGTTGAGCGGAAAAGTCAGTTGTTAAGTTTATTGATAACCTGCGGTAAAGACGTAGCGGTTTTATATACCGTTTGGTGCTTTGCAATGATTAAACGCTATAAGCCTGTGGGATTGGTTATGCCGGAGAGGGGAAACAGCCCGCACTGAATACGCAAGATTTAACACGCCGGGGGATGTTATCCCCTGTCAGCCAACCCATCGCGTGACGCCATAGTCCGACTGGCTGCCAGGAGAATGTCGCTACCCCGCAGTTAGCGGCTAAATTAACGCCGCCAGATGATTTTGCTTATCGTCCAGTTTTTCAGCGTTTGGTCTGAAGGGATCAACCCTTCCGGCCCGTGCCAGTCGCCGCTGAACACATAACTGATGTGCTGACTATCCGGCGCTTTGCATTCAACGCTGGCGCTATCCGCCCCGCTCGCTTTCTGACAGTTTTTAAAGGCTTTTTTATACAGAGAGCTGAACGGCGTGCCGATTTTCACCCCGCTGGCGGTGGCAATCGTATGGTCGGAGATATCAACACGGCTGACGGTACTCTGCCCGGTTAACTCCAACTTGACCTGCTTGTCGCTATTCAGCGCCTGCCAAAAGTGAACGATGTTACCGTCCGCGGTGCGCATCCCCTGGCGTAGCCGGTAATTGCCATTAAGGCCATCACTCAGCGCTTGCTGTTGCAGCGCGGTACTGCCATTGATGCCGCCCACCCCCTGTTCACTGACCTGTAACGGTGAAGAAAACCAGTTCCACGGTGACAGGGTGGACCACGACCATGAAACGGGGTTCCACCATGTTGATGGCGAGGTGCTTTCTGGCTGGGAAGTGGAACTGGCGCAGCCAGTCAGCAGCAGGCAAGCTGCCAGCAACGCCGGTCGAAAAGTTTTCATGACAACTCCAGATAGTCTCTACAGGATTTCCTGATTAGCTTGTTGGAGTGCTAATCAGCATAAAAGTTTTATTCAGTGATTTTCAGCGGGATCGAAGCAGTCGCGCAGACGCCGGGAATACAACAGCGCCAGCAGCGCCGAGCCGTCAAGCAGGCAAGTTAGCAGCAGATCGGAAACGCGGTGCTGCCAGAGTTGGTAAAACTGTAGCAACAGCGCCAGTACCAGGGTTATCACCAGTACCCAACGCCAAGCCTGCCACAGGCGCGGCAAACGTTGACGATAGCCGGTTAACAGCAACCCCAGCGCGGCGGGCACGCCCAGGCACAGCCCCAGCCAGAAACTTGAGTTATCCGGGTAGAACAGTTCCAGCAGCTGCGAACCTTGCTGACCTGAGGCTGCTGCCATCAAAAACAGCAGCCAGGTACGCGCCTGCAGCAGCAAAATCGCCCAAAAAGACAGCGGCAAGCGCAACTGGCCATTACTGTCATAATCATCCGGGAAATATTTTACATTGAATAGTTTCATAACACGCATACCGTAAATCTCTGCATCATGAGCAGGGTGGCACTGAATTAACAAAGTGCGCCGCTACGTTAAGGTGAAGAGAAATCAGTACTCGCGGTCTTCAATCAGGCGCTTGCCTAACACCAGGCTGTCCTGAGTCTCATAATCGAGCTTTTCATAAAAGCCCGCCACCGCGTCATTTTCTTCACGCACTGTCACATTCATTTTTGGGCAGCCGCGGGCGATAAGCTTTTTCTCCAGGCGATTAATCAGCGCGTTAGCGAAACCGCGCCCCTGGTAATCGGGGTGTACGCCCAGATAGTAGGCCGAGCCGCGGTGACCGTCGTAACCGCCCATCAGCGTACCGACAATTTCGCCGCCGGCCACGGCCACCAGGAACAGGTCCGCATCGTGGTTGAGCTTACGTTCGATATCCATCTCCGGATCGTTCCACGGTCGTAACAGATCGCAACGCTCCCAAAGGGTGATCACTTCTTCAAAATCATCTTGCCGGAATGCGCGAATTTCCATCAGATTTGGCCTGTGCTTAAGCTTAATGTGTTGATTATCACGCATTCTTCCGTTGGTGCAAGTTCATTGGCGCACCTTAAGGAAAAAAAGCGGCTATAAGGCGGGCAAGCCTGCTGAAATAATTGGAAAAAGGCTGAAATAGTTCACTTCTCGCCGCCTTAACAAGGTTACGATATAACAATAAGCACTTTTGGCTAATGGATGGTGCAATGAAAAAAAATTTCCCAATGACGCCGCTGACCAGCCGCCGCCGGCTACTGCTCTCCGCGATGGGGATCGCGCTGCTGGCAAACAGGCCCTCTGGCGCTCGCGCAGCAGAGTTAGCCCGGCGCCAGCCCATATCGTCCGCCTCAATGCCAGCACGTCGGGACAACGGCAAAAAAATCGTGATGATCGACCCGGGCCATGGCGGAATTGACTCCGGTGCGGTAGGGCATGAAGGATCGGAAGAGAAGCATGTCGTGCTGGAGATTGCCAATCACATCCGCCAGCATCTGAGCGCTCATCCGCATATTGAGGTGCGCCTGACGCGCGAAAGCGACCACTTTATTCCATTGGGTGAACGGGTCGGGATCGCCCATCAGCACGGTGCCGACCTGTTTATGTCGGTACACGCCGACGGCTATACCAGCCCGAGCGCCCACGGCGCTTCCGTCTTTGCCCTGTCAAATCGCGGAGCCAGCAGCAGCATGGCGCGCTATCTGTCGCAAAGAGAAAATGCCGCCGATAAGGTGGGCGGTGTGCAGACGGCGACAAAAGACCGCTATTTACAGCAGGTGCTGTTCGACCTGGTGCAAACGGACACCATTAAAAACAGCCTGATCCTGGGGCAACATTTGCTTGGTCAGATCCGCCCGGTTCACCCTCTGCACAGCCAGCATACCGAGCAGGCTGCTTTCGCGGTTTTGAAGTCGCCTTCCATCCCGTCCGTGCTGGTCGAGACCTCGTTTATCACCAATCCCGCCGAAGAAAAACTGCTGGGCACCACCGCGTTTCGTCAGAAAATCGCCGGGGCCATCGCTGACGGGATTGTCAGCTTTTTTAGCCAGAATCCCCCCCCAGACGCACAGGATGAGGCAAATGACATATAATTCGTGCCTCTTTTTACACAGGATACTCTTATGAACATACCGGATATCGCCCAGGTCAAACAGTTCTTGCTTAACCTGCAGGATGAAATTTGCCAGAAGCTGGAGCAGGCAGATGGCGCTGCCCGCTTTGCCGAGGACAGCTGGCAGCGCCCTGGCGGCGGCGGCGGGCGCAGCCGCGTGCTGCGTCACGGCCAGGTGTTTGAGCAGGCAGGCGTCAACTTCTCTCACGTTCACGGCGACGCGATGCCTGCATCCGCTACTGCGCACCGCCCCGAACTGGCGGGGCGCAGTTTTGAAGCGCTGGGCGTCTCGTTGGTTATTCATCCTGAGAATCCCTATATCCCCACCAGCCATGCCAACGTGCGTTTCTTTATTGCAGAAAAACCCGGTGCCGAGCCGGTATGGTGGTTTGGCGGCGGTTTCGATCTGACGCCATTTTACGGTTTCGAAGAGGATGCCGTTCACTGGCATCAGACCGCGTTTAACCTCTGCCAGCCTTTTGGCGCTGAGGTCTGGCCACGCTATAAAAAATGGTGCGATGACTACTTTCATCTTAAGCATCGCAACGAGCAGCGCGGTATTGGCGGGCTGTTCTTCGACGATCTGAATGCGGAGGGTTTCGAGCAAAGTTTTCGCTTTATGCAGGCGGTCGGCCGCGGCTTTAGCGATGCTTATCTGCCGATCGTCGAGCGCCGTAAGGGTTTGCCGTGGGGCCAGCGCGAGCGCGATTTCCAGCTTTACCGTCGTGGCCGCTACGTTGAATTTAATCTGGTGTGGGACCGCGGCACGCTGTTTGGCCTGCAAACCGGTGGCCGCACAGAGTCGATTCTGATGTCGATGCCGCCGCTGGTGCGCTGGGAATATGACTACCAGCCGCCGGAGGGCAGCCCGGAAGCGGCGCTGTATCGCGACTTTATCGTGGTTAAAGAGTGGCTGTAAGGCGCGAAGCCGTCGGCCATCGTCCGCAATCAACCCGAAGCGCGATAATTAAGCCTTGTGTGCCACCTGCCGGCCAGCAGCGTCACGTTTTTCCCCGTAACTGCTACACTTTTGGTTGCGGTATTTCTGGCTCTGCTGCCGGACCATTGGGTGAACCCATCGCAACAATCAGAGAAAACGCATTTCTATTGTTACCCGTCTGATGCAATGTTTCGCCTGAAAATATTCAGCCGTGACGCGCAGCGTTGTCGTTTTCCTCTGACCCGTCATTACCGCACCGACAGCGTCACGCTTACCCTTGCACCACAGATTGCTTACCAAGGAGCTTAGATGAACCAGTTAGACGCACTGAAACAATTCACCACCGTGGTGGCTGACAGTGGCGATATCGAATCTATCCGTCATTATCATCCGGAAGATGCCACCACCAACCCGTCTCTGATCCTTAAAGCCTCCGCCCTTGACTCGTACAAACATCTGATTACCGATGCCATCGATTACGCTAAAAAGCAGGGTGGCAGCAAAGAGACCCAGATTATTAATGCCAGTGATAAAGTGAATATCAATCTTGGCATGGAGATCCTGAAAAGCATTCCTGGCCGGGTTTCAACGGAAGTGGACGCCCGCCTCTCTTACGACCGCGGCATGTGCGTTACCAAAGCCGAAAAGCTGATCAGAATGTATGAAGAGCACGGTATCGACAGGTCACGTATTTTGATCAAACTGGCCTCCACCTGGGAGGGGATCAGGGCAGCAGAAGAGCTGGAGAAAAACGGCATTCACTGTAACCTGACGCTGCTGTTCTCCTTTGCTCAGGCCCGTGCCTGTGCCGAAGCCGGTGTTTTTCTGATTTCTCCGTTCGTCGGTCGTATCTACGACTGGTATAACAGCCGTAAGCCGCTTGACCCCTATGTTGCCGATGAAGATCCCGGCGTGAAGTCAGTGCGCAGCATCTACGAATATTACAAACAGCACCGCTATAACACCGTGATTATGGGTGCCAGCTTCCGTAAAGTTGAACAGATTCTGGCGCTGGCCGGCTGCGATCGCCTGACTCTGGCGCCGAACCTGCTGGAAGAGCTGCAGGCCAGTTCTGCGCCGGTTGAGCGTAAGCTCATCCCCTCTACGGAGGCATTCAACCAGCCCACGCCGCTTACCGAAGCCCAGTTCCGCTGGCAGCACAATCAGGACCCGATGGCGGTAGAAAAGCTGGCAGAAGGCATCCGTCAGTTCGCCGTTGACCAGCAGTCGATGGAAAACGTGCTGGCCGCCCGACTGTAATACGCCGATAGGATCAACACATTATCAGACAGGGCGGAGCGCCGCTCTACCCTGTGAATTTCGGGAGAAACTATGTCTTCACGTAAAGAGCTGGCTAACGCCATTCGCGCACTGAGTATGGATGCGGTGCAAAAAGCCAAATCGGGCCACCCGGGCGCGCCCATGGGGATGGCCGATATTGCTGAAGTCCTGTGGCGTGATTTTCTTCATCACAACCCGAACAATCCGGGTTGGGCCGACCGTGACCGTTTTATCCTTTCCAACGGCCATGCTTCGATGCTGCTTTACAGCCTGCTGCACCTTTCCGGCTACGATCTGCCGATGGAAGAGCTGAAAAATTTCCGTCAACTGCATTCTAAAACGCCGGGTCACCCTGAAATTGGTTACACGCCAGGCGTTGAAACCACCACCGGACCACTGGGCCAGGGGCTGGCAAACGCCGTCGGCCTGGCCATTGCGGAGCGAACGCTGGCAGCGCAGTTTAACCGTGCCGATCATCAAATTGTCGATCACTTCACCTACGTATTTATGGGCGATGGCTGTCTGATGGAAGGCATATCCCATGAGGTCAGTTCTCTGGCGGGCACGCTGGGCCTTGGTAAACTGATCGGCTTTTACGATCATAACGGTATCTCTATTGATGGCGAAACTGAAGGCTGGTTTACCGACGACACTGCCAAACGCTTTGAGGCCTATCACTGGCATGTGATCCACGACATTGACGGCCACGACCCGGAAGCAGTGGCTGCCGCCATTAAAGAAGCGCAGAGCGTGACGGATAAGCCATCGCTAATCATCTGTAAAACCGTCATCGGCTTCGGTTCTCCGAACAAAGCCGGCAAGGAAGAGTCACACGGTGCCGCGCTGGGTGAAGAAGAAGTGGCGCTGACGCGTAAACAGCTGGGCTGGAACTATCCGCCGTTTGAAATTCCGAAAGAGATCTACGCACGCTGGGATGCCAAAGAATCCGGTGCGAAAGCCGAGAAAGCCTGGGACGCAAAATTTGCTGCCTATAAAGCCGCGTACCCCGAGCTGGCCGCGGAATACACCCGCCGTATGGATGGCGGCATGCCTGATAACTGGCAGGCAGAAACGCAGAAATATATTGCGGGTTTACAGGCTAACCCGCAAAAAATTGCCAGCCGCAAAGCCTCGCAAAATGCGCTGGAAGCTTACGGTCCGCTGATTAAAGAGTTCCTGGGCGGATCTGCCGACCTGGCACCGAGCAACCTGACGCTCTGGTCTGGTTCGAAGTCGATCAAAGAGCACGCCGGCGGCAACTATATCCACTACGGCGTGCGCGAATTCGGCATGACGGCCATTGCTAATGGCATCGCCCATCATGGCGGCTTTATCCCCTATACCGCAACTTTCCTGATGTTCGTGGAGTACGCACGTAATGCAGCGCGTATGGCAGCACTGATGAAAGCGCGCCAGATTATGGTGTATACCCATGACTCTATAGGACTGGGTGAAGATGGGCCAACGCATCAGCCAGTAGAACAGATCGCCAGCCTGCGCGTCACGCCCAATATGAGCGTCTGGCGTCCCTGTGACCAAGTGGAAACCGCCGTGGCCTGGAAACATGCCATCGAGCGCCATCACGGGCCGACCGCGCTGATCCTGTCCCGTCAAAATCTGGCACAGCCGGCACGCAGCAAACAACAGCTTGAGAACATCTCACGCGGCGGCTATGTATTAAAAGACAGTGACGGCCAGCCGGAAGTGATCCTGATCGCGACCGGTTCCGAAGTGGAGATCACGCTGGGTGCGGCAGAGAAACTGACGGCCAGCGGCCACAAGGTACGCGTAGTGTCGATGCCATCCACCGACCTGTTTGATAAACAGGACGTTGCCTACCGTGAATCGGTGCTGCCATCCACCGTCACGGCGCGTGTGGCGGTCGAAGCCGGTATTGCGGATTACTGGTACAAATATGTCGGCCTGAATGGCGCTATCGTCGGTATGACCGGCTTTGGTGAGTCTGCCCCGGCAGAGAAACTGTTCGCCGAGTTTGGCTTTACGGTGGAAAACATCGTCAGCCATGCGGAAGCATTACTGAAACCGCACTGAGTGCGGCGTAAAGCTAATGAAAATCCCGTTCGCTTATCCTGGGTAAGTGAACGGGATAGTCAATAGCAGCAGTAAGCGTTCAGTCCAGGCGCAGCCATCCCGCCAGCAAAGCATGCTGCAACAGGATCACCGTTTTGCCATCTTTGATGTGGCCATCTTTGACCAGCTGCCAGGCCTGCGGGAACGTCATTTCCAGCACCTCTATGGCTTCATCCTCTACCCCGCCGCCCGCATTATTACGCTGAGCATCGCTGTACTCCGCAGCAAAGAAATGGAGCAATTCAGTGACCCCGCCAGGCGACATATACAGCTCAAACAGCTTTTGCACTTCGCCAATGGCGTAACCGGTTTCCTCTATTGACTCCTTGCGGATGCACTCTTCCGGGGAGTCATTATCCAGCAGCCCGGCACAGGCCTCAATCAGTTCCCCTCCCGGATTACCGTTTACCCAGGTAGCAATACGAAACTGGCGCGTCAGCACCACACTGTTTTTGTCGCGGTTATATAACAGGATGGTTGCACCATTGCCGCGGTCATAGACTTCGCGTTTATGCTGCAGGACAGTGCCGTTTTTAGCGGTGAGATGGTAAGTGTAATTACGCAGAACGAACCAGTTTTCTGACAGGATTTTATTTTTAATGACGTCGATCTTGGCTGGCATACAGGCTCCCTGAGGTTGTCGGCAGCCTTCATCATAGCCGGTTTCATCGTAAGCGGCGATGCACTCATAATAGCGGGGCGGCTCCTGCTTTCAGGCTCCGCCCCTTTTATCAATGATTGTGTTCTTCCTGCGCCAGCGCATGGACGCGCTTACGTGCACCAAACCAGCCAAGGATCAGCACCACTGCGATCAGCGGAATCGATGCAATGGTATAGGTGCCGTTCGGATAGTCAAACGCCATCAGTACCAGTACGCTGAACAGGAACAGCAGGGTTAACCACGAAGTGAACGGTGCCCACGGTAGCTTGAAGCTCACCTCTTCCGCCTTACCTTCTTTTATCGCTTTACGCAGACGCATCTGACAGATCACGATAAAGGCCCAGGAGGATATGATCCCCAGCGCCGCTACGTTCAGGACAATTTCAAACACGCGAGACGGCACAATATAGTTAAGATACACGCCGATGACGTATACGCCAATGGTGACCAGGATCCCCATATAAGGAACCTGCTGACCACTCATTTTGGACATAAACTTCGGTGCTGAACCGCCCATCGACATTGAACGTAAAATACGCCCGGTTGAATAAAGCCCCGAGTTCAGGCTGGAAAGTGCAGCACTCAGTACCACGATATTCATTATGCCGCCAACATATGGCACGCCCAGTTTGGAGAAGAAGGTCACAAACGGACTCTGCCCTGCCTGGTAAGCATTCCACGGCAGCAGCATCACCAGCAGCACCACCGATCCCACGTAAAACAGACCAATACGCCAGATAACGCTGTTGATGGCTTTTGGCAGCATGGTTTTCGGGTCTTTACACTCGCCTGCTGCGGTTCCCACCAGCTCGATGGAAGCAAAGGCAAACACCACCCCCTGCACCAGCACCAGTGCAGGCATCAGGCCATTGGGGAAGAAACCGCCGTTGTCAGCGATCAGGTGGAAACCGGTTGCGTTTCCATCCAGCGGCTTACCGCTGCCAAGGAACACCACGCCCACCACCAAAAACACAACAATCGCCAGTACCTTAACCAGGGCAAACCAGAACTCCATTTCGGCGAACCACTTCACGCCAATCATGTTCATGGTGCCGACGATGGCCAGCGCCCCGAGCGCAAACAACCACTGCGGTACGTCGCCAAACGCTCCCCAGTAATGCATATACAGCGCCACAGCCGTGATATCGACAATGCCGGTCATCGCCCAGTTAACGAAGTACATCCAGCCAGCCACATAGGAGGCTTTTTCACCCAGGAATTCGCGGGAGTAAGAGACAAAGCTTCCGCTTGAAGGTCGATGCAAAACCAGCTCACCGAGCGCGCGCAGAATGAAGAAAGAGAAAATACCACAAACCAGATAGACCAGTGCCAGTGCCGGACCAGCAGCCTGAAGACGTGCGCCAGCGCCAAGGAACAGGCCCGTGCCTATTGCACCGCCGATAGCAATCATCTGAACGTGACGATTATCCATCGCTTTGTGGTAACCGGAATCCTGGGAGTTTAACCAACGTCTTCTTGCTGCGCGTTTCTCTGCGCCCGTTTTTTTATCTGCTTTCATTTTTAATCCTAATTGTCTTTTCCACTGTGTGATGCGGTTACCTGTCCCGGGTATCCTTTCTTCTTATAGGCCAACCAAACGTTTGCGTTTTTTGGCACCTGTCTGAACAATTCCCCTGCCGCCGGAGTTTATCGCTGCCCCTGTCAGGGAAAATGCGGCGATGCATCCTAACTCTTCTGATTAATTGACGCAAAAAATCCACGCCTGAAATCGTTAAGTTATGTAATTTTTGTCGAAGGGGGCATAAAAAAACCGACCGCAAAGAGGCGGTCGGTCAGTGACAACACTAATAACTACACAGGGATGGAGCAGTCAAAGAGGGGCGTGACTTAGCGGAAGATCTCGGCGTTGCCGAACCACATACTGGAATCACCAGGATTAGTCAGCGCAATAATCCGGTAGCTGCTGGCCCCCATCGCATCGGCTTTGTTGGCTAACCTGTGGGTCGCGTCATCTAAAGTGCCTCTGGCACCGGATATGGACACGATGCCCATGCTGTGCAAACTGCTGGCCTGGTTCTCGTTGACCTGGGTCGCTGCCAGAGTTGAAAATGATGCCACAGCAAGCAAACTGGCCGCGATCGGAGCTGATAATTTTTTGTTCATTTTTTCTTCTCAAATTGTGCGGGTAAATGACAAATTTGATTATTACCCATTGAGTGAAAAGCAGCGTGAGTCTCGGGTAAAGGCATCATTAGTATTGTCGACTAACCAGGCAGAATAGCGTTTGAAAGTAACAAAGTATGTCTACGCAAGGCTGATGTAACCCATTATTCGTCATCAGAATAGCCACTTCTGTAAATCACCACGCGGCGTTATAATCACTGAACTAAAATAATGGATATTGCTTAGTTACCCGGCGCTGCGTTACCTGAAACCAGCCCCGGACGCTTCTTACCACTCAAACTGCGTATAAACTGCCAGGGAAAGGGGAAATTGAAGTCACAACAGGGATGATCATGACCAGGAAATATGCCAATGTCAGGCAGGCTAACCGTCGTCTCCGACTGCTTTTTGCCTGTTCTGAACTGCTTTGCCACAGCGCTCAAAACCAGCTGGCTTTTCAGCAAACCCTGGCGCTGGTAGTCAGCGAGGAAAAACTCGTCTGGCTTGAGCTATCTGCCCCAGAATTTGGCGTACTCAGTGCAGGCAATAAAGCCGGCCAAACGCGCTGGCACAGCCTGTTACTGCGCCAGCCCTCGCGCCCCCCCGTTGGCAAACTGCGCTGGCAGGGCGCGCGTTCACAGCTACCGCTAATAAAAAGCGTCTGCGCAATGCTGGCTAATGCGCTGCAGCGCTGGCGCAATCAGCAGCAAACGGATGCTCTGCTGATACAGCAGGAACGGGCGGCCATTGCCGGTGAACTACATGATTCGCTGGCACAGGAACTGACCTTTCAGCGCATCCAGCTGGTCAGGCTGCGACATCTGATCGATCCTGATTACACGGCAGCCCTGAACATCGTCGCCGGGATTGAACAGTCCCTCACCGGTGCCGGTCGCCAGTTGCGCGAGTTACTGAACAACTTCCGTTTGACCGCCCTCCCCGCCAGCCTGGCGCTCGCATTGGAGCAGGTCATCGCCCCGCTGCACCAACACAGCAGCGCCCGTATCACTTTAGCCTGTCAGTTTAGCGGGCAGCTGGGGGCACAACAGCAAACTTATGTCGTGCAAATCGTTCGTGAAGCCCTCGTTAATGCCGTTCGTCACGCATCCGCCACGGAAATCAGCGTCAATGCCCGGCCATTACCCGAGGGCGGCATCGTTATTGCGGTAAAAGATAACGGCATCGGCATTGCCAGCCTGGAAGAGCCGGACGGTCATCACGGCCTGAATATCATGAATGAGCGTGCCGCATGTTTGAACGGTACTCTGTTAATCGAACGACGTGCGGCTGGAGGTACCTGCGTATCTCTGAACTTTACCGCGATGACCGAGGTCATTTAAAATAAGGAGAAACTGGCATGGAAGCACAAAAGTACAGCGTATTAATTGTGGACGATCATCCATTGTTACGCCGTGGTCTGCATCAGCTGCTGGCGATGGAACCGCGTTTTGAGGTCATCGCCGAGGCAGGTGATGGCGAAGAAGCACTGTTCAAAGCCCGGCAACTGCTCCCACATCTGATCCTGCTTGACCTGAAAATGCAGGGAATGTCGGGACTTGAAACCCTAAAGGCACTCCGTTCAAGCGGCATTTCATCCCGGGTTGTGGTGCTTACCGCTTCGGCTCTGAGCAGAGACTTCACCGCGCTGCAGCAGGCTGGTGCAGAAGGATACCTGCTCAAAGACAGCGAACCCGAAGACTTGTTGGCGCAAATCATTGAGGTGGCTGAAGGTAGAGTGGCCCGAAGCCCCTGTCTGCAGGCTTCAGGACCGGTGGAGAGCTGGAAATGCGATCCGCTTGCCATCCTCACCGCTCGTGAGCAAGAAGTGCTGAAGGAAGTGGCCAGCGGCTTGCCAAATAAGCAGGTCGCAGAGAATCTGGCGATATCGGAACAAACGGTGAAAGTGCATATACGCAACGTGCTGCGTAAACTCAATGTCAGATCGCGTGTGGCGGCAACCGTACTCTGGCTGGAATTCTGTCGCTAAAGGACGGCGCGCGGGGCGGAGAATTGCGCACGATAATTTACATTATCTCCTCAATTTCTTCACGATTACTGGCGCTGCGGCAGGTAGAGTAATTCGCTGCCGCAGCGTATTGAATAATTGCACATATTTGCCACGCTCCAGACTCAATATGCCGATGGTGAGCGAGGGACAGGGGCACGCTCTGATTTTATTCGGCTAACAGCTGTGGAGTTTTTGTTTAAATGGCGAATTTTTTTATTGACCGCCCCATTTTTGCCTGGGTATTAGCGATTCTGTTGTGCTTAACCGGAGGGCTGGCAATCATCTCTCTGCCGATAGAACAATATCCCGATCTGGCTCCGCCTAACGTTCGTATCACCGCTAACTATCCCGGTGCCTCGGCTGAAACGCTGGAAAACACGGTTACTCAGGTTATTGAGCAGAACATGACCGGCCTTGACAACCTGATGTATATGTCTTCTCAAAGTAGTCATACCGGTCAGGCCACCGTTAGCCTGACTTTCGAGGCCGGCACCAACCCGGATGAAGCACGCCAGCAGGTGCAAAATCAGCTGCAAACCGCCCTGCGCAAGCTACCCCAGGACGTGCAATCACAGGGCGTAAATGTTAATAAAACCGGCGACACCAATATATTAATGGTGGCGTTTGTGTCGACCGACGGCAGTATGGATAAGCAGGATATTTCCGACTACGTGGCAAGCCATCTTCAGGATCCGCTTAGCCGCATCAACGGCGTTGGTCAGGTGGATGCCTATGGCTCACAGTATGCAATGCGCATCTGGCTGGATCCGAACAAGCTCATAAATTATGCGCTGACCACCACGGAGGTGATCGACGCAATTAAATCGCAAAACAGCCAGGTGGCGGTGGGGCAATTAGGCGGTCTGCCATCGGTAGAGCGTCAGGCGCTGAATGCCACGATCAACGCACAGTCTCTGCTGCAAACTCCGCAACAGTTCCGGGCAATAACCCTGAGGGTGAATGCCGATGGTTCGGTGGTAACGCTGGGGCAAGTGGCGCAAGTGGCGCTTGGTGCAGAAAAGTATGATTACTTAAGCCGCTACAACGGGATGCCAGCCTCCGGTCTTGGCATCAAACTGGCGTCCGGCGCGAACGAACTGCAGACTGACAAGCTGGTGCGCGCGCGTCTTGATGAGCTGTCTCGCTTTTTCCCTCAGGGTTTAAAAGCCGAAATTGCCTTTGAGACCTCACCCTTCGTTCAAGCGTCGATTGAAGACGTGGTAAAAACCTTGTTCGAAGCCGTGCTGCTGGTTTTCCTGGTAATGTACCTGTTTTTGCAGAATTTCCGCGCCACCCTGATCCCAACCATTGCCGTTCCGGTGGTGCTGTTCGGTACCTTCGGCGTGCTCTACGCCTTTGGCTATAGCATCAATACGCTGACCATGTTCGCCATGGTACTGGCAATAGGTCTGCTGGTAGATGATGCCATCGTGGTGGTTGAAAACGTCGAACGGATCATGACTGAAGAGGGTCTTTCCCCGCGTGAAGCTACGCGTAAGTCGATGGGTCAGATTCAGGGGGCGCTGGTCGGTATCGCGCTGGTATTGTCGGCGGTATTCGTGCCGATGGCTTTCTTTGGCGGTACGACCGGTGCCATTTATCGTCAGTTCTCCGTCACCATTGTCTCCGCCATGGTGCTGTCGGTGCTGGTGGCGATAATTCTCACCCCTGCCCTGTGCTCCACCCTGCTAAAACCGCTGGCCAGGGGGCATCATCATGGACGGCGCGGCTTTTTTGGCTGGTTCAACCACACCTTTAACCGCAATGCCGAACGCTACAAGCGCAGCGTAGGGAAAATGCTCGCCAAAGGCGGACGCTGGCTGTTGGTGTATCTGGCACTTATCGCCGTGATGGCACTGCTGTATATACGCTTGCCGACCTCGTTTCTGCCGCTGGAAGATCGCGGTCTCTTCACCACCCAGGTTCAACTGCCACCCGGCTCAACGCTGCAACAAACCATGGCGGTGGTGGAAAAAGTTGAACACTATTATCTGACTCATGAACAGAATAACGTGCAGTCGGTGTTTGCCACCGTGGGTGCCGGGCCGGGGGGGAATGGACAAAACGTGGCACGCCTTTTTGTGCGCCTGAAAGACTGGCATGATCGTATCGGCGGTGATAACACCTCTTTTGCGATTATCGAACGCGCCACCAAAGCATTTCGCCGAATTAACGAAGCGAAAGTGGTTGCCAGCAGCCCGTCTGCCATCACCGGTCTCGGTAACTCGGCAGGGTTCGATATGGAGTTGCAGGACAACGCCGGGCTGGGGCATCGCGCGTTAATGAATGCGCGCAATACGCTGCTGGAAATGGCCCAGAAAAGCCCCTCGCTGACGCGCGTACGTCATAACGGACTTGATGACACCCCGCAGCTGCGTATTGATATCGACCAACGTAAAGCGCAGACGCTGGGCGTATCCCTCCATGATATCAACGCTACGCTGCAAACCGGCTGGGGATCGACCTATGTTAATGATTTCCTTGATCGTGGGCGGGTGAAAAAAGTCTATGTGCAGGCCGATGCACCATTCCGCATGTTGCCTGACGATATCAGCAAGTGGTACGTACGCAACGCCAGCGGAGCGATGGTACCCTTTACCGCTTTCGCTCATTCCCACTGGGAAAATGGCTCACCGCGGCTGGAGCGCTATGACGGCTATCCGGCGCTGGAAATTGTCGGCGAGGCGGCAACGGGCGTCAGCAATGGTGCAGCCATGGATACGATGGAACAGCTGGTCAGTCAGCTGCCAAACGGCATCGGTTTGCAGTGGACCGGGGCATCGTTACAGGAACGAATGACTGGCGCGCAGGCTCCGGCACTGTATGCGCTGTCTCTGCTGGTGGTATTCCTGTGTCTGGCAGCACTGTACGAGAGCTGGTCAATCCCCTTCTCGGTGATGCTGGTAGTGCCGTTAGGCGTGCTGGGTGCCCTGATAGCGACCTGGCTGCGCGGGCTGGAAAACGACGTCTATTTCCAGGTTGGTCTGCTGACGGTTGTTGGCCTGTCGGCGAAAAACGCCATTCTTATCGTTGAATTCGCCAATGAGATCAATAGCCGCGGCAGCGAACTGGTGGCGGCAACGCTGGAGGCTTCGCGTCAGCGTCTGCGCCCGATTTTGATGACTTCGCTGGCATTTATCTTTGGCGTGCTGCCGATGGCCATCAGTCAGGGAGCAGGATCCAGTAGCCAGCATGCGGTCGGTACCGGCGTATTAGGTGGAATGATCTCCGCCACGGTGCTGGCGATCTTCTTTGTTCCCCTGTTTTTTGTGTGGGTAAGGCGGCGTTTCCCGCTAAAAGATAAGCCGTACTAAACGCAGTAAAAAGGCAGCCTGCTAATGGCTGCCTTCTCATTTTGCTACTGAAAGTAGAAACGTATCAATGCATTGACGCGCTGTCCTTGTTGAACGCGTTACTTACGTAACATCTCTTCAATAAAGTCCTTCCAGTTCCCCAGTTCTAAATCAATCATCATAACCTCTCATTTATTTCTCGCCTATTTTAAGATTAACCTTAGGAAAAAGCCAGAGGTAGATCTCGCTTGCCGGCGGCAGTGAAACGTATAGCAGGTATTGACTCAATGGTTAATAAGGCTTGCGGCCGGTCTTATGGCAAAAAAGCCAGACAAAGATAATGACGAAATTATCATTACACTTATATTTACCGCAGGCTTTTATCAGGTGTTAACCGCAAAAGTGGGTAACAGGGTCAGCTGAAATTGCGCAACAACCGACATGGGATGTTAAAGGAAGGCATTTCGATAACGAAAAATCTGTAGAGAAAAATAACCACAGCATCAGGTATCTGAGCACTGTTTAAAGGCCGTGTGAACCGGCCATTTTGATACCGGCAACACAACCTGCTGACCATAATGCTCTGAAGGGTAAATAACCACAGGGGGAGTAATGCAGAGATTGCGTCACCCGGATGAAGAAAAAAGGCTATCCCGCACGCCGTAGCGGCCGGATAACCCATTATTTAAGAATCACCACCTTGTCATAACCGCCGCTGTCGCTGTCGATATGCGTTTTCGCATCCGGGTGTTCTTTCAAAACCGCCTCAACGATATGAGCAAACTCCACGCAGCGGGTGGCTTTTTTTCGGGTCAATACGATAGTCGACTGGGTTTCTTCGACCACATGTGCGTCAGACTCTTTCATGTAGTTCATCTCGCGCTCTCCTGAAACGGGTTCTCGCCCTTGTTGAGTGGTGCTGGCAATGATGATGCACCATTGAGTCAATCAAAATATAGATGAAACCCACAGGAAACAGAAGGGTACGCCCGTCCGTGATGATGCACAAAGCATAAAAAGCGTGTTTAAGCATTCAGCCAGAGGGCTTTCCACTGCTGTTCGGCAACGCTCATCAGCCTGGTTGACCTCAGGGTAATCTGACCTCCTTATCCTCCCCCCTGTGAAGGGGGAAAGCCCTGGCCGATATGGGCATATTAGAAAAATTAACGTCAAAAAAACTCAAAAAATATTCCGGTCTTTATAATCTCAGGATAATAGAGTGGATTAAACAGTCTGCAAAGAAGAATACGGCTGAAAAAGTTTAAGGTTATTCTTGCCTTTATGGCTTCAGCCTTAGCCTGGTTGTTTATTATTCCAGAGGTCTGGTTTAAGCGCCTGTCAGGAAGCCACTATCATTTTTCGCTGACCTCACCAATTCATTTAACCTGTTTGGTTTACCCGCTAACTCGCTGACCGTTTATTTAATTTCCCTTCCTCTTTTACTGGCATGGTTAACAGTGCGTATTTGCAAGAAAATTTCTTTAAAATTAATGTCCTTCGATAGTCCTGTGCGAAAGCAATTCATCTCAATGTATTCTCTTGCGGCTCCCTCTCACGATTTATGGCAGGCCAACAGACGTCTCACTTAAAGATGCCTGATGAATTAAGGAATCAAAGTTTTGAACGTATCTCGTTGACACAACCTTAAGAATCGTCCCAAATCTGCTATCCCGTGCACATCTCGGCTTTTAATACTGCACGTCCGCCATTAATTAACGGCCCACGGTCTGGATCGAAACTCGCCATTAAGGCATTATCCACAAAATCATTCATTAGCCCGTATATCTGGTGGCCCAGGCCAGCGCCAGTCAGCTTTCGCTCTGAACTTAACCTGCTATAGAGGTAGCCATATTTATGCAAGAAGAACAGTCTCAAAATTTGCTAACGCTGTATGGCATAAAAAATTGCGACACAATAAAAAAGGCGCGCAGGTTTCTTGAAACCAGCGGCATAAATTATCAATTTCATGACTATCGCGTTAACGGGCTGGACGCAGAATTACTGCAAGGCTTTATCGATAACCTGGGCTGGGAAGCGCTGCTTAATACTCGTGGCACCACCTGGCGTAATCTGGATGAATCCGTGCGTAAAGCGGTTAATACCCCCGCCAGCGCGCTGGCATTAATGCTGGCACAGCCCGCAATCATTAAGCGTCCGTTGCTCTGCGCCCAGGACGGCTCTATGCTGTTGGGCTTCAATGAAACCACTTATCAGTCGTTTACCATGGAGAAATCATAATCATGCATTGTCCGGTTATTGAGTTAACGCAACAACTTATTGCTCGCCCTTCCCTCAGCCCCGATGATGCCGGTTGCCAGGAGATCTTAATCGCTCGTCTGCAGGCGCTGGGCTTCACCATTGAGCCAATGAATATTGGCGATACGCTCAATTTTTGGGCGTGGCGCGGCGAGGGTGAAACTCTGGCCTTTGCCGGTCACACCGACGTCGTCCCCACCGGCAATGTCGAACAGTGGATCACCCCCCCGTTTGAACCGTCCATCCGCGAAGGTATGCTGTTTGGCCGCGGAGCGGCTGATATGAAAGGTTCGCTGGCAGCGATGATAGTGGCTGCTGAACGCTTTGTCGCCAGCTATCCACAGCACAACGGGCGGCTGGCGTTTCTGATAACCTCTGATGAAGAAGCCAGTGGCACCAACGGAACGGTAAAGGTGGTAGAAGCGCTAATGGCGCGTCATGAGCGCCTGGATTACTGCCTGGTGGGCGAACCCTCCAGCACTGAAGTGGTGGGTGATGTGGTGAAAAATGGCCGCCGTGGTTCCATCACAGCCAATCTGACCGTGCACGGGATTCAGGGCCATGTGGCCTATCCACACCTTGCCGACAACCCGGTGCACCGTGTCATCCCCGCCCTGAATGAACTGGTGGCAACCGAATGGGACAAAGGCAACGAATTTTTCCCCCCCACCAGTATGCAGATCGCCAACATACAGGCCGGAACCGGCAGCAACAACGTGATCCCTGGTGACTGCCTGGTGCAGTTCAATTTCCGTTTCAGCACCGAACTGACCGATGTGATGATCCAGCAGCAGGTCAAGGAGCTGCTCGACCGCCATCAGTTACGCTATAGCATTGAGTGGAAACTCTCCGGCCAGCCGTTCCTTACCCCACGCGGCAAGCTGGTTGATGCGGTAGTTAACGCGGTTGAGCACTATAATGAAATCAAACCCCAGCTGCTCACTAACGGCGGTACTTCCGATGGGCGATTTATTGCACGTACGGGAGCACAGGTGGTTGAACTGGGTCCGGTAAACGCCACCATTCATAAAATTAATGAATGCGTCAAGGCCGCCGATCTGCAGCTGCTTAGCCGCATGTATCAACGGATTATGGAACAGCTTATCGCTTAAAGGTGAAAAGATGGAATGGTTAAAAGAGTACTGGTGGGTTCTGGTGATCCTGCTGATGGTCGGCATTCTGCTCAACGTCTACAAAGACCTGAAACGCATCGATCCGAAAAAGTACATGGAGAACAAGCCTGACCTGCCACCGCATCGTGATTTCAATGATAAATGGGATGACGAAGACGACTGGCCGAAGAAACAATAATCTCTTTTTCCCAATCCCCTCTCTTTGAGCACTCCCCCTCCTCAACCCCGGTAAGCCTGCCGGGGTTGCGCTTTGTCGGCCCATTTTGCGCTGCTATGCCGCTTACCTCCTGAACAGCGTCCGACTTTTGCTGCGTCACGCCCGATCACACCTGACCTTCCCCCTTGCACACCACGTCTTTCAGATCCCTGCATCCACCAACACTCTCCTTTGCGCGTAATCGACAAAAAAATTCCGCTGATTGGGAATTTTTTCTTATGTATTACCACTCATGGTTTAGCTGGCAAGACCTGTACAACAAGGTTCAGCCCAAAATACGCCCAAATAAACTCTGATTTTACTTATGTATAAACAAGGAGGAACGGAATGTTGACCCGCCCGCTGACGTATCTGCGTCACTCATTATCCGGCACGGGAAATAGCAAATCGGATCCTTCCTCCCTTTCCAGAAATGCGTTGTTCGCCGATGACTCGGGCGACAAGGCCACGATGCAGGAATGCCGCTGCCGGCGCTTTGTGCCCTTCGCGCTCTGTCTCACAGATTCAAATATTGCAAACTATAAATAAGGTTTAAGATCAATATGAATGCGAATCCCCCCACGTTACCTTCTGGCTCCAACAGTCATAACCTGAAACTGACCGCAACAACCCTCGCACAGGAAGAAATTTTCCTGATAGAAGAGACGCATCAGCAGGCGAATTGTTGGCTTTCCTTTTCAGTGGACATCAACGGCCAGCTGGACGTCGATAAACTGGCCAGGGCGCTGGAACATTTGGGTCAGCAGGTCCCCCTGCTGCAAACGCGTCTGCTGTATCAGGACGGCCATTTATGGCAGCAGCCTGCTGCCGAAAGCCCCCTGAGCCTTGAACGGGCTGATTTGCGCGGCCACGCTGCGCCTGAAGCGGAATTCCAGCAGCTGCTGATGCAAACCCCGCCGGGCAACCGATGCACAGACGGCGCGCTTTCGCACTTCAAACTGTGCCAGCTCGGTGAAGATCGCTATGGCCTCGCCGCCTGGCTTCATCACAGCCTGATTGACGTACGCTCATGGACAATCCTTAAATCCCTGCTGGCCGACAGCTATAACGCCCTGATGGCCGGTTCGCCGCTGCCGACATTTCCCTGGCTGAATGCTTCCTCTTTGGCCTGTGAGGAGCAAGCCTGGCTGAACTCATCAACCAGCAAAGACGATGCCGCATTCTGGCAGGAGTACGTCAGCAGGCTGCCCGCTGCGGCCATGACGCAGCGTATTATTGGCGAGGAGAGAAGAGCGCTCAACGTCCGTGATACCCGCCGCCTGCCAGAAGAAAAACGTGCGCGTATACGGTCAGCGGCCAGCCAGCAGGGAGTCAAAGAGCCGGTTATCTACCTCAGTGCGGTTGCGCTGCTGATGCGCCATCTTACCGGTCAAGAAACGGTCAGCCTAAGTCTGCCGGTGAAAGGCACCCGCAACGCCGAACAGCCCGGCATGACCTCCAACGTTGTTCCGCTGATCCTCGACCTCCCTGCACGGGCAACCGTGCAGCAAGTTCTGGCGACCGTTGAGCAAGAACTGCGACGGGTATTGCCACATCAGCGCTACCGCGCCCGGGCGATCCAGCGCCACGCCGGGCTGAACGCCCGACAGGGGTTCGGGCCGCATGTGAACATCATGCTGTTTGACCACGGTGTCTCATTTCAGGGTTGCCAGTCGCAAGCGCATTTCGGCCGCCATATTGACAGCAGCGATATGCACTTTACTTTCTGGGGCGACTCCCGCCACGGTGCGCTGGACATCCTGCTGGATGACGCGATTGAAGGGCACCGATCCGCAGAGCTGGCCGCCGTTGGCAGCCAGCTCGACTTTTTCCTTGAGCAGCTAACTGAAGCAGCGGATATACCGCTTTCCCGGCTGGATGAAGCGGCCGAACGGCACGCTCATCCGCAGCTGGCACAAAGTTTTTATGCCCTGCGCCGTCGCCCCGCCGATGCCGGCGTACTGCGCTGGGACAGGCAGATCAATCAGCTGCTTAGCCAGTTTTATGCCGCTCAGTGGGCCGGCGCGGGCAACAGCCCGCTACCGGTCAGTAAAATTTGGCTGGATAACAGCGTTGTCAGCTTCAGTAAAATACACCCGCTGGCCGTCCCGGTTGATGCCGCACCGGGCACCCTGCTGGCGGCGGATAGCCACGGCTGGCAGATTGCCGTTGCCGATGGCGCAGTGCACATAGCGGGCTTTTCCACGCTTGATGGCGCCGCCTGTTGCCCGCTTGCCCTGGCGCAAGCCTCCGGCATCAGGCCCGGATCGCTGCTGAAAATCCTGGGTGACGGTGAAGCCCGCCGGCTAACCCAGGCATGGGAAAACGCTGTAGAGCACCAGAGCTGGTGGAACCCGCGCCTGAAACAGCATAACGGCGGCTGGTTATCGGCAGCCCGGCCGCAACAGCCTCAGATACTGCCGCGCTGGCAGACAACCGAATGGACGGAAGTTGCCAGCCAACGAAAAGACACGCTGCCTGCACTGCTTGCTGCCTGGCTGGTTTATATCGCCCGCGACAGCCGACAGGCATCGCCGCACATCGGCGTACGGTTAAGCGCCAAAGGCCATCCCGCGCCTGAAGCGCTGTTTGCTGCGGTTGTGCCGTTTGCCGTTCCTGTCGATCTCTCATTATCGTTCAGCCAGATTGCCGATGCCGTCAGTGAGGAGTACCGCGCCCTGCTCAGTCATCTGCCCTGCCCGGCGGAGTGGCGACAAAGCAATGCGGGGAAAGCGGATGCTTTCACCCTCTGCGTGGTAGAAGATGCTGGCACGGCGGAGAGCGAATGCTCGCCGGGTAACCTGCTGACGCTGCAATACCATAGCCAGCGTAACGCGATACGCTGGCTGTATAACGCCAGCTTCCTGAGCACTGAAGAAGCGGAGCGTCTGACCCCTCGCCTGCAAACGCTGCTTGGCGCGGCGGCGCGCACTGAAAACGCCGACATGCCCGCAGCGGCTTTACCGCTGCTGACAGCCGCCGATCGCCAGCTGCTGGAGAGTTGGCACGCGCCTGCCAGCGCTAACCCGCCGGCGCAATACCTGACGCAGATGTTTGAAGCTCAGGCGGAGCAGAGCGCCACGGCCGTTGCGCTGGTAAGCGGCGAGCAGCAGCTTACTTACGCCGGGCTTAACCAGCGCGCCAACCAGCTGGCCCATTGCCTGCTGGCACGCGGCGTTTCGCCGCAAGATCGTATCGCTTTCTGCCTGCAACGCGGCGTTGATATGGTTATCGCCATGCTGGGCATCCTCAAAGCGGGTGCGGCTTACGTCGCGCTCGATCCGGCCTATCCGGGCGAACGCCTGCACTATATGCTGCAGGACGCCGCGCCGATCTGCCTGCTGACCGATGCGCTGGGGCGTCAGACAATGGATACCTCCGCCGTTGCTACGCTGGCGCTGGACGAGGCTCTGCTGCGCGACTATCCCGCCAGTAATCCCGAACTGAGCCATCCCGCCCTGACGCCGCAAAGTCTGGCGTACATTATCTATACATCAGGCTCGACGGGGCAGCCGAAGGGCGTGATGATCAGCCATGAGAATATGGTTAACTTCCTCTGCTGGAGCCAAAGCGCATTCAGTCAGGCGGAGATGATGCGCACCTACAGTGCCACCTCGCTTAACTTTGACCTTTCGGTATATGAATGTTTTGCCCCGCTGATACGTGGCGCGGCGGTGCATATTGGTGAAAACGCGCTGGCGCTGGCCGCCAACAGTGATATCACGCTGCTGAACACCGTTCCTTCCGCCGCCCAGGCGCTGCTGAACAACCGGCAGTTCCCCGAAGCGTTAGCCAGCCTGAACCTGGCGGGCGAAGCCCTGAGCGCCAGCCTGATTAAACGTATTTTTGCTGAAACCAATATTCAGCAGCTGTGCAATCTGTATGGCCCGTCGGAAACCACCACCTATTCAACCTGGCACCGCTATACGCGGGACGGAGCGATAAGCGAGACCATAGGTCGCCCGATAGCCAATACCCGAATCTACCTGCTGGATGAAGCCAGACAGCAGGTGCCGCCAGGATCGGTAGGTGAGATCTGGATTGGCGGTGCCGGGGTGGCGCGCGGCTACCTGAACCGTGCGGAACTGACCGCCGAACGCTTCCTTGATGACCCGTTCAGCCCGCTGCCCGGCGCGCGCATGTACCGCACCGGCGACCTCGCCCGCTATCAGAATGACGGCAGCCTGATTTACCTCGGCCGCAACGATGACCAGGTCAAAATCCGCGGCTTCCGCATCGAGCCGGGCGAAATCGCCGCACGCCTCAGTGAGCACCCCGACGTACGCGAGGCCGCCGTCACCGCACAGCAGCGCCCCGGCGCCGAACCGCGCCTCGTGGCTTACGTTGTCCCGCTGCGCACGGACAACGCCCCCGCCGCCGCCGCGCTGCGCACCTTCCTTGCCGGGCGTCTGCCCGACTACATGCTGCCCGCCGCCTGGCTCACCCTCGACGCCCTTCCCCTCACCCCCAACGGCAAGCTTGACCGCCGCGCACTGCCCGTCCCCGACGACGACGCCTTTGCCCGCGCCGACTTCGAAGCGCCTCAGGGCGACACCGAACAGCTCCTCGCCAACCTGTGGAGCGAACTGCTCGGCGTCAGCCGCATCGGTCGCCGCGATGACTTCTTCGCCCTCGGCGGCCACTCCCTGCTGGCGGTCAGGCTCAGCGGCCGTCTGCGCCAGCTGCACCACGGCGCGCTGACGGTACAGCAGATTTTCACCCACCCGCTGCTGGCAGAGATGGCCGCCGCCGTCAGCGCCGCTCCGCGTGACGCCCTGCCCGCATTTATCCGCGCCGACCGCGACCGACCGCTGCCGCTCTCCTTTGCCCAGCAGCGCCTGTGGTTCCTCTGGCAGCTTGAGGAGGACCCCGCCACCTACAACATGCCCGCCGCCGTGACGCTGCACGGCAACCTCGACGCCGGCGCCCTGCACCTCGCCCTCGGCGACCTCTTCGCCCGCCACGAGGCCTGGCGCATGACCTTCAGCGAGCAGGACGGCCAGCCCTTCGCCCGCCTGCTGCCGCCGGACGCCGCGCCGCCGCTGGTGCACCACGACCTGCGCGACCACGCCAACCATCAGGCGCAGCTGCAACGGCTCTGCGCGGAGGAAGCCCATCAGCCCTTCTCCCTGTCGCGCGGTCCGCTGGTGCGCGCCCGCCTCGTACGGCTGCCCGACGACCGCTGCTGCCTGCTGGTCACCCAGCACCACATCGTCTCCGACGGCTGGTCGGTCGGGGTGATGTGGCGCGAACTGAGCGCCTGCTATAACGCCCGCCGCGCCGGAAGCACCGCCGTGCTGCCGCCGCTGCCGCTGCAGTTCCCCGACTATGCCGCCTGGCAGCGCCGGTTCCTCACCCCGGAACGCCTGTCGCAGCAGGCCGACTACTGGTATCAGCAGCTGCACGGTGCGCCTGACCTGCTGCCGCTGCCCACCGACCGGCCGCGACCGCCGCAGCAAAGCTACCTCGGCGCGGCCGCGCCCGTTGACTTCGGCGCTGAATTCAGCGCCGCGCTGCGCCGCTTCAGCCGCCGGCACGGCGTCACCCCTTATATGACGGTGCTTGCCGCCTGGTCGGTGGTGCTCGGCCGCCTCGCCGGCTGCGACGACCTGGTGATCGGTACCCCGGTGGCCGGCCGCGACCGCGCCGAGCTGGAGCCGATGGTCGGCTTCCTGGTCAACACCCTCGCGCTGCGCATCCGCCCGCAGCACGATACCAGCGTGGCGGACCTGCTGGCCCGGGTGCGCCAGCAGGTGCTCGACGGCCAGGCAAATCAGGAGCTGCCGTTCGAACAGGTGGTGGAGCGCCTTAACCCGCCGCGCCAGCTCGCCCACGCCCCGCTGTTCCAGGTGCTGCTCGCCTGGCAGACCGCCCCGGCGCAGCCCGAACTTGACGGCCTGCAGGTCAGCCCGGCGCCGGACGCCTACGCCCGCATCAAGTTCGACCTTGAGCTGTCGCTGGTCGACGACGCGCACGGTATCCACGGCGCGCTGCGCTACGCCACCGCGCTGTTTGACGCCGCCACCGCACAGCGCCACGCCGGCTATCTGCTGAACGTGCTGCAGGCGATGCTGGCCGAACCGCAGCTGCCGCTGGCACGGCTGCCGGTGCTCGGGGAAGAGGAGCGCCAGCAGCTGCTGCTGACCAGCAACCTCACCCCGGCCGGCCGCGACACGCGCTGCCTGCATCAGCACTTTGAGCAGCACGCCGCCCGCCGCCCGCACGCCGTGGCGCTGGCGTGGGACGGCGGCACGCTTACCTACGGCGAGCTGAACGCCCGCGCCAACCGCCTTGCTCACCGCCTGCTGGCCGAAGGCGTGCAGCCCGACCAGCTGGTGGCGCTGTGCGCCGACCGTTCGCCGCAGCTGACGATCGGCCTGCTGGCGATCCTCAAGGCCGGTGCCGCTTACCTGCCGCTCGATCCCGCCTACGCCGGGGAGCGCCTGGCCTATATCCTCGACGATGCCCGCCCCGCGCTGCTGCTGGCCGATGAGGCCGGACGCACCGCGCTCGGCGACACCGGCCTGAACACCATCGCGCTGGACAGCACCGACGACGACGGCTGGCCGGCGGAAAACCCGCACTGCGCCGTTGCCCCGCACCATCTCGCCTACGTCATTTACACCTCTGGCTCCACCGGCCAGCCGAAGGGCGTGATGGTCGAACACCGCCAGGTGGATCGCCTGTTCCACGCCACCGCGCCCACCTTCGGCTTCAGCGAGCGCGACACCTGGTGCCTGTTCCACTCCTTCTCGTTCGACTTCTCCGTCTGGGAGATCTGGGGCGCGTGGTGCTACGGCGGACGGCTGGTGATCGTCCCGGCGGCGGTCACCCGCTCCGCCCCGGACTTTGTACGCCTGGTGTGCGAGCACGGCGTCACGGTGCTGAACCAGACGCCGTCGGCGTTCAGGGCCTTTGCCCGCGCCGAGGCCGACAGCGGCCTGAGCCATCAGCTGCGCTGGGTAATTTTCGGCGGCGAGGCGCTGGAAACCGCCAGCCTGGGCGAATGGTATCAGCGCCACGCGGAGGATGCGCCGCAGCTGGTCAATATGTACGGCATTACCGAAACCACCGTGCACGTCACCTGGCACCTGCTGACCCGCGCCGACACCGAACTGACGCACAGCCCGGTCGGCCGGCGCATCGCCGATTTACGCCTCTACCTGCTGGACGAGCAGCAGCAGCCGGTGCCGACCGGGGCCAGTGGCGAGCTGTACGTTGGCGGGGCCGGGGTGGCGCGCGGCTACCTGAACCGCCCGGAACTGAGCGCCGAACGCTTCCTGCCCGACCCGTTCAGCCCGCTGCCCGGCGCGCGCATGTACCGCGCCGGCGACCTCGCCCGCTTTCATAATGACGGCAGCCTGATTTACCTCGGCCGCAACGATGACCAGGTGAAAATTCGCGGCTTCCGCATCGAGCCGGGCGAAATCGCCGCATGCCTCGGTGAACACCCGGAGGTGCGCGAGGCGGCGGTGATCGCCCGCACGCAGCACGGCGAACCGCAGCTTTTGGCCTACGTCGTCACGCAGCAGCCGCTGGAGGACCTTGCCTCCGTACTGCGCACCTTCCTCGCCGACAGGCTGCCCGCTTATATGATCCCGGCGGCGTATATCGCCCTGGCGCAGCTGCCGCTGACCGCCAACGGCAAGCTTGACCGCCGCGCCCTGCCGGAACCGGACGACAGCGCCTTTGCCCGCAGCGCTTTTGCAGCCCCACAGGGCGAGATCGAGCAGGCGCTGGCCGCGATCTGGCAGCAGCTGCTCAACGTGGAGCGCGTCAGCCGCTTTGATAACTTCTTCGCCCTTGGCGGCCATTCGCTGCTGGCGGTACAGCTGATGGAGCGGCTGCGCCGCCGGCAGCTGCCCGCCAGCGTGCAGGCGGTGTTTACCACCCGCACCCTCGCCGAGCTGGCGGCGACTCTCGGCCAGCAGCAGGAAGTTAGCGTACCGCCGCTGCTGATAGGTCGCGACTGCGGTCAGATCACCCCGGAAATGCTGCCGCTGATCTCCCTCAGTCAGGAGGAGATCGACAGCCTGACCGCCCGGCTGCCCGGCGGCGTTGCCGCCATCCAGGACATTTACGGCCTGTCGCCGCTGCAGGAAGGCATCCTGTTCCATCACCTGATGAGCGACAAAGGCGACCCTTACCTGCTGATCGCCCAGCTGCGCTTTGACGACCGCGCCGCCCTGCTGCGCTATGCGGCCGCCCTTGACCGGGTGGTGGCGCGCCACGACGTGCTGCGCACCGCCTTCGTCTGGCAGGGACTGAGCGAACCGGCCCAGCTGGTGCTGCGCGAGGTGGATTCGGTGCTGACCGAACTGGAGCTGGACGACAGCGCCCCGGCGCCGGAGCAGCTGCTGGCACGTTTCCATCCGCGCCACTACCGTCTGGATCTCGGCCAGGCCCCGCTGCTGCGCCTGATTGCCGCACGCGGTGATGACGGCCGCTGGTACGCCGTGCAGCTGTGGCATCACCTGATCGGCGACCATACCGCGCTGGCGATCCAGCAGGAAGAGATCGCCGCGATCTGCGAGGGACGCGGTGACAGCCTGACGCCACCGGCTCCCTACCGCAATCTGGTGGCCCACGCCCGTCTTGGCATCAGCCAGCGGGCGCAGGAGGACTTTTTCAGCGCGATGCTCGGCGACATTGACACGCCTACGCTGCCGTTCGGACTGAGCGACGTACATGCCGACGGCCAGGGCGTGCGTGAAGCACACCTCGCGCTGCCGGACGCCCTGAGCCGTGGCCTGCGTGAGCAGGCGCGCCAGCTTGGCGTCAGCCTGGCCAGCCTGTGCCATCTCGCCTGGGGCCAGGTGCTGGCGCACACCAGCGGCAATCAGCAGGTGGTGTTCGGCACCGTGCTGCTCGGTCGCCTGCAGGCGGGGCCGGAAGCGGACCGCATCCTTGGCCTGTTTGTTAACACGCTGCCGCTGCGGCTGGATATCGACCAGCGCGGAACGCGTGAAGCGGTGCAGGAGACGCACGCCGCCCTGAGCCGCCTGCTGGGTCATGAACATGCCTCGCTGGCGCTGGCACAGCGTTGCAGCGGCATCGCCGCCCCGGCCCCGCTGTTCAGCGCCCTGCTGAACTACCGTCACAACGACACCGACGTCACGCAACCGCTGATTGACGGCGTTGATATCCTGACCATGGAGGAACGCACCAACTATCCGTTTGTGCTTTCAGTCGAGGACAACGATCGTTCGCTGGGGCTTACCGCACAGAGCGTGGCGGCCGTGCCGCCGGAGCGCATCTGCGCCCTGATGCAGCAGGCGATGCTGTCGCTGCTTGCGGCGCTACAGCAGTCGCCTGAAACCCCCGTTCACCATCTGAACATCCTGCCGCCGCAAGAGCGCCGGCAGCTGCTGCTGGACGCCAACGTTACCCCGGCCGCTGCCGACACGCGCTGCCTGCACCAGCACTTTGAGCAGCACGCCGCACGCAGCCCGCACGCCGTGGCGCTGGCGTGGGACGGCGGCACGCTTACCTACGGCGAGCTGAACGCCCGCGCCAACCGCCTTGCTCACCGCCTGCTGGCCGAAGGGGTGCAGCCCGACCAGCTGGTGGCGCTGTGCGCCGACCGTTCGCCGCAGCTGACGATCGGCCTGCTGGCGATCCTCAAGGCCGGTGCCGCTTACCTGCCGCTCGATCCCGCCTACGCCGGGGAGCGCCTGGCCTATATCCTCGACGATGCCCGCCCCGCGCTGCTGCTGGCCGATGAGGCCGGACGCACCGCGCTCGGCGACACCGGCCTGAACACCATCGCGCTGGACAGCACCGACGACGACGGCTGGCCGGCGGAAAACCCGCACTGCGCCGTTGCCCCGCACCATCTCGCCTACGTCATTTACACCTCCGGCTCCACCGGCCAGCCGAAGGGCGTGATGGTCGAACACCGCCAGGTGGATCGCCTGTTCCACGCCACCGCGCCCACCTTCGGCTTCAGCGAGCGCGACACCTGGTGCCTGTTCCACTCCTTCTCGTTCGACTTCTCCGTCTGGGAGATCTGGGGCGCGTGGTGCTACGGCGGACGGCTGGTGATCGTCCCGGCGGCGGTCACCCGCTCCGCCCCGGACTTTGTACGCCTGGTGTGCGAGCACGGCGTCACGGTGCTGAACCAGACACCGTCGGCGTTCAGGGCCTTTGCCCGCGCCGAGGCCGACAGCGGCCTGAGCCATCAGCTGCGCTGGGTGATTTTCGGCGGCGAGGCGCTGGAAACCGCCAGCCTGGGCGAATGGTATCAGCGCCACGCGGAGGATGCGCCGCAGCTGGTCAATATGTACGGCATTACCGAAACCACCGTGCACGTCACCTGGCACCTGCTGACCCGCGCCGACACCGAACTGACGCACAGCCCGGTCGGCCGGCGCGTCGCCGATTTACGCCTCTACCTGCTGGACGAGCAGCAGCAGCCGGTGCCGGCCGGGGCCAGCGGCGAGCTGTACGTCGGCGGTGCCGGGGTGGCGCGCGGCTACCTGAACCGCCCGGAACTGAGCGCCGAACGCTTCCTGCCCGATCCGTTCAGCCCGCTGCCCGGCGCGCGCATGTACCGCGCCGGTGACCTGGCGCGCTACCTGCCCGACGGCAGCCTGGCGTATCTGGGACGCAACGATGACCAGGTGAAAATTCGCGGCTTCCGCATCGAGCCGGGCGAAATCGCCGCCCGCCTGGGCGAACACCCGGCGGTGCGCGAGGCCGCGGTGATCGCCCGCACGCAGCACGGCGAACCGCAGCTTGTCGCTTACGTCACCCTGCATCAGCCGTGTGACGCACTGGCCGAAACCCTGCGCGACCATCTGCAAACGCGGCTGCCCGCCTATATGATCCCGGCGGCGTATATCGCCCTGGCGCAGCTGCCGCTGACCGCCAACGGCAAGCTTGACCGCCGCGCCCTGCCGGGGCCGGACGACAGCGCCTTTGCCCGCAGCGCCTTTGAGGCGCCACAGGGCGAGGTCGAGCAGGCGCTGGCCGCGATCTGGCAGCAGCTGCTCAACGTGGAGCGCGTCAGCCGCTTTGATAACTTCTTCGCTCTTGGCGGCCATTCGCTGCTGGCGGTGCGCCTGATGGAGCGGCTGCGCCGCCGGCAGCTGCCCGCCAGCGTGCAAGCGGTGTTTACCACCCGCACCCTCGCCGAGCTGGCGGCCACTCTCGGCCAGCAGCAGGAAGTTAGCGTACCGCCGCTGCTGATAGGTCGCGACTGCCGCCAGATCACCCCGCAGATGCTGCCGCTGATCTCCCTCAGTCAGGAGGAGATCGACAGCCTGACCGCCCGGCTGCCCGGCGGCGTTGCCGCCATCCAGGACATTTACGGCCTGTCGCCGCTGCAGGAAGGCATCCTGTTCCATCACCTGATGAGCGACAAAGGCGACCCTTACCTGCTGATCGCCCAGCTGCGCTTTGACGACCGCGCCGCCCTGCTGCGCTATGCGGCCGCCCTTGACCGGGTGGTGGCGCGCCACGACGTGCTGCGCACCGCCTTCGTCTGGGAAGGACTGAGCGAACCGGCCCAGCTGGTGCTGCGCCAGGTGGATACCGTGCTGACCGAACTGGAGCTGGACGATAACGCCCCGGCGCTGCAGCAGCTGCTGGCGCGCTTCCATCCGCGCCACTACCGTCTGGATCTCGGCCAGGCCCCGCTGCTGCGCCTGATTGCCGCACGCGACGGTGACGGCAGCTGGTACGCGGTGCAGCTGTGGCATCACCTGATCGGCGACCACGCCGCGCTGGCGATCCAGCAGGAAGAGATCGTGGCTTTCTGCAGCGGTCACGCAGACAGCCTGCCGCCGCCAACGCCTTACCGTAACCTGATCGCCCAGGCCCGTCTGGGCGTCAGCCAGCAGGAACATGAGCAGTTCTTCCGCAGCATGCTCGGCGACATTGACACGCCAACGCTGCCGTTCGGACTGAGCGACGTACATGCCAACGGCCAGGGCGTGCGTGAAGCGCACCTCGCGCTGCCGGACGCCCTGAGCCGTGGCCTGCGTGAGCAGGCGCGCCAGCTTGGCGTCAGCCTGGCCAGCCTGTGCCATCTCGCCTGGGGCCAGGTGCTGGCGCACACCAGCGGCAATGACAAGGTGGTGTTCGGCACCGTGCTGCTCGGTCGCCTGCAGGCGGGGCCGGAAGCGGAGCGCATCCTCGGCCTGGTGATTAATACCCTGCCGCTGCGGCTGGATATCGACCAGCGCGGAACGCGTGAAGCGGTGCAGGAGACGCACGCCGCCCTGAGCCGCCTGCTGGGCCATGAACATGCGTCCCTGACGCTGGCGCAGCGTTGCAGCGGCATCGCCGCCCCGGCCCCGCTGTTCAGCGCCCTGCTGAACTACCGTCATAATCAGGAAAGCGATGGCAGCCTGCCGATGCCAGCCGGAACCACCCTGCTGAGCGGTGAAGAGCGCACCAACTATCCCTTCGTGATGGCCGTGGATGATGATGGCCAGTCGCTGGGCCTGAGCGCACAGATGACCGCCGGGATCGCTCCTGAACACGCCTGTGGCTGGATGGCCCAGGCGCTCACCTCGCTGCTTGCGGCGCTGGAGAAGGAGCCGCAGTCTCCTGTGCGTCAACTGTGCGTGGTGCCTGCCGCAGAACGCACGCTGCTGCTGGAAACGTTAAACCAGTCCAGTCAGCCTTATCCGGCAGATCGCTGCCTGCACGATGAGTTTGAGATGCAGGCGGCCGCTGACCCACAGGCTATTGCACTGACCTGCGGCGAACAGCGCATCAGCTACGGTGAGCTGAATGCCCGCGCTAACCAGCTGGCGCACTATCTGATGGAGGCGGGCGTTGGCCCCGATCGCCGCGTTGCGCTGTGCGTGTCACGCAGTCCGTCGATGATCGTCGCCCTGCTGGCGATCCTGAAAGCGGGCGGCGCTTATGTGCCGCTTGATCCGAGCTACCCGGCAGATCGACTCGCCTATATTATTGAAGACGCCCGGCCGGTGATGCTGCTGCATGATGCGGCCGGACGTGAAGCGTTGGGCGAGGTGGATATCCCTGCCCTGTCGCTGGATAACCGCCTGCCGGAAAGCTGGCCACAGGATAATCCGCAACGCCGTCAGGCCACGCTCACCGCGCAGCATCTGGCTTATATCCTGTACACCTCCGGGTCGACCGGCAAGCCGAAAGGGGTGATGCTGGATCATGCCGCCGTGCAGTGCCGCCTTGACTGGATGCGGCAAACCTACGGCTTCTGCGCAGACGACGTTTTCCTGCAGAAAACCACTTTCAATTTCGATCTGTCCGTCTGGGAGATCTTCTGTTCGCTACAGTGCGGCGCCCAACTGGCGCTGGCCAGCGATGCGGACGTCAAAGATCCGCAGCGCATGGCGGATCTTGTCACGCGTGAAAAGGTCACCATCGCGCAGTTTGTTCCCTCCACGCTGGCCCCTTTCCTTGCGACCCAGTCGCCTGACAACGCCAGCCCGCTGCGGCTGGTGATTTTTGGTGGCGAAGCGCTGACGCCGGAACACCTGAAACAGTGCCAGTCGGTACTGCCCCGCGTGGCGTTCAGAAATATGTATGGCCCTACGGAAGCGGCGATCGACGCGCTTTTCTGGCCGTGCCCGGATAATTATGACGGCAGCCAGATCGCTATCGGCCGGCCGATGGCCTGGACCGCCGCCTACGTGCTTGACGAGCAGGGAGATCCGGTGCCATTTGGCGCGGTGGGCGAACTCTACCTCGGCGGTGCCGGGGTGGCGCGCGGCTACCTGAACCGTGCGGAACTGACCGCCGAACGCTTCCTTGATGACCCGTTCAGCCCGCTGCCCGGCGCGCGCATGTACCGCACCGGCGACCTCGCCCGCTATCAGAATGACGGCAGCCTGATTTACCTCGGCCGCAACGATGACCAGGTCAAAATCCGCGGCTTCCGCATCGAGCCGGGCGAAATCGCCGCACGCCTCAGTGAGCACCCCGACGTACGCGAGGCCGCCGTCACCGCACAGCAGCGCCCCGGCGCCGAACCGCGCCTCGTGGCTTACGTTGTCCCGCTGCGCACGGACAACGCCCCCGCCGCCGCCGCGCTGCGCACCTTCCTTGCCGGGCGTCTGCCCGACTACATGCTGCCCGCCGCCTGGCTCACCCTCGACGCCCTGCCCCTCACCCCCAACGGCAAGCTTGACCGCCGCGCACTGCCCGTCCCCGACGACGACGCCTTTGCCCGCGCCGACTTCGAAGCGCCTCAGGGCGACACCGAACAGCTCCTCGCCAACCTGTGGAGCGAACTGCTCGGCGTCAGCCGCATCGGTCGCCGCGATGACTTCTTCGCCCTCGGCGGCCACTCCCTGCTGGCGGTCAGGCTCAGCGGCCGTCTGCGCCAGCTGCACCACGGCGCGCTGACGGTACAGCAGATTTTCACCCACCCGCTGCTGGCAGAGATGGCCGCCGCCGTCAGCGCCGCTCCGCGTGACGCCCTGCCCGCATTTATCCGCGCCGACCGCGACCGACCGCTGCCGCTCTCCTTTGCCCAGCAGCGCCTGTGGTTCCTCTGGCAGCTTGAGGAGGACCCCGCCACCTACAACATGCCCGCCGCCGTGACGCTGCACGGCAACCTCGACGCCGGCGCCCTGCACCTCGCCCTCGGCGACCTCTTCGCCCGCCACGAGGCCTGGCGCATGACCTTCAGCGAGCAGGACGGCCAGCCCTTCGCCCGCCTGCTGCCGCCGGACGCCGCGCCGCCGCTGGTGCACCACGACCTGCGCGACCACGCCAACCATCAGGCGCAGCTGCAACGGCTCTGCGCGGAGGAAGCCCATCAGCCCTTCTCCCTGTCGCGCGGTCCGCTGGTGCGCGCCCGCCTCGTACGGCTGCCCGACGACCGCTGCTGCCTGCTGGTCACCCAGCACCACATCGTCTCCGACGGCTGGTCGGTCGGGGTGATGTGGCGCGAACTGAGCGCCTGCTATAACGCCCGCCGCGCCGGAAGCACCGCCGTGCTGCCGCCGCTGCCGCTGCAGTTCCCCGACTATGCCGCCTGGCAGCGCCGGTTCCTCACCCCGGAACGCCTGTCGCAGCAGGCCGACTACTGGTATCAGCAGCTGCACGGTGCGCCTGACCTGCTGCCGCTGCCCACCGACCGGCCGCGACCGCCGCAGCAAAGCTACCTCGGCGCGGCCGCGCCCGTTGACTTCGGCGCTGAATTCAGCGCCGCGCTGCGCCGCTTCAGCCGCCGGCACGGCGTCACCCCTTATATGACGGTGCTTGCCGCCTGGTCAGTGGTGCTCGGCCGCCTCGCCGGCTGCGACGACCTGGTGATCGGTACCCCGGTGGCCGGCCGCGACCGCGCCGAGCTGGAGCCGATGGTCGGCTTCCTGGTCAACACCCTCGCGCTGCGCATCCGCCCGCAGCACGATACCAGCGTGGCGGACCTGCTGGCCCGGGTGCGCCAGCAGGTGCTCGACGGCCAGGCAAATCAGGAGCTGCCGTTCGAACAGGTGGTGGAGCGCCTTAACCCGCCGCGCCAGCTCGCCCACGCCCCGCTGTTCCAGGTGCTGCTCGCCTGGCAGACCGCCCCGGCGCAGCCCGAACTTGACGGCCTGCAGGTCAGCCCGGCGCCGGACGCCTACGCCCGCATCAAGTTCGACCTTGAGCTGTCGCTGGTCGACGACGCGCACGGTATCCACGGCGCGCTGCGCTACGCCACCGCGCTGTTTGACGCCGCCACCGCACAGCGCCACGCCGGCTATCTGCTGAACGTGCTGCAGGCGATGCTGGCCGAACCGCAGCTGCCGCTGGCACGGCTGCCGGTGCTCGGGGAGGAGGAGCGCCGCCGGCTGCTGCTGACCAGCAACCTCACCCCGGCCGGCCGCGACACGCGCTGCCTGCATCAGCACTTTGAGCAGCACGCCGCCCGCCGCCCGCACGCCGTGGCGCTGGCGTGGGACGGCGGCACGCTTACCTACGGCGAGCTGAACGCCCGCGCCAACCGCCTTGCTCACCGCCTGCTGGCCGAAGGGGTACAGCCCGACCAGCTGGCGGCGATCTGTGCCAGCCGCAGCCCGCAGATGATCTGCGCAATCCTCGCCGTACTGAAAGCGGGTGCGGCATGGCTGCCGCTCGATCCTGATTACCCGGCTGACCGCCTGGCCTATATTCTCGACGATGCCCGCCCCGCGCTGCTGCTGGCCGATCGGGCCGGACGCACCGCGCTCGGCGACACCGGCCTGAACACCATCGCGCTGGACAGCACCGGCGACAACAACGGCTGGCCGGCGGAAAACCCGCACTGCGCCGTTGCCCCGCAGCATCTTGCCTACGTGATCTACACCTCCGGCTCCACCGGACGCCCCAAAGGGGTGATGATAGAGCACCAGCATCTGACTCACCTGTGCTTTGCCCAGCAGCGGCTGCTGGCCGTTGACTCACATAGCCGGGTGCTGCAATTTGCCTCGATCAGCTTCGACGCCAGCGTGTCCGAGCTGGCGATGGCGTTCAGCCAGGGGGCCAGACTGACGCTGGTCGGGGAAGAGGTGCGCCGTGATGCCGCCATGCTGATGCAGTTTATTCAGCAGCAGGGGATCACCCATGCCACGCTGCCTCCGGCGCTGTTCAGGGGTGTTGATCCCGCGCCGCTGGCTGACGCCGAATGCCTGGTATTTGCCGGAGAAGCGCCGGGCGCCGCACTGCTTAACACGCTTGGCCCGCGCACCCGCGTACTTAACGCCTATGGCCCAACTGAGGCGGCGGTCTGCACCACGGCCTGGGTGGCCGACCGCCCCTGTGAGGAAGGCTATATTCCCATCGGACTGCCTATTCCCAACAGCTGCATTTACCTGTTGGATGACAACCTGCAGCCGGTACCTACAGGTGCAACCGGCGAGATCTATATCGGCGGACTGGGTGTTGCACGCGGATATCTCAACCAGCCGGCATTGACCGGGGAACGTTTCCTGACTGACCCGTTCAGCCCACAGCCTGGCGCACGCATGTACCGCAGCGGTGACCTGGCACGCTACCTGCCCGACGGCAACCTGGCCTATCTGGGACGCAACGATGACCAGGTGAAAATTCGCGGCTTCCGCATCGAGCCGGGCGAAATCGCCGCATGCCTCGGTGAACACCCGGAGGTGCGCGAGGCGGCGGTGATCGCCCGCACGCAGCACGGCGAACCGCAGCTTTTGGCCTACGTCGTCACGCAGCTGCCGCTGGAGGATCTTGCCTCCGTACTGCGCACCTTCCTCGCCGACAGGCTGCCCGCTTATATGATCCCGGCGGCGTATATCGCCCTGGCGCAGCTGCCGCTGACCGCCAACGGCAAGCTTGACCGCCGCGCCCTGCCGGAACCGGACGACAGCGCCTTTGCCCGCAGCGCTTTTGCAGCCCCACAGGGCGAGGTCGAGCAGGCGCTGGCCGCGATCTGGCAGCAGCTGCTCAACGTGGAGCGCGTCAGCCGCTTTGATAACTTCTTCGCCCTCGGCGGCCATTCGCTGTTGGCGGTGCAGCTGATGGAGCAACTGCGCCGCCGGCAGCTGTCCGCCAGCGTGCAGGCGCTGTTTACCACCCGCACCCTCGCCGATCTGGCCGCTAGCCTCGGCCAGCAGCAGGAGATCAGCGTGCCGCCGCTGCTGCTGACGCAAGACTGCCGTCAGGTCACCCCGGAAATGCTGCCGCTGATCTCACTGCGCCAGGCAGAAATTGACCGCCTGACGGCGCGCCTGCCCGGCGGCATCGCCGCCATTAAGGATATCTACGGCCTGTCGCCGTTACAGGAAGGCATTTTGTTCCACCATCTGCTGGCTGGCGGTGGCGATCCTTACCTGCTGCTGGTTCAGCTGCGCTTTGACAGCCACGCCGCCCTGCTGCGCTATGCGGCGGCCCTTGACCAGGTGGTGGCCCGCCATGACGTGCTGCGTACCGCCTTCGTCTGGGAAGGACTGAGCGAACCGGCCCAGGTGGTGCTGCGCGAGGTGGATTCGGTGCTGACCGTACTGGAGCTGGACGACAACGCCCCGGCGATGACGCAGCTGCTGTCGCGTTATGATTTGGCGCATTTCCGTCTGGATCTGGGCCAGCCTCCGCTTTTGCGCCTGATCGCCGCGCGCGGTGATGATGGCCGCTGGTATGCGCTGCAAATGTGGCACCATCTGGTCGGCGATCACTCCACGCTGGCCATTCAGCAGCAGGAGATCGCGGCAATTTATGCCGGACAGGGTGACAGCCTGCCGCCGCCGACGCCTTACCGCAATCTGATTGCTCAGGCGCGGTTAGGGGTCAGTCAGCAGGAGCATGAGCAGTTCTTCCGCAACATGCTGGGCGATATTGACACGCCAACGCTGCCGTTTGGCTTAACCGGTGAGCACTGCGATGCTTCGCCGGTAACAGAAGCGCACCAGCGCCTGCCGGCTGAGCTTAACCGGCGCTTACGCGATGTGGCACGCAGACTGGGGGTTAGCCTGGCCAGCCTGTGCCACCTCGCCTGGGGCCAGGTGCTGGCGCACACCAGTGGCAATCAGCAGGTGGTGTTCGGCACCGTGCTGCTCGGTCGCCTGCAGGGTGGACGCGATGCGGGAAGTACCATGGGGCTGTTTATCAACACGCTGCCGCTGCGGCTGGATATCGACCAGCGCGGCGTTCGCCAGGCGGTAGAGGAAACCCATCACGCATTGAGCGATCTGCTGATGCATGAACATGCCTCGCTGGCGCTGGCACAGCGTTGCAGCGGCATCGCCGCACCGGCTCCGCTGTTCAGCGCCCTGCTGAACTACCGTCATAGCGATGCGCGCAACGTGCAGCAAACGCCGGAGGGCATGCAGATCCTTGATGCGGAAGAGCGGACTAACTATCCGTTTGTGTTATCCGTTGAGGATTTCGGCGATGCGCTCGGTCTCACCGCGCAGACTACGGCAATGGCAACGCCAGAACAGGTCTGCGGCTGGATGAGCCAGGCGCTGACCTCCCTCGCGGATACGCTGGAAACAGCCCCGGATACGGCGGTGAAATCGCTGGATATCCTGTCGGCGGCGGAGCGGCATTTCCTGCTGGAAGAGCTGAACCACACCACGGTGACGTGGCCGACCAGCCAGCCGGTTCAGGTGCTGTTTGAGCAGCAGGCGGCGCAAAACCCCGCCGCGCTGGCGCTCACCTTTGAGGGGCAAACCCTCAGTTATGGCGAACTTAACAGCCGGGCAAACCGGCTGGCGCATGCGCTGCTGGCCAGAGGCGTCGGGCCGGATGGTCTGGTGGCTATCTGCGCCGCACGCAGCCCGCAGCTGATGGTTGCCCTGCTGGCGGTGCTGAAAACCGGTGCCGCTTATGTGCCGCTCGATCCTGACTATCCGCAGCAGCGCCTGCACTATATCTTGCAGGATGCCGCCGCGCCGCTGCTACTGGCAGACGCGGCCGGGCGCGCGGCGCTGGGTGAACATCAGGTTGGTACCATTGCGCTTGATATCCCGCTTCAGGGAGAGTGGCCGCTCACCAATCCTCATCACCATGCGGATCGGGGCGCGCTGGACGATCTGGCGTACGTTATTTACACCTCCGGCTCTACCGGCAACCCGAAAGGCGCGGGTAACAGCCACCGCGCACTGCTTAACAGGCTGCGGTGGGCAGCGGATGAGTATGGCCTGGACGCCAGCGACAGAGTCCTGCAAAAAACGCCTTTCGGTTTCGACGTGTCAGTCTGGGAGCTGTTCCTGCCGCTGATCGTCGGTGCTTCACTGGTGATTGCCAAGCCCGGTGGACACAAGGATCCCGCTTACCTGGCTGAACTGATTGAGCAGCAGCGGGTAACCACTGCTCACTTTGTGCCTTCCATGCTGGCGCTGTTCTTACATCATCCGGTCGGGCGCTGCGATGACTGCCTGCGCCGCCTGATCTTCAGTGGGGAAGCGTTACCCGCCGAACTGCTGAAAGAGGTTTTGGCCACATTGCCAACGGTGACCTGTTTCAACCACTACGGCCCTACCGAAGCCGCTATTGACGTCACCTCCTGGCGCTGCCACGCGTTACGGCAGCAGCAGCCGGTGCCCATTGGCCGGCCGATTGCTAACAGCCGCATCTACCTGCTGAATGACCAACAGCAGCCTGTGCCTTTCGGGGCCAGCGGCGAGCTGTATATTGCCGGCACGCCGGTAGCCCGCGGTTACCACCGTCGTGCTGAGCTGACGGCGGAGCGCTTCCTGGCCGATCCGTTCAGCAAGCTTCCCGGCGCACGCATGTATCGCACCGGCGACCTGGCGCGCTACCAGCCCGATGGCAGTCTGGTCTATCTCGGCCGCAACGATGACCAGGTGAAAATTCGCGGCCTGCGTATTGAACCCGGCGAGATTGCGGCGGCGATCCAGACGCATCCTGAGGTGGATGCAGCGGCGGTTATCGTCGATTATCGCCGTGGAGAACCGCAGCTGGTGGCCTATGTGGTGCTTATGCCACACAGCCAGCTGAACGCTGCCGCTCTGCGTCTTACCTTAAATGACAGCCTGCCGGATTATATGGTGCCTGCGGCCTGGGTGATGCTGGACAGCCTGCCACTGTCGCCTAACGGCAAGCTGGCGCGCGACCGACTGCCGCTACCGGATGAGCACGCCTTTATTCGGGCAGAAAATGCGGTTCCCGCCACGGCGGCCGAAGCGATTGTGGCCGATATCTGGGGTGATCTGCTGGATGTTGAAGAGCCAGGCCGCTTCGATAACTTCTTCGACCTCGGTGGCCATTCGCTGCTGGCGGTGCGCGTTGTCGAGCGTCTGCGTCCCTATGGGCGGATTGGCGTAGATATCCTGTTCGCTAAACCGGTGCTGTGGGAATTTGCCGCAGCAGTGGCCGCGCACGATGAAAGCGTGCAGTCCCGCGCGGTCGCCGTGCGCAGCGAAGGAACAGCGCGACCTGTTTTCTTCCTGCCTACCGGCCTTGGCGATTACACCTACGCTTTCCGACTGGCGCGTGAAATCAGCACTGACTGCCCGGTCTATGCCCTGCCCTGGCCTGACAATGCCGCGCCCCAGCCGAAAACGCTGGGCGCGCTGGCAAGGCAGATGGTGGAAATGGTGCAGGCAGTCCAGCCGAAAGGGCCTTACACGCTGTTTGGCTACTCTTCCGGTGGCCTGCTGGCCCATGAAGTCGGCGTGCAGTTGCAGCAGGAAGGAGAAAAGGTGGAGCTACTCGGCCTGATCGATACGCTCGCCGGGGCTGCGCCCGCGCCTGCCTTTAATCAGTGGCTGGTGAATATGTTCCTGTTCAATGCGCCCGCGCTGGCGCAGCAGTGGGACAATGCGCTGATTGCGGAGCTGATGCAGCTGGACAAGGATGCCGTTTATCAACGCGTTAAGCAGTTAAATCTGCCGGAAACGCAGCAGCTGTTTGCCGTATCACCTGAACGCTGGCAGCAGAGCTATCACTATCAACAGCTGTGCAGCGGCGTGAAGCTGCCGCCGGTGCTGCCACGTGTTCATCTCATTGCGGCCGCGCAAACCTTGCCGGTGCCGGAAGTTGATCCGCTGCTGCTCGCCGATGCTGCCAGATTTAACCAGTTTGTTGCGCAGACGGCCCGCCTGGAGGATCTGGGCTGGCAGGCGCTGTACAATGATGGTCAGCTTAGTGTTGAGAGGGTAAACGGCGATCATGCCAGCATCATGAGCGAAAAGGAAAATCGCCGTCTGTTGGCGCAGCGCATCAGTCAGATTCTGACCTCACGTCACTAACCTGCTGCGGACAAGCGCCGTATCGCCATGATGCGGCGCTTGTGCCATCGACAGCTCGTCACCTGTGCTTCGCCATGTTCCGGCTTGACGGGGAACTTTCTCTTCAGGCTGGTCAGCATGAGCGGCACACCATAAAAAGCCGGGAAACCGGCTTTCTCATTTGTTTTGTAAGCGTATTTTTGCTCAATACCGGACGATGGATTTTCTTTGCGCCCTTCTTATGCGATGCTTAAGCCCGGTTAATTAAAAGGACCCCGTTAATGCCCGATTTTTCCCGTTGTACCTTCACGGAAGGCAGCGTGACGTTGCCGGAAGGCTACAGCGACCGCACCGTTAACCTGCTGCTGGCCCCTGACGATGCGTATCCCTCGCTCAATATCTCGCGCGATACGCTACAGCCCGGTGAAACCGTGGCCGGCTACATCACCCGCCAGCTTGATACCCTGTCCGCCAGCCTGAAAGGCTGGGTGCTGAAAGCGCGCGCGGCGGCGCAACTCGGCGAGGCGCAGCAGCCCGGCGAGAGCGTGTCTGCCAGCTATCTGCGCGACGGCCAGCGCATCTGGCAGCACCAGGCGGTGTTTGCGCTGGCCGGAGGGCGCGTGCTGGTGTTCACCCTGGCGCAGACGCGCAGGCTGTCGCCGCAGGATGAAGCCCTGCTACAACAGGTGCTGGCAAGCTACCGCCAGCCTGTGGCTACCGGCCATCAGCCATAATGGGAACTTATCATGAGTGAAGCCGCACGCGTCGGCGACGCCATCGGCCATTCCTCCGCGCTGGCCGGGATGACGGGCGGCACCATAGTCGGCGGGCTGATTGCCGCCGCCGGCGCCGTGGCCGCCGGGGCGCTGTTTGTCGCCGGGCTGGCCGCCTCCTGTCTTGGCGTTGGCGTCTTGCTGATGGGCGCCAGCCTGGCGGTGGGCTATCTCACCGGGGAGGCGGCCACCGCGGCGCGCGACGGCATGGCCGCTGCCGGGGCGGACAGACGGTCCGCTTCCGGCCAGATACTGACCGGCTCACCGAACGTGTTTATCAACGGCAAACCGGCGGCCATCGCCACCGTCAGCCAGGCGGGCTGTGACCGGGACGGGCCGACGATGCAGATGGCGCAGGGCTCCGCCCGGGTGTTTATCAACGGCCAGCCCGCCGCGCGCGTCGGCGACAAAACCAACTGCGGTGCCACGGTGATGGCAGGCTCGCCCAGCGTGCGCATCGGCGGCGGCACCGCCACCACGCTGACGATAAAACCCGAAGTGCCGGACCGGGCCTATAAGGCCTCGGACCTGACGCTGCTGTTTGCCGGGCTGCTTGGCGGCGCGGGCGGCGCGGCCGGCAAGGCGGGCAAACTGGCTGAACTGCTGAGCAGGCTGCCCGGCATCAACAGGCTTGGCCAGGTGGCCTGCCGCTTCGGCGTGCTGATGACCGCCAGCGCGGCGGCGGGCATCATCGCCCGCCCGGTGGATATCATCAGCGGGCAGAAGTTTCTCTCCGGCGACGACGAGCTGGACTTTGTGCTGCCGTCGCGCCTGCCGGTTGAATGGCAGCGCTACTGGCGCAGCGGCAACCCGGCGGAAAGCGTGCTGGGGCGCGGCTGGAGCCTGTTCTGGGAAAGTACCCTCCAGCCTTACGCCGACGGGCTGGTGTGGCGCGCGCCGTCCGGCGACCTGGTTTCGTTCCCGATGGTGCCGCGCGGCCATAAAACCTGGTGTGAAGCCGAAAAGTGCTGGCTGATGCACAACGCCGACGACAGCTGGCAGCTGTTCGACGTCAGTGAACAGGCCTGGCACTATCCGCCGCTGGACGCGCAGTATCCCGCCCGCCTGAGCATGGTGACCGACGCCGGCGGCAACGCCACCTCGCTGTTTTACGACGAGCAGGGGCGGCCGGGCGAACTGGTGGACAGCGCCGGCCAGCGCCTGAGCTGCCGCTACCTGACGACCGCCGGCGGGCATTGCCGCCTGAGCGCGGTGCTGCTGCATACCGCGGACGGGGAGCACACGCTGGTCAGCTACGGGTATGACGACGACGGGCAGCTCGCCAGCGTGCGCAACCGCGCCGGCGAGGTCACGCGCCGCTTCACCTGGCATGACGGGCTGATGGCCAGCCACGAGGATGCCAACGGGCTGCGGAACGAATACCGCTGGCAGGAGATTGACGGCCTGCCGCGCGTCACCGCCTGGCGGCACGGCGCCGGGGAAGCGCTGGCGCTGCACTACGACATTAACGGCGGCACGCGCCGGGCGGTGCGCGACGACGGCATGCAGGCGTGCTGGCAGCTGGACGACGACGACAGCGTGGCGCAGTTCACCGACTTTGACGGCCGCAGGCTGGCGTTTATCTACGCGCGCGGCGAGCTGTGCAGCGTGCTGCTGCCGGGCGGCGGCCAGCGGCACAGCGAGTGGGACCGCTACGGGCGACTGCTGAGCGAAACCGACCCGTCAGGGCGTAAAACCACCTGTCAGTATGCGCGTAACAGCGACCGTCTGGTTTCGGTCACCCATCCCGACGGCAGCCGTGAGTGCCAGTCATGGGATGACAGGGGGCGGCTGATTACACAGAGCGACGCGCTGGGAAACACCACGCTTTACCACTACCCGGACGGGGAAGAAAGCTTACCGGCGCGCATCACCGATGCCCTCGGCGGCGTGGCGCGGCTTGAGTGGGACGGCCGGGGGCTGCTGACGCGCTATACCGACTGTTCCGGCAGCGTCACCGCGTACGACTATGACATTTTCGGCCAGCTCACCGGGCGCACCGATGCGGAAGGCAACGTGACCCGCTACCGCCGGGATACCGCCGGTCGCCTGCAAACCCTGCAGCACGCGGACGGCAGCGAAGAGCACTTCGTCTGGAACGAACGCGGGCAGCTGGCGCGCCATCAGGACCCGTCCGGCAGCGAAACGCAGTGGCGCTACAACCTGCTGGGCCAGCCGGTCAGCGTCACCGACCGCATCAACCGCACGCGCCACTACCACTACGGCCCGCGCGGCTGGCTGACGCGGCTGGAGAACGGCAACGGCGGCGAGTATCAGTTCAGCTACGATGCTGCCGGGCGCATCACCGCCGAACGCCGCCCGGACAACACCGACCACCTCTATCGCTACGGCGCGGACGGCCAGCTTGCCGAACACCGGGAAACCGGCCCGCAGAACAGCCTTGCGCCGCCCGCGCACCGCCTGCACCGCTTCCGCTTTGACGAGGCGGGCCGCCTGGCGTGGCGCGGCAACGACAGCGCCGAATGGCAGTATCACTACGATGCCGCAGGCAGGCTGACCCGGCTTGTGCGTACCCCCACGGCCGCCGGGGCGGAGCTGGGGATTGAGGCGGACAGCGTTGAGCTGCAGTACGACAAAGCGGGTCACCTGCTGTGCGAGCGCGGCGTGAACGGCGCGCCGGTCTACAGCCGGGACGCGCTCGGCAACCTGCAGGCGCTGACGCTGCCGCAGGGCGACCGCCTGCAGTGGCTGCACTACGGCTCCGGCCATGCCGGCGCGCTGAAATTCAACCGGCAGGCGGTGAGCGAATTCACCCGTGACCGCCTGCACCGTGAAACCGGGCGCAGCCAGGGCGCGCTGCACCAGCAGCGCCGCTACGATGCGTCCGGCAGGCGCAGCTGGCAGAGCAGCACTTTCGGTGACGGCCAGATAACCCGGCCGGAAGACGGCATGCTGTGGCGGGCGTTCCGCTACACCGGGCGCGGCGAGCTGGCGGGCGTCAGCGACGCGCTGCGCGGCGAAGTGCACTACGGCTACGACGCCGAAGGCCGCCTGCTGCAGCACCGCGAGCTGCAGTCCGGCAGGACGGGCAGCCGGCTGGTGTATGACGCCGCCGACAACCTGCTGGGCGGGCAAAGCCCGCACGACGACCCGGAACGGCCGCCGCCGCCGCCGCAGAGCAGCAACCGTCTGCCGCACTGGCAGCGGCTGTTCTACCGCTACGACGTCTGGGGCAACCTGGTCAGCCGCCGCCACGGCCTCAACGAGCAGCATTACACTTACGACGCCGACAACCGCCTGATACGGGCGCGTGGCTCCGGTCCTCAGGGCGAGTTCAGCGCGCAGTACCATTATGACGCGCTGGGCCGGCGCAGCCGCAAGGAGGTCACCTTCGCGGGCAAAGCCCCGCAGACCACGCGCTTCCTGTGGCAGGGCTACCGGCTGCTGCAGGAGCAGCGCGCCAACGGCACGCGGCGTACCTGGAGCTATGACCCGGAAAGCCCGTGGACGCCGCTGGCGGCCATCGAGCAGGCCGGGGAAGGGCCACAGGCGGATATTTACTGGCTGAACACCGACCTCAACGGCGCGCCGCTGGAGGTGACCGACGCCGATGGCAGGCTGCGCTGGTCGGGACAGTACGACACCTTCGGCAGGCTGCAGGGCCAGACGACGGCCGGTGCGGCACAACGCACGGGGCCGGTGTACGACCAGCCGCTGCGCTACGCCGGGCAGTATGCTGACAGTGAAACGGGACTGCACTATAATCTGTTCCGTTACTACGAGCCTGACGTTGGCAGGTTTACGACCCAGGACCCTGTGGGGCTGGCGGGGGGGCTGAACCTGTATGCGTATGCGCCGAATCCGTACGGGTGGGTGGATCCGCTGGGGCTGGCGAAGTGCGGTAATAATGAGAAATCATCTTATAAAGGTCCTGAACTTCCCGGCAGTATTGCTGAAACCTTTGACAAAGGGATTTATAAAAACAGGCAACTTTACAAGTCTGAAACGTTCTATAAATATCATGGGTTAAATAATAGAACTGGCAGAAAATATTCATGGCTAACTAATGAGCGATATGGTTCTGAAGAAATGTTAAGACAAAAGCTTGCGATTCGACATGATTGGGGCGTTGTCATTACAAAAGTATCTGAATTTAAAGTTCCTCAAGGTACATGGATCAGTGAGGGGCCAGCCGCAGCTCAAGGGGCTGGTTATCCTGGGTTAGGATATCAAGCAGTAGTATCTAATTTACCTAAATCATGGATTATTAACACACTAAAGGTTCCTTGGTAATGAGTATTGATAATTTATTATTGTCTCTTGAAAAGATTATTTCAGAGCTAAATAAAAGTGGAAAAATTCAATCACGGTCATTTTTTATTTCGCACTATGATGCAATAAAAGCAAGTGCTCGTGGAATACCTCAAGATGTTATAAGAGAGCTATCGACTTGTCGAGCAATGGCCCAATATGCTGATTTTACATATAAAGAGGAAGAATTACTTAATAATGTTGTTAACAATGCGATCGCATTAATTAAATCAAATCCATAAAAAATAGCCGGAAGCGATCCCACAGATCCTTCCGGCTTTTTTACCTTCAGCCACCCTTCACGCCAGCATGGCGATCATCCGTCGTTTAGCCTGCTCCAGCTCTTCATGCTGCGCTTTAAGCTGCTGTTCCAGCGCCCTTAGCCGCCTCTCCTCGCGGCTGGCGGGGATCGGCAGCCGGTCAGCGCCTTCGGTGACGGCCAGATAACCCGGCCGGAAGACGGCATGCTGTGGCGGGCGTTCCGCTACACCGGGCGCGGCGAGCTGGCGGGCGTCAGCGACGCGCTGCGCGGCGAAGTGCACTACGGCTACGACGCCGAAGGCCGCCTGCTGCAGCACCGCGAGCTGCAGTCCGGCAGGACGGGCAGCCGGCTGGTGTATGACGCCGCCGACAACCTGCTGGGCGGGCAAAGCCCGCACGACGACCCGGAACGGCCGCCGCCGCCGCCGCAGAGCAGCAACCGTCTGCCGCACTGGCAGCGGCTGTTCTACCGCTACGACGTCTGGGGCAACCTGGTCAGCCGCCGCCACGGCCTCAACGAGCAGCATTACACTTACGACGCCGACAACCGCCTGATACGGGCGCGTGGCTCCGGTCCTCAGGGCGAGTTCAGCGCGCATTACCATTATGACGCGCTGGGCCGGCGCAGCCGCAAGGAGGTCACCTTCGCGGGCAAAGCCCCACAGACCACGCGCTTCCTGTGGCAGGGCTACCGGCTGCTGCAGGAGCAGCGCGCCAACGGCACGCGGCGTACCTGGAGCTATGACCCGGAAAGCCCGTGGACGCCGCTGGCGGCCATCGAGCAGGCCGGAGAAGGGCCACAGGCGGATATTTACTGGCTGAACACCGACCTCAACAGCGCGCCGCTGGAGGTGACCGACGCCGATGGCAGGCTGCGCTGGTCGGGACAGTACGACACCTTCGGCAGGCTGCAGGGCCAGACGACGGCCGGTGCGGCACAACGCACGGGGCCGGTTTACGACCAGCCGCTGCGCTACGCCGGGCAGTATGCTGACAGTGAAACGGGACTGCACTATAATCTGTTCCGTTACTACGAGCCTGACGTTGGCAGGTTCACGACCCAGGACCCTGTGGGGCTGGCGGGGGGCCTGAACCTGTATGCGTATGCGCCGAATCCGTACGGGTGGGTGGATCCGCTGGGGTTGAGCAGATGTAAACCTGGCACTGCTTCAGGTGAAGGTAGCAAGATTGAAGGGAAATGGTTGAGAGGGACTCATGGTAATGCTGGCTTATTCCCATCCTCAGTAGCTGATAAGCTACGCGGTAGGCAATTTAAATCGTTTGACGATTTCAGGGAAAATGTCTGGAAAGAGGTAGGAAATGATTCTCATCTTTCTCAACAATTTAGACCTTCAAATATTACCAGGATGAAAAGTGGTAAAGCCCCAATTTCCCACAACTCTCAATGGAATGGGAAAAATAAATCTTATGTTCTTCATCACCGTACACCGATTCAACATGGTGGTGGTATCTATGATGTTGATAATCTAATAGTTGTTACTCCGAGATATCATCTTGATGTGTTGGATCGGGCCTATCATTTTTGAGGCTAAATATGCAAAGAAAAGAGCTTATAGAGTTAATTGAAAAAATACAGCGCAGTGAAGGTACTGAAGAAGAAGCCGATAATGACATTGACTTGCTTTGCAATAGCGTCGAAGATCCTCAGGCTGCAAATTATATTTTTCAAGAGGATCTAAGTGCCGATGAAATAGCCGATAAAATAATGCACTATAAGCCTATCCAACTATAAAAATAAGCCGGAAGCGATCCCCGACGATCCTTCCGGCCCTTTACCTTCAGCCGCCCTTCACGCCAGCATCTCGATCATCCGCTGTTTAGCCTGCTCCAGCTGCTGCTGCTGCGCTTTAAGCTGCTGTTCCAGCGCCCTTAGCCGCCTCTCCTCGCGGCTGGCGGGGATCGGCAGCCGGTCAGCGCCTTCGGTGACGGCCAGATAACCCGGCCGGAAGACGGCATGCTGTGGCGGGCGTTCCGCTACACCGGGCGCGGCGAGCTGGCGGGCGTCAGCGACGCGCTGCGCGGCGAAGTGCACTACGGCTACGACGCCGAAGGCCGCCTGCTGCAGCACCGCGAGCTGCAGTCCGGCAGGACGGGCAGCCGGCTGGTGTATGACGCCGCCGACAACCTGCTGGGCGGGCAAAGCCCGCACGACGACCCGGAACGGCCGCCGCCACCGCCGCAGAGCAGCAACCGTCTGCCGCACTGGCAGCGGCTGTTCTACCGCTACAACGTCTGGGGCAACCTGGTCAGCCGCCGCCACGGCCTCAACGAGCAGCATTACACTTACGACGCCGACAACCGCCTGATACGGGCGCGTGGCTCCGGTCCTCAGGGCGAGTTCAGCGCGCAGTACCATTATGACGCGCTGGGCCGGCGCAGCCGCAAGGAGGTCACCTTCGCGGGCAAAGCCCCGCAGACCACGCGCTTCCTGTGGCAGGGCTACCGGCTGCTGCAGGAGCAGCGCGCCAACGGCACGCGGCGTACCTGGAGCTATGACCCGGAAAGCCCGTGGACGCCGCTGGCGGCCATCGAGCAGGCCGGGGAAGGGCCACAGGCGGATATTTACTGGCTGAACACCGACCTCAACGGCGCGCCGCTGGAGGTGACCGACGCCGATGGCAGGCTGCGCTGGTCGGGACAGTACGACACCTTCGGCAGGCTGCAGGGCCAGACGACGGCCGGTGCGGCACAACGCACGGGGCCGGTTTACGACCAGCCGCTGCGCTACGCCGGGCAGTATGCTGACAGTGAAACGGGACTGCACTATAATCTGTTCCGTTACTACGAGCCTGACGTTGGCAGGTTCACGACCCAGGACCCTGTGGGGCTGGCGGGGGGCCTGAACCTGTATGCGTATGCGCCGAATCCGTACGGGTGGGTGGATCCGCTGGGGCTGGCGAAGTGTGGTGTGGAGCAAGCGCGTAAGCGGCAGCATGGCATGCTTAAAAATACTAATGAGGGTTACAATATTAGTCCCAAATCTTGGGATGCATATCCGGCGATTGGACGGGATGGTACGTTTGTTACTGATAAGCAGGGGGTAATGAATTACTTCCCTCATGCTGCGAATGAAAAAGAAATAACAATAACAAGGGCTAGAGCAAGAGCCATTGAAAGGAATATGGGGCTCTATAAAGATTCATTATCGGGAGGATTTAAAGTTCGGAAAATTAACGGAATTAATGGGCTAAACCCAAGAAGCCCATTAGCTGGTAATGATTACTTTAAAGGCCCAGGACAGCACCTTCCAGGTGGCGCGCCTGAAATGGTTATCAACTCTCAATCAACTACTGATAACTCTATTATTAATACAATCCTAACTGTAAGCGTGGGAAAATAGTATGCTTAACAATATATTAGTTACGATTTTGGAGCCGAAAAGAATTGTCGTCGAATTAAGGGGAGTTGATGACGCTTCAGTATTGTTAGCTCTGGGTTTTTCTAAGAAAGGCAATGCTTATTCAATTAATTTCGATAATGAAAAAGAGCAATTATCTCTTGTCGAAAAACTTGCTGGGGCTGGCGCTCTATTCTCTTACGGTCATGGTTGGGCACCCTCCGAATTAATGGCGTACTTAAAAGATCAAGGAAAAATAAATTTCCCTTATAAGATTATTTTATGGCGTTCACCGGATCATTACGAAATAATAGATAAATGAGATGCAACCGGAAGCGATCCCCGATCCTTCCGGCCTTTTACCTTCACCCGCCCTTCACGCCAGCATCGTCTTGATCCGGCGTTTAGCCTGCTCCAGCTCCAGCTCCTGCTGCTGCGCCTTAAGCTGCTGTTCCATTGCTCTTAGCCGCCTCTCCTCGCGGCTGTCGGGGATCGGCAGCAGACAGCCGTCCGGCACCGTCAGATTAACGCCAGTTCCCACCGCAATACCCGCCTCCGCCAGCCACTTGCCCGCAATACTGACCTGTGGCGTATCGCGTTCGCCGCCCTTTGGGCGGTAGCCGACGGTAACACGCCGCTGCATTTTGGACATTCCCCGTTCTGACCTGCATCGTCATTCGCTCCCGGTTCGTTGCCTGTGGTTAGCGGGCTGGCGGTTCGTTGAAAAACCGTTTTCACGGGGGAACAGGATCGTGAGAAGGCATCGCGCCAGACGTCATGCCGGAGTGAAAGGTGTTGCGTGATAAAACGCATCGGGCAGTGCACTGCGCCCATGCCGCGATCGGCCTTCGTCACGTTCGTCAGGCAGTCAGACTAAGAAAGGCTAAGCCTCCCGGTCACTGTCGGTAAAAAGGAGTTACGAACGACGTGTAATGCTGTAATACATTACGGTTAACTCATTACGGCAGAGATATCAGGGCAACATTAAACGTGCGGCTGGATGACAAACTGAAAGTTGCCAGCCGCAGAGACCTACTCAGGCAGGCGAAACGTGATGCTGGCATATCTGAAGCCCGCCGGCATGCGGGGTTTCGCTTTCTGGCATCCATTGACGGTTGCACCTTCTTAACGACGACCGGATCGGTGAAATGCCGCTGTCGCTGCCTGACAACAACGATAATGCTTATAGTGACGTGCACAATCTGCAGGATCGGCGGGATAAATCCTGGCGTTATCATCTGGCAGCCCCCGTTGCACAGGCGCTTCTCGCCGCTCAGGCTCTTGCACTTCCCTCACGGCGCGTATCAATGAGGAGCTGACAGATGCAGCAGTCTGTTTCCGGGAACCACCGCCAACCGTATCGGGGACTGAAAACCCTGGTTTGCCGAAACGGTTTTTTTCGCCTGAAATATGCGCTTTCCGGCGTACTGAAGAGATGAACGTTCGTTCAGTGTGCGTTTAGCCCGTTAACCCACTGCTGCCAGTGCAGCGCATTCGCCTTATCCAGCGCGATCAACGCCTGCTGTGCCTCATGCCGCCAGGCGTTCAACAGCGCTTTGCGCCCGGCCACAGCGAATCGACTGCAAAGTTGTGCCGCAGACTGCCCCTCAATCAGCGCGGCGTACAGCAGCGGGAAATGCCCCCCCTGACTGACCAGCCGACCCAATGCGGCGAAGCTGGCCTCGAACGGCCGCTGCGCCCAGGCAAATCCTGCCAGCTCCTGCCAGTCGTCATCGTTCAGCAGCAGGTCACGCTGCGCGTCCAGCGGCAATTCTTCCTGTTCTGACTGCTGGCGTAACCAGTAACCATCACGCGCCAGCCGCCGTGTTGCCCGCTCTGCCAGCTGCTGCCCGCTGGCTGAAAGCGGGTAAATGGCCATTGCCGTATAGCAGCCGCTGCTGGCTTCACGCTGGCTGCCAAACCGCACCAGTTGAAAGCCGCAGCGCTGCCAGAACCGCCACAGCCGGGGGGTAAAACCAAAACTGACCGAAAGGAAATCCAGCCCGTGCACTGCCTGACAGCAGCGAGTAATCAGCTGCTGGCCAATCCCGCGACCGCGCAGTGCGGGCGCCAGCGCAATGCGGCTGATACGCCGCGAACGCAGCTGCGCGGCTTCAGCCAGGCCGGCATGCGCCGCCAGCGACTGCGCAACCAGGTTGCCACGAGGACGGCGGTAGCCTGCCCAGACAGCGGCGGCAAGTTCGGCTGACAGGCCCCCCTCATCCACCAGCCACAGCGCGCCCTGCACATTGTCCCCCTGCAAGGCGGCGCTGAAATGCATACCGGGTGCATCCATCATCCGGCGCAGATCAAGGGGAGAGGTTCGGTAGTGGGCGCTGGTCAACAGCTGGTAGATGGCGGCCATGCTGGCGGGGCGTCGCGCCCAGTCGGCCTGCTCTAACGACTGAATGACCACCGTATCTGATTGGGGGACGGAGACCGCATCATCAAGTAGCAGCGCCTGGCTGATAAACTGCTCCAGCGGATCGTTCACCGCATAGCGTAACGGCAAATCGAGCTGATAGCGGGTGACATCCGGCAACGTAGCACAAAACTTCAGCATGAATCCGCGCCCGGTTCCTTCGTAGCCTTGCACCGTAGTGGTCAGCAGCACATAAGGGAATAAGGCGACCAGCTGCTGTAATTGCGGGGCCGGTATCGCGGCCGCCTCATCAATCAGCAGCCAGTCAATACCTGCCCGGTGCTGGCGCGCTTCGACCAGCAGGCGGTCGGGGGCGATAAACTGAAAATGCGGGCCGGCGTAGTGCGCCAGCACGTCCGTCGATACTTTTGCGGGCGCGGTCACCAGACAGCGCCCCGGCCAGCGGGCGGCCAGCATTCCGGCCAGCGCCGATTTGCCTCGGCCGCGTGCGGCGGTGACGACATAAATGCCCGGCCTGGCACGCAGCAACTTAGTCAGTATCTGCTGCTGCTGACCACTGTTGTCGCCCGGCCAGGTCGGCAGATCGGTCAGATCAGGGATCGTGCAGGCGTGATGCTGACGCCACAGCACCGCACGTTGATCAGCCAGTAAAAGCTGCCGGAAACGGCGGATGAAAAAGGGAGCGGGAATGGGGCTGGCGCATTCGCTCCAGCGTAATGAGTCGGCATCTGGCTGCAGCGGCCAGCGGTGCCATGCGGGAACCAGCATTATCAGCCAGCTGCCGGCATGAAGCGTGCCTGACAGCGCGGCCAACGCTTCGGCATGAAAACCGCGACGGGCATCAAACAGCGCATGCCTGAATTCGCGTCCCAGCAGCGTACGTATCGCCTGCGGCGCACAGTGCAACGCACTGAGGGGCTGTTCGCCTACCGTCAACCAGTCGCCGGGGAGCTGCGCCATACAGGCTGCGGCCTGCTGCTCGCACCAGAAAGCATCTCCGCTTATCACCAGCAGACGGCGCCAGCCCTGTCTTTTTATTTGAGCTGCCGCCTGAAGTAGATCGCTCACCGCAGTTTAATTAGCAAAGGTATTGCATTGAGCGGGATTACCGCCGTCGAACCCTTTTTTGAACCAGCTATAGCGCTGCTGTGAGGTGCCGTGAGTAAAGCTGTCCGGCACCACGCGCCCCTGGCTACGCTGCTGCAGGCGATCGTCACCAATCGCCTCGGCGGCGTTAAGTGCTGATTCCAGATCGCCGGTTTCCAGCACTTTCTCCTGCTGCATATAGTAGCCCCAGACGCCGGCAAAGCAGTCCGCCTGAAGTTCCATCTTCACCGACAGCTGATTCGCCTGGGCCTGGTTTGCCCCCTGCTGCATCTGACGCACTTTCCGATCGATCCCCAGCAGGTGCTGCACATGGTGACCCACCTCATGCGCGATAACATAGCCCTGAGCGAATTCGCCTCCGGCACCCAGTTTGCTTTTCATCTCGTCATAAAACGAAAGATCGATATAAACCTTGCTGTCTGCCGGGCAGTAGAATGGCCCCATTGCCGACTGTCCGCTGCCGCACGCCGTTGACGTCTGGTTACGGTACATCACCAGAACAGGTGCGTACCAGGTCTTGCCCATTTTCTGGAACAGCTGCTGCCAGGTATCTTCGGTCATGGCAAAAATGGTGCGGGTGAACTGCGCGGCTTCGCCCTCTTTCGCTGAAGTTTGCTGCCATTGCTGCCGGGTGGGCGGTGAAACGGATGAAGTGCCGCCGCCTAATAATGGACTGAGATCGTAGCCGTAGTAACCAGCCACTATCACCACAATCAGCAGAACGATGCCGCCTTTACCACGGGGAATGCGTATGCGCCCACCGCCAACGGTGCCCGATTGATCACGACGGTCTTCCACATTGTCGCTTTCGCGACGTCCTTGCCAACGCATAACTGTCCCCTTGAGCAAATAATTTTTGATAGCTTAGTCGATTTTAGTCAGAGCAAGCGGGGAAAACCAGCAAACGCTGCGCTGCGCGCCGTATAACGCGAAAGGCCAGGTTTCCCTGGCCTTATGACGACGGTCAAAAATATGACGTTAGTCCAGCTTCACGCCCAACCGGTTGGCCACCTCTTCATAGGCTTCAATCAGCCCACCAAGGCTCTGACGATAACGATCTTTGTCCATCTTATTCAGGGTGTCTTTATCCCACAGGCGCGCACCATCCGGTGAGAACTCATCGCCCAGCACCACTTCGCCTTTAAACAGGCCGAACTCAAGTTTGAAGTCCACCAGGATCAGGCCTGCATCGGCAAACAGCTTGCTCAGGACGTCATTCGCCTGGAAAGTCAGCTCCTGCATACGTGCCAGATTTGCTTTGCTGACCCAGCCGAACGTCTCGCAATAGGATTCGTTGACCATCGGATCGTGTTTAGCATCATCTTTCAGGAACAGATCAAACAGCGGAGGATTGAGGATCATGCCCTCTTCCACGCCCAGACGCTTCACCAGGGATCCCGCAGCACGATTACGTATTACGCATTCTACGGGCACCATATCCAGATTTTTTACCAGCGCTTCGTTATCAGAAAGCAGGGCCTCCATCTGTGTTGGGATCCCGGCTTCCTGCAGTTTAGTCATAATGAAATGATTGAACTTGTTGTTAATCATTCCTTTACGATCAAACTGCTCGATACGCTCACCGTCCAGCGCTGACGTATCGTTACGGAATTCGAGTACCAACAGATCCGGGTTTTCGGTGCTGTAAACGGTTTTCGCTTTGCCGCGATACAACTCAGCTTTTTTTTGCATCTTGTTAACTCCACTCCAACGATAATGAACTTTACCCGGCATCACTCAGGCAGCAGGTTGATGACCATCGGACTGCCAGGATCAGCCCGGTAGAATATGTCTGACGGGATTATATGTTCCACCGCCGAAAAACCGAAGCAATCGTTTACGTAGCGCCAAAGTAAAAGGCCGGAGAATGTCCGGCCTTGAGGTTTACTTGCTGAATGCGGCCTGGAACACCGCGACCAGCGCATCATTTTGCGACTGGGTTAACGGATGACCTTTCGGATCGAGGAACTGCAGGCTGCTACGGTTATCCAGATCGCCGACCTGAAGTTTGTAGTCACCATTTTTCAGCTGCGGATCTTTAGCACCCAGCTCATCGAAGGTGCTGCTGCCCGGTGCGCTATAGGTCACGTTCAGACTACCCTGTGAACGGTTGTCATCTTTGACTTCCATCCCAATACGCTTCAGCGTGGCCGGCAGACGTTGCCAGACAACATTGAACGGCGCACGTAGGATCAGATCAGGCAAGCCGGTATCATCAGCACCGCTTTGCACATCGATCTGCGTTGGGCTACGGCTGGCTGCGGCATCTTCGCGCCGGGTTTCGATTTTGTCGAGGCCGGCGCTAATTTCGTTAAGCATCTGCGCGGTGTAACGCTGGATCTGCACCGGCGAGTTGACCTCTTTATCCTGCTGTTGCAGTTCAAGCAGTTTCACCATCAGCGCTTGCTGACCGCCCTGCTGCTGAACGCTAAGCTGGTAGCGGCCACGATACTGATTGTCTTCGTCCGCACGGTTCCACTGCACCCAGTCGGTGGTCAGGGTTTGGCGCGCATCCTGACGATCGGCGACGGGGAACTTAGCCGTCTGAACCACGTCCACCACCTGAGGCCAGATTGAACCGCTTTGGCTGTCAATCAGCAGAATACCGCTGTTAGCGGCAAACTGACTGCGGGTACCGTTCATCAGCGCCAGCGTCTGAGCCGGTGGACGGATATCAAGCTGCTTGCCCACCTGTCCATTTGCGTTAACCGACGGAATATCAAAATCGCCATTTTGTATCGGCAGTGTCATACCAGCGGGCGCCTGCAGATCGCTAAGATCGGCTGCCTGCAGGTAGGATTCGTCACCGCTCACCTGACGCTTATAGCGCTGGTCGTTGGAACAGGCCGCAAGCAGCATCACCAAAGACAGTCCCACCACTTTCGCTACCGTGGACTTTTGTACTGAGTAAACCATCAATTCTCCCTAAATTTGAAGCGGGCCAGCGTCTTTCAGTGCCTGCTCAACAACCGAACAACCATCATCGGTCAGCGGCGTCATCGGCAGACGCAGCGTATCAGTTGCTATTAATCCTAATCGTTTCGCGGCCCATTTCACCGGGATAGGATTGGGTTCGACAAACAGTTTTTGATGCAGATGCATCAGGCGCTGGTTCAGGTGGCGTGCCTGCGCAAATTTGCCCTGCTGAGCCAGAGAGCAGAGTTCGGCCATTTCGCGGGCGGCGATATTTGCCGTCACCGAGATCACGCCATGCCCCCCCAGCTGCATGAAGTCCAGTGCGGTAGCGTCATCGCCGCTGACCAGCACAAAGTCATCATTAACCTGCTGTTGGATCTGACTAACCCGTGATAAGTTCCCGGTCGCCTCTTTGATTCCGATAATATTTTTTATTTTCGCCAGACGTCCAACGGTTTCCGGCAGTAAATCGATGCCGGTACGCGAGGGAACGTTGTATAACATTTGTGGCAGTTCGGTGCTTTCCGCGATGATTTTGAAGTGCTGATACAACCCCTCCTGAGTAGGACGGTTGTAATAAGGGGTGACGGTCAGGCAACCAACAACGCCTGAATTTTCAAAACGTTTGGTCAGGCAGACGCCTTCAGCGGTGGCATTAGCACCGGTGCCGGCAATCACCGGAATGCGACCATCGGCCAGTTCCAACGTTAACAGAACCACATCACCGTGTTCATCGTGGCTCAGAGTAGCTGACTCGCCGGTCGTTCCTACAGAAACAATTGCCGCAGTTCCGCTGGCAACATGGTAATCAATCAGTTTTTTCAGGCTCGCACGGCAGACATTTCCTTTGTCATCCATCGGTGTAACGAGCGCAACAATACTTCCCGTGAACATGAGTCATCCCCTCGACAAACAAGTGCTTCATGGTACGTTTGACCGCGCAATAAAAGCAAGTGCACAGGTCGACCTATGTGCTTGTCAGCAGTTTTTTTTATGTTTACCTTAAGGTTATTAGCATTTAGACAGGAAGCTTGATTTTGCCGCATTCATCGCAACACTATCTGGTTATTACCGCGCTTGGGGTTGACCGCCCCGGGATTGTCAATACGATTACTCGCCATGTCAGCAGCTGCGGGTGCAATATTGAAGATAGCCGTCTTGCTATGCTTGGCGAAGAGTTTAGCTTTATTATGCTGCTGTCCGGCAGCTGGAACGCGATAACGCTGATCGAGTCCACGCTACCGTTAAAGGGCGCTGAGCTGGAGCTGTTGATCGTGATGAAGCGGACCCGCGCCAGCCTGCCGCCACCGATGCCCGCCACGGTTTGGGTGCAGGTTGAAGTGACTGACTCGCCGCATATCGTTGAGCGTTTTACCGATCTGTTTGATTCACATCAGATGAATATTGCGGAGCTGGTCTCACGCACGCAGTCGGCACATGAAAATCAGCCGCCGTTACTCTATATTCAGATAACCGCACACAGCCCGGCCAGCCAGGATGCCTCATTTATTGAACAAGCGTTCAAACGTTTGTGTACAGAACTTCAGGCGCAAGGCACTATTAAAGCCGTTTCTCACCACGGTGCCTGACGCGCTGAGTGCCCGAGATAAGTCAGGCGCCTGAATTCATCCCTCGCATAATCATATCTAACGGAGAGTAGTAATGAATCCACTGAAAGCCGGTGATACAGCACCGAAATTTAGTTTGCCCGATCAGGATGGTGAACAAATAAATTTGACCGACTTCCAGGGACAGCGCGTTCTGGTCTATTTTTACCCGAAAGCCATGACGCCAGGCTGCACCGTGCAGGCCTGCGGTCTGCGCGATAGTATGGATGAGCTAAAACAAGCCGGCGTTGAAGTACTGGGTATCAGCACCGATAAACCGGAAAAGCTGTCGCGCTTCGTCGAAAAAGAGCTGCTGAACTTCACCTTACTGTCAGATGAAGACCACCAGGTCAGTGACCAGTTTGGCATCTGGGGAGAAAAAACCTTTATGGGCAAGACCTATGACGGCATCCACCGTATCAGCTTCTTGATTGATACCGATGGCAAGGTCGAGAAAGTCTTCGATAACTTCAAAACCAGCAATCACCACGATATCGTTATCGACTACCTGAAAACTGCGTAAATCACGTGGTCAGACAGAGCGATCCGTGCTGCCGGCGCAGCAGCAAGGGTGCTGACAGGCAACGGCCTGCGGATCGCCGTATTGACCTGGAAAACATATAAAGCACAGCCTACTGGCGCGAAGGTTCATTGACCACTGCGGATGGCTGCGGAGCGCTTTTCGCTATGACGACGCAGTTACGTCCGGTATTTTTTGCCCGATAAAGCGCTTCGTCCGCCTGTCCAAAAGCGTCATGCATGTCGTTCTCGCTGTCAGAAGACCAGAACGAAATGCCGATGGAGATAGTCACATTTCCTATCGCATCTATTTGAAACTGCTCAATACGCTTACGCACCCTTTCAGCAATCATCAGCGCCCTGTCACGATCTGCTCCGGGCAGGATCATCAGAAACTCTTCCCCGCCGTTGCGACAGAGAACGTCGGATTGTCTGGCTCCCAAGCCCAGTTGCTGCGCCACCGTTTTGATCACCGTGTCACCTGCAGCATGGCCGAAAGCATCGTTGACACCTTTAAAGCGATCGATATCCAGCGCCAGTAAGGCGAAGGGCTGTCCGGTGGAGAGAAAATAGTCCAGTACCGCATCTAAGCCACGGCGGTTAAGCAGCCCGGTCAGCGGGTCAGTCTGAGCTTCACTTTTCAGACGGCCGATTTTGTCATGCATCTGCCCAATTCCGGCCAGCATCGCCCGCTTAATTTGTGAAGATTCATAGTACCAGGAGCGGATGCTACCGATCTCTTTTGAGACATTTTGCGTATCCATCCGGCTGGCTTTACGCGCCAGCTGCCACAGCGGCAGAGCGATACGTTGTGCGAGGATCAGCGCAAGGAGAACCGTTAGCAGGGCGAACGGCACCGAATGCTTCAGCACCTGCAACAGCAGACTGTTTAACGGCACCAGCGTTGCGGCGGTCGGTTTAATTGAAACAATTGTCCAGCCCGCTGCGGGAACCACGGAATAACCGGCCAGCATCGCTTCACCCTCTGACGTCACAACCTGATACTGGCCGTTACTGGCCTGTTGTCGCTGTTGTGGAGTGATTAACGGGTTAACGGTTTGACCCACCAGATGACTGTACTGGTGGTACAGCAACTGATTTTTACTATCGATGACGTACAGAGATGAGCCGTCACGAAAGAACTGTGCTCCCAGCAGGTCGTTAAGAATACTTCTTTTGTTTAAATAGACTGAGCCCCCCACATAGCCAAGATAACGGCCGTCATTCGACCAGACAGGCGAGGAGATAAACACCTGCAGATTCCCGGCGGTAGACAGGCCAGGCCGCCCGATAAGCGGCCTGCGTTCGGCCAGCGCCTGCTTTGCCGCAGAGGAACTGAGCAGCATCCCCTTCAACGGCAGCGTTTCCGGCGAGATGGCGCGTACCCGGCCATCGGCATCAGCGATCGCGACCGAGTTAAAACTGTTGGTTTGCTCGCGCAGACGATCTACTTCATCCTGTAACAGGCTTCCATTATTAGATTCGTTATTTATCCTGCTGGCGCTGTAGGCTAGCTGCGACGTGGCCAGCTGGAAAAAAAGCTCCGTTGTCGAAGCCAGCTTGGTGGCGTAAACCCGGTTCGCTTCCAGCGTATTGTTGATTAATACCTCACGCTGCACCCGCCAGCTGGCGTACAGAGAATTGGCAAGCGTGATCGCGATACTGGCCACCGCCAGCAGGGTGATTAACGTGCGCAAGTCCGTTTTAGGCCGTGTGAACATCAACATCGCCACTCCATTGTAAAAATCATCCCAATCGGCGCCTCGTGGTAGCCGCGTTGATGAACATCGTGCCGCTCGGTGCTGGCAACCAGCCGTTGTTCGCAGCCTGACCGCTTCAGTAACAGAATGACCAGCGATATCACAGGCTACCGTTGGCAGCATTCGGCTTAAAGCATAGATGTTTTAGCCATTTCTTTCCTGGCGGGTGCTGGGTAAGATAAAACGGGTGCCGTGGAAACAGCCACACAGGGCACTTTTCGCCGCTTTGTCGGTCAAAACAGCATTTCCTTACCAGGGTTTCGTATGTCTATCAGACTGAAAAAAAACCTGCTGATTTCGCTGCTCGCATGGGTCGTGGCTGGAAGCATAATGCCGTCCCGCGCCGATATCAGCGATAATCTGCCGGAGATTGGCACCACTGCGGCAGGTACGCTGTCGATTAATCAGGAACTGGCAATGGGCGATTTTTATGTTCGCCAGCTGCGCGCCAGTGCGCCAGTCATCAACGATCCTTTGCTCTGTCATTATGTCAACCAGCTGGGGCAACGCCTGGTGGCACATGCCTGGTCGGTGAAAACGCCATTCCATTTCTATCTGATACGCAACGATGAGATAAACGCGTTTGCCTTTTTCGGCGGCAACGTAGTTCTGCACTCGGCGCTGTTTCGCTACAGCGATACTGAAAGCCAACTGGCTTCGGTCATGGCACATGAGATCTCGCACGTTACCCAACGCCATCTGGCGCGAGCGATGGAAGATCAACAGCGTAACGCGCCGCTCACCTGGGTGGGTGCACTGGGTTCGGTTTTGCTGGCCATGGCCAGCCCACAGGCCGGAATGGCGGCGCTAAGCGGCACGCTCGCCGGTGTTCAACAGGGGGTGATCAGCTTCAGCCAGCAAAATGAACAGGAAGCAGATCGCATCGGTATTCAGGTGCTGCAACGTGCCGGTTTTGATGCGCAAGCCATGCCGGATTTTCTGCAAAAGCTGGCCGACGCATCGCGCTTTGCGTCTAAACCCCCTGAAATTTTGCTGACTCACCCTTTGCCGGACAGCCGCCTTGCCGATACGCGAAACCGGGCAAATCAGATGAAGCCGGTGGTGGTCCAGTCTTCACAGGACTTCTATATGGCAAAAGTCAGGGCGCTGGGCATGTTCGCCAGCGGGCAAAATCAGTTAAATGACGATGTGCTTACCACGCTGGCACGCGGCAACAGCCGCGAGCAGGCCGCCGCGAAGTATGGCAAGGCGGTACTGCTGCTGGGCGACAATAAGTTTGCTGATGCCCGCAGTATCATCATGCCGCTGATAGCGAAACAGCCCGCTAACCTCTGGTATCTGGATATCATGACCGACATCGATATTGGGCTGAAACAGCCGCAGCAGGCGATTAACCGCCTGCTGGCAGTGAAGGGCAATAACAGCAACAGCCCGGTAATACAGCTCAACCTTGCTAACGCCTATGTTGAAGCGAACCAGCCAGCCAATGCTGGCAAAGTTTTGTATCGCTATACCTGGGCGAATAAAGATGATGCCAACGGCTGGGATCTGCTGGCTCAGGCATCTTCCCGGCAGGGGCTGAGTGATGAAGAACAGGCCGCGCGGGCCGAAAGCCTGGCGTTAGCCGGTCAGCTCGATCAGGCGATACGCAGTCTCACCAGCGCCAGCGCGGCGGTAGCGCTGGGCAGCCTGAAGCAGGCGCGCTACGATGCGCGAATAGACCAGCTGCGCCGGCTGCAACAGCGTTTTCGTCAGTACCAGAAATCATAAGGGATGAAGCGATAAGCGAAGTACAGATCTACCCTAATCCGCGCGGCTCAGGAGCCGCGAAACGCGGGCGCTGTTGAAAGACCGGGACATTGAGCCGCAGATTATCCCCTAACCTGAAATCCCGCCGGGCCAGGCAACGCTCACAGCGCCGTTACAGCAGCTGGGGTGAACAAAAAGAGGATGCGTATATCGCTGCAGGGCTGGATGACGCGCAGCCCGACGAGCAACCGTTGCTGGGTGCACCAGCCCGGACTGCCCGATCGCCCGACGGTGATGGCAAACGGCCACGCGCGTATCGGCAGGCCGCCACAGCAGGTTCCGGAGATCCTCATAGCGCCAGCGCCTCTTTAACAAAGGGGATAGTCAGCTTGCGCTGGGCGCTGATAGAAGCGCGATCCAGCTGATCCAGCGTCGCGAACAGCGTGCGCATTTCGCGGTCGAGGCGTTTCAACAGGAAGCGGCCAACGTCTTCTGGCAGCTCGAATCCACGCAGCCGGGCGCGCAGCTGTAGCGCCTGTAGCTTGTCTTCATCGCAAAGAGGTCGCAGCTTGTAAATCTGCCCCCAGTCAAGGCGCGAAGCCAGATCGGCCAGCTTCAGATTGAGCTGGCGCGGTGGGCGATCTCCGGTGATCAGCAGTCGCGTTTTGCCGGTTTCCAGAATGCGGTTATACAGATCGAAGATCGCCATTTCCCAGGGGCTGTCGCCGGCAATACATTCAATATTATCGATGCAAACCAGAGCCAGCTGCTCCATCCCGTCGAGCACTTCAGGCACAAACCAGGTGCGTTTATCCAGCGGCACATAACCGACCGCTTCGCCTTTCGCCGACAGTTCAGCGCAGGCGGCGTGCAACAGATGACTGCGTCCTCCGCCTTCACGAGACCAGAAGTAGAAATAGCTACCATGTTGCTGGTGCAATGCGCTTTGCAGCGCAGCCAGCAGCAACGGATTTTCCCCCGGCCAGAAGCTGGCAAAGGTTTCGTCATCGGGCAGGTAAAGTGGCAGTGAGAGCTGTGCCGGCGTGTTCAGAATCACCTCAGAGTTTGAGCAGGCAGAAAACGCGAAAATACTAACACAACTCAGGCAGGATCATGAAATGCTAAGCGGGATCCCGGCAGGACAGGAGCGGCAGAAATAGAAAAAATCTGCCATGACAGGGGCAGCAGACGCTGCCCCTTCAGGTTTAGCGCGCGTCATGACGTTCGTCCGGCACGTCAATCACTTGCTCTTCCTTGCGCAGCAGGCCGAATGCCCGGAAAATAAGGCTAAGCATCACGCCGACAATCGTCGCCAACGCCATCCCTTTCAGCTCGGCGGCACCCATATGCACTTTCGCCCCGCTGACGCCAATAATCAGTACAACCGATGTCAGGATCAGATTCTGCGCCTTGTTGTAATCCACTTTCGATTCAATCAATACCCGAATACCGGAAGCAGCAATCACCCCATACAGCAGCAGCGATACCCCTCCCATCACCGGTACCGGTACCGCCTGGATCGCCGCAGCCAGTTTGCCAATGCATGAGAGCAGGATAGCCAGAATCGCCGCGCCGCCGATCACCCAGGTACTGTAAACGCGGGTAATCGCCATAACGCCAATGTTTTCCCCGTAGGTGGTATTAGGTGTGGAACCAAAGAAGCCGGAGAATACGGTGGAAATACCGTTGGCGAACATCGAGCGATGCAGGCCCGGATCTCTCATCAGATCCTTTTTAACAATATTCGCCGTGACCACCAGGTGGCCCACATGTTCGGCAATCACCACCAGCGCAGCGGGCAAAATGGTGAAAATGGCATACCATTCGAAGCGCGGCGTATAGAAGGTTGGCAAAGCAAACCAGGGCGCTTCCCGTACCGCCGTCCAGTCAACCATCCCCATCCCCCAGGCAAGCGCATACCCAGCCAGCACGCCGACCAGAATCGGGATAATGGCAAGAAAACCCCGGAACAACACCGAGCCAAAAACCGTTACGCCCAGCGTGACCATTGAGACAATCATGGTTTTGCCATCGGCGGCGTTACCGGCCGGCAGCAGGCCCGCCATATTCGCCGCCACGCCCGCCAGCTCCAGACCGATGACCGCCACAATCGCCCCCATTGCCGCCGGAGGGAACATCACGTCCAGCCAGCCGGTACCGGCTTTTTTGACGATCAGCGCTACCAGACAAAACAGCACGCCGCAGATGATAAAACCGCCTAACGCCACTTCGTAACCTAATGGCAACAGCAGCAAAACCGGCGAGATAAAGGCAAAGCTCGATCCCAGATACGCCGGGATTTTACCTTTGCAGATAAACAAATAGATCAGCGTGCCGATGCCGTTAAACAGCAGCACGGTGGCCGGGTTGATATGGAACAGGATCGGTACCAGCACGGTGGCGCCGAACATGGCAAACAGGTGCTGGAAACTGAGCGGAATAGTTTGCCGCAGCGGCGGCCGCTCGTGTACGCCAATTGCGCGACGTGTCATACAGTCATTACCCCTTTACCCCTTGAGTGTGAACGATAAAAAAGCCGACTCTGCGGCCGGCTTATCAATGCAAATGTCAGGTTACGGCACCCTCACTGGAGCACACAGTCGCAGAAAGGTCAGCCGCTACCCGCCTTGTCCGCGTAAAGCAAGCCGTGTTCGCTGCCACCAGATGAAGATCGCGGGCGTGGCTGGCGAGCAAAACGGCCGTTAACCTCGCCTGCAGCATGATTTACTTGGTACCGAAGATCTTATCACCGGCGTCGCCAAGGCCAGGGATGATATAGCCCTTTTCATTCAGCCCCTGATCGATTGAAGCGGTGTAGAGTTCTACGTCCGGGTGCGCTTTTTCCAGCGCGGCAATACCTTCCGGAGCCGCGACCAGCACCAGCACTTTGATACTGCTGCAGCCGGCTTTTTTTAGCAGATCAATGGTGGCGATCATTGACCCCCCGGTGGCCAGCATCGGGTCGACCACCAGCGCCATACGCTCTTCAATGTTTGATACCAGCTTCTGGAAATAGGGCACCGGTTCCAGGGTTTCCTCGTCACGGTAAACGCCGACCACGCTGATACGTGCGCTCGGTACGTGCTCCAGCACGCCTTCCATCATGCCAAGGCCGGCGCGTAATATCGGCACCACGGTAATTTTCTTGCCTTTGATCTGGTCGATAGTGACCGGGCCATTCCAGCCTTCGATGATGACCTTCTCGGTTTGCAGGTCGGCGGTAGCTTCATAAGTCAGCAGGCTTCCCACTTCTGACGCCAGTTCACGAAAACGTTTTGTGCTTACGTCATGTTCACGCATCAGACCCAGTTTATGTTTGACCAGCGGGTGTTTCACTTCCACGATCTTCATTATTTTACTCCCGGAGTGTTAAGCTGCAAAAAAAATCGCGAAATTATAGCGCTATTTCCCCCGCCGCCCTATGACTTAGTGTCACTGGTTCCCTCTTCTGCCCGGCATTGTTAAGGATCGCCTGGAAACGCGCTATCCGCAACTTGCGGGCAGATGGGACTCGCAAACGTTTGCTTGCACTGATAGAATTGCCGCGCTCTATTTTCAATACCACACCAACCGCAAACCGCGTGGGGATTTCGTAGTGACCGATAAAACCTCTCTCAGCTATAAAGACGCCGGCGTAGATATCGATGCGGGTAATGCGTTAGTCGACCGTATCAAAGACGTAGTGAAAAAGACTCGTCGCCCGGAAGTGATGGGTGGACTGGGCGGTTTCGGTGCCCTTTGTGCCCTGCCGCAAAAATATCGTGAACCGATTCTGGTTTCCGGTACTGATGGCGTTGGCACCAAGCTGCGTCTGGCGATGGACCTGAAACGCCACGATGCCATTGGTATCGATCTCGTCGCCATGTGCGTAAACGATTTGGTGGTATCAGGTGCCGAGCCGCTGTTTTTCCTCGATTATTACGCTACCGGCAAGCTCGACGTTGACACGGCTGCCAGCGTCATCGCCGGCATTGCTGAAGGTTGCTCGCAGTCAGGCTGTGCACTGGTCGGCGGCGAAACCGCTGAAATGCCGGGCATGTACCACGGCGAAGATTACGACGTGGCTGGCTTCTGCGTTGGCGTGGTAGAGAAATCAGAGATCATCGATGGCAGCAAAGTCGCTGAAGGCGACGTGCTGATCGCCCTTGGCTCAAGTGGTCCACACTCAAATGGCTATTCGCTGCTGCGCAAAATTCTGGCGGTCAGCAACACCGACCCGGAAACCACCCAGCTGGAAGGTAAACCCCTGGCGGACCACCTGCTGGCACCAACGCGCATCTATGTGAAGAACATCCTCAATCTGATTGAGCAGGTGGATGTGCATGCGATCGCCCACCTGACCGGCGGCGGCTTCTGGGAGAATATCCCGCGCGTGCTGCCAGACAACACCCAGGCGGTGCTGGAAGAGTCAAGCTGGGAGTGGCCAGCCGTCTTCAGCTGGATGCAGCAGGCCGGTAACGTCAGTCGCTTCGAGATGTACCGCACCTTCAACTGCGGCGTTGGCATGGTGATTGCCCTTAGCCCGGCGGAAGCGGACAAAGCGCTTCAGCTGATGAACGATGCCGGTGAGAAAGCCTGGAAAATTGGCGTGATCAAAGCCTCCGATGCTGAAGAGCGCGTGGTGATCAACGCATGAAACGCATCGTCGTGCTGGTTTCCGGTAACGGGAGCAATTTGCAGGCCATTCTCGACGCCTGCCAGCAGGGGCGGATCGGCGGCAGGGTAGCTGCCGTTTTCAGTAATAAAGCCGGGGCTTTTGCCCTTGAGCGCGCGCGCGCGGCCAACATTGCGGCTCATGCGCTGGCAGCGGCGCAATTCGCCGACCGCTGCGCTTTCGATCGTCAGTTGATGCAGGAAATAGACGCCTATGCGCCCGATCTGGTGGTACTGGCAGGATATATGCGCATTCTCAGTGCGGAATTCGTTCAACGCTACGCCGGGCGCATGCTGAATATTCACCCTTCGCTGCTACCTAAATATCCGGGGCTGCATACTCATCGCCAGGCGATTGACAATGGCGATGAAGAGCACGGCACCTCGGTGCATTTTGTCACTGAACAGTTGGACGGTGGCCCGGTGATTTTGCAGGCGAAAGTTCCGGTGTTCAGCGATGACACAGAAGACGATGTCGCCGCGCGCGTACAGCATCAGGAGCATGCTATCTACCCGCTGGTGGTAAGCTGGTTCATTGATGGACGCCTGACAATGCACGATGGCGCGGCCTGGCTGGATGATCGACGGCTGCCCGCCGCCGGGCATGCTTTCGAATAAACGCGGTAAGCGAAACCGGGGACGATGCGGTATGCAGAGCTGGCGACGGTTTCTTTCCGCTTCAGCCATACCTTCCGGTAATGTAATCCTCCGTATGGCGCTGGCGTGGTGCGGTAAACAGCGTATCGGTCAGACCAAATTCCACGACTCTGCCCTGATGCATAAACGCGGTATAGTCAGATACGCGTGCCGCCTGCTGCATATTGTGCGTCACCAGGATCAGGGTGAAGTGCTGTTTCAGCGTGGTCATCAACTCTTCAATCACCAGCGTGGCAATCGGGTCAAGCGCCGACGTTGGCTCATCCAGCAGCAGGATTTCCGGCTCAATGGCAATAGCACGGGCAATAACCAGTCGCTGCTGCTGCCCGCTGGACAGCGTCAGGGCGTTCTGCCACACATTGTCTTTCACCTCTGCCCATAGCCCCGCAGCACGCAGCGCCCGCTCGGCCGCTTCGTCCAGCACGCGCTTGTCACGTACGCCCTGTAAACGCAGGCCGTACACCACGTTGTCATAGATGGACCTGGCAAAGGGATTAGGCCGCTGAAACACCATGCCAACCCGGCGGCGCAGCGCGCAGAGGTCCTGTGCAGACGCCAGAATGGAGTGCTGCTGCAGACGGATATCTCCACTGATGCGGCAGCCGTCGATGGCATCGTTCATGCGGTTGAAGCAGCGTAACAGCGTCGACTTGCCGCAGCCTGAAGGGCCGATCAGTGCGGTGATGCGGTTTGCAGGAAACTGCAGGCTGATGTTATTTAATGCCTGTTTTTCGCCATACCATAAGTTCAGGTTGTCCAGTTCCAGCGCGGTATTTACATCATTAAACGTGATTGCCATAAAAAGCCCCGAATTAAAGCATCAGCGCACGGTAGCGCTCGCGCAGACGATGGCGCAATATCATCGCCACCAGGTTTAACCCCAATATCAACAATACCAGCAGCAGCGCAGTGGCAAACACCAGCGAACGGTCAGCTTCGGCATTGGGGCTTTGGAAAGCCAGATCGTAGATCTGAAACCCGAGGTGCATAAACTTACGATCGAGGTGTAAATAAGGGAACAGCGCATCTACCGGCAGCTCCGGCACCTTTTTAACTACGCCGACCAGCATCAGCGGTGCGGTTTCCCCGGCGGCGCGCGCCACCGCCAGAATCAGCCCGGTTAGCATGGCGGGCGCTGCCAGCGGCAGCGTGATATGCCACAGGGTTTCCGCCTGGGTGGCCCCTAATGCCAGCGAACCCTGGCGTAGCGAGGGCGGAATGCGCGACAGCCCCTCTTCGGTGGCCACAATCACCACTGGCAAGGTTAACAAAGCCAGCGTCAGCGAAGCCCAGAGCAACCCAGGCGTACCAAAGGTCGGGTTCGGCAGCCTTGCTGCAAAAAACAGACGGTCAATGCTGCCGCCCGTCAACCAGACAAAGAAACCGAGACCAAATACGCCATAAACAATTGAGGGGACGCCAGCAAGGTTAACCACCGCAATGCGTACCAGCCGGGTTAACAGATTACTGCCGGCATATTCGTGCAGCCAGATTGCCGCCACCACGCCAAGCGGCATCACCACTATCGACATCAGCAGTACCATCAGTATGGTGCCAAAAATGGCCGGGAATACCCCGCCATCACCGATACTTTCGTATGCCGAATCACTGACAAAATGCCACAGCTGGTGCGCAAAATGCCGCCACTTTATCCCGGCGCTCATGGCATTCGGCTGCCATACGGCAACAATCTGCGCCAGCGGTATCTGGTGCCGTTCTCCGCTGGCATCACGCAGCACCAGTACGGTGTTGTGACTTTCCTGATCCAATGCTGCCAGACTGGACGACTGGTCGGCAAACTGGCGCTGCAGCTCGGCGCGATCTGCTTCATAAGCTGACTGGTTTTCCGGCGTGTAGCGCCGGGCATTACGCTGCTGCTGCCTTTGCTGTTCCAACTCTTCCATTTGCGCATTGAGTCGTGCCATCTCTACCTGGCGCAGCGTTTCTGCTTCTTTCAGGTGCTCGTGAGTCTGCGTTAAACGCTGCTGCAAGGTTTGGAAAAGGTTATTCGCGGTCAACGGATGCCGCTCTTCCAGCAAACCGTCGAACCAGCCGTAGGCGTTGCCGCCAGCACGTCGCTGCAGCACAATGGCTTGCTTCGGCACCTGCTGATGCAGGATCTCGCTGGAAAGCAGCTGGCGAAAATCCGTGCCATTGAAATCGCGGTTACCGGTTTTAATCAGATAGCGTGTCACGCTTTCCGGCAGACCGGCCGGTAATGGCTGGCCGCCGGACTGCAACTGCTGGCGGGAAACCTGCTGCTCTGCGGCTATTTCCCCCAGCATCTGCACCTGTCCGTTCGGGGTTTGCAGGGTGAACAGTACCAGCGGCTGTGGCCAGAAGTAGCGTAACCCCTGCCAGGCCAGCAGCACGATAAGCAGCAGAAAAGCCAGCAGACTCACGGCCACCGCTCCGGCGGTAAGCCAGCGCCAGCGGTCATTACGCGCAGACGCACCTTTCATCCTGGCTGCTCCTGCTGACCGTAGCGCCGTCGCAGTCGCTGGCGCAACAGTTCGGCAAAAGTATTGACCACCAGCGTGAAGACCAACAGCACCAGCGCTGACAAGAACAGCACGCGATAGTGAGCACTTCCTGCCGCCGCCTCCGGCATTTCCACCGCAACATTGGCAGCCAGCGATCGTAAACCTGCAAACAGCCCGCCATCGGTTACCGGGGTGTTTCCGGTGGCCATCAGCACGATCATGGTTTCTCCTATTGCCCGGCCAAAGCCTATCATCAGGGCAGCAAATATACCTGAGGATGCTGCGGGCAGCACCACCCGCATCAGCGTCTGCCAGGGGGTCGCACCCAGCGCCAGTGAGCCTTGCCCCAGTGAGGCGGGCACGCTAAAAATGGCATCTTCGGCAAGGGTAAATATCAGCGGCACCAGGGCAAAGCCCATCGCCACCCCGGCCACTAACAGGTTACGCTGCTGATAATCGGTGCTGAACCGTTCTGCCAGCCCTTGTTCCCACAAAGAATGCTCCAGCAGCGGGATCGCCCCCAGCGAAAACCAGGCGCTTAACAGCAATATCGGCAGCAGCAGCAGTACTTCGCGCCCTTCTGTGCGCCAGCGCTTTTGCCAGACTGGCGGTAACTTTTGCCGCGTCCAGCTACACAACAGAAGCACCGATGCCAGTATCAGCGGTAATAACAGCACGCCGGACAGGCGGTCGGCTATTTTCGGTGCCAGCCACAAACCCGCAATAAGTCCGATAACCACGCCCGGCAGTGCCCCCATCATTTCAATGGCGGGTTTCACCCAGCGCCTCAGGCCCGGGGTCATAAACCAGGCCGTGTAAATGGCGGCGGCCAGCGCCAGCGGTGTGGCAAATAACATGGCCAGCCCGGCGGCTTTTAACGTCCCCACCACCATCGGTACCAGACTAAATTTTCCCTGGTAATCGTCATTGGCAGAGGTTGCCTGCCAGACATATTCGGGTTCAGGGTAGTTTTCATACCAGACTTTTTGCCACAGGCTGCGCCAGCTGACATCCGGCCATGGATTGTCCAGCCGGTAGTGCTGCCAGGCTCCTGCCCGTTCAACCAGCAGCCCGTCACCTTGCGGGGCGAACTGCGCCATCCGCACGCCGGCCTCCAGTTGACGACTGAGGATGGCTCCCTGCTGCTTGCTGGCAAACAGTTTGAGTTCACCCTGCGGGCTGAGGGTGGCAAAAACACGGCGATGAGGTTCAGTCATTATCAGAGGCTGCCACTGCGCACCGGCGAAGTCGCGGATAAAGCGCAACCGTGGTTCTGCGGCGCTGGCCGTATCGAACCACTGTCCAATGCCGCGATGGTCCGCTATCAGCAGTGAAGCGCCACCGCTAAGCAACTTCAGGCTTGCCGGCTTTTCTGCCAAAGTCAGCGCCTCACGCAGCCTGGGTGGGCCGCTGCCAATCAGCCATACGCTTAGCTGCGTGCCGGACAGCGTGTACAGCTTGCTGCCGTCGGGCGAGAGCAGCAGTTGATCCACCCCGCGGATATTCAGCCGGTAATGCAAAGCAGGCTGCTGCGCCTGTAACTGCCACAAAGCGATATGATCGGGCGTTGCCAGTGCGACCTGCCAGCGATTTTCCGCGCTCTGCGTGATGGCAAAAGGGTAGATGTTCTCTTCCCCGGTGCTCAGAGGCACATCACCAAGCGGGTATTTCCAGCGCGGTTCTGCGCCTGACGAGAAGTCCGGTTGCACCAGCACCATCGCCCCGCGTTCTGAAAGCAGCAACACGCTAAGATTATCCATACTGACACTGGCTCGGATGCTGCCGCGCAGTAAGGTTAAGGGTGCCGAAGGCGGTTGCGCATTGAGCGGCACAAAACGCCCGCTGCCCTGATGATCGATACGCCAGCCCCACTTCTGCTGGCGGTCCATGCCCATTGCTATCACCGCATCGCTTTGCCACAGTTTGACTGGATTATCCGCCCGCAGTCCCGGAGCGATGAACAGCGGCACCACCACCGCGACCAACCAGAACAGCAACAGCATCATGACCAGTAAGATGGCCATCCCGCACGCGGTCACCACGCGCCGCGTCAGCCTTTCAATAATGCGGCGACGCCCGGCGTTGTCGTCAACGGGGATTGGGCGGTCAGTCATCTCTGAGCAGATTTCCATGGTAATCTAAAACCGTTATGTTGCCCGTATGTGCTTAATAAGACAATCAACATTCACCGAGCGTTGGACAATGCTGCCATTCTGTCGCCATAATGTTTCAGGATAATGGCTAACCTATATCCTGAATCAGCGGACGGAGTAAAAATGGGTCAGGAAAAGCTGTATATTGAAAAAGAGTTGAGTTGGTTATCCTTCAACGAGCGCGTATTGCAGGAAGCGGCTGATAAAACCAACCCGCTGATTGAACGTATGCGCTTTCTTGGTATCTACTCCAATAATCTGGAAGAATTCTACAAAGTCCGTTTTGCTGACCTGAAGCGTCGCATTCTCATCGGCGAAGAACAGGGCATTCCGGGTACTCCACGCCATTTGCTGAAGAAAATTCAGGCGCGTGTTCTGAAAGCCGATCAGGAGTTTGACGGACTTTATAACGATCTGCTGTTAGAAATGGCGCGTAACCAGATTTTCCTGATCAACGAACGTCAGCTTTCTCCTAATCAGCAAAGCTGGCTGCGGCATTACTTCAAACATCATCTGCGCCAGCACATCACTCCGATCCTGATCAACCATGACACCGATTTAATCGAGTTTCTCAAGGACGATTACACCTATCTGGCGGTGGAGATCATTCGCGGAGAAGAGATAAACTACGCTCTGCTGGAGATCCCGTCGGATAAAGTGCCGCGTTTCGTCAACCTGCCGCCGGAAACGCCGCGCCGCAGAAAGCCGATGATCCTGCTGGATAATATTCTGCGCTACTGCCTGGGCGATATTTTCCGTGGCTTTTTCGATTATGACGCGCTGAACGCCTATTCGATGAAAATGACCCGTGATGCCGAATACGACCTGGTCACTGAAATGGAATCAAGCCTGCTGGAATTGATGTCGTCCAGCCTGAAGCAGCGCCTGACCGCCGAACCGGTGCGCTTTGTCTATCAGCGTGATATGCCGGATGCGATGGTAGAGTTGCTGCGTAACAAGCTGAACATCTCGAATTATGACTCTATCGTGCCCGGCGGACGTTATCACAACTTTAAAGACTTTATTACTTTCCCCAACGTTGGCAAAGCTAACCTGGTGAACAAGCCGCTGCCGCAGCTGCGCCATATCTGGTTCGACCGTTTTCGTAATGGATTTGACGCCATCCGCAACCGCGACGTGCTGCTCTATTACCCTTATCACACCTTCGAGCACGTACTGGAGCTGCTGCGCCAGGCCTCTTTCGACCCGGCAGTGTTGGCAATAAAAATCAATATCTACCGCGTTGCCAAGGATTCACGCATTATCGATGCGATGATCCACGCCGCCTATAACGGTAAGAAAGTGACGGTGGTCGTTGAGTTACAGGCGCGTTTTGACGAAGAGGCCAATATTCACTGGGCGAAACGCCTGACCGAAGCCGGAGTTCACGTCATCTTCTCCGCTCCGGGGCTGAAAATCCACGCCAAGCTGTTCCTGATTTCACGACGTGAAAACGGCGGAATCAACCGCTACGCGCATATCGGAACCGGTAATTTCAACGAAAAGACCGCACGGCTTTATACCGATTATTCGCTGCTGACCGCCGATGCACGTATCACCAATGAATTGCGGCGGGTATTTAACTTTATTGAAAACCCGTACCGCCCGGTGAGTTTCGAACATCTGATGGTATCGCCACAGAACTCGCGACGAATGCTTTACCAGCTAATAGATAATGAAATTGCTAATGCGCAGCAGGGCATCCCCTCCGGCATCACGCTGAAAATCAATAACCTGGTTGATAAGGGCCTGGTAGATCGCCTTTACACCGCTTCCAGCGCTGGCGTTAAGGTCGAACTGGTGGTGCGCGGCATGTGCTCACTGATACCCAATCTGGAAGGGATCAGTGATAATATCCGGGTGATCAGCATCGTTGACCGTTATCTGGAGCACGACCGCGTCTATATCTTCGATAATGGCGGCGACAAAAAAGTGTTCCTCTCTTCGGCAGACTGGATGACGCGCAACATTGACTATCGTATTGAAGTGGCCGTTGCCGTACTTGATCCGATTCTGAAACAGCGCATTCTTGACATTATCGCCATCCTGATGAGTGATACGCTGAAAGCCCGTTTCGTTGATAAAGAGCTGAGCAACCGCTATGTACCGCGCGGTAATCGCCGTAAGGTGCGTTCGCAGCTGTCAATCTACGAGTACATAAAATCTCTTGAACAACCTGATTAATCACTATGCCAATTACCCCTAAAAGCACTGCCAAACCGCAAGAATTCGCGGCCATTGACCTGGGTTCGAACAGTTTCCATATGGTGATTGCCCGCGTGGTGGATGGCGCCATGCAGGTACTGGGGCGCCTCAAGCAGCGCGTACATCTGGCAGACGGGCTGGACAGTCATAATGTGCTGAGCGAAGACGCGATCCAGCGCGGACTGGGCTGCCTGGCGTTATTTGCTGAACGCTTGCAAAGTTTCAGCCCGACCAATGTGACTATTGTCGGTACTCACACCCTGCGCGAAGCGGCAAATGCGCAAGAGTTTCTGCAACGCGCAGCAGAGGTTATCCCCTATCCCATTGAAGTGATCTCGGGCAATGAAGAGGCGCGTTTGATCTTCATGGGCGTGGAACACACCCAGCCGGAAAAAGGGCGCAAGCTGGTTATTGATATTGGCGGTGGATCCACCGAATTGGTGATAGGTGAAGATTTCGAGCCGAAACTGGTCGAAAGCCGCCGTATGGGCTGCGTCAGTTTTGCCAATCTCTATTTCCCCAACGGCATGATCAGCAAAGAAAATTTTCGCCGCGCACGCCTTGCTGCGGTACAAAAGCTGGAAACGCTGGCATGGCAGTATCGTCTGAAGGGTTGGCAGTTTGCGTTGGGCGCTTCCGGCACGATCAAAGCCGCTTGTGAAGTGCTTCAGGCGATGGGCGAGAAAGATAAGCTGATCACCCCTGAGCGCCTGCAGCTGCTGTATGACGAAGTGGTTAAACATAAATCCTTTGATGCCCTTAGTCTGCCCGGGCTGTCGGAAGAGCGCAAAAGGGTGTTCGTGCCTGGCCTGGCGATCCTGTGCGGCGTGTTTGATGCCCTTGCTATTCGCGAGCTGCGCCTTTCCGACGGCGCGCTGCGTGAAGGCGTGTTGTATGAAATGGAAGGTCGTTTTCGTCATCAGGATATTCGCAGCCGAACGGCGCAAAGCCTGGCGAATCATTATGCCATCGACAGCGACCAGGCGCGTCGGGTGTTGGAAACCACCGGGCAGCTTTACAGTCAGTGGCGTGAACAGAACGCCAGGCAAGCGAATCCGCAGCTGGGGGCGCTGTTGAAATGGGCGGCAATGCTGCATGAAGTGGGGCTGACCATTAACCACAGCGGCATGCAGCGTCATTCTGCCTATATCCTGCAGAACACCAATATGCCCGGATTTAATCAGGATCAGCAAACGCTGCTGGCCACGCTGGTACGCTATCATCGTAAGGCATTAAAGGTAGAAGATATGCCGCGTCTGACGCTGTTCAAGCGCAAGCAGTTCCTGCCAATAGTGTTTCTGTTACGCCTGGCTACGCTGCTTAACAACCAACGCCAGGCCACCACTAAGCCAGGCTACCTGCACCTGTACACCGATGAAGGTAACTGGACCCTGACTTTCCCACGTGATTACTTTAGCCAGAACAATTTAGTTCAGCTGGATTTGGAACGCGAGCAGGGTTACTGGAATGATGTGGCCGGTTGGCAGCTTACCGTCCGGGAAGGATCATAAACCCGGCACGCTCACTCCTACTGCTGCCGACCGCCTGTTGCGGCCGGCGGGACTGGTTTGCTACCGCATTCATCCCGCAGCCGCAGCCCCGCAATGACTGGAAATGATCAACTGAAGCTGATGAACCCACTTGTCGATCGCGATTTTTACAAAAAATACTCACCTGGCGCACCGCACCCGGAATTAACGCAAGCGTTGCCACGTATTGAAGGAGCCAGTGCCCTCGACATTGGCTGCGGCAATGGGCGTCATTCACTGTGGCTTAACAGCAAAGGCTTCGACGTCACGGCCTGGGATAATAACCCGGCCTGCATAGCCCGGCTTGAGCAAATTATCGCTGCCGGAGATCTGCGCGGGCTTCATCCCGCCCGGCACGACCTCAATACGCTGCGCTTTAACGGGGCATATAACCTGGTATTGGCGACGTCGGTGATCAAGTTCCTGCAGCCGGCAACCATTCCGCAGCTGATAGCGGATATGCAGGCCAGCACGGTGCGTGATGGCTATAACCTGATTGTGTCAGTTATGAACAGTCGGGACTATCCTTGCCATGAGGAGTTCCCTTTCACCTTTAAGTCCGGCGAACTTAGCCATTACTATCGCAAATGGCATATTGTGAAATACAATGAGAATGTCGGTCAACGACAGCGTACCGACGAAAACGGCCAGCGAATCTCCTTGCGCTTTGCGACCCTGCTGGCGCAGAAAACCAGCGTTAAGGGCTGATTTCAGCATCAGCCTCTGTTTGAACGGAAGCCAGCTCCTGCAACGGTATTGGCATACCGACCGCCTCCCCCTGCAAATAGTCGACGCCCAGCCGGCGCAGTTCCCCGGCGACCTCTTCCGTTTCAACAAACTCGGCAACAATCTGCATGCGCTTTAGCCGTGCCACCGCGCAAATAGAGACGATAATCTGATAGTCGAGGCTGTTATTCAGCATATTACACACGAAGCTGCCGTCAATTTTCAACATATCAACCTGCACCCGTTTGAGACGTGAATAGCTGGCATATCCCGTGCCGAAGTCGTCTATCGCTACCCGACAGCCCAGTTTCCGTAACTGAGCTAATGAGCGGTTACCCCAACTGTTATCGCTTAGCATTGGCGACTCTTTCACTTCAATAATCAGCTGCCAGGGTTCCACGCCATGAGCTTTAAGCCGGGAGGCGACCTCTTCCGTGAGCTGCGGCCTGCACAGCGAGGCGGCAAACAAATTAATCGCGAGACGAATGCCCGGTAACTGTTGGCGATGGCCATTGATAAATTTCAGTGCCTGCTCCAGTACCATACGATCCACTTCCCAGGTCAGACCAAACTCCTGTACAACCGGTAAGAAACTGGCCGGTTTGATATATTCCCCCTGCATATTCACCATACGCAGCAGCACTTCATAGTAGTCATCACCACGTACGCCGCAGATCTTTTGCGCCATCAGATGGAAACAACCGTTTTGCAACGCCAGTTTAATATCATGGAGCATCGCCAGCTTTTCAGTGATATGGCGCTGCACCGGAACATTTGCCGTTTGTTGCAGATTTACCGCATGGCCATTGCGCAGTGACGTTTCGGCCAGGGCGCTCATTTCGCCCAGCAGCTCATACAGATGCAGCACAGGCGTATTGACCGTACAGTAACTGAGGCCGATATCTGGATGGATCGGCAAGCCGTCCCAGCTCAGGTGATAACTTTTTATTCGTGCTTCCAGCTCTTCAATACGTGACTGAAGTACGGCATGATGCAGACGTATCACCAGGTCAAACCCGGGCAGCTGGTATATCGTCTCCCCGGCAAACAGGTTAGGCCGCAGATAAATAGCAAGGCTACGTTTGTACTGAATACGCAGTCGCAGCCCGTAAGTTCGGCTTAAACGATCGAGATCGGGAATGCGTAGAAAACAGAGTGACGAGCAGGAAACGACCGCGAGATCCTTGTTCAAAGCACGCAAATTAGGTAGCCCGATAATCGGGTCGGTCAGCGCCAGTTCCCTGGCGCGCACCAGCAACCTGCGCTGGCGGGTGCTGATAGCCGACATCAGCAAAATTGTGAGCGTAAAGACCAGCAGGTAAGCCGACATCACCAACAGATTAAAAGGCTCCATCGCCCCCAGATTCATAAAGCGATCGCGTAGCTGGTAAAGCACAACCAGCAGCATGCCCCAGTTGATCGAGGTGAAAAGATAACCAAAACGCAGTGCGCACCATAACATCAGCGGCAGCAAAAGGGGAAGACCGTACTCGGTAGTCAGCAAATTTTCCTTACTGGCTCTGAATAACGTCAGCATTATCAGTAATGTTGCCATCAATATCAGCCACATCAGCCATTCACGCCACGTCACTCCCCCGGCAATCTGGCGTTGACAGCGCGTCTTTAAAATCAGAAAAAAACGCGGATTGCGTAACAGCCGTATTGCAAAATAAAACAGTGGCACTGTCGCCAGCGATGCCATCAGCAACGACTGATAATTGAGCAGTGTATGCAGCGAGTAGGATTCATCAACCAGGATCGTATGGTGAAGAGGCAATATTCCTGTCGGTAGCGCCAGCTGGGTGAAAATAATAAACAAGGTGGGTATCACCAATACCAACCAGACTATGCGTACGCTGATCTGATTCAGCTCACCCGGGCTGACGTTCCAGCGCGTTTTAAGCTGCGAACGGTAGCCCCACCAGCCCAATGCCAGCGAAATCATAAAGATAGCGATAAGCAACACCCCCTGCAACGCGCTGTAACGTCCCCAGAAGTGAAAACATAAGGCCAAAGCGATGCCGGGAAATGAGCGCCAGTCAAACACCAACATCATGGCAATCATCATAGCCATGGGGAGATATATCAGGTAGACATAACCGTCGGAGATCCAAAGCCGCACCGACAAGGCAGAGGCCAATGGCATCAACAGTAGCGCGAGTAGCATCGGTAACCCCCACCAGCAGGTGGTAAATTTTTCCAGCATTCTCGTTTTTTTCATTGTTTTATCTTTATTTAAGATTTTTATTTGCAGACTTTCACTATTGTAACCGACTATTGTATGGCATTTTTATGAAAAGTTTTTATTAAATCTTGGAGGACTGGAAAAGATGATACTCATTTAATCCCGTTCAGGCTAATTACCAGTGATTCGTACTTCACTCCTTTTTATCAGTGCATGTCATCGGTCAGGGTTTAAAAATCACGTTTGCGTCAACGGTTGGCCCGAAGGTTTGCCATTGGTGCTGCTCACCGTCTGTATCGCAATGGATCATTGCCCTTAAAGGTACGTAACAGGAAATCCTGCCCGAACACCGCTGTGATATCCGCAAAACCTCAGAAGCCCCCTCGACTCAACCAGGTTATCACGCTCGCCAGCTTGACTAATATGCTCTGGCGGTTGCATATGTCGCCGCCGAAGCTGTCCGGCGTCTCCAACAGAAAAAACGCTCACTGCTGATGCCCGCAAGCATCGTTATCGCTAAGTTTCGTTAATGATGAGCTTGCGACACAGAGGTTTTGATGACATTTGCTCACCTGGTGCCGGCTGAATCAGTTAAGCTGTGACCTTATTTTCGTCAGACAAAAGGATATTGCATGCCTTTAGCCCCTTCCCATGTCCAGCTTCTGGCTGAAGTTCGCAGTCGCATTCTCAATCTGCTGCTATCTGATAAAGATCTTGTCGATACGCTAATGGAGCGCCCGCGACATGAGTCCTCTGCCGAAGCGGACGCCCATCGTCAGCAGGTTGAGGAGATCAAACAAACCTTACCCCTGCTGCACGCCGCCGATATCGCCGACCTGCTGGAGGCTTTGCCCGCAGACGAACGCCTGGCACTGTGGCGGCTGGTAGGTAACGATCGCCGGGGCCATGTCCTGCTCGAAGTTTCAGAAAATGTCTGGGAAAGTCTGATTGAGGAGATGAGTGACCGCGATCTGCTGCGTGCCATCAAGCCGCTGGACATCGACGAACAGGCGTGGCTGGCTAAATATCTGTCGCGCGATTTGACCGGCCGCCTGCTGACATCACTGGATCCGGCGCTCCGCTCAAACGTGCTGGAGGTCATGGATTTCGATCGTGATCGCGTCGGCCGCATTATGGATTTCAAACTGGTGACGGTGCGCGCAGACGTGACGCTGGCGACCGTACAACGCTTCCTGCGGCGAAAAAAATCTATTCCCGACGGCACCGATAAGCTGTTTATCACCAATAAGAACAATATGCTGCTGGGCGAGCTGCCGCTGACTGACATCCTGCTGAACACGCCGGATAAACGGGTAATGGAAGTGATGAACAATCGGCCAACCAGTTTTTTTATCGATGACAGAGCTGAGGATGCCGCCGGGGCGTTCGAGCGTTATAACCTGATTTCTGCCGCCGTTATTGATGCCACCGGTAAACTCATGGGCCGTGTGACCATTGATGATGTAGTCGATTTAGTCCAAGAAGAGAACGACAGCAATATCCGTAAAATGGGCGGGGTGAATCCTGAAGAAGACGTTTTTGCCCCAGTCAGAAAATCGGTGCGTAACCGCTGGGCCTGGCTGGCAATTAATCTGTGCACCGCCTTTGTCGCTTCACGGGTGATTGGCCTGTTTGAAAACACCATTTCGCAGCTGGTAGCACTGGCAACGCTGATGCCGATTGTGGCAGGAATTGGAGGCAACACCGGTAACCAGACGATTACGATGATTGTGCGGGCAATGGCGCTGCATCAGGTGGAGCCGGCTAACTTCTCATTTTTAATCGGTCGCGAACTGGGCGTGGCTCTGATCAACGGCCTGTTCTGGGGAGGCGTGATGGGGGGCATCACCTGGGCGATGTATGGTAACCCGGCGCTGGGCGGCGTGATGATGCTGGCCATGTTGCTCAATCTGCTGCTGGCAGCGCTGATGGGCGTTCTGATCCCACTGCTGATGATAAAAATGAAACGCGATCCGGCTGTCGGCTCCAGCGTGCTGATCACCGCGCTTACCGATACCGGCGGCTTCTTTATTTTCCTCGGGCTGGCAACCCTCTTCCTTCTGCACTGAAGCTACCAACCTAACGCGTCCGATTTAATGGATAACGGACGTTATTGTTGTGATAAGGCTCCCGGAACCTTCTCAACAGCCCATACAGACTGCCTGAAAACAAGCCAGACTGAAATAACTGCCCGCTTCTGTTGCCACGTTAGCGCTGCGTTGCCACAGAAGCGAGTAAGCTATTGCCTGAAGAAAGGATATCGCCCTACTCTCACTCAATCAAGGATGTCATATGAGTTCACCCATCGAGGCTTTTCCACTGACTTGCCCGACGAATAACACAGAAGAAAACGCATGGAAGCGCGCCACCTGGCGCATTTTACCTCTCCTCACCGTCAGTTATATTTTTGCCTATCTCGACCGTATTAACGTCGGCATTGCCAAATTACACATGTCCGACGATCTCGCCTTTTCTGAAACCGTGTACGGACTGGGTGCCGGGATATTCTTTATCGGGTTTTTCTTTTTCCAGATCCCCAGCAATATGCTGCTGCAGCGCGTTGGTGCGCGCCGTCTGCTGGCCGCGCTGCTGGTCTCCTGGGCCGCTATCGCTCCGCTCACTGCCCTGGTCGCCACGCCCTGGCAGTTTTATGCGGTACGCTTTCTGCTTGGCCTGACCGAATCCGGTTTCTACCCCGGCGTGATCCTCTATCTTTCTCTGTGGTTCCCTTCGTATCGGCGCGGCAAAATATTTGCCCTGTTTGCCGCCGCCGTGCCGCTATCAGGGCTACTCGGCGGCCCGCTTTCGGGCTGGATTATGGCGTATTTTCACCATCATTTAGGCATGGCTGGCTGGCAGTGGCTGTTCATCATTCAGGGAACGCCATCGTTGTTTATTGGGGCACTGGTGTTCTGGCTACTGCCTGACCGTATCGAGCACGCCCGCTGGCTGGATCCGAAAGAAAAATCGTTACTGAAGGCCCGTATGAAGGAAGATACCGTACAGGATAGTGCCACCGTACAGGTAACACTGATTAGCGTATTGCGTAACAGCAAGCTGTGGCTGCTGGCTTTTATCTATTTCTGCCTGATTGCCGGTTTTTACACCGTCAGCTTCTGGCTGCCCACCCTGATACATAACGCCGGGGTAGAGGATGTGTTTCACGTCGGCTTGTTGACCGCAATCCCTTATGCTGCGGCCATTATGACGATGATCGTGGCGGCGCGTAGTGCGGATAAACACCGCGAACGCCGCTGGCATCTGGCGATTATTGCCACTATTGGCGCGGTGGGTATGGTGATTTCTGCTCTTTATAGCGACAACCTGTGGCTGGCGATGTGTGGGCTGACGCTCGGAGCTGCGGGCAGCCTGAGCACTCTGCCACTTTTCTGGAGCCTGCCAACCGCCTTCCTCGGTGGCTCGATGGCGGTGGTCGGCATCGCGCTGATCAACTCCATTGGTAATCTGGCCGGTTTTGCCGCCCCTTATATGATGGGGATGCTCACTGACCTGACCCACTCGACGCTGAGCGGAATGTTAATTATCTCCTGCACGATGCTGGTCGGATCGGCGGCAATCTTTCTCATCCCCGGCCGTACTGTCAACCGTTAGCTGTCATGAGGCACATCATGCATATTGTCATAACCGGCGCGGCCGGATTTTTGGGAAAAAAACTGGTGCAGGCACTGCTGGCAAAGGGGTCGTTAATTCGTCAGCAGGGGGAATTACAGGCGATTGAGTGCATTACCGCCGTTGATATCGTCGCACTTAAGGGGGTCAGCGATCCGCGACTGAAGGTTGTCTGTGGCGATATCAGCCAAATTTCTGAACTGGAAAGGCTGATTGGCGATCGCACAGACAGCGTATTTCACCTGGCGGCGGTGGTCTCCGGCCAGGCGGAGCAGGACTTCGACCTCGGCATGAAAATTAACGTGGATGCCGCCCGCCACATTATGGATCGCCTGCGCCAGCTGCCGCAGCGCATCAGGCTGGTGACCACCAGTTCGGTGGCGGTATTTGGTGGTAAGCTGCCGCACAAAGTCGCGGACGACCAGGTGTGGATGCCGCAGAGTTCCTACGGCACGCAGAAAGCGATAAATGACCTGCTGCTGGCGGATTACAGCCGCAGAGGCTTTATAGACGGACGCAGCCTGCGCATGCCAACGATTGTGGTACGACCGGGCCACCCCAATGCTGCCGCATCCAGCTTCGCCAGTGCCATTATCCGTGAACCGCTCAACGGTGAAGCGGCCACCTGTCAGGTGAGCCGGCACACGCGCCTGTGGCTGTTGTCACCGGCCAGAGCGGTCCAGGCATTAATCCACGGTCACGATCTGGACGGCAGTCAGCTTGACGAAGGGCGAGTGATTAATCTGTGCGGTCTGTCGGTAACGGTAGCGGAGATGCTGGCATCGCTTCAGCGCCTGTGCGGTGATGAGGTCGCATCACGCGTCAGCTTTCACCAGGAGCAGGTAATCGGGGATATTGTCAACTCCTGGCCCGGCGATTTTCATGCTGATTATGCGCGCAAACTGGGTTTCCAGGCTAACGCCTCATTTGATGAAATGATCAGCGAATATTTGACGGAACCTGCCTGAACGGGTGGACGATGCAAGGGCACAATGGCGGCCGCGATGTGCAGGACCGTCGATCCGGCTTCAGCACCGTGATGCTCCACCAGCAGGCGGGGGTTGCATCAAACCCCGTATCCCTCTGGCAGATTAACGTTAAGCTGCACCTTTTTCGCGCCGCCCCAGCCGATCGCTTCATCACGGTTGTAACCCATTTTCCCCGCCGCTTTACGATGATCCACGGAGTGACATGACAGGCTTTAAATTTTGTCGAAGTTTATAAAAGGGGCGTGTACCACGGCGCTCTGAGGCCAGACAGCGATGCCGGAATCCTGCTTATGAGGCGACAGGATCCCGGCACAGGATCAATACGGATTATTTCAAACCTTAAGCAGCTTTACCGTGCTATCCACGTCTATCTCATCTTCCGAGAAGATTAACGTCGTTCCCTGGAAGGTCGTGATCGCCAGCTTTTTCAGCGAGCGTGTTTCGCCAGGCTTTGTGGCTGTTTTTGGCCTGATACTGTTCATCAGTAGCCCCACAGACAGCACCGTATTTTCTTTATCAATGCGGCTAGCGGCAGGCACTTCTTCGCTGTAAACCAGGTAAGACTTGATCGACGTGAGCTTAAGGCGCTCGCCCGCGATATAGATGTAATTGCTGTCTGGTACGACTTTCACCGCACAGGCTGACAAGCCCTTGTTATTAGTGGTGGGTTCAAAGGTCACCGCCGCATCTTTCTTAATCAGCTCAGGGTTGGCGACCTTAATCACATGAAAATAACGGTTATCACCGTTTTCATCTTTGATAAAGCCAAAACCTTTATCTTTAAACCAGGTTGTGATCGTTCCGTTCATCGCCATTACCGCCTACTTAATCGTTTATCTACTCAATTTTTGCAGCGGGCAGTGTAAAACACAATGCCTGCGCAGACTATGTCTTTGGTTTAAGTCTGGACGATAAATCTCTGGACAGCCAGATTCGCCAGTCGCTTAGAAATTCGTTATTATCCGCTTCCATTCTCCATCCGGGCAGCCTGATGTCTGACATTTCCGATACGTTTATTGCCCCTCCGTGCCATGATGAGATAGAAGTTCTCTGTCAGGACGAACACCTGGTGCTTATTAATAAACCCGCCGGGCTGCTCAGTCTCTCGGGCAAAAATCCGCAAAATCTCGATTCGGTGCATCACCGGCTGGTACAAATTTTCCCCGGCTGCACCCTGGTTCACCGCCTGGATTTCGGCACCTCCGGGCTGATGGTGATAGCCCGCACTAAGGCTATTAATGCTGCCCTTTGCCAGCAGTTCAGCCAGCGCACGGTGACCAAGGTGTACTGCGCACTGCTCTGTGGGCACCTGAACGATAACGAAGGGGTGATTGATGCTGCGATTGCCAAAGACCCGGCGCTGTTTCCACTGATGTCAATTTGCTCAATCCACGGCAAGCCCGCCCGCTCCCGCTATCGGGTCTTGCAACGCTGTTATCACGCGTTGCAGGACGGGACGTTGCTGCCATTGACGCGGGTTGAGCTAACCCCGGAGACCGGGCGCACCCATCAGCTGCGCATTCACTGCCAGCAGCTGGGCTACCCCATTTTGGGCTGCGACCTGTATGGCGGTCGCCTGCTGCCAGGCACTGAACGGACATCGCGGCTGATGCTGCACGCCAGTGAGTTGCAATTTGTCCATCCCGTCAGCGAAGAGAGGATTAAAGCCAGTCATGCCTGCCCGTTCTGACAGGGGGATTATCAACCAGAAGAGATCCGGGCTGTGACGATAGCGCATCAGCGTGCTTCATCAGATCGCTGCGAAGGTAAAAGCCGACACGCGAGATTTACCACATCAAATCGTCAGGTACTTTGAAGTCCGCATACGGATCTTCTTCATCCTGCTGGTCCTGACTAAGCGTGCTGTTTAATACAATACTGTTTGCATCACGCTGGGCAATTTTATCGGCGACGATGGCTGGGATGATAGCGTATTCGCACTCTGCTCCAGTAGCAGCCGCTAAGCGGGCAATGGCGAGGCGGCCATTCACCAACTGAGCTTGCGTCGTCTTATCAACCGCTATTTTTTTAATCAGGTTATTATCTGTGAAATTGAAATCAATATTTCCTTTTGCAAGCACGACTCTGTTCATTTCAATCAGCTGCTTCACCTGAGCTTTATATTCTTTGGATAACGCTGCCTGTTTCTGCTGTTCGTTAAGCTGTTGATCGCGCTCAAGCTGTGCTTTTTTATTCTCTTCCACCGCTTCTCTGGCCTCACGAGCCTGAACGCGTGATTTTTTAGCCGTTCTCTGAACTTTAGCCATTTTTTTGCTGGTCACTAATCCAGCTTTGAGCATCTGCTCTTGTAAGGTCAGTTTTGTCATCTTCGCTTTGAAACCCGTTGAATGATTAATGGGATTATACCTGCAATGCTGGGAGCTGTACCAGGTGCAGTGCCAAATCGCCGGGTGGCTTCAGATTGCAGGGGGGATAAGAGGTTGTGTAAATAGACCGGTTTTAGTTCCATGCATTTTTTGAGATGCCGGCAAAATAATGGTGCTGTCGGTATTCCTCCGGCGTCATATCGTTCAGCGATTCATGCGGGCGTTCACAGTTATATTCTGATAACCCTTTTTCCGTGATTTCCCGCACTTCATTCAGCGTTCTGAACAGATAAAAATTAAGTATTTCTGTGCGGTATGTCCGGTTAAAGCGCTCAATGAAAGCGTTCTGCGTTGGCTTACCCGGCTGGATAAACTCCAGTTTTACCGCATGTCTCTCTGCCCATTCAGCCAGTGCCAGCGAGATAAATTCCGGACCATTATCCATGCGAAGCATGGCCGGATAGCCGCAGTTTGCCGCGATCCTGTCGAGTACACGGACCACTCGTGGAGCGGGTAAATTCAGATCGATTTCAATCGACAGCGCCTCACGATTAAAGTCATCAACGACATTGAACGTGCGAAAACGACGCCCACAGACCAGGGCATCATGCATAAAATCGACTGACCAGCTCTGGTTCAGCGCTTCCGGCGTGGCCAGCGGTGAGGGGTTACGCACCTGCAACCGTTGTTTGCCCTTACGGCGAAAATTCAGCTTCAGCAGACAGTAAATACGGTGGATCCTTTTGTGATCCCACTGGTATCCCTGCCGTCGCAGAACCTGGAAAAGCGTCGGAAAACCATATCGTGGGTATCGTTCAGCCGCTGCCTGCAAGGCGGTAAAAACGGGTTCATCGCGTGTGGTATCCGGGCGGTAATGGTAAACCGTTCTGCTCAGGTTCAGACTCCGGCAGGCCTGACGGATACTGAGTCCGAATGTCGTTATTAGTTGAGTGGCCAGCTCACGCTTAAAGGCGGGTTTTAAAGCTTTTTTTCGATAACGTCTTTCAGCGCCCGGTTCTCAAGGCTCAGATCGGCAAACATCTGTTTAAGACGCCGGTTCTCGTCCTGAAGAGCCTTGATCTTTTTAATATCAGAAGCTTCCATGCCACCCTATCTGGACTTCCAGTTATAGTCAGTGGCTTCAGAGATACCGGCCTCCCGGCAGACATCTTTAACGGTCCGTCCGGATTCAACCGGCTTAATCACGGCGATGATCTGGTGCTCAGTAAAACGGGCTTTACGCATGGCGATCTCCTCCGCTGGCAGATTGATTATGCCGGAGGATCTCTAAAAGTGAATGGGACTATTATGCGGGATGGTTACAGTCAGGTTTAATGAAATATTATTATAAGAATAAAAAAGCCCCGTAGGGGCTTATTTATTTGGTCGTTCCGGTAAAATCTTACCTATCAGATAGACAACCAACACGGATAAACCAATCGCTATCAGCCGCTCATGCCAGGTTTCATAGTGAAAGAACCAGTAGCAGCATAGCAACAACAACAACCCGCCTACGATCGCACCTGACGCCTCTATAAGGCTATACATGATGCGCTTACCCAAGCTCAGCTCAACAGGCCCGTTATCTCGCATTAGCGTTAACCTCCCTGTCTACCATCTCTATGATCCTTTCAAAAGCCGGTTGTCCCTGCGTTCGCTTCACATTCAGAGCCTCTAAGAACGGATTTAAAGCAGGCTCAACTAAGAAGTAGAGTAAATCATAGTTTCGCACGCGCAATGCATTATAGACTTCGGGATTGTTCTTTTGAAGCTTTTCAGAAGTGTAGATGCACCTTTCTGTCATACCACCGATCAGCAAAGCATTACCGATCAAGCCACCTCTAACAGCTACAAGAAACGAGCTACGCTGCGCAATGGTAGTTGCTAACCTTCCGGCTATCAGTGAGTTTGTAAGCGTCCGGCCAGCAACAGAAGCCATCGTTTTGCTGTAGATAGCGTTCTGCTTAGCTTCAGGCACGTTCTTATTGAAGATATTGAGCACGGTCTCAATAGTTTTCATGAAGTTGTGATTTTCGAGAATGCCATGCCTGATAGCCCCAACCATCCTGATCTTCTCTGTTTCACGTTGATAGCGGCTGTCTGTATCGATGAAACCATACGCAAGATAGCCAATGTCTGTAGGCACAGACAGCACGCCATGAGCAAATCCTATAGCAGACTCAGGCGATATAATAATTTTTGCTATACGCTTTGCGATCTCACTGTAGCTACGCATCTTGAAGCCCCTTGTCCTCGCTTACCTTCACTACATAGTAATCTCTGGCACCCGACACCAACTTATCAACTTTGATACCGACCTTGCCACTGCTGATCTCTTCATAAGCTACTCGATCTATCTCCATGCTCGCGATAGATAACTGATGCCAGTGGTTCTCATTATCTTGAATAGCGATTTTGTCAGCTTTAGTGATAGTAAACGAACCGCCTTCAGGTATGACCAAAGAGTATACTGAAGCACCTGTATAGCAGTGATTGAAGTCGAGCCGATGAAGGCTGTGTCTGAAGTCCATGAGGCCTTCTTGCTTAAAGGCTTCACGAGCTGCTTCTTTGCTGATAACACCTGCTTCTATCATGTGATAGATGTTGAAAAGCTCATAGGTGAATGTCATACCTCGATTAGCTATCTCAGCATCAGTGATTTGGTTTTCGTTGAAGGGGATCAGCTCTCGTTCTTTAGGCGCTTTGTATCGACGGTGATTGACTATGTAGACGGCTTTGTATGTGTTTCCCGGATTAGCTTTCTTTCTGCGTAGGGCAATCTTAGAGATCTGAGCACACTGAGCATCAGTTGAAGTGCCACCAATCCCTTTAACTTCCAGCAAGAAGTGAATACCGTTATGCTCAAAGTTTAAATCTTCCTCAAACACTTCCCCTGCGTCTACATCAACATCTTTATCAGGATCTACAACATTAGTGAAGCCTATGTACTCAAGGAACCACTTGACCGCAGATACAAGATCATCCCCGGTTTCTTTTAGCATAGCTCTAAGCTTTACATTTTCGTCTTTAGAATGAACTCTTTCATATTCTTCTTGCAGGGAAGATAAGGCTTCTTCATGTCGAACTTTTTCGTTTTTAATATCTATTATTTTATTTCTTTCTTCCAAAGATATATAATCGAAATCGTTTATCCAATTGAAACTACCATGATTTGGAAATTTTTCATTAGAAAAGCCAATATCTGGCAAAACATTATTGAAAAGGTCAAATAGCAAACCCGCCTTATCGTATATTTCTGGCAAAAAGAAAACTAATTTTGATCCCATTTTTCTTATAAAACAAACATCTTCACCTGCTTCATTTCTAAGCAAAGGAACATCATTAGACTTATCGCCTTTATATAGCTGAAACACAAAGTTATAGTTTGAATTAGGAAGGTATTTTTCAAGGCATTGTTTAATCTCCATTGCCTGTTTACCTTCAACTACATTCATTCTGCTTCCCGTTCTTCGCGTAGGAGTAAATCCATAGTAGTTAGGGAAACAGTAGGTATTAATTTGATATTGGCTGTGTTGACCTGCTTCATTTTGAAGTATATACACTTCTTCATTGTAGCTTTCACAAAATATGAACAAGAGCTGAAATTTTTCTGTAGAAAAGATGTCAGTAAGAGCAATTTGCATATCAAGAGGAAAAAGATCAATAAAACTTGGAGTATGATTATAAATCACACTTATAGATGAGCGATCTTTAATTAATTTATTTCTCAATCCTGTATCAATAACTACTATTTCTGCTTCGTGTAAGTTTGAGGGAAGATTAGAAGAATAAGGAACCTTTAAAGGACGATAGCTGGCTGCTTCATATTCGCTATAACCGTTCATCCAATATTGATTAGCGTTAAAAACTGGATTTAGTTTTTTTACTAAACTTGATGGAGTGTTTAACAGATAAATCAGTGGTTTATTATCAGGATTCATTGCTTACTTCCATTTAAGATTTCTCTTTAAGGTATCATTTTTCTTAAAGGATGGCACTCATGACCTTAGCCACACATACAAACCTTAGAGTATAGATTAGTATAGACTATACAGGCAGGCTTTAAATCTGGCGTGTTGATGGTTAGCTGTAAATAGACCCGTTTTAGTTCCATGCATTTTTTGAGATCCCGGCAAAATAATGGTGCTGTCGGTATTCCTCCGGTGTCATATTGTTCAGCGATTCATGCGTGCGTTCACAGTTATATTCTGATAACCATTTTTCCGTGATTTCCCGCACTTCATTCAGCGTTCTGAACTGATAAAAATCGAGTATTTCTGTGCGGTATGTCCGGTTAAAGCGCTCAATGAAGGCGTTCTGCGTTGGCCTACCCGGCTGGATAAACTCCAGTTTTACCGCATGTCTCTCTGCCCATTCAGCCAGTGCCAGCGAGATAAATTCCGGACCATTTTTAACAGTCCGTCCGGATTCAACCGGCTTAATCACGGCGATGATCTGGTGCTCAGTAAAACGGGCTTTACGCATGGCGATCTCCTTCGCTGGCAGATTGATTATGCCGGAGGATCTCTAAAAGTGAATGTGACTATTATGCGGGATGATTACACAATAGCCCAGCGATAGACTTGCAATACAATCTCTCTGGCGTGCACAGCTTTCGCCGGTGCCCCTCTCTCGACAATGTTATCGGTTAATGCGCGTAAGTCTTCATGTGTAATCTCACTCAGTTTCTGCTGGGCAAATTTTGACTTCAACTCCCTTTGATATACTTAACGCCGCATATCACGCGTCGATTTAGCCATTTGATAACCGCGTAACCATTTCTCAGCCCACGCACCAAAAGTCTCCGCATCTTTGATACGCGCTTTATCTCTGGCTTTTTCCCTCGCAGGCGATCTTCCACCGGCAACCATTTTTTTAGCTTCGTTGAGCAGTTCACGCGCTTCTGCAAGCGTGATCCCTCCAACACCATAGCGGCCAAAAGTAACGGTCTCCTGTCTTCCGTTTATTGAATAATTATAACTAAATGAGATCGCTCCAGCCGGAGTGACCGCAACATACAAACCATCACGGTCATTAACTTTATAGAGTTTCTCCTTCGGCTTAAGGTGACGCAGCCTGGCGTCAGTCAACATGGTTTATTGTTTTCCTTTATCAAAAAACACCATGTTGTAAAATTCAGAAAAGTTATTTAACTAGCTGTTTTTAATTGAGTTATAAAAAACAAATACCATAACTCAACCGAAATTTATCACATGGTACTTTTTCAAACTTGAATTCGAAACCAGAGAGTACCATCAAAAATTCCATTGAAAAAACCGTGCTTCCCGTTGCTAACAGCTGCCAGAAAGTGCCAGATACAAAAACAAAAAAGCCCGCAGTTACGCGGGCTTAGAGGTACTTTACTGCTTTAACGTGCAGGCTGTTGCCAGACGCGAAATCATTCCCACTCAATGGTCGCCGGGGGTTTACCGGAGATATCATAAACCACACGGGAAATGCCGTCGATTTCGTTGATAATGCGGTTAGACACGCGGCCGAGGAACTCATACGGCAGATGCGCCCAGTGCGCGGTCATAAAGTCGATGGTTTCTACCGCACGCAGCGATACAACCCAGTCGTACTTGCGGCCATCGCCCATTACGCCAACGGAACGTACCGGCAGAAACACGGTGAATGCCTGGCTGACCTTGTTGTACAGATCGGCTTTGTGCAGCTCTTCGATAAAGATGGCATCGGCACGGCGCAGCAGGTCGCAGTACTCTTTTTTCACTTCGCCCAGCACGCGCACGCCCAGGCCCGGTCCCGGGAACGGGTGACGGAACAGCATGGCGTGCGGCAGGCCCAGCTCAAGACCGATTTTGCGCACTTCGTCTTTGAACAGCTCTTTCAGCGGCTCAACCAGCCCCAGCTTCATCTCTTTCGGCAGGCCGCCAACATTGTGGTGTGATTTGATCACATGCGCCTTACCGGTCGCCGAAGCGGCAGATTCAATCACGTCAGGGTAAATAGTGCCCTGTGCCAGCCACTTCACCTCGGTGAGCTTAGTCGCCTCTTCATCGAATACCTCTACGAATACGCGGCCAATGATCTTACGTTTGGCTTCCGGCTCGTCGGTACCGGCCAGCGCGTCAAGGAAACGGTTTTCCGCCGGCACATGGATGATATTCAGGCCGAAGTGGTCACCAAACATCTCCATCACCTGCTCCGCTTCGTTCAGGCGCAGCAGGCCGTTATCAACGAAAACACAGGTCAGACGATCGCCGATGGCGCGGTGCAGCAGCATCGCGGTGACCGATGAGTCAACGCCGCCGGACAGGCCGAGGATCACTTTGTCGTCACCCACCTGCTCGCGCAGACGCTCAACGGCATCCTCAATGATCTTTGCCGGGGTCCACAGCGCTTCACACTGGCAGATATCACGTACGAAGCGCTCCAGCAGGCGCAGCCCCTGGCGTGTATGTGTTACTTCAGGATGGAACTGCACGCCGTAAAAACGCTTCTCCTCGTTGGCCATAATGGCGAACGGGCAGGTATCGGTGCTGGCAACGGTGACAAAATCAGAGGGGATGGCGGTGACCTTATCGCCGTGGCTCATCCACACGTCCAGCAGCGGCTTACCGTCTGCGCTGATGGCATCTTCGATATCGCGGATCAGCGCACTCTGGTTTTTCACTTCTACCTGCGCATAGCCGAACTCGCGTTCGCTGGAGCCTTCCACCTTACCGCCCAGCTGCAGCGCCATGGTTTGCATGCCGTAGCACACGCCCAGCACCGGCACGCCGGCGTTAAATACGTAATCCGGCGCGCGCGGACTGTCGTGCTCGGTGGTGCTTTCCGGGCCGCCGGAGAGGATGATACCGTTCGGGTTGAACCCGCGGATCTGCTCTTCGGTCACGTCCCACGCCCACAGCTCGCAGTAGACGCCCAGCTCACGCACACGACGCGCGACCAGCTGGGTATACTGTGAACCGAAATCAAGGATCAGGATGCGATGTTTATGAATATTTTCCGTCGTCATTGGGCTATTCCAGGGCGATGTCATACATAATTCGGGATGGGGTGAAAATGCCCGGCCAGGCCGGGCGGGCGGTTACGGGTTATCAGGAACCCATACGGTAGTTCGGCGACTCTTTAGTAATGGTCACATCGTGAACGTGACTTTCCGAAATACCGGCACCGCTGATGCGCACGAATTGCGCTTTGGTGCGCAGCTCGTCGATAGTAGCACAGCCGGTCAGGCCCATACAGGAGCGCAGCCCGCCCATTTGCTGATGCACGATCTCTTTCAGGCGACCTTTGTATGCCACGCGACCTTCGATGCCTTCCGGCACCAGTTTGTCCGCCGCATTATCGGTCTGGAAGTAACGGTCGGAAGAACCTTTCGACATCGCGCCCAGCGAGCCCATGCCACGGTAAGACTTGTATGAACGCCCCTGGTACAGTTCGATTTCGCCCGGCGACTCGTCAGTACCTGCCAGCATGGAGCCAACCATCACCGCAGCAGCACCGGCGGCGATAGCTTTTGCGATATCGCCGGAGAAGCGGATGCCGCCGTCAGCGATAACCGGAATGCCGGTGCCTTCCAGCGCGGCAACGGCGTCAGAAACTGCGGTGATCTGCGGTACGCCCACGCCGGTCACGATGCGGGTAGTACAGATTGAGCCAGGACCAATACCGACTTTCACCGCGCTGACGCCGGCTTCGGCCAGCGCCAGCGCGCCAGCGCCGGTCGCCACGTTGCCGCCGACAATTTGCAGATCGGGGTATTTAGCACGTGTTTCGCGGATGCGTTGCAAAACGCCTTCAGAATGACCGTGGGAGGAATCGATCAGCAGTACGTCAACACCGGCAGCCACCAGCGCATCGACGCGCTCTTCGTTACCGGCACCTGCACCGACGGCAGCACCCACGCGCAGACGGCCATGCTCGTCTTTACAGGCAAGGGGTTTACGTTCCGCTTTCTGGAAGTCTTTCACGGTGATCATGCCCAGCAGATGGAAACTGTCATCCACCACCAGCGCTTTTTCCACGCGTTTTTCGTGCATTTTGTGCAGCACCACTTCGCGCGCTTCCCCCTCTTTCACCGTGACCAGACGCTCTTTTGGCGTCATTACCGCAGAAACCGGCAGGCTCAGATCGGTGACAAAGCGGACATCACGTCCGGTAATAATACCGACCAACTCGTTTTCGCCGTTGACCACCGGGTAACCGGCAAAGCCGTTACGTTCGGTCAATGCTTTCACTTCGCTAAGCGCGGTAGTGGGCAACACGGTCTGCGGGTCGGTAACCACGCCGCTTTCATGCTTCTTCACCCGGCGAACTTCTTCCGCCTGGCGCTCAATAGACATGTTTTTGTGGATAAAGCCCAGGCCCCCTTCCTGTGCCAGCGCAATGGCCAGACCGGCTTCGGTCACGGTGTCCATAGCAGCAGACAGCATAGGAATGTTCAGACGGATGTTTTTAGTGAGCTGGGTACTGAGGTCGGCGGTGTTTGGCAGCACCGTGGAGTGAGCAGGAACGAGCAGAACGTCGTCGAATGTCAGGGCTTCTTTAGTGATTCTTAGCATGGCAATATCTCAACCTCAGGGTGAATGAGAACTTGTAAAATATTGCCGCGGCATTATACAGGCCGTAATCGATTGCCTCCAGCTTTATTTACTTAAAACTCTTGATCCCCTGAATCAGCCCTGTAGTATCGGCTAATTAACCCGCTGATTTAAAGTTTGATCTTCATCACATGTCGCAAGCGCCAGGCAGCAATATTTTTACCGTCAGTCGTCTCAACAGCACAGTGCGTAAGCTGCTGGAGCTGGAAATGGGCCAGGTATGGTTGAGCGCGGAGATCTCTAATTTCTCCCAGCCCTCTTCCGGCCACTGGTACTTCACGCTGAAAGACGATTCGGCCCAGGTACGCTGCGCGATGTTTCGCAACGGCAACCGCCGCGTCACCTTCCGACCGCAAAACGGCCAGCAGGTGCTGGTGCGTGCCACCATCACCCTGTACGAGCCGCGCGGCGACTACCAGCTGATCGCCGAAAGCATGCTGCCTGCCGGAGACGGCCTGCTGCAACAGCAGTTTGAGCAGCTAAAGCAGCGCCTGATGGCGGAAGGATTATTTGAGCAGCGCCATAAACAGCCGCTGCCGGACCCGGCGCGCCAGGTCGGGGTGATCACCTCTGCCAGCGGTGCTGCGTTACACGACGTGTTACGCGTGTTGCAGCGCCGTGACCCTTCCCTGCCGGTGGTGATCTACCCAACCCCGGTGCAGGGCGCAGAAGCGCCTCCGGGTATCGTGCGCGCTATTGAGCTGGCCAACGCCCGCAACGAGTGCGATGTGCTGATCGTCGGTCGCGGTGGCGGCTCGCTGGAAGATCTGTGCAGCTTTAACGACGAACGCGTGGCGCGGGCGATTTTTGCCAGCCGCATCCCGATTGTCAGCGCGGTGGGGCATGAAACCGACGTTACCATTGCCGATTTCGCCGCCGACCTGCGGGCGCCTACCCCTTCTGCCGCCGCAGAGCTGGTCAGCCGCAACCAGACAGAGCGACTGCGTCAGCTACAGTCGCAGCAGCAGCGCATGGAAATGGCGATGGACTATTATCTCGCCCGACAGCAGCGTACCTTCACCCGTTTGCAACATCGCTTACAGCAGCAGCATCCGCAGCTGAGGCTGGCGCGCCAGCAAACCGCGCTGATGCAACTGCAGCGCCGTCTGGGCGATGCGCTGCAACAACATCTGCGCCAGGCAACCCGGCGGCAGCAACACCTCGGCCAGCGCCTTAACGCTTTTCGACCGGAACTGCGCATTGAGCGCGCAAGCCAACAGTTACAACAGTGGCAATATCGGCTACGGCAGGCAATGCAGCAGCAGCTTGGCGCAAACAAGCAGCGCTTTGGCCAGCTTGCCGCCAGGCTGGAAGGCGTCAGCCCGCTGGCTACGCTGGCGCGCGGCTTTAGCGTCACCAGCACCGCCAACGGCCAGCTTGTCAAAAAAACCAGACAGCTGCATCAGGGCGATACGCTGAAAACCCGTCTCGACGATGGCTGGGTAGAAAGCGAAGTCACTGTCATCACCCCACTGAAAAAAACTCGCGGGCGCAGCGTCAAATAGCAGGCGGGGATCCCCCCTCCTCTTCCCCCCATCCGGAGCAGGCGAACTATACTTGTTTAACATTCATTGTTGCGCAAGGAGTCTGATATGCCCTACGGCGTCATCCCCCCCTATATCCTGAGCAAAATTATCAACAACGGATCATCCCACCAGCAACGCTGCGCGCGCCAAACGCTGACCCATGTCCAGACGCTGATGAATGAGAGCTGGCAAGCACCGCACAGCGCCATCACGGCTACGCCGGGCAACGTTCAGCGTGAAATCTACGATGCGCAGCAGACGCAAAATCTGCCAGGCCAGCGGGTGCGCAGTGGCGATCTGCCAGCCAGTAACGATGCCGCAGTCGACGAAGCCTGGGATTATCTTGGCATCACCTATGACTTTTTCTGGCACGCGTACCAGCGCAACTCCCTGGATAATGAAGGACTGACGCTGCTGGGTACGGTTCATTACGGCCGGGATTATCAAAATGCCTTCTGGAACGGCCAGCAGATGGTATTTGGCGACGGCGACGGCGAGATTTTTAACCGCTTTACCATCGCGCTGGATGTGGTCGGCCATGAACTGGCGCACGGCGTCACGGAAACCGAAGCCGGGCTTATCTACTTTGAGCAGGCCGGTGCGCTAAACGAGTCCCTTTCCGACGTCTTTGGCGTGCTGGTGAAGCAGTATCATCTGCAACAGAGCGCGGAGCAGGCCAACTGGCTGATTGGCGAAGGGCTGCTGGCTGAAGGAATTAACGGGCGCGGACTGCGTTCGATGTCCGAACCCGGCAGCGCCTACGACGATCCGCTGCTGGGTAAAGATCCCCAGCCTGCCCACATGCGTGATTACCTCCGCACGCGAGAAGATAACGGCGGCGTGCATCTCAACTCCGGCATTGCCAACCGCGCCTTTTATCTGACTGCCGTTGCGCTGGGCGGCTATGCCTGGGAGATGGCGGGCTACGCCTGGTACGATACCGTTTGTGACAAGGAACTGCCGCAAAATGCCGATTTTAAAACCTTTGCGGAGTTCACGGTGCACCACGGTGAAAAACGCTTTAATAAAGCCACCGGCGCGGCCATCAAGGACGCCTGGAAACAGGTCGGCGTTTTAACATGAATCTGCCCGAACTGAGCGATGATGCAATTATCGATGTGGCACGCGAAGGAGGGTTTACGTTTATCCCGAAGCTGGCACAACCGCGCCGCTTTATGCTGGCCCAGCTTAGCGCCGTGCAAAAAGCGCGGGTCTGTGAGATTGTGCGTAATGCGTTACGGCTGGGCGAACCGGAAGACCAGCAGGCCACGCTGGGGCGCGGCGACCAGCGTTATTTTCGCATTCAGATAAGCTATGCCACTCGTCAGTCCGCTGGCGCTATCGTGCTATTGATCCCTGAACAGCTGGCCCCGACTGAGCTGGAATCGCTTTGGCGTGACGGCTGACAAAAAAATGCCCCTTCATTGCTGAAGGGGCATGGCTGACGGCCAGTGACGTTGGCTATTTGTCGAGCGCGTATGCCATCACATAGTCACCCCGATCCGGCGACTGACGCGCCCCGCCCGCAGAGATCAGGATGTACTGCTTACCGGTTTTCGGCGATTTGTAGCTCATCGGCCCACCCTGACTGCCGACCGGCAGCCGGGCCTTCCACACTTCTTTACCGGTTGAGGTATTGAAAGCACGCAGATAATAATCCTGCGTACCGGCGATAAACACCAGGCCGCCCTGAGTCGCCAGCGTGCCGCCCAGCGTTGGCATTCCGATGGGTATCTGTGCATGCATCTTCATGCCAAACGGCCCGGTATCCTGCACCGTTCCTACCGGAACCTGCCACACCACTTTCTGTGTTTTCAGATCGATCGCCGAAAGTGTGCCGAACGGCGGTTTCTGGCAAGGGATGCCGATCGGCGACATAAAGCGGTTTTTGTTAACCGCATAAGGCGTGCCTGTTAACGGCACCGCCCCCATCCCGGTATTTACCGACTCGCCACCATTACCGGCTTTTGCATCGGCTTTTGCCGGCAGCATCTGCACCCACAGGCCAAGACGCATATCGTTAGCAAAGATGTAATGATTGTGCGGATCGGTCGACAGGCTGCCCCAGTTCATGCCACCCAGCGATCCCGGGAAGCTCAAAGAGACGTCGGTACCCGGAACGGTATACAGGCCATCGTAACGCATTGATTTAAAGCCGATGCGGCAGGCCAGCTGGTCAAACGGCGTTGCGCCCCACATGTCAGACTCTTTCAACGTCTGCGCGCCAATTTGCGGCATGCCAACGGATTTCGGCTGGGTTGGCGTGTACTGCTCGTTGGGGATATTGCCGCGCTTAACCGGCACTTCCTTCACTTCGGTCAGCGGCTGGCCGGTCAGGCGATCCAGCACGAAGATTTGTCCGGCTTTGGTGCCGAATACCACCGCGGGTTTGCTGCCGCCCCCTTTTTGCGGGAAGTCGATCAGGCCTGGCTGCATCGGGATATCAAAATCCCACAGATCGTTATGCACGGTTTGGTACACCCACTTCTCTTTGCCGCTGGTGGCGTCCAGCGCAAGAACAGAAGCGCCGTATTTATGATCAAGCGCGTTACGGTTGGCCCCCCACAGATCGACCGAGGAGCTGCCCATCGGCAGGAACACGGTGTTCATGGCCGCATCGTAAGACATCGGCGCCCATGAGTTTGGCGTGCTGCGAACATAGTTCTTGCCGCTTTGCAGACGGGCGTTAGGGCTATGATTGCCCGGGTCGAACGCCCAGCGCATCGCTCCAGTGACGACATCGAAACCGCGCAGCATGCCACCGGGCATATCAGTCTGCACGTTATCCGCCACGCGCCCACCGACAACCACAGTGGTTCCGGCCAAAGTCGGAGCGGAAGTCAGCTGATATTGAGGATCGCTGGCTTTGCCCAAACCGGCTTTCAGGTCAACAAATCCCTTGTTGCCGAAGTGCTGGCACAGCTCGCCATTATCAGCGTTGATCGCCAGCAGACGCGCATCGATGGTGTTCATCAGAATACGGCGTTGGCAGCTATCACCTGCGGCGAGGGTAACCGGCGTGACCGGCGTGGAGTCCGGCACGGAAGGCTGTTGCAGCGGTTTACCGGCATCAAAATAGGCCAGGCCACGGCAGCGGTTCCATACCTGAGAATGCGCGTTGATTTCGGTTTTCCAGATCTGCCTGCCGCTGTCAGCGTCCAGCGCAATCACATTGTTGTGCGGGGTACAAAGGAACACGCGGTCGCCGACCTGTAACGGAGTCTGCTGATCTTCCGCGCCGTTACCGGTCGGGCTTTCAGGAATATCACCGGTGTGATATGTCCATGCCGGCTTCAGATCTTTTACATTATCACGGGTGATCTGATCCAGCGCGACAAAGCGGCTTCCGCCTGCGGTATTACCGTAGTGGTCCCAGTTTTCCTGACCGGCGGATTTCTCAACCGCGACCAGCGGCAGTTCCTGTCCGTCCGATTCAACGGTCGGGTGCGGCTGGAACATGCCGTAAGCGGTAGCCAGCAGGCCGACCAACGTTACGCCGCTCAGGCCATACGCGGCTTTGGCACGGCTGGTGCGCGCTTCACGCTGCCGCAGCGACGGGTAAGTTAGCAGCGCCAGCAGCAGCATGCCGGCAAGGAACATCAGGCGGGATACCAGCGGCCAGAAATCCACGCCGGCATCCTGCACGGCCCAGATAGCCGAGCCGATAAACACCAGGGCAAAAATCACTACCGCAGAAGAGCGGCGGCGGAAGAACTGGATGGCGGAAAGAACCGTGAAGATCCCGGCAATAACGAAATACCCGCTGCCGCCGAGTGATAGCAGCTTACCGCCTCCGATGACAAAGTAAAGGCCGGTTGCCAGTAACAGAATACCCAGCACGAGACACCATAAGCCCAGCCATTTAGAGGACCCGGCGCGTATTTGAGGCATACAAAATACTCTTGGAGAAAATAAGGCGAACTTAACGTAAAACCTTATCTGATTAATACTGACATGGGGCTGTAACGCCCTCCTTTTTGCGCAAGCATCACCTTTACGCGCAGACGTAAGCAGCAATACAGGCAAGCAGCAAAATTGTACCATCAGGTTCATAATGTAAAAAACAGTAAATTAACAAGTTACTCATTATTAGTAACGTTTAACTCGTTTCTGGCACAAATGTTCACGAGAAAGTGAGGATTTTTCTTCACAATAAAAATGCCTGGTCGTCATCCCGAACTCATTACCAGCCTGAGGAATAAAAAGTGACAGAGACTGAATTGAAACGTTCACACCTGTTGGAAAAGATACATCAATGGGCCACCATCACGGATAACGTGCGCGCGCTGGTGCAAACCGGATCCCTGGTAAGGGCTGACGGTCTCGCGGATGAGTTCTCCGATATCGATATTGAAATAATAGCGCGTGAACCGCAGCTGCTGGCCGTCACCGATGGCTGGATCGGTGCAATCGGGGAAATTATCACCGTTTTACATCTCGAAGCTGAAGGTGACCAGCAGTGGCCAACCCGGCTGGTGATTTTCGAGGGGGGGATAAAAGTCGATTTTACCCTCGCAGGTTTAGCACGTCTGGCCCACATGGCATCTGAAAATCTGCTGGATCCCCTTTATCGAAGGGGCTATCGGGTTAGTCTGGATAAGGATAGCCTGGCTCAACGATTACCAGCGCCAACGTTGGCTTTTTCCACTGCTACCCTGCCCGGAGAAGCATCTTTCTGTCAGCGGGTGGAAGAGTTCTGGTTTGAGGCATTCCATGTGCCCGGATACCTCGCCCGTAATGAGCTTTTCCTTGTTAAACAGCGCGACTGGACGATGAAGGAACTCCTGCTGGAGATGATTGAGTGGCACGCCAATGCTCACAGCAAGGGTTTGGCCGATGTCTGGCACTCTGGGAAAGGCATACGCTTATGGGCCGGGGAGGAAATATGGCAGAGGCTTCAGACAACGTTTGGCCACTTCGATGCAGAGGATGCGCGGCGGGCTTATGACGCAACAACCGAACTTTACGCGCAACTCGCCAGAGAGGTCGCCAGCACTGCGGGCTGGAACTACCCGGATCGCGTCGAGAAGCTGCTGCGCTGAACCTGAACAATAAAAAGTACGTTCGGGATCGATAAGAATCAAAAAGACCAGATCGGCCGCATCTGCTGTCAACCTGAAACAAAAGGGGCCATCAGGCCCCCTTGCGCATCAGCGCTTGTTCTTTTTCAGATGGCTCATTAAGCGTTGACGTTTACGCTGCTGGTTTGGCGTCAGCAGGTTACGTTTGCCTTCGTACGGGTTATCACCCTCTTTAAACTGAATACGGATCGGCGTCCCCATGATATCCAGCGAACGACGGAAATAGTTCATCAGATAACGCTTATAGGAATCCGGCAGGTCTTTGACCTGATTACCGTGGATCACCACAATCGGCGGGTTATAACCCCCGGCGTGAGCGTATTTCAGCTTCACGCGGCGGCTACGCACCAGCGGTGGCTGATGGTCGTCAGCCGCCATATGCATGATACGCGTCAGCATCGAGGTGTTAACGCGGCGCGTTGAACAGTCGTAAGCTTCGGTCACCGATTCAAACAGGTTACCCACGCCGCTGCCGTGCAGGGCGGAGATAAAGTGAATACGTGCGAAGTCGATAAAGCCGAGGCGATAATCCAGCGCTTCTTTCACTTCATCGCGCACTTCTTGCGACAGGCCATCCCACTTGTTAACCACAATTACCAGCGAGCGGCCACTGTTAAGGATAAAGCCCAGCAGGGAGAGATCCTGATCGGAAATACCTTCGTGTGCATCGATAACCAACATCACCACGTTGGCATCTTCGATGGCCTTTAACGTTTTGATGACAGAGAATTTCTCGACGGTTTCAGTGACTTTACCACGCTTACGCACCCCGGCAGTATCGATCAGGATATACTCACGACCGTCACGCTCCATCGGGATATAAATACTGTCTCGCGTGGTTCCCGGCATGTCGAATACCACCACGCGGTCTTCGCCGAGAATACGGTTAGTCAGCGTTGACTTACCGACGTTAGGACGACCAACGATAGCCAGCTTGATCGGCAGATCGAGCGGGTTAAAATCATCTTCTGCGTCTGCGGTATCTTCACCACTGGCTTTGGCTTCTTTCGCCGCCAGTTCGGCCCAGTAGGCTTCGTTTTCCTCTTCTTCGGTCAGCTCGCGCTCCGGGGCGACTTCATCCATCCACGGCAGCAGTACCAGCTCCAGCAGGCTGGTCACGCCACGCCCGTGAGAGGCGGCAATCGGATGGATCTCACCCAGCCCGAGTGACCAGAAGTCGACTACCGCCGAATCCGCATCCAGGCCGTCAGTCTTGTTGGCCACGATAAAAGTGGGCTTCTGGCGCGCACGCAGATGTTTAGCAATAGCGGTATCGGCCGGCATCAGCCCGGCGCGGGCGTCAACCATAAACAGCACCACGTCGGCTTCTTCAATCGCCAGCAGTGACTGTTCCGCCATACGGGTTTCCACGCCCTCTTCGTTGCCATCAATACCGCCGGTATCAATACAAATAAATTCGCGCCCTTCAATTTCGGCGCGACCGTATTTGCGGTCTCGTGTAAGCCCGGGAAAATCCGCTACCAGCGCGTCTCGCGTGCGCGTTAAACGGTTGAACAGGGTGGATTTTCCCACATTGGGACGCCCGACCAGCGCGACCACAGGTACCATATTGAAGCCTCATCACTGAATAATAAGCGCCTGGCTGCGAAGAGTTTTCGCTGCCCGCTGTCAGTTGAACTGACGAAGGGCACAGGCCGATGGCGCTTAGGATAACACGCCGGAAGAAAAACAAAACGGCCCCTGACTAATCAGGAGCCGTTTACCCTTGATCGTTGAGCCAGCCAGCAGGCGAAAACGAACGGGTAGTGATACCAGGCGGCTTAACGCGTAATCGCGTAAACTTCGCCGTCTTTCGACTGGATCAGCAATTTGTCGCTGGCGACCACGGGTTCAGTCTGTAAACCGGAGCTGTCGAGTTTCTGCTGGGCAACAAAACGACCGTCGTCGGTGTTCATCCAGTGCAGGTAGCCTTCACTGTCACCCACCACCAGGTAACCGTTATACAGTACCGGTGAAGTCAGGTTGCGGTGCAGAAGATCGCTTTGACGCCAGATGCTGACGCCGCCTTCGATATTCAGCGCCATCACGCGGTCATCCTGATCAACCAGGAAGATACGGCCAGCGTCAACGATCATATCGTGCACCGATCCAATTTCACGTTTCCAGAGGATCTGACCGGAGCGCAGATCCAGCGCCGTCAGGTTGCCGTTATAGGCCAGCGCATAGACCACGCCATTGACCACCACCGGAGTGGTATCGACATCGGCCAGACGGTCGATTTCGGTAGCACCGCTCGGCTGGGAAATACGCTGCTGCCAGATAATCTGCCCCTGATTCATCATCACCGCGCTGACGCGGCCGTTGTCGCCACCGACAATGGCAGCACCGAATGCGCTGGCCGGTGCAGATTCACCACGCAGGCTCAGTGCTGGTACATCAAGGTTTACTGACCATTTAACCTTACCGCTTAACTGGTCAAGCCCCTGCAACATGCCGTTGCTGGTATGAACCAGCACCAGGCCATCGCTGACTACCGGACGGGATAACACTTCACCCGCCGCTTTGGTCTGCCAGGCAATCGAACCATCGCTGGTATTCAGGGCAAAGACCTGGGCGCGTTCACTGCCAACGTAAACACGGCCGCTATCAACGGTCAGGCCGCCGGACAATAGCGCCGGGATATTACTGGAGAAGAAACCGGTTTTTTCAGACAGGTCAACTTTCCACTGTTCTTTACCGTCGCCAGAATTCAGCGCTTTCACCGTGCCGTGGCGATCGCCGGCATAAACGGTGTTATCTGCCCAGGCCGGGTGTAGATTAGAGTAAAAATCACCCACGCCATCCCCGACAGAGGTACTCCAGACTTTTTTCGGTTCGAACTGATTCTGTACCGAAGGTAGCGGTGACATGGTGACAACATCTTCTTCACCGCTGAACCATGAACATCCGCTGAGCAGGGTGACTGACATCAGTCCCGGCAAAAGTAACTTACGCAATTCCATGAAATTCCTCTTGTGCCTGTGCAGGCCAAATTTATCGAGCTAACCAGGTGATATTTCAAGCAGGAGGGCAGAGGCTTATACCGTGCACATCACTGAGCACCTCGCTGGACTTGAATCATTTAGCTGTATTAGCCCGGCAGATTATTCACTTTCATTTGCAGCATCTCTTTCAGCGACGATGACGCATCAGAAGCGATCCCTTTGCCCCACGCATCGCGTGCGCCCTGAACGTCCCCCTTGCTGAGCAAGGCTTCTCCGCGCACGTCGGCCACGATAGTTGCCCAACCATCACCCTTGACGCCATCCAGAGTCTTCAGTACCGCATCCGGCTGCTTCTGCTGCAGTTGGATACGTGCCAGACGCAGATTGAGCACGGCCTGCAGATTCGCGTCCTGAGTATTTTTCAGGCCGCTTTGTAGCTGTTCAGCGGCTTTATCCAGCTGATTGTTATCAATATACCGTTTTGCCACGTCCAGTGAAGCCAGCGCTCCGTAGGTATTGCTGTTTTCGCTGGCAAACTTCGCGGCTGCTGCAATCGATGCGGGTTTACTGGCATCCAGCGCCGTGGTCACCTGCTGATAGGCGGCAGAGACTTCGCGCGACCCGCTGTCCTGATGATTGCTCCAGAAACGCCAGCCAATTAAGGCACCTACTCCCAATACCACACCGACGACCAGCGCCTTGCCGTTCTGGGCAAAGAAATTTTTCAGCGCATCTGTCTGTTCTTGATCGTTGCTATACACTTCCACGCAATACTACTCCTTTAAATCGTGCTCGCCTTAAGGCTTAACGCTGTAACAATGCCGCCAGCGCGGTTGCTGCATCACCCTGCGCCAGGGTCTGCTGCTCGCCGGTACGTAAATCTTTGATCACCAGCTGGCCATTGGCCACTTCATCTTCGCCGATCACCAGAGCGATACGCGCGCCCCATTTATCTGCCCGGGCGAACTGCTTCTTGAAGCTGCCACCGCCCAGATTGCTCATTAGCTTGAGTTCCGGCAGCGCATCGCGCAGCTGTTCAGCCAGCAGCAGCGCCGCGCTCTGTACGCCCTGACCCGCAGCGATAACATAGACATCGACAACACGCGTCGGTTCAAATTCCGGGTTGACTGCCTGCACCAGCAGCACCAGCCGCTCCAGCCCCATGGCGAAACCGACAGCCGGCGTGGCGTGGCCACCCAACTGTTCAACCAGGCCATCGTAGCGGCCACCGGCACAAACGGTGCCCTGAGCACCCAGTTTGTCGGTCACCCATTCAAATACCGTACGGTTGTAGTAGTCGAGACCACGCACCAGACGCTGGTTAACGCGATAAGCAATGCCGGCCGCATCCAGATGGCGACACAACCCGGCGAAATGCTCGCGCGATTCGTCATCCAGATAATCGCCCAGAGTCGGAGCATCGTTCAGTAACGCCTGGACGTCAGGGTTTTTGCTATCCAGCACGCGTAACGGGTTGGAGTACATGCGACGTTTGCAGTCCTCACCCAGCATTTCAACATGCTGCTCAAGGAAGGCGACCAGCGCATCGCGATAGTTCGCTCGCGCTTGCAACGAACCGATTGAGTTAAGCTCCAGCACGACATGGTCAGCAATACCCAATGCTTTCCACCAGCGGGCGGTCATCATAATCAGTTCGGCATCAATGTCCGGCCCCTGCAGGCCAAACACTTCAGCACCAATCTGGTGGAACTGACGAGAGCGGCCTTTTTGCGGGCGTTCATAGCGGAACATCGGGCCGATGTACCACAGACGCTGCTCCTGATTGTACAGCAGACCGTGCTCGATGCCCGCCCGCACGCAGCCAGCGGTACCTTCCGGGCGCAGACTCAGACTTTCACCGTTGCGATCGTCGAAGGTATACATCTCTTTTTCAACCACGTCGGTGACTTCACCGATAGCGCGTAAAAACAACGGAGTCTGCTCTACTATCGGCACACGAATTTCACTGAAACCGTAGCTGCTCAGTACCTGTTTAAGGACCTGCTCAACGCGTTGCCACACGGCGGTTTCAGCCGGCAGATAATCGTTCATGCCACGAATGGCCTGGATGTTCTTCGCCACTAAATATTCTCTTTTATCTGGTAATGTGCAGGCTGGTTCAGGGGCCACCATCAACCGGTCAACGCGCGAACCCATTATCCATCACGTTCACAACCTGAGCGCCGTTGAACGGGTGAATAATTATTACGTAACTACGTTAGGCTGCGACTATTGCGCTGTCACGGCAAAACGGCCTGCGCCGATTACGTCTGGCCAACAAAAGAGGCCAGACACAATGCTGTTAAATTATTTTTCAAGCTGTTGGATATCAATCCGACGTGCTGCATCGAGGATGGTGGCTTTAGCACGGATGCGCGCCTCCAGCTGGTCGATCATATTGTCGTTGTCCAGACGTTCGCGCAGACGCACGCCGTCTTCATAGAAGCCGCTTTTTTTACTGCCACCGGTTACCCCCATGGTTGAAACCGTGGCTTCACCGGGGCCATTAACGACACAGCCGATAATAGAGATATCCATCGGCGTGATGATATCCTCTAACCGTTCTTCAAGGGCGTTGACTGTGCCAATTACATCAAATTCCTGACGTGAACAGGTCGGGCAGGCAATAAAATTAATGCCGCGCGAACGAATACGCAGTGATTTGAGGATATCGAAGCCCACTTTGACTTCCTCTACCGGATCGGCCGCCAGCGAAATACGTAACGTATCGCCAATGCCCTCAGACAGCAGCAGGCCGAGGCCAATCGCTGATTTGACGGACCCGGCGCGTGCACCACCGGCTTCAGTGATCCCCAGATGCAGCGGCTGCTCGATCTGTTTTGCCAGCAGGCGATACGACTCAACGGCGAGGAAAACGTCTGAGGCTTTGACGCTGACCTTGAACATATCAAAATTGAGCCGATCAAGGTGGTCGACATGACGCATAGCTGATTCCAGCAGCGCCTGTGGCGTTGGTTCACCGTATTTTTCCTGCAGGTCTTTTTCCAGCGAACCGCCGTTCACCCCGATGCGAATCGGGATGTTGTAATGGCGTGCACAGTCGACAACGCTGCGGATGCGCTCTTCATTACCGATATTGCCCGGATTAATTCGCAGGCAGTCAACGCCATATTCAGCGACTTTAAGGGCAATACGATAGTCAAAGTGGATATCAGCAACCAGCGGGACATTGACCTGCTGTTTGATAAGACGAAAAGCCTCTGCGGCATCCATCGTGGGCACGGATACGCGCACAATATCTACGCCAACGCGTTCCAGCGCTTTGATCTGAGCGACCGTCGCGGCAACGTCGGTGGTACGGGTGTTGGTCATGGACTGAACGGCAACAGGCGCGCCGTCACCCACAGGCACCTTGCCGACGTAAATGCGCTTTGATTTGCGACGGATAATGGGTGCTTCGTTATGCATATTCTTTCTCCACAATTACTCGCGACCAGAGAAGATGCGTTATTGCGCACCTACCGTCAGGCGGGCAACCTGGTTAGTACGGATAAAACGACTCAAATCGACAGGTTTGCCCTGGTATTCGATCTCTACTGCGCCCGGAGCGCCAATCTTCAGGCGATAAGGTGCCTTTCCGGCCAGACTGAGTTGACCTCCGCTGCGCTGCATGCCGCTGAACAGTTTCTTGCCCGTAGCATCGGTCACGTCCAGCCAGCAGTCACGCGAAAAGCTCATTACCAGGCTATTGGCATCAGCCGCCGCCTGGCTGATACCGGCGCTGCCGGTAGGCAGCTCACCAGCAGCAGCCGGTGCCTGCGACGGGGTGATGGCAGCCAGCTGCGCAGTATCAGACGCTGCGGGCGCGGCAGCGTTGGCGCCAGTAGCAGCGTTAGCGTTAGTAGCAGCGTTAGCGTTAGTAGCAGCGTTAGTGCTAGTGGCAGCGTTAGTGCTAGTGGCAGCGTTAGTGCTCGTGGCAGCGTTAGCAGCAGGTGATGTATTGCTGCTCTCTACCGCAGCTGCTGGCGTGCTGCTGTTGTTTGCCGCTGCATCAGGCACGATGCCGTTCTCTGCCGCTGACGTGTTGTTTAACGGCACGGCAGTTTGGGCAACGCCAGCGGCGCTACTGCTGGCATTGCCATCGGTCAGCGCAATCGACTGGTGATTATTGCCTTCCAGCGAGGCGTTTTGATCGGCCATCGACACTAAATCGTCCTGAGCGGCTTTATGATTCTGCCACCACCAGGCCCCGGTCAATCCCAACACCACAAACAGCACCAGCCAGGTGAAAATCATTAACCAGCCGTCTCGCTTCTTGCGTTGCTTACCCAGGGAATAACTTTGCATCATCTCGACCTTGGCAGCTCTGATCGGGGCTTGCTTGGCCATCATCGGTAACAGCTCTTCTTCCGGCACGCGAACCAGCCTGGCATAAGAGCGGATATAGCCACGCAGAAATGTCGATGCCAGTGAAGCAGGCGAGTTATCCTCTTCAATATCTCGAATAGTGGAAAGTTTCAGGCAGAGGCGCTCGGCAACATTCTGCTGAGTCAGTCCCATCTGTTCACGGGCGTTGCGCAGACGCTCGCCTGTTGAATTAACGTTAGATTTGTCTTGAGTGGCTTCAGTATTCATTAGCTAAAAAATGCTGGTACTGTATCGATTGTGGAAAAATTTGCGCAAGCTGTGCCCCATGATGTTGTACATCAGCGGGCCGTTTTGCCTGCGCGGCTAAGCGAATCTCTAACCACAGGCTTTCCGCAGAAACAGGAAAGTTGTGTTGATAAACATCTAACAAGAGCCGCGATTCTGAGCGTCTCCCTTTTCCCAATCGCCTTTCGGCTTCTGCCAGCATGGGCAGTCCCTTGGCTGGATCGGTCTGCACCGCATCCACCAGCGCTTTACGCGCTTTATCTGGCTGACCGGCATTCAAAAAACAGTAGCCCGAATTTTCAACACTGTCGGCACGCAGTCCGCTTACGGAATCCTCTCTGGCCAGACTGAACTGGCGTTGTGCCGCATCATACTGCCCTAATCCGCAGAGAAACGCACCGTAATTATTAAGCACATAGCCGTTTTGCGGTGCCTGCGCCAGTGCCCGATGGTAATGTTGCTCTGCCCTGCTGCGATCGCCCGTCTGCTGCTGGTAACGCGCCATCGCCAGCTGAACGCGATAATCACCCGGAGCCTGACTGAGCGCACGCTGCAAATTTCTGCGCGCGGCATCCATATTGCCGTTGGACAGATAGGCCAGGCCCAGCTGGATGCGCGTTTCAACCCTTACGTGGCGCTGCGGTGAAGTCTGGCACCCCACCAGCATAAGCAGCAGCAAAGCGGTCAGCTTCCCTGTTTTCATCCCTGTTCTCCCTGGTTCCAGTGGCCACTTATCGTACGCCAATCTCACCGGGATAACAGCGGTGAACAGGGAAAAAGCGCTGTTTTCAGAGCGCCTTCACAGAGATGGCCTCACCGGCCATTTTCTTTTTCAACGTGCGTTTGGTGCGGTCGATAACGTCTCCGGCCAACTGGCCACAGGCAGCATCAATATCATCACCACGGGTCTTACGCACAATAGTGGTAAATCCGTATTCCATCAACACTTTAGAAAAGCGATCGATGCGACTGTTCGAACTGCGACCATAAGGCGCACCAGGGAAGGGGTTCCATGGGATCAGGTTGATTTTGCACGGTGTGTCTTTCAATAATGCAGCCAGTTCGTGCGCGTTATCCGTGCTGTCATTGATATGATCGAGCATCACGTACTCGATAGTAACACGTCCCTGGTTAGCGTTAGATTTGCCAATATAGCGGCTGACGGATGCCAGGAAAGTTTCAATATTGTATTTTTTATTGATTGGCACAATTTCGTCACGAATTGTGTCATTCGGCGCATGCAGCGAAATGGCCAACGCAACGTCAATCATATCGCCCAGCTTATCCAGCGCCGGAACCACGCCGGAGGTGGACAGCGTGACGCGCCGCTTAGAGAGGCCGAAACCGAAATCATCGAGCATGATTTCCATCGCCGGCACCACGTTGGTCAGATTGAGCAGCGGCTCGCCCATGCCCATCATTACTACGTTGGTGATCGGGCGCTGACCGGTCACTTTGGCCGCGCCGATAATTTTTGCTGCGCGCCATACCTGACCAATAATTTCCGACACGCGAAGGTTGCGGTTAAAGCCCTGCTGCGCCGTCGAGCAGAATTTACACTCCAGCGCGCAACCAACCTGGGAAGAAACGCACAGCGTGGCGCGGTCTTTTTCCGGAATGTAGACGGTTTCTACCTGTTGCCCACCCACCTGAATAGCCCATTTAATGGTGCCATCCGCCGAGCGCTGCTCTTCTGCCACTTCGGGCGCGCGGATCTCAGCCAGCTCTTGCAGCCTGTTGCGGAAGACCTTGTTGATATCGGTCATCTCATTGAAATCATCGCAGCAGTAGTGGTAGATCCACTTCATCACCTGATCGGCACGAAACGGCTTTTCACCCAGACTGGCAAAAAACTCGCGCATCTGCTGACGATTAAGATCCAGCAGGTTGATTTTTTCTTTTTTCGGGGTGATTGCAGGTGATACGGACGATGGCGTCACATTAAGTTCTGACATAATATTCTCTGGCCTCGTTGTTACACGTTATGGCACTGGGTTTCGAGTGAATAAAAGGTAAGCGCCCCGCAGCATCAACTGGCGGGGCGCATTATTGTACTCATGACTGATGAAGGGTTAAAGCGGTAGACCAAAATAAATTCTGCCCCCTTCGCCATCAGGCAGCCGTATTATCGGGTGCGTGGGCAGATTTCGCCTTCGCCGAAGAAGTAAGCGATTTCGCGCGCGGCAGATTCAGCAGAATCAGAACCGTGAGTTGCGTTTTCGGTGAAGCTATCGGCGTAGTCAGCACGCAGCGTGCCCGCCAGGGCGTTAGCCGGGTTGGTTGCTCCCATCAGGTCACGATGGCGCTGCACGGCGTTGTCGCCTTCCAGTACGGAAACCACTACCGGTCCGGAAGTCATAAACTCAACCAGGCCATCAAAAAACGGTTTGCCCTGATGTTCTGCGTAGAACCCTTCAGCCTGCTCTTTGCTCAGGTGCAGCATTTTGCTGCCAACAATTTTGAAGCCAGCGCTTTCAAAGCGGTTGAAAATGGCACCGATAACATTTTTTGCCACTGCGTTCGGTTTAACAATAGAAAACGTACGCTCAATAGTCATGTGAACCCCTGTTTTATTTTTCGAGTTTAGCCGTAAAACCTGTCCCAAACCGGGAAAGTGGCCGCGGATTATAGGGGGCATAGCCATGGATGACTATCTGAGTTTCCATAATTTATCGAAAATTCCGCCGTGCATCGCATGAAATCCCCCCACATCTGCGGCTATTTTACGCAGTTGCACAGCCGGTGAACAGAACAGCCAGCGGGGAACTGTCTGAAATAAGGGCGTCAGCCGTATTGTTTATCAGGCTGCCAGTAGAGGACGTTAAGCCATGCCAGAACCGATCTGAAATAGCATCTGCTCGCCCGGCTTCTGTTATTGACAAGCCGTTGCGCCGCCGTGTGTTAGCCTGAGCGAATGGCCGTAATTAACCTTGTGATAGCAAAAAAAATCCCTGACACTGCGTTACCCCTGACTGACAATGAGGCCGCAATGACAACACCCTCTGTTTTCGTCTCCGCTCAATGGCTGGCACAGCATCTGAGCGATGAAGATATTCAGATACTGGATGCCCGTATGCTGGCTCCAGGGCTGGAGAAAACACGCGACGTCCACGCCGAATATCTGGCGGCTCACCTGCCGGGCGCGCCGTTTTTCGATATTGAAGCGCTGTCCGATCACACCAGCCCTTATCCTCATATGATGCCGCGCGCCGGTCGCTTTGCGGCTGCGATGCGCGAGCTGGGCATTAGCAGCGCTAAACATCTGGTGGTGTACGACGAGGGCAATCTGTTTTCGGCCCCACGCGCCTGGTGGATGCTGCGCTATTTTGGCGTAGATCGGGTATCGATCCTGGCCGGTGGCCTGGCCGGCTGGCAGCAGGCGCAGCTGCCGCTGGTCAGCGGTGCGGTTGATGTCGCAGAAGCTGAGTTTGTTGTTGGCCCGGGCTGGGGCGAGATCAAACGCGTTACCGATGTGCTGCTGGTCAGCCATGAAGGCGGCGCACAAATAGTTGATGCCCGCGCCGCCAACCGTTTTCACGGTGAAGTGGACGAGCCCCGTCCTGGCCTGAACCGCGGGCGTATTCCCGGTAGCCTGAACGTTGCATGGAACACGCTGGTGAGCGAAGGACGTTTGAAATCAGCCGACGAACTGCGGGCAATCTTCCACCATCAGGGGGTGGATCTGTCCCAACCGGTGATCGCCAGCTGCGGTTCGGGCGTTACGGCGGTAGTGGTGATTCTGGCGTTGACCAGCCTCGGGGTGAACAACGTCGCGCTGTATGACGGCTCCTGGGGCGAATGGGGTAGCCGTAATGACCTGCCAACCATCAATGATGCACTATCGGCTTGAAAAGCAGCCTGCTGGCTGGCATGAGGCTGGCCGGTAGTGGCACCCGGACGATCTTCAACAGGTGATACATTGACCTGTTGAAGACGGATATGCGCGACTCAGGTTAATTGAAGTAACTCCTGATAGACAGAATCGCTGATCTCCAGCCCGTTTTCCAGACTCTGTTTTCTGGCCTGATAGCGGCGCTGCGAGGGCAGTCTGGCTCCCTGCTCCACTACCGCTGCGAACAGATTTTCCGCCCGGGCAACATGCTGCGCCGCAGCGTTGCCGAGAAAACGAGCGGGATCGACGGCTATCAGTAACTCACCGTGATAGGGCGAAGACTTGCTGCCCGCGTCGTGAGCCAGCGACTCGGCGCTGGTTAAGTCACCAATCAGCGGGCCGGCAAGCAGCTCTATCATGGTCGACAGCGCCGAGCCTTTGTGGCTGCCAAACGTCAGCATCGCACCGTAATCGAGCACTTCTGCCGGATCGGTGCAGCTATTTCCCTGCCTGTCCACGCCCCATCCTTCAGGGATCGGCCTGCACTCGCGATGGTGGAGTTCAATTTCACCTCGCGCCACCGCGCTGGTAGCAAAGTCAAAGACGTAAGGCTCCCCCGCCGCTCTCGGCCATCCAAAGGCCATCGGATTTGTGCCAAAAACCGGCACGTTTCCCCCCGCTGGCGCGACCCAGGCATGACTGGGGGTGAAAGCCAGCGCCACCAGGCCTGCCGTCGTTAAGCGTTCAATTTCAACCCATAATGCCGAAAAATGGACGCAGTGGTTGATCGACATGGCGGCAATGCCCTGGGTTTTGGCTTTATCGACCAGATGAGGCCACCCGGTTTCAAACGCCAGAACGGAAAATCCCCCTTTCGCGTCAACCCTGACCAACCCGGGCGCAAGGTTATCGACCTGCGGCCGGGCATCGGCTACCACCTTGCCGTTGTGCAGGGTTCTGACGCACCCGAGGGTGCGCCACAGGCCATGAGCCGTGCAGCCGTCAATTTCACTGGCAACAATGGTTTGCATCACCGCATGGGCATTAGGCCCGTCAAAACCGGCTTTCAGCAGGATGGTTTTGACCAGTTGCCTGGCATCATTAATGCTGATTTTCATTGATCCCCCCGGATGGCGTCACGGGTCAGTGCACCATTAATCAGCCGCATAATGCCAAGCGGATTTTCATCTTTCAGGGCGTCCGGCAGCCACTGCTGCGGGTAGTTTTGATAACAGACCGGGCGCAGATAGCGCTCGATGGCCAGCGTGCCGACCGAAGTGCCGCGCGGATCGGAGGTGGCCGGAAAGGGGCCGCCATGCACCATAGCGTCACAGACTTCCACCCCGGTAGGATAACCGTTCAGCAGCAGACGGCCGGCTTTCTGCTCCAGCAAAGGCACCAGCAGCGGGAATGCGTTCACATCTTCCGGATCGGCGATTAAGGTTGCGGCCAGCTGACCACGCAGACCGTCGATAACCCGCTTGAGTTCTGCTTCGTCACTGACCTGCACCACAATCGAGACCGGTCCAAACACCTCTTCCTGTAGCAGAGCATCGCCCTGGGCCAGTAGCCTGGCCTCTGCCAGGAACAGCTGCGGGCTGGCCTGTTGACCGTTCTGTTCCTGCCCTGCCAGCCAGGTGATGCCGTTATGTTGATGTAACGCGTTAAGTCCCTGTTGATAGTTATGCAAAACGCCGCGATTAAGCATGGTTTGTCGTGGGCTGGCGCTAATATTGGTTTTCATGTCATTAAGGAAGCGTTCGAAAGCGCCGGAGCGGATGCCAATAATCAGCCCCGGGTTGGTACAGAACTGGCCACAGCCCGTCACCACAGAGTCCGTCAGTTCCCGTGCTATCTTCTCACCACGCTTTTCCAGCGCGCCAGGCAGCAGGATAACGGGATTGATACTGCTCATTTCGGCAAACACCGGAATGGGTTGCGGGCGCGCTGCCGCCATATCGCAGATAGCCCGTCCGCCTTTAAGCGAACCGGTAAAGCCAACGGCCTGAATCGCCGGGTGCTTAACGATGACAGCACCAATGTCTCTGCCGTAAAGCATATTGAATACGCCATCGGGCATGCCGCTTTTCTGCGCAGCGCGCACGATAGCTGCGGCAACCTTCTCTGCCGTGGCCATATGGCCGCTGTGCGCTTTCATCACCACGCTACAGCCTGCGGCCAGCGCTGAAGCGGTATCGCCTCCCGCGGTGGAAAACGCCAGCGGGAAATTACTGGCTCCAAACACCGCAACCGGGCCGATGGCGGTTCGGGACTGGCGCAGATCCGGGCGCGCAAGCGGCTTTCTGTCCGGCAAGGCGCAGTCAATGCGCGCAGCGTAAAAGTCACCACGCTGCAAAAACCGGGCAAACAGGCGCATTTGCCCGCTGGTACGCGCACGCTCACCGCGAATGCGTGCTTCCGGCAGCGCCGTTTCCTGCATCACCAGGCGGATAAATGCGTCGTCCAACGCGTCCAGTTCATCGGCGATAGCTTCAAGAAATACCGCACGCTGTTCTGCAGAGGTCGAGCGGTATTCGGCAAAGGCGCGCCGGGCCGCCAGACATGCCTGCTCCGCTTCCTTTTCGGCCGCCTGCCAGAAGAGATAAGGCAGTGCTTCACCGCTTTGCGCGTCAAAACTGCTCAGTATTCTGTCACCCAGGCTGCTTCTTTTTCCATCAATAAAGTTTTGGCCATCATGGTCCATAAGAGTGCTCCTTTACTTTCAGTGAGTGGGGTGGCGTGACGTCCGGCAGGCACAATGTTGCCAGCCGGGCCGTCATAACCGGCGGACGAATCTGTTCATTTGACCAGCTTTTCAGCCAGCAGAGAGAAGCGTGGCAAATTTTCCCCTGGCAGGATCCCATCCCGCATCGGGTTTGCATTTTGGCCTGCTTCAGGCCGGCAGCATCTTTCACTGCGCCGTAGGCAACATCTTCACAGCGGCAGAGGATTGTTTCATCGGTAACTAGCGTTTTGAGCCGTTCATCCAGCTCAAAGGTTTGCTGCAATAAGTCAGCAAAGCGCGACCAGCTTAATTTGGCCGGACGCCAGGCCTGGCATTTTTGCCCGGCTGCGGTCGCCTGAAACCCGGCGATAAACCCTTCAGCAAGGGAGAGTTCACTGCCCCCTACCCCGGTGCATTCCCCGGCAGCCCAGATATGTGCAGATGAAGTTTGCTGGTCGCTATTCACCACCACTGCCCCGGCGGCGGTTTTTACCCCAAGAAGTTGCGCAACCTGCACGTCAGGAAGTAATCCAAAGCCGCAAGCAAGGCGGTCGCAGTCCACTTTTTTGCTACGCCCGCGCTGGTTGATCATCACGTACTCCAGCTTTTGCGCGCCGTGGGCGGACACCACATAGCTGGCGGGTCGGTAGCGGAGGTGGCCCAGCATGAGCGCCTGAGCAAGCTTTGCCGGCCAGCGCCAAAGTTGTGCCAGCATCCGGCTCAACATCCTGATGTTTTGCTGCTCACAGATTTGCACCACCTTCGCCCCCTGCTTGCCTGCCGTATGCGCGCTGGCCAGCAAAAGGGGGCCGCTGCCGGCGATAACCACGCGCTGGCCGCGAACATCCATCCCTGACTTTATTAGCGCCTGTAACCCGCCAGCTCCGGTGACACCCGGTAGCGTCCAGCCCGGAAAGGGAATGAACAGTTCACGCGCCCCGCTACAGATGATCAGGCGTTCGGCCTTGACCTGCAGCGCTCTGTCCGGGTTTTCCAGCAGGTAGTGCCCGGGCGTAACCTGCATAATCAAACGCGTCTGCGGCAGCAGCGTGATGCGTTCGGCGTGAAAAAAAGCCTTAACGTGTTTCACCCCCGCACGGGGTAAACGGCCGGGGCCAGCGCGCCAGATTTGTCCACCAGCATTGGGGTTGTCGTCAATCACCAGCACATCGGCACCATTGCTTGCCGCAGCGATGGCAGCAGCCATTCCGGCGGGGCCTGCCCCGATAATCAGTACTTGAGTCGTAAGATCAGTCACAGGTTGCCACCTTCATCGCTTCCGTACACAGAGTCTGGCAGGCCAGCCTGCGTTGCCCGTTAATATTGACCCCGCACTCCTGACAGATGCCCATACCGCAAAAAGGGGCACGGCGCTGGCCGGTGACCGAGATGCGGCTACAGCCGTCGGCGACCAGAGACAGTGCTGCGGCCACGCTGGTGCCATCCACTACCGTGACGGGCGCGCCGTCGATAAACAGTGCGATCATGCGATTAGCCTCCGCATAAGAAACGATCGGGTAAATAAGCCCCGGCTTCCAGTGGGTGATGTTGCTGAAGAATGTCGGCTTTGATCAGGTCCGCCGTGGCGGTTGCCGTAGTCACACCCAGCCCTTCGTGCCCTACGGCAAGCCACAGGCCGCATCGTCCCGGATAGCGCCCTATCAGCGGCAGCCCGTCGGGCGAGGCAGCCCTGAATCCAGTCCAGGTGCGGATCGCGTTCATCTTTTTAACCGCGGGGACATATTCACAGGCTCTGCGCACCATCTTGCTAAGCATCCATGGCTCAACGGCAGGATCAACGCTATCGAACTGGCGGGTTGCCCCAACCAGAAGCTGTCCGGTCGGGCGCGGCTGGATATTACAGGCGGCAGACGGCCCGGTGGCATGGTGTACGCTGGTGACGTAGCCCAGTTCAACCAACGTTCGGGTGATGCCGTGCGGATAGCGATCGGTAATCAGCAGATGGCCTTTCTTTGCCACCAGCGGTAATTCGGGCGACAATTCCGTCGCCTGAATGCCATTGGCAAGGACGATATGCCGGGCGCGATACTGCCTGCCATCGTCAAGGACGACATAAGGTTCGTTGAGGTCGACAACGCGTCCGCGTATGTTGTTGATACGAGGATGCTGTGACATCCATTGTGCGACCACGGGCGCGTACAAAATTCCGTCATCCTTGACCAGCAGACCGCCAGCCAGCCCCTGACGCACGGCTGGCTCTGCCTGAGTGAGCTGCTCTCCGTTGAGCAAGGCACAGTTTTCTCCCAGCTGGCGTAGCAGATGATATTTTTGTTCGGCCACCGCCATTTCTTGTTCACTGGCGGCCATCCACAGCGTGCCGTTTCTGCGATATGCCGCCGCGTCTGGCAGTAAATGGCTTATCTCTTGCCAGCGCTTAAGTGAATAGCGCGTCAAAGCGCATTCGGCAGGATTATCGTCGAGGATCAACAGATGGCCCATGCCCGCCGACGTGGCGCAAGGTAAGCCGGCATCAATGATCGTCACTTCCAGGCCTGCTGTTGCCAGCGTCCATGCGCAGCAGGCTCCGACAATGCCGCCGCCAATCACAATGACATCCGCAGCGGTGCAGGGAGGCATTACCCGATCCCCCAGGCAAAGGGATCGCTGTCGTCTATAACCAGCGTGGTCTCGGCGCAGATGGAAGCCGCACCGCGTATCACCGGCTCAATGCCGGTTGCCAGTGGCCGGTACCAGGCTTCAAATACGCTGCCGATCACGCTGGCCTGCCGCCAGACGGTATCAGGAGCCAGTTGGTTATCCGCAGCCATGCAGGCCAGCCTGGCACTGGTGCCGGTGCCGCAAGGGGAGCGATCGTACGCGCCCCCCGGGCATAATACGAAGCTGCGACTGTCGGCGCTGGCATCGCTTGCAAACAGTTCAATATGGTCGACAGGCGCACCGTCATCGCCCAATATCCCTTGCATCAGCAGCGCCTTTTGAACGGCGGTACAGTATTCGGTTAACTGTGCAAGATTGTCGCGATGTACCGCCAGCTCGTGATGGCTGATAAGAAAAAACCAGTTCCCCCCCCAGGCGATATCGCCGGTGACCTGACCGAACGCCGGCACGTCAAGGGAAAGCGACTTCTTATAACGTCGTGCGGCAACGTTACGCACGCTAACGGTGAGATCTTGATGCAGCACGGCAAGCACGTCACCGACCGGGGTTTCAATTTTGTGCTCGCCGGGTGAGATTTTTCCCATCCAGGCAAGCGAGCGCACCAGCCCGATGGTGCCGTGACCACACATCCCGAGATAGCCGCTATTATTGAAAAAAATCACCCCGGCACAGGCATCCGGCGAGACCGGAGGACAGAGTAAAGCCCCGACCAATACATCATTACCACGAGGTTCGAGAATAACCGTTCGGCGAAATCTGTCGTATTCTCTGGCAAGCAAATCACGTCGTTCCGACATCGAACCTCGTCCGAGGTCGGGAAAGCCATGGGTGACCAGTCGGGTGGGTTCTCCGCCCGTATGGGAGTCTATGACTGAAATTCTATGCATCAACTCACCTCATAATATCAAATCCTTTTTCGCGAGATTTGACATGTAGATTGTCTAATAATGACTGGCAAACGCCGTAAATATGTTTTTTCAACAAGTCAACGGCACCAGGGATGTTTTTTTGTCGACATAAAGAGATAATTTCAGCGTGTTCCCTGTCAGACTTTTCTTTACCGTTCGACAGGCTGAGCTGCATTCGTAAATAGCGTTCCAGCTTCTGGTTAATCATTTTCACGCTGTCAACGATAAGCGGGCGATTAGCCGCACGGTAAAGCGCCAGATGAAAATCCCAGTTTAAAGCTGACCAGTTCATAATATTTGGGTCGCTGATATATTTATTACCGACTTCTTCAATATGCAGAAAGTCCGCCATTTGCATATTGGGAATTGCCAGCTCAAGCAGCCTCACTTCAAGGAGAATACGCATTTCAAATAACTGAGCGAGTTCATCGTCACTCATACGCGTCACGGTCGCTCCTTTATTTTTGACAAACACCACTAACCCTTCTGCTTCGAGTTTTTTTAATGCCTCCCTGACTGGGATCTTGCTGACGTTGAATTTTTTCGCTATTTCGTCCTGACGAACGGGCTCATTCTCCGCGAAATGACCGTTCAGAATGGCCCGGCGTAAATACTGCGTAATCACATCTGAAGTTGAAGGCACATTGCTTAAATCAGGCGTTTCAAAAATATTCATATCTACCTTGTTAATCCTGTTTTGTCGGCCTTCAACATCTTCAGCAACTAACGTGGGTTCCCGGCAAGCAAGCTAAAGACCGACATCGGGTAATACAGGGCGGGTTGCCATCGCAACACGCATGATTTCCTCAACGTGTTCACGATCTGCACCCTGTAAAGGCAGGCGTGGCGGACGCGTCAGTGCGCTGCCACGCCCGGCAATTTCTTCACACAGCTTGATGCACTGTACCAGATCCGGGCGGGCATCAAGGTGCAGGACAGGCATCAGCCATTCATAGATTGGCATAGCCTCCTGATAACGCCCCTGCTGGCACAGGCGGAAGATGGTTTCGCCCTCTTTTGGGAATACGTTCGACATGCCGGAGATCCAGCCCTGTGCCCCGACGGCCAGGCTTTCCAGTACCACATCATCCAGGCCAGAGAACAGGGCAAAGCGATCGCCAACCCGATTACGCACGTCAATAAAGCGACGGGTATCACCAGAACTGTCTTTGAAGCAGACAATATTTTCACAGTCTGCCAAAGAAATAAGGATATCCGGCGTCACATCATTTTTGTAAATCGGCGGGTTATTGTAAACCATCACCGGGAGGTTGGTATGATTGGCTACGTAACGGAAATGCCGGGCCGTTTCATGTGGCTTGGCCGAATAGACCAGCGCTGGCATCACCATAATGCCGTCTACGCCAACGCTTTCAACGGATTTTGCTACTTTAGCAGCCCCCTCGCTGGTGAACTCGGCGATACCGCAGATCACCGGAATGCGGCCTCCGGCAGCATCCTTAGCCACCTGAGTTACCGCCATTTTTTCATCGAGGGTCAGCGACGTATTTTCGCCGACGCTGCCACAAACGACCAAACCCGAAACACCATCTTTTACCAGATTACTCATAACGGTATAGGTTGCTTCAAGATTAAGGGAATAGTCATCATTGAATTGAGTTGATACAGCCGGAAATACACCGCACCAGTTAACGCTGTCAGTCATCATAATTTCCCTTTATAGAATGAATAAATAATTAGCCGTAAGTACTCACCGAGGCTTTCACGTTTTTCTCTGCAACCTGTACGTCAGTCACCTCATCATATTCAAAATCGACAAGATGATTCGGAATACTCACGGCCACAGCCCATTGATAAATAACAAAAGCAACAACGGCTACAACCACACTATCCGCTGGATGAGAAATATAGCCCTGGCCGCCAAAGCTTCCTGCCGATGAAATAGCAATCATGATGGCGTAGTAGGCAATAAGCCATGATGATGAAACAATTTGCTGCCTCAGGCTGATTCTTTCAGTCGGCACATAGCGGCCACACACGATATAGATAACGAACATGGCAATCTGCAAACTTAATAGCCAGCAAAGCGTTGTCCACCCCGACCAGTAGATAATCAGTGATGCAATCATAAAGGTAACAGGCCCGATAAAGCCGATCCTTGCCACACGAAATGGACGCGGAAGGTCCGGGCATGTTTTACGCAATGCGCCTACCGAAATGGGGGCAAGGGCATAACTTAATACCAAAGCGGCAGATACCACGTTAATCAGCGCTTCCCACGATGGGAACGGCAACGTCCAGAAAATAGAGAGGCCAAAAGTAAGCCACAACGCATGGCGCGGAATACCGGATTTAGCGTCAATCTGCGTGAAGCAGCTGAACAATGTTCCGGATCTTGCCCAGGCATAAACGATGCGCGGCGTGGCGTTCATATAGATATTACCCGCACCGGCCGGTGAAACGATGGCATCGGCCACCACCATATAACCCAGCCACGCCACGCCTAACAACAGCGAGATATCACGATAGGGCAGCGTAAATTCCTTGCTGATACTCTGCCATCCCTGCGTCAGCATTTCGGTGGGAATACTGCCGACAAAGGCAAGCTGCAACGCGGCGTAGATAGCGGCAGAGAGTAAAACCGACAGGATCATGGCGATGGGTATAGTGCGTTGCGGATTTTTGACCTCGCTGGCCACTGCGATAATCGGGGTTAAGCCGAGGTAGGCAAAAATCACGCCTCCGGCAGAAACAGCCATTTCAACCCCACTCATGCCGAAGGGGGCAAAGCCCGCAACGGTGAGATTGGCCGGCTTAAAGAAAGTGAAAAGAGTAAACAATACCAGCAGCGGGACAATAAATTTGAAGGCGCTGATGATATTGTTGGTTTTAGCAAAGGTTTTCACGCTGTTGTAATTAATGTAGAAAAATCCGCACAGGAGGACAAACTGAAATAGCCAACCAATTGCTGTTGGGTTGCTGCTACCCGGCTGCGTCAGCTGTTCGAACCAGGCTCCGGCATACTGGCGCGCGGCAACCACCTCTATGGCAACCAGGCTGGTGAAAGCGATAACGGTAATGGATCCCATCATGTAACCCAACAATGGCCCGTGGGAAAAAACCGGGTAGCTGATAACCCCCCCAGCACAAGGCAGCGCTGCGCCGAGTTCACAAAAGACGATACCGAGCAGCAAAACGGCGCCTCCACCAATCAACCATGAAAAAACCCCGGCCGGTCCTGCAATGGATGAGACGTGACTGGCGGCGAATAGCCAGCCAGAACCGAAAATGGCACCCAGACCAATAAACGTCAGATCGGTCAGCGTTAACTGCTTTTTAAATTTTCCAGTCATAAACACCCCTGTATCCCCTGTTCAATCAGCGTATTCGGAGGCGCAGCAAAGCGATAAATAAAAATGTATATCGTATACGATATTCACTTCAGTATTTCGCACTGACTATGCCAATTTTATAACTTATTGAAAAGGGTTTAATTAAATCCAGAATGCCACTTTATCGGAATGCTGATGCTGTCTGTTAATGCATCAGTTGCACCAACATTGCACAAAGGATGTTATCAAGGCCAGAGATTTCACAAAATTTGAGTCAGAAAGGTGATCTCGCACAGAGGAATAAGCAAATAGCCTTGCCGGGCAGCAGGGCGTTGTCAATATCAGCAGATATCAGGGCAATCATGCAGACGCATCCTTAGCAGAGGAGTTTTGCTTCTGACAACCCTCCCCTGCCGGGGAGGATGGATGTCGCTGATGCGCCTTTGACGGTTTGTTTAGTCGATGTTTTTAACTTTGAAATCGCGCAGAAAGCTGCCCCAGCGACGCTCATAGAACGGGGTAATGTGGGCAGTAAAGAAATGGCTGATCCCCTTCTCTCCCTCTGCCACCTGACAGATATCAATCGGTTCATCGCCCGATAGCGTATCGGTTGCCACACTGCCCGCCGCCTGAATAATCGCGTCGATATCGCCATCGGCCTCAATGCCAATCAGCAGATTGGCTGGCTGGTCCGCCGACTCTTTGATCTGCGCCAGGTAAGCACGACGTACAGGCTTATATCCGGCAAACAGCTGAACAAGTGAATCGACCATCTGCGCCGGGGGGGTTGCGACCTCAGACATTAACAGCGACGTGGCCCCTTCCAGCACCGTCTGCTGGCTAAGGGCATTGCCGTCATCGCCCAGTAAATGCGTTATTTCACGCGGCGTGAACTCTTTACCGCTATCCAGCTTCGGGTTGAGGAACAACGTTTCACCGAGCGTCATAGCGAACAGCGTACGCACCGGCATCACCAGATACGCCTGTTCGCCGCTAACGGCTTTTTCCAGCGCGTTGACCGAAGTGAAAAACGGAATGATGTCAGTACCGTCTTCTTTTTCCCAGTGCTGCAAATCGACCGGCGAGCTGGCATCAATCGGCTGCCCGTGCCGTGCGCTGACGCCCGGCACGATAACGCTGGCCGCCATCAACAGGGCGAAAAACTCCGGGCGGTGAGCAGGTTCTGTCGCCGCCAGTTTCAGCACGTCTTCCAGACGCGGATTCAGGTCATTCATTGCGGTATTCCAGTTCAACACGGTAGGTTCAACGGGCGGGCCCGCTAACAGGCCCGCCCTGGATAATGGGGCAGTCAGGAGCGGTTTATCACCGCCCGCCCTCTTGCTATGCGCGGCTTAGCAGCAGGTTAGCCAGGGTGCGCACGCCCAGCCCGGTGGCACCGGCCGACCATTGTTCCACGGCACCTTTACGATAGGTGGCTGAACAGTCGATATGCAGCCAGCCCTGCTTGTAGTCGCTGACGAAGTGCGACAGGAAAGCCGCAGCGGTGCTGGCTCCGGCAGAATGTGCCGGGCTGGCAATATTGTTGAGTTCGGCAAAATTCGACGGCAGATGGCTGCGATGGAATTCTGCCAGCGGCAGACGCCAGAACGGCTCGTTTTCCCCAGCGGCGCTGGTTAACAGCGAGTCGGCCAGCGCATCATCAAAGCTAAACAGCGCGTGATAATCATTGCCCAATGCGGTTTTTGCCGCCCCGGTCAGCGTTGCGGCATCAATAATCAGTTCCGGGTTGAGCGCACTGGCATCAATCAGGCCATCGGCCAGCACCAGACGACCTTCCGCATCGGTATTCATCACCTCAACGCTTTTGCCATTGCGATAGCGAATGATATCACCCAGCCTGAAAGCGTTGCCGCTCACCATATTGTCGGCACAGCACAGAATTAACTTCACGCGTTTTTTCAGACCGCGGCTAATCGCTAAAGCCAGCGCGCCGGTCAAAGTAGCCGCTCCGCCCATATCCGACTTCATAGAATCCATAAAGCCGCTCTGTTTCAGACTGTAGCCGCCGGTATCGAAGGTAATTCCTTTACCGACCAGACAGGCAAACACCGGGGTTTCATCTTTGCCACCCGGATTGTAGTCCAGCGTCAGCAGTACCGGGCTGCGTGAGGATCCACGGCCAACGGTATGTAGCCCCATATAATTTTGCTGGCGCAGATCGTCGCCCTTGGTAATACGATAACTTACCGCATCACCGGCAACATCACCCAACAGATCGATGGCACGCGTGGCCAACTGCTCCGGGCCAAGCTCTTCTGCAGGCAGATTGATGGTATGACGTACCCAGTCGACAATCTTCAGGCGGCTTTTGAGTTCCTGCTGGCTGGCCTCGCTCAACGTCGCCCACTGCACTTCACGCTCGCCTTTCGGCCCGCGATAGCCTTGCCAGAACGCCCAGCTGTTCTCCAAATCCCAGCCTTCGCCGCTCAGGCAAACGTGGCGGATGCCCTGGTTGTCGATTTTGCGCGCGGCGCGCTGAATGGTCACCAGTGGTTCACCGCCGTTGAGGTGAATGGTCATACCCTGATCGTTGCTGCTCAGTATCGCTTTTTCGCCCCAGCGCGGGTCGGCCGCGGCCGTTGACAGAGTTATATTCATCGGGGTGGTCATCACATGGCTCCTTATCATTTTTGTCATTTTGGCCGGTTTTGCCGACCGCTGCGCTTCGCCGCAGCACGATGCTAGTCGAATTTATCAGGTCAGACTAACAGAAATCTGCCAGGGAAGTTTTCACAGACTAAGATTCAGGCTTCACGGAAAGCAAAACGGGCCGGAAAATACCGGCCCGCTGACTAAACTGACGTGACGCAAGTTAACCTGCCCGCGCATTCGCGCTGGCTTTAAATCCCTGCCACGCCGGGGAATGTTCACGCAGACGGGAAACCGATTTTTGCAGCAGCTGAACAGCGTAATCGATCTCTTCTTCGCTGGTGAAGCGGCCAAGAGAGAAACGAACTGAGCTGTGCGCCAGCTCGTCGCTTAAGCCGACAGCACGCAGAACGTAAGAAGGCTCCATGCTGGCGGAGGTACAGGCTGACCCGGTAGAAACCGCCAGATCTTTTAGCGCCATAATCAGTGATTCACCATCAACGTAATCAAAGCTGACGTTAAGAATGTTCGCCGCGCCATGCTGCAGCGAACCGTTAACAGAAACCGCTTCAATACGGCTGATCCCCTGCCACAGTCGGCTACGCAGTGCGCTGATGCGCGCCATGTCATCAGCCATAACTTCTTTAGCAATACGACAGGCTTCGCCCATGCCGACGATTTGGTGCACCGGCAGCGTTCCGGAGCGCATACCGCGCTCGTGTCCGCCGCCGTGGATCTGCGCTTGCAGACGAATGCGCGGCTGACGGCGAACATACAGTGCGCCGATCCCTTTCGGTCCGTAAATTTTGTGGGCGGAAAAAGACATCAGGTCAACTTTCAGCTGGCCAAGATCAACAGGCAGCTTGCCTACGCTTTGCGTCGCATCCACATGAAAGACGATGCCACGGGCGCGGCAAAGTTCTCCGATGGCGGCAATATCCTGCACCACGCCGATCTCATTATTGACGTGCATAATCGACACCAGCACCGTGTCGGCGCGCAGCGCGGATTCCAGCTGCTGTAGCGTGATGGAGCCATCGCTTTGCGGCTGGAGATAAGTAATGCTGAAGCCTTCATGCTCCAGATGAGCACAGGTATCCAACACCGCCTTGTGTTCGGTGGTACAGGTAATGATGTGGCGGCCCTTTTCCTGATAGAACGTGGCCGCACCTTTGATCGCCAGATTATTCGCTTCGGTGGCACCGGAGGTAAAAACGATTTCGCGCGGGTCCGCCCCCACCAATTCGGCTATCTGGTTACGGGCAACATCGACCGCTTCTTCAGCCTGCCAGCCAAAGCGGTGTGAACGCGAGGCAGGATTGCCGAAAGTGCCATCCTGGGTGAGATACTGCATCATCCTGGCCGCCACGCGCGGTTCAACTGGCGTGGTGGCAGCATAATCCAGATAAATCGGTAATTTCATTGCTTGTTAAGCTCCGCAAAGTTGCTGTCTGCCGCCCTTCTGCGCCCTGGGATCTTTACGGATGGCAGAAACGAACAAAAGGCCGCGACAGGCCTTTTGTTCGTTTCTGCGGGCGAAGAAGACTTCGCCGTCACTGCGGTCAGGCGCGCAGATTGACGTCAATGGTATCGTGCTTACGGCCATGGGGCGCACGACGGATTTCATTGCTGTTCTGGCGGTCGGCAACATCCAGGATCTCCTGGTTGTTGACCAGCTCGGCCAGAGTAATGTTATTCAGGAAATCGCTGATGCGCTCGCTCAGGTCACGCCACAGAACGTGAGTCAGACAACGCTCCCCGCCCTGGCAACCTTCTTTACCCTGGCACTTCGTGGCATCGACCGATTCGTCGACGGCGGTGATCACGGCGCCAACCGCGATCGCATCGGCTGCTTTACCCAGCAGATAACCCCCACCCGGGCCGCGCACGCTGGCCACCAGACCATTCTTGCGCAGACGTGAGAACAGCTGCTCAAGATAAGACAGGGAGATGCCCTGACGCTCTGAAATATCAGCTAAAGGCACCGGACCTTCGTGAGAATGCAGTGCAACATCAAGCATCGCGGTAACAGCATAACGGCCTTTGGATGTCAGTCTCATGGCGGAAACAACCTCGGTGATAACCCTGAATGGGTGTTAACAAATTATGTTCGCCAGTCTGCCATTCCCGAGTAAATTGGTCAAGTATTTAACCTGGTAAAACAGTCAACTATTTAACCTGGTAATTTACTCAACTATTGCGCTGTTTTTACCACCTTAATCGCCCTGCCGTTTCTCCAGCGACGACAACATGCCGCGCAGAATGTTCAGCTCGTCCCGCTCCGGGCGCGCGCGGGTAAAGAGCCGGCGCATTTTGCTCATTACCTGTCCCGGGCTGGCTGCGCGGATGAATCCGCTGTCCGTCATCATTTTTTCCATATGCTGATAGAAGCGTTCCAGATCGTCCACCAGCGGATAGGAAGATTCATGGTACTGCGCCTGCGGCGTTTCCACGGATTGCAGGTAAGCCATGCGCACCTCATAGGCGATAATCTGAACCGCCATCGCCAGATTCAGCGAGCTGTACTGCGGGTTAGCGGCAATCGCGACATGGTAGTGGCACTTCTGCAACTCATCGTTGGTCAAACCAACGCGTTCGCGACCAAACACCAGCGCTACCGGGGCCTGCTGACCTTCTTCGACGCTCTTTAACCCGCATTCCCGCGGATCCAGCATCGGCCACGGCAATGAGCGCGAGCGGGCGCTGGTGCCCACCACCAGACTGCAACCTGAAGTCGCTTCATCGAGGGTATCAACGATTTTTGCTTCGCCGATCACATCACTGGCACCGGCGGCCAGTGCTATCGCCTGCGAATCAGGCTTAACCAACGGATTGACCAGGTAAAGGCTGGTTAAGCCCATGGTTTTCATCGCACGGGCAACGGAACCCATGTTGCCGGTATGAGACGTTTCCACCAGCACAATTCGGATATTTTGCAACATAAGGGTCAGGGATCTTCCGGGTCTGAGAGATAATTTGTCGATGCTAGCATATTTTCAGGACATTTACCGAAGCAGCCTGCTATACTATGCGCCGTTTTCTATCAGATTATGATAAAAATCCACAATAATTGCAGTGGTTACAAGGCGGCTGGCCCTCCCGGCCTGCATCTTGCGGTGCAGAAAAGGGAAAAACCTTGCGCCGTACCGCTGCAAATATTCAGGATAACCCGTTCTTTAACATTCAGTGAGACGATATTACCTATGCATCCAATGCTCAACATTGCCGTGCGCGCTGCGCGCAAGGCCGGAAACGTCATTGCCAAGCACTATGAAACCCCGGACTCCGTCGAAGCCAGCCAGAAAGGCAGCAATGACTTTGTCACCAATGTTGACCGCGAAGCGGAACGCCAGATTATTGAAGTGATCCGCAAATCTTACCCTAAGCACACCATCATCAGCGAAGAAAGTGGTGAGCTGCAGGGCGAAGATCAGGATGTGCAATGGGTTATCGATCCACTGGATGGCACCACCAACTACATCAAACGTCTGCCTCATTTCAGTGTTTCTATCGCCGTGCGCCTGAAAGGCCGCACCGAAGTGGCGGTGGTTTACGATCCAATGCGTAATGAACTGTTCAGCGCCGTGCGCGGTCAGGGCGCTCAGTTGAACGGTTATCGTCTGCGCGGCGGTACTGCGCGCGATCTGGATGGCACTATCCTGGCAACCGGCTTCCCGTTTAAGGTCAAACAGCACGCAACGCCTTATATCAATATCGTCGGCAAACTGTTTACCCAGTGTGCTGATTTTCGCCGTAGCGGTTCTGCAGCGCTGGATCTGGCTTATGTGGCTGCCGGCCGCGTTGATGGTTACTTTGAGATTGGCCTGAAGCCGTGGGATTTCGCCGCTGGCGAACTGTTGGTACGTGAGGCTGGCGGGCTGGTCTCCGACTTCACCGGCGCCCACGGCTACATGCACTCCGGTAACATCGTGGCGGGCAATCCGCGCGTGGTGAAAGCGATGCTGGCCAATATGCGTGATGAACTGAGCGAAGCGCTGAAGCGTTGATCGTTACAGGCGGGCCGATCGCAAACAGGCGATCGGTCCCGATCCACGGTCAAAACATTGGCCGGGTACCGCCAGAGATTGCCGGTTGCGCACTGAACCAGCGCAGCGCCCCCGCTGCCAGCAGCACCCATCCCCCAACAGCGCTAACCTAACTGCCAGCCAGCCCTTGCGCTGCCCCGACTGAAAACAGCGCTTGCTTTCAGCAGCATTAAGTCAGCAACGCCATCGCCGACAGCGCGCTCCGGAACCAGACGCCAACCACTTTGGCAAACACACCACCGGATCAGGCTGCGCGTGACCACCAGCATAAAGCAGATCGACAGGGGGAATTTCACCCACCGTCCGGCGCATTGTAACCCCGGTAAGGCTGTCGCCCCGATGAACCAGCGTGGTTTGCATAGCGGTAAAGCGATGCGGAGGTGGTGAAACCGTCTGCGATGGCTGGCGGCCACCCGCCATCGCAGACGAACGGTTTATTTGTTATAATGTAACAAAATGAAGTCCTGTCAGAGATTTTCCGACCGTTTTTTGTGACCTGCCTTAAAAGCTCTGTATAAACCGGGGCTGATCGGCTACTGACAACGCTGCCCGGACTATGCTTATTACTTCTACCGTTACTGAGACCGCAGATGACGAGTGTCTATTTACCTGAAAATGCTGTCCTCTCCCCTGCACAGCGCCGTTGCCGTCTGCTTTTGATGATCTGCCTTCCTGACTGCCTGGCGACGCTGGAGTCGGTATGTCAGCTCAACGGCGTGGATCTGACTTTGGCCCGGCAAGATATCGCTGAGCTGGCAACGGAAATTCAGCGCAATCATCATCTGGCCATTGAGCAGGACGCCGGGGGCCGCTTATCTGTTAACGGTACGGCGCTAAACCAGCGGCTGTGTCTGATGCACGGCTTACGCCGCGCACTGCGCTTGTCTCCCCGGTTTGTCAGCGGCTGGTTTACCGACGCCGTCAAACGCCGTTTGCAGGCGCAGTTCATTGATAAAGCGCTGTATAGCGAGCATAACCTGACCAGGCTGATCCGGCATTGTTCACAGCGGCTGGCGCGGGTGTTCAGCGCGCGCGATCGCCATTTTTTGCACATCTGGCTGCAGTATTCTCTTGCCTGGCCATGCCGGCCGCACTTCAGCCCGCAACAGCAGCAGTGGCTGCTTGGTAAAACCGAGTATGCGCTGGCTCAGGAGATTATCCGCTGCTGGCAGAGGCGTGGCTGGCATGCCGATGATAATCAGGCAGCCCTGCTCGCTCTGCTCTTCAGCCAGCTGCACGCGCCACTGATTGAGGAGATCGCCTCCGAGAGTGAGCGCTCGCTGCTGCAAGCGGTTGAATTGTTGATTCAGCGTTTTCAACAGACTGCCGGTATTGAATTTCATCATCAGGCCGGCCTTAGCGTGCGCCTGTATACCCACCTGGCCCAGGCGCTGGAGCGTACGCTGTTCGCCATCGCTATCGATGACAATCTGGCAGAAAATGTCGCTTTACAATATCCACGCCTGTTACGGACTACGCGTAAAGCCATGATCGCTGTTGAACAGCAATACGCGGTAACGTTTTCTCAGGAAGAGATGGAGCTGATCGCGATTATTTTCGGTGCATGGCTGGTGCAGGAGCACGCCCCGTATGAGAAGCAGGTGCTGCTGCTCACCGGAAAAAATCCCGAACTGGAACGCCAGATCGAGCAGCAGTTACGTGAACTGATGCTGCTGCCGCTGAACATCAAATACCAGAATGTTAACGATTTTCAGCGTGACAGCGCGCCGCCGGGCATCACGCTGATTATCACGCCGTATGCCACCTCGTTACCGCTCTATTCACCGCCGCTGATCCATGCAGAGCTGCCGTTGGGAGAGCACCAGCAGCAAAGTATCCGCGCGCTGCTGGAGCCTTGACAGGCCGCGGTTTTGGCCGCCGGGGGCAGCGCCGGGTAAAGCAGCTGCAAAAAAATGACGCTGGCCGCCGGGGGCCATGAAACGGGGGATAGCCGCAAAAAACACCTTCGCTAATCAGGCACCGTCAGAAGACTCTGCTGCGAAGGCAAAAAAAAACGGGACGCTGACCAGTCCCGTTATTGATGTGCCATCCCCGCATTACCGGGTAAGGCTCGCTTATGCGTAAACCGGGAAGCGGGCGCAGATATCCAGCACCTGTTTCTTCACGCGCTCACTTACGCCTTCATCGTTGATATTATCGAGAATATCACTGATCCAGCCAGCCAGCTCGCGCACTTCGGCTTCTTTAAAGCCGCGACGAGTGATCGACGGCGAACCAATACGGATGCCGGAAGTCACAAACGGACTTTTCGGGTCGTTAGGCACGCTGTTTTTGTTAACGGTAATGTTGGCACGGCCCAGGGCAGCATCCGCTTCTTTACCGGTCAGGTTTTTGTCCACCAGATCCAGCAAGAACAGGTGGTTATGCGTACCGCCGGAAACCACGTTGTAGCCGCGCTGCAGAAACACTTCCACCATCGCTTTTGCGTTCTTCGCAACCTGCTGCTGATAAGTCCTGAACTCCGGCTCCATCGCTTCTTTGAATGCCACCGCCTTACCGGCAATAACATGCATCAGTGGGCCGCCCTGGCTGCCAGGGAAGACGGCAGAATTAAGCTTCTTATAGAAGTCTTCATCACCGCCTTTCGCCAGAATCAAACCACCGCGCGGGCCTGCCAGCGTTTTATGGGTGGTGGTGGTCACGATGTGGGCATAGGGCACCGGGTTCGGATAAACGTCAGCCGCAATCAGGCCCGCAACGTGTGCCATATCAACGAACAGGTAAGCGCCAACGCTGTCGGCGATTTCACGCATTTTAGCCCAGTCGCACACGCCGGAATAGGCGGAGAAACCACCAACGATCATTTTTGGCCGGTGCGTTTTGGCCAGTTCGGCCAGTTCGTTGTAGTCAATTTTGCCGTTTTCGTCGATGCCGTAAGCAATGACGTTGTACAGTTTACCGGACAGGTTGACCGGAGAACCGTGAGTCAGGTGGCCACCATGAGCCAGGCTCATACCCAGAATGGTATCACCCGGTTGCAGCAGCGCCGTGTAAACGGCGAAGTTGGCCTGAGAACCGGAGTGCGGCTGCACGTTCGCGTAGTCTGCGCCGAACAGCTCTTTGGCGCGGTCGATAGCCAGTTGCTCAACGATATCAACATGTTCGCAGCCACCGTAATAACGCTTGCCCGGATAGCCTTCAGCATATTTGTTGGTCAGCTGAGATCCCTGAGCCTGCATGACACGAGGGCTGGTGTAGTTTTCTGAAGCGATCAGCTCAATGTGCTCTTCCTGACGCACTTTCTCCTGCTCCATCGCCTGCCATAATTCGGCATCGTAATCGGCAATGTTCATCTCACGCTTTAACATCTGCATCTCCTGACTCAACTGACTTTCATAAAGGTATAACCCCATGCGGGGGGTGCCAGGCAACAGTGTAAACTGTTTTCCCACCCGTTGAATAGCTTCCAGGCCGCCTTTTTACGCAAACGATTGGCTTCACCGCTGGTAAGGCTTGCTTCCGGTTGCGGGCTGGACTTTGCTGGCGGAGTTTTCTTCATCGGGCAGTTGCATGATCCTCATCTGTCCCCCTGAACAACAGGGAATTCGTCCCGACTTATCAAAGGCACAGGTGTCATACGCTACGGGCACCGTCAGACAGAGAACGCAACGCCGTGCGTCAAAAACCGGTTAAGTCGGGGATAAAGCACAAAGGTGGGCGCTTTACAGATGGCGGGAACAACGTCAGCACTCAGGGCCTGAGGAGCCAGGCCCTGCAGTTAACATCAGCAATAATCAAATCGCTTCTTCGTCTTCTTCGCCGGTACGAATACGCACCACGCGCGCCACATCATAGACGAAAATTTTGCCATCGCCGATCTTCCCGGTCTGCGCCGTGCGCATAATCGTATCGACACAGGTATCCACGATGTCGTCAGCAATCACGATCTCAATTTTCACTTTAGGCAGAAAATCGACCATGTACTCTGCGCCACGATAAAGCTCGGTGTGCCCTTTCTGGCGACCGAATCCTTTGACTTCTGTCACCGTCATCCCGGTGATGCCGACTTCCGCCAGCGCTTCACGCACATCGTCCAGTTTAAACGGCTTGATAATTGCATCAATTTTTTTCATGGCAGATCCTTTTTCTCCCTCCGCCTGGCGCGGCAGGTTAATCAGTGAGCATCGTCGGACAGTTCGCGCCGGGCGTGCTGTCTCTCGTTTCAGCCAGCTAAACTACCATAACTGGCGCGCGTAGCGGCACAGGAATTATCCTTTGAAATCGGCCGCATCGAGTTCATGGCGAGACAACAGTTTATAAAAATCGGTACGATTGCGGCCCGCCAGGCGCGCGGCATTGGTCACATTGCCTTTGGTCATTTGCAGCAGTTTACGCAAATAATTGAGTTCAAATTGGTTACGCGCTTCGACAAAGGTCGGCAGTACGGTGTTTTCTCCCACCAGCGCCTGTTCGACCAGCGCTTCGCTGATTACCGGTGCCGAGGTCAGCGCCACGCACTGCTCAATAACATTGACCAGCTGACGCACGTTGCCCGGCCAGCTGGCGGTCATTAAACGCCGCATCGCATCGGTCGAGAAGTTGCGCACAAACGGTTTATGTCGCTCCGCTGACTGCTTCAGCAGATGGTACGCCAGCAGCGGGATATCTTCAGCGCGTTGGTGCAGCGCCGGGATCTTCAGGCTCACCACATTAAGACGGTAGAATAAATCTTCGCGGAACTCATTTTTCTCCATGGCTTTGGGCAAGTCGCGATGGGTGGCGGAGATAATTCGCACATTGATATCCAGGTCGCGATTGCTGCCCAGCGGGCGCACTTTCCGCTCCTGTAATACGCGCAGCAGTTTTACCTGCAGTGCCGGCGGCATATCACCAATCTCATCAAGAAACAGCGTGCCGCCTTCTGCGGCCTGGAATAATCCCTCGCGGCTGCTCACCGCGCCGGTAAAGGCTCCTTTGGCATGACCGAACAGTTCCGATTCCAGCAGCTGCTCCGGCAGTGCGCCGCAGTTGATGGCGATAAAGGCTTTACCCGCCCGCGGGCTGACGCCGTGGATCGCCTGAGCCAGCACCTCTTTCCCCGTGCCACTCTGCCCGTGGATCAGTACGCTGACGTCGGACTGGGCAACCACTCGTGCTTGCTCAAGCAGACGCAGCATCACCGGGCTACGGGTAACAATGTGTTCACGCCAGGCCTGATCACCGACCGGCGCACGATGAGCCAGCGCTTCGTCTATCGCTTTGTACAGCGCATCGCGGTCTACCGGCTTGGTAAGGAAACTGAATACGCCCTGACGGGTAGCGGCGACGGCATCGGGAATGGAACCGTGAGCGGTCAGAATAATCACCGGCATGCCAGGCTTTAGCTTCTGAATTTCAACAAACAGCGCCATGCCGTCCATTTCATCCATGCGCAAGTCGCTGATCGCCAGGTCGACATTTTCACGGTTCAGCACGCGCAGCGCCTCCGGGCCACTGCAGGCGGTCACGACGGTGAATCCTTCGCTGCGCAGGCGCATCCCCAACAATTTCAACAAACTGGGGTCATCATCGACCAGCAGCAGTCGCGCTGATGCTTTGATCATGGCTTTGCCTCATCCGCTGCGGTATTGTCTGCTGCGCCATCGTCTTGCCCACTGTTCTCGGCCGCCTCCGGCGTACGGCGTGAAGAGAGCTGGCGTTCAATATCTGTCAGTCTGTCCAGCTTGCGCCTTGTACTGGCCAGGTCTCTCTGGAGTTCCGTTTGCCGCTGGCGCAGCGCGTCCAGTTCGGCGTCACTGTGCTGCTGCAAAATAGCATAGCGCATGCGCTCGGCAGACAATTGCAACAGCGCGCCCTGCCCTTCGCGCCATATCTGCAGCAGGGGGCGCACTGCCGCCGGGTAATCAGCGCCGTAATAATCCAACCGCTGCAGGTACTGACGCCGTTCTACAGGGTTCATATTGCCATTACTGAGCAGTACAGCCTGTCTGAACGCATCTTGCCAGTTATCCGCCGGCCAGCCTTTCGCTGCAGCGCGTGCATTGGCAGGCGACAGACGATCAGCGCAGTCAATGGCTCGCTGCCAGTAAAGCGGATTATCAAGGGCCGGGCCGTCAGCCGTGGACCAGATACGCTCGCAGTTCACCAGGCGGAAATCGGCAATGCTGTTTTCAGGCTCACTCAGGGAACTGTCCGCCCCCTTCACCGCCTTTTGCGGCAGTTTCTGACAGCAGGCGGTCAGGATGAACGCCAGCAATGCGCTGGTGAGGGCTTTGCCACAACGTCCGCGCTGCAATGCGACAGTAAAACGGGTTAGCTGCATGATTCTCCTTTGCCGGCGGGAGTATTAAATTCAATACGGAAGCAAACATCAGCGTCAGCGCTATCGATCAATTGCACATCCCCCCGTAGCTGGCGCACGCAGTCTTTGGCGATACTGAGTCCCAGACCGCTGCCTTTTACCGCGCCTTTGCGTTGCAGACTCCCCTGAAAAAAAGGTTCGAAAATCATCGTCCTTTCTGCAACGGGGATGGCAGTACCGGTATTTGCCACCTCAATCAGCACCTTGCTGCCCTGCTGCCGACTGCGTATCGATATTTGCCCTGATTCTGCACCGTAGTGTAGCGCATTGGCATAGAGATTATCGATTGCCCGTAGCAACAAAGTCGGTTCAGCCCGGCAGCTACTCACCTGCAAATCGATACGGGTGTGAACCCGCTTAGCTCGCGCGGTAAGGCTGTGGGAGGAAACCAGCGTCGCGATCAGCGGCTGAAGCCGGACATCCTCCAGATCCGGCGGGGCTTCCGCCAGTTTACGGTTATAATCCAGCAGCTGTTCGATCAGCCGTTGCAGATGGCGACTGCTGTCATCAAGAATGCTGACCACTTCACGCTGATCGGCGGTCAACGGGCCTGCCACCTGGTCAGCCAGCAGTTCGGTGCCTTCGCGCATGCTCGCCAGCGGGGTTTTCAACTCATGAGAGATATGACGCAAAAATTCGTGACGCTGAGATTCCAGCCAGGCAAGACGCTCGCTGAGCCACAGAATACGCTGTCCCAGCGAGCGGATCTCGCGCGGCCCTTTAAACGCCAGTTTCTGGTCCAGCGGCTTGCCCTCGCCCAGCCGGTTGATCATGCGCTCAACCGCTTTGACCGGGCCGATAATCATGCGGGTAAACAGCAGCACCAGTCCCAGACTGAGCAGAAACAGGATCAGTGTCTGCCATCCGAAATACTGGCCGCGCTGGGCGATTTCCCGCTGCAATTGCAGCCCGCGCGCAAACGCGACTTCACGCGTTACACGAACCAGCTGACTATTGGCATCAGAGAACACTTCCAGCCGTTCAGTCGCCGTGCGCACCGGGGCGCTGTTTTCGCAGTGCATGTTGCCGAGCTGGCCGAGAGCTTGCCGCAAAGTTTGATCAACGCGCATATCCGGCAGCACTGCGGCATGCGCATCCAGCATTTGCGAATAGCGGCTGTACTGAGTGCGATAAAGGCGCGCCAGCATCGGGTCATCCAGCACGCAGTACTGGCGATAGCTGCGCTCCAGCTCCACGGCTGTGCGCGCCATGGCTTCACTTCTGCGCACATCGGTCAGCGTGATGCGGTTGGTGTCCGCCGCACGCTCACTAAGCGCCGACAGGCTTTCCCACGCCTGCCAGGCCAGCACCAGCAGCGGTAACAACACCAGTAAAAAGGCCATCAGCACCAGCTGGCGCAGGGAACAGGGAAACAGACGCCATTTCTTCACGGCATGATCTCTTTTGATGGATTACCGGCGATGCTAGCTGAGAGCAAGCCTGGAAGGAAGCGCTGCGGCCAAAATGAACAGGCCGGTTCAATGAACCGGCCTTCTGAATTACGCCGGCAGAACCCGCGTAACGGAACAGGTGGTGCCTAACTCAACGTTGCGTCCGATGTCTGATAACGTCACAAAGTGAACGATTATCGGTGGGGTGGACGACAGGCACCGTATTGTGCGTCATTCGAATGTTATGGGCGCTTGTCCGCTTGCGCAGGGCTGTCATAACCGGGTGAATGAGCCACTGCCCTGTTGAAAGCAATTGGCATGCCAGATTTGAGAAAAATTTCAACTTGCTGTTAAATCAGTGATTTTGGCAAAACATGGGCAGTGCCTTATCAAAATACGCGTCATTCGCACCTGGAAACGTCTCCATATGGAGACATAAAGAAGAGTTTTTCACAAAAACGAAATAAATCAACGGACTAAGTGTCTCCTTTCAGAGACATTTATCAAAAACACTGTCGGATAAAGGCGACAACACGCCGCGAGACTAACTCAGGCCGGAATAGCTCCGGCCCTTATAACATGTTGATTTAGCCCAGCTGTTTACGCGCGTTACGGAATATCCGCATCCACGGGCTGTCCTCTCCCCACTCTGCCGGGTGCCAGGAGTGGCTGACGGTACGGAAAACGCGTTCCGGGTGCGGCATCATAATGGTGACACGACCACTTTCGTTGGTCACTGCAGTAATACCGTTTGGCGATCCATTCGGGTTAGCCGGGTACTGCTGAGTAACGTTGCCAAAGTTGTCGACGAAGCGCAGCGCCACTAAGCCTTGACTTTCCAGCCGGGCCAAATGCGCCTCGTTGCGCACTTCTACAAAGCCTTCGCCATGGGCCACCGCAATCGGCATGCGTGAGCCAACCATGCCGTCCAGCAGCAGTGACGGGCTGGCGGCAACTTCCACCAGGCTGAAACGCCCTTCAAAGCGCTCTGACTGGTTACGCACAAAGCGCGGCCACTGTTCACTGCCGGGGATCAGCTCGCGCAGGTTTGACATCATCTGGCAGCCGTTACACACGCCGAGCGCCAGCGTCTGTGGCCGGTGGAAAAAAGTTTCAAACTCATCACGTACGCGAGAATTGAACAGGATTGACTTCGCCCAACCTTCGCCGGCACCCAGTACATCGCCGTAGGAGAAACCACCACAGGCCACCAGCGCCTGGACGTCGCCCAGTCCACGCCGCCCGGCAAGCAGATCGCTCATGTGCACGTCAATCGCGTCAAACCCGGCACGGTGGAAAGCGGCGGCCATCTCAACATGGGAGTTGACCCCCTGCTCACGCAGCACCGCCACTTGCGGACGGACGCCGGTAGCAATAAACGGTGCGGCGATATCTTCCTGTGGTTTGAACGTCAGCGCGACGTTCAGGCCCGGATCGCGGTCATCTTTCTTCGCCTCATGTTCCTGATCGGCAACTTGCGGGTTATCACGCAGACGCTGCATCTGCCAGGTGGTTTCTGCCCACCAGGTACGCAGAGTAGTGCGGCTTTCGCTGTAGATCGCTGAATCACCGCTGGAAATAGTGAAGCGGTCGCCGCTGACCGCCTTGCCCAGCAGGTGCACGCAGTCGCCAAGGCCGTGAGCCGCCAGCAGCTCTTTAACGTCCGCTACGTCGGCGGCGGCCACCTGAATCACCGCGCCCAATTCTTCATTGAACAGAGCGGCCAGGCTGTCGCTGCCCAGCGTGGCAATATCGGCCTCGATACCGCAGTGGCCGGTAAAAGCCATCTCGGCCAGCGTCACCAGCAGCCCGCCGTCTGAACGGTCGTGATAGGCCAGCAGTTTGCCGTCGGCGACCAGCGCCTGAATAGCATGCCAGAAACCTGCCAGCTGCTGCGCATCACGCACGTCGGCAGGCTTATCGCCCAGCTGACGGTAAACCTGAGACAGCGCCGTGGCACCGAGCGCGTTAACCCCGTTACCAAGGTCAATCAGCAGCAGGGCGTTATCACCAGTCTGCAATTGTGGAGTCACTGTTTTGCGCACGTCTTCCACGCGGGCAAATGCGGTGATCACCAGCGACAGCGGCGAGGTCACTTCGCGCTGTTCACTGCCCTGCTGCCAGCGGGTTTTCATCGACATGGAGTCTTTGCCCACCGGAATGGTGATGCCCAGCGCCGGGCACAGTTCTTCACCCACCGCTTTGACCGCTGCATACAGGCCGGCGTCTTCACCCGGGTGACCGGCTGCCGCCATCCAGTTTGCCGACAGTTTGATGCGCGTCAGCGGGCCAATCTGCGTGGCGGCAATATTGGTGAGCGCTTCACCGACCGCCAGGCGACCGGAAGCGGCAAAGTCCAGCAGCGCTACCGGCGAGCGCTCGCCCAGCGCCATCGCTTCGCCGTAGTAGCTGTCGAGGCTGGCGGTGGTCACCGCGCAGTTGGCAACGGGAACCTGCCACGGCCCGACCATCTGGTCACGGGCAACCATGCCGCCAACCGAGCGGTCACCGATGGTAATAAGAAACGTTTTCTCCGCCACGGCAGGCAGATGCAGGACGCGATTTACCGCGTCCACCAGCGAAATGCCATCGCGCACCAGCGCATCGCCTTTCACCTGCAGGCTGGTGACGTCACGGGTCATTTTCGGCGTTTTGCCCAACAGCACATCCAGCGGCATATCGATAGGCGTATTGTCGAAATGGCTGTCAGTAAGCGACAGGTGCATCTCTTCCGTCGCCTCGCCAATCACCGCATAAGGTGCGCGCTCACGTTGGCACAATGCGTCAAACAGCGCCAGGCTGGCCGGGGCGATGGCCAGCACGTAACGCTCCTGAGATTCGTTGCACCACACTTCCAGCGGGCTCATGCCCGGCTCATCGTTCAGAATGTCACGCAGATTAAAACGGCCGCCGCGTTCACCGTCGCTCACCAGCTCCGGCATGGCGTTGGACAAGCCGCCAGCGCCAACATCGTGGATAAACAGAATCGGATTTTCTTCCCCCAGCTGCCAGCAACGGTCAATCACTTCCTGACAGCGACGCTCCATTTCCGGGTTGTCGCGCTGTACGGATGCAAAATCGAGGTCGGCGTCAGACTGGCCGGAGGCCATTGACGAGGCCGCACCACCGCCGAGGCCGATATTCATCGCCGGGCCACCCAGCACGATAAGCTTGGCTCCCACGCTGATTTCGCCTTTCTGCACATGGTCTGCACGAATATTACCGATGCCGCCCGCCAGCATAATCGGCTTGTGGTAGCCGCGCAGCTCGCTGCCATTGTGACTGTTAACGCGCTCTTCATAGGTACGGAAGTAGCCGTTCAGCGCCGGGCGACCAAATTCGTTGTTAAAGGCCGCCCCGCCCAATGGGCCTTCGGTCATGATGTCCAGCGCGGAAACGATGCGATCCGGCTTGCCGAAATCCTCTTCCCACGGCTGCTCAAAACCCGGAATACGCAGATTAGACACCGAGAAGCCGACCAGGCCCGCTTTCGGTTTCGCACCACGCCCGGTGGCACCTTCGTCACGGATTTCACCGCCGGAGCCGGTCGCGGCTCCCGGCCACGGGGAGATGGCGGTAGGATGGTTATGCGTTTCCACCTTCATCAGAATATGCGCATCTTCCTGATGGAAGTCGTAGCGCCCGTGCGGGTCGGCGTAAAAGCGCCCCACCGTTGAACCTTCCATTACCGCCGCGTTGTCTTTATAGGCTGACAGCACATGGTCCGGGGTTTTCTCGAAGGTATTCTTAATCATCTTAAACAGCGATTCGGGCTGCTGCTTACCGTCAATCACCCAGTCAGCGTTGAAGATTTTGTGACGGCAGTGCTCAGAGTTGGCCTGAGCAAACATATACAGTTCGATATCGTTCGGGTTGCGTCCCAGTTTTTCAAACGCCGCCAGCAGGTAATCGATTTCGTCTTCCGCCAGTGCCAGGCCCAGCTTGATATTGGCCTGAACCAGCGCATGGCGGCCTTCACCCAGCACATCAACGCTTTGCAGCGCAGCAGGCTGATGATGGGCAAACAGCGCTTCGGCCTGCTGAAAATCGCTGAACACGGTTTCCATCATGCGGTCGTGCAGCAGTGCAGCCAGCCGCCCCCACTGCGCTTCGGTTAGCTGCGGGGCCTTAACATAGAAGGCGATGCCGCGCTCCAGGCGAATGATCTGCGGCAGCGAGCAGTTATGCGCGATATCAGTCGCTTTTGAAGACCACGGCGAGAGGGTGCCGGGACGAGGCGTCACCAGCAGCAGACGGCCTTCCGGAGTATGTTCCGCGAGAGAGGGACCGTATTTCAGCAGGCGCTGCAGGCGTGATTTATCATCTGCACAGAGAGGCGCGCTGACATCGGCAAAATGGACGTACTCGGCGTAAATATCACTCACCGGCAGGTGAGCGTCCTGAAAGCGGGCCAGCAGTTTGTTAATACGAAATGCCGACAGAGCGGGCGAACCACGCAGAATTTCCATCATTAAAGATCTCTCGTCTTAAAGCGCCGGGCGACGCTTCATTGGGCGCAACAGGGAAAACCGGCGCTATTATAGAGAATCCCGGTTAGTTACGAAACCGTTTGCGCAGAATTAATCGGCGAACCAGGACGGCTAAAAAGCACACTAAAGTGGTGAAATTCAGTTGCGGTGCAGCCCGTAGTTAAGCAAAATGCCCCACGCCCGGGTTCGATTACAGACCATAAATACTGCCTAAAAAGACAGACGCCCGGGAAAAATCGAGAGATAACTATTTGAAACGCCTGAAAATTAATTATCTGTTGATCGGATTAATCACCGTGCTACTTGCGCTGGCATTGTGGCCATCGATCCCGTGGTATGGCGGCTCTGAAGACCGTATCGCGCAGATTAAATCGCGCGGGGTGCTGCGTATCAGCACCATCAATTCCCCGCTGACTTACTACACCGTTAATCAATCTCCGGCCGGTATGGATTACGAGCTGGCAAAGCGCTTTGCCGATTATTTGGGAGTCAGGCTGGCTGTCACCGTGCGGCCGAATCTGGCCGATCTGTTTGACGACCTGGCGGACGATAAAGCCGACCTGCTGGCTGCCGGTTTGATTTACAACGGTGAGCGGCTGAAGCGTTTTCGTGCCGGTCCGGCCTATTATTCCGTTTCACAGCAGCTGGTCTACCGCATCGGTACGCCACGCCCGAAAAACCTTGGCGATCTCAGAGGCCGCCTGACGGTGGCTTCTGGTTCAGCCTATCTGTCCTCGCTGCGCGAGGTTAAAGACCGTCAGTATTCCGATCTCGACTGGGCGATCTCCACCGATCGGACGCCCGAGGGCTTATTACAGGCCGTGGCAGACGGTAAGTTCGACTATACCATTGCCGACTCGGTATCCATTGGGCTGATGCAGCGTATTCACCCCCAGCTGGCGGTGGCGTTCGATATTACCGATGACGAAGCCGTCACCTGGTACATCCGACAGGAGCCGAATGACAGCCTGAGCGCGGCGATGCTCGATTTCTTCAGCAGAATGTCGGAAGAAGGTGTTATTGCCCGCCTTGATGAGAAGTATCTCGGCCACGTTGGCACGTTTGATTATGTCGATACCCGCACTTTCCTGCGTTCGATTGACGAAACGCTACCGGATATTCGCCAGCTGTTTGAGAAGTATGCCAGGAAAATTGACTGGCGGCTGCTGGCGGCCATCTCTTACCAGGAGTCGCACTGGAATCCGCTGGCCACCTCCCCTACCGGCGTGCGCGGCATGATGATGCTGACGCGCAATACCGCCGACAGCCTGAATGTCAGCGATCGTACCGACCCCGAGCAGAGCATTCGTGGCGGCAGTGAATATCTGGTGCACATGATGGAGAAAGTCCCGTCGGGCGTGCCTGAAGATGAGCGAATCTGGTTTGCGCTGGCCGCCTACAATATGGGTTACGCCCATATGCTTGATGCGCGCAAGCTGACGGAAAAACAGAAAGGCGATCCGAACAGCTGGGCGGATGTGAAAGTACGGCTGCCGATGCTCAGTCAAAAACGTTACTACAGCCAGACTACCTACGGCTATGCCCGTGGCCATGAGGCTTATACCTACGTGGAGAATATCCGTAAATATCAGCTAAGCCTGGTCGGTTATTTGCAGGATCAGGAGAGAAGGCTGGCGCAGAAGGCGCTGACAGAAGCCGAACTGAACCAGGCTTATCCGGCGGTGGAGGCTAAAACAGCGTTAAACCCGACCGGGGTTTTGCTACTGCCGTAGCATTTTTTTTTCAGCCCGTCGCTGGCGAAAAAAATCACTTAGCATTGCCGCGCACTCATCATTCAGTAAGCCACATTCAGCCGGCACTTGATGGTTCATCCCCGGATGCCCCAGCACATCGAGCAATGAACCTGCCGCACCGGTTTTCGCATCACGCGCCCCATACACCAGCCGTCCGATGCGGCTGTGGATCATCGCACCAGCGCACATCACGCAAGGCTCCAGGGTCACGTACAGCGTGGTATCCAGCAGGCGATAATTCTCTATCATCTTACCCCCCTGGCGCAGCGCCATCATTTCAGCATGGGCCGTCGGGTCATGGTGACCAATAGGGCGGTTCCAACCCTCGCCAATAACCTGATTATCCAGCACCAGCACTGCCCCCACCGGCACCTCGCCCTCGTCCCATGCCCGGCGAGCCAGCCGGAGCGCGTGGCGCATCCAGTATTCATCATTGTGATCAGTCACCTGCGCCTCCAGCAAAAAAAACGCGACATTATATACCGAAATAATTCTGCTTGCAGGAAAGCGTCAAACACATGAAAAGCGAAGGAACCGGACCGGGGATGTGCCGGATATTGCGCCATTGCAGCAGCAGATTGCGACAGGATCGGGCGAAACTGAGCAGCACATTATTCCAGCTGCTGCAGCTCCCCCGTCGGGGTAACGCGAAAACGGTGCTGGCAGAAAAACAGCAGCGGATTATCCTGTTTACTGTCGCTGTAACCGCTGTAAAGCTGTAACGGCGTACCGATCTGTTCTTCCAGCTGAGCCACCTTTTCATGGCCCAGACAGCGCATTATCAGCACTCTGCCACCAAAAGCGCGCGCCATTTGACTGGCGATCAGTTTGACTCCTGGCAGAAAAGCTGAATCGAAATAGACCCGCTCCACCAGCGCCTGGGGTGAACCGGTGATCAGCCAGACATCGGCATCTTCACTGCCCAGATAGTCAGTCAGCCGCTGCTGCACCAGCGGAAAAGCCGTAACGCGCTGACGAAACCAGTTGGCAAACTGTTCTTCCCGTTGCAGCAGACGCTCTTCTCCGTGGCCAAAAGTCACTGACCACAGCAGCAGACTCATCGGCCAGCGCGCGGCGCGGCCCTTTAGCAACAGGCCCAGCGCCATTACCGGTAATAATGGAATGACCAGCAGCAGATTAAGCGGCTGACGCCACAGCAGCCAGCGCAAAAAAGTGCCAAACATATCCTGCCGATGCAGGGTGCCATCAAGGTCAAAAAAGACTACGCGTCGTTCACTACCGCTTGTCAAACCTTACTCCTCAGGGTAATCAAACCCATAAACCAGACCGAGGGAAAACCGCCGACTGCTGCGCTTAACCAGCCGGTCAAAATACCCTTATTTGACCGGCAAAAGCGCTAAGCGCCAGTGGCCGCCGGTGCGGGATAACGCCGATCGGGCTGGCAACCTTAGCACAGCCAATGACAGCCAGGCTAATCGCCCGCCTCAGATTTTTCTCTGTGCTGTTAGCGCCGGTCAGGGTCTTGCAGTGCTGCTCGCAAAAAGCCGTTATGGGCGGACAGGCTCTGCTTAGCCTGCCCGGCGGACAGGTCGGTCAGCAGCATCAGGATGGCGGTTTTTACCTCATATTGCGTCTGCTTTAAGGCGGCCTCCGCCTGCTGCGACTCGCAACCGGTGGCTTCACACACCATGCGGCGCGCGCGGTCGACCAGCTTGATATTCGACGCCCGCATATCCACCATCAGGTTCTGATACACCTTGCCGATTTTCACCATTGCCCCGGTAGAAATCATATTCAGCACCAGCTTTTGCGCCGTACCGGATTTTAAACGGGTTGAGCCGGTCAGTGCCTCCGGCCCGACCAGCGGCAAGATCGCTATTCCAGCTTCGAGGGCCAGCGGTGAATGCGGATTACAGGATATCCCGGCAGTACGGCAACCCAACTGGCGCGCATAGCGCAGCGCAGCCGTTACGTAGGGAGTGCGCCCGGACGCGGCCAGACCGACCACCATATCGTTAGCGTTGATATTTAGCGCCTGCAGGTCACTGACGCCCAGCTGCTCATCATCTTCCGCCCCTTCTATCGACGTCACCAGGGCTGCCGGGCCGCCGGCAATCAGCCCAATCACCATGTCGTTTGGTACGCCAAAGGTAGGCGGGCATTCAGAAGCGTCCAGCACGCCCAGGCGGCCGCTGGTCCCGGCTCCAATATAGATCAGACGCCCGCCGGCAGACAGGGCGGCCGCGGCGGCATCAACAGCATCGGCCACCTGTGGCAAAGTCAGGCTGACAGCCCCCGCCACGGTGGCATCCTGCTGGTTGAATTTAGTCACCATTTCCAGCGTCGACAATTTATCGAGATCGAGCGTATCGGGATTACGCGTTTCGGATATCAGTGAGCCAATATTCATCATTTTTCCTTCTGCCTGTTTTATTTATCCAGCGATGACTATATCGGCATCCGCCAGTTTTAATCTCAACCTTGGGTCATTTTAACGCGTTTAGTCATGGAAACCCTAAAATGCACGTTAGACTGAGTATTCTGTCTGTTATGTTTAGCCATAATTCACGATAACAGGCCTGAATACTTGAGAGGAAAAGAGATGAGTTCACTGCTGCGTATCCGTCAGCTTTATCCCAGCCTGGCGATGAATGAACGCCGTCTTGCTGACTACCTGCTGTCGCAGCCGGAGCATGCACTCCACCTGAGTTCACAGAAACTGGCTGATGAGTCGGGCGTCAGCCAGTCAAGCGTGGTCAAGTTCGCCCAGAAGCTCGGTTATAAGGGATTTCCCGCGTTAAAGCTGGCGCTCAGTGAATCGCTGGCAGGGAAGGATGCCACCACCGTACATAATCACATCCTGAGCGACGATGCGCTCAAGGTGGTCGGTGAGAAGCTGTTAAGTGAAAAAACATCAGCTATTCGCGCCACGCTGGATATCAACAGTGAAGAGATGTTGCTGGCAACGCTCCGCCTGTTAAAGCAGGCACGCCGCATTGTGCTGATAGGGATTGGCGCTTCCGGGCTGGTGGCGAAAGACTTCTCGTGGAAACTGATGAAAATTGGTATCAGCGCCGTGGCAGAACAGGATATGCACGCACTGCTGGCCAGCGTCCAGGCGTTAAGCGTGGGCGATGTGCTGCTGGCCATTTCCTACACCGGAGAGCGGCGCGAGATTAACCTGGCGGCACAGGAAGCGCGGCGCATCGGTGCCACGGTACTGGCATTTACCGGCTTCACCCCGAATACCCTGCAACAGTCGGCTAATCATTGCCTGTATACCGTAGCGGAAGAGCAGAGCACGCGCAGCGCTGCTCTTTCCTCGACGACCGCCCAGCTGACGCTGACCGATCTGCTGTTTATGGCCCTGATCCAACACGATCAGGAACGCGCCTCCAGCCATATTCGCCACAGCGAGGCGCTGGTGAAAAAGCTGGTTTGATCGCCAAATGCGCAGTGGGCATCTGCGCCATTTTATCCCTGACGGCTTCTCAGGCGGCGAAGATGATCGGCATGCGATCGGGAGCGTACGCGAAGCCATTGCGAATGAAGGGTGGAAGAGTGAGAAGCGCTGCCGGATGCAACCTGCATGGAAGACTGCACCGGCAATGATGATTATGCAGGCGTGAGTTAATGTGGATATGACCCGGCTAAGGGGAAGGGGCTGGCAAAATGAACGTCAGAGTTCCCCGGCTGTCGCTGCGCCGTATCGATCAGTTTGCCGCCGCCCATACCGTCCAAGCCGCTCTGAAATCGTCATGACGGGACCTTCCGGTCCGCTGTGTTACTCTGCACCGCTCAAAATTCCTTATCCTGTCAGGTTATGACCGGCTCCTGCACAGGAGGGTTTTAGTGGCTTTATTAATAACAAAACGCTGCATCAACTGCGATATGTGCGAACCGGAATGGCCCAATCAGGCAATCCCGATGGGAGAAGAGTACTTCAGCATCGACAGCGCTCGCCGTATCCTGTCAGGTTATGACCGGCTCCTACACAGGAGGGTTTTAGTGGCTTTATTAATAACAAAACGCTGCATCAACTGCGATATGTGCGAACCGGAATGGCCCAATCAGGCAATCCCGATGGGAGAAGAGTACTTCAGCATCGACAGCGCTCGCCGTATCGAGTGCATCGGCCACTACGATGCGCCAGCCTGCCAGGGGTTTGTTCTGTTGATAACGCCATTATCATCGCCCCACAGCGCCTGGAAACGGCCGACAGGCTATGGCAAAAGTTTGTACTGCTGCATCCCGCCGGTTAACTTTCAATAATCACCGTGGCACAGGCGTAATGCCGTTCATCGGCCAGCGTGACGTGTACATGCGCCACGCCCAGCTGCCTGGCCATTTCCTGCGCGTGTTGCAAAAACCTCAGGCCCGGTTTACCCAGTTCATCGTTATAAACTTCAAACTGATTAAACGCCAGGCCGCCGCGAATGCCGGTACCAAACGCCTTCGCCGCCGCTTCCTTTACGGCAAAACGCTTGGCAAGAAAGCGCACCGGCTGCTGATGCGCCTGATACTGCAGCCATTCGTTTTCGCTCAGTACCCGTTGTGCCAGCCGATCGCCGCTGCGGGAAATCACCGCGCTAATGCGGGCGATCTCCACGATATCGCTACCGAGACCGAGAATAGCCATTAGCGGCGCGCAGCGCGCAGCAGTAGCTTCATCTCTTGCACCGCAGCGGCCAGGCCGCTGAACATCGCGCGGCCAATGATGGCATGACCAATATTCAGCTCGTGCATTTCCGGCAGTGCGGCAACCGGCAGCACGTTGTGGTAAGTCAGGCCGTGACCCGCGTTGACCTTAAGCCCCTTGCCCGCTGCGTAAGTGGTCGCTTCGGCAATGCGTGCCAGCTCCGCGTCACGCGCTGGCCCCTCCTGAGCTTCGGCATAGGCGCCGGTGTGAATTTCAATATAGGGGGCGCCCGCAGCCACTGCGGCATCGATCTGACGAGGGTCGGCATCAATAAACAGCGAAACCAAAATGCCCGCGGCGTTCAGCCGCTTAACTGCCGCAGTCACTTTATCCTGCTGACCTGCCACGTCGAGGCCGCCTTCGGTGGTCACTTCCTCACGCTTTTCCGGCACCAGACAGCAGAAGTGCGGCTGGATCTCACAGGCGATGTCGACCATCTCATCGGTCACGGCCATCTCCAGATTCATCCGCGTTTGAATGGTTTCGCGCAGAATGCGCACGTCGCGGTCGGTGATATGACGACGATCCTCACGCAGATGGACAGTGATGCCATCGGCCCCTGCCTGTTCGGAAACATACGCTGCCTGAACCGGATCGGGATAGTGGGTGCCGCGCGCATTGCGTACGGTCGCAACGTGATCGATATTGACGCCTAATAACAGCTCTGCCATGAGAGTCCTCAGATTTTCATAAACGGTTTTGCCGAGTGTACAACGTTCACTGCTTTGAAGGGTATTAAGCGTAACTATTCTTCGCCTGCTGCCGCGGTATCTGCTGGTTTTCTCGGCAAGAACTGCCGAAAAAGCTCGCTACTCTTCAGGGGTTTACCGCCAAGATAAGGTTTCAGGGCAATACGGGTAAAACGTTTGGCGGCACGGAGGGTGTCTGCATCAGGGAATTCACGAGCAGACAGCGCGCGCAGCTGGCGACCAGAGAAACTGCGGTGCCCTGCCACCAGGCTGGCAATAAAACCTTTCTCTTCGCGGTAGCTGTAGGTCATGCTGTCTGCCACCTCTTCACCACTTCCGGCGCAGTGCAGGAAGTCAACGCCGTAGCCCAGATGGCCCAGCATTGACAGTTCAAAGCGCCGAAGCGCCGGTTCGGGCGACCCCGAATCGGCCGCCAGCGTCTGGATGCATTGCAGGTAATCAAAGAACAGTTCGTTGAAGGCAGTTTCGTGTTGCAGCACGCGTGAAAGGAGTTCATTAACGTACAGGCCGCAGTAAAGCGTGGTGCCGCTAAGCGGCAGCGCCAGTGAGACCGGTTCGGCAGCGCGGAGGGTTTTGACTTCGCCACGACCGCTCCAGCGCACCAGCAGCGGCGTAAAAGGTTGTAATGCCCCTTTCAGGCTGGAGCGTTTGGAGCGGGCGCCTTTGGCCAGTACCCTTACCCGACCGCACTGTTCGGAGAACAGGTCAAGCAGCAGGCTGGTCTCGCTCCAGGGGCGTCCATGCAGGACAAACGCGCGTTGCCAGCCATCCATCGGGATCAGAGGTCGTCGGTATAGCCCAGGCTGCGTAAGGCGCGTTCATCATCCGCCCAGCCGGACTTCACTTTAACCCACAGTTCAAGGTGGACTTTCGCCTCGAACATCTCTTCCATATCTCTGCGCGCCTCAGTACCGATGGTTTTGATTTTGGCCCCTTTGTTACCGATTACCATCTTCTTTTGCCCTTCCCGCTCGACGAGGATCAGGCCGTTGATGGTCAGCCCGCCACGCTCGTTGGTGACAAATTGTTCAATCTCTACCGTGACGGAGTAGGGCAGCTCGGCGCCGAGAAAGCGCATCAGCTTTTCACGGATGATTTCTGACGCCATAAAGCGCTGCGATCGATCGGTGATGTAATCTTCCGGGAAGTGGTGCTCCGCTTGCGGCAGCCGCTTACGCACAATGCTGGCGATAGTATCGACGTTGCTGCCTTTTTCGGCGGAAATCGGCACCACGTCCATAAAGTTCATCTGCTGGCCAAGGAACTGTAAATGCGGCAGCAAAATGCTTTTGTCAGTGATGTTGTCGACCTTGTTGATCGCCAGCAGCACCGGCACTTTGCCGTCCTTCAGCTTGTTCAGCACCATTTCGTCGTCGGCGGTCCAGCGCGTGCCTTCTACGACAAATATCACCATTTCAACATCGCCAATCGAGCTGCTGGCCGCACGGTTCATCAGGCGATTAATCGCCCTCTTCTCTTCCATATGCAGGCCCGGTGTATCAACATAAATGGCCTGATATTGCCCTTCGGTATGGATGCCCATAATGCGGTGGCGCGTGGTTTGTGGCTTACGCGAGGTGATGGACACTTTCTGACCCAAAAGCTGGTTCAGCAAGGTGGATTTTCCAACGTTCGGACGGCCTACAATAGCTATAAAGCCGCAATGGGGGATTAGTTCGCTCATTCAATTCCCAGCTTAGTCAGCGCCTGTTCGGCCGCTGCCTGCTCAGCTTTGCGGCGGCTGGATCCGGTTCCCACAACCGGATCTGCCATGCCGCTTACCTGGCAGTGAATAGTAAATTCCTGATCGTGCGCTTCGCCCCGAACCTGTACCACCAGATAAGAGGGCAACGGCAGATGGCGGCCCTGCAGAAACTCCTGCAGACGCGTTTTTGGATCTTTTTGTTTGTCGCCTGGACTGATCTGATCGAGACGGCTGGCGTACCAACTGAGGATCAGTTGTTCCACCCTCTGAATGTCGCTGTCGAGGAAAACCCCGCCAATCAACGCCTCAACGGTGTCTGCCAGAATCGACTCACGACGGTAGCCGCCGCTTTTCAGTTCACCAGGCCCCAGGCGCAAGCATTCGCCAAGGTCAAATTCCCGTGCCATTTCAGCCAACGTATTACCGCGAACCAGCGTTGCGCGCATACGGCTCATATCGCCTTCATCCACGCGTGGGAAGCGCTGATAAAGTGCGTTTGCAATCACGTAGCTAAGAATAGAGTCACCGAGGAATTCCAGTCTTTCGTTGTGCTTACTGCTGGCACTGCGGTGAGTGAGTGCCTGCTGTAATAATTCCTGATGAGTAAAAGTGTAGCCCAACTTCCGCTGAAGCTTGTTAATTACAATGGGATTCATGCGTTACCAATTTCTGAATGCGTCAATTATGCTGCACAGGGAACAGGGCTGAGCCAGTACACCAACACTTTCTGTTTCGTGTGCAGTGGCCTGTCAGGTTAACAGGCCACCCTAAGTCAATGTCAGCCACAGGCAAACATTAGTGAATACCGCCAATGCGGCTCAGGCGAACGCCCGTCGGCCATTGCCCTTCCTGCTTGTCAAAGCTCATCCAAATCGCGGTCGCTTTGCCCACCAGGTTACGTTCAGGTACGAAGCCCCAATAACGGCTGTCAGCACTGTTATCACGGTTATCCCCCATCATAAAGTACATGCCCTGTGGCACTGTCCAGCTCGACTGCGGCTGCCCCGGCTGCTGATAGTAAGAACCCGGCTGGCTTTGTGCCTGGGTCACCATCAGTATACGATGCGTCAGGTCACCCAGCGTTTCATCACGGATCGCTAAACGCAGCCCACCTGGCATTGTTTCATCCTGCGGGATCTGGTAGAAACCGTTGCCGGATTCATTGCCGCCAAAGCCGCTAAAGGTCTGAATAAAATCACTTGGCTGCACGTCAGAATAGGTTACCGGCAGCGCGTTTGCACAGCTTTGGCCGTCAGCGCAAGCAGGCTGCACCGATACAGTTTTGCCCAACGGATCGTAAGTGATGCGATCGCCCGGCAGGCCGATCACGCGCTTAATATAGTCCAGACTCGGGTCTTTCGGGTATTTGAATACCGCAATGTCGCCACGCTTCGGATGCCCGGTGGCAATCAGGGTCGTCTGCGTAATCGGATCTTTGATGCCATAGGCAAATTTCTCTACCAGAATAAAATCACCGATCAACAGTGTCGGCATCATCGATCCTGAAGGGATCTGAAACGGCTCATAAATAAATGACCGCACCACGAAAACGACTAACAGAACCGGAAACACGGACGCAGCGGTTTCTACCCAGCCCGGCTGCTTGTCAGCTTTCGTTTCTGCTTTTCCTTCAGCGCGCGCCGCAGCACGTTTAGCCAGGCGAGCCGGCGCCCATTTAACTTTGTCTATGCCCCAGATGATGCCGGTAACAAGCGTTGCTATCGCCAAAATCAAGGCGAACATATTAGCCATTCCAATTCCCTCTCGGCCCGAAAACGGGCTTATTTGCTGTCTTTACCGACATGGAGAATGGCAAGGAACGCTTCCTGCGGTAACTCGACGTTACCTACCTGCTTCATGCGTTTCTTACCGTCTTTCTGTTTCTGCAGCAGTTTTTTCTTACGACTAACGTCACCGCCATAGCACTTGGCAAGCACGTTTTTGCGCAGCTGCTTGACCGTTGAGCGGGCAATGATGTGGTTGCCAATCGCCGCCTGGATGGCGATATCAAACTGCTGACGCGGGATCAGATCTTTCATCTTCTCCACCAGCTCGCGCCCACGGTACTGTGAGTTATCGCGGTGGGTGATCAGCGCCAGTGCATCAACGCGCTCACTGTTTATCAGTACGTCAACACGCACCATGTCAGAGGCGGCGAAGTGTTTGAAATTATAATCCAGTGACGCATAGCCGCGTGAGGTTGACTTAAGGCGGTCGAAGAAATCAAGAACCACTTCCGCCATCGGGATCTCATAGGTCAACGCCACCTGGTTACCGTGGTAAACCATATTGGTCTGCACGCCGCGTTTTTCGATGCACAGCGTAATGACGTTACCCAGATACTCCTGCGGCAACAGCATATGGCACTCGGCGATCGGCTCACGCAGTTCTTCGATATTGTTTAGCGGCGGCAGCTTGCCCGGGCTGTCAACGTAGACGGTCTGACCGTCGGTGGTCTGAACTTCGTACACCACGGTCGGCGCTGTGGTAATCAGCTCAAGATCGTATTCGCGCTCCAGACGCTCCTGGATGATCTCCATATGCAGCAGCCCGAGGAAGCCGCAGCGGAAGCCGAAGCCCAGTGCCGTAGAGCTTTCTGGCTCATAGAACAGAGAAGCATCGTTCAGGCTCAGTTTGCCCAGCGCATCACGGAAAGCTTCATAATCGTCAGAGCTGATCGGGAACAAACCGGCATAAACCTGCGGCTTAACCTTTTTGAAACCCGGTAAGGCTTTTTCCGCCGGATGACGCGCCAGCGTTAGCGTATCGCCGACCGGTGCGCCCAAAATATCTTTGATTGCACAAACCAGCCAGCCCACTTCGCCGCAGTTCAGCACGTCAGTATCTTCACGTTTTGGTGTGAAAATCCCCAGGCGATCGGCGTTATAAATCTGGCCGGTGCTCATCACCTTGATTTTTTCGCCCTTGCGCATGGTGCCGTTTTTAATACGCACCAGCGAGACCACGCCGAGATAGTTATCAAACCAGGAGTCGATAATCAACGCCTGAAGCGGACCTTCAGGATCGCCTTCCGGCGGCGGAATATCCCGCACCAGACGTTCCAGCACTTCAGGTACGCCAACGCCGGTTTTTGCCGAGCAGCGTACCGCATCAGTAGCATCGATGCCGACGATATCTTCAATTTCCTGCGATACGCGGTCCGGATCTGCCGCCGGCAGGTCGATTTTGTTCAGTACCGGTACAACTTCCAGATCCATTTCCATCGCGGTATAGCAGTTAGCCAGAGTTTGGGCTTCCACACCCTGCCCGGCATCTACGACCAGCAGTGCACCTTCGCATGCCGCCAGCGAGCGGGAAACTTCGTATGAGAAGTCTACATGGCCAGGCGTGTCGATAAAATTGAGCTGGTAAGTTTCACCGTCTTTCGCGTGATAATCGAGGGTTACGCTCTGCGCTTTAATCGTGATGCCACGCTCGCGTTCTAAATCCATCGAGTCCAGCACCTGTGCTGCCATTTCGCGCTCGGTCAGGCCGCCGCAGATTTGGATCAGGCGGTCAGAGAGCGTTGATTTGCCATGATCGATGTGGGCGATGATTGAAAAGTTTCTTATGTGCTTCATTTATATGAATTTTTTTCGCAAGTTAAATCGTTCGTTTCTGCGCAGTGGACACGGCTTTGGACATATCTATCATTGCACCCACCATCAATGTGCCAGCATATTACACTGTTCGCTGCGCTCACGAAAGAATACAAGACAACAAGGCCATAAGTAATGGCGCATTAGCCTTGATCAGAAGACCAGCGGGTGAGCCTGCCGACAAGCGGCAGGCTGTTAATGTTGGCTGCGGAGCAATACTGGCAGAAGCGTATGGCTAACAGCAGCCCATTACCCGCTGATATTAGTCTTTGATACTGTACGGTATCGCGTTAACCGCCTGATCGCCCGCCCGGTAATTGAAGGTCGCATCAGAGTGTAACGACGTCGGTAACGTTAACCTGATAACCGGCACGACATTGCCGGTTTGTTGATAAAAATCGCGCTGGTCGTGCTGAGCATTGCTCAATCCCCCGTCTATATAAAAAAATGCCTGCAGAGGCAATTTTCCGGGTGAACCTGGCTGCCAGCTGGCCAACCTAAGTTCATTCTGAGTCGACAAAAATTTATACCCCATCAATCGCCTGGCTTCCAGTGACTGGAGAAAGTAATAACCGTTTCTGGACGCACTCTCCTGTGTGTCAAAACCACACTGATGCTGGTGTGAATTATGATCGATGCTTTTGTAGTGTTGATACCAGTCATGGGCAGTACGGATGCCCATCGTTCGACATGACTTGCTTGCAGCGGGGTAAAACGCGTGATAGCCACAGCCTTTGTGCTCTCTGTTAACCGTATCCGCATCCACCGGGAAGGCGCACAGCACCTCAATCTGATCTTTATCTGAGGGCGCCTTATTATGCGGGTAGAAAATCATGCCATTTTTGTAGCCATACGCCAGACGCGTGAACTTAGCATCCTTCCTGAGATAAGAAAACGACACGCCGCCGCTTTCTAATGACTGCGGGCTGGGATCCCATGAATGATAGTTATCCGAAACGGCGGTAGCGCGCAGTAATACGCCGGAACACAAAAAGGCAGGCTTATTTTCGCTGCCGCAGTTTGTCGAGTGATTAAAGTAGTTCTCGGTAATGTCGTGGGCCGTTCTGGGCGGCGTGACGACCGATAAACCCTGAGTTGAGAAAACAAGTGTAATGGCAGTCGATATTAGCTGACTGTGAGTGGTTATCATGTCTAATTTCCTTTTACATACAGGTTATTAACGAGGGGGTTTGCAGCAGCGGCATCACCCCGCCTTGACAGGCTGCCGCTGACGGAGTGGGCAAATTTCAGGCATAAAAAAGCCCCGAACGAAGTCGGGGCAGACGGTGACAGGATGCCAGAAAGCAAAAAGGCCCCGCGTTTTTGCGGAGCCTGATGTCGGGCCGTAATGAGTTTGAAATTGAAATCCCACTCTGTTAGTGATGATTATCCATTTTTATGCAAAGTTCACCCCGGTTCGATCAATGTTTCACCTGTTAAACGGTAATTTTGCGAAATTCAGCGGCAGCGAAGGTCGCTTCGACGTCACATTTATCTATTAGCTGCAGGTAGAACGGCTTCCAGTTACGCGACCAGGACGACTGAGTCAGTGCCGGCAACTGACTACGAATCGCGCTGAAAACCCGCGACGATGGCGCACGCCTGAACCCGCGTCCACCGCAATACAGGCACACTTTTTCTACCGGCATGCCTTGCCTTTTCGATGCCGCGATATCCCGCACGCGCCCGCTGCCATTACAGCGACAGCGGACGCTGACCGTGCCTGTGCCATGGCAGGTTGCACAGCTGTTGCCATGCTGCCGTTGAGATCTCAGCGCGCTGCCACCGCCATCCTGAGGTGCCACGTTTCTACCGGCCAGTTTTACGCCAGCCGACAGGGGGATCACTCCGCTCCCCCTACAGGTACCACAGAGTTGGCGGTCGGCCGCAGAACGTGCGTAATCTTGCCAGGCAAAGGTTGCCAGAATCCTCATGCATTGGGCTACTTTGTCACCAGCGGATTTTCTGAGCAGGGCCGGCGCGGATTTGCCCGCATAACGCGTCAGCTGTTTGATAACCTCGTCACCGGCCTGCTGGCTGATGCCCATTTTGCCGATCCAGACGCTGACGCCAAACCTCGCCCTGCTCTGACATATCGCCAGGGCGGCCATTACCTCACTGGTGCTCAGGCGGTCAGTGGCGGTCGTACAGGCACCGTCGGTGATCCCCTGCCCTTTCGGGTTGAAATAATTGAGTGCGGTTTCGATCTTCACTGCTGGATCCCTCTCACCTGGCAGCATATCCACTACGCCTTGCCAGATTGTACTGAAGCTTTGATAGCTCCCGGCCCCGCCTGAGGGCAAGCAAACGCGACAGTTGATATCAGTTAAAAACATCGTTGGCATAATTTACCAGGCGCGACCTGGAATCATTCATGAAAAATTGAAGCCAAAGAGATAAAACCTGGTAATGCTGGGTAGACAAAGCTTTCATCCAGGGCGGGCGCGGCCTTAACGTTAAAAATGTGATTTTTGCTAAAAATGACGTTTTGCGCGGTTTCCGCCGGCGCTGAACAGACAGCAGATCGCTGAATTGATGACGGGAATTAAGGTGGGTACCGAAAAAATGTGAGAATAATCAAACCCGCACAGGCTATGCACCCGGCGGGCCAAAAGGCATTATCTAGCCGTCGCTGAGAATGCGCAGCGCGTCTGGCGGCAGTGCCACACTGAGGATCACCGGTTGAAACGAAGCGGAGCGCCCCAGTAAACCCGAGATGCCTTTAGCGAGAATAAAACCACCGATACCGCCCAGAAGCGCGCCGCTGGCTGCCGCCAGATCGCTGTGAAACAGCATCTGGAACACACCGCCCAAGGCAAACAGCCCAATCAGCGGGGTCATATACACCAAAAAAGCCGAACCGAGCAGGCTGGTTTCAGCAATCCCCAGTTCAATGCGCTGGCCGGGGATAAGAGGTTCAGCGCTGGCGATTTTCATCACATGCGCATTTTTCGGCCCCAGCTTCTCCAGCATATGACTGCCACAACCTTTGCGGGCCGAGCAGCTGTGACAAGACGTTTTCATTTCGGCGTGCAGCGTAGCAATACCATCCTGCCACGACACCACCGTTGCCCATTCTTTCATCATGGTGCGGTTCCTAATGTAATACTGTCTGCAATGCGTTTGGCCGTAGCCGGCGGGAGTTCGCCGACTACGGTGATTTCCGCATCATTACGCACTTCGGTCTGCATAGTACGACGTCCGGTACGCAGCAGCTGCGGCGAACTTGTTTTATCTGCCAGCGTGACGTTGACGGAAAAGCTAAACAGCCCATCGGAAAACAGGCGCGACTCGACCGGTCGGTCGAGCGTTGGCAGCTGGCGACGACTTTGTGATACCTCTTTCATCCCAGACGGCAGCCAACCAACCTGCCAGTTAAAGGTGAACGGGGTACCCTTCGGTAACGACAGCACCGCAGGGAGTTTAGCGTTTTGCAGCCCCTGCATCATTTTGCCAACGCCATCATCGACGGCGAAGCTCACCACACGATACTGTTCAAGAGTTTCACCGTCCCGATCGAGCAGGTCGACGCGCAGAGGCAACCTGCTTTCACTGTCCAGCCAGACGATGTAGCCGTAGCGAGTGCCGTCACGCGGCACAATGCGTATGACTTCACAAAGTTGATCGGCAATACGCGTGCGGCCGACGGAGACAAAATCATAGTCCGTGGAAAGCTGAGCAAAATCGGCGTAAATCAACGAGGGCAGTGAATCAACGATATGATCGCCCTGCATGGTGAAAGGCTCCAGGCCGGATTCAAAATAGCTCACTTCGTTGCCGCGCTGAACGATTTCCCGACGCGGGCCATCCATCTGCAATAGCTGGGCATAAACCTTGCTGTCGATGATGGCATGGCGATAACGCAAAGACTCAATGCCCTGACGAGAGACATTGATATAGGCAAGTTCGTAACTGAGAGACTGGCTGGCCCGTTTCATCTGCTGCAACAGCGCCCCGGACTGCACGGGTGCGGCCGGGGCAACAGATGAGTAAATCAGGATACCAGCCATCAGGCTGACGGCACACCAGAGCTGCTTCATTACTGCGATTGCGTTCCTAACGACTGATTACCAGGAACCTGAGCGGCGGCCTGCTGCTGGTCAGGGCTGTCAAAATGAAGCTGCTGCGCATTCAGGCGGCGTTGCAGTTCATAATCCTGCAACATGGCATTGACGCGGCGACGCTGATCCTGCACCTGCTGATTGGCATTGTTTGCGACGGCGTTAGCATTATCGGCCGGGACGCCAAGGCTCACTGGCGAAGCCTGTCCCATCATCGGCAGCGTGTTAAACACGGGCGCATCAGAAGACTGCCCGGCAACCGGCCGATTGTACTGTTGCACGCCAACAATCACCGCAAGGGAAACACAGGCCGCAACGCCAATCTGCATAATCTGAGCGGCCCACGGACGCACTTTTGCCCGGAACGGCATGGCGGCTGCCTGTTCAGGTACTGGCTGCGCTTCAGGGATAAGTCGGCTGATGTTTTTCGCGGGTTCAGATTCAATGGCGGCGGCTACGCCAGCAGCAATGTCGACATCGAGCCGGGCTGGGAGATCACCGCGTAACGTATCGCGGATCAGGTGATAGCTTTCCCAATCTTTCTGCAGCACGATATCATCGGACAGCGCAGATATCAGCTCGTTGTCCACCGTTTCACCGTCCATTAAAGCGGAAAGTTGTTCTTTCTGCATGGCTCAATACCCTTCCTGTGTCCGCTATCGCTAGCGTTGGATAAGTGGTTGAATTTTGTTATCAATAGCCTCTCGGGCACGAAAAATACGGGAACGAACCGTACCCACCGGGCAATCCATGATAACAGCGATATCTTCATAGCTCAGGCCATCGAGTTCACGCAGGGTGATGGCCATGCGTAAATCTTCGGGTAGCGTCTCGATGGTACGGAAAACTGTCTTTCTCAACTCATCTGACAACATTAAGTTCTCAGGGTTCGATATTTCTTTCAGCGCGCCAGCACTTTCGAAGTTTTCGGCATCGATTGCATCTACATCGCTGGTCGGAGGACGTCGCCCCTGGGCAACCAGGTAATTTTTGGCCGTATTGACGGCTATCCGATAGAGCCAGGTATAGAAAGCACTGTCGCCCCGGAATGAATCCAGCGCACGATAGGCTTTAATAAACGACTCTTGTACCACATCTGGCACGTCTCCTGACGGGACATAACGGGATACCAGACTCGCCACTTTGTGCTGATAGCGAACTACCAGTAAGTTAAATGACTTCCGATCGCCTTTCTGTACTCGTTCAACGAGAACCTGATCCGTTAACTGCTCGCTCATCTGAGGTAAGATCTCCCCCAATCTTGTTCCACGCGTAACCGCAATCCCAATGTTGACTTCATGATTTCGAGCAAGCATGCGGTATGAATCGGTATCATGCTGAAAGTTCCATTACGCCATAATTTAGTGTTGTCATCTTGTGACGCAGACAAATCTGCTGGCTTTATTATGCATTATCGCTGATTTGTGCTGACGTTGTTCACGAATTCCATCCGCGCACCAGCCTGATGAAGCCCGCAGAGTAACGCAACACGATTCTTATTTCACCTTATAATCACTTCGCGCCGACAGAGTTCTGGATAGTAAACTCTTTGCCGGGTAACGCCACTGTTCACAGCGGTCATCAAAGTGATTTCTGCGCTACCTGATATCGCTGAATATCTCTATCCCGGAGGGTTTAAGCTGTTTATTTCGCTCATTTTCATGCTAAGCACAGCGCCTGCTATATTTGGTCAATTAAACAACATGACCTTTTCCTCCGGCTATTTCTGTGATGTGTTGATCATTGGTAGCGCCGCCGCCGGGCTGGCGCTGCGACTGGCAGATAAGCAGCGAGTCACCGTCCTGAGCAAAAAGCCAGTACACCAGGGGGTGGCATTGCTGCCGTGTTCGCTGAAACCGACAGTAGCGGATCCCATATTGAAGATGCGCTTATCGCCGGTGACGGATTGTGCGAACCGGATGCCGTATCGTTTATCGCCAGCCATGCGCGTCACTGCGTGCAGTGGATGATTGAAAAAGCTGTGCTGTCTGACAAGGACACCTGCGCCGACAGCCCGCATCGCTACCACCTGACGCGTAAAGGGGGCCACAGCCAGCGCCAAATTGTGCATAGCGCCGATGCCACAGGCAAAGCGGTGGATACCACACTGGTAAACCCGTCGCTTCACCACCGGAACATCACCATTATTAAACGTAGCCACGCCGTTGACCTGATAATGTTCGACAAGGTCGGCCTGCCTGGCCAATGACGGGGGGATGGCTTCGTTCAACAACAGATGGTATTCCAGCATAACTGTCATGAACTGCGCGTTCTTCTGTGGGGCTGTGTCGGCATCGTTCGCTGCAGCAAACGGCGGTAGCGCGCCCTGCGGCATATCACTATGCTGCAACAGGAAATTGACGAGTATTACGCCAATTTCCGCGTCTCTGACGCTCTGCCGGAACTGCGCAATCTGGGTCAGGTGGCGCTGCTGAAGGTGCGCTGCGCCATGGGGCGTCAAGAAAGCCGGGGCTGCACTACGCTCTGACTACCCGCGCACGGCGGGGGAAGCGCGTCCGACCATTTTGCGCCCTCTTCAGCGGAACAGATAGAAATCGCGCGTCAGGCTACAGTGCGCCTCTGAATAGCGCTGGTCCGGGCCACGGATGGCCATGCGGTCCAGCAGCTGTTCACCAGGCTTGGGTGACAGTGCCAGAAGGACCCGATGAGGCGGCCGCATGTCATTGTCGGCAATGTCGGTCCGAAAACGAAGATGCCAGCCATGCTTCAGCGCCCGCTCCACCAGCTTATTCCCCGTAGATTCTGGCAGGATCACGCAGAAAAAACCGTCTTCGTCGATCAGATCCCCGGCACAGCCCAGCAGCACCTCATGTGTCAGATCCGTGGTGTAGCGTGCCGCAGTTCGTTGCGGCGAAGCGCATTGTGACCCCGGAGAAAAATAAGGGGGATTACTGACGATCAGTGAATAGCGGTGTTCACAACGTTGCGTCCATTCAACGATATCAGCCTGCTGTACACGCACTTTATCCGGCCAGGGTGATGCCGCCACATTTTCCTGCGCCTGTAAAGCGGCCGCTTCATCCAGTTCCACCGCATCAATTTGTACCGGGTCGGCGGTTCTCTGTGCCAGCATTAACGCAATCAGTCCACTGCCGCTACCGATATCCAGGGCGCGCTGCACGTTGGCAACCGGAGCCCATGCGCCAAGCAGCACGCCATCGGTGCCCACTTTCATCGCGCAGCGATCGTGAGCGATAAAAAATTGTTTGAAGGTAAATCCGTTGGGGCGAAGAATCGCTTTCTGTGGTGACATTTGACTGACCTGCAAGGGAAACGGCGCTAGCATAGGGCAATCTTAGACGAAGGAAAAGTGATTAACTCCACACAAACAGATGAAGATCGCGCTTAATCTGTCTATAATCAGCGCCCCAAACTGAGGTAGACCATGACTGTAACCACTTTTTCCGAACTTGAACTTGACGAGAGCCTGCTGCAGTCCCTGCAGGAGAAAGGCTTCACGCGCCCCACGGCTATTCAAGCCGAGGCTATCCCGCCAGCACTGGAGGGTCGTGATGTTCTGGGTTCGGCACCAACCGGTACAGGCAAGACTGCGGCCTATCTGCTGCCCGCGCTCCAACATTTGCTCGACTTCCCGCGTAAGAAGTCAGGCCCGCCGCGTATTCTGATCCTGACCCCCACCCGTGAACTGGCTATGCAGGTCGCCGATCAGGCGCGCGAGCTGGCAAAACACACCCGTCTGGATATTGCCACCATCACCGGCGGCGTGGCGTTTATGAACCACGCTGAGGTGTTCAGCGAAAATCAGGACGTGGTCGTTGCGACTACCGGGCGTCTGCTGCAATACATTAAGGAAGAAAACTTCGACTGTCGCGCAGTCGAAACGCTGATCCTCGATGAAGCCGACCGGATGCTGGATATGGGCTTTGCTCAGGATATCGAAACCATCTCGGCAGAAACCCGATGGCGCAAACAAACGCTGCTGTTCTCCGCCACGCTGGAAGGCGAAGCTATCAAAGATTTCGCCGAGCGTATTCTTAACGAACCGGTTGAAATAGAAGCCGATCCGGCACGGCGCGAACGCAAAAAAATTCAGCAGTGGTATTACCGTGCGGATGACATCAAACACAAAACCGCGCTGTTACTGCATTTGCTGAAACAGCCAGAGGTTACGCGTGCCGTAGTGTTTGTGCGTAAGCGTGAGCGCGTGCATGAAGTCTGTGGCTGGCTGCGTGAAGCAGGTATCAACAGCAGCTATCTTGAAGGGGAGCTGGTACAGGCCAAACGTAACGAGGCGATTAAGCGCGTGGTTGACGGCCGGGTGAACGTGCTGGTTGCCACCGACATCGCCGCACGCGGCATCGACATTGATGATGTCAGCCATGTGATTAACTTCGATATGCCGGTTACCTCCGATACCTATCTGCACCGCATTGGCCGCACCGGGCGTGCTGGCAAAAAAGGCATCGCCATCTCACTGGTTGAAGCGCATGACAATCTGCTGCTGGGTAAAATCATCCGCTACGTTAAAGAGCCGATAAAAGCACGCGTCATTGATCAACTGCGCCCGACCACGCGTGCACCAAACGAAAAACTGAAAGGCAAGCCCTCGAAGAAAGTTCTGGCTAAGCGCGTTGAACAAAAAAATAAACAGAAAGCGGAAGAGAAGCCACGCGTGAAAGAGCGCCATCGCAACAGCAAAAACATTGGTAAGCGCCGTAAGCCAACCAGCGCCAAAACAGACTCCGCTGAATAGCCTTAGCGTTGGCATATTCGCCTTAATTGACTGCACCGCAAAAGTTGGCCAGCCAGCAAGTCGCGGTGCATTTTTTCACCCATTTTGTATGCCCCCCTCTAAGTCATCATTCAGTGGATCGGTGATGAAAGCGCGGCATATCTCTTACCACTATGCTGGGTAGACCTTATTTAGTTTTTCAGATCAGATAATTAGACAGGCAAACGGCTGGTGAGTTATCCAACACCCGCTTGATTATCCTGCCCGTTTGAGCCTGACAGGCTGCCCGTAAAGGGACGGTTAATCGCCTCACGCTGCTGTTCCGGCATCCGTGTATTAAAACCTAGCGCCTGACCAGATAGAGCGCACGATTGGCAGATCAGGTGGCGTGAATTCCGCCGATCATATTTTGCCTGCCGGCACTAACGGCTCAGGCCGGATAGCCTGTACCGGTTTGATAAATAAATCCCTGAACTGTATAGCCATCGTGGCTTGAGGCTTATTGATGCAAATCAAGCTGCACGCGAAGGGGGAATTATTCAAACAGCAACTTTCTGTTTTGTTTCTGTTTTCACGCTCGGAACAGCGTATGCGCTTGTGCAAAATTGCCCTCTTTTTCATTATTACATGCTGGCAAAGCGCGATAAGCTACGTACTTTGACACGTAAAGGAGAGGATAATGGTCAATACCATGACCTGGCACGACGTGCTGGCTGAGGAAAAAGAGCAACCTTATTTCAGGGACACTTTAGCAATGGTCGCCGCTGAACGCGCGTCCGGTAAGACGATTTATCCCCCACAAAAGGATGTCTTCAATGCTTTCCGCCTTACCGGATTAGGCGCAGTGAAGGTGGTGATTTTGGGACAGGACCCCTATCATGGCCCCAATCAGGCGCACGGGCTGGCCTTTTCCGTGCTACCGGGCGTTGCGGTGCCCCCGTCGCTGGTCAATATCTATAAAGAGCTGGTGACCGATATTCCCGGCTTCGAACGCCCAAACCACGGCTTTCTCGAAAGCTGGGCGCGCCAGGGCGTCATGTTGCTCAACACCGTGCTGACGGTGGAAGCCGGTCAGGCACATTCGCATGCTAAGTTCGGCTGGGAAACCTTTACTGATAATGTGATCGCCGCCATCAACCAACACCGTGAAGGCGTGGTGTTTTTGTTATGGGGATCTCATGCCCAGAAGAAAGGCAGCATTATCGATCGCCAACGCCACTATGTGTTGCAGGCCCCGCATCCTTCTCCCCTTTCCGCACATCGCGGCTTCTTTGGCTGTGCTCACTTCTCTAAAACCAACCGCTGGTTGAGTGAGCAGGGTGAAACCCCGATCGACTGGCTGCCACAACTCACGCCGTAGTGGAGTGGGACATGCGCCTCCAGGCCACGGTTATGGCAAGGCAACGGCGGGCGCAACCTCGATAATCTGATGCCATCAGAATCTGCCTAGGGACATAAAAATAGCCGCTTGCTGCGGCTATATCATAACGGAAGCGTCCGGGCTGCGAAGATCAGCTTTTACTTTTAGCCACTGCGACCATAGCTGGGCGCAGCAGGCGACCGTTGAGCGTATAGCCTCGCTGCATCACCATCATAACGTGGTTAGGCTCGACTTCTTCCGATTCCATCATCGACATCGCCTGGTGAACCTCCGGGTTGAATGGTACGTTGGTGTCACCCACCACTTCAACGCCGAACTTGCGTACTGCCCCCAGCAACGACTTCATCGTCAGCTCAATACCTTCGATCATGGCTGCCAGCTCAGGATTGGACTTATCCGCCACTTCCAGCGCACGCTCCAGGCTGTCAATCACCGGCAGCAGTTCATTGGAGAATTTCTCCAGCGCAAACTTATGCGCTTTTTCCACATCCAGCTCGGCACGGCGACGGATGTTTTCGATTTCTGCCTGAGCGCGCAGCTGTGCATCACGCACGCCGTTCTGTGATTCAGCAAGCTGGACCTCCAGCTGAGCAATACGCTCATCACGCGGATCCACCACTTCTGCTGCCGTCTCCGCGTCCTGATTTTGTGCCTGCTCCATCTCAATTTCGTCTGAGACTTGCTCGTTAGGTGTGTTCTGTTCTTTACTACTCATGAAATTCTCCGCGTTTGTGCATATTCATCTCGCTGGTTCGCTTATTATGGGGATCAGAATCGCGGTTTCAAGGGAACCAGTCACATTGTCGGGGGAGTTTACCTCCTAAGGAATGTCAGTAACATGAATAACCCTTTCAGCTGTATCGGGATCGTTGGCCATCCACGCCATCCAACCGCGCTCACCACGCATGGAATGCTGTATCGCTGGCTGACGGAGAAAGGCTATCAGGTGATTATCGAACAGCAGATAGCGCGGGAATTAAAGCTGGAAGGCGTTGAAACCGGTACATTGGCAGAAATCGGCCGCAGAGCCGACCTGGCAGTGGTGGTCGGCGGCGATGGCAATATGCTGGGTGCCGCCCGCGTGCTGGCGCGCTACGATATAAAAGTCATCGGCATCAACCGTGGCAACCTCGGGTTTCTTACCGATTTAGACCCGGATAATGCCCTGCAGCAGCTGGCCGACGTGCTGGAAGGCGACTATTTCGTTGAAAGCCGTTTTCTGCTGGAGGCACAGGTGTGCCGCCAGTCCGGCACGCCGCGCATCGGTACGGCAATAAACGAAGTGGTGCTGCATCCGGGCAAAGTGGCACATATGATTGAATTCGAAGTATATATCGATGAAAATTTCGCCTTTTCACAGCGTTCTGACGGGCTGATCATCTCAACCCCAACCGGCTCAACCGCCTATTCACTCTCTGCCGGGGGGCCAATCCTGACGCCATCGCTGGATGCGATTGCGCTGGTGCCGATGTTCCCGCATACCCTGTCAGCGCGTCCGCTGGTGATCAACAGCAGCAGTACCATTCGCCTGCGTTTTTCCCATATGCGCAGTGACCTTGAGATCAGCTGCGACAGCCAGATAGCGCTGCCTATTCAACAGAGCGAAGATGTGCTTATCCGCCGCAGCGATTACCACCTCAACTTAATTCATCCCAAAAACTACAATTATTTCAATACACTCAGTTCAAAGCTCGGCTGGTCAAAAAAATTATTCTAAAAAAGCGCCCACTTTGTTTACTGTTTATAAAACCAGTATATACTGTATGAAAAACCATATCTGTGTTTTCATACAGGAAGGCAACTATGCTGTCACAACTGACTATCAGTAATTTCGCCATCGTGCGCGAGCTGGAGATCGATTTCCAGCGCGGTATGACGGCCATCACCGGCGAAACAGGGGCGGGTAAATCCATCGCCATCGACGCGCTGGGTCTTTGTCTGGGTGGTCGTGCCGAAGCAGATATGGTACGTCAGGGAGCATCACGAGCGGATATCTGTGCACGTTTCTCCCTGAAAGATACGCCGTCAGCCCAGCGCTGGCTGCAAGACAATCAGCTGGATGACGGCAATGAATGCCTGCTGCGCCGGGTGATCGGCAGCGACGGCCGCTCTCGCGGCTTCATCAATGGTACTGCGGTGCCGCTTTCACAGCTGCGCGACCTGGGCCAGACACTGATTCAAATCCACGGTCAGCATGCCCATCAGCTACTGCTCAAATCCGAACACCAGAAAACGCTGCTTGATGCCTATGCCGCAGAACCTGAACTGATGCAACGCATGGGGCGGCATTACCGTCAGTGGCACCAAAGCTGCCGCGCCCTTGCCCAGCATCAGCAACAATCGCAAGAGCGTGAGGCAAGACGAGAACTGTTGCACTACCAGTTGAAAGAGCTTAATGAATTTGCCCCGGCCAGCGGCGAATTTGAACAAATTGATGACGAGTATAAGCGGCTGGCCAACAGCGGACAGCTGCTTTCTACCAGCCAGCAGACGCTGCTGATGCTGGCAGACGGCGAAGACAACAATTTACTAAGCCAGCTGTACAGCGCACGCCAGCTGATGAGCGAGCTGATTGAGATGGATGATAAACTGAGTGGCGTTTTCTCTATGCTGGAAGAAGCCGCTATTCAGATTGGCGAAGCAAGTGACGAGCTGCGCCACTACTGCGATCGTCTTGACCTTGACCCTAATCGCCTGCACGAGCTGGAACAGCGTCTTTCGCGTCAGATTGGGCTGGCGCGCAAGCATCATATCAGCCCGGAAGAGCTACCCGGCTTCCATCAGCAGCTGCTGGACGAGCAACAGTTGCTGGACCAGCAGGAAAGCGACCTGGACGAACTGAACCAGGCCGTTAACACGCACTACTCCGCTGCCGTTAGCTGTGCAGAGCAGCTGCATCAGCGCCGCGTTCATTTCGCAGAAGAACTGAGCGGACTCATCACTGACAGTATGCATATGCTGTCGATGCCACACGGTCGCTTTACCATCGACATTCAATTCAACCCGGACCACCTGACTGCTGAAGGAGCCGACCGCATTGATTTCCGTGTCAGCACTAACCCAGGTCAGGCTGTCCAGCCGCTGGCAAAAGTGGCATCAGGTGGTGAACTGTCCCGTATCGCACTGGCGATTCAGGTGATTACCGCGCGTAAGATGGATACCCCGGCGCTGATTTTCGACGAAGTGGATGTCGGCATCAGCGGTCCAACCGCTGCCGTGGTCGGCAAAATGCTGCGCCAGCTGGGCGAATCTACGCAAGTCATGTGCGTTACACATCTGCCGCAGGTCGCGGGCTGCGGTCATCAGCACTTTTTCGTCAATAAAGAAACCGACGGTGAAATGACCGAAACCCATATGCAGCTGCTGGATAAGCGCTCACGCCTGCAGGAACTGGCACGCCTGCTGGGCGGAAGCGAGGTCACCCGCAACACGCTGGCGAACGCCAGGGAGCTTTTAGCTGCCTGACCATTGCACTTTATTCGTGGTTTGTGGTCATATCGATGCTTCACAGAGGTTTTAAACTGCGGAAAGGTTTATTATCATCGGCAGCTTAAGCTGAAGTTATTGCTGCCTACTGACAGCCCCGGAAGTCCTGACGCTGTGGTTCAGGCATTCAGGGGTTACGAATATAGCCACAAAGGAATAAACATTGAATATGCGCTGTAAAACGCTGACTGCTGCTGCGGTGGTTCTTCTGATGATGACCGCCGGATGTTCCACTCTGGAGCGAGTGGTTTACCGCCCGGATATCAACCAAGGCAATTACCTGGTTGCCAACGATGTGGCAAAAATTCACACCGGAATGACACAGCAGCAGGTTGCTTACACCCTGGGCACACCGATGATGCAAGATCCGTTTGGTCGCAATCAGTGGTTTTACGTCTTCCGTCAGGAGCCCGGTCATGAACCGGTTAAGCAGCAGACGCTAACACTGTCTTTTGACAGAAGCGGCACGCTGACCAACATTGATAATAAGCCGGCTCTGAGCAAAAACGCCGGTTAACCCCTGCTTGCAAGACCTGAACGCGGTTCAGACCAGCAAAACCGCCCTGCTGTTTCGCACAGACTGGGGCATAGGCTTAATCGGGAAGAAGTTTAACCGTTGGTAAATAAGAGCAGATAGGGCGCGCGAAGCGCCTTATTTTTTTGCCGCGCGCTCGGCGCGTTGGCGACGCAGATCTTTGGGGTCGGCTATCAGCGGGCGATATATTTCCACGCGGTCGCCGCTGTTGACTTCATCCATTAGCTTTACTGGCCGGCTAAAAATGCCCACCTTATTTTCCTGCAGATTAATCTCCGGGCGCAGCTGTAGCAGCCCCGAGGCGTTAATCGCCTGCTCAACGGAGCTGCCCTGCGGAACCTTAACATTGTAAATATACTGCTTGTCAGGAAGTGCATACACCACTTCCACAGTGATGTCAGACACTGTAAACCTCTTTTGCGCGCTGGGTAAATGCCTGCACCATGCTGCTGGCAAGCTCTTTAAATACCCGACCAAACGCCAACTCCACCAGCATATTGGTGAATTCAAAATCCAGGTTCAGCTCTACCTTACAGGCTTCTTCGCTCAGTGCGGTGAAACGCCAGCCGCCGCTTAACTTGCGAAACGGACCATCGACCAGCTGCATATCAATACTCTGGTTGTCAGTCAGCGTGTTGCGTGTGACGAAAGTCTTGCTTATCCCTGCTTTGGAGACATCCACTGCGGCGGTCATCTGAGCGGGGCCGGCATCCAGAACCCGGCTTCCCACACAGCCGGGTAGAAACTGCGAATAACTGTCTACATCGTTAACCAGGCGAAACATTTGCTCGGCACTGAACGGGACCAGCGCAGAACGACTAATCTGGGACATATCGATTCCTGTCATTTCTCATAACCGCCTGATAATACCATCGACAGTTATCAAACAAAAATTCTCTGCTGCGAAGCTTCTGCTAAAATAGCTTTTTTCCCTCGCGGCAGCCGTGACGGGGATGCCATCAATCACCGCTTCATGTACAATAACGGGCACTATGACAAAGAAAAAAGCACATAAACCCGGTTCCGCTACCATTGCCATGAATAAGCGCGCCCGCCACGAATACTTCATTGAAGAAGAGTTCGAAGCCGGTCTTTCGCTACAGGGATGGGAAGTTAAATCTCTCCGTGCCGGCAAAGCCAACATCAGCGACAGCTATATTCTGCTACGCGATGGCGAAGCTTTCCTGTTCGGTTCCACCTTCCAGCCGCTAAGCGTTGCGTCCTCACATATTGTGTGCGACCCAACTCGCAGCCGTAAGCTGCTGCTGAAGCAGCGAGAACTGGATACGCTTATCGGCAAAGCTAATCGTGACGGATATACCATTGTAGCGCTATCGATGTACTGGAAAAATGCCTGGGCCAAGCTTAAGATTGGCCTTGCAAAAGGGAAGAAAGAACATGACAAGCGTGATGATATTAAAGACCGCGAATGGAAATTAGACAAAGCCCGTATCATGAAGCACGCCAACCGCTAACTTGCTGGTGCAGCGCCCGCTTTTTGTGATATAGTACACGACAGTACTTGGGGCTGATTCTGGATTCGACAGGATTTGCAAAGCCCTAGGAGCATGCCGAGGGGCGGTTTGCCTCGTTAAAAGCCGCAAAAAAATAGTCGCAAACGACGAAAACTTCGCACCTGCTGCTTTAGCAGCTTAATCAGCTTAATAAACTGAAGGTGTCCTCTCTCCCTAGCCTCCGCTCTTAGGACGGGGATCAAGAGAGGTCAAAACTAAAAGAGATCGCGTGGATGCCCTGCCTGGGGTTGAAGCGTTAAATCCAATCAGGCTAGTTTGTTAGTAGCGTGTCCGTTCGCAGCTAACCGGCGAATGTAATAACTGGACTAAGCATGTAGTGCCGACGGTGTAGTAATTCTGGACGCGGGTTCAACTCCCGCCAGCTCCACCAAATTCTTCAGCGGCGATACCAGAATCGTCCGCAGAAGTCCTGAAAGCCCGCACGGCGCAAGCCCTGCGGGCTTTTTTGTGCCCATCATATTTTCTTTAGAGTTGCCAGAATCCACGCCTCGCCAAAGAAATTTTTAATGTATGCATAGTTTCATCTAAGAATCTATCTTTATCGTCATCAGTAAATGTTTTCGCCAATCTGAGATTACTTGAGCGGGGCTTATCAATATGGGGAACAGTAGAAGGGAATAATTTTTCCGTAGAAGCAACATGCCTTGGTCATTTCGCAGCAGTTTTAACTAACAGAGATTCTAACGCTTTACGTAACTGCTTAACAATATCTAAAAATGCGTCATCTTTATTGGGCCACTGTGTAACTGGAAAACCGTCTGTTGGTACCGCTAAAAGTTTGCTGAATGGGGTATTAGCTGACTGCCAGTCACACGGTCGCAAAATGACAGGTATAACTGCGCAATTTCCCTGAGATCTTAGCTGCATTGCTCGCTGGACTTCGACGTCAAAACAATAACTGGAAGCCAGGAAATCGGGGCTTATTAATAGCGAAACCAGGTCAGATTTATCAAGTTCGACGTCAATGCTCGAATGATTTTGGAGCCAGCCACTATTCGTCAGCCATGCTACACATCATTCGATATCGATCTTTTCAGCCCACGAAGAATAAAGCACAGGTGGTTAGCAGGGAATTGTGCTTATGCCCTTGTTCACTGCTTTTAGCTTCGCGGCTTATCTATTGTTCCCGTTTATGGCGTGATTCTTAATCTCTTCACGGTGAAGCAACCCTGGCATATAGCAGTACATGGCGGCTTGCCCCGGTGCGAGAAAAATTACGGAATACAGCCAGACACCGTCGATATCCGTTTGTGCTGTGAATGAAGGGAACGAGGATCAACCAGCCGTTATATCGGGCATTTCCGTTCTATATCTGCGGCACGACATAATTTATACCTTTCACCTGTTCAAAATAGGGTAGCCCCATAATGATGCTAAAAAAATACTTATCGCCGGGGATGGCATTTAACTGTTGGGAATATTTTTCATGCAGCATAAGCTCGCCGCTAAGGTGTTTTTCGAATTTCGATCTCAGCTTGGCCACTTTTATCGAAGCAGCAGAAAACGCCACCCGGTCATGGCGTTCTGCCGATGCCATGAGCGGATCCATCCCCTGTTGGCGCAGATTAAGATAGCTTGCCCGATAGCTCTCTCTTAGCTTCTCTTCCCCCGCCAGTAGCTCCGTCTGTATAAATGCCGCAAAGGCCGCATCGGCCTTTACCAATAAGGATTTTGCCAGAATAAGTGACTCTGCTGCACGCTCGAAATCGCCAGAATCAATTTCATCCAGATAATTCTCCAGATACATCTGACTGGTACGCCCGTGATTAATCGGGTCGATCAGTGACAGAATAACGCCAATCTGTAGATCAATATCATGCGATGACGCTTTCAATTTTTTTGTATCAGTTGCGCTATTGCTAATGCCGATCATCACGACCAGCATAAAAATAGCGAAGCCAATCAAAATGTACTTTCTTGAAGGCATAGTTAAGATTCTTATTCCGTTTTGCCGCAGGATTTTGATCGAACCATATTGCCTTTATTGCCAAACAGGCCGTTTATCCAACAGATATCTCTGCTGCCGGTTTATCAGAACAGCTTGAGCTTGATAAACATCATTAGCTGGCGGAAATAGTGCCGGATCCTGCGGCGAATTCTTTTCATGGTGCACGGCCTGCCATGCGGCGTTTCTACTAATATTTCCACCGCATCCTCAGGGCTAATCACCGTATAGTTATGAGGATCAAGATAGGTGGGATAAGCGATCAGTCCCTGATAAATCAGATCGTTTCGCGTCAGTTTGCGCGTGCGACGGGCGCAAGGAAACTCATCGTCCGTTAGCCCCCAACCTGCATAGAAAGGCAATCCGTAGCAATGAACACGTTTTCCGTGCAGCAGCGCTTCAAATCCCCACAGCGAAGTCATGGTATGCACTTCATCTGCCTGCATGATGCACTGGATAATATCGACGTCGCGCGCGTCGAAATCCGCCAGGCCGCTCAGTGCATCAGGTGAAATATCCCCCTTCATATCTCCCGTCAGCGCGTCCGGATGTGGCTTATAAAAAATAAATGCCTGGGGATAATCTTCGCGCACGCGATGTAATAAATCATGATTGGTACGCACCCCGAGCGCTCCGGTGGCGAGCGAAATATCGTCTTCCACCTGCCCCAGTACCAGTATCGCCAGGCGATGAGCTGCGGCGTCAGGCAGCCGGAAATGGCCAACGTTTTGTTTGCCGGTGCGCTGCTCCACCAGCCGTTGATGAAGCCGCTGCGCTCTTGTCGCTTGCTGCGCTGAAAGCTGGCTGTTATTCAGCATCTGTTCCAGATCGCTCGGGCGACGCGCATCGTAATAGATGCCCTGTTTATCAAGCACAAGCGACAGCGGCGGCTTCTGAGCCGATCCGTGTCCGCTGGAACGTAAAAGGCCATTTTCCATGCGCCAGACGGGAATACCGCGTTGTTGTGCCAGCTTGCTCCAGCGGCGCTCTCCTTTGATCCCCCAAACCACGCAAGCTTCTGCCGGTCGGCAACGCCTGGCCATGGTCAGCTGATTATCACGCGTGTGCAAAAACGGTTTCACCATCGTTGCTTTCCACAGCGGAAGCCCGGGTGCCCATAAATGTCCGACACGTTGCAGGCCGTGCTGGCGCTCACGCACCAGCCATTCAAGGACTTCGCTCAGTCTTGCAGGTTGCCCGTTTGAGGGATGAATATAGCGGCTGTAGCGCAAATAGGCAGCGGTAAACAGCGCGGTCAGCGAGGCGCGCCCCCGCCGTTGCGCCAGGCAGACGGCACCAGAGTGACGGTCGTCGGTCAGCCCCCAGGCGGCATACCACGGCAGACCGAAACACACTACCGGTTTACCCGCCAGCAACGCCTCGAAACCTAACTGCGAGGTAACAACATAGACTTTAGTCACTACACGCAGCAAAGATTGCGGGCTGACATCCTCGGTGAACAGGTGGACCCGGTCATCCAACTCTACTGCACCTAAATAGCCCTGTCTGGAACCACTCAGGACATCAGGATGAACCTTGACCCAGATTGTCGCGTTAGGATTTTCGCTCAGCGCTGCATTTACCATGCGGCTAAAATCAGTCGCGCCGCCACCGCCCCACTTGACTGACAGATCGCCAGCGGTTTGATCCACCACCAGCACGACTTCAGACGGTATCGGCGTTGTGCGTTTAAACGGCAGAGCGTGATTAAATTTGGAGAGATCTTCGTTAACAATGGTCCGCATGGCATCTTCCGCTTCCGCCGCCAGCACGCTGTTACCTGGCGTGTCCTGGATCATGCGCTCAAGCGTACTGGGGCGCCCGGCATCGTAGTACATGCCAAGACGATCAACGACCATGGAAAATGGCGACGCGCCCTCTACTCCCAGCCCCTGCGAACGGATAAAGCCGTCCTCTAGTCGCATCAGGGTCTTGCCGGCGGATTGGGCAGCCCGAACCTCTTTTTTACCTGATGGACGATAACCCCATACGGCTATTGCATCCACCTCTGCGGGCAGAGCATGGCGCAGCGCGACTTTGTGGCAACGCTCACGCAGAAAGTTAGCCAGGTGGGGAATACGCCAGATGCCGGAAGAATAAATGCCAATCATAATGCTACCTGTTGCTTAACCTGCCATTCGCTTTCCCGCCCGGACTGCTGCAAAAAAGCATTGCGAACGGGGCCTGTCGTTATTTTGTGCATCATGCTGATTTCCTTATCGCGCCAGAATCCTTTTTGCCAGGACAGCGAGCGGGTAATGCGGGCCGGATATATTCCGGATGTCTTCAATATTCTGTATAAGAAGAGCCTGATATTCCGTTCCCTACGAGGTAAAATTGCCTTGCGTCGGGAAATACATTGCGTTTAAAGCCGGCATGACGCAGTTCAACCCGTTGAAGGATGTCTGGTAATACCAGCCATTAACAGAGTTCCCGCCGTGCTGGTTTTCTGCCGCCCGCCGATCTGCGTGCCTGGGTATTTATTCCGCCATGGCATCTGCCAGCGATCCCACCACCTGCATCTCTTCGCGACTGAGCAGCATCTCAATATCCACCAGAATGACCATGCGCTTGTCTATCACGCCAATCCCTTCCAGATAACTGCTGGCCATCACTGAGGAGACATCCGGCGTCGGCCTGATTTGGCTTTCATCCAGTGACAGCACGTCAGCAACGCCATCAACCATAACGCCCAACACGCGATCTTTCAGATTCAACACGATAACCACAGCGGCGGTATTCTCGGCCTCCACCGCCAGCTCAAAACGCACGCGCAAATCGACGATCGGCACAATCACGCCGCGCAAGTTGGTTACACCGGTAATAAATTCAGGCACGTTGGGAATACGCGTAACCCTGTCGCAGCCGCGGATCTCCTGCACTTTCAAAATATCGATGCCGTATTCTTCATTCGCTAAGCGAAATACCAGGTATTTTTGCCGACCGGCATCGGCTACGGCAGGATGATTGCCAGCTTTTAAGGTCATATTTTCTTTCCTTCTAAACGATCGGATTGATGACTCAGGCTGGCCAGTTCAATGACATCCAGAATCAGCGCCACGCTGCCATCGCCCAGGATGGTCGCGGCAGAGATACCGGGCACTTTGCGATAATTGTGTTCAAGATTTTTCACCACAACCTGATGCTGGCCAACCAGCTGATCGACCCACAGCGCATAGCGGCAGCCACCGCTTTGCACAATCACGATGATGCCGTCTTCAGATGCAGCCTCACCGGACACATCAAAGGCCTGGCGCAGTTCCGTTAACGGCAGATACTCACCGCGTACCTGCACCAGCCGGGACTGTCCGACAAATTGATAAAGCATATCTGCACTGGGTTTCAACGATTCCATCACCACGTTGAGCGGCAGCACATAGATTTCGTCACCCACTTTGACGGACATGCCGTCAAGGATGGCCAGCGTTAGCGGCAGCAGAATACGGATGGTGGTGCCTTGATCCCTGACCGAACAGACTTCCACATGTCCGCCCATTGCCAGAATATTGCGCCGCACGACATCCATACCGACCCCGCGCCCGGAGACATCGGTCACGTTAGTTGCCGTTGAAAAACCGGCAGCAAATATCAGCATCCACACTTCATCGTCGCTGGCTGAATCGGCAATCTGAGTACCGCGCGATCGCGCTTTGGCCAGCAGTTTTTCCCGATTCAGGCCGGCACCATCATCCCTGACTTCAATAACGATATTGCCGCCGTGATGTTCTGCCGACAGCGTCAGATTGCCCGTGGCGCTTTTTCCTTTACGCAGACGTTCGTCCTTTTCCTCAATGCCATGATCGAGACTGTTGCGTACCAGATGCGTTAACGGGTCGATAATGCGTTCAATCAGACTTTTATCCAGTTCGGCGGCACCGCCCAGCAAGGTCAGCTCGACTTCTTTATTCAGCCGTGCACCAAGATCGTGAACCAGGCGCGGGAAGCGGCTAAAGACGTAATCCATCGGCATCATGCGGATCGACATCACCGACTGCTGCAACTCGCGCGCATTACGTTCCAGCTGTGCCACGCTGCTAAGCAACATGCCGTACTTGGCCGGGTCAAGCTGCTCGGTCAGCTGGGAAAATATCGACTGGGTGATAATCAGCTCACCCACCTGATTGATGATCATGTCAACCTTTTCCACCGCCACACGAATGCTGCCGGATTCTGTCGCACTCGGGCGCTTCGCCATATCCGGTTTCGTGCTGGTGATCGCTGCCGCTGCCGCAGTCACTGCCGGGATCTGTGCAGGCGCGACGGCATCGGCTGCAACCGGCGGACTGACGCCAGCCGACGGACGAATATCAATCTGGGATTCATCAAGCACAAAACATAACACTGCGCCGATCTCGTCGGCGAGTACCGAGGTCTCCAGTTCAACCTCAATACCGCTGGCAACAGGCCGGTGACCAATGACGGTTCCGAGGTTAGCCAGCTCATCAAGCAGCAGCGACTGCTCTTGCATTTTGATGCCGCTTAGCGTCACGGTAAGGCGAACTTCGCTTGTGGCGGCATGCGTTACAGATGGCGTGGCTGGTTGCTCTACCGGCAGCGACAGTTCGCCTTTTTCCGACAACGCAATCTGCTGTAGCGCCGCGCAAATATAGCGAAAACACTCTTCATCTGGTTCCTGCAACGACTGATAGGCTTCAAGCTGCGCTTGCATAATGTCCTTACCTTCCAGAAAAAGATTAACCATATCGCGGCTCAGCTGTATCTCGCCGCAGCGGGCTTTATCCAGTAAATTTTCTAACAGATGCGTGGTTTCCTGCAGCACGCTAAACCCAAAGGTGGCCGCCCCCCCCTTCAGGGAATGGGCCGCACGAAATATCGCATTTAGCTGCTCAATATCAGGACGCGCAACGTCCAGCAGTAGCAGATGTTGCTCCATATCGGACAACAGCTCTTCTGCTTCTGAGAAGAAAACCTGCGAGAAATCATTGAGATCCATCTGTATATCCCTGAACCGCGCTCACGCTGGTTCCCAGAGGGAGAACCGAGTCTGTCTGCTGGAGAATGCTGTTTTCTTCCAGCACCTGCCGTTCCTTGAGCTTGCTCAGTACCAGAACGCTGATACGTCGGTTCATCGGGTTATCTGCGCTGATATCCGCCAGCCCCATGCGGCTACCGGTACCTATCACGCGTAAAATGCGATCGTCATCCAGTCCGGCATTAATTAGCACACGTCGTGCAGCATTGGCTCGCCCGGTGGATAGTTCCCAGTTGCTGTAGCCACCGCTGCCGCCGGCATAAGCCAACGAGTCGGTATGCCCGGTCAGACTGAGCGAATTAGGCAGCTCTTTCAGTAAAGGGACCAGCGCCTGCAAAATGCCGTTCATATACGATTCAGGCGCTTCACTGCCGGTCTTGAACATAGGCCGTTCCTGACTGTCAGTAATTTGGATCATCAGGCCGTCATCCGTCAGCGTCAGCATCAGGTTAGATTTAAAGTTACTCAGGCGCGGATCGCTCTCGATCATCGTTTCCAGACGGGTTTTGACTTTCTTCAGACTTTCTACGTTCTTGAATTTGTCCAGCTTGTCGACCTGGTGTTTGTAAACTTCACCCTCTTGCCTTATCACATCATCGCCCCCTCCGGGGATGATGCTTTCGCTGAAACTGGTCTTATTACCCTGCCCCATTGTCGGCTTGATGGGCATACGGAAATAATCGGCGATCATCTCTCGCTGCATATCGGAAGAGGAAGCGAGCAGCCACATCACCAGAAAAAAAGCCATCATTGCCGTCATAAAATCGGCGTAGGCGATTTTCCATGTCCCACCGTGGTGAGCATGCTTTTTATGCTTGCGCTTGCGCTGCCTGATAATGGGAGTGGTTGCTTTCATTCAGCAGCATCCCCGGACTGATTTTTGAAATTACCGTTGCTTTTGACCTCACGAACGTGGGTTTCCAGCTCTTCAAAGGAGGGACGCTCGCTGGTATATAACGTCTTACGGCCAAACTCGACGGCGATTTGCGGCGCATAGCCATTGAGGCTGGAGAGCAGCGTGACCTTGATACATTGCAACATTTTGACCTGATCGCTGCTCTTCTGGCGCAATACCGTCGCCAGCGGCAGCACAAAGCCATAAGCGATAAGGATCCCGAGGAAAGTTCCGACCATAGCGTGCGCAATCAGCATGCCCAGCTCGGCAGCGGGACGGTCAGCCGCCCCCAGCGCGTTCACCACGCCCATAACTGCCGCCACAATACCAAAGGCCGGGAAGGCGTCACCGACGGTATTCAGACTTTGCGACGGCACTTCCAGTTCTTCCTGACAGGTTTCAATTTCTTCGTCCATCAAATCTTCAATTTGGTGGGCGTTCATACTGCCGCTGATCATCAGACGGAAGTAATCAAGCACAAAATTGATGAGCGTCGGGTCGGAAAGTAACCGTGGATATGCACTGAAAATATCGCTATTGATAGGATCCTCGATATCCTTCTCCAGCGACATCAGGCCCTGAACGCGGCTCTTGGAGAGCAGAAGAAACAGCATAGCCATCAGATCCATATAGACGACTTTACTGTAGCTGCGGCCGAAGAACAGACGCACCAGCGCTCTGCCGGTAGCCTTTAACGACTTCATATTATTACCGACAATAAAGGCACCGATACCCGCACCGCCGATGATCAGTAGCTCAACCGGCTGAAATAAAGAGCCAAGACTGCCGCCGGAAAGGACAAACCCGCCAAAAACAGTCGCAATAACAACCAAATAGCCAATGACTACTAACACAATTACTCCTTTTTATCGTTTACGTCCCGTGCCGGCGTCTCTGCCTGCAACGGGAAACCGGCCCGTTGACTGCCATGCAATGCTGTTCAGGCAGAAGCAGTCAACTGCTGAGGGTAAGAACTGACGTACTCATGGTTGTTAACCTGCGTTTTCTTCAGCGCCCGTGAAGGCGGGCTGCACAGGCTGCAGGTAAACGGATTCTTGATAAATTCCGTTGCCACCACAAAGCCTCCTTTGCATACAGCACAGGATTTCTGCGAAATGATTCCGCAACCAACAAAACGTAATAGCGTCCACGCTCGCGTTAATCCCAATACGGGTTTTTCTGACGAGCGCGGATAACATTGCTCAAGATAAAGCCGGTAGGCTTTCATCAGGGTTTTAATCGGCCGCCCTTTTTCAGCTTTCTGCAAATAGAGATAAATATTATAAAACATTGAAGAATGTATATTTTGTTCCCAAGACATAAACCAGTCTTCGGAAAAAGGCAGCATGCCTTTAGGCGGCGGACAGCCACGTAATTCTTTATATAAACGCAGCAGACGCCGACGACTGATAGACGTTTCCGATTCAAGAACCTGCATTCTTGCCCCAAGATTAATCAGTTCCATGGCGATATTCACTTCGTTAATTTCATTCAGCAGGCTTTTATCGCTCATTTACTGCCCTCCGGATGAGGTACTTTGTTGACAGCTTAATTTATTAAGTAAATCTGTCGACAAAAGGATCCCGGTATGAATTTGCTGTAAAGCTTCAATTCGTGAATCTTTGGTCAGATTTTCAATAGCAATATCATCATCGACACGCAGACGACAAATCAGCTGATTAGTTGCTGCCAGTTTCATCAACTGAGGTAATGAAAGTGCTTTCAAGTTATCAATCGTCGCTTCAGACAGCCCGAGGCGAAATCCAGCAGCAAATTTATCTTTACGAATTAATTGTTGTGAAAGCAGTAAATATGACAGATTAATATCATGGATACTCTGCAGGTGCTCATCAAAACTAGGCATTATCTAATTCTCTTAATCTCACTCAGTACGAACCGGTCATGTCATTATGTAAAAGATACCCAAAATAAAACCGGCAACCAGATACTGACACAAAGCCTTTTGGCATTGATATTTACGGCGACCAACATGGCAATTGGTTAGGCGCAATTAAATATGAATGTATTGATTTCCCTGTCGACTGCGGCTGCATCAAAATCGAGGAAGCATCCTACCCACACCGATTTTCAATCACAACACATCCAAATGCACAACCTGCCTGAAAGATACATAACTGATTGATTAAAAGAATAATTAAAAAAAATTAAAACAAATTAAAAGGATTATTCCTTATTAATTGGCAACATAATGATGTTAAAAGTAAACAAAAATGAAAATCCTGATTTCTATCGACATCACACCCAGATTTATTTGTTCAAAACCATAAATTCACTCACAGCCGTTCAGGGCATCCATTCTGGCCCTGATTCTTTTTATCGCCAGACTGTGTAACTGGCTAACCCGCGTCTCAGTCAGACTGAGAACAGCGCCAATCTCTCTCATGTTCAGATCTTGCTGATAGTAAAGTTGCAGAATTACCTGTTCTCTTTCGGGGATGACACTGATATGTTCTGCAATCTTCCCAACCAGGTTTTCCTGCACGGCCTGGTGTACAGGATTTAATGCTTCATTTTCTTCATCGATTGTTTCATACGAATCAGCAAACTGTTCCTGCAGTTCATCAAGCGAATAAATCTGGCTGCTATTGGTATCTGCCAGCATCTGCTGCAATTCACAAACAGAGACGCCCATTTCTGTGGCAATATCCGCTTCTGATGCCTCGCCGCCTTTATTCTGCTCCAGCTGCTGAATAACCGCCGTCATTTCCCTGGCATGTTTCCGCACCCGTCTTGGCACCCAGTCACGCTCACGCAATTCATCCATTAATGCCCAGCGTATACGTTGGGCGAGGAAGGCGCTGAGCGTGACCCCTTTTGTCGGGTCGAAATGATCGATTGCCGACAAAAAACCTAGCGACCCAGCCTGAATAAGATCATCAAGTTCCACACTGGCTGGCAAACGCTTTTGTAAGCGTAATGCCTCTTGACGGACTATATGGTTGTACTTTCCCCATAATATCGTCTTATCTTCAATGCCACCCGGGGTATATATTCCGCTCACGCTAACGCTCTCACCCAATAATATCAACTGGAATTATCCGATGAAAAGCGGAATTCAAATAGTGCAAAAACCCCTTATAAAAATGCCTAATCCGCTACTTTGATTTCCCGATAAACATCACGGTGAACTTTCGATTTAAATTACTATCACAAACACAGGCATTATCGGGAATTAAAAGGTTTCCCATTGATCGTTATCCGCATGCATCGCTGCGGTTTTATAATCTTTTACCTGGCCAGTTCGGGTCAATTCTACAGGTTTACTTTCGCGGTTTTCATTGAGTACAAACTGCGCCACCAGGTTCTCCAGGGCATCAGACTGCATTTCCAGTTCGCCGGCAGCCATTGCAGCTTCTTCAACCATCGCGGCATTTTGCTGTGTCACCAGATCCATCTCGTTAACCGCCTGGGAAATCTGGTTAATCCCGGCGCTCTGTTCGTCGGAGGCAGAGGTAATTTCCCCCATAATCTCGGTAACCTGAGTGACGGAAGAAACTATTTCCTGCATCACGCTGCTGGCCTGTACCACCTGACGCGAGCCGGCATCCACAGTCGATACGCAGGTATTGATCAGATGATTGATCTCTTTCGCCGCCTCGGCACTGCGTTTTGCCAGATTGCGCACCTCTTCAGCGACCACGGCAAAACCGCGCCCCTGTTCGCCGGCACGGGCAGCCTCAACGGCAGCATTCAGTGCCAGAATATTGGTCTGATTTGCAATACTGTCAATGACGCCATTGATGTCGGCAATCTGGCGTGAGCTGGTGCTGATTTTCTGCATAATATCCTCAAGATTATGCATGGCATCGCCGCCACTTCGGGCATTGCCGCTGGCGCTTTCTGCCAGCTGACGTGCCGTATGGGCATTATCCGCATTTTGGCGCACGGTGGTTTTGATTTGCTCCATGCTGGCTGCCGTTTCCTGCAGCGCCGACGCCTGCTGTTCGGTACGCGATGACAGCTCATTGTTACCGGTGGCAATCTCACGGGCATTTTTGTGAATGCCCAGCACGCCTTTGCGAATACCGACAATGGTCCCCGTCAGGGCATTACGCATTTGCTCAAGGGCTCTTAGCATCATGCCAATTTCATTATGGTTGCCGGCCAGTACTTTTTTACTTAAATCACCTTCAGCTATGGTTTGCAGTGAGCTTACGGTCAGATCGAGGCGCTGTACCAGCGTACGTTTCAGCCAATAGCGCACGAACAGCCACATCATCAGCGCACAGATCACAACGATAATACTGATAGCGATCATTTGCTTATTATCACTTTCAGCCTCATTGATATAGGCATCACTAACGTGGTTTGAGGCTTCGGTGTAGTCCCTTAGCTTCGCGCGCAGCAGGTTACGTATCTCCACTTCACTTTCCAGTGAGCCGGTATAGCGTGCTGGTGTAGTAATAAACTGCTTTTTGTTCACCACCACCGCGTAGAGCCGATTAAACGTGGTCAGGATCTCCGTTGCCACTTTACGCTCCTCCTCGCTGTTAAACGACGAGGTCATAAAATCATCCATGCTCTGGCGTGCCTTACCGAGAATTTCATCGGTGGCGTGCACCATGTCCTGGGAAATGGTCTTTCCTGAGGCGGTTTGCAGCATCTGACTGTTAATATGCGCAATGCTGGCAGTAATATTATAAGCCGCATCACGTACATGTCGGTCACTGGAGGCGGCAACAACAATATAGTTAAGGTGCTTCTTGGTCACATAGCCGTTCATCGCAAAGAAGCTGGTGGTCAACAACAGCGTGATAGCGAACAGGCCAATAATCATGCTGATTGTGGTGTTAATTTTCAGATTTTTTAACATAATCTCCATACAGCATACTGACAGCAGGCATTTGCCCGCCGTCAGTATGCTGTATCCTTAGCTTGGTAAGTGCGATAATAAAGATCAGAATTACGATCTGAACAGGCTCATCTTCTGCATTGACTGGAATACCTTCATTGAGGCTTCCATAACCACTTCAGCCATCTTCGTTCTTTGAATTAAATTAATCTGCGTACTGGTGTCTGCCCCCAGCGCGCTCTGCAGTTTGCCCACCATTGCGTTGAAATCGTCGTCGGCCTGGATATCCAGCGCGTCGAGCTGTTGCAGCTGGGTACCTAAATCGGCCTGCACCTTGCCTAAACGATCAATCCCCGCATCCACCGCTTTGCTCGCCGCACCCAGCGCCGATTTGAGCTGTTCTTCATCGATCGGCGATTTGGTCAGCTCGCTGACCGCTTCCTGCAGATTTTTAAACAGATCGCTGCCGGTTCCGCTCATAAAGATATCGCTGCCGAGATGGCTGGTCTGCATGTCACTGCCATCAGCTACCGTCTGGTGAATGGCGGTATCTCCGCCCTGGTAGTTACCCTGATCGTCGAACGCGGCAGTCGCGGTTTTGAAACCGGAGAAAATATAGCGACCGCTGCCGTCGCGAGTATTGGCCAGGTCCAGCATATTCTTACTGATACCTTCAATTTCCTGCCCCAGTACGGCGCGATCCTCTTCCGACAGGGTTCCGTTCATCGCGGCAACCAGCTTCTCGCTGAGGTTTTTAGTCAGCAATTTGCCGACGGAACTCAGGGTAGAATCCTCCTGCTCCATACCGCTGCGCACGCCGGCACGGGCATCCTTATACAGTTCCATTTTCGCCAGCGCATTTTGCATAATAACGGCATCTGCTGCCCCTCCGGGATTGTCGGAAGCGGCCAGCAGAGTTTTACCCGCGCTGATACGGCTAAAAAGGCCGTTGTTTTGATCCATCAGGGCAGACATGCTCTCCATGTTCTGCTTGTACATATATTGCGTGCTTAAGCGCATGATTTTTCCTCTTCGCTGGAGCGATTACTTAATGGCTAACAGGGTGTCAAGCATCGTAGTGGCCGTTTGCAGGACCTGAGCATTCGCCTGGTAGTACTTTTCAAACATACTCAGGGTCACATACTCATCTTCCAGGTTAACGCCAACCACCGACTGCCACTTAGTCGTCAACTCTTTCAACACGCTACCTGAGGTGGAGTAATCGGCTTTTAACGCACTGGTTGTTGAGCCAAGCCCACTGACCAGGCTGGCATAGGACTCGGTCAGCGTCGCTTTACCGATCAGCTTTTCATCCTGAATTCCCAGCAGCAGGGCCAGGTTTTTGTTATTCGAGACTTCCTCTGGATCGCTGGAATCGGAGGCGGCGATAGCTTCGCCGTTGGCGATCGCCACGCTGACATTTTCCGCCACGCCGGCTGCGGGGTTCAGCATAAAGCTGTCGCCTTCCTCTGCCGTGCCGCTGACGCCGAGGCTGACACCATCAAACTCCAGTTCGCCGGCTGCGTTAACCGTATGCGGCACCACGCGACCATCTGCCCCTTTCACTTCCCAGTCACCGTTGGTGAAGGTGATGGTGTAGTCCTCTGCATTGATGTCAGTGTAGGGTGCGGTTAATTTGACATCGATGCTGGCAGTACCGCCATTATTACGGTTGGCCAGCGCTTCCGGGGTAGGAACGTTAAACAGGTCGCCGCCAGGGTTGCCGTTCTGGTCATAGCCCTGGCCGTTGACTTCGTTGAAGCGCCCTGCCATTTTCAGCGCCATCTGGTTCAGCTCATTGCGCGCCTTGCTCAAATCTTCGTTACGGAAGGTAAACAGGCCGCCCAGTGCGCCGCCGGTCATACGCTCTTCGTCAAGCCGGGTGGCATTCCCGCTGGCATCGATATAGGAAACCACGGTCTTATTGGGGTTCTCTGCGCTGGCCTCTGCTTTCAGCTGGTAAACGCGAGAGCCGGAAACCAGCGGGCGGCCGTCGGCCAGCATCACGTCCATCCGGCCGGTAAGCTTGTCTTCGCTTACCTTGATGCCGGTCTGCATGCTCAGGTCTTCCAGCAGGCCGTCGCGCGCGTCCAGCATATCTGCCGGTGGCGTACCGTGCTGTGAGACGATCTTCTCGATATTCTCATTCAGCTTCGCCAGCTGTTGCGTGCAGCTGTTGATGTCATCAACGCTTTGCTTGATCTGCGTATTGGTGCTTTTTTCCAGTCCGGTAAGGCGCTCGCTGCTGCTGTTAAACTGATAGGTCAGAGAACCAAGCGTGCTGAAAGCCGACTGCCGGGCGGCAGGTGCGCTTGGATCTTTTTCCATCTCTTTTAACGCATCAAAGAACTTATTTAGCGAAACGGAGGGATTGGTTTCATCGTTGCCAAGCATATTGTCGATTTCAGCCAGCTGCTCATAGCGGGCTTTGTGGCCGGCACAGGCGGTGATCCCGCTGCGCATTTCATTGTTGATAAAGGCATCGTAGCCGCGCTGCACGCCGTTAACCTGAACGCCGAAACCGTAAAAGCCTTTGCCTGAAATCATGCCACCGGATTCGCCCAACAGAATATCGCGACGGCTATAGTGCCCATTCATGGCATTATTGATGTTGCTGCCGATAACGCTTAATCCTGCTTGTGAGCTACTTAGGCCACTTCTGGCGATATTAAAAAGGTTCATCGTTTATCCACCTGATTCTGAGTGCATCACCCGAAGGTTATTCCGGGCAATCTGAATTCCACTGTTCTTATTACTTCATCGGTCTTTCGGAAATTAACTAAAACTTTCTTAAAAAATATCGTTCAGGTCATTCTTATAAGCCTGAATGCCGGTGCTGATACTGCCTTTCACCTGCTGAATGATGCTCTTAAGCTTGCTGGCATAAGCGGGATCGGTGGCATATCCCCCGGCCTGTAAGGCATGTGCGCCCTGTTCCGCTGAAGTGGACTGCGCCACATGGCGATAACGCGGATTGTTGCTCAACAGCCTGCTGTAGTCGGTCAGCGCTTCGGTATAGGAGTCATAGACGCGGAAAGCAGCCTTCACTTTGTGCGGGCTACCATTACGGTATTCCGTGGTGGTGATTTCCGTGGTTTTCCCCTGCCAGTCAGCGCTGGCTTTAATGCCAAACAGGTTGTGGCTGGGTTTGCCGTCGCTGGACGGGATTTCGCGTTTACCCCAGCCAGATTCCAGCGCCGCCTGCGCCAGGATAAGATGCGGGTGAATACCGCTGCTTTGCGCTGCCTGCAATGCCGGCCGCAGCAAACGCTGAATAAACGGTTGTGAACTGCTGCCCTGCACGCTGGCCGCGTTTATCGGCGATGCCTGCGGTACCGCCTCGGCTTTAGGCGATGATGGACGTAAACCATCGGCTAACGACGACCAGGATGCGGCAACAGGTGCGGCAATGTTCGCAGCCGGCGACGCGCTTTCTCCACCCATCTGCCGCACGATCATCTCGGCAAAACCGAGCTGGCTTTTTTGTGCAATATCCTGAGCCAGCTGCTGATCGTGCATCGAGGTGTACATATCCGTCGCCGGGCTGTGCAGTGCGTCATCTTTGATACTGGCGTCACGCATGCTCTTCAGCATCATCTGCACAAACAGCCCTTCCATCTGCTGCGCTGCCGCTTTCAGCGCCTGCGGCCCGTTGTTGGCCGCCTTCAGTTTGAGCGCATCCAGTGAACGCAGATCCCATGCGGCAGTGCTGAACGGTGGGTTAGCGCTCATCAGTTGATCTCCAGTTTCGCCCGCAGACAGCCAGCGCTTTTCATCGCCTGTAGAATCGACATCAGCTCGTTGGGCGTGGCGCCCAGTCCGTTTAACGCACGTACCACGTTATTCAGATCCGCGCTGCTGTTAACACGCTGCAGCGCGCCGCCGCTGTCGCGCACCGAGATTTGTGCCTGCGGTACCACCACGGTTTCACCACCGGCTAATGGCGTGTCCGGTTGGCTGATAAGGTTGTTTTGCGCGACCTCAACGGTCAGGCCACCGTGGGCGATAGCACAGGATTCAAGCGTGACGTGACGGTTCATCACCACCGAACCGGTACGCGAGTTGACGATCACTTTGGCGTCCTGCACGGCAACGTGCAGCGGTATGTCCTGGATATTAGCGAGGAAGCGCACGCGTGACGGCCCGTCAGTTGGGCCGAACAGCCGCACGGTGCGCGCATCTTCCGGCACCGCGCCACCGCTAAAGCGGCGGTTAATGGCATCGCTAATCTGCTGGGCCAGAGAAAAATCGGTCTCGTTGAGCTGCAGGCGCAACGCCGTTTGCCTGGCAAAATCGTTAGGCACTTCCCGTTCGACGGTTGCCCCACCGCTAATGCGCCCGCCATTAAGCTGATTAACCTGAACCCGGCTGCCACCCGCCTGCGCGCCTGCGCCGGAAATCAGTACATTACCCTGTGCCAGGGCGTAAATCTGGGTATCCGCGCCTTTCAGGGGCGTCATCAGCAGCGTACCGCCGCGCAAACTTTTGGCATTGCCAAGCGAAGAGACAACGATATCGATGCGATCGCCAGGACGGGAAAATGCCGGCAGTTCGGCCGTCACCATCACCGCCGCGATATTTTTGAGCTGCATATTCGTCCCGGCCGGTACGGTAATCCCCAGCTGGGAGAGCATGTTATTCAGGCTCTGCCCGGTGAAGGGAGCCTGCATGGTCTGATCGCCGGTGCCGTCCAGCCCCACCACCAATCCGTAACCCATCAGCGTGTTGGGGCGTACACCCTGCACCGTGGTCAGATCGCGTATACGCTCGGCACAGGCCGCGTTGGGTAACGCCACGAGCAGGGAGCACAGCAGCATGCCGACAGACATTAAAAGGGTTTGTTTTTTCATCATCATTCTAGAAAGGTGAGATATTCAATAACACACGCTGTAACCAGCCCATGTTCTGCGATTCATTGATATAGCCATTGCCGACATATTCGATGCGCGCATCTGAAACCTGCGTCGAAGAGACGGTGTTGTTGCCGCTGATGGTGCGCGGATTAACCACCCCCGAGAAGCGGATAAATTCCGTCCCCTGGTTAATGGCGATCTGCTTTTCACCCACCACCTGCAGGTTACCGTTTGGCAACAGCTGATTGACGGTGACGGTAATCGTGCCGGTGAAGGTGTTACGCGCCGCAGCGCCGCCCTTACCGGCAAAATCGGACTGACCACCGGCGTTGAAATCCAGTTTGCCGTTACCAAGCGCACCGCTGACGGATGACGGTACGACCTCAAGCCCCATACCGGCGGATCCATTACGGTTGGCACTGGCGGATGAACTTTTGCTGGCGCTGACATTTTCCTGCAGCAGAATGGTCAGCGTATCGCCGACGTTGCGCGGTCGGCGATCTTCAAACATCGGCTGATAGCCATAGTTCATAGCCTGCCCGCTTTGAAACAGCGAGCCGCTGGCACCGATCGGAGCCATCTGTAATGGTGTCGCAGAAGTGGGTCCCTGAACCAGCGGTTGCTGCATGATATGCGCACAGCCAGTCAGCAACAGGACCGCGCTAACGGCGACGACGCGGCGCCAGCCGTGATGAGAAACAGTACAAGAATTATTCATATCATTTATGACTAAAGGGTCCACAACCCGCCCGGCATCACCCGTCGGCGGGTAAAGGTAAGGATTACAGCTGGGCAAGCCGCTGTAACATCTGATCGGAAGCCGAAACCGCCTTACTGTTGATTTCGTAGGCGCGCTGAACCTGGATCATCGTCACTAACTCTTCCGCCACGTTGACGTTAGAGGTTTCGATATACTGATGCTTGAGGCGACCCGCGCCGTCCATGCCGGGAGTGGCTTCGTTCGGCGCACCGGATGCCTGGGTCTCGGCGTAAAGATTGCCACCAAGGCTTTCCAGGCCGGCATCATTGATAAAGTTCGCCAGCGTCAGCTGACCAATCTGCTGCGGAGCCGCCTGGCCAGGTACGGTGGCGGTAACAATACCGTCTTCGCCGACGGTCAGCTTCTGCGCATCGGCCGGTACGGTAATATCCGGCTGTACCGGGTTGCCTTCCGCCGTCACCATCTGCCCGTTTTCATTCAGGCTGAACGATCCGTCGCGGGTATAGGCGGTGGTGCCGTCTGGCAGCTGCACCTGGAAGAAGCCTTTGCCCTGAATCGCCATATCGTAATCTCTGCCGGTTTGCGTCAGCGATCCCTGGGTGTGCATACGCTGGGTGGCCACGGTCGCCACCCCGGTCCCCAGCTGCATGCCGGTCGGCAAGGTCGTCTGCTCTGACGCCTGTGCGCCGGGCTGGCGCATGGTTTGATAAAGCAGATCCTGGAATACCGCACGCTGGCGTTTAAAGCCGGTGCTGCCAACGTTGGCCAGGTTGTTGGAAATAACGTCCATATTGGTCTGCTGTGCTTCAAGACCGGTTTTTGCAATCCATAAAGAGCGGATCATCTTATGACTCCCGTACGGGCGTTAGCCCACACTTAATAACTGATTAGCCTGCTTGGCATTTTCATCGGCGGTGCGGATGGTTTTCATGTTCATATCAAAGCTGCGGGCGGTGGCGATCATCTCCGTCATGGCTTTCACCGGACTGACGTTACTGCCTTCCAGCGTTTCCGGACTGAGGCGCAACGCGGCATCAGCAGGCAGTGAGTCACCGGCTTTAGGATGGAACAGCCCTTCGTCGCCGTGCAGTAAATCCTGAATACTGGCGTTAGCCAGCTTCAGGCGTCCGACCGGTGTGACGGTGGTGGGATCGTCGCCGGCACCCAGCGCCGTCAGCGTACCGTCCGGCGCGATGGTTACCGCCGACTGCGGCGGAACCGTTAGCGGTGCCCCATCGCCCATCAGCGGATAGCCATTGACGCTAAGCGCACCGTCACGATCCACCTCAATAGCACCGTTTCGCGTGTAGGCTTCCGTGCCGTCAGGCATGGCTACGGCGAGCCAGCCATTCTGCGGCAGCGCAACGTCCAGACTGCGGCCGGTGTGATTAAGCGGGCCCATAGTGCCGTCGTGGTACGGCGTGCTGTCGACCACCAGCGCGCGCGTGGCGATGGTTTCCCCTTCGACCGGCACCGCACGGAACGCCGCCATCTGGGCGCGGAACCCGGTGGTGGCGGCGTTGGCCATATTGTTAGACGTTACCGCCTGGCGATTCAGCGCCGCATTTGCGGCGCTCATCGCGGTATAGATAGCGCGATCCATTGATGACTGCCCTTAGCGTAGGTTAACCAGGGTCTGCAACATCTCAGACTGGGTTTTGATCGTCTGCGAGTTCGACTGGTAGTTACGCTGGTAGACAATCATATTGACCATCTCGCTACCCAGATCGACGTTGGAATTCTCCAGTGCGCCGCCGGTCAGGCTGCCAAAGCTGCCGGAGCCGGCCGTGCCGATGATGGAGCCACCGGACTGCGGAGATTCCACCCAGGTGTTATTGCCGTTCTGCTGCAAACCGCCGGGGTTAGCGAAGTTCGCCAGTACCACCTGAGCGATCAGCTGCTTTTCACCGTTGTCGTAGTTAGCGGTGATCTCACCGTTATCACCGATCTGGAAGTTGACGTAGTTACCGGCGGCGTGACCGTCAGTTTTCACCGGTTCAAAGGTCGAGGCATCGGACTCATGCTGGGTGATGCCAGAGAGATCGAGCTGCAGATCCAGCGGGGTCGCGCCGTTGAGGCCAGCGCTCTTGACGTTGAGAATGCTGCTGGCCGCATCATTGGTCAGCTTGCCATTTTCATCGAATGTGATAGCCAGTTCGGTGTATTCAGACTTGGGCGGCGTACCGCTGGTCACCGGCGCGCTGGCGTCGTTGGCATAGGCTTTCCATTCACCGGTGGCGGTTTTCACATAATAGATATCGATGGTGTGACGATTGCCAAGGCTGTCAAAAGCTTCAATCTGACTGGATGAGTTAAATGTATCGGCATCAGTGTGGTCGAAAGGCGTTTTGGTAATCACCTCTGAACTGGCCGTCAGGTTGCCGTTCAGCTTACCGCTGGTGGAGGCTACCGGCGGCATTCCGGTCTTATCGATCTGGATTGGCGCAACGGCGGCACCAGCCTGAATGGCAGGCGGCGTACCGGTTGCCTGATAGCCGGTCAGGCGCAGGCCGTTGGTCAGGTTGGTAATATAACCGTTAACATCGGTATCGAACTGGCCGTTGCGGCTGTAATAGGCCTGGCCCGCTTCATCCATCAGGCGGAAAAAGCCGTTGCCGTTAATGCCCATATCCAGATTGCGCCCGGTGCCGGTTAAGCCACCGTCTTTGAAGTTCTGGCCGCTACCCGCAACCTGCACGCCCATGCCCTGTGCCCCGGCGAAGATATCGGCGAAGCCGATAGAGCCGGATTTAAAGCCAAAAGTCTGCGAGTTGGCGATATTGTTACCGACCACGTCCAGCGCGCTGGCCGCGGCGTTCAGCCCGCTAAGGCCTTGTGAAAAGCTCATAATAAATGTCCAGAAAGTAAGGTTTGAAAGAGAGTTACTGAATCACGAAAATGTCATTAATGGCGGTAGTGCCTTTACTGGCCAGGTGCAGCACCGCACGCCCCTGGTCAAACGACACGGACTCAACCTTGTCGAGGGTCAGCCCGGTGACCGTTGGCGCTTCTCCCCCGGCATTACTGGCAGAATAAGTGACGGTATACTCGCTGCCTGCTGGCGGTGGCGATGGCTTGAAGTTCTCAAGATCGCTCAGGCTGAACTTATTCACTCCGGGCTTCGCATCCTTCAGCTCTGCGCTATAGCTTTCACCGTTATCATTGGTCAACGTCACCGTGACGGTTTCCGCATCGCCACTGAGATTGAAGTTCAGTTCTTTACCGGCATCAGCATACGGCTCCGCAGCACTACCCCAGGTCACTTTGGCATCACCGGCGATCATCACTTCGCGCCCCACCCAGGAGGTCGCGCCCATTTCCTGCATCTGGACCAGCATGCCGCCAACAATGGCGACTGAGTCGTTGAGTTTCTCGACTCCGGAAGCGGTGTTGAACTGCGCCAGCTGCGACGTCAGCTGATTGTTGTCCATCGGGTTAGTCGGGTCCTGATTCTGCATCTGAGCAATCAGCAGCGTCATAAAACTACCGGAGAGATCGGCAGCGCTGCTCCCCATATCAACCTGACCAGGGCCACGGGTATTATTAACGGGTGAAACTGACATTGATTTTCCTTACTGACCCAGTGAAAGGGTCTTTAACATCATGGCTTTGGCGGAGTTCATCACTTCGACATTGGCCTGATAGCTGCGGGAGGCGGAAAGCGTGTTGACCATTTCATCCACCACGTTGACATTGGGCATGCGCACATAGCCCTGCTGGTCCGCCAGCGGATTACCGGGTTCATACACCAGGCGGTCCGGGGCGCTGCTTTCCACCACTTCGCCCACCTTTACGCCACCAATCTCATTACCGGCGGCGGCATCGACTTCAAAAGTTACCTGGCGGGCACGATAAGGCTGCCCGTCCGGCCCGACCGCACTGTCGGCGTTGGCCATATTGCTGGCGCTGACGTTGAGTCTTTTTGACTGCGCCGCCATCGCCGAACCTGAAATATCAAAAACGCTAAATAACGACATATTTACGATTCTCCTTAAGCCAGCACGCTCATCATTTTCTTAATATCAGCACCGAGGAATGTCAGGCCAGACTGGTATTTCACGTTGGTATCAGCCATGCCAATACGCTCACGGTCCATATCCACGGTATTACCATCCGCACTCGGCTGGTCCGGCGTGCGATACAGCAAATTCGCGTCATCAAACGGCCTGCCTTTCCCCTCAATATGCTTTTCCGCGGTTAATGACAGTGATACCGGCGATTTCGCCATCGACTGATTCGCCAGGGTATTTTTAAGCTGCTGAGAAAAATCAATATCCCGTGCCAAATAGCCTGGGGTATCCGCATTTGCAATGTTGGATGCCAGCACTTCCTGCCGACGCGAGAGTAAACTCAACGCCTCCTGCTGAAAGAGAAACGCATCATCAAGTTTATTAATCATGAATATTTGTTCTCGCGCCTGTAAATTAACCGTCATATTTTAGCCAGCAGGAAGAAAATATTACACCGCAAGGAAATAACACAAACAGGCGCATTTAAATGAATAAGAACACGCTTATGTGAAATAGAGAATTTAGTCGATAAATTAGCTGCAAAAGCGCTGGCATTTAGTGCAATAACATCTTCTCAGTCCAGGTTATAATTTATACCGTCAGCGACAGGGATCAGATCGCTTATTCGTAGTTATCCGCAAGCTATTAACAGATGTAAGGCACGCTTAAATATGTTTTCTCGTTATCGTTATCTGATCCTGGCGCTGTGCTGGAGTTCGACGCTGTATGCCACTCCTCATACCTCTTCCGGCATTGAGCAACGTCTGTCGGTGAGAATCGATCAGCTATTAAAGAAAAAACAGGGAGCGGAGCATGACGGTAACGTGGTCCAGCTGGCAAAGCTGCTGACGCCCGCCCGCCAGCTGGCGGCGATATGCCCCGATCCGGTGCTGTCACTGGCCGGAAATGATAGCAGGCTGACCGGCAAACGCAGCGTGATCGCCCAGTGCGGCGCACGCCGCCATTATTTACAGATTCAGATCAGCGCACACGGCAGCTGGTGGGTGGCAAAGAAAAATCTTCCGGCGGGCAGCGTCATCCGCGCCGACGATATTGAAACGCACGCCGGCAGCCTGGATCATCAGCCAGCCGGTATCCTGTTTGACATCAACCAGATTGTTGGTCAAACCACCACACGCGCACTCAACGCCGGCAGCCCGATCGTGCAAAATCAGCTGCGCCAGCAGTGGCTGCTGCATGCCGGACAAATGGTGGATATTGTCACCCACGGCGAGGGCTTTCGTATTCGCAGCCAGGGTAAGGCGCTCGCCAACGCGTCAGTAGATGATACGCTGAAAGTCCAGATGCGAACCGGGCGCACCATCAGCGGTAAAGTGGCCCATGACGGCCAGGTTGAAATTTTACTGCAACAATAATTTTAGTTTTTTCCTCGCACGCCGATGAGAAAAGTATACGCAGAATGAACAAGACTATTTGGCGAGGATAAAATGAGTATTGACCGTACCACACCGGCCGCCGCCGCTAATGCTATTGCTACCGTTCGTGATATGCGCGGCCGTCAGCTGAACCACGATTCCGCTAACCCGGTAGCCCACAACGCTTCCGGGGATGATACCACCCGGGTAAGATTAAGCAGCCTGGTGCAACAGATGAAAAGCGACAGCAGCAACGATATTGACGAACGTCGGGTTGCTGAAATTCGCGCCGCATTAAACGCCGGTGAACTGCCGTTAGATCCGCAAAAAATCGCTCGTGCGCTGGTAATGGATATTTTTCAATTTAATTAATGAATGAGTTGTGTTTGTTATGGATAAGCTATATCCGATCTTGTCGCAAATGAAAACGTCGCTTGGCGAACTGGAAGGGGTGATGATTGAAGAGTTCAATCATTTAAGTCGCCCGCAGATCAACCCCGTTTCGCTACAGATATTAACGGATAATAAAAGCCAACTGTTATCGACCATTCGTTATTATGATGAACTGCGCCGTAAGGAAGAGGCAGAAATGCATATTTCTGCCCCCTACCGTCAGCAGGTAAAACTATTTAGCTGCTGGCAGCAATTGAGTGAGAAAGTTGAAAGTACCAGGAAACTCAATCTTAGAGTTGAAGAGCTGCTGAATATGCATATGAAAACCAATACGCAGATAAAGCAGATCGTGACCACCGTCGGGGGAAATAACAGCCTCTATGGCTCGACGGGAGAATCGCACGTTGCCCCCGTAGGGGGAAGTTATCGTATCAGCGTGTAACGCGATCCACTCCTTAAAATTATTGTGCCCTTTTGCCAGCTAGCCGCTGGCTTTTTTTTGCCTGCAATTCGCTCAAATAATGGTCATCCCCGCTGAGGGAATAAGACAGCGCATCCCCAGGATCTGAAACCGCTAAGCAGCTGGGGACATGAGATAAGCGAAGGTGAGGCGGCGCGAGGAATAAAGATGACAGGATAACTTAACGAATGCTGGCGGTAAACGGGGCGGCGTAGGCGTTGCTGACCGCCTTACCTTTATTGAGTCCGGACATCTCTTCACGCAGCTGGTCAAGCCTGGCGCGCATACGCTGAACCATCAGCGCTTCGTTATCCTGCAAAGTGGTGATAAGCTCGCGGGCGGCCGCCAGCTCATCTACGTTCAGGGCGCTGCTGTCCAGCAGCATGGCTTCGCGGAGAAGATCCGCACAGGGGCCCAACGCCGCAATAAACTCATCCCAGCGGCTTTCGCAGCTCAGTACCATCAGCTCATCATGCAGCTGGCTGATGCGCTGTAATTCTGACATCAGCGTGTTACCCATGATTTACCTGCTTTTTCGCCGGCTCAATCTCTTTCCAGGTATTGGACATATCGGTCATCAGCTCGATCAGCTGCGGCAGCGGCTCGGGGTTCTGTTGCAGATTAACCAGCAGCAGATTGCGCGAAACATATTCATACAGGCTCTCCATCTCGGCGGAAATGTTGCCACCGATTTCATGATTGAGACCGGCGCGCAGCCCGTTGTCGATAATATTAATCGCACGCGAGATCATCTCTCCCCGGCGCGGGATATTGCCCTGCTCAAAATAGATTTTCGCCCGCAGCATAGCGTTGATAGCGCCCTCATACAGCATGGTGATCAGCTGATGCGGCGTGGCACCTGCCAGCTGGCTTTCCAGCGAAATTTTCGCGTAGGCGTTTTGGCCAGTTCGGGTATACATAGTGCGTTTTCCTGCCGGGCGCGCAGCCGCGCCCGGCGTATCTGAAAGTTAAAGTCCGGCCAGCATGGAAGAGAGCTGGCTGCTCATATTGTTCATTTTGTTCATCGCCAGATCGAGGCGTTCGAAGTCTTTACGGTTACGTTCCACGGTGGCATCAATCATCTTTTGCACCTGGCTCATGCGCGCGCTGACCTGTTTGGTCTGCTCTTCCAGCCCTTTGGTGGTTTGTCCGATGATGCCGGTGGTTTTCGGAATGCTGTCCTTATCGCCGATGTAGGTTTTAATCATCTCCTGCAACCTGTCAGCGACACCTTCAGATTCCCCTTTGCCGAGGAACAGCGCTTCGATCTCGTCCGGATTGTTTTTAACCGCGTCATCCAGCTTGCTGCTGTCTATGGTCAGTTTGCCGGTACCGGCATCTTCCACCTTCACTTCGATCCCCAGCTTCGCCAAAGAAGAAAATACCTGGCTTAGCTGGCTGTTATCACTGCCGGTAATGGAACGGATGTCATTGGTCAGACGGCGCAGCGTGCCGTTGCCCATCAGCGGGCCGTTGCCGGGATTCGCCTCGCCTTCGGCGTCGTCAGCCGGTGCTTTCCATGCGCTGGCGCTGTCGGACGCGCTGATAAAGGCGTTATACAGCTTAACGAACTCCTCAATCGCCCCTTTGAATTTACTGGTATCGCTGGTGATCGACAGGTTTTCATAGGCATACTCGCCATCCTTGTCTTTCTCTGATACCTGCTGCAGTTCCAGAGTGACCCCTTCAACGGCATCGTTGATGGTGTTGCTGCTGCGCTCCAGCCGGGTGCCATCGATCACCATAATGGCGTTTTGCGCCTCGGTGACGGTGGACATCGCGTTGCTACCTGCTCTTGGCTGCACATTCGGATCAAAATCCAGCACCCCGGCAAGCGCGTCATCGCCGCTGACTTCCACGGCGATCTGCCCTTCTTCACCGGTTTTCTTCGAGGTCATCACCAGCGTGAAGCCGCCCTCTTCGGTCGGCCGCACCGAGGCCGTGACGTTGCCTTTTTCCTGGTTGATCTTTTTGGCTATCTGCTCCAGTGAGGTCTGATCCTTCGCCAGCTCGATTTCCATCGGCTCGCCGTCGCCCACGGTGATTTTCAGCGTACGCGTATCAACGCTCCGATCGCCCAGATTGTTGGTTTTATCGCTCTGCGAGCCGGTGCCGATTTTGTGCGCGCGCGCCAACTGCTCAACGTAAATTTCATAGCTGTCCGGCTGGGCGCCCGCCTTGGCGGTGGCTTTAAACGCCTTGTTGGTGCTGACGTTGACGCCGTGGAAGCCGTCCTCGCCCATCTTGCTGATATTGTCGCTCAGTGCCGACAGCGAGCTGGAGATTTTTCCCCACGCCGATACCTGGCCGGTATAGACCGTTTTACGCTTGTCATAAGGAACCAGCTTCTGCTGTTCAGCCATTTTAATTTGATCGAGCATCGAACTGAAATCGATGGTGCCGCCAGAACCCAGTCCTGGTATTGCAAATCCAGCCATTTTTCTCTCCTGCATATCATAGGCATTTTATCATCGTCATTTATAGCAATCGGATGTTCTGTTTTTTAGTTTAATTTTTTATCGTGGGGCCAACAATACGCGTCGCCGGGTTTAGCAGGCTTTGTCGTCTGTTTTCACATTTAATGATGCAATAAAGGAAAGGCGATATTTTAAATAGCCAAACTGGCTACGAAAGTGAATCCATTTCGCTTATTTAAAAAAAACCGCTAAAAAAATTTTAGTCCTTTTTTATTCCCACCGATAGATAAGTTATGCGCAACAACGAACGCATAAGTTTAATTAGCCCAACCATTCTACGAGGATATTAATATGGCCCAGGTCATTAACACTAACGCACTGAGTCTGATGGCTCAGACTAACCTGAACAAATCCCAGGCCTCTCTGGGCACCGCGATCCAGCGTCTGTCTTCCGGCCTGCGTATCAACAGTGCGAAAGATGATGCTGCCGGTCAGGCTATCAGCAACCGTTTCACTGCCAGCATCGAAGGCATGACTCAGGCGGCACGTAACGCCAACGACGGTATCTCTCTGGCGCAGACCACTGAAGGTGCACTGAACGAAATCAACGACAACCTGCTGAACATTCGTCGTCTGACCGAGCAGGCGCTGAACGGCACCAACTCAGAATCTGATAAGAAATCCGTACAGGAAGAGATCACCGCGCGTCTGGCTGAAATCGGCCGTATCGCTAAAGACACCGACTTCAACGGCGTGAACGTGCTGGACGGTTCTACTTCTCAGCTGCAGATTCAGATCGGCGCGAAAGATGGCCAGACTATCGGCATCGACCTGCCGGCAATGGACCTGGAAAAACTGGGCCTGGATGGCTACGACGTGACCGGCGCGCTGGCCAGCTCGGGTGCTAAACCTACGCTGGATGCGGCAGGTAACAAAATTACGCTGAACGACAAGGTTAACGCGGGTGCGGAACAAGTTACCCTTAATGCCTCAGCGATGTCATCGATTGAAGCAGCCGTTGGTGCAGCTGCGGGTGATGTTTCTCTGTACAGCGTTGGTGAAGCAGGTAAAGAAACTTACTATGCCCTTGACTCCGCGACTGGCGAAGCGACAGAAGTCACTCTTAAGGGTGATGGCTCAGGCGTACTGGCTACAGCTACCGCCGGTGAAAAACTCAGCGCCGTTGATGCCGATATCCTGGCAAATGGCCCAAGCAAGCTGACTGGTGAAGGCGAAGTGCTTAAAGCAGGTCAGGAAATCGATCTTGCCGGCACAGCGCATAAGCTGACCGAGCAGGATATGACTGATATCGCTGCGGAAATGGGTGTTGATGCCGCTGACATGGAGCTTATCGGCCTGACTGATGATGCGGGCGCAGTTAAGTACTATGCGGTTCACACCGATGCATCTGGCGTGAAAACTGCCGCAGAGATGACTCTGGCTGATAATGCAGGCGCAATCACTGCCGCTAAAGGCACTGCTCTGGCGGCTGCAGATACGCAGAAACTGGGCGAGCTGGCTCATGGCAACAATGGCCTGCTGGCAACCATGGACTCCGCGCTGGCACAGGTTGACAGCTTCCGTTCAGGTCTGGGTGCGGTGCAGAACCGTTTCAACTCTATTATCAGCAACCTGAACACCACCGTGAACAACATGACTGAAGCTAAGTCGCGCATCCTGGATGCTGACTTCTCTGCAGAAGTGTCTTCCATGAGCCGTGCCAACATCCTGCAGCAGGCCGGTATCACCGTACTGTCACAGGCAAACCAGGTTCCTCAGAACGTACTGAGCCTGCTGCGTTAATTGCGCTGATTTCCAGCCTTGCCCTTAATTTCGGGTTACAGCCCTCCCTTCCGGGAGGGCTTTTTTATTCCCCGCAGAAATCATCCCGCCAGCAAATTATCGTCTGGAAAGGTTATTGCTTTTCGCTCAGGTTAAATAAAACCTTGCCCGCCGACATCGCTTATTCGTTACGCGTAAAATGACCTGTAAAATAACGAAGAAAAATAATGATACGGGTAACTAGCACGACATGTCGCGAAAAATTGTGCATAATAAACAGATACAATGACTGACTAATTAGCCTGTTACAGGATGCTATTCAGCAACATGTTTAACGAATACATTAATAGTGGTAAGCCTTACGCGAATCTGCCCGGCTTTGCCCTGTTAACAATAAGTCTGTCATTCCCACCGAACAGGGATAATCTGCACGGACCATTTAATCAATAACTCACTGACACCTATACTAAGAAGATGAGTTCATACAATGGATAACAATATTATCATCGGTGATCTGGTCAGGCTGGACAGGCGCACCCGATCGCTGTCGCGCACTCAGGACGGAAAAAGCGTCATGCTCCCGACCTCTGCCTGCCGCTGTCTGGCAGCCCTGGCACAGGCGAAAGAACAGGTGTTATCTCAAGAGCAGCTAATGGATATTGGCTGGCGACATGCCGGGATAGAGGTCACCGACAACAGCGTGCGGGTGATGATCACCAAAATTCGCCGTGCGCTGGTCACACTCAAGGTGGACGAGCGCATCCAGCTGATCGCCGTCACGCGCAGCGGATACCGGCTGATAGTGCGTGCGGATCGGCCTGGCGCGACGGCTGTCTCCGCAGCAGAGCCTGACGTACAGACTGCCCGCAACCTGACCGCTTCGGCGGGCGGTGAGTTGCCCGTTATAGCCCCCCGCCAGCTGTTGCAACGCCGCATCGCGGCTGGCGTGGCGGGGCTGGTTTTGGGCTGCTGCGCGGTGGCTGTGACCAGCTGGCTACTAACCATCAACCCGGTGCCGGTTCATTATATGCGCTGGTACGATGAAAAAACCCCTCCCCAGACTGAAGTCTGGGTAGCCGGGGAAGCTCAGCCAGATAAACAACGGGTCCTCCAGACGCTGCAACTCTATACGCAGTTCGCGCTACATAAAGATGGGGATATCAATGCGGAGCATGCCCGTTATCTCTACATTACGACCGGCAAATCCAGCCCTAATCTGGGCCTGATCGCCTGTGTCACCCCGCTGCGGGATTCGGAGAACAACTGTGAATCATACTCTTTTACATACCGTTAAATCGCCCACCATTCTGTTGTTTATCGGCGGTTTTATGCTACCGGTTGTGGTTTTTCTGCTGAAAGAAATGGTGTTCTTTCCGCTGAAGGCCAGCTGCGTTGCCCCACAGGCCTGGTATGAAATCAGTGACAACAATAACTGGACGCTGACGCGCGGCATTTACCGCTTTTACCGTGAGGGGCCGATGCAGCGGCGCGTCATCTATACCGGCAGTATCAACCACTATATTAATGGTGGCAGGTCGCTTCACCCGGTTGCGGTGCTGCGGGAAGTTACGCTCAGCACCACAATAAGCGGCAACCGGCTGCACAGTACCGTGATCCAGCAAAGCAGCAGGCTGGGCGATCAAAGCAGCAATGCCGAGGTGGAGAAATATGTTTTCCCGCATATCGTTCCGGGGGAAGCCAGTACTAACTGGGTTTATCTGCTGGGCGGTAAAGCGCTGGCTATCGGTAATGAAAACAGCGCGCGCACGCTGTGCGTGAACTAAAGCATCGGGCGTTATTACGCTGAATTAGCTGAACCGCCGCACGTTGACCAGGCCAATGCCGGGGGATAAAAACCTCTAAAATAGCGTACTTTTTCAGGTTAGGGACGGGTACAGAAATGAACAGGTTTAACCCCGGTTATTTTACTGAGGATGAGCTAAGAGACTTTGGCATTGCATCGGTAGGCGTCAATGTGCGCGTAGCACGCAACTGCACCATCATTGGACTGGCTAATATCAGCATTGGCGACAACGTCAGGATTGATGGATATTCCACCATAACTGCCAGCGGGGAAGGTTTTTTCAAGCTGGGTTCTTACATTCATCTTGGTGGTCATAGCACCATTCTGGCCACTGGGGGCGTGGTGATGGATGACTTCACCTGCATATCGCACGGCGTAAGGATCTACACCACCAGTGATGATTACAGCGGTGAGTTTATGACCAACCCGACCGTGCCTGCATACCTGACTCGCGTCACCTGCGAGACAATTACGCTTAGCCGACATGTGATTGTCGGTTCACAATCCACTATTTTGCCGGGTGTGCATCTTGCCGAAGGGACTGCCGTGGGTGCCAACTCGTTAGTCAGTCACCATACGCAGCCCTGGTCGATCTACGGCGGATCACCGGCTAAAAAAATCAAAGACCGTAAACGTAATCCGCTTACCCTTGAGAAACGGCTTTAGCCTGTGACCGCCCGACGGCGGTTCAACCGCCGGTGGATCACGCGTTGTCCGAGTGATAACGAATAATCTGCACAATGTGCGCAATCGTCTTCTCTTCCAGCCCCGGATAAAGCGGCAGACAGATAACCCTACCGGCCGCCCGCTGCGCATTTAGCAGGTTATCCACCTGTGCGCCTGGCGCATCCTTATACATATGAAAATGGCTGATCAGCGGGTAAAAATAGCGACGTGAAATAATGTTCTGTGCGGTCAGCGCCTGGTACAACTGGTCGCGGCTGATTGCATATTCCGCTTCAACCACGATAGGGAAATAGGCATAGTTCCATTTCATGCCGGCGGGGATATCAGGCACGGATATGCCGCCGATCCGCGCCAGCCCCTGCCGGTACAGCTGGTCGCTGGCGGCGCGCTGGGCGATGGCGCCGTCAATATGCTTAAGCTGTAACAGCCCGTAAGCCGCCTGCAATTCATTCATTTTGCCGTTGATGCCCGCTGCCACCACGGTGGTTTCATCAGCAATGCCAAAATTTTTCAGCAGGTCGATACGGCGCTTCATGCTGGCGTCATGACTGATAATTGCCCCGCCCTCAATGGTGTTGAACACCTTGGTGGCATGGAAACTGACGACGGAGAGATCGCCCTCCAGCAGCACGCTGCGCCCGTGTTGCTGCACGCCGAAAGCGTGGGCGGCATCGTATATCACCTTAAGACCATAGAGATCGGCTATCTGACGGATACGTGCCGTGTTGCAGGGAACGCCATAGCAGTGCACCGGCATAATCGCCGTGGTACGCGCGGTAATGGCCTGCTCCAGCTTTTCCGCATCGAGATTAAAACCGTCCGCCTCGGTATCGACAAACACCGGGGTCAGACCGTTCCACAGCAGTGAATGCGCGGTGGCAACGAATGAATAGGGCGTGGTCAGCACTTCCCCACTGATGCGCAACGCCTGCAGTGCGGTTAGCAATGCCATGGTGCCGTTGGAAAACAGGCTGATATGCTGTACGCCGAGATATTCCGCCAGCGCCTGCTCCAGCTGCTGGTGACAGGGGCCGTTATTGGTTAACTGCTGGTTATGCCAGATTTGCTCCAGGTAGGGAATAAACTCCTCCAGCGGTGGCATCAACGGGCGGGTAACGTAGATTTTTTTATCAGATTGCATGTGGCTTATCCCGGCGGTGCGCATCGGCAATAAACAGCGGCGCGGGCGGCTGCCCGGCAAGATGGCGCTGCCAGACGGCATCAATCATCTGCTCAAAATAGTACGCGTTGTGACTGTGTGCCTGCTCACGCTGCGCAATACGCGCTCTCATTGACTGGCGAATGGCATCAAGCTCCTGATAGCGCGAGTTCCAGGCGATCACCTTTTGCGCATACTCATCCAGGCTATTACAGACAAACTCATCGAGATTAAGGGTTTTCATCGCCATTGCCGTGGTGCGCGAGACGGCGGAACCTTCGATGGCGGTGATCAGCGGCACGCCCATCCAGATGGCGTGCTGCGCCGTGGTGCCCGCCGAGTAAGGATGGCTGTCCAGCAGGATATCGACCTCATGATGCATTGCCATGTAACCGGCAAAATTCTGTTTGCTACGGAACACCAGCTGTGGCGGCTGTACGCCGCGCCGGGTCATTTCCGCCAGATAATGATCGCTCATCTGCTGGTCGGCCATATGACCAAACAGCAGACGGGCATCCGGCAGCGCCAGCAGGATTTTTGCCCAGCAGTCAAGCATTGCCGCAGTCAGTTTTTGCGGACGGTTGAAGTTGCCCAGCGTCAGGTAGCCGTTTTTTAGTGCGGGTAACGGGTTGATTTCGGGCGCACTGGCGTGATACTCAAACAGTTTCGCTGAAGGCAGAGAAACCAGTTTTTCACTGAAGATGCCGTCCAGCTCGCCGGGTTCTGCCATACCGTGATAAATAATGTAGTAATCCATCTCCTGCAGGCCGGTGGTGCCGACAAAGCCAATCCACGACATCTGTATCGGAGCCGGCTTCAGCGCAAAGCTCAACAGCCGGTTACCGTTGGTAAAGCCCGACAGGTCGATCAATACATCAATGCCGTCTTCGCTGATCTGACGCGCCAGCTCCACGGCATTCAGAGCGGCAACGTGGCGGAAGACGGTGGCAGAAGACTGATAACCTTTGCTTACCGCATCCTGTTTGCCCGTGGCATAGGCATAAAGTTCATAGCGATCGCGGTTGAGGGTTTTCCATACCGGCCAGAAAAAATGATGCACCGGATGCGAATTCAAATCCCCGGAGACAAAACCAATGCGTATTTTCTCGCGCTCACCGCGCGGCTGCGGCTGCCTGCTTGTCGGCATCACGGCGCGCGCCCAGCGGTGGGCTAACTGACCGAATTCGCGGTGGGCAAGGAATTTTTCCTCTGCCGTCAGCACCGCATCGTGCGACAGGATAAACAGATACATCGCTTGGGCATTCGCCCGGCAGATGGCCGATAACTGCCCCTTCAGCGCCTTCTGGCATAACGCTTTAGCCTCTTCCAGCCGCCCGGTATGACTGTACACCGTCGCCATACGCAACATATTGACGGCGTTGGCCGCATCACGCTGTATCGCGTTCTGCAGGCAGCGCTCTTCCCGCGCCAGGTCGTGCGCCATATTGTACATACCGGAGAGTTTCAGCCACAGTTCGCTATTTCTATCGTCCTGCTTTAGCAGATGCTGGAACAGAATTTTTGCCAGCGGTAACATGCTGTCCTGACCGGAGGCGATGGACGCCAGCAGATTGATCGCCGGCTGGCAATCGCCGTCGAGACTGAGCCTTTTCGTCGCCAGAGTTAATGCCATTGCGTTGTCGCCGCACTTGTGAAAAGTGGTTGCCGCCAGCAGCAGGAATTTGCCATCGTCCGCGTGTTCTGCCAGCAGCGCGGCAATGATTTCTTTAGCCTGAGTCATACAGCCCGCATTGAGCAACTCTTCGGCTCTGCGCGCCTTTTTAGCATTCACGCTGCACGCCGGTTTTGCCGAACGTATCACCTGTTGTTGCACACAGGTCAGCATGCCACCCGCGCTTTCGGCGCTGGTCGCCAGCAGATAAGAACGCATACAGCCATTCAGCAGAGCCTGGTCGCCACAGGAGTAGATACGCTGCCAAAAGCGTGACCAGCTCAGTGCATCCCCGCGGAGCAAACCTTTACCGGCAAGGGCAAGGGCGAGTTTCGCATCCTGTTCATTTTCAATGGTCAGCCCGCGTAGCCAGAGCGCATGCTCCTGCTGCTTAAAGGCCAGACGCTCTCCCCACCAGTTGGTGCGTGCGCACAGGGCCGCAGCGCCTGCTTCGGCCTCGCTGTAGGCGCAGATCGGCTGCAACGCTTGCGCTGCGGCACTGTTGTAGGGTGAGGGCGTGCTGCTCAGATACAGCGAAGGCGGTTTATTAAGAAACAGCCTTTGCAAGGCCGCCAGTATGACTTCGCGATGATCGTCAGGACTTTCCGGCTCCAGGGTTAACCGGATTATCTGCTGCGTGCTCAGGCTGCGCGGCCAGGCGGCACTTAGCCAGTCAAGAATGCATCGGATCGCCGGATGACTGGCATCCACTTTTTCGCCATAGCGGGTAATGCGCACCTGTTCTTCATCCCCCGGCACACAGCTGGCCGCCCAGTGCATAGTTGCCAGCTGATTAAGGTCAGGTTTATCGCTAAAGCTCTGCGCTGATTTCTGTGCCACCAGCAGGCTGAAACGCTCGCTGCGCATGACGGCAAAATCAAGGTACTGCCGCAGCTGTAAAGGGTCGCTGACCGGGGCAACGGCCTGTTGCAGCATGGCAACCTTTTCGCCATAGTACTCCGCCATCTCGTACTGTGGCACCACGTCCCCCAGCAGCTGCAGCTGTTCCGCATTTACGCGCACGGCAAAGTCGCCGATCAGGCAGGTATCCTGATTGTCTTCAAGGTACTGGCCCAGTAGTTCGGCGTCGGTTAGTAACAGCGCCGCACCCGCAGCCTGCTTCAGCAGGCCGTCAGCCTTACTCATTTCAATGAATGACAGCATTCCCCTGGCGCTGGCCAGCCACTCCTGTTCCGTCTGTGCAGAGCGGCAGTGGTAAGCAATCGCCTGGCGCAGCTGCTGCTGCGTACGCGCTCCCGGCTGGGTGCTCCAGCACAGGGCGATAATGCCATTCGGGCCTAGCTGGCGCTGGCACCAGTTAATTAGCGCGCGGCGGGCGTGGGCGTCCAGCATGTTGTATATGGACGGGATAATAATATAATCGAATTTCCCCACCTCAATGGATAACAGGTCCTGCAATCCCAGGCAGTAAAAGTGCAGATTGCTCAGTGCGGCTTCCTGCGCCTGGCGTACTCCTTCAGCAATGCGTCCGGCATCAATATCAATACCCACGCAGATACTTTGCGGATAAGCCGCTGCATGACGGAGTAAATTGCCGCCAGCCGCGCAGCCAACTTCTAACACAGAGGCCGTGCTGATATCCGCGCTGGTAAAACGATACAGGCACGCGGCCGAGGCGATGGCAGCCGGGGAATAATGCCAGGAAGCATATAAAGTATTCACGAGGGATCCCGATTAATATTTCTCTGGCTGCGTTCAGCCGCGATGAATGCCTTGCGGCTGATAAAGAAATGGAATTAATTGTGGTTATTCTAACACCCGCAGTAACCGGGCTAATTACTAATAAGCAGACACAAATAGCAATAATTAAGGGGTTATATTGTTCAGGCCAGCGCCGATATCAGCGCGGCAAGGTTGTCAAATACGGTGGCCATCAGTTTTTCGATGAAAGGTGCCAGCGTTTGCGAAATAAGCGACAGTGCTACCATGCCTACGGTGAGCGTTAACGGAAAGCCAATAACAAATATGGAGAGCTGCGGGGTCAGGCGGTTCAGTAATCCCAGGGTAAAGTTAATGCACAGCAACAGCGAAATAATTGGCAGCCCCAGCATCAGCCCTTCGCGGAACACCAGCCCGGCCTGCTGCACCAGCAGGAAGAAGCCACCGTTATGCAACGGAGCAGCGTCAACCGGCAGCTGATGAAAACTTTCCGCCAGCAGTGCAATCAGCCACAGATGGCCGTTAAACACCAGAAACAGCAGCGTGACCAGCAGATTAAGAAAACGGGCAATCACCGGCACATTACCGGCGTTGGGATCAAAGAAGGTGGCGAAGGACAGCCCCATCTGCATACCGACGATTTCGCCCGCCATACGCACCGCCACAAACAAAAGCTGCATCGACAACCCTAAGGCCGCGCCAATCAGCAGCTGTTTACCTACCGCCCAGACGCCCTGAAACGAGTAGAGTGCGATATGGCTGTCCGGGATATTGCCGCCAAGCAGTACAGCTATCAGCAGCGCCAGCCCAACGCGCACGCGGGTATTGACGCCCTTTTCACTAAACACCGGGGCCACGGTCAGCAGCGCGGCAATGCGCACCATCACCAGGAAGTAGTGACCGAGCTGATCGTATATCTGCGGCAGCGGAAGGGAGAAAGCCATCAGCCAATAACAAACGGAATGTTGGTGAGCGTCAAACGGGTATATTCAATGAAATTGCGCATCATCCACGGCCCCAGCACCACCGCCACCCCGATAATCACCAGAATTTTCGGGATGAAGGTCATGGTCATTTCGTTAATCTGCGTGGCGGCCTGCAGAATACTGATAATCAGGCCGGTGGCGAGTGCCGCCAGCAGCAGCGGCCCGGCCACCATCAGGCCGAGTTTAATCGCCTGGATGCCGAGGCTCATTACGCTTTCAGGTGTCATCAAGGTTACCTAACTGTAGAAACTCTGTGCCAGCGAACCCATCAGCAGCTGCCAGCCGTCGACCAGCACGAACAGCATCAGTTTGAAAGGCAAGGCGATAGTCGCCGGAGGCACCATCATCATCCCGAGCGCCATCAGAATACTGGCAACCACCAGGTCAATAATCAGAAACGGAATAAAGATAGTAAAACCAATCTGGAAGGCGGTTTTCAGTTCGCTGGTGACAAAGGCCGGCACCAGAATGCCGAGCGGTACCTCTTCCGGTCCTTTAAATTCACCGGCTTTGGCCATTTGCGCAAACATCGCCAAATCATTTTCCCGCGTCTGGTCCAGCATAAAGGCACGCAGCGGCTTAACGCCCTGCTCCAGAGCGACTTCCATGGTGATTTTGTCTTCCTGCAGCGGCTGCCAGGCCTGCTCGTATATCTGATTGAATACCGGCGACATCACGTAGAAAGTAAGGAACAGCGCCAGGCCAACCAGTACCTGATTGGGCGGAGACGTTGGCGTTCCCAGGGCATTGCGCATCAGTCCCAGCACAATAATGATGCGGGTAAAGCCGGTCATCATCAGTAATATTGCGGGTAAAAAGGTCAGCGAGCTAAGCAGTACCAGCGTTTGCACCGGCAACGTCCAGCCGCCATTGCCCTGCGGGCTGGCCAGGGTGATATCGCTGTTGGCCGCCAGCGCGCCAACCGCTGGCAGCATGCCCGCGATCAGCAACAGCGTGCGCAACACGGTACGGGGCTTCATCGGTCCCCCCCTTTGCCATATTTGTGTCGCAGTTTGCTCAGTAACGCCGGGAAATCAGCGACTGGCCTCGCCTGCATCTCCGGTTCTGCATCAGCGGGTTTTTCCATGCGGTCAAGACAGGCGATCTGCGTTGCCGTCACCCCCAACACCAGACGACGGTCCTCGACGTCAATCACCACCACCCGCTCGCGTGTGCCAAGCGATTTAGTGGCCACCACGGTTATCAGGCTGTTACCGTCATTAAAGCGGCGGGTAATACCGCTGCGACGGGCCAGCCAGGCCAGCGCGACCATAAAAAGAACGATTAACGCCAGCGCGCCAGATACCGTAAGCAGCACGGAATCAGACGCGGGCGGGCCGCCCGTGGGTACGGAATGAATGATTGACGATGAGGTTTTCATTATCTGCTCAGGCGATGCATACGCTCAGAAGGGGTAATAATATCGGTGATACGAATACCGAATTTATCGGAAACCACTACCACTTCACCCTGAGCAATTAAATAGCCGTTAATCAAAATATCCAGCGGTTCCCCCGCCAAACCATCCAGCGCAACGACCGAACCCTGACTTAAACGCAGCAGCTCTTTAATGGTCATTTTGGTACGACCCAGCTCCACGGTCATTTTTACCGGGATATCGAGAATTAAATTCAATTCATCAGAAATATGTGTTGCGGACATAGCTTGTGTCATTCCCTCTGAGGTCTGTTCGCTCATCGCCTCAGCCCCCAGGTCATTTACAGCTGAACCCGACGAGAGTTTATTGTCGCTCATGGGGAAATTATTCCTTATTTAACGAATGTAATGCTGAAGGGATCATCTGCTCTACTTTAAGAGCAAATTGATTATTAACTGAACCATATTTCGCCGTAAATACCGGCACGCCACCGACACTCGCGGCGATCAGCTCTGGCTTATCGAGTGGGATAACATCCCCTTTCTTAAGCTTCATCACGTTTGTCAGACGGGTCGGTAAGTCAGGGAACGTCGCCACCAGTTCCAGCTCGGTTTCCCGCATCTGACTGACCAGCAGCCCGCGCCACTGAGTATCTTCCTGGCCGGAGTTTTCCATCGGCGGGTTACTCAACAGTTCGCGTAACGGTTCGATGGAGCTGAACGGAATGCAAATATTGAACTCACCCTGGTGCGAACCGATTTCGATGAAAAACGGCGTCGTTACCACCACATCATTCGGCGAAGAAGTAATGTTGGTAAATTTGACCTGAATTTCAGAACGAATATATTCGGTCTTAATTTTGAAAATCGTGCTCCAGGCAAACTCATACGCTTCCTGCGCCATGGTCAACATGCGATGAATGACCCGCTGTTCCGTTGGGGTAAATTCACGCCCGTCAGCTTTGGTGGGAAAACGCCCGTCGCCGCCAAATAAATTGTCCACCGCCATGAAGACCACGCCGGGAGAAAAAGCCATCAGCGAGGTGCCGCGCAGCGGATTCAGGTGCAGCAAATTCAGGTTGGTTGGCACCGGCAGATTGCGGGCGAACTCGTGGTAAGGCTGAATCTTAATATTTCCGGCGGTAATATCCGGGCTGCGACGCAGTAAATTAAACAGTCCCATACGAAACTGTCGGGCGAATCTCTCGTTGATAATTTCCAGCGAGTGCAGACGTTCACGGATCACCCGCCGCTGGGTATGCGGGTCATAGGGCTGCGCTTCGCGAGCGACAGAACCGGACTGCTCTTCAACCTGACGATCGTCACCGCCGTCGGCGTTAAGCAGATGATCAATTTCAGCCTGGGATAAAAAATTATCAGACATAGTCATTACCGCAGAATAAATTCATTAAATAACACGTCTGCGACTTTCACCGACTGATTAGCTGCCAGCGGCTTACTCACTTCATGTTTAATTTTATCTACCAATAATTGTTTCCCTTCATTGGTGGACAACTCTTCATAGCTTGATTTCGCCAGCAGAATAAGAAGACGGCTGCGATATTCCGGCAGATATTTTTCTATCGTCAATAATGACTGCTTGTCGGCCATGCGTAATGACAGCCCGATATACAGCACGCGGTCGTTTTCATTTTCTGTCGGCTTTAAACTGACGGTGAAAGTGCTTAAGGACTGATATAGCGGATCTGCATCAACCGTTGCCCCTGCTACCGCATTGTGATTAGCTGACTGGCCTGTTGATTTACTCATTTCCCAGACGGCATATCCGGCAATACCGCAGGTTGCCATCATCACCAGAAACATGATGGTAAACACAACCGTACGCAACGAGCCGCCGCCAGATGTTTTTTTAATTTTGTTACTCATTAACTCAATCCTGTAATTAGAACTCGCGTCAGCTTTGATTCAAATCAGATAAGGCGCATATTGTAGACTACTCAAACAGCAGGCTAATTATGTGATGAGGTTGCATTACCGCAGCTATTTCAGCACATCAGGCGAAGGTATTAATCCCTGATACGGGCAACGCTGTCTGCGTCACGCCTGTCCGCTCATTATTGTCTGCGTCATCAATGCCTTGCTCGTCCTGTTCGGCGCTTTTCCCCTCTGAACTTCCCTGGGCGTTAGCGCCGGCAGAAGATGAGCCGTCAGCGCTGACGCTGGCCTGCCCCAGCTGTACGCCGGACTCTGCCAGCGCGCTACGCAGCTGAGGAAAAGCCGCTTCCAGCGCCTGACGCACCTGAGGATGTTCGCTGATAATATGTAACTGCGCCTGGTCCTGCTGCATACGCACGGTGATCTGCAGGGATCCCAACTCTTCTGGATGCAGCCTGATCTCGGCATTCTGCACGCCGTCGCGGGTATAAAGCGCCAGCTGCTGGCTCAACGACTGTTGCCAGGCTGCCGATCCGATCGGGTGCGAATTGTGTGCCGTTGCCGGAGCTGGCAGCGCCGCAGTTCGTGCTGCCAGCTCCGCGGCCTGCAGCTGGCGCGTTACGCCAGCGTCATACTGCGCGCCCGGTGCCTGCACTTCAGCCGCGCTGACTGCTTCCGTCAAACCGGTTTCCCGCAGCACAGCGGTAACAGGCTGCGATTTAACCTCCAGCGGATGGGCGTCTGGCAATAGCAGGGGTGCGGCGCCGTCTTGCCTGTCGTTCACATTCAGGCTTAACGGCAGCGCCGGCAACGGGTTATGCGCTTTGCCAGTGGATATCTCATCCGCCGCCAGCGTCTCCCCGCCCCCGTCACTGCTCGCCGCGTTTTGCATCACCGCCTGCTGTAGCTGCCAGAGCGGGCTTTTCTCCCATCCTTCCGGCATCACCGGCTGGGTCAGCAACGCGCCGGCTTCTTCATCCGCTGACTGAATTTCCTGCAACCGTTCGTCGCCCGGCTGTGGGCAAAGGGTTTCCACCAGCTCCGTGCCGATCTCCGGCAGCCTGTTCGTTTGCGGCAGATCGCCCGGCGCGGTGTCCGGCAACAACGGACGCCCGTCAGGCATCTCTGCCATCATCATGCGGTTAAACAAGCCCGCCGGTGCCGCAGCCTGTCTGAGTCCTTTAGCCTTGCCAACGACTTCGCCAGTCAGCAGGGCGTTGATATCAATATTCATAGTATTTCTCGTTTTTGCCCGGCACGTTGTGCGAACTCATCCATCAATTTCTGCTCATAGCGGCTGTCTGCCTGCATGCGCGCGTTTTCACGCCGCGTCAGCAACGTTTCAAAGGCATTAAGCCGCTGTTTGTCGTTAATCCAGCTCTGCTTCGCCAGCGCCACCGCCTGCTCGCAGTGGGCAACATGCTGCCCCTGCTGTTTAAGCACCTGATTAAGGGATAAAATAAATGACTGGTGATTGACTAAATCGGCCACGCTCATGCCGCGCGACTGCATGCCGCTGCGGAGCGACTGCTGATATTCACGCTCGTAACGCTGTAAATGCTGTTCCTGGGTGACCGCCTGTTGCCAGTTCTGCTGTACGGCTCCCAGCGCCTGTGTGGTCTTTGTCAGCTGTTCTTCGGCCATCTCACAAAGCATCGTCATGGGATTTCTCACCTTCATGCCAGGCTCCGGTTTATCAGCTCACTTCAGGCAGCAGCGCAGAGAGCGCGCTAACGGCTTCTGCATAGCCGCAGCTTTCATGGACCGCCTGGTGCAAATAGCTTTCCATCTGCGGATAACGCGCAATGGCGCGATCGAGCAGGGCATCGCTGCCGCTGACATAAGCCCCCACGCTGACCAGGTCGCTGTTGCGCTGATACGATGAGAGTTGCTGCTTGAAGCTTTGCACATTACGGTACTGCGCGTGCGGAATAAGCTCGGTCATCGCACGGCTGATCGAGGCTTCAATATCGATTGCCGGATAGTGGCCGGACTCGGCGAGACGACGTGACAGCACAATATGCCCGTCAAGAATGGCGCGTGCCGAATCCGCGATCGGGTCTTGCTGGTCGTCGCCTTCGGTGAGAACGGTATAAAAAGCGGTGACAGAACCGCCCCCGGCAACGCCGTTGCCCGCACGCTCTACCAGCGCCGGCAGGCGCGCAAACACCGATGGCGGATAACCTTTGGTTGCCGGCGGCTCACCGATCGCCAATGCCACCTCACGCTGCGCCATGGCAAAACGCGTCAGGGAGTCCATGATCAGCAGGACGTTCATTCCGCGATCGCGGAAATCCTCCGCCAGACGGGTAGCGTAGACCGCGCCCTGCATGCGCAAAACAGGCGAAACATCGGCTGGCGCAGCGATCACCACCGCGCGTTCGATCCCCTCTGCCCCAAGAATGTTCTCGATAAAATCTTTGACTTCGCGCCCACGCTCACCGATCAGCCCGACGACGATCACATCTGCATCGGTATAACGCGCCATCATGCCCAGCAGCACGCTTTTACCCACCCCGGAACCGGCAAACAGGCCCATGCGCTGCCCGCGTCCGACGGTCAGCAGGCCGTTGATGGCGCGGACGCCAACGTCAAGCACGCTTTTGATCGGGTCGCGGTGCAGCGGGTTAATCGGCTGGGTAAACAGGCTGGCGCTGCTGGTTTTCAACGGTGCCGGACGTCCGTCCAGCGGGCGTCCCTGCGCATCCAGCACCCGGCCAAGCAGCTGTGGCCCGACCGGTAGCTGTTTACCCTCGTAGCTGTCGCCATCCGGGGCGTATACGCGCGTCCCCGGCAGCACGCCATCCACATGTTCCAACGGCATCAGATAAAGCAGCTGGTCTTTAAAACCCACCACTTCACATTCGACCGGCATAATACCGTTACGGGTCTGGCGCTCTACGACACAGATTGCCCCAATGGGCAGCTTTAGCCCCACGGCTTCCATCACCAGCCCGGTGGCACGAGTCAGGCGGCCATAACGGCGAAACGCCGGGATTGCGCCCATTTTGGCTTCGGTGCGTTCGATAGTGTCCAGCCAGCTTTTCAAATGCCGGGTCATTCGGACAGCTCCTCACGCGCCAGCTGGCACAGGGTCTGCCAGCGGGTTTCCAGCGTGGCGTCCAGCTCCGCGTCTTCCGTCAGGATGCGGCAGCCGCCGGGTGACATCTGCGCATCAAACTGCATTTCCCAGTCGATGGCCTTCAGCGTATCGCCCAGGGTTGATTCGATAATCTCGCGGTCATCAGGATGGACCACCAGCCGCACTTCCCCTTGCAGCAAAGCATCCTGCTTGATGAGCTGCTTAATCTGCGCCAGCAGCACCGAACCGTTGGTAACCTGTTCGCTACCGTGCAGATCCTGTACCGCCTGCAGCGCCAGCTGCACCAGACGGCTGGGGATCAGGCTGTCGAGGTTATCCAGCGACAGCTTGAAAGAGGTGATCCAGCCCTCGATGCTCTTCAGTCGCCCCTGCTGCGCCGCTTGCGCCTCGGCGATCCCCTGCGCCATTCCTGCTTCATGCCCGCTCTGGTAGCCGGCATCATAGCCTTGTTTCCTGCCCTCTTCTTTTCCCTGCGTCACGCCCTGGTTATAACCCTGCTGTTCGGCCTGTTTACGCAAACGTGCCAGCTCGGCCTGCGTCTGCGCGTCTGAGGCGCCGCTGACGATGGTCGGCAAAGGTTCATGCTGTGGACTGACCGCTTCCAGCAAGTTATCCGGCTGCCAGCTGCGCCATTGTGGCTTAGTGCTTTGATCAGACGTAGGCATCGTCGCTGCTCCCAATCAGAATGTCCCCGGCTTCTGCCAGACGACGGACTACCAACAATACCGCTTTCTGCTGTGCTTCGACCTGCGAGAGGCGCAACGGCCCGCGCGAGGCCAGATCTTCGGCCATCAGGTCTGCCTGACGACGTGACATATTGCGGAAGAATTTATCGCGCAACGCCTCATTGGCACCCTTCAGGGCCACCAGCAGCGTTTCGCTTTCGATCTCTTGCAGAATTTGCTGGATGCTGCGGTCGTCCACTTCAACCAGATTTTCGAACAGGAACATTTCATCAATGATCTTCTGCGCCAGCTCGCCGTCGAACTCGCGCACCGCATCGATAGCCGCTTCTTCCTGTTGAGATTTCATCAGGTTAAGGATCTCGGCCGCCGGACGTACCCCGCCCATTTTGCTGCGTTTGAGATTCTGACCGTGCAGCAGGTTGTTGAGCACTTCGGTCAGTTCCTGCAGCGCGGCAGGCTGTACGCCGCCGAAGGTGGCGATACGCAGCATGATGTCGTTACGCTCTTTATCGTCAAATTTGCCCAGCACATCGGCTGCCTGGTTACGTTTCAGGTGCACAAGGATAGTGGCAATGATCTGCGGATGTTCATCGCGGATCAGGTCATACACCGCCTGTGGCTCCATAAAGTTCAGCGTTTCAATACCATTGGTACCCTGATGGGTATCCAGCAGATCTTCCAGCAGGGATGCAGCACGCTCTTCGCCCAACGCTTTCACCAGCACGTTGCGCAGATAATCATTGGTGTTGAGACTGAGCGCGGCATACTCACCGGAGTCACGGCTGAAATCTTCCAGCACGACAGACATCTGATCGTGGGTAAAACCAGCTATATTCACCATTGCGCTACTGATTTGCTTCACCTCGTGCGCATTAAGGTGTTTGAAAACTTCGGCAGCCAGCTCATCGCCCAACGTCAGCATGACGATGGCGCATTTGTCACAAGCATTCATGATTTGTGTTCCTTGTTCAGCCACTGACGCATAACCAGCGCGATAACCCGTGGTTCCTGTTCTGCCAGTTCCCGCAGTTGCTGACCATTAATCTCGGTATCGGTGCGGCGTTTTTCTTTGGCATGGGCGGACATTTGTGCCGCTTTGTTTTTCTCTTCCAACTCAAGCTTGCGCGCTTCTTTTTCCAGCTCCAGACGCTTGATGGTGGTGTCCTGGTGGCGGATCCAGACTGGCTGTACCAGCCTGCGCCACATCACCCAGCCGATAATGGCAATCACCAGATAGCGGGCAAGCGTCATTATCAGTGTCTGGAAGCTCTGCTGCTGCCAGAGCGGCGGCATCACTTCTTCAACGACGCCATTGAACGGTGAATTGACGATATTCACGCTGTCACCGCGCTGCTCGCTGTAGCCAATGGCCTCTTTAACCAGCGTATTAATGCGCGCCAGTTCGGCAGCAGGCAGCGGACCGGTTTTCCCTTCAGCACCTTGTGCCATGTGGTTGATCACCACGGCGACAGAGAGACGCTGAATATGGCCAACGCTGGTTTTGGTATGGATCAGGGTACGATCCAGCTCATAGTTGGTCGTTTCGTCATTACGATTGTTGTAAGGCTGAGCCACCTCGCCAGCAGGCGGGGTTTTCTCATTGTTCGCATTCTTACCGTTCGCTGCCGGTGCGTTAAGCGGTTTGGTCAGCGGCGCTGTTGCCGGCGTCGGTGGCTGATTGCTTAGCGCGCCCGGCACGCCGCCGCTACCACGACCGTTGCCTTGCGCGGCCTGGCTTGACTGGCGACTACGGATCGCCATTTTCTCCCGCTCGGCGTTCGGCTGGTACTGTTCGTCGGTACGCTCCTGCTGGGTAAAGTCCAACTGTGCCGTCACCTGAGTACGCACATTGCTGTCGCCGACCAGCGGTGCCAACAGGCGCTGAATACGCTGCTGATAATCCGCTTCAATCTCGTTGGTGTACTTCACTTGCGAGGTTTGCAGTGCGCCCGTGCCGCTTTGCGTCAGCAGGTTGCCGCGCTGATCGACAAGGGTAACGTTGGCTGCCGGTAGGCCGGATACCGCGCTGGAGATCAGATGCGTAATGGCCGTCACCTGCCCGTCATCCAGCGCACGTCCCTGCGCCAGCGTCACGTTTACCGAAGCCGTAGGCTGCTTCTGATCGCGCACAAACATGGACGGTTTGGGCACCGCCAGATGCACGCGGGCATGTTGGATCGGGCCAAGATTTTCGATGGTGCGCGCCAGCTCACCTTCCAGCGCCCGCTGGAAGTTAACCTGCTCGCTAAACTGGCTGATGCCGAATTTTTCCTGGTCCAGCAGTTCAAAGCCAACGGAACCGCCCTTTGGTAATCCCTGCTGTGCCATTTTCATCCGCACTTCATGAACCTGAGCTTCCGGCACCATGATAGCGCCCCCTGCCGTATCAATGCGGTAAGGGACGTTCATCTGCGACAGCTGGCTGACAATGGCACCGCCATCCTCATCGCTGATATTGTTGAACAGGACGCGATATCCCGGCTCTTTGGCCCAAAACATCAGGGCAATCATTACCGAAATCGCCGCAGCAGCAGCGATCGGCAGCAGCAGCTTCGGACTATTACGTAACGAGTTCATCGCCGCCTTGACGCTATCTGCGGGATTGTTTTTTAAATCATCTGTTGTGGCACTCATGCCGTAATCCTGTAACAAGTAATCACGCAGCGAATAACTGCTTACAAACTTGCTAATTAAGCAAGGCAGCAGCCGACGAAGTTTTTCCGGATAAATTTTGAGGTCGGTATTATCCTCTGAGTGGAGTTTTTTTTAAGGGTAAATAAGCTCGAGCTTGTGTCGGCTTTTCGGGTTTTTCGCCATTAATTCCCTCATGTTAAGCTACACCCATATAAAGCTGCACAAGACTTGCTACGTTCTGAGTTATTTATTATCCGGGAAAAAATAATGTCATCTTTAATTCACAATGTAATCGGGCAAATGCATTCTCAGGCACAAAAAATATCTGCGCCTGACGAATTCCTTTCAAATGGAAAGTTAACAAGTCTGGGTAGTGGCCCAAATTTTTCTGATGCCTTGTTTAACAGCATTAATGAAATCAATAAATCTCAACAGACGGCAAAAGCGCAAAGCCAGAGCTGGATGTCTGGCAACAGCGATATTGGCCTGAACGATGTGATGCTGTCTCTACAGAAATCATCCGTTGCTTTCAGCTTTGGCGTTCAGCTACGTAATAAAATGCTTAGCGCCTATCAGGAAGTCATGAATATGCCTGCATAAAGGTTTGACATGAAATGTGAAAATCTACGTAGCTCTGTGCGTTTAAGCCATTTTTCGGATGCACTTACCGACCGGGAATTAGAAAAAATCAGCCAGCTGATCTATCAGCGGGCGGGAATTGTCCTTAGCCAGCAGAAGCGGGACATGATATTTAATCGCCTGTCACGACGACTACGGGAACTCTCATTAGACAGTTTTAGTGAATATATTCATATTCTTGAATCCAGCGTAGACAGTGAAGAATGGCAGATATTTGTTAATTCGTTAACCACTAATCTGACCTCTTTTTTTCGCGAGGCATACCATTTTCCCCAGTTGGAAGAACATGCCCGCAGCCACGGTGCTGGCTACCGCGTCTGGTGTACGGCAGCCTCAACCGGCGAAGAACCTTGCTCCATCGCCATGACGCTGGATGCCTGTCTTGGACCGGCCATTGGTGGCCCCAGAGTTTGGGCAACGGATATTGATACCGACGTGCTGAACCGGGCCAGTGCCGGAGTCTACCGCATGGCGGATTTACACACCCTCAGCCCTCAGCAGAAGCGACAATATTTTCTGCGCGGCACCGGAATCAACAGCGATCGGGTACGGGTAAAGCGTGAGCTGCTGGCGGCGATCCACTACCAGCGACTGAATCTGTTGGACGAATCGTGGCAGGTTCCCGGTCCTTTCGATGCGATTTTTTGTCGTAACGTGATGATCTATTTCGACCTGCCGACCCAGATCCGCTTGATCCAGCGCTTTGCACAGCAGCTGAAGCCAGATGGCCTGTTATTTGTCGGCCATTCGGAGCATTTCAACCACCGACAAAGCCCGTTCCGTCTGCTTGGACAGGCAGTTTATGCGCTAACGGAGAGCGGAAGTTGAGCAAGATACGAGTGCTGTGCGTCGATGATTCCGCGCTGATGCGCAATATGATCAGCGCAGTAGTGAATCAGCAACATGATATGGAAATGGTGGCAACAGCATCCGATCCGATCAACGCCCGCGAGTTGATCAAAAAATTTAATCCAGACGTACTGACGCTCGATATCGATATGCCACGGATGAACGGCCTGGAGTTTCTCTCCCGGCTGATGCGGCTGCGCCCGATGCCGGTGGTGATGATCTCATCGCTGACGGCAAAGGGGTCGGCGAGCACGCTGAACGCGCTGGAGATCGGAGCGGTGGATTTTATCGCCAAGCCGGATGCCAGCCAGATTGCGGCGCTGGGCAGTTGGGCAGTACAGGCGGCGGAAAAAATCCGTCTTGCGGCGAAGTCGACGCTGCCTTACCGCAGCCCGCTACCGGCGGACAGCATCAGCGCCATGCGTTTTGGCGTAAAAACGATTATCGCGATCGGTGCATCGACCGGCGGAACCGAGGCTCTGCGCCAGGTACTGACACGAATGCCCGCCACCAGCCCCGGCGTGGTGATTGCACAACACATGCCGCCCGGCTTTACCTTGTCTTTCGCCCAACGTTTGAATTCGCTGTGCGCCATGCGGGTGAAAGAAGCCGTGGACGGCGAGCCGGTGGAGAGCGGCACCGTGTACATTGCTCCCGGCGACAGGCATATGCAGATCGCTGGCTTAGAGAAGGGGTATCAAATCTGCCTTAACCGCAATGCGGCAGTTAACCGCCATCGGCCCTCGGTCGACGTGCTGTTTCACTCCGTTGCCGCCGGGGCTGGCCATCATGCCATTGGTGCCATTCTGACCGGCATGGGCGCTGACGGAGCCAAAGGCCTGCTGGCGATGCGCCAGTCAGGCGCCTGGACGCTGGCGCAGAGTGAACGAACCTGTGTGGTGTTTGGCATGCCGCGTGAAGCCATTGCCCTCCAGGCGGCAGCAGAAGTCATCGATTTGCAGGATATCAGTCAACGGCTGATCGATCGTTGCAGCCGACAAGGTCGGACAAAATCACCAAAGTAAATGCGGTACACCTCCACCGAGTCAGGAGGATTTTTGAGAAAACAATCTAAATGGATAAAAACCTACGTTTCCTGGTCGTTGATGATTTTGCCACCATGCGCCGCATCGTGCGCAATCTGTTGCAGGACCTGGGATACAAAAATATTGAAGAGGCTGAAGACGGCCAGGATGCGCTGAACAGACTGCGCACCTCATCGTTTGATTTCGTGGTGAGCGACTGGAATATGCCGAACATCGATGGTCTTCAGCTGCTGAAAACCATTCGTCAGGAGCCTGAACTGATGAAGTTGCCGGTGCTGATGGTCACCGCCGAGGCAAAACGCGAAAACATTATTGCCGCCGCTCAGGCCGGTGCTAATGGTTATATCGTTAAACCTTTCACCGCTGTCACGCTTGAAGAGAAGCTGGGCAAAATATTCGAAAAACTCGGTTAACGACAATGACAATTGATAATAACGCCGACAACTTCAAAGATATTTTTTCACGTATCGGGCAGCTGACGCGTGTGCTGCGTAACAGCATGGCCAACCTGGGTCTTGAACAGGTGCTGAAGGAGATGGCCGGCGCCTTCCCGAATACCCGCGACCGTCTTGACTACGTGGTAGATAAAACCTCTCAGGCCGCCAACTGTGCATTAACCTGCGTCGAGGTGGCCCGCCCGCTTCAGGAGCAGTTAGGCAGCCAGGCGACTGCCCTGTCGGCCAAATGGGACGCATGGTTTGCCAATCCACAGCCACTTGAGGACGCACGCGAACTGGTTATTCAGACGCGCGCCTACCTGCAACAGGTTCCTGAGGTCACCCGCAGCACCAATCAGCAGCTGACCGATATCATGATGGCGCAGGACTTCCAGGATTTGACCGGGCAAGTTCTGCAAGGCCTGGTGAATGTGATTGAGCTGGTGGAAAAAGAGCTGATCTGCGTGCTGCTGGAAAATATGCAGGAATTAGAACCCGATCGCGACGATGCTCAAGCGCAGCTGAAAAATGGTCCGCAAATCAATTCCACCGCCGAAGGCATTGTCGCTTCACAGGAGCAGGTTGATGATTTGCTGGAATCGCTTGGCTTCTGAGTGAGCTGATACGCCACTATGTCGCAAGAAAGTGATAATGAAAAAACCGAAGCCCCCACGCCCAGTCGGATTGCCAGGGCGCGTGAAGAAGGACAGATCCCGCGTTCCAGGGAGCTGACCACGCTATTGATGCTGCTGGTTGGCTGGGGGCTGATGCTGTGCTCCGGCGGTAATCTGGTGCGCAGCTTACAGGGTTTGCTGCACAACGGTCTGATTTTTGACCGGCTGTTGATCCTCGATCCGGCGCAGATGCTGCAGCGTAGCGCTTCCCTGCTTGGTCAGGCCTTTATGGCCATCATGCCGTTTGTCTTCGGTCTGCTGCTGACGGCAGTCAGCGCACCGCCACTGATCGGTGGCCTGATCCTGAGCGGAAAGTCGTTAGCGCCGAAGTTGAAAAAGCTCAATCCGCTTAGCGGTATCAAGCGCATGTTTTCAGCGCAGATGGCGTCAGAGATGGTGAAGGCCATTCTGAAAGTGCTGCTGGCCACCCTCGGCGGTGGACTCTATCTGCTGCTGAATAAAGAGAAGTTTATCCGGCTGATTTTTGAACCGCTCGGTATGGCGTTAACCGATATCAGCAGCCTGCTGCTTGGCTGCCTGCTGGCGGTGATTATGTCACTGATCCCGATGGTCGCTTTTGACGTGATTTACCAGTTGTACAGCCACTGGAAAAAGCTGCGCATGAGCCGTCAGGAGATCAAAGATGAGTTCAAGAAGCAGGAAGGCGACCCGCAGATTAAAGGGCGCGTCAGGCAGATGCAGCGCGCCATGGCGCAGCGCCGCATGATGACCGATGTACCGGATGCGGATGTGATAGTGAATAACCCGACCCACTACTCCGTGGCCCTGAAATATCAAGATGGCAGCCTGGGCGCACCCAAAGTAGTGGCGAAAGGCAGCGGTCTGGTTGCCTTACGCATTCGCGAACTGGCTGAAAGCCATAAGGTTCCGATGCTGGAAGCGCCCCCGCTGGCGCGAGCACTCTATCGCCACTGTGAGATTGGCGCACCGATACCGGCCGATTTATATCATGCGGTGGCGGAAGTCCTCGCCTGGGTTTATAGCCTCAGGCGCTGGCGTAAAGGCTATGGACAACGGCCAAACACCCCTGAAAACCTTCCGGTGCCTGAAGCGCTGGATTTTGCCCAAGAGAGTAAAGAGTGATGGCCAATCTAGCCACCCGGTTACGTTTACCGAAGATGAAAGACACGCAGTGGCAGGTTCTCGCCGGCCCTGTGCTGATTATGACCATCCTGTCGATGATGATCCTGCCGCTGCCGGCCTTCGTGCTGGATCTGCTGTTCACCTTCAATATTGTGCTGTCGATCATGATCCTGCTGGTGGCCATGTTCACCCAGAAGACGCTGGAATTCTCGGCTTTTCCGACGGTCCTGCTGTTCTCCACGCTGCTGCGTCTGGCGCTTAACGTGGCTTCAACGCGTGTGATCCTGATGGATGGCCACACCGGAACCGCTGCCGCCGGCCACGTTGTTGAAGCCTTTGGTAATTTCCTGGTAGGGGGTAATTTCGCTATCGGGATTATCGTCTTTATTATCCTGATCATCATTAACTTTATGGTCATCACCAAGGGTGCCGGGCGTATTGCCGAAGTTGGTGCACGTTTCACCCTGGACGGGATGCCGGGCAAACAGATGGCGATAGATGCCGATCTCAACGCCGGACTGATTGGCGAAGAGGAAGCCAAGCGCCGTCGCCAGGAAGTCACCCAGGAAGCCGATTTCTACGGTTCAATGGACGGTGCCAGTAAGTTTGTCCGCGGTGACGCGATTGCCGGACTGATGATCATGGTGATCAACGTGCTTGGCGGTTTGATGATCGGCATTATGCAGCATGATATGTCGGCGGGAATGGCGGCAGAAACCTATACGCTGCTGACCATCGGCAACGGACTGGTCGCGCAGATCCCAGGTCTGGTGATCTCTACCGCTGCCGGCGTGGTGGTCACGCGGGTGGTCAACGAGCAGGATGTTGGCGAGCAGATGATCGGCCAGCTGTTCAGCTCGCCACGCGTTATCTTGCTGGCAGCAGGGGTGATCGGCCTGCTCGGTCTGATCCCCGGCATGCCGAACGTGGTGTTTTTACTGTTTACCGCCGTGCTGCTGGGCATCGCCTGGTGGCTGCGCGGCCGTCAAGGCCAGCAAGGCGCACGTCCCGGTAGCCCGACGGAATTGGCGGAAGATAAGGCGCGGGCCGAAGCCGAAGCGGCACAGGTCAATGAAGCTACCTGGTCAGACGTGCAGATGGAAGACGTGCTCGGGCTGGAAGTCGGCTACCGGCTGATCCCGATGGTCGATCAGGAACAGCAGGGCCAGCTGCTGACGCGCGTACGCGGCATCCGTAAAAAGTTTGCCCAGCAGATGGGCTTTTTGCCGCCGCCGGTGCATATACGCGATAACCTCGATCTCTCTCCCACCTCCTACAGCATCTTGCTGAAAGGCGTTGAGATCGGTCGCGGCGAAGTGATACCGGAACGCTTTATGGCGATCAACCCGGGTTGTGCGGAAGGTGACGTACCGGGCACCGCCTGCGTAGAACCGACCTTTGGCTTACCCGCCCTGTGGATCGATGAGGTACAGCGCGAGCTGGCACAAACGTTGGGCTATACCGTGGTCGATCCCAGTTCGGTGGTCGCTACCCATCTGAATCATCTGATCAGCATCCATACCGAAGAGCTGTTTGGTCGTCAGGAAGCGCAACAGCTGCTTGACCAGCTGACCAAACAGTCACCTAAGCTGGTAGAAGACCTGATACCAGGGGTGATCTCGCTGACCACGCTGCATAAGGTGCTGCAAAACCTGCTGGCCGAACGTATTGCCATCCGCGACATGCGCACCATCATCGACACGCTGGCCGAATTTGCCAGCGCGCAGAGCGATGCCGATGAATTAACCGCCCGCGTACGCGTGCGGCTGGCGCGCTCAATCACCCATCAGTGGTTTACCGCTGACGACGATATTCAGGTGATTGGGCTGGATTTGTCACTGGAACAGCTGCTGGTGCAGGCTACGCAAAGCGGCAGCGCCATTGAGCCAGGTATTGCGGAAAACCTGATGAAGCAGACTGGCCTGGCGCTACAACATCAGGAAGGCATTGGAGCCCCGCCGGTGCTGCTGGTTAATCCCTCTCTGCGCCTGATGCTGTCACGCTATTTGCGGCGCATCTTCCCGCAGCTGGTGGTGTTGTCAAGTCAGGAGATTAATAGCCAGCGAAATGTGCGCATGACCTGGATGATCGGGGGGCAGTCGTGAAAAGCGCGCTGCCTGCCCTGCTGTTGATGCTGCCGATTGCCGTGCACGCCAGCCACGGCGGCGCCTGGAGCAGTCAGAGCTTCGGTGGCGTTATTTCTCGCGGCCAGCAGGAGATCACCAGCCGTCCGCTGCAGCCTGGCGCGCCGCTCCCCGCTTCGGCAACGGCAGCGCGGGTGGCATGGCGTATCACCCCCGACAGCGCGCCACCGCCGGATCTTAAAATAACGTTATGCAGCCGGGGGCGCTGCATGGCGTTGCCCGCGCTGGCCGGTGAGCAAACCTTACCGTCGTCATTTCCCGCCGACGGCCCTTTTCGTTTTATTTATTCCACGGTGACGCGAGGCTCCCTGCAACCCGCACTCACCATCCTCAGTAATCAGCTGACCGTCAACTATCGTACCGGCGCGCTATTGCGATGACGGGCAAGGCCGGCGCGTCCATCGCGCAGCGGCTGGCTGTCAGTCGGCGATCCCGGCCTTTATCTATAAGAATACTTATTCACTGGTGCGTTTAGCGCGGATTCAAAACCCTGCTATCTGCAACAAAATCGGCAGGATTTGCTCATTCAATACCAGGCAATCGTTTACCCCGACGTTTAGATGCCTGAACAGCACGTTAGCGATAAAGTTCACTCTGCACTGATTAATTTGTGATAAAAATCACACTTTAACCAAATCGAAATGAAACACACTTTGACAAGTGTGAGTGATATCTATTTGCTAGAGCGCTGACGGCGGCACACTGCCGCAGAATTCATGCGGGTGTTTTTGCCTTCGCGATAACCACCCATTTCGCCTGTAGAAGCGGCAACCCGACCTGAACGATAGCTGCCAGACAGGTCACTGAGCATGTGAAAAGCACTAATGAAATATAAAATAATCATGGCCGGAGCGCTGGCCGCGCTTTCTTATACCCAATCCTCCGTCGCTGAAACCGGCAACGCCGAATACGTTTCAGACTGGTGGCATCAGAGCGTTAACGTGGTGGGCAGCTATCACACCCGCTTCGGACCCAGGCTGAATAACGATGTGTATCTCGAATATGAAGCCTTTGCGCATAAAGACGGGTTGGATTTTTACGGCTATATCGATGTGCCTAAATTCTTCGGCACCGGCAACGGTAATAACGTCGGCGCCTGGGATGACGGTTCCCCGTTCTTTATGGAGATTGAACCACGCTTCTCCATTGATAAACTGACCGGCACCCAGCTGGGCTTTGGCCCGTTTAAAGAGTGGTATTTCGCCAACAACTACGTCTACGACATGGGCGATAACAAGGCCAGCCGCCAGAATACCTGGTATATGGGGCTGGGCACCGACATCGACACACATTCTGATATGGGCTTGTCTTTGAACGTATACGCCAAATATCAGTGGGAGAACTATGGCGCAGCTAACGAAGACCGCTGGGACGGTTACCGCTTCAAGGTGAAATACTTTGTGCCGCTGACCACACTGTGGGGCGGCAATCTGAGCTATATCGGCTTTACCAACTTTGACTGGGGTTCGCAGCTTGGTGATAACGCCAGCCCGGCACGAACCAGCAATTCCATCGCCTCCAGCCATATTCTTTCTCTCGGCTACGATCGCTGGCACTACTCGTTTGTTGCGCGCTACTTCCACAACGGCGGACAGTGGAACGACGGCGTGGTGCAGAACTTCGGCGCCGGGGATTTCACCGTGAAATCAACCGGCTTTGGCTACTATCTGGTGGTTGGCTATAACTTCTGACAGCGAACCGGCCTGCGCCAGGGACGCCAACATGGCTAACAGCTCAACGCGCCGACCGGCGCGTTTTTTTTGCCGCCGGTAAAACGTTATACTTGCTGGGCAATACAGCATCTGCAAACAGGAAGAGTTATGTGTGCCAAATTTGTTGACCACGACGTTACGCTGCGCCCGCTGGAGCGGGAAGATCTGCGGTTTGTCCACCAGCTGGATAATAACGCCAGCGTGATGCGCTACTGGTTTGAAGAACCGTATGAGGCTTTTGTGGAGCTGTCAGATCTCTATGACAAGCACATTCATGACCAAAGCGAGCGGCGCTTTGTAGTGGAGCATGCCGGAAGCAATGCGGGGCTGGTGGAACTGGTGGAAATTAATCACGTCCACCGCCGGGCGGAGTTTCAGATTATTATCGCCCCCAGTCATCAGGGCAAAGGACTGGCCAGTCAGGCGGTTAAGATGGCAATGGATTATGGTTTCTCGGTGCTGAATCTCTACAAGCTTTACCTGATTGTCGATAAAGAGAACGAAAAGGCGATTCACATCTATCGCAAGCTGGGCTTTGAGGTGGAAGGCGAGTTAATCCACGAGTTCTTTATTAACGGTGAATACCGTAACACCATACGTATGTGCATCTTCCAGCCTCAGTTTCTTGAGCGTTTCAAACCCGCACAGGGCATGGTGCAACCTGCGGCACAGTAAGCAGGCCGGAAATCCGGCCTGCTCTGGTTTAATAACTAAGCCCCGCGAGCGCCGACAGGACTCATCACCACCTGCAGGCGCGGCGGCTCAATTTTGTACATCCCGCCATAGAACGGGTCAACCACCAGCCAGCCAGGGAACCCGAGCAGTGGAATATTGCCCAGCAAATACCACAGGTTTGCGCTCTCTTTCAACGGCAGCGTCTGCGGCACATAGCCGGCACGCTCCAGCATGACCAGGTACTTTTTCTTACCAAAATAGTCGCCGCTGGACTTTGCCAGCGTCACGGTTTTTGGCGTATAGCCTTCTGCCACCGCTTTACCGCTCTCGTCCTGCACCACAAATTTCACCCCGGGGGGCTGGGTTTGCAGCGTCACATCCTGCGTCTCGCTGGAGACGATGGTTGCACACCCCGTTAATATCCACGCCGCTATCAGCGCTGCGATCGCCCGTTTCATCATTATTCCTGCATATGTCCAGTATGCTGACAGTCTAAGCCTGACCGGGTAAGTTTTCATTATTTACCCACGCATGCCAGCGGGGGAACACAGTGATTAATTAGCGCGTTATTCAGCCATTAAAGGGGAAACATTCTGCATGCCGTGGACGCGCATGCCTGCCAGTTCATTTTCTGCCGGTGAGATTATCCAAACATGCGCTCCAGATAACGCTCCAGCGCCATGCGGGAACTGAAACCGTGGGGAATACCGTAATGGTCGTTTGCCTCACCAACCAGATACATCGGGAAGCGGACATAGTGATCGCATGTTTTTACCTCCGAGGCAGCGGTAGCGATGGCCTGGCTTCGCTCTTTAAGCGTCGGGTGGATAACCAACGCGGTACGACCGAGGCGCGCTTCACGGTTGACATAGACATAGTCTTCACCGCGACGATAACCGTAGGTTTTGGTGGTTATCGCATCCATTTCAAACCCCACTTTTTCCAAAACGCGCGCTACCTCATCAGGTCGTAAATACATGCTTGTTCCTCTCAGTCTGCAAACCAGGCAACCTTACAACAGGCGCTGCCTTCAGGGCTTTCGGAATAATCCATAAACGCCGACCATCAGGCGGCACAATCTGAGCCAGTCCTGTAACTAATAGTCGATTTCCGCACAAAGTAACAAATATTTGGCTGCCTGAGGTCAACGGCATCGGTGCTGCAAACGCTTCAGAGATTATTTTTTGCCGTGATGATTGCCGGCGCGCCGATGCCGCAGTGGTTGACTCCGGCCCGGCACCCGCAAACGAAAGCGGATTTTTTTTTCGGCTATTTTTTCGCGCTGAGAGCTTGTGCCAGAGGACCTGTGTCGCGATGGTGCAAGATAAATCTGATGACCTGAAATTTGTATGGTTGCAATCCGCAGACGCTATATCTAGTATTTAGTGAAAGGGATAAACGCTATATGGTGTGTTTTCTGCTAAATCTCACTGACTGAGTGAGAGCCAATATAATCAACGCTCCGGCCAAGAAAGGAAATGCGAATCATGCGCATTATTATTTACACTAAAGATAATTGTGTCCAGTGCAACGCCACAAAAAATGCCATGGACAAGAAAGGGATTGATTACCAACTGATTAACCTCGACCACGAACCAGCCCATGTCGAGACCCTGAGGTCATTAGGTTACCGCCAGGTACCGGTGGTAATGGCTGAGCAGGAACACTGGAGCGGCTTTCGTCCGGACAAAATTCATGCGCTAAGCCATGCCGTTGCGGTGCGGGGGTAATCGCATGGCTTCGCTGGTTTACTTCTCCAGCCTGTCAGAAAACACCCACCGTTTTATCGCGCGGTTAAACCTGCCGTCACGCCGTATTCCGCTCGATTACGCGCAGCAGTTGCAGGTCAGTGAACCTTATATTCTGGTGGTGCCCAGTTACGGCGGCGGCACGCACCAGGGGGCGGTGCCTAAACAGGTGATCCGGTTTCTTAATCACAGCAATAATCGTCGGCTGATCCGCGGCGTTATTGCTGCCGGTAACCGTAACTTTGGCGAAGCTTTTTGCCTCGCTGGCAAAATTATTGCGCAAAAATGCCAGGTACCCTGTCTCTATCGCTTTGAGCTGATGGGTACCCCTGAAGATATCGCTAACGTCTACAACGGAGTAACCGAATTTTGGCAGCGACAGACAGCACATTCTTAGAGGCCGCGGAGGCTACGGCGGATTATCACGCGCTCAACGCGATGCTCAATCTGTACGACGATAATGGCCATATTCAGTTTGAAAAAGACCAGGACGCCACGCGCCAATACTTTATTCAACACGTCATCCCCAACAGCGTTCAGTTCAACTCCATCGCCGAACGTTTGCAGTTTCTGGTGGCGGAAGGCTATTACGAAGCTGAGGTGTTGAACGCATACCCGTTTGAGTTTGTCTGTTCGCTGTTCGCCCGGGCCACTGCACGCCGCTTTCGCTTTCAGACATTCCTCGGCGCATGGAAGTTCTATACCAGCTATACGCTGAAAACCTTTGACGGCAAGCGCTATCTGGAAAGTTTTACCGAACGCGTATGTATGGTGGCACTGACGTTAGCCAAAGGTGACCAGCCGCTGGCGCTGGCGCTGGCGGATGAAATTCTGAGCGGCCGCTTTCAGCCGGCCACGCCCACCTTCCTTAACTGCGGTAAGCAGCAGCGCGGCGAGCTGGTCTCCTGCTTCCTGCTGCGAATCGAAGACAATATGGAATCGATTGGCCGTGCGGTCAATTCGGCGCTGCAGCTCTCCAAGCGTGGCGGCGGCGTAGCGTTCCTGTTGTCAAACCTGCGTGAGGCCGGTGCACCGATTAAGCGCATTGAAAATCAGTCTTCCGGCGTGATCCCGGTGATGAAGATGCTGGAAGATGCTTTCTCCTACGCCAACCAGCTTGGTGCCCGTCAGGGGGCGGGGGCGGTTTACCTGCATGCGCACCACCCGGATATTCTGCACTTCCTTGATACCAAGCGCGAAAACGCCGACGAAAAGATCCGCATCAAAACTTTGTCGCTCGGCGTAGTGATCCCCGATATCACCTTCCAGCTGGCCAAAGATAACCAGCAGATGGCGCTGTTTTCACCGTATGACGTTGAGCGAATTTACGCTTTGCCGTTTGCCGATATCAGCATCAGCGAAAAATACCATGAGATGCTGGCGGATACGCGAATCCGCCGCACCTTTATCAATCCGCGTGAGTTTTTCCAGACGCTGGCGGAGATCCAGTTCGAGTCCGGTTATCCCTACATCATGTTTGAAGACACGGTGAACCGGGCCAATCCGGTCCACGGGCGTATCAATATGAGTAACCTGTGCTCGGAAATCCTGCAGGTTAACACCCCAACCGAATATAACGATGACCTGAGCTATCGACATATCGGCAAGGATATTTCCTGCAATCTCGGCTCGCTGAATATCGCCCATGCGATGGATTCTGCCGATTTTGCCCGCACGGTTGAGATCGCCGTACGCGGACTGACGGCGGTATCCGATCAAAGCCATATCCATTCGGTGCCCTCAATCGAACAGGGCAATGCGCAGTCACACGCCATCGGCCTGGGGCAGATGAATCTGCACGGTTATCTGGCGCGGGAAGGTATTGAGTACGGTTCTGAAGCGGGTCTGGACTTCACCAATATTTACTTTTACACCGTGACGTACCATGCCCTGCGCACTTCAAACCAGCTGGCGCGTGAACGTGCTACCACTTTTAGCGGCTTTGCGGATTCCCGTTATGCCAGCGGCGAATATTTCACCCAGTATGTCGGGCAACGCTGGCAGCCACGTACTGCTCAGGTCGCCGCGCTGTTTGCCAAGGCAGGGATTGAGATCCCGACACAGCAGCAGTGGCAGGCGCTGAAAGAGGCGGTGATGCAACACGGGCTGTACAATCAGAATTTGCAGGCGATCCCGCCGACCGGGTCGATCTCCTATATCAACCACGCCACCTCAAGTATTCATCCGATTGTGTCGCGCATTGAGATCCGTAAAGAGGGCAAGACTGGCCGCGTCTATTATCCGGCCCCCTTTATGAATAACGATAATCAGGCGTTTTACCGCGATGCTTATGATATCGGGCCGGAAGCGATAATCGATACCTACGCCGAAGCCACCCGCCACGTCGATCAGGGGCTGTCGCTGACGCTGTTCTTCCGCGATACCGCCACCACGCGCGATATTAACCGGGCGCAGATTTATGCCTGGAAGAAAGGCATCAAAACGCTGTACTACATTCGCCTGCGTCAGATGGCCCTGCAGGGCACTGAGGTCGAAGGCTGTGTCTCCTGCTCACTCTGACCCCCCTTTCATCGCGGGCCAGAGTGCGCCGGCCCGAAAAAAGATATCACTATGAAACTAAATAAAATTCAGGCCATTAACTGGAACAAAATCGAAGACGACAAGGATCTGGAAGTGTGGAACCGCCTGACCAGCAACTTCTGGCTACCGGAAAAGGTTCCGCTTTCCAACGATATTCCGTCGTGGAACTCTCTCAGTGCCGATGAGCAGCAGCTGACTATCCGCGTGTTTACCGGCCTGACGCTGCTGGACACGATTCAAAATACCCTGGGCGCTCCGGCGCTGATGGCCGATGCGCTGACGCCGCACGAAGAAGCGGTGATGTCGAATATCAGCTTTATGGAAGCGGTGCACGCACGTTCTTACAGCTCGATTTTCTCGACGCTGTGCCACACCAGCGACGTCGATGCCGCCTACGCCTGGAGCGAGGATAACGCGCCGTTGCAGGCTAAAGCGCAGATTATCCTGCAACACTATTACCACAACGACCCGCTGAAAAAGAAAATTGCCAGCGTGTTTCTTGAGTCGTTCTTGTTCTATTCCGGTTTCTACCTGCCTGTGTACTGGTCGAGCCGGGGCAAGCTGACCAATACCGCCGACCTGATCCGGCTGATAATCAAGGATGAGGCAGTGCATGGCTATTACATTGGTTATAAATACCAGAAAGCACTGGAGAAAGAGACGCCACAGCGTAAAGAGGAGCTGCAACAGTTTGCCATTGAACTGCTTCTTGAGCTGTATGAAAACGAACTGGCCTATACGGATGCGCTTTACTCAGGCGTGGGCTGGCAGGAAGATGTAAAAAAATTCCTGCATTACAATGCGAACAAGGCGCTGATGAACCTCGGTTACGAGGCGCTCTTCCCCGCTGAAATGACCGATGTCAACCCGGCGATCCTCGCCGCGCTGTCGCCAAATGCCGATGAAAACCACGACTTTTTCTCCGGTTCTGGCTCCTCTTATGTGATGGGCAAAGCGGTCGATACCGAGGACGAAGACTGGGACTTTTAACCTGTTGAGCGATGGCTGCCGCCGGTAGCCATTTTTAATATCTGGTTTTGCTGCTGTTTTATTTCAGTGAAACCCTGCATTTTTTCTGATTCAAATATGACCGTTTTGACAAGTTTATTTTCCGCCAGCAGACAACCTACAGAACAATATCTGACTCTTTAGAGAGAAGATTCCTAGAGAAATATCCAATTTTTTTCCCTCGCGTGACTCGCTGCAATCCCTTACCCACTCTGACATTAGCCGATCCGACTACCTGAATGAGAGTATTCTACTTCCATGATGAGGGTTGCCTTAGATTCTCAGTATGCTACGGTATAGGCCGATAATATTTAATTACAAAGAAGAGTCGCAATTAGAAAATCAACTTTAACCGGGAAATAAATTAATGCATGGCTATTAAAATTGAAGTTAAGAATCTATATAAAGTTTTTGGAGATAATCCCGATCGCGCGTTTAAATATATTGATAAAGGGATCGGTAAAGAAGCACTACTGGAGAAAACCGGGCTGTCTCTTGGCGTGAAAAACGCCAGTCTGGCCATTGAAGAAGGCGAGATTTTTGTCATCATGGGGTTATCCGGCTCCGGTAAATCCACTATGGTTCGCCTTCTCAATCGTCTGATAGAACCTACCCGCGGCCAGGTCATCATTGACGGTGAAGATATTGCAAAAATATCGGAAAGTGAATTACGCCAGGTGCGCAGAAATAAAATCAGCATGGTGTTCCAGTCATTTGCGTTAATGCCACATATGACGGTATTAAATAATGCCGCATTTGGTATGGAATTAGCCGGCGTACCCGTGGCAGCGCGTCAGGAAAAAGCGCTTGATGCACTGCGTCAGGTGGGTCTGGATAATTATGCCCATGCCTACCCGGATGAACTTTCCGGTGGCATGCGTCAGCGTGTTGGATTAGCTCGCGCGTTAGCCATCAATCCCGATATATTATTGATGGATGAAGCCTTTTCAGCGCTCGATCCGTTAATTCGTACCGAAATGCAGGATGAGCTGGTCAAATTACAGTCGCGACACCAGCGTACCATCGTCTTTATCTCTCACGATCTGGATGAAGCGATGCGTATTGGCGACCGCATCGCCATCATGCAGGGCGGTGAAGTGGTACAAGTCGGTACGCCGGATGAGATCCTCAATAACCCCGCTAACGACTATGTGCGCACCTTCTTCCGCGGCGTGGATATCAGCCACGTATTCAGCGCGAAGGATATCGCCCGCCGCAGCGCCGCCGCGCTAATTCGTAAAGCGCCGGGTCTTGGCCCGCGTTCAGCCATCAAACTGTTGCAGGATAATGACCGTGAGTACGGCTATGTGCTGGAAAAACAGCGCTTTGTGGGCACCGTCTCCGTCGACTCGCTGAAAGCTGCGCTGGCAGAGGGAGCAGGTCTCGATCGCGCGTTGCTGGACAGCCCCCAGGCGATGCCTGCCGATACCACGCTTAACGATTTGCTTTCCCATGTCGCACAGGCTCCTTGCGCGGTGCCAATCATCGGTGAAGAGGGGCAGTACATCGGCATTATTTCCAAAGGTATGTTATTGCAAGCATTGGATCGTGACGGAGGCCAGCCATGAGTGAACAAACCAGTAACCCGTGGGACTCTGCAACCACAAATCAGAGCGCGCCGGCTGATGCCAGCCAGGCCACCAGCGGCAGCAGCGACCCGTGGGGGGCGCCGAATGCCGCGACTTCCAGCCAGCCAGCCGCCGGTTCTGCTACCGGCGGCAGCGATGCCTGGGGTGCTTCTTCCGGCGCTTCACATGACGCGGCAGCGAGCGGCGACTGGCTGAACAGCGCCCCGGCACCGCAGGTGGAGCATTTTAATCTCCTCGACCCGTTCCATAAAACGCTGATCCCACTCGACAGCTGGGTGACCACCGCGATTGACTGGATTGTGAGCCATTTCCGCCCCCTGTTCCAGGGCATTCGCCTGCCGGTGGATTATATCCTTAGCGCCTTTCAGCAGCTGCTGCTGGGCATGCCGGCACCGGTGGCGATTACCGTTTTTGCCCTGATCGCCTGGCAGCTCTCCAGCGTCAGTATGGGGGTCGCCACGCTGGTGTCACTGGTGGCGATCGGTGCGATCGGCGCATGGTCCCAGGCGATGGTGACGCTGGCGCTGGTGCTGACCGCCCTGCTGTTCTGTATCATCATTGGCCTGCCTTTAGGCATCTGGCTGGCACGCAGCCAGCGTGCGGCGAAAATTATTCGCCCGCTGCTGGATGCGATGCAAACCACGCCAGCCTTTGTCTATCTGGTGCCGATCGTAATGCTTTTTGGCATCGGTAACGTGCCGGGCGTGGTGGTGACCATCATCTTTGCCCTGCCGCCGATTGTGCGTCTGACTATCCTGGGTATCAAGCAGGTGCCTGCTGACCTGGTGGAAGCCGCTGAATCCTTCGGTGCCAGCCCGCGTCAGATGCTGTTTAAAGTCCAGCTGCCGCTGGCGATGCCAACCATTATGGCCGGGGTCAATCAGACGCTGATGCTGGCGCTGTCGATGGTGGTTATCGCTTCAATGATTGCCGTAGGCGGTCTCGGCCAGATGGTGTTACGCGGGATCGGCCGCCTGGACATGGGCCTGGCTACCGTCGGCGGCGTTGGTATCGTTATTCTGGCGATCATCCTTGACCGACTCACGCAGTCGGTGGGTAAGGACAAACGCAGCCGCGGCAACCGTCGCTGGTACACCAGCGGCCCGCTGGGACTGTTGACCCGCCCCTTTATAAAATAATTCTTCTGGCGGCACGCCACCGTGCCGCCCGTAACCTCCGCACGACCAAACATTAAGGAATCGCTATGCGTAAGACAGCACTGCTGGCCGCCGCGTTCACCACGCTGGCCGCCGCCCAGGTTTCCGCCGCCGATCTGCCGGGTACGGGCATTACCGTAAAGCCCGCTCAAAGCACCATTACTGAAGAGACGTTTCAGACGCTGCTGGTAAGCCGCGCGCTGGAGAAACTGGGCTACACCGTTAACGATCCCAGTGAGGTCGATTACAACGTTGCCTACACCTCAATTGCCGCCGGTGATACCACTTTTATGGCCAACAACTGGAGACCGCTGCACGATGATATGTACCAGGCGGCGGGCGGCGACGCCAAATTCTACCGTCAGGGAGCCTACGTACAGGGCGCAGCCCAGGGTTATCTGATTGATAAGAAAACCGCTGATAAGTACCACATCACTAATATCGAACAGCTGAAAGATCCTAAGCTGGCCAAACTGTTTGATACTAACGATGATGGCAAAGCCGATCTGACCGGCTGTACGCCGGGTTGGGGCTGTGATGATGTGATTACCCACCAGATCAAGGCTTACGGACTCAGCAATACCGTTACACATAACCAGGGCAACTACTCGGCGATGATCGCCGACACGATTACCCGCTACAAAGACGGCAAACCGGTGCTCTATTTCACCTGGACACCTTACTGGGTCAGTGATGTGCTGGTTCCGGGCCGCGATGTGGTCTGGTTGCAGGTGCCGTTCTCATCCATGCCGGGCGGACAGAAAAATGTCGATACCAAGCTGGCAAACGGTGCCAACTATGGCTTCCCGGTTAACTCCATGCACATTGTGGCGAACAAAGAGTGGGCGCAGAAAAACCCGGCGGCGGCAAAACTGTTTGCAGAAATGAAGCTGCCGTTAGCGGATATCAACGCGCAGAACTCGCGTATGCATCAGGGCCAGTCTTCTGAGGCGGATATCAATGCGCATGTCAATGGCTGGATCAAAGCGCATCAGGCACAGTTCGATGGCTGGGTGAAAGACGCCCTGGCCGCCGCTAAATAACCTGTAGCCAGGTTGCCGCCCCCGCCTGCGGCAACCTGCTCACGCTTTAACAACTGAGCCACTTCTTCTGGTCAGCCGGCAGTTCGATGATTAATGCCGCTGAACTGGTTTGTCCTGTTAATTATCATGTGAGTGAAATAGTTTTTTAGGTTATTATTAGCCTATAGGACTTTTCTTACTCTCATGTTTGGTTTTTATGAAATCCCCCCATCAAGCTCTTACGCCCGCTTTAGTTACGCTGATGTCATTCGCGACTGGCCTTTCCGTGGCCAGCAACTATTATGTGCAGCCGCTGCTGGCCACCATTGCCCATACCTTTGGCCTCTCATTCCATCAGGCGGGATTTATTGTCACCACCGCACAGCTGGGATATGCCGCCGGGTTGCTTTTTTTGGTACCGCTGGGTGACATGTTCGAACGTCGTGGCCTGATTGTCTCGATGAGCCTGCTGGCAGCGGGGGGATTGATGATCACCGCCATGTCATCAACGCTTCCGCTAATGCTGCTGGGTACGGTACTGACCGGGCTGTTTTCAGTGGTGGCACAGATCCTTGTGCCGCTGGCAGCAACGCTCGCCGCGCCGGAAAAACGTGGCAAGGTGGTTGGCACCGTAATGAGCGGTCTGCTGCTGGGTATCCTGCTGGCGCGAACCGTAGCCGGCGGGCTGGCAGAGCTGGGCGGCTGGCGCAGCGTGTACTGGATAGCCAGCCTACTGATGGTATTGATGGCGCTGGCGCTATGGCGCTATCTGCCGCGTTATCAGCAGTCGGTGGCACTCAATTATCGCCAGCTGTTGGGGTCCGTTTTCACCCTGTATGCGCGTCATCCCGTGCTGCGCACCCGGGCCATTATCGGTTGTCTGGCGTTTGCTAACTTCAGCGTGCTCTGGACCTCCATGGCATTTCTGCTTTCTTCCCCGCAGTGGAACTATTCAGTGGGCGAGATTGGTTTACTTGGCCTGGTCGGTGCGGCAGGAGCGCTGGCGGCCCGCCATGCCGGTGCACTGGCAGATAAAGGCCATGCCCGGCTGACCACCAGCGGAGGATTGTTGATTTTACTGACCTCGTGGGGGATCACCGCCCTGGGCGCTCACTCTCTGCTGGCGCTGATTGTGGGGATTATCCTGCTGGACCTTGCGGTTCAGGGTGTACATATCACCAATCAGAGCGTGATCTACCGCCGTATGCCTGAAGCACGTAACCGACTCACTGCCGGTTATATGACCAGCTACTTCATTGGCGGGGCGGCCGGGTCATTATTGTCGGCGTTGGCTTTTCAGACAGCAGGATGGTATGGGGTATGTACGATTGGCGTTCTGCTAACCCTGATTAATCTGATTATCTGGTGGCGTGGCCATCACTTTGAGGCCACAACAGAGTGATTTTTTTGAGTGATAATTGGCGCTTTTTAGATTTTGCTGCCTGTTAAGACAATTCCCGCTCTGTTATGGTTAGGCGCAATTTATTAAAGATGGTTATATTTTACAGTAAAATTGTTTGGTGATTGCAAAGCAGTTAATTGTCATCGTACTTATATCCCCATCAGAGGGTTCCCATATGCATGATAATGATATCGCACTCATCCACGTTTTACTGAGTATTTCAAGCCAGCCATCATTTCCTGACAGGAAGATGCCGGACCTTTCAGGTTCTTACTCCCCTGTTAGGATTTATCATTATACGCACAGCATTGTTTTCGTGGCTATTAAGTGGCCTGGGTTATGGAGTGACCGTGAAACTACGGATGATGACTACGGCAATGTGAAAATCTCACCGACGGTAAAGTCGCATTACCCATTAATCACCATCATTATTATACCCGTTGCAACTAGTGAGGTTCATTTATAATGGAAAGTTCATTTACTCCCATTGAACAGATGCTGAATTTTCGTGCGAACCGCCAGAAAGATTTCCCATTGCAGGAGATTATACTGACGCGCCTGTGTATGCACATGCAGAGTAAATTGCTGGAAAACCGCAATAAGATGCTGAAAGCACAGGGAATTAACGAGACGCTGTTTATGGCATTGATTACGCTGGATGCACAGGAAAACCACAGTATCCAGCCGTCTGAGCTTAGCGCTGCCCTCGGCTCTTCGCGCACTAACGCCACGCGTATCGCTGACGAGCTGGAAAAACGCGGTTGGATCGAGCGCCGTGAAAGTGATAACGACCGCCGCTGCCTGCATCTGCACCTGACGCCAAAAGGCGACGAATTCCTGCGCCAGTTGCTGCCACCGCAGCATAAGTGCCTGCAACATTTGTGGTCGGCGTTGAGCGAAGCCGAAAAAGCGCAACTGGAAGCCATTACTCGTAAGCTGTTGAATCGTTTAGATCAAATGGATGAGGAAGAAGTCGTCGCTTCCCTGTCACGTTAAATAGCCTATCAATAGCATATTGTGCGACACAACCTGAGTCGCGAATCGCTACCTTACTCCCGTAATTTTCCCTTATGCCAGCGCTAACCCGCTGGCATTTTAGACTCAGACGATTGCCACCATGATGTGAACAGCGCTGGCTGGCAAGAAACTCAGGAGAATATCATGGACGTAAGTGCGGCGGCGCGAGAGCCACAGCAGCCGAATAAGAAGAATAAGACGCGCACAAGAGCATTGATTTTTCTAACCGTATTATTGGTGACGATTGGCATTGCTTATCTGGCATGGTGGTTACTGATATTAAGTCACTATCAGGAAACTGACGACGCCTATGTTGCCGGAAATCAGGCACAGGTGATGGCTCAGGTCACGGGCAGCGTCAATAAAGTGTGGTTTGACAACACGGATTTGGTCAAGCAAGGGGATGTACTGGTTACGTTGGATCGCACCGATGCCGACCAGGCATTTGAGAAAGCGCAAACGGCATTAGCGACCAGCGTGCGTCAGACACATCAGCTGATTATTAACGGTAAACAGTATCAGGCGACGATTGAACTGCAAAAGACCGCGCTGGAGCAGGCACAGGCGGACTTACGCCGCCGCGAGCCGCTGGGCGCGGCAAAGCTGCTGGGTAAAGAGGATCTGCAGCACGCGCGGGATGCGGTAGCCACTGCGAAAGCACGGCTGGATGTGGCGATGCAGCAGTACAATGCCAATCAGGCGATGATCCTCAATACCTCGCTGGAAAACCAGCCTGCGGTGAAACAGAGTGCCGCACAACTGCGCGATGCCTGGCTTACCCTGCAGCGCACCACCGTGGTCAGCCCAATTGATGGTTATGTATCACGCCGCAGCGTGCAGGTCGGTTCGCAGATTAGCTCCACCACGCCGCTGCTGGCTATTGTCCCGGCTAATAATCTGTGGGTAGATGCTAACTTCAAAGAAACCCAACTGGCTGGCATGCGCATCGGCCAACCGGCCACCGTGGTCAGCGATATCTACGGTGATGACGTGGTCTATCACGGTAAAGTGGTTGGGCTGGATATGGGCACCGGGAGCGCGTTCTCGCTGCTGCCCGCACAAAATGCTACCGGCAACTGGATCAAGGTGGTACGGCGCCTGCCGGTGCGTATCGCGCTCGATGCACAGGAAGTGGCGAAACATCCGCTGCGTATTGGGCTGTCGACGCTGGTGAAAATAGATACCCGCAGCAGTGAAGGAGCGGTGCTAGCCACCAGCGTGCGCAGTAAGCCGGCTTACGCCAGTGATGCGCTGGCGCTGGACCTGGCCCCCGTGAACCAACTTATCGCCGATATTATTCGCGCTAATGCCAGCTAAATCAGCGGGGGATGATATGGCGCGTCAACCGCTTACGGGTACGCCGCTGGTTTTAATGACCATTGCGCTGTCACTGGCAACTTTTATGCAGGTGCTGGATTCCACCATTGCTAACGTGGCCATCCCGACCATTGCCGGCAACCTTGGGGCCTCCAACTCTCAAGGCACCTGGGTGATCACCTCTTTTGGCGTGGCGAACGCCATTTCCATCCCGATCACCGGCTGGCTGGCTAAACGACTGGGCGAAGTGAAGCTGTTTCTGTGGTCAACCGTCGCCTTTGTCGCGGCGTCATGGTTGTGCGGCATGTCTGAAAACCTCACGATGCTTATTTTTTTCCGCGTCATTCAGGGGATCGTTGCCGGCCCGCTGATCCCTCTGTCGCAAAGCCTGCTTTTAAACAATTATCCCCCGGCGAAACGCAGCATCGCGCTGTCGCTATGGACGATGACGGTGATTGTTGCCCCTATTTGTGGCCCGATCCTCGGCGGCTGGATCAGTGATAACTACCACTGGGGCTGGATCTTCTTTATTAACGTGCCTGTCGGCATAGCGGTGGTGATCCTCACCTGGCAGACGCTGCGCAATCGCGAGACGACCACGGCGATCCGCCCTGTCGATACCGTTGGCCTGGTGCTGCTGGTGGTAGGCATCGGCTGTTTGCAGGTGATGCTCGATCGCGGTAAAGAGCTGGACTGGTTTAGCTCACCGGAAATCATTACCTTAACCGCGATAGCCGTAGTAGCCCTGGCGGTGCTGCTGGTGTGGGAGCTAACCGATGACCATCCGATCGTGGATTTGTCGCTGTTTAAATCGCGCAACTTCACCATTGGCTGCCTGTCTATCAGCCTTGCCTATATGCTTTATTTCGGCTCCATCGTGCTGTTGCCGCAGCTGCTACAGGAAGTGTACGGCTATACCGCGACCTGGGCCGGGCTGGCTTCGGCACCGGTGGGAATTATCCCGGTGATCCTGTCGCCAGTGATTGGCCGGTTTTCCCACAGGCTGGATATGCGACAGCTGGTCACCTTCAGCTTCATTATGTATGCGGTGTGTTTCTACTGGCGCGCTTATACCTTTGAACCCGGGATGGATTTCGGCGCCTCGGCGTGGCCGCAGTTTATTCAAGGCTTCGCCGTGGCGTGCTTCTTTATGCCGCTGACCACCATTACCCTGTCCGGTTTACCGCCGGATCGGCTGGCGGCAGCCTCCAGTTTGTCTAACTTTACCCGCACGCTGGCCGGTTCGATCGGTACTTCAATTACAACTACCCTGTGGAGCAACCGGGAATCGATCCACCACAGCCAGCTGGCGGAATCGGTGACGCCTTTCAGCGTGAATAGTCAGGAAATGTACGCGAAGCTGGCACAGGCGGGGCTGACTCACGATCAGGCATCGGCCTGGATTGCACAGCAGGTTACCCGTCAGGGGCTGATCATTTCAGCCAATGAAATTTTTTGGGCTTCTGCCGGGGTATTTTTGATTCTGCTGGTGCTGGTATGGTTTGCCCGGCCACCGTTTGCAACGGGTGAAGGCGGAGGCGGCGCACATTAAAAAGGGCGGATCGCCAGTCCGCCCTGCTTCAGGGAGTGAATGCTCCCTTTATCATCATCGCGTTACGCGTTCTGCCGCCACCATTCAGCGAGTAACACGCCGGTTGCTACCGAAACGTTAAGGCTTTCTACGTTACCGGTGCCGCCAATCGAGACGCTGAGATCGCCCTGCTGGAAAGAACTGTCCGATAAACCGTCGCGTTCCTGACCCAGCACCAGCACCATTCTGGCCGGCAGTTCCGCCGAGGAGAGCGGAACGCCCTGGTGGCTGGAAGTGGTCACAATGGTGTAGCCCGCTTGACGGAAAGCATCCAGTCCGGCGGCAAAACTTTCACCGCTGATCGCCTGCACATGTTCTGCGCCGCCCTCTGCGGTACGCACCGCAGCCCCTGACTCCAACAAAGAAGCATCGTCCACCAGCAAACCTTTTGCGCCAAAGTGCGCACAGCTACGCATAATGCCGCCCAGGTTATGTGGGTTGCCGATATCCTCCAGCGCCACCACACAGTCTTTCTGCCCGGACTGTGCCAGCCATTCGCTTACCGGCATGCCAACCCGTTTTTTAATCAGGAAGCAGACGCCGCCGTGGTGTTCCGTGCCGGATGCTTTCTGCAGTTCGGCGTCATCCACGGTGTGATAAGCCTTGCGGTTAGCCGCCATCCACTTTAACGCTTCACGGAAGCGCGGCGTGACGCTTTGCAAAAACCAGGCGCGTACGATTGATTCCGGGCGGCTCTGGAACAATGCCTGGCAGGCATTTTCACCGTAAACGCGCGTTTCTTCCATACGCTGGCGGCGCAGCTGCTCGGGATTGATAAAGCTTTTCCCGCTGATACCACCGTGGTCAGGTTTGTCATCCGCCGCAGCGGCATTGGGTGCACGGGACACCGTACGCCACGGAGAGTCAGAACGCCCTTCGTCGCGATCGCGCCCGCCACGTGGCTTGCTGTCTGCATTGCGCGCGGGACGGCGTTCACCATCCTGACGATAGCCACCTTTGCCGGTGCGCGGATTTTTACCGCTTTTGCTGTTTTCGTCATCGCTGCGAACATACATCACTTTGACCTTGTTGCTCTTACCTTTAAGTTCGTCGTTCATTTTTCCTCCACCTGGGCTGAGCGCGAAGCGCGCAGATTACCTGATGTCGCGGTAGTTAGCTATCAACTTCCAATAGATGCGCCCGTTTTCCACGTATCAGCATCAACCACCGTGCGAGATTACCTATTATACTTATTGAACGAATCACGTTGTGACCCTTATCACCCATCCGCATACTGTTGGCTTATTGTCGGAAACGCAGTAAGCAATCACTTACTCTTGAAATGAGGTGAAAAATGAATACGGTTTGCTCATCCTGTCAGGCAACCAATCGCCTGCCGGCTGAACGCATTGCGCACGGCGCTAAATGCGGCCGCTGTGGTGACAGGTTGTTTGACGGCCAGGTCGTCAACGCTACCGGCGAAACGCTGGATAATTACCTGCGGGACGACCTGCCGGTGGTTATTGATTTCTGGGCGCCCTGGTGCGGCCCCTGCGTTAACTTTGCTCCCGTCTATGAGGCGGTCGCACAGCAACGCAGTGGTAAAATACGCTTTCTTAAAGTGAATACTGAAGCTGAACCGGCACTGAGCGCCCGTTTCCGTATTCGCAGTATTCCAACCATTATACTGTTCAAGCAGGGCCAGGTAGCCGATATATTAAGCGGAGCGATGCCAAAAGCGCCCTTCGAAGCCTGGCTGGACGAAAATCTGTAAGATTATGAGCGGGCAGCGGCGGTCAGAATTGGTTAACATGGCGTTTTTCGCTGATGACTAACGATGACCGATAACGCTGTTCTGCGCCTGCGCGCCTGGCGACTCGCCCGCGCCACCCGCCCATTCCTCGCCCGGGGCAACCGCATTACCCGCTGCCAGAGTTGCCTGCTGCCGCAGAAAAATTGCCTGTGCGCTACCCTCGTGCAACAACGGGCGCGCAGCCGTTTTTGTCTGGTGATGTTTGACAGCGAGCCGATGAAACCGAGTAATACCGGGCGGCTGATTGCCGATATTTTGCCTGATACCCTGGCATTTGGCTGGTCACGCACCGAGCCGGATGCCGGGCTGCTCCAGGCGGTGAAGGATACGGGTTATCAACCGATGGTGGTTTTCCCTGCATCCTATGCCGACCCCGGCCGCCCGGTGCTGAACTCACCGCCGCTCGACGGCAAGCCCCCGCTGTTTATTATGCTGGATGGAACCTGGACGGAAGCGCGAAAAATGTTCCGCAAAAGTCCCTGGCTGGACTCGCTGCCGGTGATGTCGCTTAATCTGACGCGCCCGTCAAATTATCAACTGCGCGTAGCCCACGCTGCTGGCCAGCACTGCACGGCTGAAGTGGCGGCAGAACTGCTGCTGCAGGCGGGCGATAGCGCCGCGGGTGAAGCGCTGTTCAGTCACTTTGACCTGTTTCGCCAGCGTTATCTGGCCGGTAAGCCGCATCATCCGCTTCATCAATCTGCTGATAATTCATCGCCGCCTGCTGCTGGTAAGCTGATGCACAACACAGCATCTTCGCCCGCCCCGGAGTAGAATCAGATCACTATTTACGGAGGGAGCAGCAATGAGCCAGCGTGGACTAGAAGCCCTGTTAAAACCCAAAACCATTGCGGTGATCGGCGCCTCCATCCGGCCAGAGCGTGCCGGGTATGTCATGATGCGTAATTTGCTGGCCGGGGGCTTCAGCGGCCCGGTGCTGCCGGTGACGCGGAAATACCAGGCGGTATGTGGCGTGCTAACCTCACCCGATATCGCCAGCCTGCCACTCTCACCGGATCTGGCGATCCTCTGTACTCATGCGCGGCGTAACCTGACATTACTGCATGCGCTGGGCGAACGCGGTTGCAAAGCCTGCATCGTTCTCTCTGCCCCGCCCGACCAGTTGGCAGAATTGAAAGCCTGTGCCAGCCGCTGGCAAATGCGCCTGCTTGGCCCGAACAGCCTTGGCCTGATTGCCCCGTGGCAGGGACTGAATGCCAGCTTCTCGCCGGTGCCTGCCAGGCGAGGAAAGCTGGCTTTTATCTCGCAGTCGTCTGCGGTTTCCAACACCATTCTTGACTGGGCGCAGCAGCGCCAGCTGGGATTCTCGTGGTTTATCGCACTGGGTGACAGTCTGGATATTGATGCCGATGACCTGCTGGACTTTCTCGCCCGCGATGGAAAAACCAGCGCTATTCTGCTCTATCTTGAACATCTTAGCGACGCCCGACGCTTTGTCTCTGCCGCGCGCAGCGCCTCGCGCAATAAACCGATTCTGGTGATTAAAAGCGGCCGTAGCCCGCATGCCCAGCGCCTGCTAAACACCCAGGGGGGAATGGATGCCGCCTGGGATGCCGCCATCCAGCGCGCTGGCCTGCTGCGCGTTCAGAACACGCATGAATTATTCTCGGCGGTGGAAACGCTCAGTCATATGCGCCCGCTGCGCGGAGAGCGACTGATGATTATTTGCAACGGAGCCGCACCGGCAGCATTGGCGCTTGATGCGTTATATGCCCGCAACGGCAAGCTCGCCACACTGAGTGAGCCTTTACTCACTTCATTAGCTCCGCTGTTACCCAAAGGGATTGGGCCGGGGAACCCGCTCGACCTCAAAGATGATGCAACACCAGAACGTTATCTGCTGGCACTGTCGATGCTGCTTAACAGCCACGATCTCGATGCGCTGCTGATAATCCACGCCCCCAGCACGGTAGCCCCCCCCGCGCTTACGGCGAGCAAGATCATCGATCGGGTAAAACAGCATCCGCGCGCGCAGCAGATCGCTTTGCTAACCAACTGGTGTGGCGAGTTTTCCTCACAAGAGGCGCGCCAGCTGTTTAATGAAGCCGGAATTCCAACTTATCGCACCCCGGAAGGTGCGGTCAGCGCATTTATGCATATGGTGGAATATCGCCGCAACCAGAAGCAACTGCGTGAAACGCCGTCGTTACCGCTTAATCTGACCGCCAATACCAGCGATGCTCATCGTTTGATCCGTCAGGCACTTAGCAACGGCATCACTTCACTGGATACGCACCAGGTGCAGCCGATTTTGCAGGCTTACGGGCTGAATACGCTACCCACCTGGATTGCCGGCGACAGCGCGAAGGCGGTGAAAATTGCCGCACAGATCGGTTACCCGGTGGCGTTGAAACTGCGCTCGCCGGATATCCCGCATAAATCGGAAGTACAGGGGGTTATGCTTAACCTGAGAACGGCCGATGAAGTTCAGCAGGCGGTAGATGCCATCATCGAACGCGTCAGCGTAGCCTGGCCTCAGGCGCGCATCGACGGACTGCTGGTACAAAGCATGGCAAACCGTGCCGGGGGGCATGAACTGCGCATCGTGGTGGAACAGGACCCGCTATTCGGCCCGGTTATTATGCTGGGAGAAGGCGGAATGCCCTGGCAAGACGACCGCCATGCCGCGATCGCCCTGCCGCCGCTCAATATGACGCTGGCGCGCTATCTGGTTAAACAGGCTATTGGCAGCGGAAAAATACGCCGCCGCAGCGCGCTGCATCCGCTGAACCTGGATGGGCTTAGCCAGCTGTTGGTGCAGGTATCGAACCTGATTGTCGATTGCCCGGAAATTGTTGGACTTGATATCCATCCGCTACTGGCCAGCGCCGGCGGCTTTACTTTACTCGACGTTACGCTTCGGCTGGCGCCCTTTATCGGCGTTGCACAGGCGCGGCTGGCAATACGCCCTTATCCCCGGGAGCTGGAAGAGATAGTCCAGCTGAAAAATGGCCAGCGCGCTCTTTTCCGTCCGATCCTGCCGGAAGACGAGCCGCTGCTACAGCAGTTTATTGCCCGGGTGACAAAAGAGGACCTCTTTTATCGCTACTTCAGTGAGATAAATGAATTCACCCATGACGATTTGGCGAACATGACGCAGATCGACTACGATCGGGAGATGGCTATCGTTGCGGTGCGTCAGCGCAATGGCCTTGATGAGATTATCGGCGTCACCCGCGCCATCTCTGATGCCGATAATACCGATGCGGAATTTTCTGTGCTGGTGCGATCCGACCTGAAAGGTTTGGGCCTGGGCCGCCGTCTGCTGGAAAAGATGATTGTCTATACCCGGCAGCATGGTTTACAGCAGCTGAACGGGATTACCATGCCGGGCAACCAGGGCATGATTTCACTGGCGCGTAAGTTAGGATTCAATATCGATATCCAGCTGGAAGACGGTATCGTCGGGCTTACGCTACCTCTGCGGGATAATCAGGCGGGGCGGTAGAAGTAAATCTGCTACCATCCGGGCTAACTAATGGTATTATTCGCGGTTAGAATCATGATTTTATGGCCCGAGGCCACTCTATGAACAGGAAAGCAACGCACTGTGATGTTGTCAAAATTCAAACGCAATAAACACCAACAGCACCTTGCGCAGCTGCCAAAAATTCCGCAGTCAGCGGCTGATTTCCACACGCTGTTTTCACCGGCAGATTTCCGTCAGGTGCTGTTGGAAAAAATCGCCTCCGCTACCCGGCGTATTTGCATTGTTGCTCTGTATCTGGAAAACGATGAAGGGGGTCGCGCTATCCTTTCAGCGCTTTATGCCGCTAAACAACGTCGACCGGCGCTGGACGTTCGTGTGCTGGTCGACTGGCATCGTGCTCAACGTGGCCGTATCGGTGCCGCTGCGGGTGCCACTAACGCCGACTGGTATTGTGAAATGGCCAGCCAGCATCCTGATGCTGGCATTCCCGTTTACGGTATTCCGGTAAATACGCGCGAAGCGCTGGGAGTTTTGCATTTAAAAGGCTCAGTTATTGATGATACCGTGCTGTATACCGGTGCCAGCTTCAACGATGTGTATTTGCATCAAAAAGACAGGTACCGCTACGACCGCTATCAGCTGATCGGCAACCCGGTTCTTGCCGATACCCTGTTTGCCTGGATCGAAACGAATCTGATTCAGGCCGAGGCTGTGCATCATCTTAACCGCCTTGAACGCCCAACCAGCCCGGAAATTAAAAACGAAACCCGCCAGTTCCGTCAGGATTTGCGCGGCTTCGACTACGAATTCAACGGTGTTGCCAGCAATGAAGAGTTGTCCGTCACTCCGCTGGTCGGTCTGGGAAAACGCAGCCTGCTTAACAAGACCATCTATCATCTGATGCCCTGTGCCGAGCAGAAGCTGACGATCTGTACCCCTTATTTCAATCTGCCGGCCATTCTGGTACGTAACATCATCTGGCTGCTGCGGCGGGGCAAAGAAGTGGAGATCATCGTCGGCGACAAAACCGCCAATGATTTCTATATTCCCGAAGATCAGCCATTTAAGATCATCAGCGCCTTGCCTTATCTGTATGAAATCAACCTGCGTCGTTTTATCAGCCGCCTGCAATATTACGTTAACAGTGGGCAGCTCACCGTACGCCTGTGGAAAGACGGCGAGAACAGCTACCACCTGAAGGGGCTATGGGTGGATGACGAATGGATGATGATTACCGGGAATAACCTGAACCCACGCGCATGGCGTCTGGATTTGGAAAACGCGGTGCTAATCCACGATCCGCTGCAACAGCTGGCCGAACAACGCAATCGGGAACTCAACCTGATCCGCCAACACACCTCCTGCGTGGCGCACTTCCACGATCTGGAAAGCATTGCCGAATACCCGGTGAAGGTGCGCAAGCTGATCCGCCGCCTTCGACGCATCCGTATTGATCGGCTTATCAGCCGTATTCTCTGACCGGTTGTGTTGCTTCCAACCCTGCCAGTAACGGGCTCATGGCGCGCCTCTGTGCGCATTTTCCTGCTGATCATCCTGCTGTGTTGCAGTGGCTGCACTCATCTGGCGAACGATGAGTGGACTGGGCGGGATAAGGCTCAACATTTTCTCTCCTCAGCGTTTCTTGCCGCTGCGGCTAACGCTTATGCTGAACGTCAGAACTGGAGCCCGAGCCACAGTGCGGGCTTCGGCGTTTTATTTTCCATCAGCCTTGGTGCCGCAAAAGAGCTGAACGACAGCCGCGCTGGGGGAACGGGCTGGAGCTGGAAGGATTTAAGCTGGGATGTAGCCGGCGCTGCCACCGGCTATGTATTATGGAATACAGCCCGCTAATTACAGTGCCAATCCCTGACCGCGACGATGCAACATTAGCGAGACAAGGAAAGCAATTGCCCCCATCCCCGATACGTACCAGAAGAAAATGGTTTCACTGCCTGCGGCTTTCAGTGACAGAGCGACATATTCTGCTGACCCACCAAACAGCGCGTTAGCCACCGCGTAGGATAATCCCACCCCTAACGCCCTGACTTGCGGTGGAAACATCTCCGCTTTCAGAATCCCGCTAATTGAGGTATAGAAGCTGGTGATCGCCAGCGCCAGCATCACCAGCATAAATGCCAGCACCGGACTGGTCACGTTCTGTAAAATCGTCAGGATTGGTACGGTACAAACGGCAGCCAAAGCACCAAAAATTAACATCGAATAGCGGCGGCCAATTTTATCCGACAGTGCACCGATCAATGGCTGAAGCAGCATAAAAATAAACAGCGCCGCGGTCATCAGCGCGCTGGCCGTTTTATGATCCATCGCGGCAGTATTGACCAGGTACTTCTGCATGTAAGTGGTGAAGGTGTAGAAACTGAGGGAGCCTCCGGCAGTGAAGCCCAGAACCATAATAAAAGCACGCCGATGTTTCCACAGCCCTATCAGCGACCCGGCGTCTTTGTGTGCGCGAGTCTTATTGTCTGATGTTTCTCTCAATGAGCGCCGCAGATAGAGCGCCACCACGGCAAGCAAAGCTCCCAGCGCGAACGGGATGCGCCAGCCCCAGTCGTTTAGCTCCTGATCGGACAGCACCTGTTGCAGTATTACCACGGTTAAAAGTGCCAGTAGCTGCCCCCCAATAAGGGTAACGTACTGGAAAGACGCATAAAAACCTTTGCGCCCTTCGACTGCGACTTCGCTCATATAGGTCGCACTGGTGCCATATTCGCCGCCAACAGATAGTCCCTGAAACAGACGGGCCAACAGCAGCAGCGCCGGCGCCCAAACCCCAATCGTGTTGTAACCCGGAAGACAGGCAATCACCAGTGAACCAAAACACATCATGCAGACTGAGATCAGCATCGAGGCTTTCCGCCCGTGTTTATCGCCGATATAACCAAAAATCCAGCCACCTATTGGCCTCATCAGAAACCCTGCGGCGAAGACCCCTGCCGTCTGTAATAGCTGGGTGGTTGGATTACCACTTGGAAAAAAGATGTGGGCGAAATAAAGCGAGCAGAATGAGTAGACGTAGAAGTCGAACCACTCTACGAGGTTACCTGAAGAGGCCCCGACAATGGCCCAGATACGCTGACGGGTTGTCATCGAGCCTTGCAAATGAATGTTGTTATTGGTGACGGACTCTGTCATTAGATACACCTCGTGATAAATTCCCAGCTTTACTGAGTACCAAATGCGATCAATGTACCAGTTAACTCAACTAGCTGTTTGTTATGAATTTATTTTAAAGGTACTGAAAGTGTTTTTTGTGAGCCAGCGCTGAATATTGCCTGAAGGAAGGCTCACTAACTGAAGCTGGTGAGTCTTCAAACAGATCCTTCAGAACGCAAAAAGGCCATCCCGCAGGATGGCCTTTTGCTTTGTTTGATGCCTGGCAGTTCCCTACTCTCGCATGGGGAGACCCCACACTACCATCGGCGCTACGGCGTTTCACTTCTGAGTTCGGCATGGGGTCAGGTGGGACCACCGCGCTAAAGCCGCCAGGCAAATTCTTTGTGCTCTGTCCTGTGTCTTTTGTGCTGATGCTGCGTTGGCCGCCCTGGCGACACATCAGTCACATACTGATGTATGCTTCTTCGTGCCGTCTCGGTTGCCGCCTTGCCTCAGCGCAAAATCCTTCGGACTTAATTCCGGTGAACAAGCTGAATATCGTTTTTCGTCTCTCAACACAACCCAGAACGCTTCTGGCGTTGTAAGGTTAAGCCTCACGGGTCATTAGTACCGGTTAGCTCAACGCATCGCTGCGCTTACACACCCGGCCTATCAACGTCGTCGTCTTCAACGTCCCTTCAGGACTCTCAAGGAGTCAGGGAAGATTCATCTCGAGGCAAGTTTCGCGCTTAGATGCTTTCAGCGCTTATCTTTTCCGCACTTAGCTACCGGGCAATGCCATTGGCATGACAACCCGAACACCAGCGGTGCGTTCACTCCGGTCCTCTCGTACTAGGAGCAACCCCTCTCAATCTTCCAGCGCCCACGGCAGATAGGGACCGAACTGTCTCACGACGTTCTAAACCCAGCTCGCGTACCACTTTAAACGGCGAACAGCCGTACCCTTGGGACCTACTTCAGCCCCAGGATGTGATGAGCCGACATCGAGGTGCCAAACACCGCCGTCGATATGAACTCTTGGGCGGTATCAGCCTGTTATCCCCGGAGTACCTTTTATCCGTTGAGCGATGGCCCTTCCATTCAGAACCACCGGATCACTATGACCTGCTTTCGCACCTGCTCGAGCCGTCACTCTCGCAGTCAAGCCAGCTTATGCCATTGCACTAACCTCACGATGTCCGACCGTGATTAGCTGACCTTCGTGCTCCTCCGTTACTCTTTGGGAGGAGACCGCCCCAGTCAAACTACCCACCAGACACTGTCCCCACGCCGGATTACGGCGCCAGGTTAGAACATCAAACGTTAAAGGGTGGTATTTCAAGGTTGGCTCCACGCAGACTGGCGTCCACGCTTCAAAGCCTCCCACCTATCCTACACATCAAGGCTCAATGTTCAGTGTCAAGCTGTAGTAAAGGTTCACGGGGTCTTTCCGTCTTGCCGCGGGTACACTGCATCTTCACAGCGAGTTCAATTTCACTGAGTCTCGGGTGGAGACAGCCTGGCCATCATTACGCCATTCGTGCAGGTCGGAACTTACCCGACAAGGAATTTCGCTACCTTAGGACCGTTATAGTTACGGCCGCCGTTTACCGGGGCTTCGATCAAGAGCTTCTCCTTACGGATAACCCCATCAATTAACCTTCCGGCACCGGGCAGGCGTCACACCGTATACGTCCACTTTCGTGTTTGCACAGTGCTGTGTTTTTAATAAACAGTTGCAGCCAGCTGGTATCTTCGACTGGCTTCAGCTCCACGAGCAAGTCGCTTCACCTACGCGCCAGCGTGCCTTCTCCCGAAGTTACGGCACCATTTTGCCTAGTTCCTTCACCCGAGTTCTCTCAAGCGCCTTGGTATTCTCTACCTGACCACCTGTGTCGGTTTGGGGTACGATTGGATGTTACCTGATGCTTAGAGGCTTTTCCTGGAAGCAGGGCATTTGTTACTTCAGCACCGTGGTGCCTCGTCATCACGCCTCAGCCTTAAAGAGTTCCGGATTTGCCTGGAACTCAAGCCTGCACGCTTAAACCGGGACAACCGTCGCCCGGCTAACATAGCCTTCTCCGTCCCCCCTTCGCAGTAACACCCAGTACGGGAATATTAACCCGTTTCCCATCGACTACGCCTTTCGGCCTCGCCTTAGGGGTCGACTCACCCTGCCCCGATTAACGTTGGACAGGAACCCTTGGTCTTCCGGCGAGCGGGCTTTTCACCCGCTTTATCGTTACTTATGTCAGCATTCGCACTTCTGATACCTCCAGCATGCCTCACAGCACACCTTCGACGGCTTACAGAACGCTCCCCTACCCAACGGACGTATCCCGAAGTCGACTCGACTTTGATGGCGCATTGACGTCGCTGCGCTCCGTCAATCGTTATCCACTTCAGTGAATCTGCTTGGGTGATACGTCCGCTGCCGCAGCTTCGGTGCATGGTTTAGCCCCGTTACATCTTCCGCGCAGGCCGACTCGACCAGTGAGCTATTACGCTTTCTTTAAATGATGGCTGCTTCTAAGCCAACATCCTGGCTGTCTGTGCCTTCCCACATCGTTTCCCACTTAACCATGACTTTGGGACCTTAGCTGGCGGTCTGGGTTGTTTCCCTCTTCACGACGGACGTTAGCACCCGCCGTGTGTCTCCCGTGATAACATTCTCCGGTATTCGCAGTTTGCATCGGGTTGGTAAGCCGGGATGGCCCCCTAGCCGAAACAGTGCTCTACCCCCGGAGATGAATTCACGAGGCGCTACCTAAATAGCTTTCGGGGAGAACCAGCTATCTCCCGGTTTGATTGGCCTTTCACCCCCAGCCACAGGTCATCCGCTAATTTTTCAACATTAGTCGGTTCGGTCCTCCAGTTAGTGTTACCCAACCTTCAACCTGCCCATGGCTAGATCACCGGGTTTCGGGTCTATACCCTGCAACTTAACGCCCAGTTAAGACTCGGTTTCCCTGCGGCTCCCCTATACGGTTAACCTTGCTACAGAATATAAGTCGCTGACCCATTATACAAAAGGTACGCAGTCACACCACGAAGGTGCTCCCACTGCTTGTACGTACACGGTTTCAGGTTCTGTTTCACTCCCCTCGCCGGGGTTCTTTTCGCCTTTCCCTCACGGTACTGGTTCACTATCGGTCAGTCAGGAGTATTTAGCCTTGGAGGATGGTCCCCCCATATTCAGACAGGATGTCACGTGTCCCGCCCTACTCATCGAACTCACAGCAAGTGCCTTTTTGTGTACGGGGCTGTCACCCTTTACTGCGCGACTTTCCAGACGCTTCCACTAAGGCACAAACTGATTCAGGTTCTGGGCTGTTCCCCGTTCGCTCGCCGCTACTGGGGGAATCTCGGTTGATTTCTTTTCCTCGGGGTACTTAGATGTTTCAGTTCCCCCGGTTCGCCTCATGCCACTATGTATTCATGACATGATAGTGCAACGGATTGCACTGGGTTTCCCCATTCGGGTATCGTCGGTTGTTGCGGTTCATATCACCTTACCGACGCTTATCGCAGATTAGCACGCCCTTCATCGCCTCTGACTGCCTGGGCATCCACCGTGTACGCTTAGTCGCTTAACCTCACAACCCACAAGCGTCCCTCTCCGGTTCACGTAATGGCTGCGCGTCGTGACGGCGGCGTTATGCAGTGCTCGCAATGCTCATGGACTCAAGTCCACTCCGCGTTGCTGCGCGCTGACGCCTTGCCTTCACTTAGCTCGCTCATTACTCAACCTGAGTAAGAGACCCTTTCGGGTGCAAGTATTTGAGAGACTCGAACATATCGTGGCTTCATTCTGATTACGGAGAATGAACACGACATGTCGTTTCAATTTTCAGCTTGTTCCGGATTGTTAAAGAGCATAATACTTCGCAGCATACTGTTAAACAGTACGCTCTGAAGTATTGAATGAAGAAAAACCATATGGTGGAGCTAAGCGGGATCGAACCGCTGACCTCCTGCGTGCAAGGCAGGCGCTCTCCCAGCTGAGCTATAGCCCCATACGGTCTTACAGAAACCTTTGTCTACCACTCGGAAGGAGTCACATTATTCTTCTTTAAGAAATAATGTAATTTCTTTTCAGGCAAGGCATGCGGGAGGGAAGTTTACTACAGTAAACGACCGAGTGCATATCGCAGCATGAGAAGAAATTTGGTAGGCCTGAGTGGACTTGAACCACCGACCTCACCCTTATCAGGGGTGCGCTCTAACCACCTGAGCTACAAGCCTGTAGAGGTTTTTCTGCTCGTTACTTTTTATCAGACAATCTGTGTGGACACTGCGCCGGAAGGTATCTTCAGGTAAGGAGGTGATCCAACCGCAGGTTCCCCTACGGTTACCTTGTTACGACTTCACCCCAGTCATGAATCACAAAGTGGTAAGCGCCCTCCCGAAGGTTAAGCTACCTACTTCTTTTGCAACCCACTCCCATGGTGTGACGGGCGGTGTGTACAAGGCCCGGGAACGTATTCACCGTAGCATTCTGATCTACGATTACTAGCGATTCCGACTTCACGGAGTCGAGTTGCAGACTCCGATCCGGACTACGACGCACTTTATGAGGTCCGCTTGCTCTCGCGAGGTCGCTTCTCTTTGTATGCGCCATTGTAGCACGTGTGTAGCCCTGGCCGTAAGGGCCATGATGACTTGACGTCATCCCCACCTTCCTCCGGTTTATCACCGGCAGTCTCCTTTGAGTTCCCGACCGAATCGCTGGCAACAAAGGATAAGGGTTGCGCTCGTTGCGGGACTTAACCCAACATTTCACAACACGAGCTGACGACAGCCATGCAGCACCTGTCTCACGGTTCCCGAAGGCACTTCCGCATCTCTGCAGAATTCCGTGGATGTCAAGGCCAGGTAAGGTTCTTCGCGTTGCATCGAATTAAACCACATGCTCCACCGCTTGTGCGGGCCCCCGTCAATTCATTTGAGTTTTAACCTTGCGGCCGTACTCCCCAGGCGGTCGACTTAACGCGTTAGCTCCGGAAGCCACTCCTCAGGGGAACAGCCTCCAAGTCGACATCGTTTACGGCGTGGACTACCAGGGTATCTAATCCTGTTTGCTCCCCACGCTTTCGCACCTGAGCGTCAGTCTTCGTCCAGGGGGCCGCCTTCGCCACCGGTATTCCTCCAGATCTCTACGCATTTCACCGCTACACCTGGAATTCTACCCCCCTCTACGAGACTCTAGCCTGCCAGTTTCGAATGCAGTTCCCAGGTTAAGCCCGGGGATTTCACATCCGACTTGACAGACCGCCTGCGTGCGCTTTACGCCCAGTAATTCCGATTAACGCTTGCACCCTCCGTATTACCGCGGCTGCTGGCACGGAGTTAGCCGGTGCTTCTTCTGCGGGTAACGTCAATGGAAAAGGTTATTAACCTCTTCCCCTTCCTCCCCGCTGAAAGTACTTTACAACCCGAAGGCCTTCTTCATACACGCGGCATGGCTGCATCAGGCTTGCGCCCATTGTGCAATATTCCCCACTGCTGCCTCCCGTAGGAGTCTGGACCGTGTCTCAGTTCCAGTGTGGCTGGTCATCCTCTCAGACCAGCTAGGGATCGTCGCCTAGGTGAGCCGTTACCTCACCTACCAGCTAATCCCATCTGGGCACATCCGATGGTGTGAGGCCCGAAGGTCCCCCACTTTGGTCCGTAGACGTTATGCGGTATTAGCTACCGTTTCCAGTAGTTATCCCCCTCCATCGGGCAGTTTCCCAGACATTACTCACCCGTCCGCCACTCGTCACCCAAGAGCAAGCTCTCTGTGCTACCGTTCGACTTGCATGTGTTAGGCCTGCCGCCAGCGTTCAATCTGAGCCATGATCAAACTCTTCAATTAAAAGTTCGATTTGCTGAAACCAGTCCAGCGATGCTCAATCGTAAAACGTCATAATGAATTTCATTATGTGTTCACTCTTAAGACTTGATATTTTTTTGACGCCCGGAGGCGTCTGATATCAATCCTGCGAGTGCCCACACAGATTGTCTGATAAATTGTTAAAGAGCGGTGCGCACAGTGCCTTGGCATCCTGTCGCGAGGTGGCGTATATTACGCTTTCCTCCTCCGGAGTCAACCTCTTTTACAGAAGTTTTTCCCGGCGGTTCAGAACTTTCTGAACCTCTCAACACGCCGGCCGGTAAGCCGTTGTTCCGTGTCAGTGGAGGCGCATTATAGGGATGGTTCGCGGGAACGCAAGTGTAAACATAAAGTTTTTTTCGCCCGCTGACATTTTATGCAAAATGCTGCTTTTTAGCCCTGTCTGATGCGTGCGGGGAGATCTTTAAGGCTATCAAGCACCCAGTCGGCGGCATTTTCGCTTTCTGGTGTGAGCGGTTTGCCGCTGCCCACCAGCACCTTCTTACCGATACCCGCTGCTACTGCTGCCTGCATATCTTCTATCTTATCGCCCACCATATAAGAAGCGGACATATCGATGTGCAATTCCTGCTGTGCGGTAAGCAGCATACCCGGCTGTGGTTTACGGCAGTCACAAGACTGACGCAACGCCTCTACAACCGCTTCAGGATGATGCGGGCAGAAATAGATGCCGTCCAGGTCGACATCGCGATCCGCCAGCGACCAGTCCATCCACTCGGTCAACTGCATAAACTGTTCTTCGCTAAACATCCCGCGTGCAATGCCAGACTGGTTGGTGACCAATACCAGTGCGAAGCCCATCTGCTTCAGCTCACGCATCGCGTCAATGACGCCATCAATAAACTCAAAGTTGTCGATTTCAAAGACATAACCGTGATCGACATTTATTGTGCCATCACGATCGAGAAAAATTGCGGGGACCTTATCAGCCACGTCGAAACTCCTGCTATAAAATTTGCCGTAGAGTATCGCATGATTGCCTGAAAAGAGAGAAAGACCGTTTACATCACTTCGATTGATTTAGACGTCTGGATGCCTTACCATCCACTTAGTCCCGACAGTTGCGGGATGCGTTTATCATCGACGCCACAGCTCATTCCCATCACGATAATAAATAAATCAATGATTAAACTTTTAAATATTACCAAAGTTTTCCAGCAAGGCTCGCGCACTATCACAGCATTAGCGCATGTCAGCTTGCAGGTGCCCGCCGGGCAAATTTATGGCGTGATTGGTGCATCTGGCGCAGGTAAAAGTACCCTGATCCGCTGCGTCAATCTGCTTGAGCGCCCCACTTCTGGTCAGGTTCTGGTTGATAATCAGGATCTGACTACCCTTTCAGAAGCCCAGCTGACGCTGGCGCGCCGTCAGATAGGGATGATTTTCCAACATTTTAATTTACTGAATTCACGCACCGTTGCCGGAAACGTCGCGTTGCCGCTGGAGTTGGGCAATTTGACCAAAGGCGAGATTAAAACTCGTGTGACCGAGCTGCTTGATTTAGTCGGTCTGGCAGATAAATACGACTCCTGGCCTGCTAACCTCTCAGGTGGTCAGAAGCAGCGCGTGGCGATTGCCCGTGCGCTGGCCAGCAATCCTAAAGTGCTGTTATGCGATGAAGCGACCAGCGCTCTGGATCCGGCCACCACCCGTTCTATCCTCGAACTGTTGAAAGACATCAATCGCCGGCTGGGTATTACCATCCTGTTGATCACGCATGAGATGGATGTGGTGAAGCGCATTTGTGACTGCGTTGCCGTTATCAGTAATGGTCAGCTGATTGAGCAGGATACCGTCAGTGAAGTTTTCTCTCATCCGAAAACGCCCTTGGCACAGCAGTTTATTCAGTCGACCCTGCATCTGGATATTCCTGAAGACTATCAGCAACGGCTGTCTTCTGAAAACATCACGTCTAAGGTGCCATTATTACGCCTGGAGTTCACCGGTAAGTCAGTCGATGCCCCTTTACTCTCGGAGTCGGCCCGTCGTTTCAACGTCAATAACAACATTATTAGCGCGCAGATGGATTATGCCGGAGGCGTGAAGTTTGGCATTATGCTGGCCGAAATCCACGGTGAAGCGGCAGATATTCAAGCTGCCATCGCGTTTTTGCAACAGCATCATGTAAAGGTAGAGGTACTGGGTTATGTCTGAGGCAATGATGTGGTTACTGGGTCGCGGCGTTTGGGAAACCCTGATGATGACCTTTGTCTCCGGTTTTTTTGGCTTCGTTCTCGGCCTGCCGGTCGGCGTGCTCCTCTATGTTACCCGTCCGGGACAAATTATTGCCAATGCCAAACTGTACCGCGTGCTGTCAGCCGCAGTGAATATCTTCCGTTCTATTCCTTTTATCATTTTGCTGGTATGGATGATCCCGTTTACCCGGGTAATTGTTGGCACATCAATTGGGCTACAGGCGGCGATTGTGCCACTTACGGTTGGTGCCGCACCCTTCATTGCGCGTATGGTCGAAAATGCCCTGCTTGAACTGCCAGCCGGCCTGATTGAGGCTTCCCGCGCGATGGGAGCAACCCCACTACAGATTATCCGCAAGGTTTTGTTGCCGGAAGCGCTACCGGGGCTGGTGAATGCCGCTACTATTACTTTAATCACCCTGGTTGGCTATTCTGCAATGGGCGGTGCCGTCGGGGCTGGCGGTTTGGGCCAGATTGGCTATCAGTATGGCTATATCGGTTACAATGCCACGGTGATGAATACTGTTTTGATCCTGCTGGTTGTTCTGGTGTATTTGATTCAGCTCGGTGGCGATCGCATCGTTCGGGCAGTCAGCCACAAATAACCATAACCGTGATTTCTCTCTATATTAAGGAAGAGATATGTCTTTTAACTTGAAAACATTTGTCGCTGTAGGTGCGCTAATCGGAACCCTGGCTCTGGTGGGCTGCGATCAGAAAGCCAAAGATCCTAATCACATTAAAGTCGGTGTCATCGTTGGCAGCGAGCAGCAGGTGGCTGAAGTGGCTGCGAAAGTGGCCAAGGACAAATATGGCCTGGACGTTGAGCTGGTAACCTTCAATGATTATGTGTTACCCAATGAAGCGTTGAGCAAAGGCGATATCGATGCTAACGCTTTCCAGCACAAACCTTACCTCGACCAGCAGATCAAAGACCGCGGCTACAAGCTGGTTTCTGTCGGTAATACCTTCGTTTACCCTATCGCCGGTTATTCGAAAAAGATTAAGTCGCTGGATCAGCTGCAAAATGGTGCCCAGGTGGCTATCCCTAACGATCCCACCAATCTGGGGCGTACCCTGCTGCTGCTGCAGAAAGTCGGTTTGATCAAACTGAAAGATGGCGTTGGCCTGCTGCCAACCTCGCTGGATGTGGTTGAAAACCCGAAAAACCTTAAGCTGGTTGAGTTAGAGGCCCCGCAGTTGCCGCGTTCACTGGACGATCAGCAGATTGCCCTGGCAGTGATTAATACCACTTACGCCAGCCAGATCAATCTGACTCCGGCGAAAGACGGTATCTTCGTTGAAGATAAGAACTCACCCTACGTCAACCTCATCGTGGCACGGGAAGATAATAAAGACGCAGAAAACGTGAAAAAATTCGTTCAGGCTTATCAGTCTGACGAAGTCAATGACGCTGCTAATAAAGTATTTAACGGTGGCGCAGTAAAAGGCTGGTAACCGCTCAATGCGGGCAGCAGCTGCTGCCCGCTACGATTTATTCCTGCTGTACGACCCCACCTGCACGCTATCTGCTTGTCATTTCCGCTCCGGCTTGCTTCAATAATACCACTTTTCTTAATGAGGATTTTCCCATGCGTGTTTTACCGCTCTGTTTGTTAGCAATGACGCTGACAGGGTGTTCGTTGCTGACGCAGCCTTATAAGCCTGTAACGCCTTTTCCACCGTCAGCGCAAACCGAGTCAACCCAGACTAAGGCCGCTGCGCGCCCTGCGCCGGTAAAACTGTATACTAACCCCGCCGATCTGGTCAGCATGCCTTTCCGCGATCTCGGCGAAGTGTATGGTGATGATTGCCAGAGCAGCAACCAAGACTCGCCGCCTAACCTTGCTACCGCACGTAAACGCATGCAGCTGCGCGCATCAGGCTTGAAAGCCAATGCGGTGCTGTTACACCGGTGCGAAATCGTCAGTGCCGCTCAGGGTTGCTTCCGACAGGCAATATGTCAGGGTTCGGCGCTCAAAGTCAGTAAGCCATGAGTGAATTCTCCTTTTCACAGATTGGGGTGATCCATTCACCGTGGAAGGAGAAGTTTGCCGTCCCCCGTCAGCCGAGGCTGGTCGAAGACGGCGGCGGCGAACTCCATCTGCATGCCCCATATAATCACCCGGAGGCGGTAAGAGGCCTGGAAGATTTCAGCCACCTGTGGCTGCTGTTTGTCTTCCATCAGACGATGGCTGGCGGCTGGCGGCCTACCGTCCGTCCACCGCGTTTAGGTGGCAATACGCGCATGGGCGTTTTCGCTACTCGCTCTACCTTCCGCCCTAACCCGTTGGGGATGTCGCTGGTTGAGCTGAAAGGCATTCGCTGCGAAAAGCAGCAGGTCGTTCTGCAATTAGGCAGCCTCGACCTGGTGGATGGCACGCCGGTTATCGATATCAAACCTTATCTGCCCTTTGCCGAAGCGCTGCCAGAAGCCCATTCAGGCTTTGCCCGGCAGGCTCCCGCTGCTGATATGCCGGTCAGTTTCAGCACAGAGGCAAGGCTTCAGCTGGCGCAACATCAGCAGCGCTATCCGCATCTTGAGCGTTTTATTACTCAGACTCTGGCGCAGGATCCTCGCCCCGCTTATCGCCAGGGCGCAGAAACCGGCCGCGAGTACGCCGCATCGCTGCTGGAATTCAATGTGCGTTGGCGCGTCACGCCTGCAGGCAACGAAGTTATTTCCCTGGACCTGAGTTAATTTCTCCCGGCATCTTTTGACTCCACGAACACGCTGCTACACTAGCGTCCACGTTTTTTGGCTCTTTTTCCGTTTATATGGAATCTTAACTCATGCGTACTACTCAATATCTGCTCTCCACTCTGAAGGAGACCCCTGCCGACGCTGAAGTGATCAGCCATCAGCTGATGCTGCGCGCCGGGATGATCCGCAAACTGGCATCTGGCCTGTACACATGGCTGCCAACTGGTCTACGCGTGTTGAAAAAAGTTGAAAACATCGTGCGCGAAGAGATGAACAATGCCGGCGCCATTGAAATTTCCATGCCGGTGGTGCAGCCAGCAGATCTGTGGCAGGAGAGTGGACGTTGGGAGCAGTATGGCCCGGAACTGCTGCGCCTGGTTGACCGTAGCGACCGTCCGTTTGTGCTTGGCCCAACGCATGAAGAAGTGATTACTGATTTGATCCGTAATGAGCTGAGTTCATATAAGCAGCTGCCGTTGAATCTGTTCCAGATCCAGACAAAATTCCGCGATGAGGTACGCCCACGTTTCGGAGTGATGCGCTCGCGTGAGTTCATCATGAAAGACGCTTACTCATTCCACACCAGTCAGGGATCCCTGCAGGAAACCTACGACGCCATGCACCGTGCCTACAGCCAAAGCTTCAGCCGCATGGGGCTGGACTTCCGTGCCGTGCAGGCGGATACCGGCTCAATCGGTGGCAACGCGTCTCACGAATTCCAGGTACTGGCTCAAAGTGGTGAAGATGATATCGTGTTCTCGAGCGAGTCGGACTATGCGGCCAATATCGAGATGGCCGAGGCTCTGCCGCCGGCCGGTGGCCGTGCTGCTGCCACGCAGCAACGGGTACAGTTCGCGACGCCAGAGGCTAAAACCATCGCCGATCTGGTTGAGCAGTTCAATCTGCCTGTTGAAAAAACCGTAAAAACCCTGATGGTTAAGGCGACCAAAGAGAGTGGCCATACGCTGGTTGCGCTGCTGGTGCGTGGCGACCACGAACTGAACGAAATCAAAGCTGAGAAGATCGATATCGTTGCCGCTCCGCTGACCTTCGCCAGCGAAGAAGAGATCCGCGCACAGGTTAATGCTGGCCCGGGTTCACTCGGACCCGTTGGCCTGAACATGCCAATTGTGGCTGACCGTACCGTGGCGGCAATGAGTGACTTCAGCGCCGGAGCCAACATTGATGGCCAGCATTTTAGCGGTATTAACTGGGAGCGCGATCTGCCACTGCCACGCATTGCGGATATTCGTAACGTGGTTGAGGGCGATGCCAGCCCGGATGGTAAAGGCACGCTTCAGATCAAACGCGGTATTGAAGTCGGCCATATTTTCCAGCTTGGCACCAAATACTCTGAAGCGATGAAAGCATCGGTGCAGGGTGAAGATGGGCGTAACCAGATTTTGACCATGGGCTGCTACGGTATCGGTATCACCCGTATCGTTGCCGCTGCGATAGAGCAGAATCACGACGAACGCGGCATTATCTGGTCCCCGGCGCTGGCACCTTTCCAGGTGGCTATTTTGCCGATGAACATGCAGAAATCGTTCCGCGTTAAAGAACTGGCGGAGGCGCTGTACCACCAGCTTCGTGCTAAAGGTATTGACGTTATTCTGGATGACCGCAAGGAGCGTCCGGGCGTGATGTTCGCTGATATGGAGCTGATTGGCGTTCCCCATACTATCGTGGTTGGCGAACGTCATCTTGACAGCGAAGAGGTTGAGTACAAATCACGCCGCGCCGGAGAGAAACGCATGATCAAAACTAACGAAATCATCGATTTTCTGGTAGAAGAACTGGCTCAATAATTTCTGCAGCTGGCAATGGGAATCTGTTACTGAAATCACCCCGGCCGTTGGTCAGCCAACGACCGGGGTGTTTATTTGTCTCTGACAGGCGAAGCCTGACGACTGCCGCGCCCCTTTCTGTTAATCCTGCATCTGCTACCTCAGACTTCATCACGTAAGAGGATCGACACATCAGACGATTATCTCGCTATTAATCCATAATACCAAAATATAAGGTATTAAAATTCCTTATTGTTCTTTGAACTCATTAAAATCCGCAAACATACTCCCTTCCGTTCAATATACTGGCCCGCAATCAGAAACACCCAAATTAGCGACATGGATCAAATTAACCTTTTAATTCCTGGCTGCTACTCCCCAAATTAGTCAAATTGAGAGAACAATGAAACGCTTCACTGGAATTAGTCTTTTGGCACTTTTTATGCCAGTCGACGCTTTAGCACATGTAAAATGGTTTGTAGATTACGATACGACAAAAGAGCCTGTGCCTCTGACGGAAATGATGCAGTCCACGGAATTTCTCGGGCTGTTGTTCTTATCCACGCTGGTTATTTTCATCACTTCGGTACTGGACAGAAAAATCCCCTCACCGGTCGATGTTAGCCGCTGGCAGCCGCGCCTGACCAGTCTGGAGGACCTGGTACCCAAGGTTATGCGTTATGGTACTTCGGCATTCTTCCTCACTCTGGCGGTATTTTTCCCCAGCATTATCCTGACCCCGGAGCTGGTGATTGAGAACCCCGGTTTGGTTTATGTTCATTTTCTGATTGCCATAACCGCGTTTCACCAGCGCACCAGCCTGATTGCCGGGGTAGCCATCCTGTTCCTGTATGGCTATGCCATCCAGCTGTATGGATTATTCCATATGCTGGATTATCTGGTGTTTATCGGGACCGGCGTCTATCTGATTATGCAGACCTTAAAGCCGGAGGTTTTCCGCGGACTGTCCCTGGAGCTGGTTCGCTTTACTCTTGCTTATTCTTTCCTGTGGGGCGCGATAGAGAAGTTCATGCACCCTGAGCTGTTTCATCAGCTGTTGACCGAACACAACTATCTGACCATGGGACTGGACTGGTCGTTCTTCATCCGCGCCAGTGGGTTTGTTGAGTTCTGCTGCGCATGGCATATTTATAGCGGCAGGGCGGCAGGTTATGCCGGGATAGGCGTCATGGGCTTCTTTGTGACGGTGGCCGTTATTCCTTTTGGCATGATCGACTTCATCGGACATTTCCTGTTTATTATCCCGCTGGTCGCTATCTTGTTTATTCCGCGTAAAAAGCCACTTTGCGCCACCGCAACCTGTAATACTTTCGGCTTCTTGTTTACGCTGGGGCTGTATATGGGCATTTCCTATGCCACTTATTATATTTTGCACTTCTATATGCATATGCACTTATTCTCCTGACCTCATCAGCCTCAGGGGGTGGGAAAGAGTGAGTCAGCCTGTCGTGCTTAATCACTTAAAACTCACGGCCCCCTGATAGCGACCACTCACGATAAAGTCCCGGCCTCACCGCCGGGACTTTATCGTTATCGGATGAACAGCGGTCACTGATTCAATCGCCACGCACTTTGCCGCGCAGTGATTTGGTCGACGCCTTACGCGCCTTGCCTTCCAGACGGCGTTTTTTCGACGCCAGCGTCGGACGCGTTGCCCGACGGCTTTTCTCCACTGCGGTAAGTTCGATAATCAGATTCTCCAGACGTTTCAACGCGGCATCACGATTCATCTCCTGGCTACGGTACTCCTGCGCTTTAATAATCACCATCCCTTCCGGGGTAATTAAATGGTGGCTGACCGCCAGCATCCGCTGCTGGTAAAAATCCGGCAGGCTGGAGGCACGAATATCAAAGCGCAGATGAATAGCGGTCGAGCTTTTATTGACATGTTGACCACCGGCTCCCTGCGCGCGGATAGCAGAGAGCTCAATTTCGGCAGCAGGAATAACGATCCCGCATGGCAATACTATCACCTGTTTTTCCCGCCTTCCTGCCACTGCTCGAATTGAATTTCCAGGTGATGATTGTCATCGGAAAGCCAGACGGTAGCGTCCTGGATGGTCGCCTGCAGGGTCATCGATCGTGAAGCCAGCTGGGCCAAAGCGTTAAGCTGCCGATCGTGCAAATAACGCACCGTCAGATTATCGTACTGCGCCAGTTTATTCTGCTGCTGCTGCCACCACGGTTGAGCTGCCCGCCCGTTATATGCATACAGCCAGACGTGCTGTGAACGGCTACAGGCTTTTTTAATCCTGCGCTCATCCGGCAGACCGAGTTCTATCCAGACATCGATACCGTTGTGGTCGTTGAGCTGCCAGACTTCAGGCTCATCTTCAGCGCTTAGCCCACGCGTGAAGGCCAGGCGTTCATTGGCATGCACCATCCAGGCCAGCAGGCGCAGCATCATTCGTTCTGCGGTTTCAGAAGGGTGACGCGCCAGAGTCAGGGTATTGTCAATAAATACGTTACGGTCCATATCCGCGACATTAACCGTGGCTTTATAAATCGTTGCTTTCAGTGCCATAAGGATCCTTTTCTGAGTTGCCCGCCATTGTACCCTTAAGACGCCGTAAATCACCCGATAACGGGCTGAATTGCCCAAAAGGGCTGTGCTATAGTCGGATTATCGCCAGAGCGATCTCTCGAGGAGGTGCAAATGCAAAAGTATGAAAAATGATTCGCCGGACGGCAGCCGGGCAAGGCAGTGGCGAGCCGGGGAACTTGTCTGACGCATGAAAGCACTCGAAGAGGTAGCAATTAAAGCTACACTCTTCTGTCAGGGAACAGGCGGCGTTTGCTGCCACAATTTTAAAGGTGAGCAACTATGTTGACGAATGAAGTGTACACACCGATCAACTGTGATGATTATGACAATCTGGAGCTCGCCTGCCAGAACAAATGGGTGCTGACGTTGGCATTGAAAAATGGCGAGCAGTTGCAGGCGCGGGCAGAAGACATCGTGTCACGTAAAAACGTGGAATACCTCAGTATTCAGGTTTCGGGCGCATGCCAGCATCTGCGCCTTGACCATATATTCAGCTTTAGCCACCCCGAACTCGGAACGGTGATAGTCAGCGATCCTGATTAGCCTCGCAGCCAGCGGGTGGATCGTCGATCCGCCCGCTGCCCAGTTTTTCCCGCGCGCCTCGCAAGGTTCAATTCTCCCCCTTTGCTCAGGTTCTGACCCCGCCTGGTAAGCCGCTAATCGCCAATATTTCGTTACTCAACCCGGCAACCAAGGCCCTCATCACCTCGGCCTGTCCACCGCTGCGCGCGCCGCTCTTGTGAGCCCGTCATGCCTGAACCTGATAAGGGGCATGCTGCCCGGCAACATCGTGGTAAACAGGCGCGGCAACTTTACCCTCTGCGCGATGGCATGCAGCATAGCGTTCTGATTTATCCTGTCCGGCGCGGCCGTTGCCGCCTGCAAGGGGCGGACGGCTGCTACTGCGCAGCAGCATTGCCATCACACGGTATGTCATCGTTTTGCTCCACGGGTGAGTTTAACGACACCAGTCAATATGCCACTCCTTAGCGCCCTGTTGCACGCTGCCGTCGCGGGTAACAAATACCCCCAGCGCGGCAATCAATCGATCGCCATAAAAAATTAACGGGATGCGTTCACGTTGCCACGGCGGAATGCCGTGCTCCTGCCACAGCTTTTTCATCGATCGGCTACCGGCCCGACCAATGATATGAAAAGCCCCCGTAGCCCGGAAACGCACGTTGACGCTGTCTGTCGGCTGCGGATAACGCAGCGCGATCCCCTGTGAACTCTGACGTAGCTGCCCCAGCCCGTCTGGCAGCGTCAGCGGCTGCCACGGCGCGGGCCATGCCAGCTGGCTCGCCCCCAGTGGCAGCCGCTGCGGTAGCCAGTAGAGACGATCGCGGAACCGCCGGACTTCACGGCTGCCCATTCTGAGGCATGGCTCTGCGTCCGCACGGCTGCAGGCAACCTCCAGCCATATGCGTTGCAGCGCAGCGCGTGATGGCATGCTGCCGTGCTGGCGGGCTATCCAGCGCCGTAGCAGCGCAGAACGCCGGGCATCACTCATCGTCAGCAGTGGTGTGAAGCATAACGCGCCAGACTCATCCACTAACGCATCAAGTGATTCGGCCAGCAGCTCATCCAGCAGGCGTTCCTGCTCTCCGCACAGCTGCGCGCTGCGCGCCACCGCACTGGCAAAATGGGGCCAGCGCTGGTTAAGCAACGGCATGACCTGCAAACGCAGAAAGTTGCGGTCATAGCGCGGGTCCAGATTGCTGTCATCCTCAATCCAGCCGATCTGGTAGCGTTGCGCCCAGCTCTCCAGCTGCTGACGACTCTGCGCCAGTAACGGGCGCAGATGGCGATGATCCCCCAGAAGCTGTTGCTGCGGCATCGCTGCCAGGCCAGCGGGGCCGCTGCCGCGTTTTAACGCCAGCAGCAGCGTTTCGCTCTGATCGTCCAGATGCTGCGCGGTCAGCAAGGTTTCTCCAGCGGCAAGCTGCTGACGCAGCGCCTGGTAACGCGCCTGACGCGCTGCCGCCTCAATCCCACCTTCCCGTGCATCGACCTGAACCCGGACGACCACCAGCGGCACCCGCCACCGATCGCACTGCTGCTGGCAGTGCGCCACCCAGCCGTCAGCCAGCGGGCTAAGCCCATGATGGATATGCACGGCGCGCAGTTGCAGCTGCGGGCGCTGCTCTCGCAGCTGCACCAGTTGATGCAACAGTACGCTGGAGTCGAGGCCACCGCTGTAGGCCAGCAGCACGGCGCGCTCCGTTGCAAGAGCATGTTCAAGATGGGAAATGGCAGACATGGCGCTCCTGACATAAAGAACCCGGCAGACGGGCCGGGTTTAACCGGGCATTATTTTATGCCTGATACAGCTCTAACGGCAAACCATCCGGATCGTTAAAGAAGGTAAAAAGCTTGCCGGTCAACGGATCGCCGCGTAGCGCTTCACAACCAATGCCGTGCTTTTCCAGATGACGCATGGCAGCATCGATATCATCGACGCTGAACGCCAGATGGCGCAAACCGCACGCTTCCGGCTGATCCACGCGTGCCGGCGGCGCGGGAAACGAAAACAGTTCGAGGGTGTAATCACCGTTCAGCGCCAGATCTCCTTTCCATGAGTCGCGCTCCGCCCGATACGTTTCGCCCACCAGGCTGAAGCCGAGGATATCGCAGTAAAACGCCTTACTGACCTGATAGTCACGGGCAATAATCGCAATATGATGTACTTTTTTTAACGCCAAAGCTGACATGTTAGCTCCTGATTGATACCCGACGAGGTTAAACCCCCGCATTTCCGGCAGCCCGCACTTCGCCATCGTGAGTCAGCACCCGCACCAGATACTGCCCCTCTTCGGTCAGTTTCGCACCGTGAATATCGGTTTCAAAGCCGGGATAATGTCTGCCGATGGTACACAGCATCAGTAAGAAATCGAGCACCGGGCGACTTTCTTCAGTGATCATTTCCCCCGGCATCACCAGCGGCACGCCGGGGGGATAAGGCAAGATCATGTTGGCCGACACGCGCCCGACCAGCTGGCTGATATCGACGGTTTCCACGTTGCCCTTTACCTGCTGCTGAAACATCTGATGCGGCGTCAACTTCATTTCCGGCAGCGTGGCGAAAGCTTGTAGCATCAGGCGTGGCAGATCGTGTTGGCGGATCAGGTTGTGGATGCCGTGAGCCAGAGTCTGAATGCGCATATTACGATATAAGTCAGGATCCTGTGCGTACAGATCCGGCAGCATGTTTTTTACCCGCAGATTGAGATCGTAAGCGCGTTTAAACTCGGTCAGTCCGCGCAGTACGCTCATTGCTTTGGTTTTATCGATGCCAATACTGAACAAAAACAGCAGATTATACGGCCCGGTCTTTTCCACCACCACGCCACGTTCGTCAAGGAATTTGGCTACCAACGCTGCCGGAATGCCCTCTTCCGCCATCTCACCCATCTCGCTCATGCCGGGCGTCAGGATGGTCACTTTGATCGGATCCAGATACATATGATCGGCATCGGCATCACGGAAACCATGCCACTGCTCATCACCGGGCTGGATCGCCCAACATTCCGGCTCATCAACCCCGTCCGGCTGCCAGATATCGAAGAACCAGCCGTCTGACTCTTCACGCAGCCGCTGTACTTCACGGCGGAAATGCAGCGCGCGCTCTACCGAACGGTTAATCAGTCGTTTGCCAGAGTTACCGCGCAGCATCGCCGCCGCCGTTTCGATAGAGGCGACGATGGCGTAGTTAGGCGAAGTGGTGGTATGCATCATATAGGCTTCATTGAAGGTTTGTTCATCGTAGTCACCTTTGATGTGGATCAGCGAAGCCTGAGAGAACGCGGCCAGCAATTTGTGAGTCGACTGCGTCTCGTAAATCACCTTACCCGGCGTGCGTTCCCCGCTCATGCCGCTCAATCCCTGATAGATCGGGTGGAAATTCGTGTAAGGCACCCACGCCGAGTCGAAGTGGATCGACGGCACCTCCAGCGTTTCTTTGATGTATTGCGTGTTATACAACAGCCCGTCATAGGTCGAATTAGTGATCGCCGCATGTACCGGCCAGCTGGCGCGCGGTGTTTGTGCCACCTTGAGCGCAATGCTCTCTTTGCTAAATTCTCGCTTCGGAATGCCGCCAAGGATCCCCAGCGCATTGCGCGTTGGCTTCAGCCAGACGGGAATAATGTCGCTCATCATCAGCAGATGGGTCAGGGATTTATGGCAGTTGCGGTCTATCAACACGGTACTGCCTGCCGCCGCCGCGTACATGCCGACAATCTTGTTGGCGGTGGAGGTGCCATTGGTGACCATGTAGCTTTGCTCCGCGCCAAAGGTGCGCGCGATATACTCTTCCGCCTCAAGATGGGGGCCGGTGTGGTCGAGCAACGAACCTAATTCACTGACCGAAATCGAAATATCCGCTTTCAGCGTATTGGCACCAAAGAAGTCATAGAACAGGCTGCCCACCGGGCTTTTCTGAAATGCCGTACCCGCCATATGCCCCGGAGTACAAAACGTTGTTTTTCCCTCTTTGACGTAGTTGAACAGCGCTTTGGTCAGCGGCGGCGTGATGGTATCGATGTATTCATCGGTATATTGGCGGATACGCTGGGCAATCTCTTCACCTGCATTAAGCGCATACTCAAAAAACCAGATCGCCATGCGCATCTCGTTAACGCCAACATCCATCGTCGAATCGGTGTTGATAAACGCGTAAAGCGGCAGATATTCATTCAGCTGGTTGATCTCACGACAGAGATCGAGACTGTACTCATCCCAGTCAAATACCACGCCACAAATTCGCGGATTATGCTCTACAAGCTTCAGCAAATCTCCGGCACCCTGCGGATAGACGGTGTGGAACCCCTGTCGTGTTAATGCGACATCCAGCTCACGGACAGGCTCATCTTTGTAGAAGACGCGATGCGGGCCCATGATGGCAATAATATTCATGACATTCTCCAAATCGTTTTGCCTGATCCACACGCGGCGTCTGGCAGCAAATTAAGCCTGGCCCGGCGGCAGGGACACAGAAACAAAAAGGGCCAGACAGGAAACTGTACCGGAAAATGTCAGATTGCAGTCCAACATTTGCGGTTCAGTTCACTGTCCGGCCCTTAATAATGCAGAATCAGCTGTCAGGCGTATCCGTAGCTCATCAGGCGCTGATAGCGACGGTCCAACAGCTCTTCTTTGGTCAGCGTATCCAGATCGGCCAGATCGGCCAGCAGCTGTGCTTTCATCGACGCGCCAATCGCCAGCGGATCGCGATGCGCCCCACCCAGCGGCTCCGGGATCACGCTATCAATCAGCTTCAGCTCTTTCAGACGCGGTGCGATAATGCCCATCGCCTCGGCGGCCAGCGGCGCTTTATCCGCACTTTTCCACAGAATAGAGGCGCAGCCTTCCGGTGAAATCACTGAGTAGGTGCTGTACTGCAACATATTGACCTTGTCACCCACGCCAATCGCCAGCGCGCCACCGGAACCGCCCTCACCAATGACGGTACAGATAACCGGAACTTTCAGGCCGGACATCTCGCGCAGATTGCGGGCGATCGCTTCCGACTGGCCGCGTTCCTCTGCCCCCACGCCCGGATAGGCACCCGGCGTGTCAATAAAGGTGATGATCGGCATATTAAAGCGTTCGGCCATCTCCATCAGGCGCAGCGCTTTGCGGTAGCCTTCCGGCGCGGGCATACCGAAGTTACGCCGGATTTTCTCTTTGGTTTCGCGCCCTTTCTGGTGCCCGATGATCATCACCGGACGGTCTTCCAGACGCGCGATGCCGCCAACGATAGCTTTATCATCGGCATAGGCACGGTCGCCCGCCAGCTCGTCGAAATCCGTGAACACGTTGCGCACATAGTCCAGCGTATACGGGCGCAGCGGATGACGCGCCAACTGTGCAATCTGCCAGGCACCTAAATCGGAGAAGATTTTGCGCGTCAGCTCCACGCTTTTATCGCGCAGACGCTGAACTTCTTCATCCAGATTAATATCCAGTTTTTCATCCTGACGGCCAACCGATTTGAGCGAATCAATTTTCGCTTCAAGCTCTGCGATTGGCTGTTCGAAATCCAGGTAATTAAGACTCATAATAATCCTGTTTTAGTCAAACTCCAGTTCCACCTGCTCCGATCCTATCAACGACCGCAGATCGTTCAATAAACGATCGCTCGGCGACACGCGCCAGGTTGCACCAAAGCGCAACTTTGCCCGCGCATCCTCTCTCTGATAGTAGAGATGTACCGGAATTGTCCCCGAACGATAAGGTTCAAGGGATTGACGGAGACGGTTTAAAAGCTGGTCATCAATTTGCCTGTCCGTCAGCGAGATAGCAAGCCCACGCGCATATTTTTCGCGTGCTTCATCGATGTCCATCATATCGCGGGCCATCATTTTAAGCCCGCCATTGAAGTCATCGAAGCTGACCTGCCCACTGACGATCAGAATACGGTCTTTCTCCAGCATATGCTGGAACTTGTCTAGCGCATCTGTAAATAACATCACTTCCAGGCGACCAGAACGGTCATCCAGCGTGCAGATGCCAATACGGTTACCGCGTTTTGTTACCATCACGCGGGCCGCCACCACCAGACCGGCCGCAGTGGTCATTTTACCACGCTCGGTCGGGTGCATGTCTTTCAGGCGCTGTCCACCGACATAGCGCTCAATTTCTTTCAGATACTGGTTGATCGGGTGGCCGGTCAGATAAAGCCCCAGAGTTTCCCTTTCGCCGTCCAGCTGAATCTGTTCCGGCCACGGCTTGACGTCGGAATAGGACTGCTCCACCTGCTCCGGGGCTTCTGCCAGCACGCCAAACATATCGACCTGGCCAATCGCCTCGGCCTTAGCGTGCTGGTCGGCGGCTTTTAACGCATCCGGCAGCGCGCTCATCAATGCAGCACGGTGCGGACCTAAACGGTCAAACGCGCCGGACATAATCAATTTTTCCAGCATCCGGCGGTTCATCTTTTTGGTATCGGTACGTGCGCAGAGGTCGAATAACTCGCGGAAATAACCGCCTTCGTTACGCGCCTCGATAATCGCTTCGATCGGCCCTTCGCCAACGCCTTTTATCGCGCCAATACCGTAGACAATTTCGCCCTCGTCATTCACATGGAACTGATACAGGCCAGAATTAATGTCCGGCGGCAGAACTTTCAGCCCCATGCGTAAGCACTCATCCACCAGGCCAACCACCTTTTCGGTGTTGTCCATATCGGCCGTCATCACCGCCGCCATAAACTCCGCGGGGTAGTGCGCTTTCAGCCACAGCGTTTGATAGGAAACCAGCGCATAGGCGGCGGAGTGCGATTTGTTAAAGCCGTACCCGGCGAATTTCTCCACCAGATCGAAAATTTTGATCGCCAGTTCGCCGTCTATGCCGCGCGCTTTCGCCCCGTCTTCGAAGCCGCCTCGCTGCCTGGCCATTTCGACCGGGTTTTTTTTACCCATCGCACGGCGCAGCATATCCGCCCCGCCCAGGCTGTAACCGGCCAGTACCTGGGCTATCTGCATCACCTGTTCCTGATACAGGATGATGCCGTAGGTCGGCTCCAGCACCGGCTTAAGCGACTCATGCTGCCACTGAATATCCGGGTAGGAAATCTCTTCGCGCCCGTGCTTACGGTCGATAAAGTTATCCACCATGCCGGACTGTAACGGCCCCGGACGGAACAGGGCCACCAGCGCGATCATATCCTCGAAGCAGTCGGGCTTCAGGCGCTTAATCAAATCCTTCATGCCGCGCGATTCAAGCTGGAATACCGCCGTGGTCTCCGAGCGTTGCAGCATATCGAAACTTTTTTTATCTTCAAGCGGAATCGCAGCGATATCAATCGGCGCTTCTCCGCTCTTAGCCCGTTTGGCGTTAATCATTGCCAGCGCCCAGTCGATAATGGTTAGCGTGCGCAGACCGAGGAAGTCAAACTTCACCAGCCCGGCATATTCCACATCATTTTTATCAAACTGAGTGACCGGGTGGTCGCCGTTTTCATCACAGTACAGGGGGGCAAAATCGGTAATTTGCGTCGGCGCGATCACCACGCCCCCGGCATGTTTACCGGCATTACGCGTCACGCCTTCCAGCTTGCGCGCCATATCAATCAGCGCCTTAACCTCTTCATCGGCCTCATAAATTTCCGGCAGCTGCGGTTCGGCAGCAAAGGCTTTTTCCAGCGTCATGCCTGGATCGGGCGGCACCAGCTTGGAGATGCGGTCAACAAAGCCATAAGGATGGCCCAGCACGCGCCCGACGTCACGGATAACCGCCTTCGCCGCCATGGTGCCGAAGGTGATGATCTGTGATACCGCCTGACGGCCGTACATCTCCGCAACGTGTTCAATCACCAAGTCGCGCTTTTCCATGCAGAAGTCGACGTCAAAATCGGGCATCGAAACACGTTCCGGGTTAAGGAAACGTTCAAACAGCAGGTCAAACGCCAGCGGATCGAGGTCGGTGATCTTCAGCGCATAGGCCACCAGCGAACCCGCCCCCGAACCACGACCCGGCCCGACCGGAACATCGTTATCCTTGGACCACTGGATGAACTCCATCACGATCAGGAAGTAGCCGGGGAAGCCCATCTGATTGATAACGTTCAGCTCGATATCCAGACGTTGGTCATAATCAGCACGGCGTTCGGCACGCACCTTTTCATCCGGGAACAGGAATTCCAGACGCTCTTCGAGGCCCTTTTTCGATTCGACCACAAGGAAATCTTCCGTGGTCATCTCTCCGGTCGGGAACTGTGGCAGGAAATATTCGCCAAGACGGATGGTGACGTTACAGCGACGGGCGATTTCCACACTGTTTTCCAGCGCTTCAGGAATGTCTGAGAACAGCTCGCACATCTCCTCCTCGCTGCGCAGATACTGCTGCGGACTGTAATGACGCGGGCGCTTGGGGTCGTCCAGGGTGAAACCGTCATGGATCGCTACGCGGATCTCATGGGCATCAAAGTCCGACTCGGCAAGAAAACAGACTTCGTTGGTGGCGACGACGGGAACCCCCTGCGCTACCGCCAGCTCTACTGCCGCGTGCAGGTACGCTTCTTCATCAGGCCGCCCGGTGCGGATCAGCTCAAGATAGTAGCGATCGGGAAAATGTTGCTGATAGAAACTCAGGCACTCGCGGACCTGCGTGTGGTTACCGCGCAACAGCATTTTACCGACATCGCCACGACGACCGCCGGAGAGCAGGATCAGGCCCTGCTGGTGTTCAGCCAGCCAGTCACGATCGATGGTCGGTCCCGCTGGCCCGTAGCCCCGCTGGTAGGCGCGTGAAATCAGCAGCGTCAGGTTTTGATAACCCTCATTATCGGCGGCTAATACGGTGATTTGCGTCAGCTCATCGCCCATTGCTTCACTGCTGACGTTGAAATCGGCGCCGATAATCGGCTTCATGCCCTGACCGTGGGCCGTGCCGTAAAACTTCACCAGCCCGCACAGGTTGGTAAAATCCGTGATGCCGATGGCCGGCATACCTATGCTTGCCGCGTATTTCACTAACGGACTCGTTTTCGCCAGTCCATCGATCATCGAGTAGTCGCTGTGGACGCGTAAATGAATAAAACGAGGTTCGGCCATCAGTGTTCCTGTTTCATGCTAATGAGGAGAATTACTGCGTGCGGGTAGCCGCAGCGGCCAGTCACTATCCAGCAATGCATTGCGCACCGGCGCAAAACTGCGGCGATGCTGAGGCGTTACGCCAAACTGGGCCAGCTTTTCCATATGCAAAGCCGTTGGATAGCCTTTATGCCGGGCAAAGCCATATTGCGGGTACTGCTGATCCAGTTCACACATCTCACGGTCTCGCGTGACTTTCGCCATGATCGAGGCAGCGCCAATCTCTTGCACCAGGCTATCGCCTTTCACCACGGCTCGGCTCGGCATGGCCAGTGCAGGACAACGGTTGCCGTCGATCAGCACAAAATCGGGCGTCAGATGCAGTCCGGCCACCGCGCGCTGCATCGCCAGCATGGTGGCGTGCAGGATGTTAAGCCGATCGATTTCTTCCGGCTCTGCGCGGCCCAGGCTCCAGCTCAGTGCTTTATCTTTAATCTCATCATACAGGGCCAGCCGGCGTTTTTCCGACAGCTTTTTCGAATCCCCCAGCCCGACAATTGGTCGGGAAGGATCAAGAATGACCGCCGCGGTAACCACCGCGCCGACCAGCGGGCCACGGCCTACTTCATCAACACCGGCAATCAGCCGGGCTTCAGGATAGGTAAATAAGCTCATCGACACAGCTCCAGTACCGCTTCCGCCGCCTGTTGATCGGCATTCCAGCGGATCTGATGATGCAGTCCGGCGAAGGTGGCCAGCAGCGCATCACGGGTTTCGCCTTCAGCCAGCAGCGGCTCCAGCGCCGCTGCCAGCCGCGGCGGCTGACACACATCCTGCAACAGCTCGGGCACCAGTTCACGGCCCGCCAGCAGGTTGGGCAGTGAGACATAATCCGTTTTCACCAGCCGTTTCGCCAGCCAGAAGGTGAAGGGTTTCATGCGATAACCTACCACCATCGGGCATTTTGCCAGCATACACTCCAGCGCAGCGGTGCCGGAGGCCAGCAGGGCGGCATCGCTTGCCAGCATCGCCTGCCGGCCTTTGCCGTCCAGCAGGTGCATCGGCAAATCCGGTGCCACTTCGGCCTTAATCGCTTCAAACTGAGTGCGCCGGCGTGGATTAACCAGCGGAACGACGATTTCCAGCTGCGGGTATTTGTCGCGCAGCAGCATCGCCGTTTTCAGGAAATCGGCGCTTAGCATCTCGACTTCGGCACTGCGGCTGCCCGGCAACAGCGCCAGGCAGAGGGCCTGTGGCGCAATGCCCAGCGCGCGGCGCGCGGCCTGCTTATCGGGTTCAATCGGCATCGCATCGGCCATGGTGTGGCCGATAAAGCGGCATGGCACGTTGAAACGGTCGTAAAACGCTTTTTCAAACGGTAAAAATGCCAGCACCAGGTCGGTGGCCCGACCAATTTTAAACACGCGTTTTTGACGCCAGGCCCACACAGAGGGGCTGACATAATGAATAGTGCGGATCCCCTGCTGCTTCAGCCGCCCTTCCAGGGTGATATTGAAGTCAGGGGCATCAATGCCAACAAAGACGTCGGGCTGCAGCGCGGTAAAGCGGCGGGTGAGATCGCGGCGGATATGCAGCAGGCGGCGCAGTCGGCCCAGCACTTCAACAATGCCCATTACCGCCAACTCTTCCATCTCATACCAGGCTTCACACCCTTCGGACTGCATCAGCGGCCCGGCAACCCCAACAAAGCGGGCATCAGGATGTTTTTCTTTCAGCGCACGGATAAGACCGGCACCAAGAATATCGCCGGAAGTTTCTCCGGCGACAAGGGCAATCGTTAAGGGATGCTTTGGCATGGGTTAACGAATCAGGCCCCTTGTAGAGCGTGCAAAGAAATCGTAAAACGGCTGGACTTCCGGGTGCGCTTGCGCGATGTCAGCGATCTCCGGTTTAACGTCATCCAGCGTCTTACCACTGCGGTAAAGCAGTTTGTACGCGGCACGAATAGCGTGCAGCGCCTCCTTGCTGAAACCGCGGCGTTGCAAGCCTACAAGGTTGATGCCAAAAGGCGTGGCATGGTTGCCCTGGGCAATCACGTAAGGGGGCACGTCCTGGGCCACGCCTGAACAGCCGCCAACCATGACATGAGCACCGATAATGCAGAACTGATGCACCGCCGTCATACCGCCAATGATCGCATAATCATCGATGATAACGTGCCCGGCCAGCGTGGCGTTGTTGGCCAGAATGCAGTGGTTACCCACAATACAGTCATGGGCAACGTGTGCATTAATCATCAGCAGGTTGTCATCGCCAACCCGGGTTACCCCGTCTGATTGCGCGGTGCCACGATGAATGGTGACGCTTTCACGAATACGGTTACGATCGCCAATTTCAACCCGCGTGGGTTCGCCCGCGTACTTCAGGTCCTGATTCGCCTCACCGATCGAAGCAAACTGGTAGATCGTATTGTCTTTGCCGATACGGGTATGGCCATTGACAACAACGTGCGACTTCAGGATCGTACCTTCGCCGATCGACACATTCGCGCCAATCACGCAAAACGGGCCAATCTGGACGCCAGCGCCAATAACAGCGCCTTGTTCAACGATCGAACTGGGGTGAATAACGGCGGTACTATCAATCACGAATTAAGCCTCCCGGCTGCGGGCACACATCATCGTTGCTTCGCAGACAATATTACCGTCAACGGTGGCCACGCCTTTAAAGCGCGTCAATCCACGGCGGGTTTTCTCGAAGGTGACTTCCATGATCATTTGATCGCCAGGTACCACCGGGCGCTTGAAGCGCGCTTCGTCGATACCGGCGAAGTAATACAGTTCGCCCGGCTCCAGTTTGCCTACGCTTTTAAAAGCCAGAATCCCGGTTGCCTGCGCCATAGCTTCCAAAATCAGCACGCCCGGGAAAATCGGTTTACCCGGGAAATGCCCCTGGAAAAACGGTTCGTTAACCGAGACGTTTTTAACCGCACGCAGATATTTGCTTTCTTCGAACTCAAGAACCCGATCGACCAGTAAAAACGGGTAGCGATGCGGTAAAAGTTCGATAATCTCTTCAATCTTCAGAGTATGAGTTTCAGTAGTCAAAATACTCTTCCTGTCCTAAAAAAAATCTGATGGCATCAACAACACGGCCTGCAACAATCTGTCGATCGTCCGCAGGCCGCGAATCATTTCTGTGCGCCAGGCTTTCCCTGCTTCGCATGTTTTATTTATGAAAGCCGGACAGCGTTAGTGCGTATTCGCTTAGTCTTTACCGACTTTGCGCTCGATGTTTTTTAAGCGTTTGCTTATTTCATCGATATTCATTACCAGTGCCGCAGTTTTGCGCCAGGTTTTGTTAGGCTGAAGCGGGATGCCGGAGGAGTATAACCCAGGCTCGGTGATAGGTCGCATCACCATTCCCATCCCCGTGACGGTCACTTTGTCACAAATTTCCATATGACCGTTAATCACGCTGGCCCCGCCAATCATGCAATAGCGGCCAATTTTGAGGCTTCCAGCCATGATAACGCCACCTGCCACTGCGGTATTGTCGCCAATTACCACGTTGTGCGCAATCTGGCACTGGTTATCTATGATAACACCATTACCTATTTGAGTGTTATCAAGAGCGCCACGATCGATAGTGGTACAGGCACCAATTTCAACGCGATCGCCAATAATTACCGTCCCAAGCTGCGGGATTTTCACCCAGTTCCCGCGATCGTTGGCATAACCGAAGCCATCTGCACCGATCACCGTACCGGATTGGATCAGACAGTCGCGGCCAATCTGCACTTCATGATAGACAGAAACATTGGCCCAGAGGCGGCTGCCAGCACCGATATGGGTCTTTTTGCCGACGAAACAGCCGGGGCCGATCACCACGTTGTCGCCAAGCACCACGTCGGATTCAATCACCGCGTTAGCGCCAATCGATACGTGGTTGCCAAGCCGGGCTGTAGCATCAATCGCCGCGCTCGGAGCGATATCTCTAGCGGGCTGCGGCGTGCTGTCCAGCAACTGCGCCATACGGGCATAGGTCAGATAAGGGTTTTTAACCACCAGCGCGGAGCCATGGAAAAAGTCCAGATCCGCTTCCGTCAGCACCACGGCGGAAGCCTGACAGGCTGCGAGCTGCTCGCGGTAACGGCTGTTCGAAAGAAAAGTGATTTGACCTGCCTGGGCGGATTGCATAGAAGCAATGCCGGAGATGGCGATTTCGCCATCTCCGTGCAATTCTGCATCCAACTGCTGGGCTAAATCAGCCAGTCGAATTGAAGGCATGGCTTATTTAACCTGTTTTAAAACATCGGCAGTGATGTCCTTGGATTTAGCAACATAAGCCACCGCATTCTGGTCGATAACTACATCATAGCCTTCACTATCAGCCACTTTCTGTACGGCGTCCTGAATACGGCTCAGGATTTTATTACGCTCTTCCATCTGACGACGACGGTTATCCTGCTCAAATGCCTGAGCTTTAGTGGAGAACGCTTCACGCTGGGCCATCACGTCTTTTTCCACACGGCTGCGCTCGCTGGCTTTCATCGTTGAGCCATCACGCTGCAGGCGTTGCATTTTAGTTTGCAGATCGCGCTCCATACCTTGCAGCTCGGTGGCACGGCCTTTGAACTCGTTCTCCAGCTGTTTCGCGACGGTCGCACGCGCTGGTAACTGTTGGAAAATGCTGGAAACGTTCACCACTGCAATTTTATCAGCAGCCTGAGCGCCGGCGGAAACCGCCAGAGCAATACCCAGACCTGCGGCACACAACAACTTTTTCACTATAAAACTCCTTACCATCAACGTTTGTGTCACGGACACATGGGTTGCGCTGCCTGGTGGCCTGAACTCAGGCCACCTTGAACAGCGCGATACTCGCTTACTCCGCTTCCATGCAGAACCGAATTACCAGGTTTTACCAATGTTAAACTGGAACTGTTCGGCCTTATCTCCGTCATACTTTTTGAACGGCTGAGCGTACGAGAACACCAGCGGCCCAAGAGGTGACATCCATTGCAGCGCCAGACCCGCTGACATACGGATGTTACCCGGTTTGCTGTAATCAGGGATGCCTTCCGCGCTGGTCGCTGCGGTGTTATCCCAGTTGGTATCCCAGACGGTACCGGCATCGACAAACAGGGAAGTACGCACCGAGTTGGCATATTTATCGCTGAGGAACGGCGTCGGCGTGATCAGCTCGGCGCTGGCAACGGCCATGGCGTTACCGCCGACCGCATCGTCAGAACTACAGATCCTGGTGACATCGCTGCCGGAACAGTTGGAAGAACCATTGTTGTAATAGGCCGCCTTCGGACCGATGGTATTGGAGCGGAAACCACGTACCGTGCTGGAACCACCGGCATAGAAGTTCTCGTAGAACGGCAGCTCTTTACCGCTCAAACCACCGCCGTAACCCACGCGACCACGGCCTAACAGCACCCATGAATGATCCTGATCGAGCGGCAGATACTGCTGCGTGTCCAGCGTCGCCTTATAGAAGGCGTTATCCGAACCGGGGATCGTTACCTTGCCGTTCAGGTTGGTACGGTTACCCGCCGTAGGGAAGAAACCACGGTCAAGGGTGTTATACGTCCAGCCATAGTTGAAGGTGAAGTCATCTGCCGAGAAGTCTTCGTCGCCTGAAAGTGACGGATTTTTCCCTACGGAACGCAGATAACGCCACATCGCCACCTGTGGCTGCATATTAGACAGGCTGTTATGGACATAGCCAAGACCAACACGCAGAGTATTGTTTTCATTAACCGGGAAGCCCAGCGTGCCGTCCACACCATAACTCTTGTTAGTATAGTCGGACAGGTCGGCATCGTCGGCCTTAAAATCGTTATAGAACAGACGGCCGCCGAGACTAACGCCGTCAACCGTGAAGTAGGGGTCGGTCAGTGAGAATTCAGCGTAGGTCTGGTAATCATTTTTGGTGCCGCTAAGGCCAACGGTATTACCGGTGCCGAGCCAGTTCTCCTGAGTGATCCCAGCCTGGAAGCTAACGCCACTTTCGGTGCCGTAACCCACACCAAAGTTCAGCGTACCGGTGTTGCGCTCTTTGACTTTGTACACCACGTCGACCTGATCTGGCGAACCTGGCACGCGCCGGGTATCGGTATCAACCGTTTCAAAGTAGCCAAGACGATTCAGACGCTCTTTGCCCTGCTCAACCAGGTCACTGCCTAACCAGGCACCTTCCATCTGGCGCATTTCACGGCGCAACACGGCATCTTTCGAGGTATCGTTCCCTTCAAAGCGCACTTTACGCACGTAATAGCGGTTGCCCGCATCAACGTTGATATGCAGCTTCACGGTTTTGTTGGCGTCATCAATCTCTGTCTGAGTCTGCACGCGAGGATAGGCGTAGCCATAACGACCCAACAGTTTCTTGATGTCGTCTTCCGTGCGGGTGACTTTGGCTCCGTTATACAGCTCGCCGGGCTTGACTTTGCTTAGCCCTTCAATTTCCGCTGAATGCCCGGCCAGGTTGCCGCTTACCGCCACGCCCGAAAGCTTATACTGCTCGCCTTCGGTAATGTTAACGGTAATGTAAATGCCTTTTTTATCTGGCGTCAGGCTGACCTGAGTCGAATCGATATTGAAACGGGCATAGCCGCGATCCAGATAGAAGCTGCGCAAGGTTTCAAGATCCCCGGCCAGTTTCTGTTTCTGGTATTTACGATCGCCAACCACGTTCCACCATGGCACTTCATCACGCAGCTGGAAGCGCGAGATCAGTTCATCCGAGCTGAAGGCTTTGTTGCCCACCACGTTAATTTGTTGGATTTTGGCAGAAACACCTTCAGTAAAGACCAGCTTCAGGTCAACACGGTTGCGAGGCAGTGGCGTAACGACCGCTTTTACGCTGGCGCTGTATTTGCCAACGCTGTAGTAGAAGTCTTCCAGCCCCTTCTCAATAGTGGTGATGGTGGTACGATCCAGCGCTTCACCTACCCGCACGCCAGAGGCTTCGAGGTTTTGCTTCAGCATATCCTCTTTGACCGCTTTATTGCCGGAGAAGGTGATGCTGGCAATGGTTGGGCGCTCTTTGACCTGCACAATCAGCGTGTCGCCATCGCGCAGAACCTGAACATCTTCAAAATTTCCGGTCGCAAACAGTGCGCGAATGGTGTTACTGAGATCTTCATCAGAGACGGTATCTCCCACGCGGACGGGCATACTGAGCAATGCCGCACCGACGGCGACTCGCTGCAGGCCATCGAAATGAATATCCTTCACTACGAACCCGTCTGCACCGTATACGGTAGCGCTGCTAAGCAGCAGCGACGCTATGAGCAACTTTTTCATCGCCATCGTTGTTATGCATTCTTCCTAGCTGGTTCCCACGAATCACTTGCCTGCGGCAAATCAGAAACGTGAAAAATCATTGAATAGCGCAAGCCCCATTAACAGCACCAGCACAATTGAGCCGATACGATAACTGAAGTCCTGAACTCGCTCGGACAACGGCCCTCCTTTGATTTTTTCAATCAACAGGAAAAGCAGATGCCCACCATCTAACACCGGCAGTGGGAACAGATTGATAATCCCAAGGTTCACGCTAATCAGAGCAAGAAACATCAGGTAGTAAATCAAACCGTATTCCGCTGATATCCCAGCCCCCTGCGCGATTGAAATCGGCCCGCTGAGATTGTTCAGCTTCACATCACCGACAATCAGTTTGCCTAACATATTCACCGTAAGCTTCATCAGTTGCCAGGTTTTCGTGCTGGCTTCACCGATTGCAGCGAACGGCCCGTACTGGCGCACCGTTTTGTATTCATCAGGCAGTGGGATAATACGTGGTATCACCCCGGCAAACCCTTCAGCCTTGTTATGAGGATTGGCATCCGGCGTCAGCGTTAACTGCACCCTACTGCCTGCACGTTCCACCTCAACAGCAATCGCTTTTTCCGGATTATCACGCACGATAGTGACAAAACTCTGCCACTGGCCCAGCGGCTGACCACCGACTTTAACGATCCTGTCGCCAGCTTGCAAACCCGCCCGACCGGCAGCGGAATTCTTCTGCACCTGGGCCAGCACCGATTCGATATGCGGCCCCCGGGGCTGGATACCCAAAGAGGTCACCGGATCCTGCTTATCTGGCTCGAACTGCCAGTGACGCAGATCGATGCTCTTTTCACTGGTCTGCTCGCTGCCAAAAGGCGCGAGGGTGAGACGTGTCTCTTCTTCGCCCATTCTCGCCACCAGCGCCATGCGCACAGCATCCCAGTCAGGCGTTTCGATACCGTCAACCGCTTTAAGTTCCGTGCCCGGGGTAATTTGTGCCTCGGCCGCCGGCGAACCGCTTATTATTTCGCCAATAACCGGGCGCACGCCAGGAACTCCGATGATAAACACCAGCCAGTAAGCGAAAATAGCAAAAATGAAATTAGCGACCGGACCGGCGCTAACGATGGCTGCGCGTTGCAGCACGGTTTTATTGTTGAATGCCTGATGGCGGATTTCAGGCGGCACGCTGGAGATCCGCTCGTCCAGCATTTTCACATACCCGCCCAGCGGAATAAGGGCGATGACGTACTCAGTGCCATGCTTATCGAAACGCCGCCAAAGTGCCTTGCCAAAGCCAATCGAAAAACGTTCGACTTTGACGCCGCAGCGACGGGCCACCCAGAAATGGCCGAACTCATGCACGGTGATTAAGATCCCCAGTGCAACGATAAAAGCAGCAAAACTCCAGAGTACATTCAGCATTGTGTTTCCCTACAACGTTCCAAAGACCAGCAATAACAGACAGGCAAATACCGGGACCGCAGCAGTCAGGCTGTCAATGCGGTCAAGAATACCACCGTGGCCAGGGATCAAATTACCACTGTCTTTAATGCCGGCTTCGCGTTTGAACATGCTTTCCGTTAAATCACCCAGAACGGATGCCAGTGCGGCGGCAATCGAACAAATCAGCAACGTGTTTAACGGAACAGACAGTGGCGCAAATTCGCTGAACAGCCAGCAAATTAGCGCTGAAGTCAGTAGCCCCCCGGCAAAACCCTCCCAGGTTTTTCCCGGTGAGACTTTGGGCGCCAGTTTATGTTTACCGAACAGTTTGCCAAACATATAAGCCCCTGAATCCGCTCCCCACACCAGAAACATCAGATAAAGCAGCCACCAGGCACCGGCAAAATGGTCTGATTCATAGTGATACTGGCGCAGCGCCAGCATGCCCCAGAAGAACGGCACAATGGTCAGCAAACCAAACACTAAACGCAATGGACGCGAATTGCGCCAGAAGGAGGCAGAAGAAGGGTAGAACAATACCAGCAGCAGCGCCACTATCCACCAGCATGACGCCAGCCAAAGGGTGTCACCAATCTGCGGAAGATGTACTGAATGCGGGTAAGCAGGGAGGGTGAAAAGCATAAATGCCAGCAGCAGGCCGCATAACAGCGCCAGCCAGACGCGCTGCGAACGGGCAGCAAAACCTGCCAGCTGCCCCCATTCCCACGCGGCCAACATGCTTATCGCCAGAATGGTGATGGCAAACCCTGACGGCGGCAGCAGAAACAGCGCGGCAACGACGATGGGAATTAATATCAACGCGGTAATCAGGCGTGACTTTAACAAAAATTACCCCCAGAGCGCTTATGCGCCACCGGGTGTTGCACCGCCAAAGCGACGCTCTCGTTGTGCAAACGCATTCAGTGCACCTTCAAAAACTTGTTCATCAAAATCAGGCCAGAGAGTATCGGTGAACCAAAACTCTGCATAGGCCACTTGCCATAGCAGGAAGTTACTGATGCGATGCTCTCCCCCGGTCCTTATTACCAGATCTACAGGTGCCACGTCATTCAGGCAAAGGCGCGTCCCCAGAGTCTCTTCTTCGATCTGATCGGGGCGAAGAAGCCCTTCCTGCACCTGCTCTGCAATTTGTCTGACGCCGTGGATAATATCCCAACGTCCACCATAATTCGCGGCAATGTTGAGCGTTAGCCCATTATTTTGTTGAGTCAGCTCTTCAGCACGGCGAATACGCTCTTGTAATCGGCTATTGAACCGACTGATATCGCCAATAATCTTCAGCCGGACATTATGCTTCTGCAAACTTTTCACTTCGCTGTCGAGTGCCCAGACGAACAGCTCCATCAACGCCATCACTTCAAGCTGTGGACGATTCCAGTTTTCACTGCTGAAGGCATAAAGCGTGAGCGCATCCAGCTTGCGACTAACGGCAAAGCTGACGGCACGACGAACGGATTTCACTCCCGCTTTATGACCAGAAATGCGCAGCTTGCCCTGATTTTTAGCCCAGCGACCATTGCCATCCATAATGATGGCCACATGGCGAGGGCCTGCCCACAGCGGGTCATCGGTTTTTAATTGATTTTCGGACGACATAACGCGTAATGATTCCTTGATTCAGAATTCAACGGCTTCTGAAATATCTCACCCGCCTGGCGCAAAAAAGCTGCGAATGCATTGGCGTTGTCCGCTTAACCACGTCATTAGCCCTGAACGGTGGGGCAAGACTATACCACCTCCGCCCAGCGCTCACAAATGGCGACGTGTTAAATCACGCCGTCATGGCCAGCCGCAAAGCGTGGCAATAATGCTCGCGCAGCTGCCCTGGCTTCGCCGTCAATGGCAATCACCGCATCAACGCTACGCGGTTCCTGGCAAGATAAGGTCTCCAGCACCGCAATATTCAGCGCAGCGATATCGGTAAAGCGGATTTCTGCTGCCAGGAACGCCGCTACCGCAATCTCATTCGCCGCATTCAACGTGGTTGTCGCCGCCTGTCCGGCTTTGCTGGCTTCAATCGCCAACTTCAGACAGGGATAACGCGCATAGTCAGGCTCTGCGAATGTCATCGCCGACATCCGTGTGAAGTCGAGTGGTTGAGCACCTGAGTTCACCCGTTGTGGCCAGGCCATAGCATGAGCGATTGGCGTACGCATGTCCGGCGAACCAAGCTGGGCGATCACGCTGCCATCACGGTAACGCACCATAGAATGGATCACAGATTGCGGATGCAGGATCACTTCCATCTGCGCATCGGTGGCATTAAATAGCCAACGGGCTTCGATATATTCCAGGCCTTTATTCATCATGGTGGCCGAATCGACGGAAATTTTACGTCCCATCGACCAGTTCGGGTGCGCGCATGCCTGGTCTGGCGTCATATGACGCAGTTCCGCCAACGGCGTGTCTCGAAACGGGCCACCAGATCCCGTAAGAATAATGCTTTCAATACCATTATTCTCCAGAGAAGCGTACCCTAACTGCTGCTGGAGGGAAGCAGGCAAACTCTGAAAAATCGCGTTGTGCTCGCTGTCTATTGGCAACAGCTGGGCCTGTGAGGCGCTTACCGCCTCCATAAATAGACGGCCGCAAGTGACCAGCGATTCTTTATTCGCCAGCAGCACCTGTTTTCCAGCATGGATGGCGGCCAGGGTAGGTAATAATCCTGCCGCGCCGACGATCGCCGCCATCACCTGGTCGACATCCTCCAGCGCGGCCAGATCGCAGCCAGCTTGCTCACCGCTCAATACCTCGGTGGCAACATTGAGATCTTTGAGACGCAGCCGCAGTTCATTCGCAGCTCGCTCATCCGACATCGCAGCATATGTTGGGCGGAACTCCAGGCATTGCCCGGTCATCATTTCAACGTTACGCCCGGCAACCAGCGCCTTAACGGCAAACCGCTGCGGATTAGCGCGCACCACGGCCAGTGTACTGGTGCCGATAGAACCGGTCGAACCAAGGATGGTCAGTTGCTTCATGCGTTTGCTCAGTGTAATGACCCGGAACGCCTCCCCACCTCAACAAGGGTGACGGGCGGCTGTCGGGCGAGTTAACAAATGCAAAACGCCGTCAGACTGCCCTTCATACGAACGGCATCCTGTACGGCGTTTGAGCGGAGAGTGACGAACTCAGAAGTCCATCAGCTCCGTTTCTTTGTCTGCCAGTGAGGCATCCACTTTTTTGATAAAGATGTCGGTCATCTTCTGTACATCTTCCTGTGCGCGACGATCGTCGTCTTCACTGATTTCTTTATCTTTCAGCAGCGCTTTCAGTTTGTCGTTAGCATCACGGCGCACGTTACGCACGGAGACACGACCCTGCTCGGCTTCGCCGCGCACGACTTTAATCAGGTCTTTACGACGTTCTTCGGTCAACGCGGGCAGCGGAACGCGAATATCGCTGCCGGCTGAACTTGGGTTCAGGCCGAGGTCAGAAGTCATAATCGCTTTCTCAACGGCGGCACCGATGGAGCGATCGAAGACGTTGATTTTCAGCGTGCGCGAGTCTTCCACGGTAACGCTGGCCAGCTGACGTAGCGGCGTAGGAGACCCGTAGTAATCAACCATGATGCCGTCGAGAATACTCGGTGACGCACGGCCGGTACGGATCTTGCTGATGTGGTTTTTGAATGCTTCTACGCATTTTTCCATGCGTGTTTCTGCATCTTTTTTGATGTCGTTAATCACGTTGAAACCCTTGGATTCTGTTTGATCCACCAGCCTCTGCCAGGCAGAAGCCGTTCAAATGCCAATGACTTGTCGATAATTCTGACAGGCAGAATATACCTTATTCTAACCGCTGACAGATATTAATGCGCGATCAGCGTACCTTCTTTTTCGCCCATCACCACGCGGCGCAGCGCGCCAGGCTTGTTCATATTGAACACGCGAATAGGCAGTGAATGGTCACGAGCCAGGGTAAAGGCCGCCAGATCCATTACTTTCAACTCTTTATCCAGTACTTCGGCATAGGTCAGACGCTCATGCAGGACGGCATCCGGGTTAGTCACCGGATCGGCAGAATAGACGCCGTCCACTTTGGTCGCCTTCAGTACCACGTCGGCTTCGATTTCGATACCGCGCAGGCAGGCTGCGGAGTCAGTGGTAAAGAACGGGTTACCGGTGCCGGCGGAGAAAATCACCACGCGGTTATTGCGCAGCAGGCTGATTGCCTCGGCCCAGCTGTAGTTGTCGCAAACGCCGTTAAGCGGGATAGCAGACATCAGGCGGGCGTTGACATAAGCACGATGCAGCGCATCGCGCATCGCCAGGCCGTTCATCACCGTTGCCAGCATGCCCATATGGTCGCCCACAACGCGATTCATACCCGCCTTCGCCAGGCCAGCGCCACGAAACAGATTACCACCACCGATCACCACACCCACCTGAATGCCCAACTCAACCAGCTCTTTCACTTCCTGAGCCATACGATCCAGCACGCTGGCATCGATACCGAAACCTTCAGCACCTTGCAGTGCTTCACCGCTCAGTTTAAGCAGGATACGTTGATATACGGGTTTTGCATTGGTCGCCATGGTTATTTTCCTGGAAGATATCGTCGAAAAGGGGTGTTAACTGCGTGCGGTATCATCCTAAAAGCAGCAAAGAAATACTATTGGGATGAGACTGAAAATGCCCTGCCGCAAGGCAGACAAAAAAGAACCGCCGTTTGGCGGTTCTTGTCGGACCATTAAGACTGCTTGGACATGGCCGCGACTTCTGCCGCGAAATCTGTCTCAGCTTTCTCGATGCCTTCGCCGACTTCAAAGCGGATGAAGCTGGTCACGTCTGCGTTTTTCTCTTTCAGCAACTGGCCCACGGTCTTGCCTGGGTCAATAACGAAAGGCTGACCGGTCAGAGAGACTTCGCCGGTGAATTTCTTCATGCGGCCTTCAACCATTTTTTCAGCGATTTCTTTTGGCTTACCGGACTGCATGGCGATGTCCAGCTGAACCTGGTATTCTTTTTCTACCACTTCAGCAGACACGTCTTCTGGCTTAACGAATTCTGGCTTGCTTGCCGCTACGTGCATAGCCAGCTGCTTAACCAGCTCTTCATCAGCCGCGGTAGCGGAGATCAGAACGCCGATACGTGCGCCGTGCAGGTAGCTGCCCAGCACGTCACCTTCCAGGGAAGCCACGCGGCGAATATTGATGTTCTCACCAATTTTCGCTACCAGCGCAACGCGCTCTTCTTCGAACTGCGCTTTCAGCACTTCAACGTCAGTGATTTTGCCGGCAACGGCCGCATCCAGCACTTTATCAGCAAAGGCCTGGAAACCGGCATCTTTAGCCACGAAGTCAGTCTGGCAGTTGACTTCCAGAATCACGCCGTAGTTGCCTTCAATGCGGGTTTTGATCACGCCGTCAGCAGCAACGTTGCCTGCTTTTTTAGCCGCTTTGATTGCGCCAGATTTACGCATATTTTCGATCGCCAGCTCGATATCGCCGTTGGCTTCGGTCAGTGCTTTCTTACAATCCATCATGCCTGCGCCGGTACGCTCGCGCAGTTCTTTTACCAGAGCAGCGGTAATGTCAGCCATTCTCTAATCCTCGGTTAGCTTGCATCTGTCAGCTGTGCCCGCAGGCGTTCACCACAAATGTCGGTGTCGGGAGAAACATTCTGCCCCGCCGATGATGAACATCGGCAAAGCGAAGTCGAAAAAATAAAGGGGCCAATTCAGGCCCCTTCGTTACAGATTGATATCTGATTGATAAGGGGCTCTTAAACAGAGCAAGCCTTATTACTCAGCTTCAGCGAAAGTTTCTTCAGCCTGCTGAGCCAGGTCCTGAGAGCGACCTTCACGTACAGTGGCAGCCACTGCAGTCAGGTACAGGCTAACAGCACGGATCGCATCGTCATTACCTGGGATAATGAAGTCAACGCCGTCTGGATCAGAGTTGGTATCAACGATAGAAAACACCGGGATACCCAGATTGTTTGCTTCTTTGATAGCAATGTGTTCGTGGTCGGCATCGACAACAAACAGTGCATCTGGCAGGCCGCCCATGTCTTTGATACCGCCCAGGCTGTTTTCCAGCTTGGCCAGTTCACGAGCGCGCATCAGCGCTTCTTTCTTGGTCAGTTTGTCAAAAGTGCCATCCTGAGACTGAATTTCCAGATCTTTCAGACGTTTGATTGACTGACGAACGGTTTTCCAGTTGGTCAGCATGCCACCCAACCAGCGGTGGTTAACGAAGAACTGGTCGCAGCTCAGAGCGTGCTCTTTTACCGCTTCGCTTGCAGCGCGCTTGGTACCAACGAACAGGATCTTACCTTTACGGGAAGAGATCTTGCTCAACTCGGCCAGGGCTTCGTTGAACATTGGTACGGTTTTCTCAAGGTTGATGATGTGAACTTTGTTACGAGCGCCAAAGATGAATGGCTTCATTTTCGGGTTCCAGTAACGGGTCTGGTGACCAAAGTGTACACCGGCCTGGAGCATGTCGCGCATGGAAACAGTTGCCATGATTACCTCTATATATAGTTTGGGGTTAAGCCTCCACGTATCCCTGGCAACCGACCCGTCGGCTCTTTTGAACCAGCAGGGCACCCCGGCCCAGGTATCGATACGTGTGTGTTATTTACACATAGTGAGATTTATGCGTTTCTCCGCTACATTGAATTCAATGTACAGAGAATCGTCGGCGCGCTTTATACCATAAAGTCGCCATTGAAGCCAACTCTTGTTGCTTTATCAACGCCGCGCCGCCTGGTTATCAAACTCCAATTGGCAGCGTCCTGGTGGGCTGCTACCATTGCCCCACTCTCATTATTATTGTCGAAAATGACGACAAATGCGGACCGAATGAATGGCAATTTCAATAAAAACCCCTGAAGAGATCGAAAAAATGCGCGTGGCCGGTCGCCTGGCCGCCGAAGTTCTTGAGATGATTGCAGAACACGTTGTCCCCGGCGTCAGCACCGCTGAACTGGACCGTCTGTGCCACGATCATATCGTCAACAAACAGCACGCGGTTTCCGCCTGTCTCGGCTATCATGGCTTCCCTAAATCAGTGTGCATCTCGGTCAACGAAGTGGTGTGCCATGGCATCCCGAGCGACGATAAAATCCTCAAGGATGGCGATATCGTCAATATCGATGTCACGGTGATTAAAGAGGACTATCACGGCGATACATCCACCATGTTTATCGTTGGCAAACCAACCATTCAAGGCGAACGCCTGTGTCGGGTCACTCAGGAGAGTCTGTACCTTGCCTTGCGCATGGTCAAACCCGGCATCCGCCTGCGAACCCTGGGCCGCGAGATCCAGAAGTTTGTTGAAGCACAGGACTTCTCGGTGGTGCGCGAATACTGCGGTCACGGCATCGGCAAGGGCTTCCATGAAGAGCCTCAGGTGTTGCATTACGATGCCGATGATGGCGGCGTGGTATTACAGCCGGGCATGGCGTTCACCATTGAACCGATGGTCAATGCAGGCGACTATCGCATCCGCAGCATGAAAGATGGCTGGACGGTGAAAACCAAAGACCGCAGCTTGTCCGCGCAGTACGAACACACTATCGTGGTCACTGAAAACGGTTGTGAAATAATGACGTTGCGTAAAGATGACACCATTCCGGCGGTTCTGACGCACCAAGGCTGACATACCGAAGCGGGCCTGGTACGGACCACGTACACGTTATGCAATATTAAGCCGGCCGCCGCCGGCTTTTTTTTATCTCTTCGGAGCGGTGAAATGAATAAAGAAGTGACGGAAATCAGCATCCTGAAAAAACTCACCAAAGCCCCGCGACGCTGGGATGATCGGGAGCTGAACCGCGATAAGCTGCGGCATCACCTTGATACTTTCCAGCAGCACCTCGCCACCGCTTTCGACGCCGGCCAGGATGCGGAAAGCCTGATTGCAGCCCGTACCCTGTTTATTGACCGCCTGCTGCGCCGCCTGTGGCGTTTCTTTGGTTTCCCGGAAAAAGAGGGCATAGTCCTGGTGGCGGTTGGCGGCTACGGCCGTGGTGAGCTGCATCCGCTGTCCGATATTGATGTGCTGATCCTCAGTCGCCAACCGCTGTCCGACAGTGATGCCCAACGCGCCAGTGAACTGCTGACGCTGATGTGGGATTTAAAGCTGGAAGTTGGCCACAGCGTGCGTACGCTGGAAGAGTGCCTGCTTGAGGGGCTTTCCGATCTGACCGTGGCCACAAACCTGATCGAATCACGCATGCTCACCGGCGATCTGGCGCTGTTCCTTGAAATGCAGAAAAACGTTTTCAGCGACGGATTCTGGCCATCTGACCGCTTTTTCGCGGCCAAAATCGCCGAGCAGAGGGAGCGTCACCAGCGCTACCACGGCACCAGCTATAATCTGGAGCCGGATATCAAAAGCAGCCCCGGCGGCCTGCGCGACATCCACACCCTGCTATGGGTGGCACGACGCCATTTTGGCGCAACCTCGATGGTTGAGATGGTCGGTTTCGGTTTTCTCACCGAAGCGGAACGCAATGAACTGAACGAATGCCAGAGTTTCCTGTGGCGCATCCGTTTTGCCCTGCATCTATCCCTGGTACGTTACGATAACCGCCTGCTGTTTGACCGCCAGCTCAACGTCGCCCGGCGCCTGAACTATCAGGGCGAAAGTAATGAACCGGTCGAACGCATGATGAAGGATTTCTTTCGCGTAACGCGCCGCGTGAGTGAACTGAATCAGATGCTGTTGCAGCTGTTTGACGAGGCAATCCTCGCGCTGGGCGCTGACGAAAAGCCGCGTGCAATAGATGATGAATTTCAGCTGCGCGGTGCGCTGATAGACTTGCGCGACGAAACGCTATTTACCCGCCAGCCGGAAGCGATCATGCGCATGTTTTATACCATGGTGCGCACACCGCAAATCACCGGCATTTATTCCACTACCCTGCGCCATTTGCGCCATGCACGCCGTCATCTGAAAAGGCCGCTCTGCGCCATTGCTGAGGCGCGCGAGCTGTTTATGGCGATATTGCGTCATCCCGGAGCCGTCAGCCGCGCACTGCTGCCAATGCATCGGCACAGCGTGCTCTGGGCGTATATGCCGCAATGGAGCAGTATTGTCGGCCAGATGCAGTTTGACCTGTTCCACGCCTATACCGTGGATGAACACACCATCCGCGTATTGCAGAAGCTGGAAAGCTTCGCCGATGAAAGCGTCCGTCCGCGTCACCCCTTGTGCGTTGAGCTGTGGCCGCGCCTGCCCCAGCCGGAGCTGCTGCTCATGGCGGCGCTGTTCCATGATATCGCCAAAGGACGTGGAGGCGATCACTCGATCCTCGGCGCTCAGGACGCGCTGGAATTTGCCGAAATGCACGGCCTGAATTCGCGCGAAACGCAGCTGGTTGCCTGGCTGGTACGCCACCATCTGTTGATGTCGGTCACCGCGCAGCGCCGCGATATCCAGGACCCAAGCGAGATCCAGCAGTTCGCGGAAGCGATGCAAAATGAGAACCGGCTGCGCTATCTGGTCTGCCTGACGGTGGCGGATATCTGCGCCACCAATGAAACCCTGTGGAACAGCTGGAAACAGAGTCTGTTGCGCGAACTCTTCTTCGCCACCGAGAAACAGCTGCGCCGTGGCATGGAAAACAGCCCGGATCTGCGCGAGCGCGTGCGTCATCATCGCCTGCAGGCGCTTGCGCTGCTGCGCATGGATAACATCGACGAACAGGCGCTGCATCGAATCTGGGGGCGCTGCCGCGCCGATTACTTCCTGCGCCACACGCCGAACCAGCTGGCCTGGCACGCGCGCCACCTGCTGGTTCACGATCTTGGCAAACCGCTGGTTCTGGTCAGCCCGCTGGCCACGCGCGGCGGCACCGAGATTTTTATCTGGAGCCCGGACAGGCCGTATCTGTTTGCCGCTGTCGTCGGGGAGTTGGAACGGCGTAATCTTAGCGTCCACGATGCCCAGATTTTTACCAGCCGCGACGGCATGGCAATGGACACCTTCATCGTGCTGGAGCCGGACGGCAGCCCACTGGCGACCGACCGTCATGAAGCAACGCGCCATGCGCTGGAACAGGCCATCTGTCAGACGGACTGGCAGCCCCCCCGTGCCCGCCGTCAGTCAGCGCGTCTGAGGCACTTTAACGTGGAAACAGCGGTGAACTTTCTCCCCACCCATACCGACAGACGTACCTATCTGGAATTAGTGGCACTCGATCAGCCCGGTTTTCTGGCCCGCGTTGGCGAAGTCTTCGCCGATTTAGGCGTGTCACTTCATGGTGCACGCATCAGTACCATCGGTGAACGCGTCGAGGACTTGTTTATTCTCGCCGACAGCGAACGGCGTGCGCTAAACACAGAATTGCGCGAAGTATTGCAACAACGGTTGACAAAGGCACTGAATCCAAACGATAAAGTGTGAGTCCAATTCACTTTTTAACAGCGCCACCGCCGATCCCGCTCAGGTGGGATCGTCATTTTCAACAGCGGCTGGCAAAAACCAGGAAGAGACAAACTATGCAACAGTTACAGAATGTTATTGAAGCGGCCTTCGAGCATCGGGCTAACATCACCCCGACCAACGCCGATGCGGCCATCCGTGACGCGGTCAATCAGGCTATCGCCCTGCTGGACAGCGGCACTCTGCGCGTCGCCGAGAAGATCGACGGCCAGTGGGTTATCCACCAGTGGCTGAAGAAAGCGGTTCTGCTCTCATTCCGCATCAATGACAATCAGGTAATGGAAGGTGCAGAGAGTCGTTTTTACGACAAAGTGCCGATGAAATTCGCTAATTACGATGAAGCGCGATTCAAAAAAGAAGGCTTCCGTGTGGTGCCACCAGCGGCGGTACGCCAGGGAGCATTCATTGCCCGTAACACCGTACTGATGCCCTCTTACGTCAACATTGGCGCTTATGTCGATGAAGGCTCGATGATTGATACCTGGGCCACCGTGGGTTCCTGTGTACAAATTGGTAAAAACGTTCACCTGTCCGGCGGCGTTGGCATCGGTGGCGTGCTGGAGCCATTACAGGCAAATCCAACCATCATTGAAGATAACTGCTTTATCGGTGCACGCTCTGAAATCGTAGAAGGGGTGATCGTGGAAGAGGGTTCAGTGATCTCGATGGGCGTATATATTGGCCAGAGTACTAAAATCTATGACCGCGAAACCGGTGAAGTGCATTACGGCCGCGTTCCGGCTGGCTCAGTAGTGGTTTCCGGCAGCCTGCCTTCAAAAGATGGCAGCTACAGCCTGTATTGCGCAGTGATTGTAAAAAAAGTGGACGCCAAAACGCTGAGTAAAACCGGCCTCAACGAACTACTTCGTACCATCGACTGATCCCATCAGCGGGCCACCTGCGTGGCCCGTCCCCCTATGTAACGCCAGCTTTACAATCCTGCATGCAACAACCTCTTTCACGCGGCGAAACGGGTGATGCTATTGTGCACAATCTGATCCATAATCCGCGCCATTCAGCGCTATGGCGCTCCCCCGATTCGTTTTTTTGCATTTTTACTTATACTGACTTGAGTATGGGACGAGCGGGCCAGGCAAAGACCAGGCTCATCGCTGCCGTAACCTACATGAAATACGTGAGGAGTGCGAGCACAGTACAACGCCGTCTATGCCCCGCGCAGCCGAAACGACAATCTCCCGCATAAGGAACAAACCATGTATGACAATTTGAAAGGGTTGGGCATTGCTTCACCTGAAGATATCGACCGCTACAGCCTGCGCCAGGAAGCCAGTCATGACATCCTGAAAATTTATTTCCGTAAGGATAAAGGCGAATTCTTCGCTAAAAGCGTGAAATTCAAATATCCACGCCAGCGTAAAACCGTGGTGGCAGATAACGCCAGCCAGGGCTATAAAGAAGTGCAGGAGATCAGCCCGAATCTGCGCTATGTGATCGATGAACTCGATCAGATTTGTCAGCAGGATCGCATGGAAGTCGATCTGAAACGCAAAATACTGGATGACCTGCGCCATCTGGAAAGCGTGGTCTCTAACAAGATCGCAGAAATTGAATCGGATCTTGAGAAGCTGACCCGCAACGGCCGTTAATACCAACGGACAAAAAAAACGGTGCCAGCCGGCACCGTGTTGTTATCTGTCTTATGCGACTGACCGGTAACGGGATTGCGCGCACGGCGACCGTCACTGCATCAGCAGATAAATAGAGCTGTCTCCGCGCTTAATACTCAATGCCAGAACCGAAGGTTTACTGTCGAGAATTTTGCGCAGTTCACCCAGGTTGGTAACCGTATGCTGGTTAACGCCCAGAATAATATCGTCTTTCTTCAGGCCGATACGCGCCGCAGCAGAACCCGCTTTCAGATTATCGACTTTAACGCCCTTCACCCCTTTGACATCGTAATTACTCAGGTCAGCCCCTTCAATACCGGTATAAATGGTGGCGGAATCTACTTTCGCCGCGCTGCTTTGTTGCAACGCCAGGTTAACCTTAATCGGCTTACCGTCGCGGATCAGGCCCAGCTCCATTTTGGTGCCTACCGGCAGCGAACCCACCTGAGCACGCAGTGCGGCAAAGCTGGAGATCGGCTTGTTATTGATCGAAACAATGACGTCACCCGCCTGAATTCCGGCCTGAGCCGCTGAAGACTTCGGCAACACCTGGCTGACAAACGCGCCACGTTGAGCATCCACTTTCATCGCTTTCGCCAGCTCAGAGTTCAGCTCGGTACCGATGATGCCCAGCTCTCCGCGCTTAACCTGCCCGTACTCTACCATCTGAGCGCTCAGATTTTTCACCATGTTAGACGGGATCGCGAAGCCAATACCAATATTGCCGCCGTCCGGGGCCAGAATTGCGGTGTTAATCCCAATCAGTTCACCGTTCAGATTAACCAACGCGCCACCGGAGTTGCCACGGTTAATGGCGGCGTCAGTCTGGATAAAGTTTTCGTAGTTCTCGACATTCAGGCCACTACGACCCAGCGCAGAAACGATGCCTGAAGTCACGGTTTCCCCCAAACCATAAGGGTTACCGATAGCCACGGTGTAATCCCCCACGCGCAGATTGTCGCTGTCGGCGATCTTAATAGCGGTCAGGTTTTTAGCTTCTTTCAGCTGGATCAATGCGATATCAGATCGGGGATCTTTGCCGATCACCTTCGCATCATATTTGCGGCCGTCGCTCAGCTGTACCTGAATTTTTGTTGCATTATCAACAACGTGATTGTTGGTGACCACATAACCTTTCGCCGCGTCAATCACCACGCCGGAGCCAAGCGCCTGGAATTTTTGCTGCTGGCTGTCTGCGCCATCGGTGCCGTTACCGCCGGGCAAGCCCCCCTGGCACAGCGGCGATCCGAGGAAGGGAGAGCCCTCCTGGCAGAACGGGGAATTGCCACCAAAGAACTGTTGAAACTGCTGGAACTGTTGGGACTGCTGCGCCCGGCGCGGCGCCGCCCCCTCAACGTTAATGCTAACCACGGATGGCATGACTGTTTCAAGCATCGGCGCCAGACTGGGTAATTGTTGGCTGTTTGAAGAGGACGAAGAGGCGGTTTCGGCCGCGCTGGCCGCTAAGGGGTTTAACGCCAGACCCAGGCTTAAAGCCAGTGCACTCAGAACTAACGTATTCTTTTTCATTGGGCGGATTCTCAAGTGATTCAATAAAGTCACAGTCAGGTCGGTTGTGAAGAATGAGATTCATATGGTTGCGCTAAGTTCATGTTTCAAGATAAAGAATAAGTAAAAAAATATTGTTCATCTTTACAAAACTTAGCGCACCGCAATTTACTCCACCGCCATCATGCGTCGGTACTCATCCCATGCATACAAATCAGTCATACCGCTAATATAATCCTGTAACAGGCGCACACGATAATAGTATTCCCAAATTTCCTCTTCCTGCTGATTTTTATCCAGTTGCTCCACGGCTTCGCTGTAGGCAAGACGAAAGCGTGAAGAAAGTTTATGGAAAAGACGGGTTTCAATCGGATATCCTTTCAAATAATCCCTCGCCGCCAGTTCACGGAACTCTTCTCGCGTCAATAATAATAACGGCCGGTAAATATCTAACAAACCGCGGATCACCCGGTCGCCCTGTAATTCCAGCTGCTCGACGTCAGGATGATTAAATACATGACGAAAGGCCACTTTTTTGAAAATATCCAGCAGTTGGCTGTGAGGACTGCAGTCTTCCAGCAGCGCCTCGTTAAACTCACCGCGATAAACCGCCGGCAGATTATCAATAAAACGATCGGCGGCATAAGGCACCAGTTGCGCCACGGTATTGACGCGTAAATACATAAAGAACTGATCTTCACTATAGCAATGGGGCTGCTGGCTACGCGACTTATCCAGCGCGCTGGTGACCACGCTGGCAAACAGATCGCCCGGCTGGTGGTTCGGCCAGATCTGAAAGAGAAATTGATACAGCTGTTCTACGGTGAAAATATTTTTCTCCACCGCATCTTCCAGGTCCGCTACGCAATAAGAGATATCGTCGGCCGCTTCCATAATATAAGTCAGCGGAAAACGGCAGTACGGCTGAATGTCTAACTCTTCCCGGAGTTTAGCGATAAATTGTTCTTCAGCAAGGTAGAACCCTGGCTTTTTCATTAAATAATCGTGGCTGGCGGGGATCGGGCTGCTCTGCCAGGCTGGCCGGGTGTATTTCAAAATGCAGCCCACCTGCGCCCAGGTCAGATTCATTTTCATCAACGTGTGCACTATGCGGATGGCCTGGGCATTACCTTCGAAGTGCGCCAGATCCTGACGAACCTTCGCGCGCAGCGGATCCAGTCCGTCATCCTGATGATGTAATACCCGTGGAACGCAGCGGTCTTCACGCCCGCTTTCCGGCAGCCAGCTCGCGTCCAGCTGCTGGCAGAACCAGTCGTTAATCGCCGATTCGCCAAAATGCCCGAACGGTGGGTTACCGATGTCGTGCATCAGGCAAGCCATCTCGACAATGCTTTCGAACGGAGCGGTGAGCTGCGCCAGCCCGAGGGATCCCAGCCGCCCTGCCTCCTGCAGTCGCGTCAGCACTTCTTTGGCAATATAGCGCCCGACCTGCTGCACTTCCAGCGAATGGGTCAGTCTGGTGCGCACCGCCGCATTGCGCTCCAGCGGAAAAACCTGAGTTTTCTGCTGCAGGCGACGAATTGCCGCTGAATTGATGATGCGACCACGGTCGCTCTCAAAGATGCGCAAAATCTCATGCTCGTTTTTTACTCCCTTGTCGGGCCGATAGCAACGCTGCCAGTTGATTTTGCTGCGAAAGTCGATACCGGTCATCTCTTGCTCCCTTTGATTTAAGACGCCACGAAAGCCGCAGAGCAGATCTCTGTTCAGCAGCCATGATAGACTATGCGCCGAAATGAATGGCAAATTCCACTAATTCAGAGAGTATCACTATGAAAGCAGGCATTATTGGTGCGATGGAACAGGAAGTGACGCTGCTGCGTGACAAGATTGAAAACCGTCAAACTCTGACGCTGGCAGGCTGCGAAATTTACACCGGTACCTTGAATGGCGTAGAAGTTGCCCTGCTGAAATCGGGCATTGGTAAAGTCTCTGCGGCGCTGGGCACCACCCTGCTGCTTCAGTTGTGCAAGCCGGATGTGGTGATTAACACCGGTTCCGCGGGCGGCCTGGCCGCAACGCTGAAGGTAGGGGATATCGTGGTTTCAGACGAAGTACGCTATCACGATGCCGACGTCACCGCGTTTGGTTATGAAGCGGGCCAGATGGCAGGCTGCCCGGCCGCCTTTAAAGCCGACGAGAAGTTGATCAGCGCGACAGAGCAGTGTATCAGTGAGCTGAATCTGCATGCGGTGCGCGGTCTGGTGGTCAGTGGTGATGCCTTTATCAACGGCGCGGCCCCGCTGGCACATATTCGCAACACTTTCCCGCTGGCGATAGCGGTTGAAATGGAAGCAACCGCCATCGGTCATGTCTGCCACCAGTTTGCTACGCCGTTTGTCGTGGTGCGCGCTATCTCCGACGTGGCGGACCAGCAGTCACATCTCAGCTTTGATGAGTTCCTGGCGGTAGCGGCAAAACAGTCATCACTGCTGGTCGAAACCCTGCTAGCCCGCCTGACCCGGGGCTAGTCGCCCTCCCCTGTGACTGCCGTGGCAGCCCTTCCCGCCACGGCTGGTAGCCCCCTGCTGGCTAACGTGCGCAATTGACCCACAATAATCCGTGATAAGAACTGGCTCAATCGCGGCGGAACGCGTATGATGCGAACTGCGCAAAAAATGAGCGGTAAGCTATCGTAGTCTGAACCGCCTGAAGCGTGAAATCATCATCTTGATAAGTGATTAAAGATCTCTGAAAAATAGTCGTTAACTCAATGACCAGCGGTATTGCCGCTTATTAAAATACAAAGCTTCTGCTTTTTTTGACTTAAAACGCCAGGAAATACCCGCATGAAAACTGTTTATCTGGCTCTCGGGCTGATGATAACGGGTCATGCCTATGCTGCCAGCATCACCGGCAGCATAGGCGTGTCTTTGGTCATCTACTCAGAGTGCAGTATCGACGGCAATAACCCGTCTGCCCATACCATTCCCTGTGCAAAACGTACTGAAACACAGCCCAAAATCACCCACAACCTGCTAAAACGCGATGCAAAAACCGGGCGGCAGGAAAACTTAGTTACCGTTGAATGGTAAAAAAAAAGCTTCCTGGTCGCTACGAACAGGAAGCTTTTTCTCAATAATCATCACGTTACAGTCAAAGCATTCGTGAAAAATGCCCGACCGCTGACGTAACGCCATCAGATACTGAATGACGAGCCACACCCGCAGGTGGTTTTGGCATTCGGGTTAGTGACGATAAAACGTGAACCCTCCAGCCCTTCGGTATAATCCACCGAACCGCCCACCAGATATTGCAGGCTCATCGGGTCAACCACCAGCGCCACGCCCGATTTCTCAATGGTCATATCCCCTTCATTGATTTTGTCGTCAAAGGTAAAACCGTACTGGAAGCCGCTGCAGCCACCGCCGGTGATATACACGCGCAGCTTCAGGTCCGGGTTGTTCTCATCGGAAATCAGGTTTTTGACTTTACTGGCCGCAGCATCAGTAAATTGCAGGGGCAGTGCTACATCGTCAGTCATTGCAAACTCCAGTGTTCGTACAGGCCGGGTGCCTGACAGGTCATTATTCGACCATAATTGCGCTCATTATCTAATAGCCAGATACAGCAATCAAGTGTTGCCGCCCCCGGCGCGCATGCCTGATCAGACGATAGCACAGCATGACACTTCCTCAGTGATAAAATAATGGCGACCAAATCTTGCCTTAGCACAGCGGCCTTTCGCCGGACGGTGAAGTTCCCTTAGAATAGAGGCGTTTTTACCCCAACGATCAGGAGCGGTTCCATGAGTAAGTCTGAAAACCTGTACGCTCAGGCGCAGCAGTTCATCCCCGGCGGCGTTAATTCCCCGGTGCGTGCCTTTAACGGCGTGGGCGGCGTGCCGCTGTTTATCGAGCGTGCCAACGGGGCTTACCTGTATGACGCTGACGGTAAAGCCTATGTTGACTACGTCGGCTCATGGGGGCCAATGGTGCTGGGCCATAACCACCCGGCGATCCGCCATGCGGTGATCGAGGCGGCCGAACGCGGTCTTAGCTTCGGCGCACCTACTGAGATGGAAGTCAAAATGGCCGCGCTGGTCACCGGGCTGGTGCCGACGATGGATATGGTACGCATGGTCAACTCAGGCACCGAAGCCACGATGAGCGCCATCCGTCTGGCGCGTGGCTTTACCCACCGCGACAAAATCATTAAGTTTGAGGGCTGTTATCACGGTCATGCCGACTGTCTGCTGGTGAAAGCCGGTTCCGGCGCATTAACTCTCGGCCAGCCGAACTCCCCCGGCGTACCGGCGGACTTCGCCAAACATACGCTGACCTGCACCTATAACGATCTCGCCTCGGTACGGGATGCCTTCAAACAGTACCCGGAGGAAATCGCCTGCATTATCGTCGAGCCGGTGGCCGGCAATATGAACTGCGTGCCGCCGCTGCCAGAGTTCCTGCCGGGGCTGCGCGCGCTGTGCGATGAATTTGGCGCGCTGCTGATTATCGATGAAGTGATGACCGGCTTCCGCGTGGCGCTGGCCGGCGCTCAGGCTTATTATGGCGTCGAGCCGGATCTGACCTGCCTCGGCAAAATCATCGGCGGCGGGATGCCGGTGGGGGCATTTGGTGGTCGCCGCGAAGTGATGGAAGCGCTGGCGCCCGGTGGCCCGGTTTATCAGGCCGGTACGCTGTCGGGCAACCCGATTGCGATGGCCGCGGGCTTTGCCTGCCTGACTGAAGTCGCCCGGCCCGGCACGCATGCGACCCTGACCGAACTGACCAACCAGCTGGCTGACGGCCTGCTGGCGGCAGCGAAAGCCGAAAACATCCCGCTGGTGGTCAACCACGTTGGCGGCATGTTCGGGCTGTTCTTTACCGATGCCGCCAGCGTGACCCGCTATGCCGACGTGACGCGCTGTGACGTCGAGCGCTTTAAACGTTTCTTCCATCTGATGCTGGCAGAAGGCGTTTATCTGGCACCGTCGGCATTTGAAGCTGGATTTATGTCGCTGGCACACGGCCCGGCGGATATTCAGCACACGGTCGATGCCGCCCGCCGCAGCTTCGCCAAACTGTAATCTCACGAGGCGGACGGCAACAGGCCGCCCGCCGCGCTGCCTCAGACCTTACGTAGCAGATAGATAAAGTACGGGGCGCCAATAAAGGTGGCCAGCAGCCCTGCCGGGATCTGATCCGGGAACGACAACATCCGTCCGCACCAGTCCGCCATCACCATCAGCCCGCCGCCCAATAATGCCGCCATCACCTGCTGTGGTAATGCGCGCCGGAAGCCCAGCATCCGTGCCATATGGGGCGCCATCAGCCCGACAAAACTCAACGGACCGATAGTCAGGGTCGCCGCTGCCGTCAATCCTGCTGCCAACAGGAGTAAGGCCAGACGTGACGGCGTCAGCGCCATCCCCACCGCACGAGCGGTAACGCCTCCCAGCGGCAGAATGGTCAGCCAGCGACGGCACAGCGGCACCACTGCCAGCAGCAGCAGGGCGATAACCAGCGTGCGTTGCGCCTGTAAAGCATCAACAGGGTAGGTGGAACCCGACATCCACGCCATGATGCCCCGCATACGCGGGTCGCCGCTGGCCAGCAGCAGCATCATCAGGGTGGTGAATGCGGTACTGAGCGCCATTCCGGCCAGCAGCATGCGCTCGGGCGAGAAACCACCGCGCCCGGCGGCGACAGAGATAATTAACAACGTTAAGGCGGCCCCCAGGCTGCCGGCCGGCAGCAGCCAGCCAAAAGCATCACCGGGGACGATAAACAGCATGATGACCACGCCAAAGGCCGCCCCGGAGCTGATCCCCAGCACTTCCGGGCTGGCCATCGGGTTGCCGGTCAAACGCTGTACCACGCAGCCCGCCACGCCCAGCATCATGCCGGTTGCCAGCGCCGCCACCAGCCGTGGCCCCCGCCACGGCAGCAGCTGCTGCCACAGTTCGCCGCTGGCCCATACCCAGCCGTCGGCGCTGCGGCCAACGCTTAGCGCCGCCGCTATCAACAGCAGCAGAATGCCCCCGCCCAACAGCGCCCACCACAGCACCCGCTGGCGTTCGTCAGGCACTTTGTCGCCAAGATCCAGCGCCGGAGGCTGCGCTGCGCTGCGCAGACGCGGCAGCAGCCACAGCAGCAGGGGCGCGCCGATAACCGCAGTCACCGTCCCGGTAGAGATCTCCCCGATACGACCGGTTAACCACAGCACTGACTGATCCGCCAGCCATAGCAGCAGCGCCCCGATCAACGGTGCAGCCATCAGACGGCCGAACAGGCGACGGAAGCCGAGCATTCTTGCCAGCAGCGGTGAAAACAGCCCGACAAAACCGATAATCCCGGCGGCGTTGACCAGCGCAGCACTGAGCACAATTGCCAACGCCAGCGTGGCAATACGCGCCAGCGAAATCGCCAACCCAAGGTTTTTGGCTACGCCGTCATCCAGCCCCATTAAGGTCATCGGCCGCAGTAACAGCAGCGTCAGTAGCAGCCCGCACAGCAGATACGGCCAGAGGAACGCCACGCGGCTCCAGTCCATCTGATTCAGCGAACCGCTGCTCCAGAGAAACATATTCTGTAACTGGTCGTGATTAAAGATGGCAACGATCTGATTGACCGCACCGCAGTAGAGCGATACCACCAGTCCGGCCAGGATCAGCGTGACCGGTGACAGGCGTTTTCCCCAGGCAACGCCAAACACAATCACTCCGACCAGCACCGCGCCGATCAGCGCCGCCAGCGGCTGCGGCACCACGTTTGCGGCGGCTCCCCACAGGGTAACCACCGTCAGCCCCAGCTGAGCGCCGCTGGCAACGCCAAGAGTCGCTGGCTCTGCCAGCGGATTACGCAGCACCTGCTGAAACAGCAGCCCGGCCAGCCCCAAACCGGCTCCGACTAACAGCGACAGCGTCAGACGCGGCAGCAGGCTGTAATGAAACACCATCTGCTCGATATGGTTGCTATCGGGAGAACTGAGCGCGTTGAGCCACCGTGTAACGGGCAAATGTTGTTGCAGGTTAAACAGGGTCAACGCCAGCGCCGCAATAAACAACAGCGGCAGCAGCAGCAGTGACAGACCAGACGGACGCATCATTCCTCCCCCGCCACACGGTCAAGGCAATGGATAAACCGCATTGCCGACAGCGTGGCACCATAGAACCAGACGCGCGGCACCTGCCTGAAACGCCGTTCACGCACGAACGGCATCGACTGCCACAGCGCGCTGGCGCTGACCTGCTGCATCAGCTTCTCGTTGCCGTGTTCGAAGCAGATAGCTTCTACATCGCCCAGCTTTGCCAGCCTTTCAATACCAATCACCGCACTTCCCCAAAACGTTTTCTCACCCTTCCAGGCGTTTTCCAGCCCGAGGTGATCCATGACTTCCTGGAACAGGCCATTGGCAGTAAACACAATGGCGTGACGCGCATCAAGGATCGACATCAGCAACAGCGGACGATGAGCACGGGTAGCCAGCCGCTGTTTAACCTGCTGCATCAGCGCATCCAGCTGCGCCAGGTGCGCCTGTGCCTGTGGCACGCGGTCGATACGATTTGCCAGCGCCATCAGCGCATGGCGTGCGCCGGTCAACGGTTTACCGCTACCGTCGTTGAAAGCAAAACCCATGCCCGGCGCAATACGCTGTAAACGCGCGGGATCGGGGCCGTATCCCTGTGAAAAAAGGATCAGTGACGGCTGCATCTGGGTGATCAGTTCAAGATTGGGTTCGCTACGCAGCCCGACATCCACCACCGACGGCGGCAGCTCGGGTTTGCCGACCCACAAACGGTAATTGTACAGCTCTGCCGCCCCCAGCGGCGTGACGCCCAGCGCCATCAGCAGTTCGAGCGGTAGCCACTCCAGCGCAATAACCCGCGGTTCGCCGGCGGCGTGCGCAACGCCGGGAAGCCGTGCCAGCAGCGGTGAAAAAGCCAGAGCCGTTAACAGACGGCGACGCGGTAAATCCGGCATCACGATATCAATCCTTAGTAAACAAAGCTGACCGGCGCCCCGCCCTGCGGGTGCGGTAAAATCCCCATCGGGATGCCGTATATCTGTTCCAGTACCGGAGCCTGCATGATGCTGCCAGGAGTACCCTGAGCAATCACCTCCCCGGCGCGCAGCGCGACCAGGCTGTCGCAGTAGCGGGCAGCCATATTGATATCGTGCAGCACGGCAATCACCGTCAGGCCGCGTTCACGACTGAGACGCTGGATCAGCGCCAGCACCTCAACCTGGTGGGCGATATCCAGCGCCGAAGTCGGCTCATCCAGCAGCAGGCAACGACTGTTCTGCGCCACCAGCATGGCAATCCATGCACGCTGCCGCTCTCCGCCGGACAGACTGTCCACCAGCCGCTGAGCGAAAGGTTTCAGCCCGACCAGAGCGATAGCCTCATCAACCCGCTGGCGATCTTCTGCGCCATAGCGCCCGAGCGCCCCGTGCCACGGATAGCGACCAATCGCCACCAGCTCGCGCACCGTCATCCCTTCGGCGGCAGGCAGCTGCTGGGGCAGATAGGCAACTTCACGGGCAAATGCCTTGCTGTGCCAGCCAGCCAGCGGCTGCTGGTTCAGCACTACCTGCCCCGCCGTAGCGGCATGATGGCGGCCAAGTATTTTCAGCAGGGTCGATTTCCCGGAGCCATTATGCCCGATCAGGCCACAGACTTTTCCGGCGGGAAAGGACAGCGACAGGGGCTGTAACAGGGTTCTGCCCGGAACGCTGAAGCTGACGTTATCCAGCGTGAAGGTGGTTTCTGTTGCGTGCGGTTGAGACATGGTTTTCTTCTGCCAGGCGGGCGCGGCGAACCGCGCCCGGTCAAAAAGTTAGAAACGGAAGGTCGCCGTACCGACGATTTGGCGCTCGGCCCCCCAGTAGCAGGCATGTTCGCGATAGCAGCTGGCGACATACTCGCGGTCAAACAGGTTGTTGACGTTAATCCCGATGGAGGAACCTGGCAAGCCAAAACGGGCCAGATCGTATTTCACCGCAGCATCAACCAGCGTATAACCGGCCACGTCAAAGTTCTGATTCTGATTATCACCATTGTCAATATTACCAACATTAGGGCGGTACAGCCCTTTGCTCGCGCCGATATAGCGTAGCCCTGTACCCAGCGTCAGGCCAGACAGCGCAGTCTGATTAAAGGTGTAATCCCCCAGAACGATGCCATATGCTTCGGCACCTGTACCGGAGTTTTACCCCGCAGATAGTTATCCTCGGTGTATTTCGCATCGGTATAGGTGTAAGAAGCGGTCACATTAACGTTGGCATTAACCGCCGCTTTGGCTTCAAATTCAACGCCGCGAGAGCGAATTTCGCCGCCCTGCACGCTGAACAGTGGCGCGGTCGGATCGCCCATCAGGTTATTGTTTTTGGTCAGCTGATAAACCGCACCGGTGATAACGACCGGCCGATCTTTCGGCACAAATTTCACCCCAGCTTCATACTGCTTCGCGCGTGATGGCTGGAACGTATCACCAGTAAGCGTGGTTCCGGCGTTGGGAATAAAGGATTCGCTGTAGCTGAAGTACGGGGCGATCCCGTTATCAAACACCTAATTCAAACCGCCGCGCCAGGTGAAAGCCTGGTCATGAGTCTTTTTCTCACTGCCGTTACGGTCAAACGCTGACATCATCAGGTAGTCGTAGCGGCCACCCAGCGTCAGTACCCAGCGGTCCCACTCCATCTGATCCTGCGCATACAGGCCCGTCTGCTACTGCTTATTCAGATACTGATAAGGGCTGTAAAGCGCGGTTGGCTGGTCGTTACCATACTGCGGGTTCAGGGCATCCAGCGGTGCCGCTGCGTCAAAAATGGCGTCAATATCGTTGCGCGAACGCTGATAATCCACGCCGGCCAGTAATGTGTGATCCCACTGCCCGGTGGCAAATTTAGCCTGGGCCTGGGTATCCACGGCAAACTGGTTGAGCTGCTCCTGAGAGCGCGCATAGCCACGATTGATGGTGTTATTGACGGTGTTCAGGCCATCGCCATAGATACTGAGATAATGAGTCCGCAACCGGGAGTAACGCAGATTCTGGCGCACCGTCCAGCTATCGTTCACGGCATGATCAACGCTGTAACCCACCATTTTCGTGTTGCGTGCGATTTTATTGCTGGCCTCGCCTTCATCGAAATGGGTCGGCAGCTTGTGCGGATTGCCGTTAGCATCGGTGATGGGCACCACGGTGCCCTCACGCGGTAGCCAGCCGTAGTAGCCGGTTTCTGGCTCATTCTGGAAATAGCTCAGGAAGGTAAAATTGGTCTTTTCATCCGGCTGCCAGCTAAAGGAAGGCGCAATGGTATAACGCTTCTCTTTGTTCATCTGCTGCTGGGCGTCCGCGCTGCGCGCCAGGCCGGTCAGACGGTAAGAGAACTCGCCGCTGTCGTCCAGCGCATCAGCGAAATCAAACCCGGTCGAAAACAGATTATCACTGCCCATCTTAAACTGTACTTCACGCTGGGTTTCGGTGGTCGGGCGCTTGCTGACCATCGCCAGCACGCCGCCGGGGTTACTCTTCCCATACAGCACCGATACCGGACCGCGCAGCAGCTCTGCACGCTCCAGGAAATACGGATCAATGGCAAATTCAGAGTAGTTATCAGCCTGTAGCTTCAGGCCATTGAGATACTGATTGGTGTTGGTTTCGCTGAAGCCGCGGATCGACAGAGCATCAATCACACTGGATGCCCCACGGTTACCGACCATTACCCCTGGCGTATAGCCCAACGCCTCTTTCACCGACGCGGGCTGATGAATATCCATCTCCTGGCGCGTCACGACCGAAACTGACTGCGGATTTTTCTCAATCGGCGTATCGGTTTTGGTCCCGGTAGCGCTGCGTTTCGCGGCAATGGTGGCGGACGGCCCCCAGGCGCTTTCCGCTGCCTCACTGCTGGCGTTAGCATTAACGGTGATGGTTTGCTCGGCGGCAATGGCCGCTCCGCTGGCCAAAGACAGGGCAATCAGCAGCGAAAGCGGGCGTTTGACCGGGTTAATAAATGAAAAAGGTGAGGATATTGTGCGCGTACTCGCCATGATCTTTCTCTGGTAAAAGAATTGTTGAATGGGAAACGAAACGATAATTATTCTTATAACGCCCGGATAATATGCGAAACGAAGCGCGTTCCGCAAGGAAAAACCCGTGGCAGGCGTGAGCTTCTGCTGCGGCATCTCAGGCCTGATTAAGCCTGACTCCGCCCGGTCTCAGAGGTGAAAATGCGGGTCACGGCAAAGAACGCCAACTGTCCTGACGGCGGATGCCATAACCCCCCCCCTCATGCAGCGTTGTTGCGCCGCAACAGGTAAGAATGACCGTCCGATCTGTAAAACGAAGCTGATCCACATGGCTTCTTGTCAGGAGAAGTGGTCCGGAGACTAAGCGGCCACAGGCTGGAGCCGGGGCAACACGCCCCTTTCAGAACTGCTCAGAAGCTGGTTTGGCAGCACCATCAGCAGGAAGCCGAAAGTTTGTTTGCGCACGACCTCGCCACGCTGTCAGCATTGACTAACAGTCACTCCCTCGCGCTGCTTTCAGTGAGCGTTGTCCTGACCATGGACGAGAAACTTGTCAAACGCTTATAACCAACATTACCAGCTGTTCATCCTGAACCTGATATACCAGACGATAACCCGATGATTTCAGCTTTATTTTGCAGCAGTCCGGGTGATCTCTCAGCCTGGCTGATTCCACCTGCAGGTTTACCAGCACTTCCGCCAGTTTCTTTTTGAACTGTTCCCGAACCGTTGCGCCCAGTTTTTTCCACTCTTTTAAGGCCCAGGGATCGAAGAGCAGTTCATAGCTTATCCAGCGTTACCTTTATTCCCTTCTGTAGCGATGCCAGCCTTTCGCGAACCGTTTTCAGCAGCGCGTCTTTTTCATCACTTACCGTCAGCGCTTTCAGCGGTAGGCGCTCATTTTCCGCTATATACTGGAACAACAGCCGGACCGCCTCCGTTGGCGATACATCCAGTTCATCCAGAACTGCACAGGCTTTGCTTTTCAGTTTGTCATCCAGCCGCACGTTTAATGTTGCCCTGATATCTCTGCCGTAATGAGTTAACCGTAATGCATTACAGCATTACACGTCGTTCGTAACTCCTTTTTTACCGACAGTGACCGGGAGGCTTAGCCTTTCTTAGTCTGACTGCCTGACGAACGTGACGAAGGCCGATCGCGGCATGGGCGCAGTGCACTGCCCGATGCGTTTTATCACGCAACACCTTTCACTCCGGCATGACGTCTGGCGCGATGCCTTCTCACGATCCTGTTCCCCCGTGAAAACGGTTTTTCAACGAACCGCCAGCCCGCTAACCACAGGCAACAAACCGGGAGCGAATGACGATGCAGGTCAGAACGGGGAATGTCCAAAACGAGCGCCGCGTTATCGTCGGCTACCGCCCGAAGGGCGGCGAACGCGACGCGCCACAGGTCAGTATTGCGGACAAGTGGCTGGCGGAGGCGGGTATTGCGGTGGGAACTGGCGTTAATCTGACGGTGCCGGACGGCTGTCTGCTGCCGATCCCCGCCAGCCGCGAGGAGAGGCGGCTAAGAGCAATGGAACAGCAGCTTAAGGCGCAGCATGAAGAGCTGGAGCAGGCTAAGCAGCGGATGATCGCCATGCTGGCGTGAAGGGTGGCTGAAGGTAAAGGGCCGGAAGGATCGGGGAGATCGCTTCCGGCTCTAATTTTACTTTTAAATATCCGAGATATCCGTGTTATCAACATATGTACTGCAATTCTGGAAAGTTAAAGCATCGAATAAAAAATAAATATCATGCGATGCACCTGATTGTTGAATGCTAAACCCAGCGTCACATTTTTTTAAATATACCGATGAGTATTCAACATCATTCCAATTTTTTATATTAACAACTTCACCCTTTCCACCCAAAAGATGTATAACTATCACATTATAATCTACGCCCCACTTACCCCACTTGGGCACTTCTTTAGCAGGTCTTTGTTTTGTGTGGATACTCACCCCAAACCTACCGCCTAACTCAAAAGAAAGCTTCCCTATTAGGACATTATCGTCCATTCCGTTAGGGAACAGACTTTTCAAAAAATTATTATAACCAATCACATCAATAAGATTCATACTAATAACTCCACGGAAAATTGTAGTGCCCGTGTGTTTCGGGAAAGTTTCCTGCATCTGGCCTATCAATACTTCTGGTATTAAAATGCGGCTCTGCACCGTGTCCGGGAACAGCTTTTTGATGGCCTAAACTATGCTCTTGAATCAACACAGTTTTATTGTCTTTATTAACAAAATGGTATTCTCTAGTCCTGATTGGTTGATTATTTTTGCCAATCATTATGTTGCCGTTACCATCTCTTAGCTCTGGTCTGACAATCTTTGAAGGCTGCTGGTTATTAGGTATGCCCGCATCACGTTTAGCCTGCCTGAGTGCATCTCTGCGGCTGACACCTTCATAAGTCGTTTTCTTGTTCGGCGAACATTTCGTTAAACCAAGAGGATCCACCCACCCGTACGGATTCGGCGCATACGCATACAGGTTCAGGCCCCCCGCCAGCCCCACAGGGTCCTGGGTCGTAAACCTGCCAACGTCAGGCTCGTAGTACCGGAACAGATTATAGTGCAGTCCCGTTTCACTGTCAGCATACTGCCCGGCGTAGCGCAGCGGCTGGTCGTAAACCGGCCCCGTGCGTTGTGCCGCACCGGCCGTCGTCTGGCCCTGCAGCCTGCCGAAGGTGTCGTACTGTCCCGACCAGCGCAGCCTGCCATCGGCGTCGGTCACCTCCAGCGGCGCGCCGTTGAGGTCGGTGTTCAGCCAGTAAATATCCGCCTGTGGCCCTTCCCCGGCCTGCTCGATGGCCGCCAGCGGCGTCCACGGGCTTTCCGGGTCATAGCTCCAGGTACGCCGTGTGCCGTTGGCGCGCTGCTCCTGCAGCAGCCGGTAGCCCTGCCACAGGAAGCGCGTGGTCTGCGGGGCTTTGCCCGCGAAGGTGACCTCCTTGCGGCTGCGCCGGCCCAGCGCGTCATAATGGTACTGCGCGCTGAACTCGCCCTGAGGACCGGAGCCACGCGCCCGTATCAGGCGGTTGTCGGCGTCGTAAGTGTAATGCTGCTCGTTGAGGCCGTGGCGGCGGCTGACCAGGTTGCCCCAGACGTCGTAGCGGTAGAACAGCCGCTGCCAGTGCGGCAGACGGTTGCTGCTCTGCGGCGGCGGCGGCGGCCGTTCCGGGTCGTCGTGCGGGCTTTGCCCGCCCAGCAGGTTGTCGGCGGCGTCATACACCAGCCGGCTGCCCGTCCTGCCGGACTGCAGCTCGCGGTGCTGCAGCAGGCGGCCTTCGGCGTCGTAGCCGTAGTGCACTTCGCCGCGCAGCGCGTCGCTGACGCCCGCCAGCTCGCCGCGCCCGGTGTAGCGGAACGCCCGCCACAGCATGCCGTCTTCCGGCCGGGTTATCTGGCCGTCACCGAAAGTGCTGCTCTGCCAGCTGCGCCTGCCGGACGCATCGTAGCGGCGCTGCTGGTGCAGCGCGCCCTGGCTGCGCCCGGTTTCACGGTGCAGGCGGTCACGGGTGAATTCGCTCACCGCCTGCCGGTTGAATTTCAGCGCGCCGGCATGGCCGGAGCCGTAGTGCAGCCACTGCAGGCGGTCGCCCTGCGGCAGCGTCAGCGCCTGCAGGTTGCCGAGCGCGTCCCGGCTGTAGACCGGCGCGCCGTTCACGCCGCGCTCGCACAGCAGGTGACCCGCTTTGTCGTACTGCAGCTCAACGCTGTCCGCCTCAATCCCCAGCTCCGCCCCGGCGGCCGTGGGGGTACGCACAAGCCGGGTCAGCCTGCCTGCGGCATCGTAGTGATACTGCCATTCGGCGCTGTCGTTGCCGCGCCACGCCAGGCGGCCCGCCTCGTCAAAGCGGAAGCGGTGCAGGCGGTGCGCGGGCGGCGCAAGGCTGTTCTGCGGGCCGGTTTCCCGGTGTTCGGCAAGCTGGCCGTCCGCGCCGTAGCGATAGAGGTGGTCGGTGTTGTCCGGGCGGCGTTCGGCGGTGATGCGCCCGGCAGCATCGTAGCTGAACTGATACTCGCCGCCGTTGCCGTTCTCCAGCCGCGTCAGCCAGCCGCGCGGGCCGTAGTGGTAGTGGCGCGTGCGGTTGATGCGGTCGGTGACGCTGACCGGCTGGCCCAGCAGGTTGTAGCGCCACTGCGTTTCGCTGCCGGACGGGTCCTGATGGCGCGCCAGCTGCCCGCGTTCGTTCCAGACGAAGTGCTCTTCGCTGCCGTCCGCGTGCTGCAGGGTTTGCAGGCGACCGGCGGTATCCCGGCGGTAGCGGGTCACGTTGCCTTCCGCATCGGTGCGCCCGGTGAGCTGGCCGAAAATGTCATAGTCGTACGCGGTGACGCTGCCGGAACAGTCGGTATAGCGCGTCAGCAGCCCCCGGCCGTCCCACTCAAGCCGCGCCACGCCGCCGAGGGCATCGGTGATGCGCGCCGGTAAGCTTTCTTCCCCGTCCGGGTAGTGGTAAAGCGTGGTGTTTCCCAGCGCGTCGCTCTGTGTAATCAGCCGCCCCCTGTCATCCCATGACTGGCACTCACGGCTGCCGTCGGGATGGGTGACCGAAACCAGACGGTCGCTGTTACGCGCATACTGACAGGTGGTTTTACGCCCTGACGGGTCGGTTTCGCTCAGCAGTCGCCCGTAGCGGTCCCACTCGCTGTGCCGCTGGCCGCCGCCCGGCAGCAGCACGCTGCACAGCTCGCCGCGCGCGTAGATAAACGCCAGCCTGCGGCCGTCAAAGTCGGTGAACTGCGCCACGCTGTCGTCGTCGTCCAGCTGCCAGCACGCCTGCATGCCGTCGTCGCGCACCGCCCGGCGCGTGCCGCCGTTAATGTCGTAGTGCAGCGCCAGCGCTTCCCCGGCGCCGTGCCGCCAGGCGGTGACGCGCGGCAGGCCGTCAATCTCCTGCCAGCGGTATTCGTTCCGCAGCCCGTTGGCATCCTCGTGGCTGGCCATCAGCCCGTCATGCCAGGTGAAGCGGCGCGTGACCTCGCCGGCGCGGTTGCGCACGCTGGCGAGCTGCCCGTCGTCGTCATACCCGTAGCTGACCAGCGTGTGCTCCCCGTCCGCGGTATGCAGCAGCACCGCGCTCAGGCGGCAATGCCCGCCGGCGGTCGTCAGGTAGCGGCAGCTCAGGCGCTGGCCGGCGCTGTCCACCAGTTCGCCCGGCCGCCCCTGCTCGTCGTAAAACAGCGAGGTGGCGTTGCCGCCGGCGTCGGTCACCATGCTCAGGCGGGCGGGATACTGCGCGTCCAGCGGCGGATAGTGCCAGGCCTGTTCACTGACGTCGAACAGCTGCCAGCTGTCGTCGGCGTTGTGCATCAGCCAGCACTTTTCGGCTTCACACCAGGTTTTATGGCCGCGCGGCACCATCGGGAACGAAACCAGGTCGCCGGACGGCGCGCGCCACACCAGCCCGTCGGCGTAAGGCTGGAGGGTACTTTCCCAGAACAGGCTCCAGCCGCGCCCCAGCACGCTTTCCGCCGGGTTGCCGCTGCGCCAGTAGCGCTGCCATTCAACCGGCAGGCGCGACGGCAGCACAAAGTCCAGCTCGTCGTCGCCGGAGAGAAACTTCTGCCCGCTGATGATATCCACCGGGCGGGCGATGATGCCCGCCGCCGCGCTGGCGGTCATCAGCACGCCGAAGCGGCAGGCCACCTGGCCAAGCCTGTTGATGCCGGGCAGCCTGCTCAGCAGTTCAGCCAGTTTGCCCGCCTTGCCGGCCGCGCCGCCCGCGCCGCCAAGCAGCCCGGCAAACAGCAGCGTCAGGTCCGAGGCCTTATAGGCCCGGTCCGGCACTTCGGGTTTTATCGTCAGCGTGGTGGCGGTGCCGCCGCCGATGCGCACGCTGGGCGAGCCTGCCATCACCGTGGCACCGCAGTTGGTTTTGTCGCCGACGCGCGCGGCGGGCTGGCCGTTGATAAACACCCGGGCGGAGCCCTGCGCCATCTGCATCGTCGGCCCGTCCCGGTCACAGCCCGCCTGGCTGACGGTGGCGATGGCCGCCGGTTTGCCGTTGATAAACACGTTCGGTGAGCCGGTCAGTATCTGGCCGGAAGCGGACCGTCTGTCCGCCCCGGCAGCGGCCATGCCGTCGCGCGCCGCGGTGGCCGCCTCCCCGGTGAGATAGCCCACCGCCAGGCTGGCGCCCATCAGCAAGACGCCAACGCCAAGACAGGAGGCGGCCAGCCCGGCGACAAACAGCGCCCCGGCGGCCACGGCGCCGGCGGCGGCAATCAGCCCGCCGACTATGGTGCCGCCCGTCATCCCGGCCAGCGCGGAGGAATGGCCGATGGCGTCGCCGACGCGTGCGGCTTCACTCATGATAAGTTCCCATTATGGCTGATGGCCGGTAGCCACAGGCTGGCGGTAGCTTGCCAGCACCTGTTGTAGCAGGGCTTCATCCTGCGGCGACAGCCTGCGCGTCTGCGCCAGGGTGAACACCAGCACGCGCCCTCCGGCCAGCGCAAACACCGCCTGGTGCTGCCAGATGCGCTGGCCGTCGCGCAGATAGCTGGCAGACACGCTCTCGCCGGGCTGCTGCGCCTCGCCGAGTTGCGCCGCCGCGCGCGCTTTCAGCACCCAGCCTTTCAGGCTGGCGGACAGGGTATCAAGCTGGCGGGTGATGTAGCCGGCCACGGTTTCACCGGGCTGTAGCGTATCGCGCGAGATATTGAGCGAGGGATACGCATCGTCAGGGGCCAGCAGCAGGTTAACGGTGCGGTCGCTGTAGCCTTCCGGCAACGTCACGCTGCCTTCCGCGAAGGTACAACGGGAAAAATCAGGCATTAACGGGGTCCTTTTAATTAACCGGGCTTAAGCATCGCATAAGAAGGGCGCAAAGAAAATCCATCGTCCGGTATTGAGCAAAAATACGCTTACAAAACAAATGAGAAAGCCGGTTTCCCGGCTTTTTGTCATGCTCAATAGCGGTTGTTACTGGCCAAACATATCTTTGATCCAGCCAGCGACCCCGTTAGCGTCTTTCTGCTGGTTCTGCTGCTGCGGTTGCTGATCCTGCTGTTGCAACATATGTTGCTGCTGCTGAACCTGCTGCTGTTGCTGCTGGCAGAGCGCACTGGCATCGGTAGTCCACACCGGCAGGCGGCGCCAGCTGCTGCTGGCGCTGTCGCAGACGAAATTACCGGCAGAATCGACGTTCATCGGCGCAATATCTTCCGGCGGATTCAGCAGCAACGGCAGCGGCGCCTGGTTTTCCAGATAGCGGCGATAAAGCTGCATCGCCCCGGTTCCGCCATACAGTTTGGTCGGCTGGTTATTGTCGCGGCCAATCCAGGTAATGGTTACCTCTTTGCCGTCAATACCGGCGAACCAGCTGTCCACCAGGTTGTTGGTGGTACCTGTTTTCCCCGCCAGGGTAGCTTTAGGGTATTTCGCCCCCAGCGCACGCGCCGTACCGTGGTCAACCACCTGCTGCATGCTGTACAGCGTCAGATACGCGGCCTGGGCCGGCACCGCGCGTTCCGACTGCGGGAAGCTTTGATACAGCACGCTGCCATCTTCGGCTATCACCGATCGCAGTGCCGACAGCGGCGCACGGCTGCCGCCGCTGGCAATGGTTTGAAACGCCTGCGCCACCTCAACCGGCGTCAGGTTCAGCGCCCCCAGCAGCATCGCCGGAACCGGCTGTAGCTGATCTTTCGGCGCACCCAGACGGGTCCAGGTATCCACCACCTGCGGCAGCCCCAGCGTCATTCCGAGGTTGACCGTTGGCACGTTCATCGAGTTGGTCAGGGCATCCACCAGCATCACCTGGCCGCTGAAACGGCGGTCGTCATTCTGTGGTTTCCACACCTGACCATTCGGCTGTTTCAACTCCAGCGGATTATCGGCAATCCAGGTGTTCAGGCGATAAACGTCCGGCTGGCTCAGGGCGGTGAGATAGGTGGCCGGTTTCGCCAGTGAACCGATTGAACGCCGCGCCTGAAGCGCGCGGTTATAACCGGCAAACTGCGGATCGGCACCGCCTACCATCGCGCGCACTTCACCGCTGAAGCGATCGACGACCACCATTGCGGTTTCCAGGTCGTTCAGGCCACGCTGTTTACGCAGCGCCGGGATGCCCTCTTCCACCGACTTTTCGGCGGCATCCTGCGATACCGGATCGAGCGTGGTGAAGATTTTCACCCCGGACAGATCCTTCACTTTGTCGCCAAGGCTGGCCTGCAGCCCGTTACGCACCATCTGCATAAAGGCCGGCTGCGGGCTGATTACCCCACCTTTCGGCTGCACGCCAAGCGGACGCGCACTTAGCATCGCGTACAGCTCTTCGTCGATCACCTTCTGCTGTTGCAGCAGGCGCAGCACCAGATTACGGCGTTCCAGCGCCAGCTTTGGGTTACGCCACGGGTTATAGAGCGATGCCCCTTTCACCATGCCCACCAGCAGCGCCTGCTGGTCAAGGCTCAGTTCATCCACCGGACGACCAAAGTAATACAGGCTGGCCAGCGGGAAGCCACGGATCTGGTCGCTGCCCGCCTGGCCGAGATACACCTCGTTCAGGTAAAGTTCAAGGATGCGATCTTTGCCGTAGCGCGCATCCATGATCAGCGCCATATAGGCTTCATTGGCCTTACGCCACAATGAGCGTTCGTTGGTCAGGAACAGGTTTTTCACCAGCTGCTGGGTCAGGGTACTTCCCCCCTGCACGGCCCGTCCGGCGGTGATATTGGCCAGGAAGGCACGGCCAATGGAATAGAAACTGATACCGTCGTGCTGATAGAAGTGACGGTCTTCGGTCGCCACCAGCGTGTCCACCAGCAGGTCCGGGAACCCGGCACGCGGCACAAACAGGCGCTGTTCGCCGTTTGGCGACTGCAACATGGTGATCAGACGCGGATCGAGGCGGAAAAAGCCAAAATCACGTCCGCTTTCGAGGTTTTTGATTTCGCTCAGGCGGTCGTTGCTGAAACTGAGACGCGCGCGAATTTGCCCCTCTTTGCTGTCGGGGAAATCAAACGGACGGCGGATCATCTCAATGCTGTTGGCCTGTACGGTAAACTCACCGGGCCGCGTCATGCGCGTTACCTGGCGGTACTGCGTCCCCTCCAGTAGCGCGATCAACTCTTTTTTGTTGTATGACATGCCGGGTTCAAGGCTGACCATACGGCCATAGACCGTGGCCGGCAGCTGCCAGACTTTACCATCGATACGGCTGCGGATCTGGCCGTCAAGCCAGAAGCCATAGGCAGCCATCGCCACAACGAAAATCAGAAAAAGCTTAATAAATAAGCCCGACCAGCTTCTTTTTTTACGCACCGGGCGTCCTTTTGCTTTACGTGGCACCGGAGTTATCTCCTCGTCATCCAGGTCATCATCCCGATCGTCATAATCATCGTATTGCTGTTCCCTGCGGCGACCTCGCCCCGCTTTGTTGCGCGGCGGCTTCGGCTGCTTTCCTTTGCGCCCGATAGGTTCACGATCGTCAGACATGTGTTTCATTTCTCCAGGGCTGGCGTCGGCCAGGCCGACTACTCTCTTCTCACAACGGCCTCTGCGGAAGCAGAACCGTCTGAATCATCCGGTCACGGCACGCAATCCGTCAGCCAGACAGAAAAATTACGGCGCGGAAAACTTTTTCACCCGCCGTGTGGGTAAGGTATTGGCCGGGTCATCAGGCCACAAGTGCTTAGGATAGCGCCCTTTCATCTCTTTCTGTACGTCGCGCCAGGCACCGGCCCAGAACCCGGCCAGATCGCGCGTTATCTGCAACGGTCGCTGCGCCGGGGACAACAGCTCCAGCACCAGCGCCACGCGCCCCTGTGCGATGCAGGGGTTTTGCGCCTCACCGTACATCTCCTGCAGGCGCACCGCCAGCGCCGGAGGCTTATCCTGATGATAGCGGATCGGCAAGCGGCTTCCGGTCGGCACAGTGTAATGAGTTGGCAGCGCACTATCCAGCTGCTGACGCTGGGCCCACGTTAGTAAGGGTAATAACGCGCTGGCCATATCGACCTGGCGCAGCTCTTTTGCATCACGCACCCCGGCCAAAACCGGCAGCAGCCAATGCTCAAGCGAAGCCAGCAGTGCGTTATCGTCGGCGGCTGGCCAGTCGCCCTCCGGTAACCACTGCGCCGCACACAGCAGCCGTAGCCGCAGCTGTTCGGCCTGCGGCGTCCAGTTAAGCACCGATAACCCTTTTTGTCGTACCCGGCGCAGTATCGCCGCGTGCAGCTGGTCTTCGCCAGGTTTCGCCAGCGGCTGCGACGTCAATACCAGCTGCCCAATCTGTTCACGCCGCCAGGCGCGCAAAGTCCCTTTTTCCTCATCCCATTCCACCTCGGTTTGCTGCTGAACCAGCGAAGGGCACTGACGGATCAGCCGGTCGATATCCAGCGGCAGCGCTTGCAAAATGCGCGCATCCGGCTGGGCATTACCCTGTAACAGCGCGGGCGCAATCAGCCATTCATAACGTGTCAGGCCGTCTTCGCGGTCCAGCGCGGCACCGCTGCCGTTTGCCAACTGATAGCGCCCTTCTGCACCGCGCCGCCGGGCGATGCGGTCAGGAAAGGCGGCGGCCAACAGCATGGCCAGCCGATCTTCATCCATGTTGCCGCCGCTGATATTCAGGCGCTGCTGGAGCTGGCGCGTGCGCCGCTGCCACTGCGGTAATCTGCGCTGGAAAGCGTCACGCAGATCGACCAATCCGCGCGGTGGCTCCTCCAGCATCGCCACCAGCTGTGCCGCCGTGGCGACCGCATCCGCATTATCCCCGGCGGCAATCAATAAGGTGGCATAGCGCGGTTCGCTGCCCAATGCCGCCATTTTGCGCCCGCTGGCCGTCAGCCTGCCATTGCCGTCGGTTGCTCCCAGCTGCAACAGCAGCCGTTGCGCCGCGGCAATGGCAGCTGGCGGCGGCGCATCCAGCCAGTTGAGCTGGCTGACATCGTGGCAGCCCCATTGCAACAGATCCAGCCACAGGGCGGAGAGATCGCTGTTGAGGATTTCAGGCGGAGCGTGCGCCGCCGCGCGCTCCGCCTGCTCCTGTGCCAGAAGATGCAGGCAAATACCCGGCTCCAGTCGCCCGGCACGCCCGGCGCGCTGGGTCATAGAGGCCTGGCTAACGCGCTGGGTTTGCAGGCGGGTAAGTCCGCTGCGCACGTCGAACTGCGCGCTGCGCTCCAGCGCACTGTCTACCACCAGGCGAATGCCTTCAATGGTCAGGCTGGTTTCAGCAATGTTGGTCGCCAGCACCACTTTACGCCGCCCGGCCGGGGAAGGAAGGATCGCCCGGCGCTGTTCTGCCAGCGACAGCGCGCCGTACAGCGGGCAGAGATCGACATCGCTGGCGACCAGCCCGGCAAGCCGGGCCTGCACGCGCTGAATTTCGGCTACGCCGGGCAGAAACAGCAGCAGCGATCCCGGCTCTTCGCGCAGCAGCTGGCTGGTCTGACGGGCCACCGCCTCGTCAAAGGGCAGACTGGCGTTCAACGGTTGATAACGGCGTTCCACCGGCCAGCTGCGCCCGGCCGAGGCGATCAGTGGGGCAGCGGGCAACCATGCGCTTAAGCGTGCATTGTCCAGCGTCGCCGACATAATCAGCACGCGCAGATCGTCACGCAGCGCGGCCTGTACGTCGAGCAGCAGGCTCAGCGCCAGGTCGCCCTGCAGGCTGCGCTCGTGGAATTCATCAAGGATCACCAGTGAGACATCGTTCAGCATCGGGTCCTGCTGCAACATCCGCGTCAGTATCCCTTCCGTCACCACCTCCAGCCGGGTATTGGCTCCGCTACGGCTTTCACCACGCATGCGGTAGCCGACGGTAGCCCCCGGTTCTTCCCCCAGCTGTTCCGCCAGCCGCTGGGCGACGTTGCGCGCCGCCAGCCTGCGCGGCTCCAGCAGCAGAATGCGCCCGTTCAACCCGCCCAGCTGCAGGATTTGCAATGGCAGCCAGGTCGATTTACCCGCCCCGGTCGGGGCCGCCAGCAGGACCTGGGGGGAAGATTGCAGCGCCGTTAATATCTCGGGTAATACGGCACTGACCGGTAATGAACTCACGTTTTGGCTCCATAACGACATGGTCTAAATCTGCTGCGCATTGTAGCATTGACGCGTTTGAAATACCGGAGGAGCGAATGGGTGAGGTAAAAAGGCTGTTTTTTGCTCTTGAACTGCCGGACAGCTGTAAACAGAGCATAATCCGCTGGCGGGCAGAAACCTTCCCGGCGGAGGCCGGACGCCCGCTGGCGGCCGACGCGCTGAATTTAACGTTGGCATTCCTTGGCGAAGTCAGTGATGAGAAAGCACGGGCGCTGATGCAGCTGGCCGCGCGCATTCAGCAGCCCGCTTTTTCCCTGACGCTGGACGATGCCGGGCACTGGCCGCGATCAGGCGTGGTATGGCTGGGGCCGCGCCAGGCTCCGCGCGGGCTGCTCCAGCTGGCGCAGTTATTACGCTCACAGGCGGCGCGCAGCGGCTGTGCGCAAACTGCGCAGCCGTTTCATCCCCATGTCACCTTGTTGCGTCATGCTACCCAGCCGCTGGCGCTGCCGGCGCGTAACTTCAACTGGTCGCTGACCGTAAAGCGTTTTGTCCTGTTTCAGTCGCAGTTTACCGCCGGGCGCAGCCGCTATAAGGAAGTTGCCGCATGGTCACTATTATAAGGAAGTCTTATGGATTTTAGCCCCGCTCTGCGTCCGGCGCGGCTGGTACAACGCTACAAACGCTTTCTGGCAGACGTGGTAACCCCCGAAGGAGAAACGCTAACCATTCATTGCGCCAACACCGGGGCGATGACCGGATGCGCCACGCCGGGCGATACCGTCTGGTACTCTACTTCGGCCAGCCTGACGCGCAAATATCCGCACAGCTGGGAGCTGACCGAGACGCAAGATGGCCACTGGATTTGCGTCAATACCCTGCGCGCCAACGGATTGCTCCGTGAGGCGCTGAATGCCGGGCAGATAGCGGAGCTGACCGGTTACCCAACGCTGCTGCCTGAAGTGAAATACGGCAGCGAAAACAGCCGTATTGACTTTCTGCTACAGGCAGACAGTCGCCGCAACTGCTATATTGAAGTCAAATCGGTAACGCTGTTGCAGCAGGGCCATGGCTACTTTCCGGATGCGGTCACCGTGCGCGGACAAAAGCATTTGCGCGAACTCAGTCAAATCGCCCGGTCAGGCCAGCGTGCGGTGCTGTTTTTCGCCGTGCTGCATTCGGGGATTAATGACGTTTCCCCGGCGCATCACATTGATGCACATTACGCCGAATTGCTGGAACAGGCGCAGCGTAACGGTGTCGAAGTTCTGTGCTACAAGGCGCAGTTATCCCCGCTGGGGCTTAAGCTGCGAGACCCCCTGAAAGGGGAGTTGTAATATGCAGCGCAATTTGCTTTTATACGGCGCTTCTGACTTTGCCGCTTACCGACGGCATACCACTAAATGGTGTAGCAGTGGTTTGCAGGTGGACAGCGAGCCGCCAGATACGCTTTTCCTCACATGCCTGTCAAGGCATGTTCAGGAATAATTGCTAACCTTGCCCGCTTCTGTTATTTATAGCGGCCTGTTTTTTCCCCTAGTGGGATCGATACCCGAGTATTCCGGCGTGCAGGAAAGGGCTTATGCTCCTGCCCCTGAATAATGAAGGGTGTGTAGTGCGTGTTATCCAGGAGACACAACATGCAAGAAGGGCAAAACCGTAAAACATCGTCACTGAGTATTCTCGCCATCGCTGGGGTGGAGCCGTATCAAGAGAAGCCTGGCGAAGAGTATATGAATGCGGCCCAGCTGGAGCACTTTAAGAAAATTCTTGAAGCTTGGCGCAATCAACTTCGGGACGAAGTCGATCGCACGGTGACTCACATGCAAGACGAAGCGGCAAACTTCCCGGATCCGGTCGATCGTGCCGCTCAGGAAGAAGAGTTCAGTCTTGAACTGCGTAACCGCGATCGCGAGCGCAAACTGATTAAGAAGATTGAAAAAACCTTGAAAAAGGTTGAAGACGATGATTTCGGCTACTGTGAATCCTGTGGCGTTGAAATCGGCATCCGTCGTCTTGAAGCGCGTCCTACCGCCGATCTGTGCATCGACTGTAAAACGCTGGCGGAAATCCGCGAAAAACAGATGGCCGGCTAACGGCCTGTAGATTGTGCAGTGAAGCAGGAAACGGTTTCCGCTTGCGCTTCACTGCCAATCTCCTGTTACGATGTCAGCATCCTGTGTCGGGCGTTTTGCTCCCTCCCCTTCCGGCGACCTGCATTTCGGCTCCCTGATTGCTGCTTTAGGCAGTTATCTTCAGGCGCGCGCGCAGCACGGCGTCTGGCGAGTGCGTATCGAAGATATTGACCCGCCGCGTGAAGTGCCCGGTGCGGCAGCGCGTATTCTGCAACAGCTTGAAGATCACGGCCTTGAATGGGACGGCGAAGTGCTGTGGCAGTCGCAGCGTCATGAGGCTTACCGCGCAGCGCTTGACCATCTTCACCAGCAGGGACTGAGCTATCACTGTACCTGCACCCGCCGCCGCATTCAGCAGTGTGGCGGGCTGTACGACAATCGCTGTCGGGAGCTGCACCGTGGCCCTGAGCAGGCAGCCACGCGTCTGAAGGTAGATAATCCTGTACTGGCTTTTCACGATCTGCTGCGCGGCAGCATCCAGGCTAACCCGAACCTGGCGCGGGAGGATTTCATTATTCACCGGCGCGACGGGCTGTTTGCCTATAATCTGGCGGTCGTGGTGGACGACCATTTTCAGGGCATCACCGAGGTGGTGCGTGGCGCGGATTTGATTGAGCCTACGGTGCGGCAAATCGTGCTTTATCAACAGTTTGGCTGGCCTGCCCCGCGCCATTTACATCTGCCGCTGGTGCTAAACCCCGATGGTAATAAGCTGTCCAAACAGAATCATGCACCGCCATTGCCGGCGGGCGACCCGCGTCCGTCCCTGGTGCAGGCTCTGCGTTTTCTTGGCCAGACGGTGAACGATGACTGGCGGGATATCACGGTCGCCACGCTGTTAAAACTGGCAATAAGCGGCTGGAAGCAGGCTAATATTCCCAGAAGCGACGCGATGCTGACGCATACAACGACTTCGGCATTCTCAAATGGTTCACTCTGAGCTATGATTAGCCGCTATTTTTATCGATTAGAATTATTTGTCACTATCGAGGTGTCCCATTTTTACCCGAGTTGCTAATTTTTGCCGGAAAGTCCTTAGTCGCGAAGAAGTGGCACCCGCCGAGACCGCGGCAGTGCGTCAAATGGCGACCATCCCACGCGAGGCTCATAATATCTCGCGCAAGGACATCAGTGAAAATGCCCTCAAGGTGCTGTATCGCCTGAATAAAGCCGGATATGAAGCCTATCTGGTTGGCGGCGGCGTGCGCGATTTGCTGCTGGGTAAAAAGCCGAAAGACTTCGACGTGACCACCAATGCCACGCCGGATCAGATGCGTAAGCTGTTTCGCAACTGTCGTCTGGTCGGTCGCCGTTTCCGCCTTGCCCACGTCATGTTCGGCCCGGAAATTATCGAGGTCGCCACCTTCCGGGGCCACCACGAAGCTGAACAGCAGGTGGTTGAAGATCGTAACAGCTCGCATCGTGACCAGAATGGCATGCTGCTACGCGACAATATTTTCGGCTCGATTGAAGATGACGCCCAGCGCCGCGATCTGACCATTAACAGCCTCTATTATAGCGTTGCCGATTTCACGGTGCGTGATTATGTCGGTGGTTTAAGCGATTTGCAGCAGGGCATCATCCGCATGATTGGTGACCCGGAAACCCGCTATCGCGAAGATCCGGTGCGCATGCTACGCGTGGTGCGCTTTGCTGCCAAACTGGACATGAGTATCGCAGCCGGGACCGGTGAACCCATCCCGCGTCTGGCCACCCTGCTGCACGATATTCCTCCGGCACGTCTGTTTGAAGAGACGCTGAAGCTGCTACAGGCCGGTTATGGTCACAGTACTTACCTTAAGCTGCTTGAATACCAGCTTTTCCAGCCGCTGTTCCCGATTATCACCCGCTACTTCACCGAACAGGGTGACAGTAATATGGAACGGATGATCCTGCTGGTACTGAAAAACACTGATACGCGCATCCATAATCAGATGCGCGTGAATCCGGCGTTCCTGTTTGCCGCAATGTTCTGGTATCCGCAGCTGGAGATGGCGCAGAAATTTGCGCAAGAGAGCGGCCTCGTCTATTACGACGCATTTGCGCTGGCGATGAACGAGGTGCTGGATGAAGCCTGCCGCTCACTGGCGATCCCCAAACGTATTACCACGCTGGTGCGCGATATTTGGCAGCTGCAGCTGCGCCTGTCACGCCGCCACGGTAAACGCGCGTGGAAGCTGATGGAACATCCTAAGTTCCGCGCCGCCTTCGATCTGCTGGCGCTGCGCGCCGAAGTGGAAAATAACCATGAGTTGCAGCGTCTCACCACCTGGTGGAGCGAGTTTCAGGTCTCGGCACCGCCGCAGCAGAAGACGATGCTCAACACGCTTGGTGATGATCCTGTACCGCGCCGCCGCACCCGCCGTCCGCGCAAGCGCGTGCCCGGCAGCCCACGCCGCGACAGTAGCAGCAATCGCCAGTGATCAACCGCGTTTATCTGGCGTTGGGCAGTAATCTGGCCGACCCGTTGCTTCAGGTGCAATGCGCGCTTGATGCGCTGGTAGCCATACCTGATTGCCAGCTGGTTGCCACCTCTTCCCTGTACCGCACGCCACCCTATGGCCCGCCGGATCAACCCGATTTTCTCAATGCGGCAGTGGCGCTCGATACCGGGCTTGACGCTGAAGCGCTACTCAACCATACCCAGCGCATTGAGCTGGAGCAGGGGCGCGTACGCAAGGCGCATCGCTGGGGCCCGCGCACGCTTGACCTCGACATCATGCTGTTCGGTGAGCAGACGCTAAACACCCCTCGCCTGACGGTGCCGCATTACGATATGCATCGTCGCGCGTTTATGCTGCTGCCGCTGCTGGAGATTGCTCCCGCGCTTTGCCTGCCGGACGGCAGAGCGCTGGCTGATATGCTGGCTAACCTTGACTGTAGCAGCATCCGCCCCTGGTAAGCCCGTTTGCCATCTCCTGTGCGCCCTCCATCCATTGCTTTAAGATAGCCAAACAGAAAATTTCGAGTGAGGATATGATGAAACCAACCACCGTTTCGACGTTACGCCAGTGGAAGCAGCAGGGGCATAAATTCGCCACCATCACCGCTTATGATTTCAGCTTCGCCCGCCTGTTTGCCGATGAAGGCATTCAGGTGCTGCTGGTCGGCGATTCGCTGGGCATGGTGGTACAGGGCCAGGAGTCGACGCTGCCGGTGTCCGTAGCCGATATTGTCTATCATACCCAGGCCGTGCGCCGGGGCAGCCCGGGCGCGCTGCTGCTTGCCGATCTGCCGTTTATGAGCTTCGCCACGCCGGAGCAAACCTTTGACAGCGCGGCGCAGCTGATGCGCGCCGGGGCGAATATGGTCAAGCTGGAAGGCGGAACATGGCTGGCCGAAACGGTGAGACAGCTCACCGAGCGTGCCGTTCCGGTCTGCGGCCATCTTGGCCTGACGCCGCAGTCGGTGAATATTTTTGGTGGCTATAAAGTGCAGGGGCGGAACGCGGAAGCAGCTGACCAACTGCTGGAAGATGCGCTGGCGCTGGAAGCAGCAGGCATGCAGCTGCTGGTTCTGGAGTGCGTACCGGCGGCGCTGGCGAAGCGCGTGACTGAAGCGCTTACCGTGCCGGTTATCGGCATTGGGGCCGGTAATGCCACCGACGGTCAAATCCTGGTGATGCACGATGCGTTTGGCATTACCGGCGGCCATATTCCTAAATTCGCCAAAAACTTCCTTGCCGAGACCGGAGACATTCGTGCCGCCGTGCGTCAGTACGTGGCAGAAGTCGAAGCCGGTAGCTATCCGGCCGAACAACACAGCTTTCAGTAACCAAGGAGCAACAGCGTGCTGATGATTGAAACCCTGCCGGTGCTACGCCGTGAAGTGCGGCGCTGGCGTCAGGATGGCAAACGTATTGCGCTGGTTCCCACTATGGGCAACCTGCACGAAGGGCATCTGACGCTGGTCGATGAAGCGCGTGAACGTGCGGATATCGTTATCGTGTCGATTTTTGTTAATCCGATGCAGTTCGAACGCGCAGACGATCTGGCCCGGTATCCGCGCACCCTGCAGGAAGACTGCGAAAAGCTGAATCGTCATGGCGTTGACCTGGTGTTCTCCCCGGCTCCTGCTGATATCTACCCTCAGGGACTGGACGACCACACCTTCGTTGATGTACCCGGCCTTTCCACCTTGTTGGAAGGGGCCAGCCGTCCCGGTCATTTCCGTGGCGTATCCACCATCGTCAGCAAGCTGTTTAATCTGGTGCAGCCGGATCTCGCCTGCTTTGGTGAAAAGGATTATCAGCAGCTGGCGCTGATCCGCAAAATGGTGGCGGATATGGGCTACGATATTGATATTATCGGCGTGCCCACCGTACGCGCCAAAGATGGCCTGGCGCTCAGTTCGCGTAACGGTTATCTGACGGCGGACGAGCGTAAAATCGCCCCTGAACTGAGTAAAGTGATGCAGCAAATCGCCGCACGGCTCGGTCAGGGGGAACGCCATGTTGCAGAGCTGATCGCCAGTGGCGAAAACGCGCTGGCTGAAAAAGGCCTGCGGGCCGATGGCCTGGCGATAGTCGATGCCGATACGCTGCTGCCACTGAACGTCGACAGCCAGCGAGCAGTGATCCTGATGGCAGCATGGCTGGGTAAAGCGCGTCTGATTGATAACCAGCAGGTTGATCTCACGCAGTAGACAGTAGCGCCTGTGCGAGCAATACTGACCTCCGTTTTTAAATTGATTGCAGAGTAATGACTTATGAATCGTACTATGTTGCAGGGTAAACTCCACCGGGTGAAAGTTACCCAGGCGGAGCTGAATTACGAAGGTTCCTGCGCCATCGACCAGGATTTTCTCGACGCTTCCGGCATTCTGCAATATGAAGCTATCGACATCTATAACGTTAATAACGGCCAGCGTTTCTCTACCTACGCTATCGCCGCCGAACGCGGTTCAAAAATCATCTCGGTTAACGGGGCGGCAGCGCGCTGTGCCTGTGAAGGTGACCTGTTGATTATCTGTTCTTACGTACAGATGTCCGATGAGCAGGCACATCAATGGCAGCCTAAAGTGGCCTATTTCGAAGGTGACAACCAGATGAAACGCGTAGCAAAAGCGGTGCCGGTTCAGGTCGCCTAGTTTCACGCGGCGGGTTGGCTGCCAGCCAGGGGCCGAACGGTGATGCCGTCCGGCCCCTGTTATATCATCAGGTACGCAGCCCGCGTCCGCGCTGGATAAAAAACCATACCAGCACATAAAACACCAGAACAAAGGCCAGCAGAACGCCGAGGGTCAACGCCAGCGGCACATCGTTTATTCCAAGAAATCCGTAACGGAAGCCGCTGATCATGTAGACGACCGGGTTGAGCTTCGACACCATCTGCCATACCGGTGGCAGCAGCGTCAGCGAGTAAAACACGCCGCCAAGATAGGTTAGCGGCGTCAACACGAAGGTCGGGATCAGGCTGATATCATCAAACGTGCGGGCAAACACCGCGTTCAGCAGGCCGGCCAGCGAGAACAATATTGCCGTCAGCAGCAGCGTGACCGCCACCATCAGCCAGGAATGGACGTGGAACGGCACAAAGAACAGCGAGATGGCCGTCACCAGTATGCCAACGCAGATCCCGCGCGCCACGCCGCCGCCAACATAGCCGGCAATGATCACATGGGTCGGTACTGGAGCCACCAGCAGTTCCTCAATATTGCGCTGGAATTTGGCGCTGAAGAATGAGGAGGCGACGTTGGCAAAAGCGTTGGTGATCACCGCCATCATAATCAGGCCCGGCACGATAAACTGCATATAGCTGAAGCCGTGCATTTCACCGATACGTGAACCGATCAGATTGCCAAAGATAATGAAATAGAGCGTCATGGTAATAACCGGCGGCACCAGCGTCTGGATCCAGATACGTGCAAAACGGTCAACCTCTTTACACCAGATACTTTTCAGGGCCACCCAGTACAAATGCGTCATGATTTATCTCCACTACGACCGTTTACCAGGTCAACGAACAGCTCCTCAAGACGGTTTGCCTTGTTGCGCATACTTAAAACCTGCACGCCCTGGTGGCTAAGCTGGCTGAATACGCTGTTCAGCCCCTGCTCGCGCAGCACGTCGACTTCCAGCGTTGAGGTGTCAGTCAGCCGATACTGGAAGCCTTCCAGCTTAGGCAGCGGGCTTTTCACCGCCAGATCGAAAATGAACGTTTCCGATTTTTGTTTAGCCAGCAGCCTTTTCATCGAGGTGTTTTCCACTAATTCGCCGTGCTGGATGATACCGATATTGCGGCACAGCATTTCAGCTTCTTCCAGATAGTGCGTCGTCAAGATGATGGTGGTTCCCTGCGCGTTAAGCTGTTGCAGGAAGCTCCACATTGAGCGGCGCAGCTCAATGTCCACCCCGGCGGTCGGTTCATCAAGGATCAGCAGTTTCGGTTCATGCATCAGGGCGCGAGCAATCATCAACCGGCGTTTCATACCGCCCGACAGCATCCGCGAGCGCTCGTTGCGTTTGCCCCACAGATCCAGCTGCGTCAGATATTTTTCTGCCCGCTGCAGCGCAACCGTCTTTTCCACGCCGTACAGGCCAGCCTGGCTGACGACGATCTGCAGTACAGTCTCAAACTGGTTGAAGTTGAACTCCTGCGGCACCAGCCCCAGCTGGCGCTTGGCATTGACCGTGTCCTTTTGCAGGTCATAGCCGAACACCCGCACTGTGCCAGCGGTTTTATTTACCAGTGAACTGATAATGCCAATGGTAGTCGATTTACCCGCGCCGTTAGGACCAAGCAACGCATAGAAGTCACCGGCCTCCACCGCGAGATCGATGCCCCTTAGCGCCTGAACCCCGCCCTGATAGGTTTTGGTCAGCTTTTCAAGTTCCAGTGCATAAGTCATAAGTTAAAAATTGCCCTGTTGTGTGTATATTCGCGACATTTCAAGCGGCTTTTGCCTTAGCAGCAGTGATTTGTCTCAATTACTGACTGTAGTCAGTTTATTGGGATTCAGCACCTGCCACTTTTGCGCCGCTTTAATTATTTCGGCTATAGCTTTCTTGTTAATCGTTTTCAATTACGCTGCGCTGGCCTATATTATTGCCACGCATTTTGAGCTATTGGTCGACATCCTAATGACAGACATCAGTACCCTTATCAGCAACAATCGTCAGTGGTCCAGGCTGCTCAAAGAGGAAGATCCCGGTTTTTTCGAACGCCTGTCTCTGGCGCAAAAACCCCGTTTTCTCTGGATTGGCTGTTCAGACAGCCGCGTACCCGCCGAGCGGCTGACCGGGCTGGAGCCGGGCGAATTATTTGTTCACCGCAACGTGGCCAATCTGGTGGTTCACACTGATTTAAACTGCCTTTCGGTAGTGCAATACGCGGTCGAAGTTCTGGAGGTGGAGCACATCATTATCTGCGGTCACTACGGCTGCGGCGGCGTTCAGGCCGCGGTGGAAAACCCGGAACTGGGCCTGATTGACAACTGGCTGCTGCATATCCGCGATCTCTGCTACAAGCACAGCGCGCTATTAGGCGAGCTGCCGCCAGAGAAGCGCGTGGATAAGCTTTGTGAAATTAATGTGATCGAGCAAGTCTACAACCTGGGCCACTCCACCATTATGCAGTCTGCGTGGAAGCGCGGTCAGAACGTCAACATTCATGGCTGGGTGTACGGCATTCAGGATGGCTATCTGCGCGACCTGGAAGTGACGGCCACCAACCGCGAAATACTGGAACAGCGTTACCGCCACGGTATTGCCAATCTGCTTAACGATCCCGATCTCAACCCGTAAGACCGCCGGTTACCCGCGCCTTTACAACCGCCGCAGATGATATAACAGGCCGGAACCTCCGGCCTTGGTTGATTGTGCTGTCGCACATGCTTGCGGGAATTATTCGTCCAGCAACACCACTTTGCCGACGTACGGCAAATGACGATAGCGCTGGGCGTAATCAATCCCGTATCCGACCACGAATTCGTCAGGGATGGCAAAGCCTACATACTCCACCGGCACAGACACTTCGCGCCTTGACGGTTTATCCAGCAGGGTACAAATCGCCATTGATTTTGGTTCGCGCAGGCTAAGGATCTCACGCACTTTGCTCAGCGTATTACCTGAATCAATTATATCCTCAACGATCAGCACATCCTTACCGCGAATATCTTCATCTAAATCTTTGAGGATTTTCACATCGCGGTTGCTGGTGGTGCCATTGCCGTAGCTTGACGCAGTCATAAAATCGACTTCGTGAGAAACATCAATGGCGCGGCAAAGATCCGCCATAAACATAAATGAGCCGCGTAGCAGGCCAACCAGCACCATTTCACTGCCGCTGTTGCGGTAATGTTCGCTGATTTGCTTGCCCAGCTCGGTAATACGGGAGGCGATCTCAGCTTCGGAGATCATAACTTCAACAGTGTGTTTCATAAGTAGCGGTTTGCCGATTGCTCAAGGAAAGCGAGAAAGTTTATCACATTTAGCAGCCATTACCCTCATCGTTGCGCAACGCGGCGGCCCCCCTGACCACCACAGCCATACAGACTGCCACATGCAAATACAGCCATATTTAATATCGCGTACTGATGTAACCTTAGCGCAATTATTCATTTATTGCCCTGTCTGGCCGCATGTTAACTTAGCACCCATAATGATACAACACGCCGTTATGGCAGGAGATCTGATGCCTTCTTCACATTCTAAAAAAACCCATATTGGCCAGCGCGAGCTTCAGCCTGAAACCCAGATGCTGAACTACGGTTATGACCCGGCGTTATCCGAAGGCGCGGTAAAACCGCCGGTCTTTCTGACTTCAACCTTTATCTTCAACAGTGCCGAAGAGGGGCGCGATTTCTTTGACTATGTTTCCGGACGCCGTGAACCACCTGCGGGAGAGGGCAACGGGCTGGTTTATTCGCGCTTTAATCATCCCAACAGCGAAATCGTTGAGGACCGACTGGCCATCTATGAACGCAGTGAAAGCGCGGCGCTGTTCTCATCCGGCATGTCTGCCATCGCTACTACGTTACTGACTTTCGTCCGGCCCGGTGACGCCATCCTGCATTCGCAGCCGTTGTACGGTGGCAGCGAGACATTGCTCAGTAAAACCTTCGGCAATCTCGGCGTTGCCGCCATCGGCTTTGCTGACGGAATCGATGAAGCATTGGTGCAGGCTGCGGCAGATAAAGCGCTGGCGCAAGGGCGCGTATCGGCGATCCTGATTGAGTCTCCGGCCAATCCGACCAACAGCCTGGTGGATATCGCCTTAATCAAGCGTGTGGCCGATCGGATTGAACAGCAGCAGCAGCACCGCCCGGTGATCGCCTGCGATAATACCCTGCTCGGCCCGGTATTCTCCCGCCCGCTGGAACACGGTGCGGATATCTCGCTTTACTCGCTGACAAAATATGTGGGCGGTCACTCCGATCTGATTGCCGGAGCGGCGATGGGCAATCGGGCGTTGATCCGCCAGGTAAAGGCACTGCGCAGCGCCATCGGTACCCAGCTTGATGCGCATTCAAGCTGGATGATTGGCCGCTCGCTGGAAACCCTGGCACTGCGCATGGATCGCGCTAACGACAACGCTGCTGCGGTGGCAGAATTTTTGCGCAGCCATTCTCTGGTCGAGCAAATCCATTATCTGCCGTTCATTGATCCGCACTCTGCGGCCGGTAAAGTCTATAGCGACCAGTGCAGCGGTGCCGGATCGACGTTCTCTTTTGATATTCGCGGCGGTCAGGATGCGGCATTCCGCTTTCTCAACGGCCTGCAGCTGTTTAAGCTGGCCGTCAGCCTGGGTGGCACCGAGTCCCTTGCCAGCCATCCCGCCAGCACTACCCATTCGGGAGTAGATCTGGCCGTGCGGGAACGAATGGGTATTAAAGCCTCTACCCTTCGTTTGTCGATTGGCATTGAGAATAAAGATGATTTAATCGAGGATCTGCGGCTGTCGCTGGATAGGTAAAGGCGATGGGCAAACGCGTTGTCGCCTGGCGCTACCAGCACCCGGAAAGTGCAGCAGGCATGAATACCCACCAGCTAACCAAGACTCAGTAACGCCTGGCGGATAGCCATATCCGCCAGGTTGCACGCCAATCGCAAGCCAATCCCTGAAGGAATTAACATATAATGCATAGTTTGCCAGACAGACTTTCTTCGACGTTCAACATGCACTTCTGCCGGGCGACAAGCTGCATCGTTCACTTGCGGGTAAGTTGATGAGTTCATATTACTGCTTAACCCTGTTATACCAGACGATGCTCAATTGCGCTTATTTTGTGCGCTGATCGCTTATTGAGACACTGATAACCTCTTTCCGGAAAGACTATTCCTTCGTGGGCTTAACAAGAATTTGAGATCTCTGTAAAATGGCCTGCCAAGCAGAAAGAAATGAGAAATATTCTTGCAGCCTACTTTAGACAGGGCTGATAATTTATGAGCACTGACCGTTTTTTGACAAATGTTTAGCTGCATACTAATTTCATCTTCTTTACCGCCTCTGAAAAGTTCGAGAATAATATTCATCTCCCTGTTCGTCAGGCCGCGTTTCTTTGCAAAAGCAGGACACCACCTGGCAGAATTTTTTTTGATTTTACTGGCAGATAATTCTGAGAAAAATGATAAAGTTAACTTTCTGTCAACTTTGCATAACCCAGGATAAAGCATGTCTGTAATGACCTCCTGGAAGATATTTGAGGTCAGCATAACCACATCTTCAGGTTTTTTATTTTTTATCATTTTTTCATAAAAAGAAGTTTCATTGCTTGATTTGAAAAAAGCCCAGGAGAGCATATCTATAACTATCAGTGCGTCGGCACTCACGCTTTCATTCATGAACCTGTCAAACCCCAGAGCTGTGATAGCCAAATTCCTCAGACTTGCAGACTTAATGCCTAAATAAAAATAGCGATCGTCCGTCACTAAAACAACCTTTTTTCGCGAAGACAATCCTTGAGCATAAATATCCATAATTCCCTCTTAGATAACGATTTGTATCATTCCTTTACGGCCCCTATCAAAACCTAAAAACAGATCATTTTCAATACCATAGATCCTCCTCAATCAGCCTTCACAAGTTGATTGAATCATTCAAATCCAGATTTATGTTAATGTCACCTCCTGATTTACTGGAAAGGATATCTGTAAATGTTCGGAATTTTATCAATATTTATACTCTTTTTGATAAGCGTATTGAGTTTAACTTTGCATTTCATTCAATACAAAAAACGTCAATTGCACTGCATGCGGAACCATTATCGAAGAAAAAGGAGAGAAAAAAAGTGGCTAACTCAAAATGAAAGTTCTGAAAATTATTGAGTAAAAAAATTTCAAATAGCTTAAAAACAGGTTCAACAGCCAAATTATGAGCATAAAAAAAATATAAGATCTTTCTTTTTTTATTGTAAAAAAACCGTGAAAAACCCCCACTTAATACTCTCAAATTAAGAACTTTAACCGGGGGTTTTTCTTATTTTACATTTAGCTGATTTAATTGCAGTGAAACAACCGTCTTAATCATATCTGCATACAACGGCGGTAAGACCGCACTGCACAGGTAAGGTCAGGCGCACCGGTGAAGCCGCTGGCGCCAGCGGAGATGTGCCACGGATAACCTGTTTTCTGCCTGTCAGCGTAATGTCCACAGCATGAGAAGCCCGTGAAGCAAAGTATGCTTTCAGGCAAGGGGAGAAGTCATTCAGTCCTCAATAAACTGCCCGTACGGCATTGAACCGGAAGCGTGGCTAAATGACAGTGAACGTTGGCTCTCTAAGCTGCCTGTACGGCAGTGAACTGATGCATCACACCCGACCGCAATTGAAGCCATTTCTAAGATGCCTGTACGGCAGTGAACACGCAAATCAGCGTCTATCGAATTTATTGCTATTTCTAAACTGCCTGTACAGCGGTGAACAGTGTGCTGCTCTTCAATCAGTGGGGTGCGATTTTCTAAGCTGCCTGTACGGCAGTGAACGTTGCAGAGCTTACTGTTAACGCAAACGTAAATTTCTAAGCTGCCTGTACGGCAGTGAACCGTTACATTACCGGGCTAACTGGCTTATCGCATTAACTTTTTACCAGCTTAACCGTGCTGTACCCTTTTTTCTGTTGAATTATCACGCTTTAGAAATCAACAAGTTAAATCTTAGAAAAAAGGGTTCGCCAGACAGGCCTGTTACCCGGCGAAAACCATCCTATAACGCCAGTCTGTATTTATTACGCCACGGTAAAACCAAGCATCATACCGCTATCTTCATGTTCCAGCAGATGGCAGTGCGCCATATAGGCATGTGCCCTGTCTGCCTGGTGGTTAAAGCGCACCAGCACCTCGCTGCGCCAGCCTTCAACACGTACCGTATCCTTCCAGCCGCTACGATGCGCGGCAGGAGGTTTGCCGTTCTCCGACAGGATGCGGAACTGGGTACCGTGAATATGGAACGGATGCAGCATCTCATCGCCTTCGCCTGAGATCGTCCACTTCTCATAAACGCCCCGCTTAACCTCATACGACGGTTTATCCATATTAAACGCCATGCCGTTGATCTGATTGCCATTATGGAAATCATACTTTTGTTGCTGAGCGGAACTGCCGTGATTCATCCCGGTTATCTCCCGGTGATCGATCGAAGACATTTGCTGGTGGTTCGCACCAGCCTTTTTACCCCCGCCGTGCGCATCCATGCTTATGCCTGCCATCGCCGCATGACCATATCTATCCATTAGCGCCTGCATACCGCGCTTATCCAGTTCCGCGTCCATCGTCAGCTGTAGCCAACGGGTGTTAAGCCCCTGTGACGATGGCATTGCGGGCAGATCGACCAGCTTATCCGGCAGCGTGCCGCTGGCCTGCACCTGTAACGGCACAAGTGACAGCACCGGCAGCGGCTGGTTGAACGGTTCCAGCGTCATGCCCATTTGCCGCACCGGCAGGGTTTGCAGGTCAAACGCTTTGCCGTCAGCCGTATCTACCAGCACTTCATAGCGTTCACCAGGCATCATCGGCAGCTCGCTGACCTGCACCGCTTCTGCCAGCAGCCCGCCGTCGCTGGCAATCACATACATCGGACGTTTATCGCTGGTCGTCAGGTTAAGCGAGCGCGCATTGCAGCCGTTCAACAAACGCAGCCGTAGCCAGCCGCGCGGCACCCCGTGCTGCGGGTAGATTGCCCCGTTAGTCAACATCGTATCGCCAAACCAGCCTACCGCCGCGCTCATGATATCCAGCTTATAATCAATGCGGCTGCCGTCGGCGCTCAGGCGCTTGTCCTGCAGGATGACCGGAATATCGTCGATACCCCACTGTTTTGGCAGCAGCAGCTTGCCGCTTTCCGGGTCAGTGATCAGTACCAGTCCGGCCAGCCCCTGTGCCACCTGAAAACCGGTGCGACCATGCAGGTGCGGATGGAACCAGCAGGTTGCCGCTGGCTGATCGGGGGTAAAAGTCACGCGACGGCTGTGATTTGGCTCAATGCGCGCCTGCGGCCCGCCGTCGACGTTGCCCGGCACTTCCAGGCCGTGCCAGTGCACCGTGGTGGCTTCAGGCAGGCGGTTGTACAGCGTTATATTGACTTCCTTACCGCGCTCCAGCTGGATGGCAGGGCCAGGCAGGTTTGCGTGATATCCCCAGCCGGGCACGCGTTTGCCGCGCCAGCTGCTGTTGATGGCCTGGGCCGTCAGGCTGATTTCACTGCGCGCATCGGGGATAAGTAAGGTGGGGATTGGCAATAGCGGGCGCTGCTCTGCCGCCATCAAAGCGCGGCTCCATACTGGCAGAGCGCCCGCTGCGCCCAACGCGGCGGAGAGTTTGATAAAATCGCGACGTTGCATCTTCCATTCCTTTTTTCGGCCGGCATAAGCTTGCAGCATAAACCCTGCCCCAGCGGGAAGGTCAAGTTTGTTATACAAAGGCGGTGAAAACAGACTTCAGGAATTTTCTACGGTAAAAGTGGCTGGTGCCCGGCGTGAACTGTGCTAACGTCTGATGATTGCAGACGTATGAGAATAACCATGAAGAAAAGCATCAAGGCTCTGTTGCTGTCAGGGCTGTTTGGCTTCACTTCCACCAGCTTCGCCCTGAGCGAGCCGGAAGCAGAAGATCTGGCTGATTTAACCGCAGTATTTGTGTATTTAAAAAATGATTGTGGCTATCGGGACCTTCCTGACGGCCAGATACGCCGTGCGCTGGTCTTTTTTGCCCAGCAAAATCGCTGGGATCTCACCAATTACAGCAGCTTCAATATGAAAGCGTTGGGTGAAGACAGCTACCGTGACCTTAGCGGGATCGCAGTTCCTAACGATGCAAAATGCAAATCGTTGGCACGCGACTCACTGAATCTTCTGGCGTGGGTGAAGTAACTTTCCGCCATTTCCCCTGCCGCAAACAGGTTGACCGTGCAACGGCGGTGATTAATAGCTATCATACTGCGCCCATTTTCGTGACGAGGAATGCCCCACCATGACCGCTAATGAAATGTGGTATGAAACGCTTCATGCCGGATTTGGACAGTATTTTTCTGTCGACAAAGTCATTTATCGCCAACAGACCGATCATCAGGATCTGATTATATTTGAAAATGCCGCCCTGGGTCGCGTTATGGCGCTGGATGGCGTGGTACAAACCACCGAACGCGATGAGTTCATTTATCACGAAATGATGACTCACGTTCCTCTGCTGGCCCACGGCGCACCAAAGCGCGTGCTGATTATTGGCGGCGGAGATGGAGCCATGCTGCGTGAAGTGTGTCGCCATAAAAATATCGAACAAATCACCATGGTTGAAATCGATGCAGGCGTGGTGACTTTCTGCCAGCAGCACCTGCCGAACCATAACGCCGGAGCCTATGAGGATGCACGTTTCAAACTGGTCATTGAGGATGGCGTAAACTTCGTTAATCAAACCAGCGATAAATTCGACGTGATTATCTCTGACTGCACCGATCCTATCGGGCCGGGAGAAAGTCTGTTTACTTCGGAATTTTATCAGGGATGCCGCCGCTGTCTGAATCAGAACGGCATTTTTGTGGCACAGAACGGCGTCTGTTTCCTGCAGCAGGATGAAGCGGTCAACAGCCATCGTAAGCTGAGCCACTATTTTGACGATGTCAGTTTCTACCAGGCCGCAATTCCAACCTACTACGGCGGAATTATGACCTTTGCATGGGCAAGCGACAATCCTGCGTTACGCCAGCTGGATACCGCCACACTGACCGCCCGCTGCACGGAGGCTGGCCTGAAGTGCCGTTATTACAATCCGGCAATCCATACTGGCAGCTTTGCCTTGCCGCAATATCTGTTAAATGCGCTGGCAGATTAGCCGGGCATTTTAAGGGGGTGAATGAAATTGCAAAAGCTGAAACTACACGGCTTCAACAACTTGACCAAAAGCCTGAGTTTTTGTATCTACGACATCTGCTACGCGAATACTGAAGCTGAACGCGACGGATATATTGCCTACATTGATGAACAGTACAATGCTAACCGCCTGACCGAAATTCTGAGCGAAACATGCTCGATTATCGGTGCTAATGTGCTGAATATTGCACGTCAGGATTATGAACCACAGGGTGCCAGCGTCACTATTCTGGTCAGCGAAGAACCGATCGATCCGCGCGATATTGACACCTCTGAGCATCCAGGCCCGCTGCCGAACTCGGTCGTTGCGCATCTGGATAAAAGCCATATCTGCGTACATACCTACCCGGAAAGCCATCCCGAAGGTGGTTTGTGTACCTTCCGCGCGGATATTGAAGTGTCGACCTGTGGCGTGATTTCGCCGTTAAAGGCGCTGAACTACTTAATTCACCAGTTGGAATCTGACATTGTCACCATCGATTATCGCGTACGAGGCTTTACCCGCGATGTGAACGGGGTGAAGCATTTCATCGATCATGAAATCAATTCGATTCAGAACTTCATGTCGGAAGATATGAAGTCAATGTATGACATGATGGATGTGAACGTGTATCAGGAGAATATGTTTCATAGCAAGATGATGCTGAAAGAGTTTGACCTTAAACACTACCTGTTTAATACCAAACCTGAAGAGCTTAGCGCACAGGAACATAAACGCATTACCGACCTGCTGTGGAAAGAAATGCGGGAAATTTACTACGGTCGTAATATCCCGGCTCTTGGTTAACATCGTATCATCAGGCGGCCGCAAGGCCGCTTTTGTCTTGACAACGCCAGCCTGGTGTTCAGGTCAGGCACGGCGTTGACGCCTCTGCTAGCGCTCCGATAAAAATGCCCGGTAAGCGGCAATGACCTTCAAAAAGTCTTCTACCCCACAGAATGACAAACTCTCTTCATCGTAGTAAGTCATGCCCTCTTCCATTTCATCCCCTTCAAACCCAAGCTGATTAGCACGGATCATGACTTCTTCTGCGTCAAGCAGCAGCGTGTACTCACGTCCGACCCGCTGCCATTGCCGTTCGCTGCCTTTTACCTGCGCTATCGCCGCTTCCACCTCGGCCAGTATCTCTGGGTTGTCACTGACTTCGTCATTAAACCAGTGGCCGACCGCCTCATGCCCCATCGACATGCGCACTTTCACTGCCCCGGTGATATCAGATAAAAATTCATATTCCATAGCGCTTTCCTTCCGACCAGTTAACTGCGCACGCTCGGATCATTTTGCGCGTCTGGCTGGTCAATACTGAGCGTTGGCGCGCATTATCGCAGCCTGCTTGCAGAAAAACAGCGCTTTTACTGCAGGCGTAAAAAAACCGGGACCAGGCCCGGTTTTCAGCACAGACGGGGGTTAAACCGCCGTCTGGAAAATCACCGTATCGGCTTTGTCAGTATATTGCGTCAGCCGATCGAAGTTCAGATAACGATAAGTATCAACGGCTGTTTTATCCACCTGGTCCATAAACCCCTGATATTCAGCTGGCGTAGGCAGTTTACCCAGCAGCGATGCCACCGCTGACAGCTCGGCAGAGGCCAGGTAAACATTGGCGCCGGTGCCGAGACGGTTCGGGAAGTTACGCGTCGAGGTCGAAACCACGGTCGCGCCGTCCGCTACCCGCGCCTGGTTGCCCATGCACAGCGAACAGCCCGGGATTTCAATGCGCGCCCCGCTTTTACCGAACACGCTGTAATAGCCCTCCTCGGTGAGCTGCGCCGCATCCATCTTAGTCGGTGGTGCTACCCATAAACGGGTTGGCAGCTGGCCTTTATGGCTATCCAGCAGCTTACCGGCAGCGCGGAAGTGACCAATGTTGGTCATGCACGAACCGATAAACACCTCGTCAATTTTGGTGCCCTGTACGTCAGAAAGCAGACGCGCATCGTCCGGATCGTTAGGCGCACACAGAATTGGCTCTTTGATCTCTGCCAGATCGATATCGATCACCGCAGCGTATTCCGCGTCTGCGTCGCCTTCCAGCAGTTGCGGATCGGCCAGCCATTTTTCCATGCCCTGGATGCGGCGTTCGATTGTACGACGGTCGCCATAGCCTTCAGAGATCATCCACTTCAGCAGCACGATATTCGAGTTGAGATATTCGATAATCGGATCTTTGCCAAGCTTAATGGTACAGCCTGCCGCAGAACGCTCGGCGGATGCATCCGACAGCTCAAACGCCTGCTCCACTTTCAGATCCGGCAACCCTTCGATCTCGAGGATGCGGCCTGAGAAAATGTTCTTCTTCCCTTTCTTCTCCACGGTCAGCAGGCCAGCTTTGATCGCATACAGTGGAATGGCATGAACCAGATCGCGCAGGGTAATACCCGGCTGCATTTTGCCCTTGAAACGTACCAAAACCGACTCAGGCATATCCAGCGGCATTACGCCGGTCGCCGCGGCGAATGCCACCAGACCAGAACCCGCCGGGAATGAGATCCCGATAGGGAACCGGGTATGGGAATCGCCACCGGTACCGACGGTATCCGGCAGCAGCATACGGTTCAGCCAGCTGTGGATAATGCCGTCGCCGGGGCGCAGCGACACGCCGCCACGGTTCATAATGAAGTCAGGCAGGGTGTGATGCGTGGTGACATCCACCGGCTTAGGATAGGCAGCGGTATGACAGAAAGACTGCATCACCAGGTCCGCAGAGAAGCCAAGGCAAGCCAGGTCTTTCAGTTCATCACGGGTCATCGGGCCAGTGGTGTCCTGAGAACCGACCGACGTCATTTTAGGTTCACAATAAGCGCCTGGACGGATCCCTTCAACGCCGCATGCACGGCCCACCATCTTCTGAGCCAGTGAGAAACCGCGCGTGCTGGCCGCCACGTCTTTCGCCTGCAGGAACACATCACTGTGTGGTAAACCCAGGGATTCACGGGCTTTGGTGGTTAAACCACGACCGATAATCAGCGGAATGCGGCCGCCTGCACGTACTTCATCCAGCAGCACTTCGGTTTTCAGCGCGAAGTCAGCCAGCAATTCACCTGTTTCGCGGTTGCGCACTTCACCTTTATAGGGGTAGATATCAATCACATCGCCCATATTCAGACGATCTACGTCCACTTCGATCGGTAGCGCGCCAGCATCTTCCATGGTGTTGAAGAAAATGGGTGCGATCTTGCCGCCAAGGCACACGCCGCCAGCCTTCTTATTGGGTACGTAAGGAATATCGTCGCCCATAAACCACAGCACCGAGTTGGTGGCCGATTTACGCGAAGATCCGGTACCGACGACGTCACCAACGTAGGCCAGCGGGAAACCTTTTTTATGTAAGGCTTCAATCTGTTTGATTGGACCTACGTTGCCTGCTTCATCCGGATCTATCCCTTCACGGGCATTTTTCAACATCGCCAGCGCGTGCAGTGGAATATCCGGGCGTGACCAGGCATCCGGTGCCGGAGAGAGGTCGTCCGTATTGGTTTCGCCGGTCACTTTGAACACGGTTACGGTGATTTTTTCTGCCAGCTTAGGGCGTTTCAGGAACCACTCGGCGTCAGCCCATGACTGAATAATTTTTTTGGCGTGTGGATTGCCCGCTTTCGCTTTATCTTCAACGTCATAGAAGTTGTCGAACATCAGAAGCGTGTGGGAAAGGGACTCTGCAGCCAGCGGGGCCAGCTTTTCGTCGTCAAGCGCGTCAACCAGCGCATGGATGTTATAACCGCCCTGCATGGTACCTAGCAGTTCAACCGCTTTTTCAGGAGTAACCAGAGGAGAAGTCGCTTCACCTTTCGCGACGGCGGCCAGGAAACCGGCTTTGACATACGCCGCTTCGTCAACGCCCGGCGGCACTCGGTTAATTAACAGATCGGACAGAAATTCTTCTTCACCCGCAGGAGGGGCTTTTAGCAGTTCAACCAGCGCGGCCATTTGGGAAGCATCTAACGGTTTAGGAACGATTCCCTGGGCGGCACGCTCGGCAACGTGCTTACGGTATTCTTCTAGCACGACGTTCTCCTCGCTCTCATTGTATTTGGCATACCGGGCTACCTCGCTCGCAGCCCACAGTAAGAACAATCCTATGCGCGGGGTAGAGGTGCCCGGTTTTGCGGGGCTCAGCATAGCAGAAATTCATCAACTTGTTAATCTGTTTACAAAATAGCAACATCATTTTTGTCATAGTTTCAACAGGCTAAAGCAGGATTAATCAGGTACTTAACTGATTTTTGCATCAAGCATATAAATTCTACTGGTTAATCAATTTCAAACCTTGAATCTGTCACACGCCAATACGCATATTCTTGATATGACAATTAACTTAGTTAATTTAAGGAGGGATGATGCATTATCGCTTACCTTACAAAGTTTAAGATATTACCTGGAATAAAAGACACGGTTCTGACGCAAAGACGACAGGGAGCCAACGCCGCTTATTAACAGATAACCTTCCGCTGGAAAATAGTCCATCGACAGAAAACCCAATTCTGCCAAAGCAGTAGAAACCGCTTTGATGATTGAACCCCGGCCCATACGGACCACTATTAACCCCCAGCCCTTTAAAAATAAAAACTTAATATCAAAGAAAAATCATCCACTGAATCCTAATCGGATAAACTTTATTTGTCACCTTACCAACCTCCTTTGTTACATGTATTAAAATGCTGATTATTGGCCGACTCAGAGTACAGAAACTGAAATAACCATTCCCTGAAACACCGCTTTTAACTATAATTAGCAAACCTTATGCTTTTAAAGGGCAGCACAAATGCGCGTGTATTTTGAACCCGAAAATTGTATTTTAAGCAATGATAAAAAGAGCATTAAAATAACCCTGCAGGAAGGAAGATGCCTGGACTATTTGGTTAGAAATGAAGGTAAAATCATAAGAAGAGAGAAGCTGTTAGAAGAGTGCTGGGTTAAACGTGGGGTGACAGTTTCTGACAGCGCAGTCAGGCAGAGTCTTTATCGATTAAGGCGTGCATTTGAAGATGCCGGACTTCCAGCCAATACGTTAACGACACAGGCAAGAAAAGGGCACATCCTGCAAGCAGGATATATCATCTTACTGACCGACCTCGCCAGTCATAACCGTGGTGACATCGAAAGCAGCGTGCCGCCAGTGGTAAAGCAGGATACCTATCGGCATACTAACCATTATTCAACTGTTACATCGCTGTTACCGATTGCTAAATTCCTCTCTCTCTCTGTTATATTGTTTTTGGCCGGGTTTTATACTCGCCAGCAGAATATGATAACAGAAGTCAATTATCATCAGGCGGAAGAAAAAGAGGGAAGGTTTTATTTCTATCGAAAAAATCAGGCGCATTATGGAAGCGCCGCCGCAAAAATCAGTTACTGGTTAGATAACAAGCTCGTCAATGCCAGCGATATGAAGTACGTATATTTGAATAACTCCCGGACTGGAAACACTTCGTTTTATCTTTGCAATGGAGAAATCGGTAATGAAGGTAGTAACTGCACCTCCGTTACTGTTATAGGGGATTATCACTCATGAGGCGCTGTTACTTTACTATTGCCGCCGTCATAGTATTTTCTTGTGGATGGTTCTTCGCTCCATGGATACTATTTTACAATATGGAGGATTGCATTTCTAAAAACATTATCATCTACGATGAACCTGACCGGTATGTGATCAGCCGCAGCACCTGGTTTACCTATCGGGGTGGACAGGAACACAGGTATTCCGCACAAGTATCAATTGATGGTCCACAGGGAAAAATAGATGAGTTTTCTTCAGAAAGGACTATCGAAACTGAACGCCACTTCAATTACGACTCAATTAATGTCAATACCGTTAAATCATTCAGAATAGCAGGGCCATTAACCAGTGACCCACGCACCGGGAAATATATCGATCCGCAAGCCAAAGAGGGGTTTACCGGACAAATACACCTTTTTCGTTACAAAAATAGCTGTCTCGTTGCTGGTTTCAAAGGAGGCCCACTTAGCATCTGCCAATAATACGTATTGCATGGTTTTAACAATCGAACCCAGGGCGATATTCGACCAGGCAGCGATCTGAACGGCACGCCGTGAATTGCTTAGCGTTACCCTCTTTTACCGGTAATGTAGCCAGGCTCAGTCCGGCGAGGCAATACCGAAGCCGGGCTGGCATTAAACATATTATTGGATTAGCCCCGTATGTGCGGGGAACACTCGACATCTAATAAAACTATCAGCGCCATCATCGGTTTATCCCCGCATACGTGGGGAACACATTTTTATTCTTTCGAGCTTTAGGCTTTTTTTCGGTTTATCCCCGCATACGCGGGGAACACTAAATTCTGGCTCCAATCCTGAATCCATTGGCCGGTTTATCCCCGCATACGCGGGGAACACTGGAAAGCCGCCGGTTTTACCATTGTGGGCCACGGTTTATCCCCGCATACGCGGGGAACACAGCGCAGTACTGACCGATGCGGGGAATAGCTGCGGTTTATCCCCGCATACGCGGGGAACACACCCGTAAGCAGCCTACCCGACCCGCAGATGACGGTTTATCCCCGCATACGCGGGGAACACGTCAGAAATGACGTTTGCTAAATCCCCTCTGGCGGTTTATCCCCGCATACGCGGGGAACACTGTCGGGTTTCGCCGCCACTGATTTGAGCGTCCGGTTTATCCCCGCATACGCGGGGAACACAAAAGCCCCGGAGTGCTTAGAACACCTCGAGGCGGTTTATCCCCGCATACGCGGGGAACACGTGGTTTCTGAGTCTGGAATGTACACACTGGTGCGGTTTATCCCCGCATACGCGGGGAACACGTTAGGAATTGCAACAATCGTTGCGTCACCCTCGGTTTATCCCCGCATACGCGGGGAACACTTAATCAGTGCCGGGAGATTGTCGTATGCGAACGGTTTATCCCCGCATACGCGGGGAACACGAGTTAGGCAGAACCTATCAAACCTGAACCGGCGGTTTATCCCCGCATACGCGGGGAACACAGCACTACCCCCGATTTCGTCTCATGCTCCAGCGGTTTATCCCCGCATACGCGGGGAACACGTGATACAGCATGGGGAAATGCTAGTAAATATCGGTTTATCCCCGCATACGCGGGGAACACATAAATTTTCGTGTCGGCCCGTTCCTGAAAAATCGGTTTATCCCCGCATACGCGGGGAACACGCTTCCTGTTTGTTGGCATTTTTCATAAACAGCGGTTTATCCCCGCATACGCGGGGAACACTGCCAGCGCAACCAGCGCCACCATCTGACCGTCGGTTTATCCCCGCATACGCGGGGAACACGCGAATCTTTCGCAAACATCGGTACGACCATCCGGTTTATCCCCGCATACGCGGGGAACACTAAAAAGTGCCTGGAATTTGCAGCCTCATCTGCGGTTTATCCCCGCATACGCGGGGAACACACTGGCCAGCGGCTGTGCGTACACGTAGTAGCCGGTTTATCCCCGCATACGCGGGGAACACGAACAGATATTTTCTGTGAAATCTCGTCCATTAGGTTTATCCCCGCATACGCGGGGAACACAATCACCTAGGAGAATCAAAACACCAGAAGGGCGGTTTATCCCCGCATACGCGGGGAACACTCGAGAGTTAACGCCCGTTTGACGCTCCGCAGCGGTTTATCCCCGCATACGCGGGGAACACCGATTTTGCTGATTCGATGGCGGCATTTTTTACGGTTTATCCCCGCATACGCGGGGAACACAGTGACATTTTATTGTAATCAGCCGTATCAACCGGTTTATCCCCGCATACGCGGGGAACACCAGTGGATTTATCGCGGCGATGGTTGCGGTTACGGTTTATCCCCGCATACGCGGGGAACACATGTGCAAGGACGCTAATCTAAGTCGTTCCGATCGGTTTATCCCCGCATACGCGGGGAACACAAGAAATACAACCACTGCATAAACAGTCAAGTCGGTTTATCCCCGCATACGCGGGGAACACTATATAATGCCCTAGCAAGTGATCCTTATAATCGGTTTATCCCCGCATACGCGGGGAACACGAGCGGCTCCATAACTGTCACGCTGCTAAAAACGGTTTATCCCCGCATACGCGGGGAACACGCTGTTTTGTACAAGCTCATGTCCCCCCGAGCCGGTTTATCCCCGCATACGCGGGGAACACTCAGTGAGGAGTCGGTATATCCAGTGCATCTCCGGTTTATCCCCGCATACGCGGGGAACACTCCAGTTTTTGCGCCAGACTGTCATAAAATGGCGGTTTATCCCCGCATACGCGGGGAACACTCTAGATACAAACCATTGAACCATAACGGCTTTTTTTACCCGTCAAAATCTACCGGATTTTTTGCTGTCAAAAGCCGCGGTTTGCATGTCAGACGGGATAAAATGACACCAGCCGCAGACCGTCCAAATCCACCGGCAGGCGGCGATTCTCACCCAGCGTCTGAAATTCAAAACCCGACTCGCTGTTAGTGGCCCATACCATCGCCACATTGCCATTCTCGTAAAGCTGATTAAGCTGCTGCCAAATCATTTCCCGCACGCGGCGCGAAACATCACCCACGTACACGCCCGCACGCACTTCCAGCAGCCATATGGCAAGACGTCCGCGCAGACGGGGAGGAACATTTTCAGTGATCACCACCAGCATACTCATATTACGCACTCCGGTGCCCGACATCGCCAAAAGACTGTGGTTCAGGGATGGCAACCGGCTGGGCATCCGGCGGGGGTGGGGGTGGGGAGATCTCTCCGGCAGCCAGCACCGTTTCGATCAGAGGAATAAGCTTGCCCAGTATTCTTCCACTGCGGAAAGCATCGCGGCAGGCGAGCCTGACTCTCTTTTCCGCATCTGTTGGCCGCGCCGCCGCAATGGCAAAAGCCGCCGGAACTACCGTTTCAAATTTAATGATATCGGCGATGTCATAAACAAATGACAGCGGCTTGCCACTGTGAACAAAACCAATAGCGGGTGCATATCCCGCCGCCAGCACTGCCGCTTCCGTTACGCCATAAAGACAGGCGGTCGCCGCGCTAATGCACTGATTAATGATATCGCCTTTATCCCAGTCCTTAATATCGTAACGACGCCCACGCCATTCAACGCCGTATTGTTTCGCCAACAGGGAATAGGTTGCTTTTACGCGCCCTCCTTCAATGCCGCGCAGCTGCTCCACCGACCTGCGCGCCGGAGCCTGTTCGCCAAAACGTAACTCGAACATCTTGCGCACGACCTTCAGGCGCAGATCGCCATCCAGCGCCAGCTTCGCCTGATACAGCAACTTATCAGATCGTGCGCCCCCAGGCTGGCCCGAGGCATAAAGGCGCACCCCCGCCTCGCCGACCCATACCAGCAAGGTTCCCACCGTTGCCGCCAGCCTGACGGCAGCATGTGAAACTCGTGTGCCCGGCTCCAGCATAATGCAGGCGATATTACCGACCGGAATATGGGTACGAATGCCGCTTTTATCGATTAAAACAAACGCCCCATCCAGCACATCGATTTGCCCGTACTGGAGAAAAACCAGCGAGATGCGATCTTTTAGCGGCAGCGGCGTTAAAGGAACAAACGACATAAAGCCTCCGGTAACATCCGCGTAGCTCCCTCTTGCTGGTCAGGCACGGGCGATGGATAACATCCCGCAGCCCATGCTTTTCGCCGGTCCGATACCGTTAACCAGGCATTGATAAAAATGTGTTTCACTGGTCACCTGTAATATTCCCTCAAAACAGACCGGCTGTATTTTTCCTGCCACCGCCTGCTTGTTAAAGCAGAGCGCTGGCTCTTTGCTCACCGAGGCGCTGTGTAATACGGCCGCATCCTGCAGCTTGCGCACCAGCCACTGCATCAGCTGGTTATCGTCAATCAGCGGAACGCGGCAGCTTTTTACCTCCCCCCGGCTGTTTACCCGCCCCCGGTTGTCTTTGATGTTTTTCACCGGGTTAGCGCGCAGCCTGAAATGCAGGCGCTGGCCCGGCGACAGGGCAAACTGCGTTACCTTGCTGGCCAGCACCTGTGCCGCTGCGCAATTCTGCGGTGCCTGCAGCGATTGCAGCAGTACCACCTGCCCGGCACGGGCATGGCGGGTTTCAACGCGGAACAGAAAGTCGCGCCGGTCAGATGGCCGGTCGGGAAACAGTTGCCACAGCGCACGATGTAATTGATAGGGGTCTTTTGCCCAACTCCAGGGGACGGCAATCTGGCTTAAATAGATCATTGATCCCCCGCGATGGCATACCAGGTTCTGCTGGCAAACTGGCGTGGTAGGTGGATTAACGGTTCATCACGCATGGTCAGGTGACGTTCGTTACCGCTAATCGCCGTTTCACTGTAAATCACCCCTTGACCCGGCGAGGCTTCTCGCAGTGCCTGCCCGGCATGTTCCGCCTGATGCTGCGCGTAAAACAGCGGTTGTGACAAGGGGCAGCTGCGCCGCCCAAGATAAGGGGTGAAAACGGGCTTTTGCAGCGCAAGTTTCAGCTGTTCCAGCGTGTAGCCCTGTTGATCCGCTGCCGGAGTCCAGAGCGCGACGGTAAAGGCGGCATCGTAAAGGTATTCGCGCCAGGTGAGGATCGTGTCATTGCTTTTCAGGCTGCCATGCTCTTTTCTGGCATCCTGGACGGTATGAAAGTCAACGCGGCTCACCGCTTTATACGGACTGTCATCGTCACAGCGCACGGCAAAACGCACGCTGTCCGCCAGCTTCTGCAGGGCGGTACGGTCGCTACGCGGGATCCCAAGACACGCCCCCAGCAGGCCCAGCAGGCCACTGCGCGTGGGGAAGGAGGCGCTGGAACGCGTGGCTTCAAAACCCGGCAGCCCCCACGCCTGCATCGGTCCGCACAGGCGCATAATCAGGTAATCGGTCATTGTTATCCCTCGCCGTTACTGCTCACCCAGGTTTTTAATGCTGCCAACCCCGCCATACGCTGCACGCCAGCAGGCATCTCGCCCTCTGCCAGGTTGAATTGCGCGGTGGGGCCATCAATGCCGTAGCCGGCAGCAACGCGCGCCCAGTAATCATTAAGCGCCGCCACCGAAGGTTGCAGAAAGCCGTCCCTTTTCGCCACCACCGGCTGTTCAAAGGCGTTCGCCAGCGAAAGGGGGAAGTCAGAGAAGTTCACCATCACCAGGTCGGCGGGGTTAAAGGCGGCGAAACTGTGCTGTTTGGCACCGGGGATTTCGGTAGCCAGCATATGGACCAGGTGGGCGGCAATAGTGAGCGCCTGCTCACGGCTTGCACCGCCGAGGTTCTGCTGCAGCTGGCTCAGATTAAGGCTGGCGTAACGGTAAAACACCCCGGAGGAGAACTCCTGGGTGCCAAGATGCGCCGCACCGGTGGTCTCTTTCAGGTCGTCAACGGCGGTAAACCAGTCTATATCGGCCTCGACGGCGTGGGTAGTGATGGCATGCGCCAGTGACATCGCACCGTCAACGTTACCCACCTCGCTCATCAGGCCGCTGGTTGCCATGCGCCCGCTAAGCGCCACATCCACCGCATTATTTAAGGTGCCGCGCAGCGCATTAATCTGCTCTTTCAGCAGCTTCGCCCACTTTTTTTCGTCGAAATCGGCATATTCCGGCTGGGCCACCTGCTGGCAAAACCAGTCAATTTCATCCATTACCCACGGGGAAACGGCCCCGCCATCAATTTTTTCTGCGCCATCAATGGCTTTTCCGCTTAGTAAGCTCAGTGCCTTATCGATATCCCCGGCAGCGTATTTATCGGCCAGACGGGCATGAACCACATTACGCAGATCCGCCAGATGGATGGTGCGCATGCTTGATTCCCCAAGGTGCTGCTGATAATACGCGCTTTTACGGATGGCGCGTTTCAGGCTCTGGCTGGAGATCCTCACCCGCCGTTTGCCACCAAAAACGGCGTCTTTCTGCATGTTCATATCATCGCGATTCAGGCAGGAAGGGCTGTGGGAAATCAGCACATGGCAATTGATAAAGTTGTTCATTTAGCGTCCTTACGTGATGTCTTGTGAGCGGTAGTGATAACGAAATCTTCCAGTAATTTACGCCGATCGCTTTTATACCAGCCATACAGCTGCTGTGCGAAACCGGGCCAGTACACCTCGGGTTCGGCATGAATAATTAAGCGCCGCAGCTGCACCATATCGTTAGGGTAATCAGCGCGTATGACCTGGAAAATACGCGGCTGGCTGATACCTTTGTCAGCGAATACTCTACCGATACTTTGCTGCTTATCTTCGCTGGGCCTGATTTTTCCGGCCGACAGGCAAAACACCATTCGCAGCAACGCGTAGCGCTGCTGCGGCCAGCCAAAGGGGGCCACCAGCAGGTAAAAGGCGGGGATATCCATCAGATCGTCGGGCTGCGTGGCGCGCCTTATTTTTGCCTTGCTCCCCGGATCCAGCTGTAACCAGTTTTCATATAACGCTTTGGCGTCAGACGGCAGCTCCATCAATGTGTTCTCCTTGCGGTTGAAGTTTGGCCAGGCTGCTCGTCAGATATCTTCTGGCCTGCGCCAGCGAGCAGATTAATTTCGGATGGTGGGCATAGGGCGCGCTAAGGTCGTTAAACAGCTGCAGACACAGCTGCCGCTGCTGCGTCTGGAATTGCGCAAGCTGTGGCAGCGGGGATTGGAAATCGATCTGCGCCAGTAAATTCAGCACCCGCGCCTGACTTTGCCGGTAATACGGGGCATCAACCTTTTCATGCAGCGCAACGCCAGCCCCCTTAATCCCGCTCTCTTTTGCGCCTTCGGCAAAAATCCATAACGCCGTGCGCAGCACCTTGCGGTATTCCAGCCCGAGGGTAACAATCTCGTTTATCACCGGCATGGCGTGCTGCCAGCCGTGATTAATCTGCAGCACCTCATGGCGGCGCTCAATAATTGAAGCCTGATTATTGCGGTAGCCGCCGATCATCAGGCGTAATGCCCGCCCCCCGCTCAGCATGCGCGCCTGCCCGACCGTGGTCGCCACCCGGCGCCCCTCCTGCTGTTTATTGACCTGTTGCTCGATCAGCAGACGGCCGATCTGCGTCCATGACGGGGCTGGCGTACTGAACGCCATATAACGCCACTCCACCTGCCCTTTCTTGATTTGCTGGATCAGCGGAGAGTGCGGATGCAGCCACAGGCCATTGACGGTAAAGTTGAATTTCTCTTTCAGAAAGCTGCAATAACGCTGGCTGGCCGACCGCCCACAGGCGCTGCACTGCCCCGCGCCGTCCGGCGGACTGAGCTTAATATGGGCCGGTTGCCAGAACAGCCCGCGCGCCAGGCCGATACTGCTGCCGGCAATCACCTCTTCCTTTTTTATCGGCTGCTGCCAGGTAAACGGCTGCGCCCGCTGCTCGCGCCAGCCGGGGCAGAACTGATCCAGCGTGGTTTCACTCAACACGTTGAACCAGATGGTGGTGCGCAAACAGTCCCCCTGCACCAGCGTGGTCACCGGAGAGCCGCCGCGTAAGCCGCTCTTAAACCCGCCGCCGAAACCCGGCGCATTACAGGCCTGGTTAAATAAGGCAATCGCCGTGCAGCCGCCGCACAGCGCCTTGCCCTGGCCGGGCTGGTTGACGAAAGCACCACTGGTGGAACCGGTTAACCCGACCAGCAGCTTATCCATCCCGGTCACCTCTTTCGCCGCCACGCCTTTTACCTGCATAAATGGCTGCTGCGGATGGTTGAGATCAAACGCCTGTTGCCAACCGGCAACGCCATCGGCAAACTCCCCGGCGCTCAGCGGTTGGCGTATTCGCTGGATCAGCTGCTGCGCGTCAGACGGCATCCACAGCGTTTGTAACAGGCAGATCAGCAGCTGAAAGGTGGCCATTTCCATATCATCACGCGGCAGCGCCACCAGCCAGCGCTGTCCGTTGCATAACAGCGTTTGTAAGGTGATTTGCTGGCATGCGCCGCCGCCCAGCGGGCGCACGGGGATCCAGTCATCGGTCAATAAATTCATCCTGTCTTCTCCATTCCCTCGTGGTGACTGTAAGTAAAGTGATGCTGACCTTTCCCGGCAAACCCGGCTTTTCCAGCAACGAAATGCCCCGGCAGCCAGATAACGCCCTGCTCATCCATCGGCTGCAGAAAAGCACCCAGCCAGCCGTGCGGAACGTTGACCCGGTTCAACGCCAGCGCCTCCGGGCGGGCAAACTCCGCCAGCCGATCCAGCTGCTGACCATCCAGCAGCACCCTGCCGTGTTCGCTGTCAAAATAAGGGATCACCGCCAGGCTCATCTCGCCGTCACGGGTCAGGGCGCGTACGGCATGATCGTTGTCAGAAAACGGCGTGGCGTACTCCGCCTGTTTTAGCATCTGGCGGGCGCTGGCCCGCTTCTCAAACTCTTTCTGCTCCCAGTCCTGATAGCCCTCCTGCACCCAGCCGGGTTCTGCATCATCGGCTTCGGGGCGGTAGGCACTTTCGATCCACTGCCGCCAGGCGGCCGGAAACGGCAGCGGCGTAGCGCCCTGTGCTTCAATCAGCTGCTGGGTACGCCACATCACGCGGGTGTTGCCGTAGATATAGCCGCTGCGCCCATAGCCTTCGGCATCCGGCAGCAGTACCGTCAGCATCGGCTGGCTGAAACCGGCCGGACGGCGGTTGCGCTGATGGCGATGTAAGCGCCCGCTACGCTGAAACAGCAAGTCCACCGGGCACAGCTGGGTGATCAGCCAGTCGAAATCGACATCCAGTGACTGCTCAACCACCTGGGTGGCGACCAGAATGCGTCCCTGCTGCCGGTTCCCGTGGGGGCCAAAGCACTCCAGCACCTGCTGCTCTTTGGCAATGCGATCGGTCAGGGTAAAACGCGCATGGAACAGCATCACCTCTGCCTGGCCGTATGCACTGAGCCGTTGCCAGGTTTTCTGCGCAACATCCACCAGGTTACAAATCAGGCAAACCTGAGCGCCCGCAGCGGCGGCGGCCATCATCTGCTGCAATAGCAGATCATCAGGTTCGCCGCCGGCCAGATAGCGGGGTTGCAGCAGCAGAGCGCTTTCAGCGGGCAGATGTTCGGGGGTAGCGGACAGATCAAAATGCAGCTGCTGGCGTTGCCCGCGCCAGGTGACCAGCGGATAAGCTGAAGAGAGTTCAGCAGCAGGATCCCCCGGGTAAGTGTTTAGCAGACGCTGTTTAAGGTGCGCGGGCAGCGTAGCGGACAGCAGCAGCGCACTCTGGCCGGCGGCAGACTGCGCCCGCAGCACCGCTTCCAGCAGGCCATACATGTAACTGTCGTAAGCGTGCACCTCATCCACCAGCAGCACGCTGCGCCCAAGACCAAAACCACGGATAAAACGGTGTTTAACCGGCAGCACCGAAATCAGCACCTGATCGACAGTACACACGCCGATTTGCCCGAGAAATGCGCGTTTATTGCCACGGCTCAGCCATTCACAGCACTGCGCCCAGCCCTCTTCAGCCTGCTGCACGTTAGCAGCGCGCTGCTTTACCGCGTCAAAAGCCGGATTAAAGCGCGCATAGCCATGTGCCAGAATAAAGTTAGGCCGATCGAAAAGCTGAACGGCCAGGCGTTCAAGGCGGGCATACATGGCGTTGGCCGTGGCCTGAGTGGGCAGGGCAAAAATAATGCTGTCGGCCTGGCCGCTGGCCAGCAGGCGCCAGGCAAAGGCCAGCGCCGCCTCGGTTTTACCCGAACCGGTGGGCGCTTCAATTAACGTCAGGCCTGGCTGTTCCGGCAGACGGTCGACCAGCGTTTGCAGCTGGCGGGGGGCATGCCCTTTTTCCAGCAGCGCAGCAACCCCGGACCAGGGTTTTATCTGCGCCACCAGGCCGCTGCGCTCCAGCACGATGGCGGCATCGGACGCATAGCGCCGTGCGAAATAGTTATCCGGCGGTTCAACGGATGACCGGTAGCAGAAGGTCTCCTCACTGCTCCAGGATCCCAGCCAGTCGGATATCGAGCAGAAACCGGCCAGCAGCGGAGAAACCGGCGGCGGATTGTCCTGTAGCGACAGCCCGACAGGCTGTAAAAATAGCCCCTCCAGCGCCTGCAGCCACGCCATGCGCGCCTGCCTGTCGGCATCCGCCCAGCCCTGCAAACCCGGAGGGTAATTCATCATTTCATCGGGCAGGTGATACTCACGCACCACATAGCCGTGGTGCCCGGCAACCGCTTCCATCCACGGAAACCACGCCCGTTTGCTATGCGGTGGTTCATCAAGAAATGCAAGCAGTGAGTCATCAGAGACCGCGTTTGCGCGGAAATCCTCACGCAGGCACAATACGCCGCCTTTACCGTGATCCCACGGCGGCAGTCTGCCTGAGATCTTCTCACCATCAGGATTGAGGATACGTAATGCGGCGGGCGCTTTAGCCTGAAAGCGGATATCAAACTTACCGAAATCATGCAGCGCGACAAAAAACAGCACCCAGGCTCTGAGCTGGGAAACGGGGCTTAATTCGGTTGAAAACTGCGATCTCAGGCTGGGGCTGCTATCCCACCAGCGCGCCGCAACGGCGGCAACATCCAGACAGTGCCAGGGTAGTAAGTGACACGCTGTTTCCCCCTCGGGCGTAGCGGCTGTCGCCTTACCCCAATAGCGGTAATACTCAGGCTGCGAATTCATAAGCTCCCTTTACGACCGTTATATTCCATTATCAGACGGGTAGCCCGGCTGCTACACACGCAGCGGCGGCGCTCGCTTAGTAAGCAGTATAGATGAACCAAGGAAATTCTTAATGAAAAATTATCATCTGCCCTGTCACTGCCTCTGCTGGCAGTATTTACGCAGAATGTCCCCCCCTGCTTTCACCGTCAGAACGCCAGCTGCTGCACTAAAATTTGTTTGTTAAAAAGGGTTATCCCCATTGAGATGGGGAACATTAGCTCTGGGTTAGCACCAAAAAGTGTCAGTTCAAGTCGTGACGAATACACATGCTCACATGACAACAACACGACGCATTATTCTTGCCTGTCCCTCCGGCACCGCTCCATCCCCGGTATGTAACGTTGAACCATTATCCCATATAACCAAATCCCCCTCTTGATACTGGTGCGCATAAAGGTAGATGGGATTGATACAATGCCGGTAAAGAACATTAAGATAATGTTCGCTTTCCTGCTCTGACATACCAACAATGGCATCTGTATGGGTCCAATTAACGTAAATGGCTTTACGCCCTGTTTGCGGATGCGGACGTAAAACCGGATGCAAGGTATCGGGCCGCTGATCCTCCGGTTCAATGTGTAACATATACCCACGCTCCTGACAGCGCTGCACCAATTTTTGTGAAAATCCAAATATTGCCTGTTTGTCTTCCAGCGTCTTGCTTAACCGCGGTGGCAAATCAGCACAAGCCGCCAACGTATTGCAAAATAACGTTTTTCCTCCCTCTGACGGCACCTTTTCGGCATAAAACGTGGTTAAGCGGGGAGGATGCTCCTCATAACACATATCGGAATGCCAAATGGGAAAACCAGGACCGGGATATCCACGCGCTTCGCCATTTTCCTGTACGTTGGTGACATAGGTCATTTCCGGCCATGGACAGGTATTTTTTTTTAAAGGATGAGGGAAAATCGTGCCTGTTTTACGGCAAAATTCAATTTGCTCCTCCGGAGTTAAATGCTGGGCAGCAACCACTAACACCTGATATTTTTTTATTAATTCAAGCAAGGTTTCAACTTCAGCATGATTGATTACTTTCAAGTCAACGCCTTTTACTCTAAGACCGAAAGAAGGCTCAATATATACAGTACAATGGCGCTCATGAGCAGATGATGATCCCCTAATCGGTCACTCAGTAATTTTGGGGTAAATTCCAAACCTCAAAATTACCGGTGCTAATGAAACCTGCTTTTTTATAAATATTTAACCCATCAGGTGACGCTTGCAATACACAGGCTGTCGCTTTTTTTTGCTGCGCCACCCGCAATGCCTGATAAAATATCTCGCTACCAAAACCCCGTCGACGCCAACATTCTGGCGTCGCAATATCGAAAACACCTGCAATATTATGGTGAAAATAAAGCGTCGCGGTAGAGACGGGTTGATCATCGAAGTAGCCCACCAGCTGAATGAGTCTGTCATCCAAAGAGGCGCTATGCTCGCCAGCCTGCTGATAAATTGCCCGAATGTTCTCTGCCTCAACGGTATTTCCCGGCTCAAATATCGCTGAAAGAACGCGACCAAAATCCTGGAAATGCGACAGGCTATCGCAGTATTCAATTCGGGATAAAGCGGTGTCTGATTTAGTCTGCAGCTGCGACGTCAAAGACAAATGCATCCCCACTTCATTTTCTTCATGCTCCCAGCCTGCCTGCCGCAGTGCCTGTGCATATGCCGTTGTCGGTTCGGAGAACCACCATGCAGCAGGCCTGTTCATCTGCTGATAGTATCGCGTTATCTGAGCGATATCGTCTGTGGAAGCAGGCGTTCCGAGAACGGTATTAAAGGTATCCGACTGTCTGCCACAATCAACATATTGCAGTCCATTCAAATGCTTCACTTTCATACCGGGTAGTTGGCTGGCCAGATATGAGAATTTGCCAGCAATATTTTCAGACATACGCCGGGTAATATCCTTTTCCTGTTGGTTAGTCATGATCACCTCAATAACGCTAATAATTATTCATTGGGAACCCGCTATTTGCCGGTAGTTTTCACTCAATTTCGCTTTATTTAATCGAGATTTAGCTTCTCATAAATTATTGAACATACGCTTGCTGACTGCTGTTGATGATAGAAATGGTCACCTTGAAGAGGATAAAAAAAGACGTTCCCCTCAGTAGAAAATTTACGCCAGGAATCGATCATCACATCCGTAATTAAGTCGTCCTCCGTTCCCCATATAACATGGATTGGCGTTTGCAAAGGTGCAGGGGGTGGCCCGGCATAACGTTCACACAGCGCAATATCCTGACGTAACGTGGATAGAAACAGCCGCAATAGTGCCGGCTGTTCCAGCAATACGGATTCTGTGCCTCCTAAACCGGCCAACTGTCTGATAAACAGCTCATCATCCAATCCGCTAAGGCAGCGCGTTAGCGGTTCGCCAGGCGCACGGCAACCGGAAACAAACAGCGCGCGCGCGGGTTTGCGCCAACAGATTTCCATCTTGCGCGCCAGTTCAACAGCAATCAGTCCCCCCATGCTGTGACCAAAAAACGCGATCTGTTTGTCACATATGGTATCCAGCGCCTGTAAAGCGGCGTCGGCCAGTTGCTCAATACTGTCCGGCATGGCGGTTTATCCCGCTCATGCGGGGAACACCATCACGCGCCATTCGGAACGTTACTTTATCACGGTTTATCCACGCTCACGCGGGGAACACAGACAATGCCCTCACCGTTGTGTGTGAAGAAACGGTTTATCCCTGCTCACGCGGGGAACACGGCGTCAGAGTCCGTTGATAAGATCTCAATCTCGGTTTATCCCCGCTCACGCGGGGAACACAGCAGTACGTTGACTGTAAAGGGTACAAAAGCCGGTTTATCCCCGCTCACGCGGGGAACACGATAAAGGCCGGATGGGATTCTGGCTGCTTCACGGTTTATCCCCGCTCACGCGGGGAACACGAAAACATCGTCCCTGAAAGACTCTGATTCAATGGTTTATCCCCGCTCACGCGGGGAACACATCTGGTGGCAATTCGACATTCTCACCGAAGTCGGTTTATCCCCGCTCACGCGGGGAACACATTGCTGGATAGAGGCAGCCCAGATAGACAGCCGGTTTATCCCCGCTAACGCGGGGAACACGCTCATTGCCAGCTCACTGCGGATTTTCGCGGCGGTTTATCCCCGCTCACGCGGGGAACACAAGAACGTCAACAATTGGCATTGTTCGATGTACGGTTTATCCCCGCTCACGCGGGGAACACTTAATCACATCCAACGATACATTCAACGTAACCGGTTTATCCCCGCTCACGCGGGGAACACTCTGAGTAACAACGCAAAGCCCTCCCCGAGGGCGGTTTATCCCCGCTCACGCGGGGAACACAAAAAAAGATAGATGACATGCGCAAATTTTTGCGGTTTATCCCCGCTCACGCGGGGAACACGTCACATTCCGTATGGCTCGTGACGCCATCAGCGGTTTATCCCCGCTCACGCGGGGAACACGTCGAACTTCGTTGAGGTTTCAGGCAAATCGTCGGTTTATCCCCGCTCACGCGGGGAACACTCGTTAAATTCCGTCCATGTATGCGAGAGTTTCGGTTTATCCCCGCTCACGCGGGGAACACGTAATCAAATTTGGCGGAGAGGATTTTACAATTGGTTTATCCCCGCTCACGCGGGGAACACTCCTGGAAAACATGAGGGATGAGAATGATCTCCGGTTTATCCCCGCTCACGCGGGGAACACATTGCAGCATCGGGCCGAGCCACAGGACATTTCGGTTTATCCCCGCTCACGCGGGGAACACGGGGCATCTCCGCCGACATTTCCGCCAAATCTCGGTTTATCCCCGCTCATGCGGGGAACACGATTTTGTCAGTTGTATAAGCATGCTCCTTTACGGTTTATCCCCGCTCACGCGGGGAACACAGCCGTCTGCGCCAAGAACGGACAACCATTTACGGTTTATCCCCGCTCACGCGGGGAACACTAACTAGCAGACGATCTTTAAGTCTCTGCAACCGGTTTATCCCCGCTCACGCGGGGAACACTCAGGTTTATTACGGGCGGGCGGTTGGCTTTTCGGTTTATCCCCGCTCACGCGGGGAACACTACCCTGCCGCTCCGCGTACTCCCTCATCGCCCGGTTTATCCCCGCTCACGCGGGGAACACCTGGCGGGTTAGCGGTGATTTTAAATTTCAGTCGGTTTATCCCCGCTCACGCGGGGAACACCCGCCGAGACAACCGGCTATCCGAAATACCTGCGGTTTATCCCCGCTCACGCGGGGAACACCGTGGGGGGTAAGGGGGGTGTTGTCTTTTGTCGGTTTATCCCCGCTCACGCGGGGAACACGCTGTGAACAATTTCAGTGCTCATGCGCAATCCGGTTTATCCCCGCTCACGCGGGGAACACGCTGTGAACAATTTCAGTGCTCATGCGCAATCCGGTTTATCCCCGCTCACGCGGGGAACACTTAAACCTACTGAAAAACAGGTTGATCGCTTGCGGTTTATCCCCGCTCACGCGGGGAACACTTTTATGGAGATAATTAATGTCAAAGCATCTTCGGTTTATCCCCGCTCACGCGGGGAACACTTTTATACAAAAAACACAGTTCCCGAGATGCTCGGTTTATCCCCGCTCACGCGGGGAACACTCCATCACTCGCCGCCCTCCGCTTCTGCATAGCGGTTTATCCCCGCTCACGCGGGGAACACATTGATAAATTATTTATCATTTTGCTATTTACCGGTTTATCCCCGCTCACGCGGGGAACACCATGCCGCGAAGATAAAAAGGCTCATGAATAACGGTTTATCCCCGCTCACGCGGGGAACACTCTAAAACTATCTGACTGATCTTAGTGATTTTTTTACCGCCCTACAATTCTACCAACTTTTTTCCACTTTAAAGCACGCACGGATTTGCTACTCAAAACGGGAAAAGTCGGCTTGATACTCGGCCAAATACAAGGGTAATCGACTAAGTGAACTTCTTGAATATAGCGGAAATGGCAGCGTGGCGGCGGAAAAAAACCGGCCTGTAAACCGGATTGATTTTTGTCGACCATTACGTGCTCGCACTTACAGGCTGCGCGCACGCTCTTATATCAAGGCAATACTAGTGATAACGCCGGGAGCAATCCTGCTGATGTTGCAGATACGGCACGTCAGTTTGCTGATTATCGTTGCTATTAAGCAACCGACCGGACGCCTTAAGGGTTGAAGTCACTCGAATAAGACAGGGAGTTAACCGCCCCTGCCTTTTTCGTGGACGCTTTTCCGGGTTGAAGCGCGCGGCGTGATACACTGCAACGCTCTCTGCCAATGCTTAGCGGAAGCCGTAATGAATGCTGATAACCCGATAACCCGACTGGTGCTGTGCGATCGCCCGGCTGAACATGTGGTGCGCCTGACGCTACAGCGCCCCGCCCGGCGCAATGCCTATAATGCGCTGATGGTCAGCGAGCTGGAGCAGTGGCTGAACTGGTGCGAACGGCAGTCGGCGGTACGTACGGTGGTCCTGACCGCGGGTGGCAAGGCGTTTTGCAGCGGCGCAGATCTGCATGAGGCGTTTACCCACGGCGGTGAGGGGCTGCGTAACTCATGCGGCGGCTATCATCCGCTCCAGCATCTGCCTCGGCGCAAAATCTGGATTGCCGCGCTCAACGGTGATGCGATTGGCGGCGGGCTGGAGATGGCGCTGGCGTGCGATTTTATCGTCGCCAGTGAAAACACGCGTATTGCCCTGCCGGAAGTGCGGCACGGGCTGCTGCCGCTGGGCGGAGCCATCAGCCAGCTGGCGGCGCGTCTGCCACCGAATATTGCGCGTGAGCTGCTGCTGACCGGTGAAACGATGGATGCGCAGCGCGCGCTGGCGCTCGGCTTATTTAATCAGGTTGTGGACGCGGAGCAGCTGGCAGACGCCGCGCTGGCGTTGGCTGAACGCCTCGATCAGGCCGCGCCGCTGGCGGTACAAGCCTGCAACGCCCTGCTTAACCAGGCGCTGGCAGCCGATATCCGCCAGCAGGGCGACAGAGAGTTGCGGCAGCTACAGCAGAGCGAGGATTACCAGGAAAGCCAGCATGCGTTTGCCGAACGGCGCGCGCCGCGGTGGCAGGGGCGCTGATTTACAGCCGCACGCCCTTAAACAGCGCGCTCAACCCCAGCCCACCGGCGATCCCCAGCATCGCCAGCCCGAAGCCTTCGCTCTGCCGCTGACTTACCAGCTGGCTGAACAGCCGCGTTACCATGATCGCCCCGGAAGCGCCGTAAGGATGCCCCAGTGCGATAGCGCCCCCCTGCTGGTTGATCCTGTGTTCAGCAATGCCCAACGCATCTACCGATGCCAGCACCTGGGCGGCAAAAGCCTCATTAAACTCGATCACCTCAACCCGATCCAACGCCAGGCCCGGCTGACGCCGCAGCAGCTTTTGCGTGGCGGGAACCGGGCCAAGCCCCAGTAAATTCGGGTCAACCCCCGCGCTACAGGCATCGGCAAACAGCAGCCCCTGGCTGAAGCCGCAATCCCGCGCCATGCGGCGGCTCATCACCAGCAGCAGCGCAGCGCCGTCATTCAGCGGGCAGCAGTTACCCGCCGTCACCGAGCCATCGGCGGCAAATACCGGCGGTAACGCCGCCAGCCGCGCCAGCGAAGTATCAGGCCGTGGGCATTCGTCGTTTTCAACCTGGCAACGGTCAAGGTTAAGCGCGACGATCTCCTCGCGGAATGCGCCCTGCTGCGCGGCGGCCAGCGCGCGCTGATGGCTGCGCAGCGCAAAGCGGTCCTGGCGTTCCCGGCTGATGGCGCACTGACGCGCCACGTTCTCGGCGGCGATGCCCATTTCCGGGTCGCCGATCTCTTCCGGCGAAAAACGTGCGCGCGGATAAAAGCGCGGCATCTGCCTTAGCGTGGCGGGCTTTTCCACCCGCCAGGGCGCGGTGCTGACGCTCTCTACCCCGCCGGCCAGATAACATTCACCTGCCCTGGCCTGCACCAGCCGACAGGCGTTAATCACCGCTTCCAGCCCGGAGCCGCACTGGCGGTCCACCGTCACGCCAGGCACCGCCAGCGGTAACCCGGCCGCCAGCGCCGCCAGCCGGGCAATATTGCCGCCGCCGCCGGTGGCGTTGCCGATAATCACCTCATCAATCGCCGTAAACCCAGCGGGTAATGCCGCCAGCAGCTTGCCAAACAGCGGGGCCAGCAGCGCCTGCGGCGGCACGTTGGCCAGCGAGCCATAAGCCCTGCCGACGGGCGTGCGGCAGGCGGCGACAATCACCGGCTGCCAGTCCTCTTCAGGCTGGTAATTCAGTAAGCGCTGTGCAGCTGCCATCTTTGATCCTCTGTTCCAGCTCGGCGCGTTTGATTTTTCCGCTCGACGTCAACGGCCACCGTGTAATCTGATAGTAATGACGCGGGCGTTTGTATTTTGCCAGCCGGGCGGCGCTTTGCTGCGGCAGCTGCCCGATGACGTCAGCATCGGCCTCAATCACCGCCACCATTTTTTTCCCCAGATAAGCATCATCGAGCGCAATCACCACCGCTTCAATTACGCCGGGCAGGCTTTTGATCAGCGATTCAATTTCACAGAGATAAATATTATTGCCACCGCTGAGGATCATATTTCCCCGGCGGCCAGTCATATGCAGGCGCTGCTGCGCGTCGAGATAGCCGATATCGCCAACCGTAGCGCCCCACGGCCGTTTTTCGATGGCGCTGCCGTCGTCGCCCCATACATAGCCGTCAATAATCTGTTCGCTGGTCAGCCAGATAGTACCCGGCTGCCCGGCGGGCAATGTTTGACCATCGTCATTGCGGATGGTGATTGCCGTTGCGGGGAATGCCCGGCCAACGCTGGCCAGCGAAGCGCTGATATCGTCATTATCAAGGGTAGAGACGGCAACAAAGCCCAGCTCGGAGGCACCGTAATATTCCTGCATCACCGCCTGCGGGAACAGCGCCCTGGCAAGGCGATAATGATTCAGTTCCAGCTTGGCCCCGGCGCTGAGCAGAGAGCGCAAGCCGGGATAGTCTGACTGCGCGGCGGCGGCCAGCCCGGCGATCATCGTTGGCACTACCACCAGCCGCTCAATCTGCTGCTGCGCCAGCAACGCCAGCACCGCCGGCGGCTGCCAGCGCGCCGTGCTGTAAAAACAGCCGCCGGCATACAGGGTTTCATTCAGGCAGTAAAGCCCGATACCGTGCGACAGCGGGCCGGGATATAACGTCGACGGGGCATCCGCCAGCCGGAAGATCTGCGCACCGTTTTCTAAGCTACAGCGCCAGGAGCGGCGCGAGCGGATAAACGCCTTTGGCAGGCTGGTAGTCCCGGAGGTGAAACCGATCAGAAACGGCGTTGCCGCCTGCATATCGGCGCTGAAAGCGCGATCGTCGGCGACCGGCGGCGCGTGCTGCCAGCCATCGAGCGCCAGCCAGCGGATCGCCAGCCGATCCGCCAGCGCGATCAGCTGGCGATCCTGCCGTTTCAGCAGCAGCAGGTCCGGTTTCAGGCGGCTCAGTATCTCGCCCAGCGGCTGTTGCGCCATTAGCGGATCGATAACCGCCGCCGTGAACGGCCGGGCGCTGGCCGCCAGCCAGGCAACGGGAAAGGTAATGTCATTGGCGCTGGCGATCGCCACCACGCCTTTGGCTAACGACTGCTGGCAAAGATGCTGGTACAGCGCGTTTGAACTTTGCCACAGCTGACGCCAGTTCAGCGTCTCACCATCGATATTCAGCGCGGCGTCATCGGGCTTTTCTGCCGCATGACGCTGCACGCGATCGTGCACCGGCATCAGGCGCTGGCCGCAGTAAACGGCAGGTGCTGGCGCAATGCGGCGCGGGTTTCATCCGGGATCGGGCAGGGTTTATGATCCCGCGGATTAACGCAAACCCAGATCAGTTTCCCCTCGGCGCAGAGAGTGCTTTTATCCGCCAGCAGCAGTTGCACAGAAAAAACTAAGCTGCTGTTGCCCAGTTTTTCTACCGCCACCAGCGGCATCACTTCATCATCCACCGTCAGCGGATGGTGGAACGTTGCCTCACATTTTTTCACATGATAGGCTACGCCAGCGCTCTGCGGGCGAAACAGTGGCAGCAGATGGTAACGGCGAAAGGCATTAACCACCGCGTCTTCAAAGTAGTCTAAATAGACCGAATTATGCACATGGCCATGCAAATCAATATCCCGCATTGAGATGCGAAACGTTTCGCTGTTGTGCTGCTGCATAAAAAAAGCCCACCTGTAAACTGAAACACCCTGAAGAAAAGATACCATGAAAGCCAGTTTATTCACCAGAGCGATGGTTCGCGAGTTCGGCAATATCGAGGATATCCTGCGGCTTGAGCAGGCCGAACTGCCCGAGCTTGCCGCCGGACAGGTGCGGGTAAAAATGTCCTTTGCCACCATCAACCCTTCCGATTTGATCACTATCGCCGGCGCCTACCGTTCACGTATTGCCCTGCCGTTTGTACCCGGCTTTGAGGGCGTGGGAAGCATCTGCCAGAGCGGCGATCCGGCGCTGGCGGTCGGCCAGCGCGTGCTGCCGGTTGGCAGCATGGGGGCCTGGCAAAACTACAAAGACAGCGATGCACAATGGTGCTTTCCCCTGCCCGATTTCGTTAGCGACCGCCAGGCGGCCACCGGCTACGTCAACCCGATGACCGCGCTGCTGATGCTGAAGGAAGAGCTGGACTTCACGCCCGGCATGCGCATTATCATCAATGCCGCCAATTCGGCTATCGGCAAAATGCTGATCCGCATCGCCAACCATATGGGGCTGGAGCCAATTGTCATCGTGCGCAAGGCGGAAAACCTTCCGCTGTTGGCCGGTTACGCCACCGAACAGCGGCTGAACAGCAGCGCGGCGGGTTACCCCCAGGCGCTGGCCGCCCTGCAGCGCAGCGGCGGCGTGGCGGCAATCTTCGACTGTATCGGCGGTGAAGAGTCGCTGACGCTGGCCGGAGCGCTGGCCCCCGGCGGGCAGTTTATTCATTATGGCCTGCTGTCCGGTCAGCCGATCCCGCCAGCTTTCTGGCGCAGCCGCCCCGATATCCGTTTTTCCCATTTCCATCTGCGCCAGTGGGTACACGGCCGCGAAAAGGCCGGGGTACAAAGCAAAATCGATGAAGTGATGGCGCTGATCGGTGACGGGGTGATTGCCACCGGGATTGCCGCCGAGTATGCGCTGACGGAGATTGATAAGGCGGTGGCGGCGGTGAAATCAGGCCAGCTGAAAGGCAAGATCTTGCTGCGGCTGTAAGCGCGGGCGGGGCGGAAAAGCCCGCCCCGCCCGATCGGCGTTATTCCAGCGTTGGCCAGGCGCGCCGCACCGTGCGGACGATGGCCACCACCAGCACCACTTTCACCAGATCGCCCGGCAGGAAGCCCAGCGAGGCGACGGCGGCCTGCTTCAGGGAAATGCCCGCCACGGCGGCAATCCACGGGATGCCCATTGAGTAGACCAGTACCAGCCCGCCCAGCGTGACAATCAGCAGCTCTTTCACCCATGTCAGGCAATACAGGCTGCGGCGATAAAGCCAGCCAATCAGCAGCGCCGCCAGCGGCCAGGCGAGGATAAAACCGCCGCCCGGGCCAATAAAGATGCCAAAGCCGCCGCGCCCGCCGGCCAGCAGCGGCAGCCCGATGGCCACCAGCAGGTCGAACAGCACCATCGCCAGCGCGCCGCGTTTTGCGCCGGCAATCGCCCCGGCCAGCATGCAGCCCATTGACTGGGCGGTGATCGGCACGGCAATCACCGGCAGGTTAAAGGCCGGGAACAGGCCCAGCGCCGCCGTCATGGCAGCAAACAGCGCGATATAAACAATATCTTTGGTGGACATAACTATTCTCTCAGGTTTTACGTTGCGGCTGCGGGTCGTAAGCGCGAGCTTCCAGCGCAGCGGCGATATCATCAGCCATTTTCAGGGTGCGCACCATCACCGGCACGGCCACGGCCAGTATGCTGTTATCCAGCCCGCGCGCGCGTTGCGCTTCGCGCACTTCAAGCGTAATGGCCGCCAGCACCGGAATAAAGCGTAGCGCCAGCGCCAGCGCCAGGCTGATTTTTGCCGGATTGATGCGCATATAGCGCAGCCAGAACAGCCCCTTCTCCAGCGCCTCAATCAGCGCGCTGGTGCGGGTGGTTAGCGTGACCAGCGCCGCCATCAGCATTAATGCCGACAGGCGTATTACCACCAGCAGGCCGGACTGCCAGCTCACCATCCACCACTGCACGGCAAACAGCAGCAGCAACAGCCACAGCAGCGGCTTAAGTTGCAGCAGCAGGGTACGCGCGGGAATATGCGCCAGCGGATAACCCAGCACGATGGCAGACAGGGCGGCAATGGCACACTCCAGCCGGGGAAAAACAAACAGCAGCGTGCCCGTCAGCGCCAGCGCGAGGATTTTGATCCCCGGTGCCAGGCGGTGGATGGCTGACTCTGCGGCCACGTAATCACTCATCGTCATGACATCATCCTGACATAGGTTTTCAGCGCCACGGCAGGGACGTCATCCGCCACTACCTGCCCGCCTTCAAATACCAGCACGCGGTCAAAATCCTGTAAGAACTCCAGGTCGTGAGATACCACGATGGCGGTTTGCTCCAGCCCGGCGATGGCGTCGGCAATGCGGCGTTTATTGCGCAGATCGAGCAGCGTGGTCGGTTCGTCAAAGACGATATACTGCGGCTCCATCACCAGCACGCCGGAAATCGCCAGCAGCTGCTTTTGTCCGCCGCTTAACCGATGTGCCGGATGCTGACGCAGATCCTGCATATCGTAACGCGCCAGCGCGGCATCGATACGCTCACGGATGGTGGTTTTCGACAGCCCGAGGTTTTTCATGCCGAAAGCCAGATCCTCTTCCACCAGCGGAAAAACAATCTGGTTATCGGGGTTCTGAAACACGAAGCCCACTTTACGCCGCACCGCCTTGCCATGCTGGCGGGTATTCAGCCCGTCGACCAGTACCTCGCCCTGTTTTGGCAGCAGCAGGCCATTCAGCAGCCGGGCAAAGGTACTTTTGCCGCAGCCGTTGCTGCCAACGATGCCGATACGTTTTTCGCTCAGTTGTAAATTGATGTTGTTGAGCACCTGGCGTTCAGCGAACGCGTGCGATACTCCTTGCAGTTCCAGCATGACAGCTCCTGAATCAGGCAGGTTGACGCGGGCGCGGCTGACGCCCGATGGTCAGTTGTTCAACCACCGCAGCCGGCGACAGCGACATAACAAAATCGACGGCGCGACAGAGATCGGCGGTGGTCAGCATTTCATCCTCCCCCAGGCCGCTGCCCTGTGCCATATCGGTATTCACCACGTCCGGGCACAGGGTGGTGACCTTAATGCCCTGTGCGCCCAGCTCGCGGGCGATGGAGCGGCTGTAGCCCACCAGCGCATGCTTGCTGGCGGCATAGCTGGCTACGCTGCCGTACGGCTGCACGCCGCTGATCGAGGCGAGGTTAAAGATCCGTCCCGCCGCCGATTTCAGCAGCCACGGGGTACACAGCTGGCAAAGGTGGTGAATGGCGGTGACGTTGGTTGCCAGCAGCGCGCTGAAGTCGGCCAGCGGGGTTTGCGTTGAACCGGGTCGGAAAATCCCGGCGGCGTTGATCAGCACATCAAGCTGCTGATGCCGCGCCAGCGCCTGCTGTAGCTGCTGCGCCACCGCCGGATAGTCGCAGACATCCAGCGCCAGCGTCTGCACGCGCTGCGCATCAAGGGTGGCGGCATCGGATGCCAGCCGCTGCGCATTACGCGCCACTAAAATCAGCTGATAGCCCTGCGCATAGAAATGGCGGGCAAGATGATGACCGATACCCCGCGAGGCACCGGCGATCAGGGCAACTTTTCGCACAAGACGCGCCTTTCAATCGCTATTCAAAGGCGGCAAAGATACGCTATTTTGCCGCAGAAATACAAAACGGCTCCCGAAGGAGCCGTTATTTCAACACCGATCGCGGGTTATTTCTTTTTCGCTTTCGGGTTTGGCAAATCGGTAATGCTGCCTTCAAAGATTTCCGCCGCCAGGCCAACCGATTCATGCAGGGTTGGGTGCGCATGGATGGTCAGCGCGATATCTTCCGCATCGCAGCCCATCTCGATGGCCAGACCGATTTCACCCAGCAGCTCGCCGCCGTTGGTGCCGACAATCGCACCACCGATAACACGATGGGTGTTTTTGTCGAAGATCAGCTTGGTCATGCCGTCTGCACAGTCGGAAGCGATAGCACGGCCTGAAGCTGCCCACGGGAAGGTGGACGTTTCATAGCTGATGCCTTGCTCTTTCGCTTCTTTTTCGGTGAGACCGACCCAGGCCACTTCCGGTTCGGTGTAGGCAATGGATGGGATCACTTTCGGATCGAAGTAGTGTTTCTTACCGGAGATCACTTCTGCCGCTACGTGGCCTTCATGCACGCCTTTGTGCGCCAACATCGGCTGACCGACGATATCGCCGATGGCGAAAATGTGCGGCACGTTGGTGCGCATCTGCTTATCAACGCGGATAAAGCCACGGTCGTCGACTTCAACGCCGGCTTTGCCCGCATCCAGGCCTTTGCCGTTGGGTACGCGACCAATCGCCACCAGCACCGCGTCATAACGCTGTGGTTCGGACGGCGCTTTTTTGCCTTCCATCGTGACATAAATACCGTCTTCTTTTGCTTCAACGGCGGTCACTTTGGTTTCCAGCATCAGGTTGAACTGCTTAGAAATGCGTTTGGTGAAGACTTTTACCACGTCTTTATCGGCAGCCGGGATCACCTGGTCGAACATCTCAACCACGTCGATCTGCGAACCCAGCGCGTGATAGACGGTGGCCATTTCCAGGCCGATAATGCCGCCGCCCATCACCAGCAGGCGCTCCGGTACTTCTTTCAGCTCCAGCGCATCGGTAGAATCCCAAACGCGTGGGTCTTCGTGCGGAATAAAAGGCAGTTCAATCGGGCGTGAACCCGCCGCGATAATCGCGTTGTCGAAAGTGATGGTGGTTTTTGAACCATCTTCTGCGGTCACTTCCAGCGTGTTGGCAGCGGTGAATTTACCGAGACCGTTAACCACGTTCACCTTACGGCCTTTCGCCATACCGGCCAGACCGCCGGTCAGCTGAGAGATGACTTTTTCTTTCCAGCCACGCACTTTATCAATGTCAGTCTGCGGCTTGCCGAAGACAATACCGTGTGCTTCCAGCGCTTTCGCTTCTTCAATCACTTTGGCGACGTGCAGCAGGGCTTTAGAAGGGATACAGCCAACGTTCAGACAAACACCGCCCAGGGTGCTGTAGCGCTCAACGATAACGGTCTCCAGACCTAAATCCGCTGCACGGAAGGCGGCAGAGTAGCCGGCAGGACCTGCCCCAAGTACCACGACCTGAGTTTTAATTTCTGTACTCATCATGACCTCTTAATTGATAGTCCGGCGGGTCAGACTGATACCCGTCATACCTGCATCTGCATCCGTGTTGGCTGCGCTCGCTCACCCGAATCACCTACCGCTGTAAGCTCGTCGGAACTCGCTCCCTTGCCGCCTTGATGCTGCTCCAGATATTTTGGGTATATTATTCAACGTCCTTCATCCACCGGGACGCGTTCACCGCAAGAGTTTACAGAATTGTTAATAAACTGCAAACCACGGTGCCACGAATCTTTACAACAAGGCCGGCTTACGCCGGCCTTGAACGCTGCGGTTACATCACCAGACGGCGAATGTCGGCCAGCGTGTTATTGATAATGGTGATAAAGCGCGCACCATCGGCCCCGTCGATCACGCGGTGGTCGAAGGAGAGCGAGATCGGCATCATCAGGCGCGGCATAAACTCTTTACCGTTCCATACCGGCTCCATCGCCGACTTGGAAACGCCGAGGATAGCCACTTCCGGCGCGTTAACGATCGGCGCAAAGTGGGTGGTTCCCAGCCCGCCAATGCTGGAAATGGTGAAGCAACCGCCCTGCATTTCGCCTGCGGTCAGCTTACCATCACGCGCCTTTTTGGAGATGGTGGTCAGTTCACGCGACAGCTCAACAATGCCTTTCTTGTTAACGTCCTTGAATACCGGAACCACCAGGCCGTTTGGCGTATCAACCGCCACGCCGATGTTGATGTATTTTTTCAGCGTCAGCTTCTGCGCGTCTTCAGACAGCGAGCTGTTAAAGCGCGGCATCTGCTCCAGCGCAGCGGCAACGGCTTTCATGATGAACACCACCGGGGTGAACTTCACGTCCAGCTTGCGCTTCTCTGCTTCGGCATTCTGCTGTTTACGGAACGCTTCCAGATCGGTGATATCGGTTTTATCGAAGTGGGTAACGTGCGGGATCATCACCCAGTTACGGCTCAGGTTAGCACCGGAGATTTTCTGGATGCGGCCCAGCTCCACTTCTTCAACTTCACCAAATTTGCTGTAGTCCACTTTCGGCCACGGCAGCATGCCCGGCATGCCGCCGCCAGCCGCTGGCGCTTCGGCGCGTTTCACCGCGTCTTTCACGTAGCTCTGCACGTCTTCTTTCAGAATACGCGATTTGCGGCCGGTGCCTTTAACCTTCGCCAGGTTAACGCCAAATTCACGCGCCAGGCGGCGGATAACCGGCGTGGCGTGCACGTAGGCATCGTTCTCTGCAAATTCAGACTTCGCTTCGGCTTTGGCAGGCGCCGCTGCCGGAGCCGCTTTCTCTTCCTGCACAGGCGCAGCAGGGGCTGGCGCTTCAGCTTTCGCCGCCGGAGCAGCGGCAGGTGCCGCGCCCTCGACGTCAAAGACCATGACCAGAGAACCGGTGCTGACTTTGTCGCCGGCGCTGATTTTGATCTCTTTTACCGTACCGGCAAAAGGTGCAGGCACTTCCATTGAGGCTTTGTCACCTTCAACGGTGAGGATTGACTGTTCAGCTTCAACCTTGTCGCCGACTTTCACCATGATCTCGGTGACTTCTACTTCATCACCGCCGATATCAGGGACATTCACCTCTTTCGCCGCGCTGGCCGCCGCCGGGGCGGCAGCAGGGGCGGCCGGGGCCGCTTCCTGCTTCTCTTGCGCCGCGGCGGGGGCTGCTGCATCGCCCGCCGCTTCAAAGATCATAATCAGCTTACCGGTTTCAACCCGGTCGCCGGTGGCAATCTTGATCTCTTTCACCACGCCAGCCTGTGGTGAAGGCACTTCCATTGATGCTTTGTCGCCTTCGACCACCAGTATTGACTGCTCAACTTCTACCGTGTCGCCAACCTTGACCAGGATCTCGGTGACTTCAACTTCGTCTGCCCCGATATCAGGAACATTAATTTCGATAGCCATTACTCTATTACCTCTTATGCCAGGCGCGGGTTAACTTTATCAGCATCGATGTCGAATTTAGCAATAGCGTCAGCCACCACTTTCTTATCGATTTCGCCACGTTTAGCCAGTTCACCCAGCGCGGCAACCACTACGTAGGATGCGTCCACTTCGAAGTGGTGACGCAAGTTTTCACGGCTGTCTGAACGACCGAAACCGTCGGTACCCAGTACGCGATAGTCGCTGGCCGGGATGAAGCTGCGCACCTGCTCGGCAAACAGTTTCATGTAGTCAGTAGACGCCACGGCCGGGGCATCGTTCATCACCTGAGCGATGTACGGTACGCGGGCTTCTTCAGTTGGGTGCAGCATATTCCAGCGCTCGCAGTCCTGACCGTCACGCGCCAGTTCGGTGAACGAGGTCACGCTGTACACGTCAGAACCCACGCCGTAGTCTTTCGCCAGGATCTCTGCCGCTTCACGGACGTGACGCAGAATAGAGCCTGAACCCAGCAGCTGTACTTTACCTTTGCTGCCTTCAAGGGTGTCCAGCTTGTAGATACCCTTACGAATACCTTCTTCTGCTCCCTGCGGCATGGCAGGCATGTGGTAGTTTTCGTTCAGCGTGGTGATGTAGTAGTAAATGTTTTCCTGCGCTTCGCCGTACATACGCACCAGGCCGTCATGCATGATGACCGCTACTTCATAAGCGTAAGCCGGATCGTAGGAGATACAGTTCGGGATGGTCAGCGACTGAATATGGCTGTGACCATCTTCATGCTGCAAACCTTCGCCGTTCAGCGTGGTACGGCCGGAGGTGCCGCCAACCAGGAAGCCGCGCGCCTGCTGGTCGCCCGCTGCCCAGCACAGATCGCCGATACGCTGGAAGCCAAACATCGAGTAATAGATATAGAACGGGATCATTGGCAGATTGTTGGTGCTGTAAGACGTTGCCGCCGCCAGCCACGATGCGCCTGCACCCAGTTCATTAATGCCTTCCTGCAGGATCTGACCTTTCTCGTCTTCTTTATAGTAAGCAACCTGCTCACGATCCTGCGGCGTGTACTGCTGGCCATTCGGGCTGTAGATACCGATCTGGCGGAACAAACCTTCCATGCCGAAGGTACGCGCTTCGTCGGCGATGATCGGCACCAGGCGATCTTTGATCGACGGGTTCTTCAGCATCACGTTCAGGGCGCGCACGAAGGCGATTGTGGTTGAGATCTCTTTGTTCTGCTCATCCAGCAGCTGACGGAAATCTTCCAGCGCCGGCATTTCCAGCTTCTCGCTGAATGTCGCTTCACGCGTTGGCAGGTAACCACCCAGCTTCTCACGCTGACCGTGCAGATAGTTGTATTCGTCTGAACCTTTTTCGAACGTCACATACGGCAGTTTTTCGATGTTGGCATCGTCAACCGGCACGTTGAAGCGATCGCGGATGTAGCGCACGCCATCCATGTTCATTTTCTTCACCTGGTGAGCAATGTTTTTGCCCTCCGCGGTTTCACCCATGCCGTAACCTTTAACGGTATGCGCGAGGATCACCACCGGCTTACCTTTGGTGTCCTGCGCTTTTTTCAGCGCGGCATAGATTTTCTTCGGATCGTGGCCGCCACGGTTCAGTGACCAGATCTCGTCGTCGGTCATATCTTTTACCAGCTCGGCGGTTTCCGCATAGCGACCGAAGAAGTGCTCACGAACGTAGGCACCGTTTTTCGATTTGAAGGTCTGATAATCACCGTCAACGGTTTCGTTCATCAGCTGGATCAGTTTACCGCTGGTATCTTTGCGCAGCAGCTCGTCCCAACGGCCGCCCCAGATAACTTTGATCACTTCCCAACCGGCGCCGCCAAAGATGCCGTCCAGTTCGTTGATGATCTTGCCGTTACCGGTAACCGGGCCGTCAAGGCGCTGCAGGTTACAGTTGATGATGAACACCAGGTTATCCAGTTTTTCACGGGTGGCGATGGTGATCGCCCCTTTGGATTCCGGCTCGTCCATCTCTCCGTCACCCAGGAAGGCGTAAACGGTCTGGGCAGAAGTGTCTTTCAGGCCACGATGTTCCAGGTATTTCAGGAATTTAGCCTGATAGATCGCCCCCAGCGGGCCAAGGCCCATAGAAACGGTCGGGAACTGCCAGAAGTCAGGCATCAGTTTAGGGTGCGGGTAAGAGGACAGGCCTTTACCGTGCACTTCCTGACGGAAGTTGTTCATCTGCTCTTCAGTCAGACGGCCTTCAAGGAAGGCGCGGGCATAGACACCCGGAGAAATGTGGCCCTGGAAGTAAACCAGATCGCCGCCGTCTTTGTCGGTGCGCGCACGGAAGAAGTGGTTGAAGCACACCTCATATACGGTGGCAGAAGACTGGAAGGAGGACATGTGACCACCCAGTTCCAGATCTTTTTTCGACGCGCGCAGAACGGTCATGATCGCATTCCAGCGGATAGCGGAACGGATGCGGCGCTCTAAAGAAGCGTTGCCAGGGTATTCCGGCTCATCTTCAACGGCAATAGAGTTGATATAGTGGCTGGCGGACGCACCGGCAGCCACTTTAACGCCGCCTTTACGTGCTCCGCTCAGTACCTGGTCGATCAGATACTGTGCGCGCTCAACACCTTCTTCACGGATGACCGACTCGATCGCTTCTAACCAGTCGCGAGTTTCCATCGGATCCACGTCATTGATTAAACGTTCTGACATGGGGGTATTCCTTATCTGTGTCTAATTTCGTTGAATTGTCTGGAACCTGTCTCTCTGTGCTCTGATTGACTGCAAAGCACGGGGAGACAGGCCCTTCGTGGGTAACATACCTTTATCAGGTACGCTTCGCGTTTTTAGCTACGCGTTAGTCCTTACGTTGCTGTAAACGGCGCAGGGAGCGTTCTCTGCGGCTTTGCTCCCGGCTTCTGTCCAGCAATACTTCCTCGATAAACGCCAGATGGCGGTGTGAGGCTTCACGCGCCCTTTCCGGCTCGCGTGCCACAATCGCCGTAAAAATGCTGGCGCGATGTTCGCTCACCCGCACCAGCATTTCACGGCGCGAATAGAGCATTTCGAAGTTCTGTCTGACGTTCTGTTCCAGCATCGGCCCCATGCTGCGTAATAAATGCAGCAGCACCACATTATGCGCCGCTTCTGTGACAGCTATTTGATACTGCATCACAGCATTGGCTTCCGCATCCAGATCGCCGCTTTGCTGGGCGGTCTGAATATGCAGATGGCAGTCGCGAATACGCGCCAGATCTTCCTCCGTGCCGCGCAGTGCTGCGTAATAGGCAGCAATCCCTTCCAGCGCATGACGCGTTTCTAACAGGTCAAACTGGGATTCAGGGTGGCCGGCCAGTAATTCAACCAGCGGGTCGCTCAGGCTTTTCCACAAGCTTTTCTGCACAAATGTGCCACCGCCCTGACGGCGCAGCAGCAGCCCCTTTGCTTCCAGACGCTGGATAGCCTCACGCAGCGAAGGACGTGAGACATCAAACTGCAATGCCAGCTCGCGTTCAGGCAGGAGTTTCTCCCCGGGACGCAGCGTGCCTTCCATAATCAGGGACTCAAGCTGTTGCTCTATCACATCAGAGAGCTTTGGTTGGCGGATCTTGCTGTAGGCCATCATCCCTTCTCTATACGATTAGCCAGAGTAAATTGGTAATACCAATTTATTAAAGGTGCCAGTAAACTAACAAAGTATTCACTTGATGTCCATATGGTAACCCATGGAAACCGGAGCTGGTTCTCATACCCTGGCTTGCTCAGGCGTATAGTTGGCGTAGCTTCAGGTGTAAAAAAATTGTTAAATCCGATCGCTTTATTGAAACCAGCCAGCAAGTTAGTGGATGAAACGCCGGCGGCTTATAAGAGAACGTTATTCATCTTTCTGGCGAATTTGTGACAAAAGATGAAGATAGGTAAACCTGGTGCGATCGCTTCTTTTTTAGGCAAGCTTGCTTATATAAGTCGAAACCAGGTGCATTAGTGCGCGCATATCACTATTCTCTGCGCTGGGGTAGCTTTTGCCTCATATTTAACTCAAAACCTGGCGTAAAGTTTCCAATACACCACAACGAAAATGTCACGCTTCTGGCCACAGGAAGTGGGCAAATTCTCTCACCAGGATGAGCTGATATCGCGACATCATCAGGACGAAAAGCACAGCTAATAACTCTGCGAATAGGGCAAGGCAGAGTTTAAAGCCTGACAAAGGCACTCATAAGAACGAGGTTTCTATGCAACAACAGCAAAGCGACACGCTGAAACGCGGCTTAAAAAATCGCCATATTCAGCTGATCGCGTTGGGCGGGGCCGTTGGTACCGGCCTCTTTCTGGGCAGCGCATCGGTGATTCAATCCGCGGGTCCGGGCGTCATTCTTGGCTATGCCATCGCTGGCTTTATCGCATTTTTGATTATGCGCCAGCTGGGTGAAATGGTCGTGGAAGAGCCGGTAGCCGGTAGCTTTAGTCACTTTGCCTATAAATACTGGGGCAACTTTGCCGGTTTCGCCTCTGGCTGGAACTACTGGGTGCTGTACGTGCTGGTCGCCATGGCTGAACTGACCGCCGTCGGTAAATATATACAATTCTGGTACCCGGAGATCCCCACCTGGATATCTGCCGCTGCGTTCTTCGTGCTGATCAACGCCATCAATCTGACGAATGTAAAAGTATTTGGTGAGATGGAGTTCTGGTTCGCCATCATTAAAGTGGTGGCGGTGGTGGCGATGATCCTGTTTGGCTGCTGGCTGTTGTTTAGTGGTCACGGCGGGCCGCAAGCCACCGTGCGTAACCTGTGGCAACAGGGCGGCTTCCTGCCTCACGGTTTCACCGGGCTGGTGATGATGATGGCGATCATTATGTTCTCATTCGGCGGCCTGGAGCTGGTCGGCATTACCGCTGCCGAAGCGGATAACCCGGAAACCAGCATTCCTAAAGCCACTAACCAGGTGATTTACCGCATCCTGATTTTCTATGTCGGCTCGCTGGCCGTGCTGCTCTCGCTGCTGCCGTGGACACGAGTCACAGCCGATACCAGCCCGTTCGTGCTGATCTTCCACGAGCTGGGCGATGCGCTGGTAGCAAACGCCCTTAACGTGGTGATCCTGACCGCTGCGCTGTCGGTATATAACAGCTGCGTTTACTGTAACAGCCGCATGCTGTTTGGACTGGCGCAGCAGGGCAATGCGCCCAAAGCGCTGCTGAAAGTGGACCGTCGCGGCGTGCCGGTGGCGTCAATTCTGTTCTCTGGCTTTGCTACCGGCCTCTGTGTACTGCTCAACTACCTGATGCCCGTTGGGGCTTTTGCTCTGTTGATGGCGCTGGTGGTGTCTGCTCTGGTGATCAACTGGGCAATGATCAGCCTGGCGCATATGAAATTCCGCCGTAAAAAAGACCATCAGGGGGTAAAAACCCGCTTCCCGGCGTTGTTCTACCCGTTGGGTAACTGGCTCTGCCTGCTGTTTATGGCCGGGATCCTGCTGCTAATGGCCATCACGCCGGGTATGGCGATTTCCGTCTGGCTGATCCCGGTGTGGGTACTGATCCTTGGCGTTGGTTACTGGATTAAAACCCGTACCCAGCGCGCGTAATCTTCACGCACGCTTCTGATTCGGCCAGCCATGCTGGCCGAATTGTTATCTGCTTCACATTAAATACTCCCCACGCGTTTTATCCATCTCTGCGACGTTTTGTACCTGCACATGGTGGCCGTTAAGGGTCAATACTCTGCTGTACCAACCACAGCGGGAGGATCATCCATGAATGGCGCTGCACTCACTGTTAAAGAGAAGATTGGCTACGGAATGGGCGATGCCGGGTGCAATATGATCGGCGGTGCCATCATGCTTTTTCTTAACTACTTTTATACCGATGTCTTTGGCCTTGCCCCGGCGCTGGTGGGCGTGCTGCTGCTATCGGTCAGGGTGCTGGATGCGGTCACCGACCCGATAATGGGTGCTATCGCCGATCGCACCCGAAGTCGTTGGGGACGTTTCCGCCCCTGGCTGCTGTGGATCTCCCTGCCCTACGTGCTGTTCAGCGTCATGATGTTCACCACCCCGGACTGGAGCTATGACAACAAGGTTATCTACGCTTTTGTTACCTATTTCCTGATGTCGCTGACCTACACCGCCATCAATATTCCCTATTGCTCGCTGGGCGGCGTGATGACTAACGATCCGGGCGAGCGCGTCTCCTGCCAGTCTTACCGTTTTGTGATGGTGGGGATTGCCACGTTGATCCTTTCGCTATCACTGCTGCCGCTGGCCGAGTGGTTTGGCGGCGCGGACAAAGCACGCGGCTATCAGATGGCGATGAGCGTGCTGGCGCTGACTGGTTTGTTTATGTTTCTGTTCTGCTTCGCCACGGTGCGCGAGCGTATTCACCCGGCGGTGCCGAGTCATGATGATTTAAAAGCCGATCTGCGTGACGTGTGGAAAAATGACCAGTGGGTGCGCATTTTGCTGCTAACGCTGTGTAACGTCTGCCCCGGCTTTATTCGCATGGCGGCCACCATGTACTACGTCACCTGGGTGATGCAGCAGTCTACCCAATTCGCTACGCTGTTTATCAGCCTCGGCGTTATCGGCATGATGATCGGCAGCACGCTGGCGAAAGTGCTGACCGACCGCTGGTGCAAATTGAAGGTTTTCTTCTGGACCAATATCGCGCTGGCCGCTTTTTCCGGCGGCTTTTACTTCCTCGATCCGCAGGCCACCATTCTGATCCTGGTGATGTATTTTCTGCTCAACATCCTGCATCAAATCCCGTCTCCGCTGCACTGGTCGCTGATGGCAGACGTGGATGACTACGGCGAATGGAAAACCGGTAAGCGTACTACCGGCATCAGCTTCTCCGGCAATCTTTTCCTCCTTAAAGTTGGCCTGGCGGTGGCCGGAGCGATGGTGGGTTTCCTGCTTTCCTGGTACGGCTACGACGCCGCAGCGAAACAACAAAGTCCTTCGGCACTTAACGGTATTGTGCTGCTGTTTACCGCCATTCCGGCGCTGGGTTACCTGATGACTGCTGCCGTGGTCAGGCTGTTAAAAGTGGACCGCCAGCTGATGCAGCAGATCCAGGTCGACCTGCAACAGCGCCGCGCCAACTATCAGGAACTTAACGATTACCAGCACGGCAAAGCGCTGAACACGCAATCACAAGGAGAGATACCATGAGCCACTGGCCAAATCCGCTAATCGAACAGCGCGCGGACCCTTTTATCTTGCGCTATCAAAACAGCTACTACTTTATTGCCTCGGTACCGGAATATGACCGACTGGAAATCCGCCGGGCTGATACGCTGGCGGGGCTGGCAAAGGCGGCGGCGATAGTGATATGGAGAAAACCAGATGACGGGCCAATGAGTGCACTGATCTGGGCACCAGAATTGCACCGTATCGACGGGCGGTGGGTGATCTATTTTGCCGCCGCCCTGTCACCGGAGATCAAAGCTGGCCTGTTTCAACACCGCATGTTTGCCCTGACCTGCGATGCTGACGACCCGCTCACGGGTGACTGGGTGGAACGCGGCCAGATCCACACCCCCATCAACAGCTTTTCACTGGATGCCACCCATTTTGTGCACCAGGGCAAGAACTGGTATCTGTGGGCGCAGAAAGACCCGGCGATCCCCGGTAACTCTAATCTCTATCTGGCGCAACTGCTTACCCCCTGGCAAATCAGCGGCCAGCCTGTCGTGCTAAGCCGCCCGCAATACGAGTGGGAATGCGCCGGATTCAGCGTCAATGAAGGCCCGGCGGTGATCCGCCACGGGCAGAGACTGTTTGTCAGCTATTCGGCCAGCGCTACCGATGAGAACTACTGTATGGGGCTGCTGTGGATTGATGCGGATGCCGACCCGCTGGTTAGCGCTAACTGGCATAAATCTGCCGCGCCGGTATTTACCAGCAGCTGGAAGAACCGACAGTACGGCCCCGGCCACAACAGCTTTACCAAGGGGGAGGACGGCGAGGATGTGCTGGTGTATCACGCACGCAGCTATAGCGAAATTGACGGCGACCCGCTTTATGATCCCGGCCGCCACACGCGGATCAAACGCTTTGACTGGGATGCAGAAGGCATGCCGCAGTTCGCTACGCCTCCGGCAGACGGCGTGACGTAAGCGATCGGTATCATTAACGACGATAAACCGTTTTTTGGCGGTGGAATTCAAATCTGCACGCTATTGTTTTAATCAGGGGTCCTTTCAACGTTAAACCCGCTGAAAAAATAGTCTCTCCCAAGAAAAAGCTTAACGTTTCATGAGATTAAAAACATCAAGAAGCATGCCATCCGATAATTTTCGACAGACTTTATGCCACTTATATTAAAAAAGATTAAAAATAACTTTATATAACGGCAAGAAGGGTACGGATCACATCTGTTATTTTCTCCCTGTAATCTCTCTTCCCTTCGCACCTCTGACAGGACGTGGTGTGAAGCTTTTTTGCCTAAGCCTCTTATTAATCTTATATCTGATCAATAAGTAAAATAACAACTTAAGCCTGTTAATCAACAAATATTATTTACCGTGGAGAAGCAATAGTTACTATAATTACAGAACATTAAGCATGCCAATACCTTCGGGCCATCAGAATAACGACACATTTATCAGTCAGCACAGTCATGATGCTTTTGTTAAAAAGTTGGCAAAAAAAACCCCGGATTTCATAGCGGTAATATAATCCGCCAGGGTTTGTTCAATATGGCACAGGCTATCTCTCTGCCGCTGGCACGTTTTCTCCCCCGGCGATAAATCATTACTATGCTTAATCCATTGTCTCAGACAGCTGTTCCCCTGTAAGTCAGTCCTGATTTCAGACATTTAGCCTGTCTTTCTTCAGAATGTCTTAACTTAAGCTACGCAGTTAATTAAGCCAGATGTACTTTGCGCGGCGCGGCGAAAAAACAGAAACTTTAACCCGTTTTCATAAATCAATAACGACTGACGCTAAGCTAAAACTTCATTATTTTTTATGTACTTGAAATAAATGTTGCATTGCGAAATTAACATTATAACAAAACGCACCTGCATCTTATAATGTGACGCGCATCACATAATATTAAAAAAACAGTTTAAAACTGTACACGGTATTATCATCCTGCTAATACTGTTAAAGTCGACCAAATATGGCTCATCTTCAGAACTGATGACCGCCTGCACTCTCTTGCGTGGGGTTAGTTAACGTATTTCTATTAACTACTTTATCAACGCACATATTTAATACGTTATGCGTAAGCAATATCTTGTTTATATTGAAGTTCAGCGTCTGTAATTTGCGTAAAAAGCCTATTCAGGTAGCGTAATCCTATAGGGCCAAAGGATGTTGGTATGGCCTTGCATCATTGGCGAAAGATGGAGCGCGTCATCCTCAAGGATCGCTTTACCCTCGATAGCTTTCGATCCACATATCAATACCGGCTACTTCCCTGTTGACAGGAGGTCAACTCAGCAGGTGATGGTCAAAAATAAAGAAACGTTGATGAAGTAATTAATGAGGATAAATGATGATGCTACGCCAAATGATGGCCTTATTCGCTTGCGCACCGGTGGCCTTTGCCGCTGTGGCCGACGCGGGGCAAGGTCTATTTACCCCTGAGAAAGTCAGCGCTGATATTGCTTTGGGTACCCTGAGCGGACAGGCCAAGGCGCTCAATTATGAGCCAGCTCTTGGTGGAAAGGAAGTCTACCAGGCCACCTGGAAATACGACAACGCGGCAATCGTTAAAAGTTCACTTGACTGGGATGTCATGCCATGGATATCTCTTGGCGCTTCGGGCTGGACGACCATTGCCAGCCGTGACGGTAACAGGCATAACAGCCTTTCTGAAAACCCCTTTGATAATCAACCGGAGAGTGAATATTATTCTCCGTACATGCGCTTAAACTACGCAAACCAGTTCGATCTCAATATCAAGGCATGGTTTTTAAACGAACCTGGTTACCGCCTCGGTGTCACAGCAGGCTATCAGGAGAGCCGCTATAGCTTTAAATCTAACGGTGGTTTTGGCTTTTATAACGATGGGGGCACACGCGTCTCATATACTGTCCCCTACGACGTTTTGAACGGCTACAACCAGCGTTTTAAAATGCCTTACGTCGGCCTCGTAGGTAGCTACCGCTACGAACGTTACGAATTAGGCGGTAGCTTAAAATACAGTAGATGGGGGCGTTCTTATGACAACCAGAGCGAATCCGATACCAACTTATCTTTTAGCAGTAAAATACGGAATCAGAATTACCTCTCTCTCGGTGCGAACGCCGGATACTACGTCACTCCCAACGCTATGGTTTATCTGGAGGGGGTCTGGAGCCGCACAACCCATAACACGGGCAAAGGCGTCATATACGATCACTTTGATGGCACTGCGCAAGACAATCAACACTCCACCGGCATTGAGAACTATAGCCTGACCACTACGATCGGCCTTAAATATACTTTCTAATGTCAGTTAGCTGGACTTCACGTCCAGCTTCTCTTCTTCGCTTTTTCCTGCTGATAACCGCGTTTCCAAAGGAATAACGGCGAGAATGTGCTGGTGTATCACGCACGCAGCTATAGCGAAATTGACGGCGACCCGCTTTATGATCCCGGCCGCCACACGCGGATCAAACGCTTTGACTGGGATGCAGAAGGCATGCCGCAGTTCGCTACGCCTCCGGCAGACGGCGTGACGTAAGCGATCGGTATCATTAACGACGATAAACCGTTTTTTGGCGGTGGAATTCAAATCTGCACGCTATTGTTTTAATCAGGGGTCCTTTCAACGTTAAACCCGCTAAAAAAATAGTCTCTCCCAAGAAAAAGCTTAACGTTTCATGAGATTAAAAACATCAAAAAGCATGCCATCCGATAATTTTCGACAGACTTTATGCCACTTATATTAAAAAAGATTAAAAATAACTTTATATAACGGCAAGAAGGGTACGGATCACATCTGTTATTTTCTCCCTGTAATCTCTCTTCCCTTCGCACCTCTGACAGGACGTGGTGTGAAGCTTTTTTGCCTAAGCCTCTTATTAATCTTATATCTGATCAATAAGTAAAATAACAACTTAAGCCTGTTAATCAACAAATATTATTTACCGTGGAGAAGCAATAGTTACTATAATTACAGAACATTAAGCATGCCAATACCTTCGGGCCATCACAATAACGACACATTTACCAGTCAGCACAGTCATGATGCTTTTGTTAAAAAGCTGGCAAAAAAAACCCGGATTTCATAGCGGTAATATAATCCGCCAGGGTTTGTTCAATATGGCACAGGCTATCTCTCTGCCGCTGGCACGTTTTCTCCCCCGGCGATAAATCATTACTATGCTTAATCCATTGTCTCAGACAGCTGTTCCCCTGTAAGTCAGTCCTGATTTCAGACATTAAGCCTGTCTTTCTTCAGAATGTCTTAACTTAAGCTACGCAGTTAATTAAGCCAGATGTACTTTGCGCGGCGCGGCGAAAAAACAGAAACTTTAACCCGTTTTCATAAATCAATAACGACTGACGCTAAGCTAAAACTTCATTATTTTTTATGTACTTGAAATAAATGTTGCATTGCGAAATTAACATTATAACAAAACGCACCTGCATCTTATAATGTGACGCGCATCACATAATATTAAAAAAACAGTTTAAAACTGTACACGGTATTATCATCCTGCTAATACTGTTAAAGTCGACCAAATATGGGTCATCTTCAGAACTGATGACCGCCTGCACTCTCTTGCGTGGGGTTAGTTAACGTATTTCTATTAACTACTTTATCAACGCACATATTTAATACGTTATGCGTAAGCAATATCTTGTTTATATTGAAGTTCAGCGTCTGTAGTTTGCGTAAAAAGTCTATTCAGGTAGCGTAATCCTATAGGGCCAAAGGATGTTGGTATGGCCTTGCATCATTGGCGAAAGATGGAGCGCGTCATCCTCAAGGATCGCTTTACCCTCGATAGCTTTCGATCCACATATCAATACTGGCTACTTCCCTGTTGACAGGAGGTCAACTCAGCAGGTGGTGGTCAAAAATAAAGAAACGTTGATGAAGTAATTAATGAGGATAAATGATGATACTACGCCAAATGATGGCCTTATTCGCTTGCGCACCGGTGGCCTTTGCCGCTGTGGCCGACGCGGGGCAAGGTCTATTTACCCCTGAGAAAGTCAGCGCTGATATTGCTTTGGGTACCCTGAGCGGCCAGACCAAGGCGCACGTTTATGAGCCAGATTTTGGTGGAAAGGAAATCTACCAGGCCACCTGGAAATACAATAACGCGGCAATCGTCAAAAGTTCACTTGACTGGGATGTCATGCCATGGATATCTCTTGGCGCTTCGGGCTGGACGACCATTGCCAGCCGTGGCGGCGACAAGCATATCAGCTATTTTGAAGACCCCTTTGATAATCAACCGGAGGGTGAATTTTATTCTCCGTACATGCGCTTAAACTACGCAAACCAGTTCGATCTCAATATCAAGGCATGGTTTTTAAACGAACCTGGTTACCGCCTCGGTGTCACAGCAGGCTATCAGGAGAGCCGCTATAGCTTTAAAACTAACGGTGGTTTTGGCTTTTATAACGATGGGGGCACACGCGTCTCGTATACTGTCCCCTACGACGTTGTGAACGGCTACAACCAGCGTTTTAAAATGCCTTACGTCGGCCTCGTAGGTAGCTACCGCTACGAACGTTACGAATTAGGCGGTAGCTTAAAATACAGTAGATGGGGGCGTTCTTATGACAACGAGGACGAATCCGGTAACAACATTTCTTTCAGCAGTAAAATACGGAATCAGAATTACCTCTCTCTCGGTGCGAACGCCGGATACTACGTCACTCCCAACGCTATGGTTTATCTGGAGGGGGTCTGGAGCCGCACAACCAATAACACGGGCAAAAGCGTCAGGTACGATCACGTTGAAGGCACTGCGCAAGACGATCATTTCCCCAGCGGCATTGAGAACTATAGCCTGACCACTACGATCGGCCTTAAATATACTTTTTAATGTCAGTTAGCTGGACTTCACGTCCAGCTTCTCTTCTTCGCTTTTTCCTGCTGATAACCGCGTTTCCAAAGGAATAATGGCGAGAATGTGCTGGTGTATCACGCACGCAGATATAGCGAAATAGACGGCGACCCGATTTATGATCCCGGCCGCCATACGCGGATCAAACGCTTTGACTGGGATGCAAAAGGCATGCCGCAGTTCGCTACGCCCACGGCAGACGGCGTGACGTAAACGATCGGTATCATTAACGACAATAAACCGTTTTTTGGCAGTGAAATTCAAATCTGCACGCTATTATTTTAATCGGGATTAATCGCATCATTATACTAGTGAAAAAATACCCGCCAGGAGCACGAAAAGTCTGGCAATTGATACATTTAGAATAATTATTCCCAGGTGATTTTCGATTAACCTTGAAGAATAAATAATCTTACCAGGAAAATGAGTGGCAAATAAGTCTGTAATACCGTCTTATTATGGGCACCAATCACATCTTTTACTTATTTGGCCCTGTAAACTCTCTATCTTAACACCAACCACAATCAGCAGAATGCGCAAATAACACCGATCCTTAGCCCTGATGTACATGACTGACTTACGAAATAGATAACCACTCAAAAGAAGAAAATTAAGAAACAGCAAACTACACGCGCGTTGATAATTTTCTGTGGATTTATCCTCGCACACGGGAGATAAAATATGCCAATACCCTCACACCATCGAAGTTTCTGCGGATCCAGCAACCAGAGTAGTCATGATGATTTTGTCAGACAAATGGCTAACAATCCCGGAAGAAACAGCAGTAATATTATCCGCCAGGATTTGTCCAAAGTTTTTCTTCATTGCCTTTTTCAGGCTACCAGCTCGCAGCAAAGCGATAGCACAACAGCCAGCAGCGGGAGCAGCCTGACTGCCGTGATTTACCCCTCTGCACATCATGCTGTCTGCGCCAGCCAGTATGCGCTCTTGCGATCAAGGACATGCAGCAACGGCACAAAAAAAATCCAGAACAACCATTGCCCGAGCCACCTTACTAACGAGCGTTCACAGGCAATATTTCAGGCAATCGATAAACTCACCCGCCTGCAAACAGCCGATCCGTCTTTCAGTGAGCCGGACGCGAAAATTATACTGCCCGGCCACCAGCCAGTGACCACAGCCAAAAGAGTTGGCGATAGCATCACCGCGCTGCTGAATAAGATTGAAAGGATTGCATATCAGGCCAGTGAATTTATCTCTTATTATGACCCGCTACGCATTCAGCAGGTACAAGCCTTTTCTTACCACACCAAAAAACAGGTACAGGAAAAATTAAATCCGTGGATAACTAATGATGGCAACGATACTAAGACAGCTGATACTAACCAAATAAATTATAATGAAAAATTCGAGCCTGACCTCCGCAAGATTATAGATGCTGGTCAGAAGGAGATGAGTCGATTCTATCACAGATACAATGAAAAATACCCAACACTCAAACAGCTTGCCAGTACCATTCTGAAGGAAAAAATAAAGCAACGCTTTCACTTAACTATTAATCCCGACCAGGTGTATTTTATGCAGTTTGAAGTCAGCATCTATGAAGGAGATAAGTTGCTTCAGTACGGCCCGCCTGTAGCAAAAAAAACGCTAACCGAATATCTCTTTACCAATTTTGGTCGCGAAGTTCAGGATTATCTGGTAAATGTGGACGTGGCGAGTGGGATCTATGATATTTCACAGGTAAACTTTTTAGTGCACGATTCATCCGATGCGATAAAAATAAAGCCCACGGACTTCATTCAACTGATATGGGATATCGATTTTTACAATTATGCGAAAGTCAAATTCACAGATTATTTCAACCATAAAGATGATCATATTAAAAACCATTTTCTCTCTTTTATAAACCACCTGGATAGCAGCCAGATTGACAGTGATTCTGCCAGAGACGTGCTGAACGGGGTGGGAGTATTGAAAGATAACAATGTCAGCGTAATCCTTTTTGATATCAATCAGTATAGTGCAGCTAACGCATTCGTATACAGAAATAAAGACAACAACCGGGTGACGCTGTATTTCCCTGCGAGTGACTTCAAATTCATCTCTTTCAGAGGAGATTTTGAAATGCGCGCATGGGTAGCCAATGCCTGTGCTACTGAAGAGCACAGGAAAATGCTGGCTGCTCACTTCACCATAGCGAACAGACAGGATGGCCTGTTTTACTACGGTGTGGACGCCTGGCTGAACTCGATCAATCTTGATAATGATTACTGTGACAGGATTGCCATCACGTCAACTGAAGTCCCGTCAGCGCATTTCTTTACCGTGTTATATAACAACATTAAGGCTAAAACGTTCTCCGACCTCGACTCGCAGATAAAGTCAGATGCAGAAGTCAGGCGTGATATGTGGGAAGAGATGGCAGACGCATCGAATATTCTGCCTAATCCGGTATCACCGTTTCTGTCTCTGGCGATGCATATTGAACATGCTATAAATGCTGATACCTATGCAGAGAAAATGCAGGAATGGAGTAAGATTAAAAATGATATTGTTAATCTCATCGCCCTGGTGATCCTGGACAAGACGATAAAATTATCTGATATTAAAGGCTACGAATTTATAGATGCTGTAGTGAAAGGATTCGATGAGGAAAACATCAGAGGCCTTAGCAAAATGCTTCAGGAAAGCGGTGAACCCTCCCTGCCGGGATATCATATCTTTGATCCGCAGTCACCGGGATGGAACTGGCTATTCGATGACGAGGAAAATGCTCCACCTTCCCCGCAAAACACTCATCTTACTGTCAATGAAGACCAGTATTGTGATCCCGGCTCGCCGTCATGGGGGTGGCTTTTTGAAGAAAAACAAGATCCCCCCCTGACAATACGTTATCTGACGAGATTTTTACCCCCAAAAAGCATACCACATACCAGCAACATTGAATTGTTAGACCATATTATTGGCGACCATATTTACAAAGATCTCCAGGAAAACGCTTTCGATGTTTACTATGGGTTGGAAAATCATGAAGTAGCTATTCCCGAATATATAAAGCATGCCAGAATAAGAAGCAGGACTGCTTTAGAGTCAGCCAAAGAACACGTAAAATCGGCCTTCGGTAATTTGAATAACTTAGAATTTGAAAACAACATAAAGGCGTATTTATCTACTGCCCTTGATACTTCCGACCCAAATATACTGACAGAAGCAGTATTAAGACTACAATATCAGGTTCAACGTGCAGACAGTTACCTAATCGAATGTGAATCCAGGGGTTTTGAAAATATAGGCTTTGTTTCAACAAGACAGGTCGTCAACCGAAGTAATAAGTTTTTGTTTAGAAGTAAAATTAAGGATATGGCGTATCTTAAAAGTCTGCCACTGGGTTTTTCCAGTAAATTTGACCCTCACAGAAGAATCTTCCTCATGCTCGATGCCAGTCAGGAATTGAGAGCTTCAGGAGACAATATTCTTAACAGAAATATTGATTTGGTCGATGGCGTATTTATACATGAGGCATCCCATCTGTCGTCTGATACGATGGACTTTTGTTACAACGAATGTTTTGACAGGGTTTTCGATCCGGGTAACCCTACAACCATTTTGGAAAAATTTAATCACAAACTTACCAATAATCTGCTGAAAGAAAATAAAGATTTTGAAGTTTTTATGCGCGAGGCTTATAAATACCTTGGTATCACTACGCCCTATAATGCTAATGTGGCAAACAAGATGGTGATAAAGGATCCTATGCTAAAAGCAAATATGCTGATGAACAATGCCGATAGTTTTGTTACGTTCGTTAAATATTTGTCTGCTTTGAATAATAATATAAGGCATACCCGATCTGTAAATAAAAAATATGATATTGATATTGATATTGATATTGATATTGATACCTTTATTATGCTCATACTTACTTCAAGCCGTGATCATTTTCTCTCAGCCCTTAACCTCACCTCCCGATAAAGGAATCATGCTAATGATATAGAATAGCGTTAGCCGTGATCATTGTGGTAGAGGACATCAATTCCAGCCTTTATCACAACTACCCTGCTGTTACCTCTTGTGAGTCATCGTATGTTTTACACCTGAGCAGATCGCCGCACAGGCCGCTTATGCGTACGCCCTCTCTATGAATTTTCTCCCGTTAACAAAAAATTCATTTACCCGCTCACATCACCTGAGAAGACATTTTCACAGAGAATACCCATTCCTTATCACCCCAGAGAAAGTACAGGACGTAAAAAATGACAATCCCTTCATTTCAGCAGAATGCCCGCCTGGCTTACGAGCAGATAGTACAGCAAGAGTCGATAAAAAAAATGGCGAAAAATCCAGGGAGACATAGCGGTAATTTAATTCGCCAGGATTTGTCCAATGTATTTCTACATTGCCTGTCACGCGCTACCTGTGCACAGCAAAGCTACAATAATGTTTCAACAATCAACAGCCCGGTGAATACGCCTGCAATCATTTATCCATCACCATATGATTTGACTTTCGTCAATCAGCATGCACTGGCACAAGATACGAGCGGGGAAAATAGCAGCAAAGGCGGACTTATGGCAAAACGGCAGCTCAATGATAACTTCTGCCCGGAATTAAAGCGGCTGGATCGTAAAGTCTGTCTGGCTCTCGATAAGCTTACCCGATTGCAAGCAGCAGAGAAGACGCTGAACAAGCCGCGCACTAAAATCATTCCCTCCTCCGTTAAGTCAACAGTAAGAGAAAACTGGGCTGGCAATAAGTTCAGCAATCTGCTGAGTCACATTGCAACTGCTTTGGATCAGGTTGGCGATTTCATCAATCGCCATGATCCGCTAAACGCCCGCTTCGCCCTGGCATCCCCCCTTAGCGAAAAGACGCCTGATGGCAAAGAAAATGATACGCAAAGTATTATTCAGGAATTTACAGATAACATTCTTAGTTTAAAAACTGGCCATAATGCCACAGTAAATGAAGCCCCCCTCTCTTCCTTTTTTAAAGCTGGGCGTGAGGCGCTGATTGCATATTTTAAAAAGTACAATATTAAATATCCAGCACTTAAAGTTATTGCCTCTCATATTTTACGTGAAAGGATCAATCAGCAATTTCATTTAGATATCAATCCAGATCGGACTTATTTTATCACATTTATGGAGCGCTTTGATGATGGCGTTAACATGACTTATTTTAAACCTTTAATCAAGAAAACGCTCACAGAATGCCTTTTTACCAATTTTGGCAGCGACTTCTGGAAATACTACGTGCGGGTAGATGCGGTAAGTGCAATTTATGATGTCTCGTATCTGGACAGCCATATCAATAATTTTGAATATCGCGACAGGATAAAAATAGAGCCCAGTAAGTTCGGCGATCTGGTTTGGAAGATTGATTTTTATAATTATGCTAAACAAAAACTCACCGACCGCTACGGTCAGAAAAACGAGCATATCAAAAATCTCTTTATTTCTTTTATCAATCATCTTGACATTAGTCAGATTGACCATAATTCAGCTACAGATGTGCTAAGCGGGGTGGGCTTGTTAAAAAACAGTAACGTCACCGCTGCTCTTTTTGATATTAACGGCTACAGTGCGGCAAATGCTTATATCTTCAAGAATAGTCTTAGTGGTCGGGTAACGCTATATTTTCCCAAAAGTGACTTTAAGTTATTCTCCTTCAGGGGAGCTTTTGAGATGCGGTCATGGGTTGCCAATGCCTGCGCGACCGAAGAGCGTCGGGCTATGATAGCCTCTCACTTTACCATAGCAAACAGGCAGAACAATCTGTTTTACGATGGTATTGATGCCTGGTTAAATACAATTAATAATGATAATAGTTACTCTGAAAGAATTGCAATCAAATCAGCCTTCATTTCGCCTAATCACTTCTTTGCAGATTTTTTCAAAAGCGTAAAAAATAAAGAATTATCTGACCTCAGTTCACAGATAAAATCAGATTTAAGGGTCGAGCGTGATATCTATGAAGAGATGATTGAAGCATCAAATATCATTCCTAATCCGCTATCCCCCTTTCTGACCCTGGCTATTCATATTGAGCATGCTATCGATGCTGTCACCTATGATGAGCAGATGCAAGCATGGGGTAAGATCAAAAATGACGCTGTTAGCCTCATCACAATGGTTGTTCTGGATAAGGCAATAACATTACCTGACACGGAGGGCTATAAGTTTATAGCGTCGGTAAAAAATGAAGTTGATACCTCTGGCCTGAGCGTTTTCAATGAAAGATTGAAAAAAAATGGTGAATTAACAACCGATGAAGTTAGATATATTTATCGACAAGCCCCCACCGCCAGGGCGTTAACCGCTGAACAGATTGAACGGGTCAAGGGCATAAATACATTTTTACCGATAAGAAAAGTGCCATTTACCGCAGATTTGCCGGCTCTGAGCAGAGATATAAATAATTTCATTACCCGTGATCTACAGGGTAATACATATGATTTATTTTACGGTTTTCCTCAAGATAATTCAGCCCCCCCGTTTATAACGCTTGCACGCGTAAAGTACAAAATAGCCTTCAGATCCGCTCAGGAAAATATTGCGCTGGCAATCACCAGGATAAATGACGTTTCTTATGAAACTAAAATCAGGGAATACCTTTGTCTGTCTCTTAACACTCGTAGTGAAAGAATAATTACTCAAGCGATGCTCAGACTTAAGGGGCAACTATGGCGCGCTCGTGATTTTTTGAATGAATCTGAAAGAATTGATTACAACAATATCATTATCGTTTCCACCCGGCGGATTGTAGATGCGGTTAATCCATTTAATTCTCAGAGTATCATTCAGGATCTAAACCACCTCCGGAAGATCCCACTGGCTTTTACTTTTTTGGAAGATCCTTATCGTAGAATATTTATCATGCTTGACTCTAATGTAGAGAACAGACCCATCGGCAGTTCCATAATGGGGATGAACGTTAACTACCTTGATTCCACGTTCATCCATGAAACCTCTCACTTAACGTCTAATACCCTGGATGTTTGCTATAATGATATCTACGAAGAAAATTTCTTACCTGGTGATACTCGTGCACTGCGCCGGAAAATTAATAGTGAAATAGACAACGGAGAAATAAAAAATAATATTTATTTTAAAAAATTTATGAATGATGTTTATCATCACTTTGGGATAAACCAGTTCGTTAATGCTGAAACGAGTTTGAATATACTTAAAACCACCCCGATATTAAAATCAAACTTGATCATGGATAATGCTGATACCTTCGTTGCTCATGTTAAACACCTGGCAAATCTGGACCACAATAAAATGTCTAAAAGAGGTGCGGATAAAGTGAATAGCCTGGACAGCGATAATTATCGCTATCTTGGCTTAGTCTTTATCGCTGCGGCACCACGTTCTGCCAAAAACGCATCATTTAGGCCGTTGCCGTGAGTCCGGTCAGCTGACTGGCATAATATCAGTGCGTTGGTATTTCCCTCCTGCCGGGAAAACCGCCGGCAGCCCGCATCAGACCAACGTGCCGTAAATTGTCAGTAACGCCACCACAACCACCAGTACCAGCGATACTTTTTTTGCCAGTGCTACCGCCACGCGTGGCGTTTCAACCTTATCCAGATGCGGATCTCGTACCAGCGAGAACTGCGCCAGAGTGGTCAACACCTGATACTGCGAGGTATAACGATCGCCCAGTGAAGCAAACCAAGCAGGCAGCGCACGCTCACCATGACCCAGTAACGCATAGGCAACGCCTGCCAGCCGAACCGGCACCCAGTCTGCCCAATGCAGAATGGCATCAACACCAGACTGAGCGCGAGCCAGAGGATCAGGTATACGCGCCAGCCAGCTTTGCCAGGCGCGCAGAAATGCGTATCCCACCAGCAGCACCGGCCCCCATGGGCCACCAACCACAAACCAGAACAACGGAGCCAGATAAAAGCGGTAGTTAATCCACAATAATGCATTTTGCAGCTCGCGCAGATACTCACGCTCGTCACAGTCAACGGGCACGCCGTGGATTAATGTTAACTCTTCGGCCATAGCATTGTGCGCCGCAGTATCGTTGTGAGCAGCTGCTTTAAGATAGGCGTGGTAGTGCAGGCGTACCGATCCTGCCCCGATACATAAAAGCCCCACCAGTATCCAAAACAGTAGCTTGGGAACGCCAAAAAACAGCCCTTTCAATGCCAGCAAACAAAGCGCCACCAGCCCCATGAACACCAACAACATGAGCAAAGTACGCGCCAGAGAAAAATGCTTACGCGCACGGAACAGCGGTATCAGATGGTGATCGAAATGCCAGTGCTCGCCCAGTTTGAATAAACGTTCCCATCCGAGAACCAGTAACAGACTAACTAATGTCATTCCTTAACTCCCGTTGTTTGGATGTGGGATACCAGACCGGCGCGAAACCGCGCCCAGTCGAAAGATGGCCCGGGATCGGTTTTTCTCTGTGGAGCAATGTCGCTATGGCCGGCAATATGCTGGGCAATCGATGGATAATGCTGAACCAGTAATTCAGTGACCGCGCGTAAAGCCTGATATTGCGCATCGGTATAAGGCAGCGTATCCGTGCCTTCCAGTTCAATACCAATCGAAAAATCATTGCAGGCTTCGCGCCCCTGATAGCTGGAGACGCCAGCATGCCAGGCCCGCAGGTGAAAAGGAACATATTGTACGATCTCGCCATCACGGCGGATCAGACAGTGCGCAGAAACCTGCAGCTGGCATATGCCGGCAAAACAGGGATGATCGCCCGCATGAAGCCGCCCGGTAAACAGCGCATCAATCCACGGGCCGCCAAACTCACCGGGCGGCAGACTGATGTTGTGAATGACTAACAGTGAAGGCGTTTCATCATATGGTCGCTGATTGAAATGCGGCGACGGCACGCGCCGTATGCCCGCGATCCAACCTTCTTGCAGCTGCATACCCTGGTCTCCTGTATTCTGATAGATACAGGTTAGCATGAATGTTTTCTATTTAATCAAGCTTCAGCACCACCGCACTTTGGTTCTCCTGATTAAGGTACGCCATTCTATGACAGCCCTGGATCCAGCTGTGCCAGCAGGCAACGCAGCTTACCGTTTCGGTTAACGTCAGCACGGCATCAGTAATTGAGAACCGACCCGGGTAATGACTCATCTGACTTTTTACTGCGGCTGTCCCGCCGCCGTTTCCGCGATCGCTCTCCTCCCGTAGTCTTCCTTTTATGTAAAGAAGTCAACGATGCCTATCAGCTGAATTTCTTCACGCTGCGCAACTTCCCAGGCTTCCAGCACAGTCTTTCTGATATTTTGCAGTGCGCGCTGGTCGATTTTCCGATATGCCGCCCGATGCCTGCTTTCAGTTGTTTACGAATACGCGCCGGTCATGCGCGTGTAACCGGGTTACCACCCCGGCGGACCACGCTCTGACGGATTTTATCTCGTTTCATATCATCGCAGTCAGGCCGCGCTCAGTGCAGCACAAGCAGCCGTTTATCATCACCTGTCGCGGTAGCCTGCTCATGAGCCATCCGTTACCACCGGAAGATGTGATGGTTGCTGTCAGCTTGACGTAGCCATATGAATGGTCATCCACCAGCGGTAGAACCTTTCCCTGGCCTGCAGAGAAATGTCCATGATTGACTTGCCGTATCACTTCCGGCTACCAGCCGGTTATGAAATGAGTATTATTATTGCCTGCACGCGGTAAAACGGCTACTTGCCGGTCGGCTTTCCCGACCGGCATAGTGCGCATGAACCCTTTTGCGCACCGTGATGCGCTTCCGTTAACTCGTCATCTTGTTTTTACTTCAGGCCAGCCGTCAGCGCTGGCCTTTTTACACTCAGAATGCTGTTTTTGCGGGACTACTTCAGGCAAGCAGGTTCTGCAATGTAACGGGCGCAAATACTTTGCGGCCTCCGCCTGAAGTTGGCCGTTTGACTCTGGCACAGGCTACCAGCCGCGAACTATCGTGCTTAGCTCTTAACCACAAGGAGGTTTGTCATGACCCACCAACAGGGATTCACCCTGATCGAACTGATGATTGTCATCGCTATCATCGCTATTCTTAGCGCTATCGGCCTGCCCGCTTACCAGAGCTATCTGCAAAAGGCCGCATTGACAGATATGCTACAGAGCACCATGCCATATAAAACGGCTGTCGAGCTTTGTGCCATCGAACGTGGTGGCAGCGGCAACTGCAGCGCAGGCAGCAATGGTGTCCCCACCGAACGCACCTCGCGCTATGTTTCTGCCCTCAAGGTCAATGCAGGGGTCATTACCCTGACCGGTCAGGAAAGCCTGAAGGGGTTAAGCGTTAAGCTTACGCCACAGTGGGATAATAAGGACGGGCAGTTAAGCTGGCGACGCAGCTGTGAAAGCGAAGCTTCCGCACTGAAGGACGCTTGCCTGGATATGTTCCGTTTTGATGAGGAGCAGTTGCCATGACACCGGCAACACAACGAGCGGTCGAAGCGATTTGTCAGGCTCATCAGGCAATAATAGTTGAGTTCAACGCACAGCGGCTACATATCGCGGTAGCTGAGACACCCAGCCATACGCTGATGGCCGAACTGCGTTTTGCCGCCCACTGTCCTATTGAAGTTGAATGCTGGCCGAAAGCAAGACTGGAGCAATCCCACCAACGGGAGAAACTTCCGGATCTGGCTGCGGCAGAGGATGGGCCGGAGCATACCGGGACGGCAGTAGAGATCATCAACGCCTTACTGGTGCAAGCGTTACAAAAACGTGCATCTGATATTCACATTGAGCCGCAGGAAGGTAGCCTGCGGCTGCGCTTACGTGTCGACGGCGTATTACAGCACTTGCCCCTGGCCGGGGTGGACAACAGCGCGCCGCTGATCGCTCGCCTGAAAATTCTTGCCAGTTTGGATATCTCCGAACGTCGGGTGCCACAGGATGGACAGTTTTCATTGTTGCTGAAAGGTCATAACGAGTCGTTCCGTCTCTCGACCCTGCCAACGCGATTTGGTGAAAAAGCCGTGGTACGTCTGTTGCAAAGCGATAGCCATGCCATTGCGCTGGAAAACCTGGGTATGCCCGGCTCGCTGTTGAAGCGCTACCGCGAAGCGCTGGCTCGTCCGCAAGGGATGATCCTGGTCACCGGCCCCACCGGCAGTGGCAAAACCTTCACGCTCTATAGTGGACTAAGCTGGTTGAATATCGCCACGCGTAATCTGTGCAGCGTGGAGGATCCGGTGGAAATCCCCATGGTGGGTGTCAATCAAACTCAGATCCACGCTAAGTCAGGGCTGGATTTTCAACGTGTGTTACGTGCGCTGCTGCGCCAGGATCCCGACGTGATTATGATCGGCGAGATCCGAGATGGTGAAACCGCCGAGATCGCCATAAAAGCCGCGCAGACAGGGCATTTGGTGCTTTCAACGTTGCATACTAATTCAACTACCGAAACGCTGGTGCGGCTGGGTCAGATGGGCGTGCCTGGATATTTGCTGGCTTCGGCTCTTAAACTTGTGATCGCGCAGCGGCTGGTAAGAAAGCTCTGTCCTCACTGCCGTCAACCTGCTACGGCAGTTTCCCATTTTCCTCCCCATATCTGGCCAGGAACCGTGCAAAACTGGCTGGCGGTGGGCTGTGAACGTTGTTTCTCGGGTTTCTATGGCCGTCTTGCTCTGTTTGAGCTGCTGCCCATCTCCGCACGACTGCAAAACGCACTGGCAAAATCGGCCCAACCGGAGGAACTGGCTAAGATTGCACGGCAGCAGGGAATGAACACGCTGTTCGTTGAAGGACTGCATTGCGTCAATCGCGGAGAAACAACGCTGGAGGAGCTCACCCGTGTAGCCGGGGGCAGCGATGGGTGAACGCTTACTTTTCCGCTGGCAGGCTATTGACGATAGTGGGCAACTCCACCATGGATGCAGCTTTGCTGCCAGCCCTGTTCAGGTAGCGGAAGAACTGGCCGCACAACACCAGATGCCGCTGAAGATTTCGCGGGGCCGCCGCTACGGCTCTCGCCGCTGGCTATGGCAACAAAAGACCGCATTCTTACGCCAGCTCGCCACGTTACTCAAAGCAGGAATGCCCCTGCCCGCATGTTTGCAGCTACTGGCTGACGGGCATCCCGAAGCGGGCTGGCAGGCGCTGCTAATCCATCTGCATCAACGGATCAGCGCCGGGGAACCTTTTTCACAGGCGTTACGCGAGTGGCCCGACGTTTTTCCACCGCTGATCCCAGCGCTGGTTCATATCGGGGAGCTAACCGGGGAGCTGGACGAATGCTGCCTGCAGCTGGCAATACAGCAGGACAAACAGCAACTGCTGCGGCAAAAGGTGCAAAAAGCGCTGCGTTACCCGCTGGTAATTATGGCAGTTGCTCTGCTGGTCAGCATCGGCATGCTGGTTTTTGTTCTGCCAGAGTTTGTCGCTATCTATCGCTCTTTTAACGCGCCGCTTCCGGGATTTACTCAAGCTGTGATTACGTGCTCGCGAATATTACAGCAACAGGCATTACCTCTGACCGGCATTATCGTCGCGGGGTCCCTGCTGTGGAAAACGCAGCGCCTTAAATATCCTGCCTGGCAGCGCTATGAGCAACGCCTGCTGCTCCGGCTACCGCTGGTGGCCAGACTATATCGCGGCAGCCTGTTGAGCCAGATATTTACCACCCTTTCGCTGACCCAACATGCCGGATTAACCCTGTTACACAGCCTGCAAGCAATAGAGCAAACCCTTTCCCCACTGTTGTGGCGTGAGGCTGTCAGACACTTGCAACAGCATATTGCGGCGGGTTACCCGCTGCACCAGGCGCTAAAGTCGCATCCTTTATTTACTCCCTTGTGTTATCAATTGGTTAAGGTCGGGGAAGAATCAGGCTCGCTGGATTCGTTGCTGGTCAGGCTCGCAGTGTGGCATGAACAGCAAACTCATCAACTGGCAGATACGCTGGCAGCAGCGTTGGAACCGCTGATGATGATAGTGATCGGAGGGATTGTGGGAACCCTGGTGGTGGCCATGTATTTGCCCGTATTCAGGCTGGGAGATGCGCTTGGGTAAGCACTTATCCCGGCCAGATTCAGGCTGGGAGATGCGCTTGGGTATGCACTTTTCCCGGCCCGTGTTCAGGCCGGGAGATGCGCTTGGGTAAGCGCTTCTCCCGGCCAGAGTTCAGACTGGGAGATGCGCTTGGGTAAGCACTTCTCCCGGCCAGAGTTCAGGCTGGAAGATGCGCTTGGGTAAGCACTTCTCCCGGCCAGAGTTCAGACGGGGGCAGGTCAGGAAACTAACGATTAAACACGCGGTTTTCCTGCTCGTTGACGCGGATAAAAGTAGTGCGTTTGGTTAACTCTTTCAGCCGTTCGGCACCTACATAGGTACAGGCCGACCGTAGGCCGCCCAGAATATCGCGCGCGGTCTCTTCCACCGGCCCACGCAGCGGTAGCCTGACGGTTTTACCTTCTGCCGCACGATATTGCGCCACGCCCCCCACATGCCGCTTCATGGCAGATTCAGAACTCATACCGTAGAACAGCATATACCGTTCGCCGTTTTCTTCTACCAGCGTACCCTCACATTCATCATGGGCGGCCAGCATACCGCCTAACATGACAAAATCGGCGCCGCCGCCAAAGGCTTTCGCCACATCGCCAGGAGCCGAACAGCCGCCATCGCTGACAATCTGACCGCCAAGGCCATGCGCCGCATCAGCACACTCAATAACCGCAGACAGTTGTGGATATCCGACACCGGTTTTAACCCGGGTCGTACATACAGATCCGGGACCGATACCGACTTTAACCATATCAGCACCGGAAAGGATAAGTTCTTCGACCATTTCACCCGTTACCACATTGCCGGCACAGATGGTCTTACCCGGACAGGCTTCGCGCGCGCGCTGCAGGAAGGCCACAAAATGTTCAGAGTAGCCGTTAGCCACATCGATGCAGATAAAGTTAAGCATCGGTGACAGCGCGAGGATCTGCTGTAGCCGGGTAAAGTCAGCTTCTGAAGTGCCGGTAGAGACCATCACCTGGCGCAACACCGCTGGCGAGACACGCTCAACAAACGCCCGCCACTGCTCAACGCTGTAATGTTTATGTACGGCGGTGGGAATATCAAAAGAGGACAGCGCTTCCGCCATGCTGAAAGTACCGACAGTATCCATATTGGCCGCGATTATCGGTACGCCAGACCAGGCAATGCCCGAATGTTTGAAGGTGAACTGGCGTTCCAGTTCAACCTGAGAACGGCTTTGCAACGTCGAGCGTTTTGGCCGGATAAGAACGTCTTTAAAACCTAACTTAATATCTTCTTCGATGCGCATAACAAATTTTCCTGGTTGATGGCGTGGATCCGAATACGTTCCCTGTCTGGGTTGCGCTTGCGGTCGCAGGCAAAGTGCCAGCTCCAGTGACGCTATCATACGCGCTAAAAACGCGCAGACAAGACTGCGAAATTTGCTTTATTTACGTTACAATTGACTAAATTTACCTGTGAATTTTCGTGTGATCTGCGCCACATTATCTGCTTCCATTCAGCGAATAATGGGCAGTCAAGGCAGCGAGAGCGGAGAACTATGCGCTATATCGTGGCGCTGACCGGTGGTATCGGCAGCGGGAAAAGTACCATTGCTAACCTTTTTGCCGGGCTGGGCGTCGATATTATTGATGCCGATGTTATTGCGCGTCAGGTTGTCGAGCCGGGCCAGCCAGCACTGGCTGCCATTCATACGCATTTTGGTGATGAAATACTGATGCCGGATGGCACCTTGAACCGGGCAGATTTGCGTAACAAAATATTCAGCTCTGCGGCGGATAAACGCTGGGTTAATAATCTGTTACATCCTCTTATCCACAGCAGGACGCAGCAGCAGTTAGCATTAGCGCGCTCTGTATGGTGCTTGTGGGTTGTCCCGCTGCTGGTAGAAAACCATTTGCAGCATCATGCCGATCGCGTATTGCTGGTAGATGTAGACCGCGCAACCCAAATAGTCAGAACCACCGAGCGCGATAACATCAGTCGTGAACAGGTTGAACACATACTTGCTGCCCAGGCAACGCGTGAAGCACGTCTGGCCGTGGCAGATGACATTATTGATAACTGCGGGTCGCCGGAAACGGTGATTGCGCGCGTTGCCGAACTTAATGAGCGTTACACGGCTCTGGCTGCGGCAACCGATCGGGATTAACAGTATGAGCACAACGGTTCTTTTTGAGCACCCTTTGAATGAGAAAATGCGTACCTGGCTGCGTATCGAGTTTTTGCTAAAACAGCTAACTGCCAGCCAGATAATTGTCGATCATCTGGGCGCACTGACATTCTTCCGTAATGCTGCCGAACTGCTGGACGTGTTTGAACGTGGAGAACTGCGTACCGAGATCCTCAAAGAGCTGGAACGCCAGCAGCAAAAGTTGCTTTCATGGGCTGAAATCCCCGGCGTTGATATGACGCGAATTGATACGCTCAGAACTGAACTTAAAAGCTGTGCAGCCTGCTTAATTGCTGCCCCGCGCATGGGGCAACTGTTGCGCGAAGAACGCCTTATAAGCCTGGTACGCCAGCGCTTAAGCATACCCGGGGGCTGCTGTAGCTTTGATCTTCCCACCCTGCATATCTGGCTTCATATTGAACAGCAGCAGCGTGACCAACAGGTAGCTGTATGGCTTGATTCGTTAGCCCCGATTCGCGATGCGCTAACGCTTATCCTTGAACTGATTCGTCAGTCCGGGATATTACGCACCCACACCAGCCTCAATGGTTTTTTCCAGGACAATGCTGAAGGTGCTGATTTGTTGCGCTTGCAGCTTCAGCTTCAGGATGCGTTATATCCTCAGGTCTCCGGCCATAAGAGTCGTTATGCCATCCGTTTTCTGCCGTTGGACAGTGAACGAGGCGAAGTCCCTGCCCGCTTCAATTTTGAGCTGGCTTGTTGTTAAGGTAGGTATCATGAATGATGTAACCGTAGTCAACTGCCCAACCTGCGGCAAGCAGGTAATCTGGGATGAACTGAGCACCTGGCGACCGTTTTGCAGTAAACGCTGCCAGCTTATCGACCTGGGGGAATGGGCCGCTGAAGAAAAGCGTATTCCCAGCAGCAGCGATCTCAATGACAGCGATGACTGGAGTGAACAGCCGCTCGATAGCCATTGAGCAGCCTGAAGTGGCGTAGTCGATCAGATGCCTGCTTGCAGCCTGACCACAATTTCAGCATTTGCGGGCGGAAAATCCGCAGCGTTAAGTTGACTCTGCGCAACCCAACGCTGCGGCTGTCCTTCGCGGCCATAAGGCTCGCCCTGCCAGCGGTCTACGATAAAAAAATGCAGTGTCACATGTAGATCGCGGTAGGTATGGTCGACAATATCATAGGGTTCGGCATGCAGCACTGCGATACCCGTTTCTTCCATCAATTCACGTTTCAGAGCCTGTTCAGGCGTTTCACCCGCTTCAATTTTCCCGCCGGGGAACTCCCACATATTCCCCATATACGCGCTGGCTGAACGCTGAGCTAAAAAAATCTGCCGTTGGCTATTGCGGATAATACCTACCGCAACCTGTAAATGTTTCATCACCGTTCACTCCAGAAAGATTCAAGCCGAATGGCGACAAACAATATCATTGATGCCTGTTGCTGTCTTGGCCCTCAGGGCACTTTCACCACCCAATCGCTGTCAGTGGATTGCCAATTTCACCCTGAACCGGGCATTGGTAGGCGTTATTGCTATTCATCGTCGGCTTGTAAACACAGCAACATATCTGTTACGTGCGGCAGCAACAATTGGACTCAGTAACACAATTAATATTTCACAGGTTAAATTCAGATAGCAAAGCCAGATGATCCCTCCCGGTATTTGTTACATTGTCCCCTTCACCACCTAATCTTCATTGATTGAAATTCATCCAGCAACAATACAGAAGACTGCCTCACCATTTTATTACCAACCCTGCATATTATTTCTATGGTGATGATATTTCCTCTAATTCGCAGACAATAAAAATATAACCTTACGGATTAAAAAAGAAGCAACGCCACAACCTGCACATTAAATCAGTGGAAAATAATAATTGTCAGATTATGTAAGTAGGGCACAAAAACAAATCGCAAATGTTTTTATAAGGCAATTTAATAGGGATTAAGACCTTATTATCCGTTAAATAACAGGACAACAAAATGATAAAAATCAATAAGCTGGCAAATTTTAATGAAAAATTAAACTTATTGCGTGTTGCAAAAAAACTACCTAACCCCCTATGCTTGCCGTCAAGTTATGGTCCTGAACAATCCAATTAAAGAAAAAGCGACAGGTTATTAGAAACGTTTTTCATGGGAAATTCTCTCTCCCGTATAGCTGCTAACTTATGCAGCTGGCGGAGACATCATAAGGAACAAAGAAAATGTTAAGCGTTGAACAATGCGAAAAAATACTCGACATTGAAAACATTCACTACGGTACATTTTTCAATCTGGATTGCCAGATGAACACGCTTGAGATCCCCTGTAAGAAGCTAACAATATCTCTTAGCGAAACGCAAAAAAGACTCCTAATCTGCCTGACACAAAAAATTAACAACAAGCGAGACATCATTAATATTGTCTGGTATGAAAACCATCAATGCGTTCGTGATAACAATTATCATCAGCTGGTATTTCAGTTACGTGCACTTCTGCAACGTAACCAATTACCCACTAACATACTTATTACCGTCCCTTACTACGGTTTAAAAATCAATGAGCCTCTTTTAAGAAAGATCGAGGCAGAGGCACTGCACCACGATCCTGCCCCCCTCGCCTCGCAGAACAATGTAACAGATAAAGACAACAAACCATCGCTGAAGCAATGGCTGTTGAATGCAATACGCTAATTCTTTTTATCACAACATAATTTGTGGGCTTTAGCATGAACTCATTGTCTGACTCTGCGCTGATATCTTATTTAAAGAGAATGGCATCACCTGGCGCACTCTATTTTCTTAGCGTGATGCTGCCGCTCGCCGTGCTGGGTTTTTCATTTAAGTTCTCTGCGCCACCGCCGTTGCCTCTGACCGTTGTACAACAGCCGCTGCCTGAACCTGAGGCGGGAAATGCCCCGGATGGCTACACCAGGCTTTCAGTGCTCTCATTATTTGCACCGCGTCCGCAAAAGGAACCTGCCCCTCTGCAACAGGACGAGAGTGACGATCAAATGCTGCGGGCGCCGGAGAGTACCCTGCCGGTCAAGGTGACCGGTTTGCTAAGCAGTAATGTTGAATCGCACTCCATCGCGATTGTGCAACACAACCAGCAACAGCTGACTCTCGGCGTTGGCGAGGCCCTGCCTGACACAACCGCAACCATCGTGCGTATCTTTCCGCAACGGATCATCATTCGTCACCGGGGAAAGTTTGAAGCCTTAACCATGAAGTGATTAAGCCGAATTATAACAAGGACTGCTTATGAAGAAGAGATCCCCCCAATCCGCTACCAGCATCCGGCGGCTGTTACCGCTGCTGCTGATTTGCACGTTATTTTCTGCGCCTGTGCAGGCGGATGGCTATCAGGCGAGCTTCAAAAATACCGAGATCGAAGAATTTATTAACACCGTGAGTAAGTCACTGAATAAAACCATCATTATCGATCCTGCGGTGAAAGGAAAAATCAGCGTGCGCAGCTATGAAACGCTGGATGCGCAACAGTATTATCAGTTTTTCCTCAGTGTGCTTGAGGTTTACGGCTACACCGCGATCAGCATGGATAATGGCGTCCTTAAAATTATTCCGTCTAAAAATACCAAAGGTGCCGCCGTACCCTTTGTTACCGCTGGCAGCAATGCCGTCGGCGATGAAGTGATTACCCGGGTAGTACCACTGCAGTTCGTCACGGCAAAAGACCTGGCGCCCTTACTGCGCCAGCTTAACGATGCTGCTGCGGGCAGCGTGGTGCATTACGACCCGAGTAACGTGTTATTAATGACCGGCCGGGCAGCGGTGATCAGCCAGCTGATGGCCATTGTCGGCAGTATCGACCTGCCTGAAGACACCACGGTCGATACGGTCAAATTGCAGTGGGCATCGGCCCCACAGGTTGCGGAAATACTCAATTTTATCAACGGTGATAGCAAAACAGCGGGCAGCAATAAACCGTTCGCCAAAGCCGTCGCGGATACGCGCACCAATGCCGTACTGATTACCGGCGACGAGCTGGCACGTCAACAGCTGGTTGATGCAGCAAGAAATCTGGATGAAGAGAAAGACCGCAGCAGCAACTCCAGGGTGTTTTATCTGAAGCACGCTAAAGCCGAAAACCTGGTAGAGGTACTGAGCGGCGTAAGCAGTAACATACAGGACAAATCTGAGTCTAAATCCGCCAGCCCGGTTGCGATGTCAAAAGACATCGTTGTGAAGGCCGACACCTATACCAACTCACTGATTATCAACGCGCCGCCGGATGTGATGGGCGATCTCGAAGAAATTATTAACCGACTCGATATCAGCCGTGCTCAGGTGCAGGTAGAAGCGATCATCGTTGAGGTACAGGATGCGGACGGCCTGGCGCTGGGAGTACAGTGGTTCAACAAAAACGGCGGCGGAACGCAGTTCCCGGCAAGCGATGCTCCGGTCAGTAATCTGATTGGCAGTACCATTGCCGAAGCGCTGAGTAAAACCAACGGTCTGGCCGCCGGATTCTACCACGGTAACTGGGCAGGATTATTCACCGCGCTGCAAACCAACAGCCAGAATAATATTCTGGCAACGCCAAGTATTGTGACGCTGGATAACATGGAGGCCGAATTTACCGTGGGCCAGGATGTGCCCATTCTTACCGGCACGCAAACCACCAACACCGACGGCGTGTACAACTCGGTCGACCGCAAAAGCGTCGGTATCAAACTGAAAGTGAAGCCGCAAATCAATAAAGGCGACTCGGTGCTGATGGAGATTGAGCAGGAAGTGTCGAGCGTAGCCGAACAGAGCTCGGTCGATCCGCTGGGAGCGACCTTTAATACCCGCCTGGTGAAGAATGCGGTACTGGTTGAAAGCGGCAAGACCGTGGTAGTCGGTGGGCTTCTCGACACCACGCATAGCAACGTGGAGAGCAGCGTCCCGGTACTCGGCCAGATCCCGTTGATTGGCAGACTGTTCCGCTATACCTCTGATAAAAAGAGTAAACGCAACCTGATGCTGTTTATCCGTCCAACCATCATTCGTCAGCAGGATAAATTTGACCTCACCAGCGGCAGCAAGCTGGAGAAATTCCGCGAGAAGCTCGGCAACGGCGAAGGCGACAAACGCGTTGCTCAAGCCATCGATGAAAATCTGTTAATAAAGCAGGGTAACCAGGCGCTGGTGGAAATACAGAAGCACATCGCTGATTTCTACCGGAAAAAAGCGTAATGAGTCAGCCACTGTTTCCATTCAGCTGGGTACAACAGCATAACGTGCTGCTGGCACCGGATGGCGAATCCGTGGCGCTGTGCTTCCATTCTGGCAGCAGTATGACTGCCATTCTGGAAGCTCGCCGCCATGCTCCCGAAGCCAGTCTGCAACTGCTTTCCGAAGACGTTTTCCGTCAGAAGATGAGCGACGCCTATCAGCAAAATACGTCTTCAACGCAGATGTTCGAGACGCTGGGTAGCGAGTTTGACCTCGACCAGCTGGTAGACGGCCTGCCTGAAGATAATGACCTGCTTGACAGTGACGATGGCGCCCCGGTTATCCGCCTGATCAATGCCATTCTCAGTGAGGCGATCAAAGAAGGGGCCTCCGATATTCATATTGAGCCATTCGAGAAGAAGCTAAGCGTGCGCTTCCGCGTTGACGGGATGCTGCGCACCATTCTGTCCCCGCCAGCGCAGCTCAGTCGCTACCTGTTATCGCGAATTAAGGTAATGGCAAAGCTTGATATTGCCGAAAAACGCATCCCGCAGGATGGGCGTATCTCTCTGCGCCTGGGCGGCAGAAATATCGATGTGCGTGTCTCCACTCTGCCTTCGCGGCATGGTGAGCGCATCGTACTGCGCGTGCTGGACAAGAACGGGCTGACGCTGAACCTTGCCGATATCGGTATGTCCCCACAGGCGGAGCAAGCGATGAACCGCCTGCTGAAGACGCCGCATGGCATCCTGTTGGTAACCGGACCTACCGGTTCGGGAAAAAGTACCACCCTGTATGCCGGGCTTAAGCTTATCCATAGCGACGACAAAAATATCATGACCATTGAAGATCCGGTGGAGTACGAACTGGAAGGAATTGGGCAGACGCAAGTCAACAGCAAGGTCGATATGACCTTTGCTCGTGGTCTGCGCGCCATTCTGCGCCAGGACCCGGACATCGTGATGATTGGTGAGATCCGCGATGGCGAAACCGCGCAGATCGCCGTTCAGGCTTCACTCACCGGGCACCTGGTGCTCTCGACGCTGCACACCAACAGCGCTTTTGGCGCCATTGAGCGTCTGCGCGATATGGGGGTCGAGCCCTTCCTGCTCGCCAACTCGCTGATAGGCGTGCTGGCCCAGCGCCTGGTACGCAGGCTGTGTCCCGCCTGCCGTCAGCCGGGCGCGGCAACCGCCGTTGAGCTGGCGCATTTTTCTCCCAGCCCACCGTCTGGCATTCAGCTGTGGCGCGCTGTCGGCTGCGAACAGTGTAATAACAACGGCTATCGCGGGCGCGTCGGCATCTATGAGTTGCTGACCATTGATGATGCACTCCGCCAGGCGATCGGTCAGAACAAAAGTGAGAATGCACTGAGCCAGCTGGTCAACGCGGACTATTGTTCTTTGCAACAGGACGGCCTGCAAAAGGTGCTCAGCGGTATGACCACGCTCGAAGAGATCCTTCGCGTCACGCGCGAGGCACATTGATATGCGTTTCCGCTATCAGGCGCTCAATCAGCGTGGCGTCAAAGTTCAGGGCGAAACCGAAGCCGATACGCCACAGCAGGCACGCCAGCTGCTGCGCGAACAGCAGCTACAGCCATTGCGCTTACAGCCGGTAAAACCGGGCGTACTGCGTTCTGGATCGTCGTCACGCCGTTCGCTGTCTGCCAGCGAGCGGGTATTGATGACGCGCCAGCTGGCAACGCTGGTTGGCGCGGCGTTGCCGTTGGAACAGGCGCTGCTGGCGCTGGAAAAGCAGACTACCAAACCAGCGGGGCGCACCATGCTGCATGCCATCCGCCAGAAGGTGCTGGAAGGTGCTTCACTGGCGGATGCCGTTGGCCTTTATCCTGCCACGTTCCCTCCGCTCTATCAGGCGATGATCGCCGCCGGAGAAGCATCGGGCAAACTGGATAACGTGCTGGAGCAATTAGCTGATTACAGCGAAAAGACGCAGCAGATCAAAGGTAAGCTTACCCAGTCAATGATCTACCCCCTGCTGCTGACGCTGGTGGCCATCAGCGTGATCACCATTTTGCTGACCGCCGTGGTGCCCAGCGTGGTCGAACAGTTCGTACACATGAAACAGGCTTTACCGCTGTCTACCCGCCTGCTGATGAGCATCAGCGAAATAACGCGCGCCATCGGCCTGCCGGTGCTGCTGGTTATTCTGCTGGCGGGTTTCTGCGCCCGCATCATACTGCGCCGCCCGGCACAGCAGTTACGCTGGCACCAGGCCAAGCTGCGGCTGCCGCTCATTGGCCGTATCGTCCTTAATCTCAACCTGGCACGCTATGCGCGCACCCTGAGCATCCTGACCAACAGCGCCGTACCGCTGCTGGAAGGCATGCATATCAGCGCCACCGTATTAACCAATCTGTTTATACGCCAACAGTTACAGCTCGCCGCCGAACGGGTACGCGAAGGCACCACCCTGACGCTGGCGCTCGAACAAACCAGGCTGCTGTCGCCAATGATGGGCCATATGATCGCCAGCGGCGAAAGCAGCGGTGAACTGGACAGCATGCTGACCAAAGCGGCCGATATTCAGGACAGCGCCTTTCTTAGCCAGATGACGCTGGCAGTCAGCCTGTTTGAACCCCTGCTGGTGGTGGTGATGGCTGGCGTGGTGCTGTTTATCGTGCTGGCCATTCTGCAACCCATTTTACAACTCAACAGCCTGATAGGATAAATCTCAATGGAACAATCATCTGCTCGCCGCCGCCAACAGAGCGGCTTCACCCTGCTGGAAATTATGGTGGTGATCGTCATTCTTGGCATTCTTGCCAGCCTGGTGATCCCCAGCCTGATGGGCAATAAGGACCGCGCCGATCGCCAGAAAGCCGTCAGTGACATTATTACCCTGGAAAACTCGCTGGATATGTACCGGCTGGATAACAGCCGCTATCCCACCACCGCACAGGGGCTGAAAGCGCTGGTGACCAGGCCAACGGCAGAACCGGTGCCGCGTAATTACCGCAGCGATGGCTATGTCCGCCGTTTGCCGCAGGACCCGTGGGGTAATGATTACCAGCTGATCAGCCCCGGTCAGCATGGTCCGGTAGATATTTTCTCTGCCGGCCCTGATGGCGCACCACAGACGGCAGACGACGTGACTAACTGGCAGCCAGATACCGAAGAGCCGTAATGCAGCGCCACGCCGGATTTACCCTGCTGGAAGTGATGCTGGTACTGCTGCTGTTCAGTGGCATTGCGCTGCTGGCCGTGGCAACACAGCCCGCTGCCAGCACCCGTCCCGAAGCAGAAAAACTGCTGGTGATGATGCGTTGGGCCGCTGGCCAGGCGCAGCTTGACGGGGCGGTGATCCGTTTGCAGCTGAACCCTCACCGGGTAGATCTGGCGCGCCTGGCACCGGGCAAAACCTCTGGCGACAGCCTGTTTTACGGCTATCACTGGCAGCCGATCAAAAACCGGCTGGCACGTTTTCGCCTGCCGGGCAATATGTCTTTCACGCTCCGCCAGCAGGGAAAAGTGATGACGCTGCCGGCCACGCTGCTGTTTCTGCCCGATGGTGACCAGCCGCCCTTTACCCTGCAACTGAACGGAGCCGATCTCACAGGCAGTGAAATCGGCGCGGCAGAGGGCGAGCTGGTGCTACGGGAGTTACCATGAAACAGCGGGGCATGACGCTACTGGAAGTGATGGTGGCAATGGCGATACTGGCGATTGCCGGGCTGGCATTAATGAAAACCAGCGGGGAGCAGGTACGTAACTTGACCCGGCTGGAGCAGAAGCAGTTTGCTCACTGGGTGGCGGACAACCAGCTGGCTCAACTTTATCTGCAACGTACGTGGCCGGCACAGCAGTGGCAGCACGGCAATACCCTGATGGCAGAACAGCGCTGGTTCTGGCGCTGGCGAGGTGTCAGTACCGGCGATCCCGGCATTCGCGGGCTGGAGATTGAAGTACGTCTTGATGAAAGCAGTCAGCATGCTATCGCCGCGCTGCACAGCTGGCAGGTAAAGGAATAATGCACAAACAACATGGCTTTACGTTGATTGAGATGATGCTGGCGCTGGCTATCTTTTCAGTGCTCAGCCTGATGGGTTATCAAATACTGCAAGGGGTGATGCGCAACGGAGAGCTGACGCGCCAGCATGTGACGCGGCTGGAAGAGATGCAGCGCCTGTTCTCCCTGCTCGATCGCGATATCTCGCAGGCGATGATCCCGGCTCAGGACGAGAAAATATCGCTCAACCAGCCGGGCTTTATCAGCGAGAAGCCAGAAGCGCTGTTGCAGCTGACCCGCCGAAACGGCACCCTGCCCGGCTCGCCGTTAGCACGCTCAACCCTGCAAACCATCCGCTGGCGGCTGGTGAATAACGAGCTGATACGGGAAACCGTGGACGACCGCATTATCACCGCCCGTTTCAGGGAGATTAAGCAGGTCAGTATGCGTTACTGGTCTGCGGGCAAATGGACGCCAAAGTGGTCCGCCGCATTTTCACTGCCGCAAGCCATTGAAGTGACCCTGAGTATTGCCGATTACGGCAAGCTGACGCGGGTCATCCTGTTGAGCGGGGAAAAATAATGCCGGGATTGCAACGGGGAATGGCGATGCTGGTAGTTCTGCTGATGATCGCCATTATGGCACTGCTGGCCACCACCGCTAACCAGTATGGGATGCAGGCGTTTATGCGCGCGGAAAGCAGCCAGGCATTCCAGCACAGTAAATGGAACCTGTTGAGCGCTGAACGCTGGTTTACCACCTCACAAAAGTTGGATCAACCCCATACTCTGGTGCGCCAGCGTCAGTTCGGCGAACAGCTCATCCACTTTGAACTGCTGGACCGTCAGGCGTGCTTTAATCTCAACGCCCTGCTGCCACAGCGGGTTGCGGAAAAAGATCCCCAGGTGGCACCCTCAATGGCGCGTCAGGTTTTTCTGCATATGTTAGTCAATCTTGACCTCGCTAAACCGCAGGCTGAAGCGTTAATGCAGCAGGTGATTGCCCTCGTCAAACCCGATCCGCTGGTGAATGAATGGCGTCTGTTTGATGAAATCAGCCAGATAAAACAGCTGCCAGCGGTCACGCCCGAACGGTGGCGGCAGCTGCAACCGCTGCTGTGCGTCATGCCGGAAACCAGGCTGGCAGTCAATGTTAACGGTTTGACCACCCGGCAATTACCCCTGATGCGGGCACTATTTGCCAATACCCTGTCTGTGTCGCAGCTCGATTCTCTGCTCAACTCGCGTCCGCAGCAGGGCTGGGCGGATCTTAGCGCACTGACCAAATCCCTCAGTATGACCACTATCGCCCCGGCGATCGTCACGCTGCAAAGCGTGCTGGCGACCCGCAGTGATTACTACGAGCTGCTGATGTGGAGCGATCATCCGACGATATTTGCCGCGCTGCGCAGTCGTATTCAAAAACAGGACGAGCAATACCACGTCACCGCACGTCTCTATGGATTAAGCGAGTAAATCAGATGGCCAAAAAACCACGAAAAAACAAGGGGCTGCTTTGTTTTTATTTTAGCGGGCAGCCGCGCGACAGGCTGCGCTGGGAATACCGCAGCGCTGGCGGCGCATACAGCAGCGGCACGGCGGACGATCCGATCCCCGGCGGTAAGAAAGACAGCGTATGGCTGGCCATCCCCGCCGGGCACTGCCTGTTTTATTGCGTGAGCGGCGGCAAAATGCCGGCAGAAGCGCTCAAATGGCAGTTGGAAGGAACCGCGATCGGTGATGTTGATGCGTTACACATCACCGTGCTGGCACGCACCGCGCAGGACAATCACCTGGTAGCCATTGAACCGGCCAGGCTGCGGGCCGCCATCAACGCGGTCAGACAGAGCGGTTTCACCCCCGACTACGCCTTGCCGGATGTGTTAATGCTGCCGCATGGCCAGGCTTTTCGTCTGGAGGAGCAGTGGCTGGCACGCACCGAACCGTTCAGCGGCGTTAGCGTCGCCGTTGCCGACCTGCCGCTGCTTACCGCTCACGACAGCACGCTTGCCGGGCAGGTTGAGGAGCAGCAAACGCGTAAGTGGTTAACGCAGGAAACGGGGAAAACCAGCCTGCCTTCACTGCTGCACGGTGAGTTTGGCCCGACGGTCAGCTGGCGTAACAGCATAGGCTGCCTGATCGTTGCGCTGCTGCTTTCCGGCTGTTGTCTGGCGGCGTTCCCGCTTTATCACGGCTGGCAGCTGAATATGGCCGCTGAACAGCTTACCCAACAGACGCTACAACGCTATCAGCGCTATTTTCCGCATGAGCGACCGGTCAAACCCGCTCAGGCGCTACTTGAGCACATACAGCAACAGGAAACCCATAAGCCCACCGCTGGCCTGCTGGTACTTCTGACTGAATGTTCGGAGCTGCTCGCAAATGTGAAAGAAATCCCGCTGCAAACGCTGGAGTGGGATGCGAAAAAACAGCAGCTAAGTTTACACTTCGCTGCAGTCATACCAACCGATAACCCGCTGGTGGCACCAGAGGGCTTACAGCTGACCCGACAGGGTAAGCGCAGCATCACTATTGGCAGGAAATCATGAGCGACAAACCTCTTAACTTCTGGCAACGCAGACAGCCCCGTGAGCGCTGGCTGCTGGTTCTCTGCCTGATTAGCGCCATCGCTGCCGGGCTCTATATCGCCAGAGAGCAGGCGATTGCCTGGCAACAGCGGGCGGCGAATCATCTGCAACAACGCCAGCTTGAGTCGCAGCAAATACAGCAGCTGGAAAACCGCATGCAGGCGGTGCTGGCTCGCCAGCCAGAAAAAAACCCCGGTCTTGAGCAGCTGAATAAGCTGCTGCCGCCGGGGTTAGTGCTGTCGCAACCGTCACCCGATATCTGGGTGGCTGCCAGGGGGGCTGTCTCGCTGGGGCCTTTGCTGAGCGCGCTGGTGAAACTGGAGCAGCGCTACGCGCTGCAGCCATCGCGGTTGCTGATGGAACAGAAAGGCCCCCAGCTGCATCTGGTGCATATGGAACTTAACCGTGACCGATAATGGCTGTTACTGGCTGTTGTTGGGCCTGCTGGGGGCAGCAACAGGCAGCCTGATCAATGTGGTGACGTACCGCTTGCCGCTGATGATCGGCGCGGATGCCCCGCCGGGCTTCAACCTGTGGCTGCCCGCTTCGCACTGCCCGCAATGTAAAACGGCGGTACGCTGGCGTGACAACATTCCGCTGTTGAGCTGGCTGGTGCTTAAAGGGCGCTGCCGTCATTGCTGCCAGCCGGTATCGCGCCGCTATCCGCTGACCGAGTTCGCCACGCTGCTGTTAACGCTGGCGATCGGCTGGCTGTTTCCTGTTGGCGGGTTATTGCTGGCGGTGCTGCTGTTTAGCTGGCTGTTACTGGCGCTGGTATTGATTGATGCCGAACACCAGCTGCTGCCCGATGCGCTGACGCTGCCCCTGCTGTGGCTTGGTTTGTTGGTCAACCTGCTGGAGTGGTTGCCCCACCTCACCCTTACTGCTGCGGTAAGTGGAGCGATAGCAGGCTATCTAAGCCTGGCGCTGCTGGCACAGGGTTATCGTCTGCTGTCAGGTAAGGATGCGCTGGGACTGGGGGATGCCAAACTGCTGGCGGCACTGGGTGCCTGGCTGGGCTGGCAGCCGCTGCCCTTGCTGCTGCTGCTGGCTTCCGTTAGCGGTATTGTCTGGGTGCTGGTAGCCCGTCTGCTGTTCCGGCGTTCGCTCAATGCGCCGCTACCTTTTGGCCCCTTGCTGGCCGCCGCTGGCCTGCTGCTGTTGATCTCTGCTAACCGCTTCGCATTTTTCTGAACCTCTGCATCAGGCCCCGTGGCCTGATCCAGTCCGGTAAATCAATATCCCACTGACTTTTGGCCCCTTCCTTGCGGCCATGCGTTGACTGCCGGCGTTCGCTGCCAGCGGCCAGGCTTATTTTTGCACGTACTGAATAAAAGGAACGGCAGCCTGATTCAGCGCGGCACATTTCGCCGACTGCGACGGCCGATCTGCGTCCAGTGCGCTGATACGCACTGAGACCTGCTGTGCCAGCTGTTGACGGAAGCTGCTATCAACCGGCCATCCGCGCTCTTTCGCCAGCGCCAGCGCCTTAGTCGCTAATGTCGCGTCCGCAGGAATATCATTACGGTCACAGTGCTGCCTTAGCCAGCTGGCAGAAGCAACCAGGGAAGAAAGTTGATCCAGCTGACTGGCCACCGGTACCGTGGCGTGTTTGCCACTGTTTTGGTTTTGACAGCTGACTAAGGTCAACAAGGGAAACAGCAGAATGGGACTCAGGTTTTTAATATTCATAATCATCACACCGATAGAAGATAAGTAATTATACCTTTGTCAGGATTTGTTGGCGTTTTAATAAGTTGATTTAAGCGTTTTTAAGGAAACAGGAAAATAAGGCATCCTAAACAAATCCAATAAACAGAATTTCGCGCTAAAAACAGGGAAAGGGGATTTTAACGCGCTATAAGAATCATTAAGTACCGCCCTCCTGAATTTACCCCTATTCTTCACTGGCTTAGCTGCGGTTTGCAGTTGTAGCCAGAGGCATGGATCGTCCGGCCTCTATTTATAGATATTAGCAAATACGGAATATTTGAAATGATGAAAGTTAACAAACTCGCCCTTGCCATTACTACTTTATTAGTCAGCGGCAGTGTTTTTGCGCACGGTTTTGTCACTAACCCACCTTCACGTGACACCATGTGCAAACTGTCTAAAAATAGCGAGGAGATCTGCAGTTCCTCAGTACGTTACGATACATCAGCCATCGGTGAGTCAACGAAAGGCTTCCCGGCTGAAGGTACGCCGCCAGACGGCTTCCTTGCCAGCGGTGACAATGCGAAGGGCTATGCACTTAACGTACAAAATGCCGATATCTGGACCAAAAACAAAATTACCGCGGGTAAAAACAATTTCACATGGGAGCTGACTGCCCCGCATAAAACGGCCAACTTCAAATACTTTATTACCAAGCAGGGCTGGGATGCTAATAAGCCGTTGACGCGCGCGTCATTTGATTTAGTACCGTTCTGTACTATTGAGGGCAATGGCGAAACTCCAGAGCCAAAACCGACTCATGAATGTGTCGTCCCGGAACGTACCGGTTATCATGTGATTTATGCCACATGGGAAGTCGCGGATACCTCCAACACCTTCTATAAAGTGATTGATGTCGAATTTGATGGCGCCGTGTCTTCTGAATGGCCAAAACAGGTCGGTACAGTTAATCCATATATGGATTTGAAAGCGGGTGACAGCGTGAAGGTCCGCGTATTCGAAGACACCGAAATGACCGAGCGCAGCATCACTCTGAATATCGACAGCGATGCCGCTGGTAAAAAAGATCTCTGGAGTAAGGCGCTGGCGGAAAAAATCAACAAGGAGTATCAAGACCTGCGTGCCGGTTCACCAAATGACGATGGTGGCGTAGAGGCGGTTGCTGGTGTAAACACCATTTATACCAAGAAAGACAGCAAAATTCAGTCTGTTGAAATTGACATCGACAGCAAGCAGGTTATGCAGCTGGAGTTGGACGTCAATAAACTGAACAATGAGTACAAGCTGAATAAAGGAGCGGCGAAGATTGAAGTTACCGGTACTGCAACTGCTCAATCCAATCTCACCGCAACCTTAACCAGCAAAACTCGTAAGCAGATAGACTCCCAAAAAGTGATCGTCGGTGCAGATGGTAAATTTGCTCTGTCACTTGAAGGTTCTAAGCTGAAAGCGGGCGACTATACCGTGGCTGTTGCCGTCAGGGCTGGTAATGCTGAACCTGTGGCGAAAAACCAGAGCATTAAGCTGGTGGAAAATGCAGGTGGCGGCAATGTTGACGCTGACTTTACCTATCCTGATAACATCGGCAGCTACGTGGCCGGAACGAAAGTACTGCAGCCTGCAGATGGTAAAGTCTATCAGTGTAAAGAAGGTCCGGTCGCTGGCTGGTGCAAAATTTACGCTAAAAGCGCTAACCACTATGAGCCAGGCTTAGGTTCTAACTGGGGTGATGCATGGACCGAAGTGGGCGCAGCTAAATAAGACTCACCCAGTTATCCGTGATGTTGAATAACCATCTGGCCGCAGTACGGGCCTGATTAAGATGGTCACCCACGCCCTGTCAGCATTCGCTGGCAGGGCGTTTTTTTATCTCCCTGCCAGTCGGCAATAACGCTGCGCCTGATTGCCTTTCCCTCTGATATCGCTTACCGCATCAAAACGGATCACTGCGTGGTGACACCGCCAGCTTAGCCGCGCTGAACTCACTCAGTTGACCGCCTTAACCCCTCTACTGCGACCATCTGCACCTGACGGGGAATGCTGTCTGCCGCTGTTGTTGGTACAAACCCGTGTCACGGCCTGCATCAGGAGGGTGACATGCCATACTGACGCGATGTTATCGTCGCTTGCCAGGCTGTGACGATCAAGGGCGGCTGGCAGCCTGTCCGCCCGCTGATAACCCGCCAGCCATGCAGCCATCAAGGGCAGTGCTATCTGATAACAAGCTTTTGACTCATCGCGATACAAACCGGGCGGCAGAGCAAAGCGGGATGAGTGATGCAGGTGCATCGACGGGCGGGAGCCGGCAGGTCAAGATGAGTGACCGTCAGCGGTTTAGCGATAAAAAAAGGGACGAGCCAGGCTCGTCCCCTCTGTGCTGCCAGGCTGGCGTTGTTACGCCAGGCGACCGTGGCACTGCTTATATTTTTTACCCGAACCGCACGGACAAGGGTCGTTACGCCCAACTTTGCGCTCTCCGCTCTGTTCAGCCAGCGACTGCGCTGCTTCGGTATCGGCGTCCACATGGCTAAGCTGCTGCTGCTGCGCCAGGCGTTCGGACTCCTGGCGGCGCTGCTCTTCCATCTGCTCCACTTCTTCCGGCATCCGCACCTGTACCTTGCTCAGGGTGCTGACCACTTCATATTTCAGTGATTCCAGCATCGCAGCAAACATGGCGAAGGATTCACGCTTGTACTCCTGCTTCGGATCTTTCTGCGCGTAGCCACGCAGATGGATCCCCTGACGCAGATAGTCCATCGCCGCGAGGTGCTCTTTCCACAGCGAGTCGAGGGTTTGTAACATCACGCCCTTCTCGAAGTTGCGCATCATCTCCGCGCCAACCACTTCTTCTTTACGCTGATACTGCTCCTGCGCCTGCTGCATGATGCGCTCACGCAGCGTCTCTTCATGCAGATTGGGTTCTGCAACCAGCCATTCGTCAATCGGCAATGTCAGGTCGAAGTCATTGCTTAAGCGCTCCTGCAAGCCCGCGATGTCCCACATCTCTTCCATCGACTGCGGCGGAATATAGCTATCGATGGTGGTTTTGTAGACGTCTTCGCGAATGCTGGCGATGGTGTCTGACACATCCGAAACGTCCAGCAGTTCGTTACGCTGCGAGTAGATGGCCCGGCGCTGATCGTTAGCCACATCATCGTATTCCAGCAGCTGTTTACGGATGTCAAAGTTGCGGCTCTCGACTTTACGCTGGGCGTTGGCAATCGCTTTGGTCACCCACGGGTGCTCGATCGCTTCGCCTGGCTTCATCCCCAGCTTGCGCATCATATTGGTGACGCGATCCGAGGCGAAAATGCGCATCAACGCATCTTCCATCGACAGATAGAAGCGGGAAGAGCCCTGGTCCCCCTGGCGGCCCGAACGGCCGCGCAGCTGGTTATCAATACGGCGTGATTCATGGCGTTCAGTACCGATGATATGCAAACCGCCGGAGGCCAGTACCGCATCGTGGCGAATTTTCCACGCGGCTTTAATCGCTTCAATCTGTTCAGCGCTGGCGTCTTCTCCCAGCGCGGCAATCTCTGCCTGCCAGCTGCCGCCCAGCACGATGTCCGTACCACGACCCGCCATGTTGGTGGCAATGGTCACCGCGCCCGGCTGGCCCGCCTGGGCAACAATGTCAGCTTCACGCGCGTGGAATTTGGCGTTCAGCACCTCGTGCTTAATACCGGCGCGGGTCAGTTCACGCGACACCAGTTCAGATTTCTCAATCGAAATGGTGCCGACCAGCACCGGCTGGCCGTTTGCGGTACGCTCACGGATGTCTTCAATAATCGCGCCGATCTTCTCCATTTCGGTCATATAGACCAGATCGGACAGATCTTTACGCACCATTGGACGGTTAGTCGGGATAACGATGGTGTCCAGCTTATAAATGGAGCTGAATTCGAAGGCTTCGGTATCCGCCGTACCGGTCATCCCGGCCAGTTTGTTGTACAAACGGAAGTAATTCTGGAAGGTGATAGAGGCCAGCGTCTGGTTCTCGTTCTGGATCTCCACGCCCTCTTTGGCTTCCACCGCCTGGTGCAAGCCGTCAGACCAGCGACGACCCTGCATGGTACGGCCGGTGTGCTCATCAACAATGATCACCTCGCCCTCTTTGACGATGTAATCAACGTCACGGGTAAACAGCACATGGGCGCGCAGCGCGGCGGTCACATGGTGCATCATCATGATGTTGCCCGGCGAGTAGAGCGATTCGCCCTCGGCCATGATCCCTTCGCTGACCATCAGCTCTTCAACGGCAACCAGCCCGCGCTCGGTCAGGTGCACCTGACGCGCCTTTTCATCCACCGAGAAGTGACCTTCTCCCTGGAAGCTGTCGGAATCTTCTTTTTCCTGACGGATCAGGTTGGGGATGATTTTGTTAACCTTGATATACAACTCTGAGCTGTCTTCGGCAGGGCCGGAGATAATCAGCGGCGTACGCGCTTCGTCGATCAGGATCGAATCGACCTCATCCACCAGCGCATAGTTCAGCTTACGCTGTACGCGCTCTTCCGGGCTGAAAGCCATGTTATCGCGCAGATAGTCAAAACCATACTCGTTGTTAGTGCCGTAAGTGATATCTGCCGCATAGGCTTCACGCTTGGCCGGTGCCGGCATGCCCGGCAGGTTAATGCCGATGCTCAGGCCAAGGAATTCGAACAGCGGGCGGTTGTTTTCCGCGTCGCGCTGGGCCAGATAGTCATTAACCGTAACAACGTGAACCCCTTTGCCGGACAGCGCGTTAAGGTAAGCAGGCAGCGTGGCCGTCAGGGTTTTACCTTCACCGGTGCGCATCTCGGCAATACAGCGATCGTTCAGCACCATGCCGCCCAGCAGCTGCACATCGAAGTGACGCATGCCGAATACGCGCTTACTGGCTTCGCGCACGGTGGCAAATGCTTCCGGGATCAGGCTTTCCAGCTCTTCGTCTTTCTCCAGACGCGCACGGAACTCAACGGTTTTCGCTTTCAGCTCGTCGTCGGACAGCTTGACGAAATCCGCTTCCATTTTATTGATTTGCTCTACTACTTTACGCATGCGGCGCAGAGTACGGTCATTGCTGCTACCAAAGACTTTGGTTAATAGTTTGATTAACATGGTTAATAATTTCTCTCAGTCACTGCCACAGGCAGTAAGCACTTAATATTTGATTTGAAAAGACGCGTCTGTTAACGAAGTCGCGTGGACGGCCCGGCGCGAATGCCGCAAACCTGGGCCAGCCACAGGCCGATGTGATGGTGCGTGGAGACGGTGATCGGGCGCCGGGTGGTATGGCGAATAATTACCGGCGGCCTGGCTTCGCGCGTCAACAGGGTGTTTAACGTTTCCAGCAGCGCCAGCTTATGCGCTTCCAGCGGGGCGGCTGCGGCCACCGGTGAAACAGAAGGCGTAAGAGAAAATGAGAGATGGCGGATCACCGTGCGGATCGCATGCTGATGCCAGTAATCCACGCTGAACGAGGACCGACGCACGCCATCCTGTTGCATGACCAGACGGTCAATACGCGTAGCGCTGCCAATATTCAGGCTTCGTGACGAGGTTTCTGCTAAGGTAATGCGATCGTGTGCTGACGCCTGGGGCAAACCAAAACTCGCCGCGACCATCCCCAACAGGAGATGCGGCCAGAAATAGCGTCTGCCAAATTGTCGCCAACGATTTAGAATACCGATCACTGTGTTCCGCCGGAGCTTATCTATGCGCGATAGTCGCCCACAATCTATTGAAAGTTTCTTCGATCAGGCTCAGGAACAGAGCGTGCTGCAACATGTGCAGCAGCGCGCCATCGCGCTGAACAAGCTGAATCGCGCTGTTCAGGGAGCGATCCCCGCACAGCTGCATCCCTGGTGCCGCGTGGCCAATTTCCGTCAGGGCATTCTGGTGATCGAAACGGCCAACGCCAACTGGATGATGCGCTTACGCTATGAGCAATCCAGTTTGCTGTCAGCTTTACGAGCGCAAATATTACCATCATTGACGTCGATCGACATCAGGATAAATCCATCGTTGGCGGCAAAAGGTCAGCAAACTGTGCAAGAAAGCAGCACTCGGCTGGCAAAAGAAGATAAACCGCCTTTAAGACAGCTTAGTGAACAAAGCGCGGAGGTTTTACGCGGAGTAGCGAGCCGAAGCCCGGAAAAACTGAAAAATGTTTTAGAACGACTGGCCTCGCTGGCCGGAGAGAGTGCCAACTCAACCAGTCGTAATAAATAGTGCTTATGCCAGGACCAGATTAGGTGCTTTGAAGGTCACCGGCAGTGCCGCTTCATCTTCAAATGTGGCCCATTCCCACGCTTCCTGCTTAGCCAGAACTGCCTGTAACAGCTTATTGTTCAGCGCATGGCCGGATTTGTAAGCGGTAAACGCACCAATGATGTTGTGACCGCACATATACAGGTCACCGATGGCGTCCAGCATTTTGTGACGAACAAACTCATCTTCAAAGCGCAGACCGTCTTCGTTTAACACGCGATAGTCATCGACCACGATGGCACAGTCAAAGCTGCCACCCAGGCACAGGCCGCGGGACTGCAGCGCTTCGATATCGCGCATGAAGCCGAATGTACGGGCACGGCTGATCTGACGCGCAAAGGCTTCAGCAGAGAAGTCCATGCGGTAGCGCTGCGTGCTGGCGTCAATCGCCGGATGGTTAAAATCAATGGTGAAATCCAGTGAGAAACCATTATGCGGCGAAAACTCGGCCCATTTGTCGCCATCTTCAACCCGGACAGGCTGCCTGATGCGCACAAACTTCTTGGCGCTGTTGAGTTCTTCGATGCCGGCATCCATCAGCAGATAGATAAAGGGTGCCGCGCTGCCATCCATAATCGGGATTTCAGGCGCGTTCACTTCAACCACGATATTATCAATACCGAGGCTGGCAAGGGCAGCGTTGAGGTGCTCGACTGTTGAAATCCGTACATCATGCTCGTTGACCAGGCAGGTACACAGCATGGTATCACGTACGGATTTAGCATCAGCCGGGAAGTCAACCGGGGGATTCAAGTCAGTGCGGCGATAGATGACCCCGGTATTAGCCGACGCCGGGCGTAATGTCAGCGTGACTTTTTTGCCGGTATGTAACCCGACGCCAGTCGTCTGAACAATACGTTTTAATGTCCGTTGTTTGATCATCTCGTTATCTCGCAATAATTAGAAATACTGCCGTCAGAATATGCTACTGACAGGATAGTATTTTAACACAAAGAGCGGAGCAACCCAATTTCAGGACATTCTTAATCTGCCTGCTTACGCAAGAAGGCCGGAATATCCAGATAGTCTGGCTCTTTGTTTGGTTGTGTACCCGGCTCGTTGACCACTTTCGCAGCAGGTTTCTGTTCCTGCGGCAGCGGGGACATGCCGTGCTGCTGGTAACGATGATCCATCACCGGCTGAGCAGGCTGTTTGTTGGTGACCAGGGTGATTTCCGGGCGTTTATCCATGCCGATACCGGTGGCAACGACGGTCACGCGCAGCTCATCGTTCATCTCTGGGTCCAGAGAGGTACCGATCACCACGGTCGCATTGTCCGAGGCGAATGCACGGATGGTGTTACCCACGGTTTCAAACTCATCCAGACGCAGATCGAAACCGGCGGTGATGTTAACCAGCACACCACGCGCACCGGAGAGATCGATATCTTCCAGTAACGGGCTGGAGATAGCCATTTCAGCCGCCTCTTCCGCACGGTCCTCACCACAGGCCACGCCAGAACCCATCATGGCGTAGCCCATTTCGGACATCACGGTGCGCACGTCGGCGAAGTCAACGTTCATCAGGCCCGGACGGGTAATCAGTTCAGCGATACCCTGCACGGCGCCTTTCAGCACATCGTTAGCGGCACCGAATGCGTCCAGCAAAGAAATTCCGCGGCCCAGCACTTTCAGCAGCTTGTCGTTAGGAATGGTGATCAGGGAATCAACATGCTTGGACAGCTCGGCGATACCCTGTTCAGCAAAGGCCATGCGTTTTTTGCCTTCGAAGTTGAACGGTTTAGTGACCACCGCAACGGTCAGAATACCCAGATCTTTTGCCACTTCCGCGACGACCGGCGCAGCACCGGTACCGGTACCGCCGCCCATACCTGCGGCGATAAACACCATGTCTGCACCTTCCAGCGCCTGACGCAATGCTTCACGGTCTTCTTCTGCCGAGTTGCGGCCGACTTCCGGGTTGGCGCCCGCGCCGAGGCCTTTAGTGATGCCGTTACCGATCTGAATGGTCTGTCCCACAGCCGTTTTGCGCAACGCCTGAGCATCGGTGTTTACCGCGAAGAACTCAACACCTTCGATACGTTCACGCACCATATGCTCTACAGCGTTACCGCCGCCGCCACCGACGCCGATGACTTTAATCACCGCGTCATTGGTTAGTTCCATTGGTTCAAACATAATTTCTCTCCGTTATGTGCCGTTCGCCTGGAGATCACTAAGTGCATATAGCATGATCCCCTTTGGTAAAAATTAAAACTCTTTTCTCAGCCAGCTGTTGATTTTCTTGAACCAGTTACCGACTGAGGCTCTTTTTTCTATATCGGCTTCGCCATTAAGGTGAGATTCTTTGCCGTAATGCAGTAAGCCAACCGCCGTTGAGTAATACGGCTCCTGCGCATAATCCGTTAATCCGGTAATGTTCAGCGGCTGCCCGATACGCACCTGGGTATGGAATACGCGCTGGGCGCACGCCGCCAGTCCTTCAATTTGCGCCGCGCCGCCGGTCAGAACGATACCGGCGGCAAGGTGGTGTTTAACGCCCTGCTGGCGCAGCTGTTCCTGCAATTGCAGGATCTCATCGTTGACCAGGTTAAGCAGCTCGGCGTAGCGCGGTTCAATGACTTCCGCCAGCGTCTGGCGCTGCAGGCTGCGCGGAGGCCGGCCGCCCACGCTGGGCACTTCGACATTTTCGTCTTTACCGACGATAGAGCCAAGCGCACAGCCATGACGCACTTTGATCGCTTCCGCGTCAGTAGGTGGCGTACCAAAAGCATAGGCTATATCGCTGGTTACGACGTTACCCGCATACGGGATCACCTTGCTATGGCGCAATGCGCCGCCGGTATAAACGGCAATATCCATCGTCCCTCCGCCGACATCCACCACGCAGACGCCCAGCTCGCGCTCATCTTCCGTCAATACTGCAAAGCTAGATGCCAGACCGGCAAAAATCAATTGATCCACCTTGAGACCACAGCGCTCTACCGCTTTGACGATGTTCTTCGCCATGTCGTTATGACAGGTGATCAGGTGGACTTTCGCCTGCATACGCACGCCGGATAAGCCGACCGGGTTTTTAATGCCTTCCTGGTAATCGATCGCATATTCCTGCGGGATCACATGAAGGATGCGGTGTTCATCGCGCACACGGACGGATTTAGCCGTATGTACCACATTTTCCACATCTTCCTGGGTTACTTCTTCTTCGGAAATAGGAACCATCCCTATTTCGTTCTGGCAACTGATATGTTTACCGGATAATGCAAGGTAAACTGAGGAAATCTGGCAGTCCGCCATCAGTTCTGCCTGGTCGATGGCGCGCTGCACGCATTTCACCACCGATTCCAGATCGTTGACGCCGCCTTTGTCCATACCGCGCGACGGGCAGCTGCCCGCCCCGATGATATTGACCATGCCATCAGGCAGCACTTCTCCTACCAGGGCGGCAACTTTAGCCGTACCTATCTCGAGTCCAACTACCAGTTTTCTGTCCGTCGACTTGATCATTGTTGTTTAACCTGTGCCTGATTCTGTTGCTGATTATCGTCAGCGGCCGCCACGGGAGCCGTCTTCCACCCTACTGCCGCGCCAGAGTCGTAACGCAGGTCTACATAGGTAACACGTTTATTCTCCGCCTGCGCCTGCTGTTGCAGGGTTGGGAATAAGGCGATAAAGCGCTGCAGCCGCTTCATATCGTCGTTACGCCCTAACTCCAGACGGATATCGTCCTCTAACACCAGCTGCCATGAACGCCGTGCGGTCATGGATGCCGCTTTCACTTTCAGTTTGCTGACGGCCAGCGCATCGCTCATCTGACGAAAGCCAGCCAGCACCTCTGACTCACTCCCCTCTGGCCCATATAACATCGGCATGCTCTCCTTGCCGATATGACTGGTGGGAACGCTGAATGATTTACCGTCCGCATCAACCAGATGCACATCGTTCCAACGCGCAACCGGAACATACTCAACCAGATGGATTTTCAATTCGTCCGGCCACTGCTTGCGTACGCTAACCTGCTGGATCCACGACAGGCGCTCGATCTGCTGCTGGATAATATTGACATCCTGCGCCATAAATGTGCCCGGCTCGCCAAGCGATAAAATGGCCTGACGAATATCATCATTAGTGGTGAAGTGCTTCTGCCCGGTGACCACCAGCCTCGACAGCGGCAGCCGTGAGGCATCGTTCATCCACTTCAGTACCACCAACCCGCCCGCCAGCATCACGCCTATCACCATCAGCAGAAAGACGATCCCGGCAAGCCGTGAGCCGTTGCTGCGCCCGGTGCGCGCTTTTTCCTGCGCTTCACGCTGACGAACATTCAGAGCTGCCTGAGACATATCAGTCGGCCAGTTCCAGAATGCGTGCTACCAGCTGCGAAAAACTCATACCGGCCTGTTTTGCCGCCATCGGCACCAGGCTGTGGCTGGTCATCCCCGGGGAGGTGTTAACCTCCAGCAGGTAAAAACGCCCGTCGCCCCCCATCATCACATCTACGCGGCCCCAGCCGCTGCAACCGAGCGCATTCCATGCCGAAATGGTCAGTTCGCGTAATTCCGCTTCCTGATCGGCGCTCAGTCCTGACGGGCAGAAATATTGAGTCTCGTCAGAAAAGTATTTAGCATCGTAGTCATAGAATTCACTGGCGGTCTGAATACGGATGGAGGGCAGAATGTCTGTGCCCAGTACGCCCACGGTGTACTCCGGGCCGCTAAGAAACGCTTCTACCAGCACTTCGTGGTCAAAACGGAACGCCTCTTCCAGCGCAGCCTGTAACTCTGACGCCTGATTCACGCGTGAAATACCGACGCTGGAGCCTTCACGGCTGGGTTTGACGAACAGCGGTAACCCCAGCGCGTCGATACTGGCCATCACCTGTGCATCCAATCCGGCATCCATCTGTGCACGGGTCAGCGCCACAAAGGGCGATACCGGCAGCCCACAGCCCTGCCACAAATATTTGCTGCGCAGTTTGTCCATGGTGATCGCCGAGGCCATCACGCCGCTGCCGGTATAAGGGATGTTCAGAAACTCCAGTACGCCCTGTAAGGTGCCATCTTCACCACCGCGCCCGTGCAGCGCGATGAAAGCTTTTTCGAAGCCCTCTTCTTTCAGGCGCGTCACCGGAAAATCACGAATGTCTACCGGATATGCATCAATGCCTGCTTCCTGCAGCCCTTTCAGGACCGCAGTGCCGGACAACAGCGAAACATCACGCTCTGCGGAGGTTCCACCCAGCAATACCGCTACTTTCTCAGCCATGATGATCCTCACTGTGGGTCTTTAACTGTAATTTAACCTCTGCCAGGGTGCGGGCAATACGTCCGACGTTTCCGGCACCCTGAACCAAAATCAGATCGTTGCCGGTTAACTTAGGCAACAGCATTTCCAGCACCGCATCGTGGTCGGAGACCAGAATCGGATCCACCTTGCCGCGACCGCGGATGGTGCGGCACAGCGCACGGCTGTCCGCGCCCGCTATCGGTGACTCACCGGCAGAATAGACATCCAGCATCAGCAGCACGTCTACCTGCGACAGCACGTTAGCGAAATCGTCATACAGATCGCGCGTACGGGTATAGCGGTGCGGCTGGAAAATCATCACCAGATTTTTATCTGGCCAGCCAGCCCGCGCCGCCTTAATGGTGACGTCCACTTCCGTTGGATGATGGCCATAATCGTCAACCAGCATCGCCGTACCGGCGCTGCCGTTCACTGGCGCCAGCGGATATTCGCCGAGAAAGTCAAAGCGCCGTCCGGTGCCCTGGAAGCTCTCCAACGCGTTGAGAATGTCTTCATCTTCGATATTCTCTTCGGTGGCCACCGCCACCGCTGCGGCGGCATTCAGCGCGTTATGACGTCCCGGCGCGTTGAGCGTGACCTGCATCAGCGGCTTGTCATGGCGCACCAGGGTAAAGTGCCCCTGCGCCCCCAGCTGCTGGTAGTTCTCAACGCGCACGTCGGCGTCGTCGCTGAAGCCGTAGGTGGTGATCTGGCGTCCCACACGTGGGATCAGATCGCGGATCACCGCATCATCAACACAGAGTACCGCACGACCGTAAAACGGCAGATTGTGCAAAAAGTTAATAAAGGTTTGCTTTAAATTTTCGAAGTCGCCGTGGTAGGTATCCATATGATCGGCTTCGATATTAGTGACAATCGCCACCATCGGCTGCAGATGGAGGAACGACGCATCGCTCTCATCCGCCTCCGCTATCAGATAACGGCTGCTTCCCAGGCGCGCATGGGTTCCCGCCGCTTTCACCAGCCCGCCATTGACGAAGGTGGGATCGAGGCCCCCTTCGGCGTAAATGCTCGACACCATCGCGGTGGTGGTGGTTTTGCCATGCGTACCGGCCACGGCAATACCATGACGGAAGCGCATCAGTTCAGCCAGCATCTCGGCACGGCGGATCACCGGAATACGCGCTTCACGCGCGGCAACCACTTCCGGGTTGTCCTGTGAGACGGCGGTTGATACCACCACCACGCTGGCATCGCTGACGTTTTCCGGGCGATGATTAAAATAAATCGTGGCGCCCAGCGCGCTCAGATGCCGGGTTACGGCGTTAGGAGCCAGGTCGGAACCGCTGATCTCATAACCTTCATTGGCTAACACTTCGGCAATACCGCCCATGCCGGCACCACCGATGCCAACGAAATGGATGTGCCGGACGCGACGCATCTCGGGCACGATAGAACGCAGTTTTGCCAGTTGTTGTGGATTCATCTCTTCTGCCTGCCGGTGTGATATCACACCTTTTGTTCCGGGGCGGGCTTATCTGCCCCACGTAAAGTATCTTTAGCGCGCCGCCTTGCAAACTTCAGCAGCAACGCGCGCTGTCGCATCCGGGATGGCCACCGCCCGCGCTTTTTCAGCCATCGCCAGCAGCGTGGGCCGATCCCAGCCAGTCAGCGTCGCAGCGACCGCCTCGGCGGTAAACTGCGGCTGTTCGTATATCACCGCGGCGCCGGCCTGCTGCAGCGGCAAAGCATTCCAGTACTGTTGGCGATCCTTATGCTGGAATGGCACAAAAATCGCCGGCAGCCCGGCGGCGGCTACCTCGCTGACGGTCAGCGCACCCGATCGGCACAGCACCACATCAGCCCAGGCGTAGGCGCTTGCCATATCGTCGATGAACTCCGACACCCGATGTTGCGTCTGGTTCACCTTAATATAGAGCTGATTCACCTCGTCCAGCGCCCCCTTACCGACCTGATGCCACAGGCTGATGCTGTCGCCGAGCTTAGCCGCCACCTGGGGCGCCACCTGATTCAGCACGCGTGCGCCCTGGCTACCGCCGATGACCAGTACCCTGGTCGGGCCTTCACGCCCGCTTAAGCGTTCGCGCGGTAACGGTAACGCCAGCACGTCAGTACGCACCGGATTGCCGACAACGTCCGCATCGACAAATGCCCCCGGAAACGCCTGCATCACTTTCGTGGCAATTTTTGCCAGCCATTTGTTGGTTAATCCGGCAATGCCGTTTTGTTCATGCAGCACCACCGGAATACCGCAGCTCCACGCGGCCAGGCCGCCCGGGCCGGAAACGTAGCCGCCCATGCCGAGCACCACGTCCGGCTTCCAGGCCTTCATAATGGCCCGCGCCTGACGCCAGGCGTTAAAAATACGCAGCGGGGCGGCCAGTAACGCTTTGATGCCTTTGCCGCGCAGCCCGCTGATGCGGATAAATTCAATGTCGATGCCGTGTTTCGGCACTAAATCCGCTTCCATCCGGTCAGCGGTACCAAGCCAGCGCACCTGCCAGCCTTGCGCCATCAGATGGCGTGCTACCGCCAGCCCGGGGAAAACGTGCCCGCCGGTTCCGCCAGCCATCACCATCAGTCGCTTTCCACTCATCGACTACCCTCGCGTAAACGCCTGGGCTTTTGCCAGACGCGTTTCATAATCTATGCGTAACAAAAATACGATGGCGGTCGACATAATAATCAGACTCGACCCCCCGTAGCTGATCAGCGGCAACGTCAGCCCTTTGGTCGGTAACATGCCCGCTGCGGCTCCTACGTTGACCAGTGCCTGGAAGCTAAACCAGACGCCAATAGAACAGGCAAGAAACCCGGAAAAACGCTGATTGAGTTCCAGTGCGCGTCGGCCAATGGACATCGCGCGAAAAGCGACGAAGAATACCATTAACAACGCTAAAACCACACCGATATAACCCAGCTCCTCGCCGATAATCGAGAAGATAAAATCAGTATGGGCTTCGGGCAGATACTCCAGCTTTTGCACCGAGTTGCCCAGCCCCTGGCCCCATAATTCACCACGCCCGAAAGCCATCAGCGACTGGGTCAACTGGTAACCACTGCCAAACGGATCTTCCCACGGGTTCCAGAATGAGGTCACGCGGCGCATACGATAAGGTTCAGCCACAATCAGCAGGCAAACGGCGAAAATACCGGAGCCGATAATCGCCAGGAACTGCCATAACTTGGCCCCGGCGAGGAACAGCATGGCCAGCGTGGTGACAAACAGCACCACCACCGTTCCCAGATCCGGCTGTGCCAGCAGCAGTACCGCCAGCACCACCATCACGCCCATCGGCTTGCAGAAACCCCAGAAGTTGTTGCGCACTTCTTCAACTTTGCGCACCAGATAGCTGGCGAGATAGCAGAACAGTGACAGCTTGGACAGCTCCGCGGGCTGGATGCGCAGCGGGCCGAGCGCGATCCAGCGCGATGCCCCGTTAACCGAACTGCCCACCACCAGCACCACCAGCAGCATCACCACCGTCGCCAGCAGCATGATATTGCTGTAGCGCTGCCAAAAATCCATTGGAATGCGCAGCGTGACCAGCGCCATCCCCAGCGCCAACAGCAGGTAGAACGCATCGCGCTTGGCAAAATAGAACGGATCGGCGGACAAACGCTGGCCGACCGGCATCGATGCCGATGTCACCATGACAAAACCAATAATCGCCAAACCGAACGTCAGCCACAGCAGCGTACGGTCATACAGCACCATTGAGCTGGTATCACTTTCGCGCGAACCCATGACCCAGGATCTCAGGCGATCTGAAAGACCGCCGGCAAGGCTGATGCCTGGTATACGCATCAGTTAACCTCCCGCGCCAGTTGGGCAAACTGATCGCCGCGCTGCTCGAAGTTTTTAAACTGGTCAAGGCTGGCACAGGCTGGCGATAACAGTACCATGTCGCCCGGCTGCACCCGCGTGGCAATCTGCCGCACCGCTGCGGCCATCGTTTCTGTCTGTACCGCGATCTCCGGGCGCAATGCCGCCAGTTCAGCACCATCACGACCGAAACAGTAAATTCGGATGCGGTCGCCCTGCAGATATCGGGTAAGAGGACTGAAATCAGCCGACTTGCCGTCACCGCCCAGCAGCAGCCATAAAATGCCAGCGGGATGCAAACCATTCAGCGCCGCTTCGGTGCTGCCGACGTTAGTGGCTTTGGAATCGTTGATCCAGCGCACGCCGTTATGTTCATGAACCAGCTGGAAGCGATGCGCTAAGCCCTTAAAGGTGGTTAGTGCTGTCAGGCTGGAAGCTCGCGGCAGGCCAACCGCATCTGCCAGCGCCAGCGCGGCCAGCGCATTGGTGTAGTTGTGCTGCCCGACCAGGTGCATCTCGTCGGTATTCAGGACTTTTTCGCCCTGCACGCGCAGCCAGGTACTGCCCTGCTGGCGCGTGAGATGATAATCGCCGACGTCGGCACCAAAACTGAGACAGCGCGCATCCGCACCGCGCACCGGTATGGTCATCGCATCATCGGCATTGACCACGCAGACCGTGGCGTTTTCATAAATGCGCAGCTTGGCCGCACGATATTGCTGCATGCCAAGCGGGTAGCGATCCATATGATCCTCAGTCACGTTGAGGATGGTCGCCGCCGCCGCATGCAGACTGCGGGTGGTTTCCAGCTGAAAGCTCGACAGCTCCAGCACATAAAGCTGCGCGGGCTGTTGTAACAGCGTTAGCACGGGCAGGCCGATATTGCCGCCCACGCCAACCTGCCAGCCCGCGGCTTGTGCCATCTCGCCAACTAAAGTTGTCACGGTGCTTTTGCCGTTGGAACCGGTGATTGCCACAATCGGTGCCTGCGCTTCACGACAAAACAGCTCAACATCACCGATGATTTCCACCCCGGCGATCGCCGCAGCCATCAGCGAAGGATGCGCCAGCGCCACACCGGGGCTGGCAACGATCAGATCGGCATCCAGCAGCCATTTGTCGTTGAACGACCCCAACCAGCATTCAACGTTTTTCGGCAGCTTTTCCAGCCCCGGCGGCACGACACGGGTATCTATCATGCGTGGCACAACGCCGCGCGCGATAAAGAAATCAATACAGGACAGGCCGGTCAGCCCCAGCCCGATAATGACCACTTTTTTACCCTGATAGTCAGCCATAGTTATCGTACCTTCAGCGTTGCCAGGCCAATCAGCACCAGCATCAGCGAAATAATCCAGAAGCGGACGATGACGCGCGGCTCCGGCCAGCCCTTCAATTCATAATGATGGTGAATAGGAGCCATACGGAAAATACGCTGGCCGCGTAGTTTGAAGGAACCCACCTGCAGGATCACCGACAGTGTTTCTACCACAAACACCCCGCCCATGATCACCAGCAGAAACTCCTGGCGCAGCAGCACGGCGATGGTACCCAGCGCGCCGCCCAGCGCCAGTGAGCCGACGTCACCCATAAAGACCTGGGCTGGATAGGTGTTGAACCACAGGAAGCCTAAACCGGCACCGACAATTGCGGTGCAGACAATCACCAGTTCACCGGCATGACGCAGATAGGGGATATGCAGATATTCGGCAAACTTCACGTTACCTGTAGCCCAGGCCACCAGCGCGAATCCCGCGGCGACAAACACCGTTGGCATAATGGCCAGGCCATCAAGACCGTCGGTCAGATTCACCGCATTGCTGGTGCCAACAATGACAAAGTAGGCCAGCAGCAGATACAGCAAGCCAAGTTGCGGCATCACGTCTTTTAAGAACGGCACCACCAGCTCGGTAGCCGGCGTACCTTTGCCAATCATGTACATGGCGAAAGCGACAACCAGCGCAATCGCCGACTGCCAGAAGTACTTCCAGCGCGCAATCAACCCTTTGGTATCTTTGCGTACCACTTTACGGTAGTCATCAACAAAGCCAACGATGCCGTAACCCACCAGCACAAACAGCACGCACCAGACGTACGGGTTTGAGGGATAGGCCCACAGCAGCACTGAAACGGTGATCGAGGTCAGGATCATGATCCCCCCCATCGTTGGCGTACCGCGCTTGCTGAAGTGCGACTCCGGGCCGTCGTTACGCACCACCTGACCAAAGGACATCTCTTGCAGTCGGGCAATCATACGCGGCCCCATCCACAGAGAGATAAACAGTGCGGTCAGCAGGCTGACAATGGCGCGAAACGTCAAATACGAAAAGACGTTAAAGCCGGAATAAAAAGTGACCAGATGCTCGGCCAGCCAGACTAACATGCGCCTTTCTCCTGTAAAATTTGCACTACCTGTTCCATTGAGGCACTGCGTGAACCCTTAACTAACAAGGTGATATGTTGATGTTGTGCCAGTAGCTCAAGTGCCCGCACGCCGAGCGCCGCTTTATCAGCGAAGTGCTCACCCACGCCGCTGGCATCGGAAATTCCGTGGCTGAGTGAACCGGTGCTTAATACTTTATCGATGCCGGCATGGCGAATGGCGTTGCCCACCTGGCGGTGGCATTCGGCGGCTTCTGCCCCCATTTCCGCCATATCACCGACGATCATCACGCGGTAGCCGGGCATCCCGGCCAGCACCTGCGCGGCGGCGGTCATGGAACCGACGTTGGCGTTATAGCTGTCGTCCAGCAGCAGTTTGTCCGCACTGAGCGCCAGCGGGAACAGACGCCCCGGCACTGCTTTCAGCGTACTTAGCCCCTGACGCACCGCACTGAGCGGCGCACCCACCGAAAGCGCCAGCGCGCTGGCCGCCAGTGCATTGGCGATGTTATGTCGCCCCGGCAGCGGCAGGATGACATCCACGTCACCCAGCGGGGAATGCAGGGTAAAATGCGTTCCCTGCGCGCTGATAGTGACGTTGGCGGCATAAAAGTCGCTGTCAGCCTGCTCCGGTGAGAAGCGCCAGACGGTTTTAGCGTGCAGCGCCTGCTGCCAGTGCGGCCAGTCGTTGCTGTCGCTGTTGATAATCGCCGTGCCATTGAGCGGCAAGCCGCTAAAAATCTCGCCCTTCGCTTTCGCCACGCCTGCCAGAGAACCGAAGCCTTCCAGATGCGCCGCGGCAAGGTTATTGACCAATGCGCTTTCCGGGCGCACCAGCCCGCTGGTGTAAGCAATTTCTCCCTGGTGGTTAGCCCCCAGTTCAATCACCGCATAGCGATGTTCAGGCTTCAGGCGCAACAGCGTCAGCGGCACGCCAATATCGTTGTTGAAATTGCCTGTGGTATAAAGCGTCTCGCCGCACTCACGCAGAATGGCAGCGGTCATCTCTTTTACCGAGGTTTTGCCGGAAGAACCGGTGAGCGCAACGATTCGGGCATTGGACTGCTGGCGCACCCATGCCGCCAGTTGACCCAGCGCAATCCGCGTATCGGCGACCACCACCTGAGGTAACTCTACTGGTAAGCGCTTACTTACTAACAGAGCTGAACAGCCGGCGGTGATGGCATCAGCGACAAAGTCATGGGCATCAAAACGCTCGCCCTTCAGGGCGATAAACAGGCTTCCCTCCGCCGCTTTACGCGTATCGGTGGTCACATCCGCAATCGCCCTGTCATCGCCGTGCAGGGTACCGCCGGTTAGCTGTGCAACCTGCTGTAACGTCACGGAGATCATGCCAGTACCCCCAGCAGACGTGCGACCGTATCCCGGTCTGAGTAATCGAAACGCTGATGACCGATAATCTGGTAATCTTCATGGCCTTTCCCGGCAACCAGCACAATATCGCCCTGCTGCGCCTGCATCACGGTGTTAGTGACCGCTTGCGCACGCCCAGGGATCACCCGGGCGCGCCCGGCATCAAGCAGGCCGCTCAGTATGTCGCCGACAATCGCCGCCGGCTCTTCACCGCGCGGATTGTCGTTGGTGATCACCACCACATCAGCAAACTGCTCGGCAATCGCTCCCATCAGCGGGCGTTTGCCTTTATCGCGGTCTCCTCCGCAGCCAAACAGACACCACAGCCGCCCTTTACAGTGCAGGCGTGCCGCCGCCAACGCTTTTTCCAGCGCATCGGGAGTATGGGCATAATCCACCACCACCGTCGGCTTGCCCGGTGCGCTGAAAACTTCCATACGCCCGATAACAGGCTGCAGCTGGCTGGCGGTTGCCGTTAATGCAGACAGCGGATAATCCAGAGACAGCAGCGTTGCCAACGCCACCAGCAGATTGCTGACGTTGAACGCCCCCATCAGGCGGCTGTCAATATGGCCGTCCCCCAGCTGGAGGCAAACTGCACCCCGGCACCGCGGTCGTGGTAATCCACCTTTGTCGCTTTCAGCCAGCGGCCATGACAGCCCGGCTGGAGATTATTTTCCATGGTCACGGCCACCGCGTCCGGCAGTTTTTGCAGCCAGCGGCGTCCGACTTCATCGTCGGCATTAATGATGGCCTGCCCGACCTGATGTTCGGTAAACAGCAGCCACTTGGCGGATTCATAACGCGCCATATCACCGTGATAGTCGAGGTGATCGCGGCTGAGATTGGTAAAAGCCGCCGCCGCAAACGGCAGCGCAGCTACGCGGTGCTGTACCAAACCGTGCGAAGAGATTTCCATCGCCGCCAGGCTGGCGCCTTTGTCCACCAGCGATGCCAGCACATGCTGCACGTCCACCGCAGAACCGGTGGTGTTTTCCGCCGGGGCCAGCTGACCGTACAGGCCGTTGCCGACCGTGCCCATCACCGCGCCGGTTTCACCCAGCAGCTGCGCCCACTGCGCCAACAGTTGGGTAGTGGTTGTTTTGCCATTGGTGCCGGTGACGCCAATCAGCTTAAGCTTCGCGCCTGGCTGTTGATGGAAGCGCCCGGCAAGCGCCGACAGGCGTTGAGAAAGCTGCGCCAGATAAATCACCGGGACGCCGTGCATCTCGACGATCTGGCCGTCATTAGCGGCGCCTTCCGCTTCGGCAATCACCGCCGCAACGCCCTGAGCAATCGCCTGGGGAATAAAACGCCGCCCGTCTGCCGCGTGGCCCTTAATCGCCACAAACAGATCGCCCGACGCCGCCGTGCGGCTGTCCAGCGTCATTTCGCGCAGTGCGCGCTCCGGTGCGCCAGGCACCCACGGAGCCAGTAAGTCACGCAGGTTACGATCTGTCACTGAGTCCCTCATTCTTGTTAGTTACCATCTCGTTCTTGTCCGAAGTGGGTAACGCATCCGGTTCAATGTTCATGGTGCGCAATACGCCGCCCATGATGGCACCAAACACCGGCGCGGATACCGCTCCGCCGTAATATTTGCCCGACTGAGGATCGTTTATCACCACCACCAGCGCAAAACGCGGTTTGCTGGCCGGGGCAACGCCGGCGGTATAAGCAATGTAACGGTTAACGAATTTGCCGTCTGGCCCCACCTTCTTGGCGGTACCGGTTTTGATCGCAATACGATAGCCTTTAATGGCAGCTTTGACGCCGCCGCCGCCGGGCAAGGCAACGCTTTCCATCATGTGCAGCACCGTGCGTACCAGCGGTTCAGGGAAGACGCGCTGCCCCGCTACCGGCGGGTCAACTTTGGTAATCGACAGCGGGCGATAAATGCCATAGCTGCCCATTGTCGCATAGACTCGCGCCAGCTGTAGCGGCGTAACCATCAGCCCATAGCCGAAAGAGAAGGTGGCTCTTTCAATGTCTGCCCAGCGTTGTTTTTGCGGGTACAGGCCGCTGCTTTCTCCCACTAACCCTAAATTGGTCGCTTTACCTAAGCCAAAACGCGTGTAGGTATCCACCAACGCGTTGGAAGGCATCGCTAACGCCAGACGCGACACGCCAACGTTGGACGATTTCTGTAGCACCCCGGTCAGGGTCAGTTCGTTATACCGCGCCACGTCTCTGATTTCGTGGCCGTTAATCCGGAAAGGAACGGTATTCAGTACGCTACTTTCATGGACGACGCCGCGCTGGAGAGCGGTCATGACCACCATTGGCTTCACCGTTGAGCCGGGCTCAAACATGTCGGTAATGGCGCGGTTACGCATCACGTCTTTGGTGGTCCCGCTCAGATTATTTGGGTTGTAGGCCGGGCTGTTGGCCATCGCCAGCACTTCACCGGTATTAATATCCAGCAGCACCGCCGTGCCTGATTCCGCCTTATTAAAAGCGACCGCATTATTGAGTTCGCGGTACACCTGCGCCTGCAGGCGTTCATCAATACTTAACGCCAGGTTGTGTGCCGCCCGGCTGTCCACCGAAGAAATATCTTCAATCACGCGACCGAAACGGTCTTTTCGCACCGTACGTTCGCCAGGCTGCCCGGTCAGCCATTTATCGAAGCTTTTCTCAACGCCTTCAATGCCCTGCCCGTCAATGTTGGTAAAGCCGATCAGATGAGACGTGACCTGCCCGGCGGGATAATAGCGGCGTGATTCCTCGCGCAGAAAGATGCCCGGCAGTTTCAACTTCTTGATGTAGTCACCAATTGCCGGGTTGACCTGGCGCGCCAGATAGACGAAGCGACCGTTGGGATTGGCGTTGACCCGCGCCGCCAGCTGGTCGAGCGGGATCGAGAGCGCGTCTGACAGCGCTTTCCAGCGGCTGTCTGGCGTAATCCCGCCCTTGTCGTGCAGCTCTTTCGGATCGGCCCAGATGGCATTCACCGGCACGCTGACCGCCAGCGGGCGGCCCGCGCGATCGCTGATCATACCGCGCGATGTGGGGATCGCCTGCACGCGCAGTGAACGCATGTCGCCTTCACGCACCAGCCGGTCAGGATTGATCACCTGTAAATACGCTACCCGCAGCAGCAAGCCGACCAGTGCGAGAAAAATGCAGCCACACAGCAACGCAAAACGCCAGCTGACAAAGCTGGCCTGATCTTCCATGCGTTTCGCTTTCTGCTTCGGCGTTTTTTTTGCGGTTCTCATCCAGTCCGTATGTCCTTAGTTGTGAACCACAATATTTTCCTGCGAAGGATCAACATGCTGCATCTGTATTTTCTCCGTGGCGATACGCTCAACCCGGCTGTGATCGCCGAGGGCATTCTCTTCAAGGATCAGGTTGCGCCATTCAATATCCAGCGCATCGCGTTCCAGCACCAGCTGCTCGCGCTGGGCGGTGAGCAACCGCGTTTTATGCGCGGTAGTCACAACAAACAGGGCAGAAATCAGCACCGCGATGAACAGAACAACGGGGATCTTGCCATGGCGTATCAGGTCTCCGCCGATTACCCCCGGTAAGCTATGACGTTCGTTGCCGATCATCAGGCGGTACGCTCTGCGATGCGCAGCACGGAACTGCGCGCGCGCGGGTTATCAGCGACTTCGCTTTCGCCAGGCATCATTTTCCCCAGCGCTTTGAGCTGACGCCCACCCAGACTACTGAGCTGCGCTTCCGTCATCGGCAAACCGTGTGGAACCTGCGGTCCGCGGCTTTGCTCGCGCATAAAACGCTTCACGATACGATCTTCCAAGGAATGGAAACTGATGATGGACAGGCGGCCGCCAGCCGCCAGCGCGCTAAGCGCCCCTTTCAGCGCCTGTTCAATCTCTTCCAGCTCGCTGTTAACCCAGATGCGAATCGCCTGGAAGCTGCGCGTTGCCGGATGTTTGAATTTGTCTTTGACCGGGGTGGCGGCGTAGATCACATCAGCCAGTTCTTTGGTACGCGTCATCGGCTGCTGGCGATTGCGCTCTACGATGGCGCGCGCAATGCGCCTGGCAAAACGTTCTTCACCGAAGGTCTTCAGCACAAAAGTGATATCGCTCTCTTCCGCTTTCAGCAGCCATTCCGCCGCCGATTGGCCGCGCGTAGGATCCATACGCATATCCAGCGGTCCGTCACGCATAAAGGAAAAGCCGCGTTCGGCGTCATCCAGCTGCGGGGAAGAAACGCCAAGATCCAGCAGAATGCCGTCAATTTTACCCGTCAGCCCGCGTTGTTCGGCGTATTCTGCCAACGCGGAAAACGGGCCATGAATAATGGTGAAACGCGGGTCGGTAATGTCAGCGGCAGCAGCAATGGCCTGGGGATCGCGGTCAATGGCGTACAGACGACCGTGCTCGCCAAGCTGAGAAAGGATCAGGCGCGAATGCCCCCCGCGCCCAAAGGTGCCATCAATGTAGATGCCGTCAGGCTTGATATTGAGAGCGTTTACCGCCTCGTCTAACAACACCGTGGTATGTTTATAAGTATCCTGCATAGTTATAATGACAAATCCTGTAACCGCTCAGACAGCGGCTGCTGAGAAGACTGTTCCGCGTCTATATCTTCCTTGACTTGTTGATACCAGGTCTGTTCATCCCACAGTTCAAATTTATTAAACTGCCCAACCAGCATCACTTCTTTGCTCAGGCTCGCATGTTGACGCAGCGTACTCGCCAGCAGTATGCGACCTGCATTATCCATCTGGCATTCACTGGCATGCCCCAACAGCAGTCGTTGTACACGGCGCTCGGCAGGGTTCATGCTGGACAGGCGAGACAGCTTTTGTTCAATGATTTCCCATTCCGGGAGGGGATAAAGCAGCAGGCAAGGTTGATGCAGGTCAATGGTGCACACCATTTGCCCCTGAGATCCCTCGATCAGCATGTCGCGATAGCGCGTTGGCACGGCAAGCCGGCCTTTACCGTCGAGATTGACTAACGTTGCCCCACGGAACATGCCAGCCTCACTCATCATCCACCCGATTTCACCACTTTACTCCACATTTTCCCACAAAAGAGTGTACGGAGCGGAGGAAAACATTGTCAAGCCGCAGTATCGGTCGATTCGTAATATTTCTGCGCGAAATAAAACTCATGCAAGTTAAAAACCCGACGCAATAACATCAATTTCAAAATAAGCTGATGAATAATGTCAGGAATTTTCCACGCACCGTACGACTGCTCAAAAATATACCAGTTATCACCGGCAGAAAATAAGCTGTACGCTTTGCGGGCAGGACAACATTTTAAGCAAGTTCTTAATATTTTCACGGCGCGTCAGCAGGCGTGCTGGCAGAATATATACTAAAGCCAGCAATTATAATGAGATGCTGCGGTGAATTCTTTTTTTTACTTTTATTTACGCGCAAAGTCAGCATGCAGATTTAATGACTTTAACCTTCACCGGGCGTGGTGAAGCGCGTAAATTAAACAATGCCGGAAAAGTAACGGGCAGCTTACGCCGCCAAAATATTTAATTTGTTTTACGATTTAAACGACCGCGCCGGTAAAGGTTACGGCGAATACGCGTCAGCCCTACCTTGGGCTTACGCGGTTCGTCAAGGCTGGCCAGCACCAGCTCAAGCACACGTTCTGCCACATCGCGATGCTTCTGCCCGACCGACAGCACCGGGCATTCCAGGAAATCAAGCAACTCATGATCGCCAAAAGTGGCAATCGCCAGATTCTGCGGCAAGCGCCCTTCGCGGCGCAGTGTAACATCCATTACCCCCTGCAGCAGCCCGAAGGAGGTGGTAAACAGCGCTTCCGGCATATCATGCGTAGCGAGATAGTTTTCGAATAGCGCCGCTGCCGCACTGCGCTCAAAGCTGTTAGCGTAAATAAAGTCCGGCTGACGTTCATCACCTTTCCAGGCATCGCGAAAACCCAGCTCCCGCAGAAAACTGACGGACAGCTCCGGCAGCGCGCCCATAAACAGCACGGACTTCGCCGGCAGCTTGCGCAGTTCTGCGGCCAGCGCCTGCGCGTCTTCCTGGTCCGCACCGACCACGCTGGTAAAATGTTCACGATCCAACGCGCGATCGAGCGCGATAATTGGCAGCGGGTCGTTAATCCAGCGCTGATAGAACGGATGTTCTGGCGGTAATGATGTGGAAACGATAATGGCATCTACTTGGCGTTGCAGCAGGTGCTCCACGCAGCGCATTTCATTATCGGGCTGATCCTCTGAACAGGCGATCAGCAATTGATAACCACGCTGACGCGCCTGCCGTTCAAGATAATTCGCAATTCGCGTGTAGCTGGTATTCTCCAGGTCGGGAATAACCAGTCCTATAGAACGCGTGCGGCCAGCGCGCAATCCTGCTGCTACGGCGTTAGGGTGGTAGTTGTGCTCGCGCACCACCGCCATGACCTTCTCGACGGTTTTATCACTGACGCGATACTGCCTGGCTTTGCCATTAATGACATAGCTGGCCGTGGTTCGCGAAACCCCTGCAAGGCGCGCAATTTCATCCAGTTTCACAATAACCCCATACTTTTCTATGGATTAGAATTCGTAACATCTAACCGCAGAAAAGTGTGGCGAGCAACCGCTTTCGTTCAGCAATCCCGGCTTTATTGTAAAAATAAAAAAACCCGACATTACGCCGGGTTAGCTGACAATCCTGACAATCACTACAGGAAATTAACGCATGATACGATCGCCGCGCGCAACGCCAACGAGGCCAGATCTCGCCACTTCAACGATCTCCGCTACTTCACGCACGGTATTAAGGAATGCGTCCAGTTTTTCGCTGGTGCCAGCCAGCTGAACCGTATAAAGCGATGGCGTGACGTCGACGATCTGTCCACGGAAAATTTCCGCGCTGCGTTTCACCTCTTCACGGCCATAACCACTGGCCTGAATCTTCACCAGCATGATTTCGCGCTCGACGTAAGCGCCCTGGCCAAGCTCGCTAACGCGCAGCACATCCACCAGCTTATGCAGCTGCTTCTCAATCTGCTCAATCACCTTCTCGTCACCCACGGTCTGGATGGTCATGCGTGACAATGTTGGATCGTCCGTTGGTGCCACGGTCAGGCTTTCAATGTTGTAGCCGCGCTGGGAAAACAGCCCCACCACGCGGGATAATGCGCCGGATTCATTTTCCAGCAGAACCGATAATACACGACGCATAATTAAGTCCTCTCCGTTTTGCTCAGCCACATTTCGTCCATGCCGCCACCGCGAATATGCATCGGGTAGACGTGTTCGCTGCCATCAACGTTAACATCGACAAACACCAGGCGATTATTCGCTAACTGTTCCAGCGCCTGCGCCAGTTTTGACTCCAGCTCGTCGGGACGGGTCACTGAGATCCCCACATGACCGTAAGCTTCCGCCAGGCGCACAAAATCAGGCAGCGATTCCATATAAGATTGCGAGTGGCGACCGGAGTAAATCATGTCCTGCCACTGCTTAACCATGCCCAGCACCCGGTTATTCAGGTTCAGCACCAGTACCGGAATGCCGTACTGCAACGCGGTGGACAGCTCCTGAATATTCATCTGAATACTGCCGTCTCCGGTTACGCACACCACCGTTTCTTCGGGCAAAGCCAGTTTCACCCCGAGGGCCGCCGGCAGGCCGAAGCCCATGGTGCCAAGACCGCCCGAGTTGATCCAGCGGCGTGGTTTGTCAAACGAATAGTAGAGCGCGGCGAACATCTGATGCTGTCCGACATCGGAGGTGACATAGGCGTCGCCATGCGTCAGGCGGCAAATGGTTTCGATAACCGCTTGGGGTTTGATCTTGTCGCTGCAGCGATCGAACGCCAGGCACTGACGTGAGCGCCACTGTTCGATGCTCTGCCACCAGTCGCGCAGCGCGTCAAAGTCTTGCCGGGCTTCATTCTGCGCCAGCAGTTCCAGCATCTGTTGCAGAACCTGTCTGGCATCACCCACGATCGGCACATCCGCAGCGATGGTTTTCGAAATCGACGTCGGATCAATATCGATATGCAGCACGGTGGCGTTCGGGCAATACTTGGCCAGATTATTGGTGGTACGGTCGTCAAAACGCACGCCAACGGCAAAGATAACGTCGGAGTGATGCATGGTCATGTTGGCTTCATAGGTGCCGTGCATTCCCAGCATGCCTACGCACTGGCGGTGGGTGCCGGGGAACGCCCCCAGCCCCATCAGGGAAGTGGTGACCGGCACATTCAGCATTTCCGCCAGCTGGCGCAGCTCGTCATGACAGGCGGCATTGATCACCCCGCCTCCGGCATAAATCACCGGGTTTTTCGCTGCCAGCAAGGTCTGCAACGCGCGCTTGATTTGGCCTTTATGTCCCTGCGTCGTCGGGTTATAGGAGCGCATACTGACTTCATCCGGCCAAACGTACGGCAGCTTATTCGCCGGATTCATCATATCTTTTGGCAAATCGACCACCACCGGCCCGGGACGGCCGCTGGCGGCCAGCCAGAACGCTTTCTTCATCACGGTGGGGATATCTTCTACCCGTTTCACCATAAAGCTGTGTTTAACCACCGGGCGCGAGATCCCCACCATATCGCACTCCTGGAAGGCATCGTAACCAATCAGCGAGGACATCACCTGGCCAGACAACACCACCATAGGAATTGAATCCATATACGCGGTAGCGATTCCGGTAATCGCATTGGTCGCACCGGGGCCGGAGGTGACCAGCACCACGCCGACATCGCCGGTGGCACGGGCATAGCCATCTGCCATATGCACCGCGCCCTGCTCGTGGCGCACCAGGATATGATCAACGCCGCCAACGGTTTGCAGAGCGTCATAAATATCAAGAACCGCTCCGCCGGGGTAGCCGAATACATGTTTTACGCCCTGATCGATTAACGATCGGACCACCATCTCGGCTCCTGACAACATCTCCATTTTTGCCTCCAGGCTTTAAGGTGCTGATTTGTCGGTCGCTGACGGCATTCATGCGCTTTCTACCGGCGACGGACAAGGTCAAAACCTGTTTATGCTGAGATTTTGGAAATCATTTCCGCAATCTGGGTACGGGGCGAAGCCCCAGTGTTGAGGTTATGGCAAATACCATAACCGTAGAAAAGTTGACAGGCAAACGGCAAACCCTGGTGCGGGCGCGGAAAAAGGGTGCTAAGGCTCTGCCTCATCCCCCAGCCAGCGGCAATAACACTAAGAATAAAGCGTTATAAAAGCGGAATGTACTGCTACAGCGTTATTTTTCAGCGCAATCGTTTTGTTATAAATTCTTCATCACGGTTAAAGAACGGTCAGCCGTTCTAATCAGCGCTTATTTCTGGATTTATATGCTAACTTTCAGATTAAAGGTGGAATATTCATCCAGGGAATTTAGCGCTGCCAGCAGGGCAAATAGCGCAGCCATAAAAAATAAACCAATTTAAATCATTAGGATAAAGAAAAAAACCCCGCAAATCATAGCGATGACGGGCACCGCCATTTATCTGCCGGGCAACCCTTTTTCGCTATTCTGCTGTTGCCTGGCCCGTCACCAGAATAATTTCCTTATGGTTTTCTCCACAGCACATTCATTGTGCGGGCAGATTGAGTTGACAGCCCCAGCCTTTATCAGGTATCAATATTGCCACTTTGAATTTATAAGGTTTGAGCCAATGATTCGTTTCAACCGCCTTTTCGGCCTACTACTAAACGCATTCTTAATGCGCGGCAGGCTTGTGGGCGGAATCAATCACTGATTCAGACTTGCAAAACTAAGAAACCCGCGCCGATGCGCGGGTTTTTTTATGCTCGCGGAAACTGGCGACATACAGACGACAAGGAACCACTCAATGAGCCAACAAGTCATTATTTTTGATACCACTCTGCGCGATGGCGAGCAGGCATTACAGGCCAGTCTGAGTGTGAAAGAAAAGCTGCAGATTGCCCTGGCGCTGGAGCGGATGGGGGTTGATGTCATGGAGGTCGGTTTCCCGGTCTCTTCCCCCGGGGATTTTGAATCGGTACAAACCATTGCCCGCCAGATCAAGAGCAGCCGGGTGTGTGGCCTGGCACGCTGTGTGGAAAAGGATATCGACGCGGCTTATGAAGCGCTGCGCGTGGCGGATGCCTATCGTATTCACACCTTCCTGGCGACCTCACCGATGCATATCGCCACCAAACTGCGCAGCACCCTGCCGGAAGTGATTGAACGCGCCGTGAAGATGATTAAGCGCGCACGCAATTACACCGACGACGTGGAGTTCTCCTGCGAAGACGGCGGTCGTACCCCGATTGACGACCTGTGCCGCGTGGTGGAAGCCGCGATTAACGCCGGTGCCACCACCATCAATATCCCCGATACCGTGGGTTATACCTTACCTTACGAATACGCCAGTATTTTCAGCGCGCTGCGCGCACGCGTGCCGAATATTGATAAAGCGATCCTGTCGGTGCATACCCACGACGATCTGGGCATGGCCGTCGGTAATGCGCTGGCGGCGGTGAATGCCGGTGCGCGTCAGATCGAAGGGGCAATGAACGGACTGGGTGAACGCGCCGGTAACTGCGCGCTGGAAGAGACCATTATGGCGATCAAAACTCGTGGTCAGCTGATGAACGTGCATACGCGCATCCATCACCAGGAAATCTACCGCACCTGTCAGACCGTGAGCAAAATCTGCAATATGCCGATCCCGGCGCATAAGGCAATTATTGGATCCAACGCATTTGCGCACTCTTCCGGTATTCACCAGGACGGCGTACTGAAAAACCGCGAAAACTACGAGATCCTGACGCCGGAATCGATCGGCCTGAAACAGGTACAGTTGAACCTGACCTCGCGTTCCGGCCGCGCCGCCGTGAAACACCGCATGGAAGAGATGGGCTACGGCGAAGACGAATACAACATGGACAGGCTGTACGACGCGTTCAAGGCGCTGGCCGATAAAAAAGGCCAGGTGTTTGATTACGATCTGGAGGCGCTGGCATTTATCAGTCAACAGTCGGAAGAACCGGAATACTTCAGGCTGGATACGTTCAACGTGCAGTCCGGCTCCAGCGTCATTGCCACCGCCACCGTGCAGCTGTGCTGCGGCGACCAACAGAAAACCGAAGCCGCTACCGGAAACGGTCCGGTCGACGCGGTTTATCAGGCAATAAACCGTATGACTGAATTCAACGCCGAGCTGATCAGTTATCAGTTGACCGCCAAAGGCCACGGTAAAGACGCGCTGGGCCAGGTCGATATTGTGGTGCAGTACAACGGCCGCAAATTCCACGGCGTCGGCCTGGCGACCGATATCGTCGAATCCTCGGCAAAAGCGATGGTAAACGCGCTGAACACCATCTGGCGCGCGCGTCAGGTTGAGCAGGAATTACAGCGTAAGTCCCAGGTCAAAGATCACAAGGAAACCGTATAACATGTCCCGTACTTACCATATTGCAGTGTTACCCGGTGACGGCATCGGCCCGGAAGTGATGGCTCAGGCCAGCAAGGTGCTCGACGCTATCCGCCAGCGCTTTGATCTGCGTATCACTACCAGCGAATACGACGTCGGCGGTATTGCTATCGACCGTCACGGCGTGCCGCTGCCGGACAGCACGGTAAAAGGCTGTGAGCAGGCCGATGCCATCCTGTTTGGCTCGGTCGGCGGGCCAAAGTGGGAACATCTGCCCCCGGCAGAACAGCCCGAACGCGGCGCGCTGCTGCCGCTGCGTAAACACTTTAAGCTGTTCAGCAACCTGCGTCCGGCCAGCCTGTACCAGGGGCTGGAGGATTTTTGCCCGCTGCGTCGGGATATTGCCGATCGCGGCTTCGATATTCTGGTGGTGCGCGAGCTGACCGGCGGGATCTACTTTGGTCAGCCGAAGGGCCGCGAAGGCAGCGGGATGCATGAACGCGCCTTTGATACCGAAGTCTATTACCGCTTTGAAATCGAGCGCATTGCACGTATTGCCTTTGAATCAGCGCGTAAACGCCGTCACAAAGTGACCTCGATTGACAAAGCCAACGTGCTGCAATCCTCCATTCTCTGGCGTGAAATCGTGAGTGAGGTGGCACAGGATTACCCGGATGTTGCGTTAAGCCATATGTATATCGACAACGCCACCATGCAGCTAATCAAAGCGCCATCGCAGTTCGACGTGATGCTGTGCTCGAATCTGTTCGGCGATATCCTGTCGGATGAATGCGCGATGATCACCGGTTCAATGGGCATGCTGCCTTCCGCCAGCCTTAACGAGCAGGGCTTTGGCCTGTTCGAACCGGCAGGCGGCTCCGCACCGGATATCGCCGGTAAAAACATCGCCAACCCGGTGGCGCAAATTCTGTCGCTGGCGCTGCTGCTGCGCTACAGTCTGGATGCAGCCGCAGCGGCCGACGCCATTGAGCGGGCGATCAACCGGGCGCTGGAAGAGGGTCACCGTACCGGAGACCTGGCCGGAAACGGCAAGGCCATCGGCACCGATGAAATGGGCAGCGTGATTGCCCGATTTATTCGCGAAGCATAATACGATGAAGACACTGTACGAGAAGCTGTTTGATGCGCATGTCGTGCATGAAACCCACGGCGAAACGCCGCTGATTTATATCGACAGGCACCTGGTGCATGAAGTGACCTCTGCCCAGGCCTTTGACGGTCTGCGCGCCCACGGTCGTGCGGTGCGCCAGCCGTCGAAAACCTTTGCCACCATGGATCACAACGTGTCTACCCAGTCGCGCGATATTAACGCCAGCGGCGAAATGGCGCGCATCCAGATGTCAACGCTTGTGAAAAACTGTGAAGCCTTTGGCGTACAGCTGTTTGACCTCAGTCACCCGTTCCAGGGGATCGTCCATGTGATGGGGCCGGAACAGGGGCTGTCGCTGCCCGGCATGACCCTCGTCTGCGGTGATTCCCACACATCCACCCACGGCGCTCTGGGGGCGCTGGCGTTCGGCATCGGCACCTCGGAAGTGGAACACGTTCTGGCTACCCAGACACTGAAGCAGTCACGCGCCAAAACCATGAAGATCGAAGTGCGTGGTGACACGGCGGCGGGCATCACCGCCAAAGATATTGCGCTGGCGATTATCGGCAAAACCGGCAGCGGCGGTGGTAACGGTCACGTTGTCGAATTCTGCGGTGCGGCGGTGGAAGCCCTGAGCATGGAAGGCCGCATGACGCTGTGTAATATGGCGATTGAGCTGGGCGCTAAGGCCGGATTAATCGCCCCGGACGACACCACGTTCAGCTACGTAAAAGGCCGTCGTTATGCCCCCAAAGAGGCCGAATGGCAGCAGGCGGTCGACTACTGGCGCACCCTGCACACCGATGAGGGCGCGCGCTTTGACAAGGTGGTGATTATCGATGCTGCGGCCATTGCCCCCCAGGTAACCTGGGGAACCCATCCCGGACAGGTGATCGCCGTCAGCGATCCGATCCCCGATCCGGCCTCTTTCAGCGATCCGCTGGAGCGCGCCTCGGCGGAAAAAGCGCTGGCCTATATGGGGCTCAAGCCCGGTATCCGTCTGACCGACGTCCCCATCGATAAGGTGTTTATCGGTTCCTGTACCAACTCGCGCATTGAAGATCTGCGTGCGGCGGCAGCAATCGTCAAAGGGCAAAAAATTGCCAAGGGCGTACAGGGTTATGTGGTGCCAGGTTCCGGCCCGGTGAAGGCGCAGGCGGAAGCGGAAGGGCTGGATCGCATCTTTATTGCTGCCGGATTTGAATGGCGTTTGCCGGGCTGTTCAATGTGCCTGGCGATGAATAATGACCGCCTGCAGCCGGGTGAACGCTGTGCGTCAACCAGCAACCGTAACTTTGAAGGCCGCCAGGGGCGCGGCGGGCTTACTCATCTGGTCAGTCCGGCGATGGCGGCAGCGGCAGCGGTAGCCGGTCACTTTGCCGATATCCGCGAGCTGGCGTAAGGAATCATTATGGCGAAAAAATTGACTCAACATAGCGGCATCGTGGTGCCGCTGGATGCCGCCAACGTCGATACCGATGCGATTATCCCCAAGCAGTTTTTGCAGATGGTGACGCGCACCGGCTTTGGCCGCAACCTGTTCTACGACTGGCGCTACCTCGATGCCGAAGGGCAGATTGCCAACCCGGATTTCGTGCTGAATAAACCCGAGTTCAGCGCTGCCAGCATCATGCTGACGCGCGAAAACTTTGGCTGCGGCTCATCGCGTGAACATGCGCCCTGGGCGTTAACCGACTACGGTATTCAGGCGATCGTCGGCTCTGGTTTTGCGGACATCTTTGCCAATAACGCCTTCAATAATCAGCTGTTACTGGTGACGCTAAGCGAGCAGCAGGTCGATGAACTGTTTCAGCTGGTGGCGACACGTCCGGGGGTAAGCTTCACCGTCGACCTGCAAAATCAGCAGGTACAGGCAGGCGATAACGTTTACCCGTTCGCTATCGATTCTTTCCGCCGTCACTGTCTGCTTAATGGCCTGGATGCCATTGGCCTGACCTTGCAGCATGAGGCTGATATCAGCGCCTATGAGCGGCAGCAGCGGTCATTTCTGCGCTGAACCCCGCACCGGTGCGTGCAGATTGCCGCACGCACCGACCCCTTGCTGCCACTGGCTATGAGAGCGCCACCGGTTGTGGCTGGCGCGCCTCCTTCACCTGCCAGCATAAAGCGAATGAAATCAGCGCCAGTAGCGATGCCAGCCAGTAAACCGCATGGTGGCCGAAGGTTTCCGCCATTACGCCCTGCAGCACCCCGGCCAGAATCACCCCGGTGGAAATGCTGTTGGTAAACAGCGTGGTGGCAGAACCCGGGCGGCCGGGCATCAGATCCTGAAACCAGATCATACCTATCCCGGCAATAATGCCGATAAACCCCGCATTAAGCAGCTGTAGCAGCATTAATGCGGTGCGGCCATGAAACAGCACCAGCCCGAGATAAAACAACCCACCGCAGCCCACGGCCAGCAGCATCATCGGGCGTTTACCAAAACGTTTCACATAATGCCCGGCCAGCAGCATCACGGGGATCTCCAACCCGGCCGCCGTCCCCATCAGCAGGCCAGCCAGCTTATCAGGCAGCCCGAGCACGCCGCTGATATACAAAGGCATATCAATCACATACATGGTATTGCAGGTCCACATAAACACCGATGCAATAAACAGCATGCGCACATCGCGATGCTTCCAGCCGCTGATATCGGTAAGAGGCACCGCAGCGCTGTTCTCCGCACGCGGCACCGACGGCAGCGCAAACCAGATCAGCGCCACGCAGACTAAAAACAGCAGTGCTGCCACCATGAACATGGTAGTAAAACCGTAATTAAATGCAATGGCGAATGAAAGTGGCGGGCCAATAACCCATGCCAGCGACAGCTGCGCACGCATTACCGAGCTGAACATCACCGCTTCACGCGCCGAGCTGTCGGCATATTCACGCGCCAGGGCGAATATCTGCGGCATTGCCACGCTGGCAATCGACGATAGCAGCACGCCGGCGATGACCAGCGTCAGATAATGGCGGTTAAAGGCAAACAGCACCGCGTTGGCAATGGCCACCACGCAGCAGAACAGGATCAGCATGCGCCGGTCGCCCTGATTATCTGAACGCTTTGCCAGTAGCAGGCTGACGATAATTCCCGCTATCGCATTCAGCGTATAAAACAGCCCGATCCAGAATGGTCGTACGCCTACCTCGCGGCTGAGGAACAGGCTCAGGGTGGGAGACTGCAATGCGCCGGCGATGCCGACCATAAATGAAACCGCCATAAAAGCCAGATAGACCGGATGAATACGACGACGACGGCTCAAAAGCGCTTTCATGACTGATGCCTCAACTGATCGGGGTGTTCATCATATAGCTTAAAAGAAAAACCACGAAAAAAGCCAGCGACACGCATGCCAGCTGGCTGGTGAAAAGCACCATACTCAGAAATACCCTATCAAGCCATCGCTTTTGGGTAAGATGCCAGAACGCCATTCAGATAATGAATGCCTCCCGCTCTTCCATCTGCTGCTATTATCGCCATAATATCAGGCAAGAAAAACAGACAGCTTTCAACTTGGGGTTCCCCTTTTATGCCATCGAAGCGTTTGCAGCAGCAGTTTATCCGGCTCTGGCAGTGCTGCGAAGGCCAGCCGCAGGAAACCACGCTCAGTGATTTGGCGGTGCAGCTCAGTTGTTCACGTCGCCATATGCGTAATTTGCTCAACGCCATGCAGCAGCAGGGATGGCTGGCATGGCAGGCCGAAGCCGGGCGCGGCAAACGTTCCGCCCTGACTTTCCATTACAGCGGGCTGGCCCTGCAACAGCAGCGGGCGCAAGAACTGCTCGATCGCGACCATATCGACCTGCTGGTGCAGATGGTAGGGGACAAGGGGCGCGTGCGCCAGATGCTGCTTTCCCATCTGGGCCGCAGCTTTCGCCAGGGCAAGCATATTCTGCGCGTGCTGTATTACCGCCCGCTGCTCAATCTACTGCCCGGCACGCCGCTCAGGCGTTCGGAAACCCATCTGGCACGGCAGATCTTCAACGGTCTGGCACGGATAAATGAGGAAAATGGGGAAGTCGAGCCGGACATCGCCCATCACTGGCAGCAGATTAGCCCGTTACACTGGCGCTTCTTTGTTCGTCCGGCCATCCATTTTCACCACGGGCGTGAACTGGAGATCGAGGATGTCATCACCACGCTGCAACGGCTAACGCCCCAGCCGCTGTTCAGCCATTTGACGCGCATCGAGTGCCCCACACCGTGGACGCTGGATATTCATCTGAGCCATCCCGACGGCTGGCTGCCCTGGCTACTGGCCAGCGTAAGCGCGATGATCCTGCCGAAGGAGTGGCCATCACTGCGTAACTTCTCACGTCAGCCGCTGGGAACCGGGGCCTACGCGGTGGAGCGCAACCAGCACAGCCAGCTACGCATTGCTGCCTTTGATGATTATTTCGGCTATCGGGCGCTGATAGACGAAGTCAACATCTGGGTGCTGCCGGAGATCAGCGACGAGCTGGTCTATTCCGGCGTCAAGCTGCATAGCGAAAACAGCGATGAGAAATCAGAAGAGAGCCGTCTGGAAGAGGGCTGCTACTTTCTGCTGTTCGACCAGCGTTCAGCACAGGGGCGCAACGAGCAGCTACGGCGCTGGATCAGTACCATTTTCAATCCCATCGCCCTGCTGAATCACAGCGGGATTGCCTACCAGCGCTACTGGTTCCCCGCTTACGGCCTGCTGCCACGCTGGCATCATCGCCGCCATATGGCGACGGCGGAAAAACCGGCTGGTCTGATGTCGCTGACCATCACCTGGTACAGTGACCATATTGAACACCAGGGCATTGCTAACGCGCTTGGCCCGATCCTCGCCGCGCACGGCGTCGAACTGATAACCCAGGAGATCGACTATGAGCGCTGGCATCGCGGCGAGGCGCAGAGCGATCTGTGGCTCGGCAGCGCCAACTTCACGCTGCCGCTGGAGTTTTCCCTGTTCTCCATGCTGTATGAAATGCCGCTGCTCCACCACTGTGTCCCCATCGACTGGCATGAGACGGCGCGCCAGTGGCGCGAGCAGCGGCTGCCGCTGGCAGACTGGTGCAAACAGCTGATTGACAGTCACTATCTGCACCCGCTGTTCCACCACTGGCTGCTGCTGCACGGCCAGCGCAGTATGCGCGGCGTACGCATGAATACCCTCGGCTGGTTCGATTTTAAATCTGCCTGGTTTGCCCCGCCTGATGATGAGACTTTCGCCGCAACGACGAAACCACTAGAATAAGCCGTTCTCAACGGGGTGCGGAAAACCCGGGTATTGATGCCGGATTGATGGCGAGCAGCAGGTCGAAACGCCGCGAGCAGCCATTCAGCCGGTGAAAGCCGGCGCGCAGCAACCGCAGCATACAAAGAAGTATGTGGGGATTGCGAGCATTGACCGACGCCGGATCAATGGCGCGCAGCACGTTTTCCGCTGAGAAAAACCCGTCGAACCTGACCCGGATAATACCGGCGTAGGGATTTGAGAGTGTTGCTCACTCAGATCCTTTGCGCATCTCCCATTTAAGGAACGCAAAGTGTTAAAAAATTGGTTACCTCTGCTGGCGCTGTTCTCCCTGCCCTGCCTGGCGGCGAAAGATACGTTAACCGTCTATACCTACGACTCCTTCGCGGCCGACTGGGGCCCTGGCCCGGCGGTCAAAAAAGCGTTCGAAGCCCGGTGCAACTGCGAGCTGAAATTCGTGGCGCTGGAAGATGGCGTCTCGCTGCTCAACCGCCTGCGCATGGAAGGCAAAAACAGCAAGGCCGATGTGGTTCTGGGGCTGGACAATAACCTGCTGGACGCCGCAGAAAAGACCGGGCTGTTTGCCCCGTCCAACGTCGATACGGCCGCCAGCACCGTCCCCGGCGGCTGGCACAACCGCACCTTTATTCCTTATGACTACGGCTGGTTTGCCTTTGTTTATGACAAAAGCAAACTGCCGAATCCGCCGAAAAGCCTGAAGGAGCTGGTGGAAAGCGACCGCCCGTTAAAAGTGATCTACGAAGATCCGCGCACCAGCACGCCGGGGCTGGGGCTGCTGCTGTGGATGCAGAAAGTGTACGGCGATAACAGTCAGCAGGCCTGGCAGCAGTTGAGCAAAAAAACCGTCACCGTCACCAAAGGCTGGAGCGAAGCCTACGGCCTGTTCCTGAAAGGGGAAAGCGATATGGTGCTGAGCTACAGCTCCTCGCCGGCTTATCACCTGATTGAAGAAAAAAAGGATCGCTACGCGGCGGCTGATTTTAGCGAAGGCCATTACCTACAGGTTGAGGTGGTCGGTCAGCTGAAGGCCAGCCAACAACCACAGCTGGCGCAGCAGTTTATGCAGTTTGTACTGAGCCAGCCCTTCCAGCAGCACATGGCCAGCGGCAACTGGATGTACCCGGCGATGAAAACCCCTCTGCCTGAGGGTTTCGCTGCCCTGACGGTGCCGAAAACCACGTTACAGTACGGCCCGCAAGACGTGGCGCGCCAACGCAGCCAGTGGATCGGTGAATGGCAACGCGCCGTCAGCCGCTGATCCCCGGCTGGCTGCTGCCTGGCGCCCTCGCCGCATGGCTTCTGACCAGCGTTGCCGTGCTGACGTTTTTTGCCCTGTGGCAAAACGCGCCGGCCACCGACTGGCGCGGCGTCTGGCAGGACGGCTATCTGTGGCACGTTCTGCGTTTCTCCCTGTGGCAGGCGCTGCTGTCGGCCGCGCTGTCGGTGCTGCCGGCCATTCCGCTGGCTCGCGCCCTGTACCGTCGCCGCTTTCCCGGGCGTACTGCTCTGCTACGCCTGTGTGCGATGACCCTGGTGCTGCCGGTGCTGGTGGCGGTATTTGGCATCCTGAGCGTTTATGGACGCAGCGGCTGGCTGGCACAGTTCTGCGCCCTGCTCGGTATTGACTACGCCTTTACGCCGTACGGCCTGCAGGGCATCCTGCTGGCGCACGTCTTTTTCAATCTGCCGCTGGCTGGCCGCCTGCTGCTGCAGGCGCTGGAACAGATCCCCACGGAACAGCGTCAGCTCGCCGCACAGCTGGGATTAAGCGGCTGGTGGCATTTTCGCATTGTCGAATGGCCGTGGCTGCGGCGGCAGATCCTGCCCGCTGCCGCTCTGATCTTTATGCTGTGCTTTGCCAGCTTTGCCACCGTGCTGTCGCTTGGCGGCGGTCCGCAGGCTACCACCATCGAGCTGGCGATCTTCCAGGCACTGAGCTTTGACTACGATCCGGGGCGTGCCGCGCTGCTGGCGCTGTTACAGATGCTGTGCTGCCTGGCGCTGGTGACCTTGAGCCAGCGCCTGAGTAAAGCCATCCCGGCGGGCAGCAACGGCCTCAGTGACTGGCGCAATCCCGAGGATAGCCGGGGCGCACGCGTGCTGGACGCAGTGGTTATCGCCGCCGCCCTGCTGCTGATCCTGCCGCCGCTGCTGGCGGTAGTGGCCGATGGCCTTAACCGCAGCCTGAGCGGCGTGCTGCAGCAGCCGGCGCTGTGGCAGGCGATGCTGACATCGCTGCGCATTGCCCTTGCCGCCGGCGCCCTGTGCGTGCTGCTGACGATGATGCTACTGTGGAGCAGCCGCGAACTGCGGCTGGATCAGCGCCCGCGCTGGGGGCAGACGCTGGAACTGAGCGGCATGCTGATCCTTGCCATGCCGGGTATTGTGCTGGCGACCGGCTTTTTCCTGCTGCTGAATCAGACCGTCGGGCTGCCCGAATCAGCGGACGGCATCGTCGCCTTTACCAATGCGCTGATGGCCATCCCCTATGCGATGAAGGTGCTGGAAAACCCGCTGCGCGATATTGCCGAACGCTACAACCGCCTGTGCCTGTCGCTGGATATTCGCGGCTGGAACCGTCTGCGGCTGATTGAGCTACGTGCGTTGCAGCGCCCGCTGGCCCAGGCGCTGGCCTTTGCCTGCGTGCTGTCGATGGGGGATTTTGGCGCGGTGGCGCTGTTCGGTAACGAGAACTTCCGCACGCTGCCTTTCTACCTGTATCAGCAGATTGGATCCTATCGCAGCAGCGACGGCGCGGTAACCGCACTGCTGCTGTTGCTGCTATGCCTGCTGCTCTTTACCCTGATTGAAAAACTGCCGGGGCGCCATGTTAAGCCTGACTAATCTGACCTATCTGTATCACCTTCTGCCGATGCGCTTTACCTTCAGCGCCCGGGCTGGAGAACGGCTGGCGATCCTCGGGCCGAGCGGCGCGGGCAAGAGCACGCTGCTAAGCCTGATTGCCGGGTTTCTTGCGGCGAAGAGCGGCGATTTGTGGCTTAACGGCGGCGATCACCGCGCCACTGCTCCGGCGCAGCGTCCGGTTTCAATGCTGTTCCAGGAAAACAACCTGTTCCCCCATCTGACGGTGGCGCAAAATATCGGCCTGGGACTGCATCCGGGACTGAAGCTCAACCACCAGCAGAAACATCAGTTGCAGGACATCGCGCAGCGCGTCGGACTGACAGAACAGCTGTCACGCCTGCCGCATCAGCTTTCCGGCGGCCAGCGTCAGCGTGCTGCCCTTGCCCGCTGCCTGGTGCGTCAGCAGCCGATCCTGCTGCTGGACGAACCCTTTTCCGCCCTTGACCCGGCGCTACGCCAGGAGATGCTGCAACTGGTGGATGAGGTTTGTGGCGAACGCGATATCACCCTGTTAATGGTGTCGCACAGCATAGAGGATGCGGCGCGTATCGCCGCGCGCAGCCTGCTGATTGTTGACGGTCGGCTCTACTGGGATGGCAGCACCGCACGCTTGCAGTGCGGTGCGGTGCCGGAGGCGGCGGTACTGGGGATCGCGTTAAAAGAACACTTGCCATAACAGGTGACGAAATACCGGCATCATTGGATGGAACTGGATGGCGGTAAAACTTGCCACGGCCAGCAGCAGCATCAGCGGCGCCAGCCAGCGAAGCCGCGATGCAGGCAGGTAAGGCGTCGCCCAGTCATTCTGCTTACCGGCACGCAGCCAGCGCCAGCCCAGCCAGCAGCCCAGCCACACCAGCAGCGCCACCGCCAACAACAGCCATTTAAACATGCCGCTGCTGGCATCTTTCGGCACGTCGATTGCCACCCCGGCAAGGATGCCGGGCAGCAGGTAGAGCGGTGGCCACAGAATACAGCCAATGATATTAGGCGGAATAAACTTGCTTACCGGCAGCTCCAGCATCCCCGCCACCAGCGGGATCAGCGGCCGCGTTGGGCCAACAAAGCGGCCAACGATGATGGTAAACATGCTGTGCTGGTGCAGCGCATGCTCGGTTTTATCCATCAGCTTGTGGTGTTTTTGGATAAACGACCAGCGGTGTAACGGCCCCTTGAACTGCCAGCCGATCAGATAAGAGATCCCGTCCCCCAGCAAACAGCCGATGGTCCCCACCGCCCACGCGGGATAAAGGCCAATCTGCCCGCTGCCGATCAGCGCGCCGAATGATGCCATCATCACCGTACCCGGCAGCAGCAGCCCGACCAGCGCCAGTGATTCCAGGAAAGTCACCAGTCCGATAGCGAACAGCGACCATGCCAGCGATTGAGTAATTAAATGTTGCAGCCAGGCTTCCATATTGTTCCAAACTGATTAACAGACCGGTGGATTGTCCAGGGGACGCCGGAAAGCGTCAAGCGCTGATTTTGATCTGCGGGGCGGCGGCCGCGCAGCCGCTGTCGACATGTTAATAAATACTGTATAAATAAACATGCTATTATTAACTGATAACCGCCTGAGGAGGTTGAGTGAACGACGCACGTGCAGGATTCTTGTTAACCCGCCACTGGCGGGATACCCCGGCCGGAAGTGAAGTGGTGCTGTGGCTGGCCACCGACAGCGGCCCGCAGCAGGTGGTACTGCCGCCACAGGAATCCGTGGCGTTTATCCCGGCCGTTCAGCAGGAGGCGGCCAGCAGGCTGCTGGCGGGGGATCGCCACTGGCGCTTTGCCGCACTGGAGCTAAAAGACTTTCATCAGCGCCCGGTGGTTGGCCTGTACTGTAAACAGCATCGCCAGTTACAGCAGCTGGAAAAACGGCTGCGCGTAAACGGCATCACGCTGTATGAAGCCGACGTGCGCCCGCCGGATCGTTTCCTGATGGAGCGCTTTATCACCGCCGCGGTGTGGTTTAGCGGCCAACCCGCCGGGGATCGTCTGGTGAATGCCCGGCTAAAACCGCATCCTGACTATCGCCCGCCGCTGCAATGGGTGTCGCTGGATATTGAAACCACCCGCCACGGTGAGCTGTACTGCATCGGCCTTGAGGGCTGCGGCCAGCGAGACGTCTATATGCTCGGGCCGGAAAATGGCGATGCCAGCCAGCTCGACTTTCACCTTGAGTATGTCGCCAGCCGTCCGCAACTGCTGGAAAAGCTCAATGCGTGGTTTGCCCGACATGATCCCGACGTGCTGATTGGCTGGAACGTAGTGCAGTTTGATCTGCGCGTATTGCAAAAACATGCCGACCGCTACGGCATCCCGCTTATGTTGGGGCGCGGCGACAACGCCAGGCTGGAATGGCGCGAGCACGGCTTTAAGCCCGGCGTGTTCTTCGCCCAGGCCAGCGGTCGCCTGATCATCGACGGCATTGAGGCGCTCAAATCCGCCTTCTGGCATTTTGACTCGTTCAGTCTGGAAGCGGTATCGCGCCAGCTGCTGGGCGAAGGCAAGGCGATCAATAACCCCTGGCAGCGTATGGAGGAGATCGACCAGCGTTTTGCCGAAGATAAACCGGCGCTGGCTCACTACAACCTGAAAGACTGTGAGCTGGTCACGCGCATTTTCCAGCATACCGAACTGATGCCGTTCCTGCTGGAACGCGCCGCGGTCAACGGCCTGGCGGTCGATCGTCACGGCGGTTCGGTGGCGGCGTTTAGTCATCTCTATTTACCGCGTATGCACCGCGCCGGGTTTGTCGCACCCAATCTCGGCGATGTCGCGCCTCAGGCCAGCCCCGGCGGCTACGTGATGGACTCACGCCCCGGCCTGTATGACTCGGTGCTGGTACTGGACTATAAAAGCCTGTACCCGTCAATTATCCGCAGCTTCCTGATCGATCCGGTCGGCCTGGTGGAGGGGATGGCGCACCCGCAAGAGGCAGATTCCGTCAGCGGCTACCTCGACGCTCGCTTCTCACGCACCACCCACTGCCTGCCCGGGATCGTCAGTCACATCTGGCTGGGCCGTGAAGCCGCCAAAAAACAGGGAAATAAACCGCTGTCACAGGCGCTGAAAATCATCATGAACGCCTTTTACGGCGTGCTGGGAACCAGCGCCTGCCGATTCTTCGACCCGCGCCTGGCTTCATCAATCACCCTGCGCGGCCACGACATCATGCTGCAAACGCGCGAACTGATTGAGGCCGAAGGCTACGACGTGATTTATGGCGATACCGATTCGACCTTTGTCTGGCTGAAGTCGGCACATGATGAAGCGGCGGCAGAACACATTGGCCAGCGGCTGGTGGCGAAGGTCAATCAGTGGTGGCAGCAGCATCTGCAAAGCGAATATGGCCTGCAGAGTGCGCTGGAGCTGGAGTACGAAACCCACTTCAGCCGCTTCCTGATGCCCACCATCCGCGGGGCCGAGCAGGGCAGCAAGAAACGCTATGCCGGGTTAACCGGCAGCGGCGACGCCCAGCGCATGGTGTTTAAAGGGCTGGAAACGGTGCGTACCGACTGGACGCCGCTGGCGCAAAAATTCCAGCAGGCGCTGTACCTGAAAATTTTCACCGGACAACCCTACCAGGATTACATCCGGGAAACCGTGCGTCAGCTGTTGAATGGCGAGCTGGATGAACAGCTGGTCTACCGCAAACGTCTGCGCCGGCCGCTGGACGACTATCAGCGCAATGTCCCACCGCATGTGCGCGCCGCGCGCATTGCCGATGAGCAGAATCAGAAGCTGGGCCGACCGCTGCAGTATCAGAACGGCGGCAAGATCCGTTATGTGATCGCCACCTCAGGCCCGGAACCGCTGGAGGCGCGTATCACCCCGCTGGACTACGATCATTATCTGACACGCCAGCTGCAGCCGGTGGCAGACGGGATCCTGCCTTTTATGCAGGATGATTTCGCTACCCTGGTCACCGGGCAGTTAGGGCTGTTTTGACAGGTGACGAACGGGCAGCCTTCCAGTACCATACGGGGCTGCCTGTGTATTAACACCCTCATACCTGAAGCTGCTGCCGTGTTGGTATCACCCATTATCCACTGCCAGGCCAGTTGCCCGGCAGCAGTGCTATTGCCTGAAACACTAGACGAGAATCGAGCCGAATATTTATGCCTTTTACACTTGGTCAACGCTGGATAAGCGATACGGAAAGCGAACTGGGACTGGGAACCGTGGTTGCCGTTGATACGCGCATGGTCACCCTGCTGTTCCCTGCTACGGGCGAAAACCGTCTTTATGCCAGAAATGATTCTCCCATCACCCGCGTGGTGTTTAATCCCGGTGACACCATCACCAGCCATGAAGGCTGGCAGCTGAACGTTGACGAGGTCACCACTGCCAACGGCGTGGTCAGTTATATCGGTACCCGGCTGGACACCGCTGAAACCGGCGTGGTGCTGCGCGAAGTGATGCTCGACAGTAAACTGGTATTCGGCAAACCTCAGGACCGCCTGTTCGCCGGGCAGCTGGACCGCATGGACCGCTTCGCGCTGCGCTTCCGCGCGCGCAAGTATCAAAGCGAGCAGTACCGCCTGGCGACCAGCGGCCTGCGCGGTATGCGCACCAGCCTGATCCCTCACCAGCTGCATATCGCCCACGATGTCGGCCGCCGCCACGCTCCGCGCGTGCTGCTGGCGGATGAGGTGGGCCTGGGTAAAACCATTGAAGCGGGGATGATCATTCATCAGCAGCTGCTGGCCGGTCGCGCCGAGCGCGTGCTGATCGTGGTGCCGGAAACGTTGCAGCACCAGTGGTTGGTAGAAATGCTGCGCCGCTTTAATCTGCGCTTTGCGCTGTTTGATGACGACCGTTATGCACAGGCACAGCTTGACAGCGACAACCCGTTTGATACCGAACAGATGATTATCTGTTCGCTGGACTTTGTCCGCCGCAATAAACAGCGCCTGGCTAAACTGGCCGATGCCGAGTGGGATTTAATGGTGGTGGATGAAGCGCATCACCTCGTCTGGTCGGAAGACGCGCCGAGCCGCGAATATCAGGTTATCGAACAGCTGGCCGGGCAAATTCCCGGCATCCTGCTGCTGACCGCTACCCCGGAACAGCTGGGCATGGAGAGCCATTTTGCCCGTCTGCGCCTGCTGGATGCCAGCCGTTTCCACGACTTTGCCCAGTTTGTTGAAGAACAAAAGCACTTCCGTCTGATTGCCGATGCGGTGACGATGCTGCTGGCCGACAAAACCATCGGCAACGATGCGCTGAACCTGCTTAACGATCTGATGGGCGAGCAGGATATCGAGCCGCTGCTGCAAACGGCCAACAGCGACCACGAAGGCAAGCTGGCAGCACGTCAGGAGCTGATCGGCATGCTGATGGACCGTCACGGCACCAGCCGCGTGCTGTTCCGTAACACCCGTAACGGCGTGAAGGGCTTCCCGAAACGTGAACTGCACCAGATCCGCCTGCCGCTGCCGACGCAGTACCAGACGGCCATTAAAGTGTCCGGCATTATGGGCGCACGTAAAAGCGCCGACGAACGCGCCCAGGATATGCTCTACCCGGAGCAGATCTATCAGGAGTTTGAGGGCGACAGCGGCACCTGGTGGAACTTCGACCCGCGCGTCGAATGGCTGATGGGCTTTCTGACCAGCAACCGGGACAAAAAGGTGCTGGTGATCTGCGCCAAAGCGACCACCGCCCTGCAGCTGGAGCAGGTACTGCGCGAGCGCGAAGGCATTCGTGCCGCGGTATTCCATGAGGGGCTGTCGATCATTGAGCGCGATCGCGCTGCGGCATGGTTTGCCTCAGAGGAGGACGGCGCTCAGGTTCTGCTGTGCTCAGAGATCGGTTCTGAAGGGCGTAACTTCCAGTTCGCCAGCCAGATGGTGATGTTTGACCTGCCGTTCAACCCGGACCTGCTGGAACAGCGTATTGGCCGTCTTGACCGTATTGGCCAGGCGCACGATATTCAGATCCACGTTCCTTACCTGGAAAAAACCGCCCAGGCGGTGCTGGTGCAGTGGTACCACGAGGGGCTGGATGCCTTTGAGCACACCTGCCCGACCGGGCGTGCGGTGTACGACAGCGTCTACGCCTCGCTGATTGAGTACCTTGCCGCGCCGGAAGACAGCGAAGGCCTGGAGCCGTTTATCCGGCAGTGCCGCAAACAGCATGATGCGCTGAAGGCGCAGCTGGAGCAGGGGCGTGACCGCCTGCTGGAGCTGAACTCCAACGGCGGCGAAAAAGCCCAGGCGCTGGCGGATATGATTGCCGAACAGGATAATCATATCGAACTGGTGAACTTTGCGCTCAACCTGTTCGATATCGTCGGCATCAATCAGGAAGATCGCAGCGATAATCTGATCGTCCTGACGCCCGGCGACCATATGCTGGTGCCGGACTTCCCCGGTCTGCCGGAAGATGGCTGTACCATCACTTTTGACCGCAACCAGGCGCTGTCGCGTGAAGATGCCCAGTACGTCAGCTGGGAGCACCCGATCATCCGCAACGGTCTGGATCTGATCCTTTCCGGCGATACCGGCAGCTGCGCCATTTCACTGCTGAAGAATAAGGCGCTGCCGGTCGGTACGCTGCTGGTGGAACTTGTCTACGTGGTGGAAGCCCAGGCACCGAAGCATCTGCAGCTCACCCGCTTCCTGCCGCCAACGCCTGTCCGTATGCTGATTGACCGCAAGGGCACCAATCTGGCGGCAAAAGTCGAGTTTGAGAGCTTCAACCGCCAGCTTAATGCGGTCAACCGCCATACCGGCAGCAAGCTGGTGAGCGCGGTGCAGTCGGATGTGCATGACATTATCACCCTGTCGGAAGATCAGGCCGCCGCAGAGGCGCGTAAAGTGATCGACGCCGCCCGTCAGGAAGCCGACGAGAAGCTGAGCGCCGAACTGTCACGCCTGCAGGCACTGAGCGCGGTGAATCCGAACATCCGCCAGGATGAAATTGACGCGCTGGAAAGCAACCGGCAGCAGGTGTTGAGCAATCTCGATGAAGCGGGCTGGCGTCTCGACGCGCTGCGTCTGATCGTCGTGACGCACCAATAAACCAAACGGGGCCAGCCCACGCTGGCCCCGATGAGAATTCTATGGAACCCTACAATCCCCCGCTGGAACCCTGGCTGCACGTCCTCTATCAGGACGAACACATCATCGTGGTGAACAAACCCAGCGGCCTGCTGTCGGTGCCGGGACGGCTTGCCGAGTACAAGGACAGCGTGATGACGCGCGTGCAGCGTGATTATCCGGCGGCAGAATCGGTTCACCGTCTGGATATGGCCACCAGCGGCGTGATGGTGGTGGCGTTAACCAAAGCCGCCGAGCGCGAGCTGAAGCGCCAGTTCCGCGAACGCGAGCCGCAAAAAACCTATGTGGCGCGCGTTTGGGGGCATCCGCAGCCGGAAAGCGGATCGGTGGATTTACCGCTGATTTGCGACTGGCCGAACAGGCCCAAACAGAAGGTGTGTTTTGAAACAGGTAAATCTGCGCAGACTGAATATCAGGTGCTGGACTACGCCAGCGATCACAGCGCGCGCGTCCGGCTAAAACCTGTTACCGGGCGCTCGCACCAGCTGCGCGTGCATATGCTGGCGCTTGGCCATCCGATCCTGGGCGATAACTTCTATGCTCATGATGAAGCGCGGGCGATGGCACCGCGACTGCAACTGCATGCCGAAAGCCTGAGCATCACCCATCCGCACTACCGCACGCCGATGACCTTTCGCCAGCCGGCAGATTTTTGACGCCGCTGGCATCACGGCAGCCAACCCATGCACTTTTGACAAATTTCGCCAGACGTAGGCGGCACCGTCAGTTCAGGTGCGGGCGGTGCGTCAAAACCGCGGCATACCCGAAGTAAGTGAGGATTAACGTGCCGCCCAAGCCCGACATGACCAGTAACCCTGCCCGGTTACTTAAAGGCTTTTTCGCGTTTGATCAGGTCATATGCCGCCTGAATCTCCTGCGCTTTCTGCTTCGCCATCTCCATCATCTCTGGCGGTAATCCCTTCGCCACCAGCTTGTCCGGGTGATGTTCACTCATCAGCTTGCGGTAGGCCCGCTTAATGGTGGTGGCATCATCGCTGCTTTTCACCCCGAGCATATTGCAGGCGTCTTCCAGCGTCGGGCCGCGCTGCCCCCGGCCATGGTAGCCGCCTTGCGAAGACCCGCCGCTCTGGTAACCACCGCCAAACTGCTGGCCGCTTTCCATCATGCGCAAGAACTGATCGAACTGCGTGCGCGAGATGCCCAGCTCTTCGGCAATGACGTACAGCACCTGGCGCTCGTTAGGATGCAATGAACCATCGGCAAACGCCGCCTGGATCTGAATTTCCAGGAACATGCGGATCAGATCAAAACGACCAAAACAGGCGCTGCGCAGCTCACGCAGCTTATCGCGCAGCGGGTAGTCCCCCTCTTTCCCTTCGCGGAAGGCACGCTGTGCTGCCGTTCGCGCTTCGCCATGCAGCTGCATGCGCTGCATCAGCAGGGATGCCATCTGAATATCGGCGTCCGTTACCCGCCCTTTAGATTTCGTCAAATGACCCATCACCTGAAACGTGGTGCTGAAAAAGAGCGCCTGACGCGTTTGCTGATCGGCAAAATAGCCATGTCGGGCAGGCGATCGCGCTTTATCAATCATATGCCCGACCAGCAGGCCAATAACCACGCCCCAAAAGCCCGCACCGGACAATAAACCCAGAACCAGCCCTAATACTTTTCCCCAATAGCGCATAAACTCCTCATTAGGCCATGCTGAAGGCTAAAATTTGCATTATCATACCCGTCATTTATCTCATAGCCTATTGGTACGCGGCCAAACAAAACGGAAGTATACCCGATTGTCTTGCCGGTAAAGGTAATAGCTAGCGCCTTTGCAGCGGAAAGATTGAGAGTATGACTAGCGCAACGCTACTGAGTGCGATAGTCTCTGACCGTTTGTCGGCATGATGCCAGTGATTACGGAATTTTCGATACCGCGTATGAAAAAAAGACTACCTACGTTGCTGGCCACGCTAATTGGCTCAGCACTCTACAGCCAACAAGGGCTGGCCGACGACCTCACATCACAATGTATGCTTGGGGTGCCCGGTTACGATCGTCCTCTGGTAGAGGGAAAAAGCACTAACCAGTTACCGGTGACGATCAATGCGGATAAGGCCAAAGGCAATTATCCCGACGACGCCGTTTTCAGCGGTCATGTTGATATCCAGCAGGGTAACGGCCGCCTGCAGTCCGACGAAGTCCAGCTGCACCAAAAAATACTGAGCGGACAAAGCGCTGAAACGCGCACCGTCGATGCATTAGGTCATGTACGCTACGACGATAATCAGGTGATCCTGACAGGTCCGAAAGCCTGGTCCAATCTCAATACTAAAGACACCAACGTATGGCAAGGCGACTATCAGATGGTCGATCGCCAGGGACGCGGCGTTGCAGATCAGATGAAGCTGCGCGGCGACAGCCGCTACACTATCCTGGAAAACGGCACTTTCACCTCCTGTCTGCCCGGGCAGAACAGCTGGAGCGTAGAGGGTTCCGAGATTATTCATGACCGCGATGAACAGCTGGCGGAAATCTGGAACGCTCGCTTCAAACTCGGCCCGGTACCTGTTTTCTACAGCCCGTACCTGCAAATGCCGGTGGGCAATAAGCGCCGTTCAGGCTTCTTGATCCCAAATGCGAGTTACAGTAAAAACAGCGGCTTCCAGTTTATGCTGCCGTATTACTGGAACATCGCCCCGCAGGCCGATGCCACCCTGACGCCGCACTATATCGGCCGCCGCGGCATGCAGTGGCAGAATGAATTCCGCTACCTGACCGGTGCCGGGCCGGGGCTGGTGGGGTTTGACTATCTGAACTCCGACCGCGTCTACGATGATCAACATGCGGATGACAAAGCATCAAGCCGCTGGCTGTTCCACTGGCAACATGCCGGCGTCTACGATCAGAACTGGCGCTTTAACGCCGACTATACCAAGGTCAGCGATCCCTGGTACTTTACCGATCTTGATTCGCCTTATGGCTCGACCACTGACGGCTATGTCACGCAAAAATTTAGCGTTGGCTACGCGGAAAAGAACTGGGATGCCACGCTGTCAACTAAGCAGTTCCAAATCTTCTCTACCAACTCCAGCAACGATGTCTATCGCGCTGAACCCCAGTTCGACTTCAACTATTATCAGAATGACGTCGGACCGTTTGATACGCACGTTTATGCCCAGGCGGTGAAATTCACCAATGTTGATTCAAGTATGCCAGACGCAACGCGTTTGCACCTTGAGCCGCGCATCAATCTGCCGCTGTCTAACCGCTGGGGAAGCCTGAATACCGAAACCAAGCTGCTGGCCACCCATTATGAGCAAAACAACATCGATGATTACAATTTACAAAATAGTAATAATCAGCTGAAAAATTCGGTTAACCGCGTGATGCCGCAGTTTAAAGTCGACGGCAAGATGGTCTTTGACCGGGATATGAACTGGTCACCAGGCTATACCCAAACGCTGGAGCCGCGCGCGCAGTACCTTTACGTCCCTTACCGCGACCAAAGCCATACCCGTGTTTATGACTCCACGCTGCTGCAAAGTGACTATACCGGCCTGTTCCGCGACCGTAGTTACAGCGGTCTGGATCGTATCGCCTCTGCCAATCAAATGACTACCGGCGTGACAACGCGAATTTTTGATAACGATCTGGTTGAACGTTTTAATGCTTCCGTAGGTCAAATCTACTCGTTTACACCGGCACGAACCGGGTTGAACAGCGTCGATGATGACGACAGAGGCAGCCTGGTATGGGCAGGTGACAGCTACTGGAGGATCAGTGACCGCTGGGCAGCACGCGGTGGATTGCAGTATGACACCCGTCTGGATAACGTATCGCAGGGGAATACCGTGCTGGAGTGGCGTCGTGATGCTGACCGCATGGTGCAGCTGAACTATCGCTACACCAGCGCGGAGTATATCAGGCAGACGTTACCGAACTACAGCAATCAGGCACTGTATCAAAGGGGTATCTCTCAGGTCGGAGCTACCGCCAGTTGGCCAGTTGTTGACGCCTGGTCAGTGGTTGGCGCCTGGTACTACGATACCAAAGCAAACCAGCCAGCCGATCAGCTGCTGGGAGTCCAGTACAGCTCCTGTTGCTATGCGCTGCGCCTGGGCTATGAACGTAAAATCACCGGTTGGGAAAACGACAGTAGTAAATACGACAACAAAATCTCGTTCAACATTGAACTGCGTGGCCTCAGCCCAGGCTATGGCTTAGGTACCGGTCAAATGCTGCGCCAGGGCATTCTGCCCTATCAACGCGCTTTCTGATGTTGTGTCTTTAGAATGCCAACCCGCAGTGCGGATAGAAGAATGGAAAAAGTATGAATAACTGGAGAATGCTGATCCTCGGTGCCGCTCTGACAGCCAGCACCGCGTTCGCAGCCCCGCAAGTTGTAGATAAAGTTGCCGCTGTTGTGAATAACGGCGTGGTTCTGGAAAGCGATCTGGACAGCATGATGCAGTCCGTAAAAGGTCAGGCACAGCAGGCTGGTCAGCAGTTGCCGGATGACAGAACCTTGCGTCACCAGATTCTGGAACGCCTGGTGATGGACAATATCCTGCTGCAGAAAGCAAAGCAGGCTGGCCTGCAGGTCAGCGATGCCCAGCTCGACCAGGCGATTGCAAATATTGCCCAGCAAAACAAAATGAGCATTGACCAGCTGCGTAGCCGTCTGGCTTATGACGGCATGAACTATGCCAGCTATCGTGAGCAGATCCGCAAGGAAATGGCCACCTCGGAAGTGCGTAATAGCGAAGTTCGCCGCCGAGTCACTATCCTGCCCCAGGAGGTCGATTCGCTGGCAAGCCAACTGGCCTCGCAGAACAGTGCCGGTACTGAACTGAATATCAGCCACATCCTGTTGCCACTGCCGGAAAACCCGACGCAGCAGCAGGTCGACGACCAGGAAAACCTGGCGAAGCAGCTGGTCAGCGAAGCCAAAGGCGGTGCCGATTTCGGTAAACTGGCGATTGCTCACTCTGCCGATCCTCAGGCGCTGAAAGGTGGCAACATGGGTTGGGGGCGCATCCAGGAGCTGCCGTCTCTGTTTGCTCAGGCGCTGGTAACGGCGAAAAAAGGCGATATTATCGGCCCTGTCCGCTCCGGCGTTGGCTTTCATATTTTGAAAGTGAACGATATGCGCGGTGATAACCAGAGCATTTCGGTGACCGAAGTCCATGCCCGCCACATCCTGCTGAAACCTTCACCCATCATGACCGACGATCAGGCACGGCAGAAACTGCAGCAGGTCGCCAGTGATATTAAAAGCGGCAAGCTGACCTTTAGCGCTGCGGCTAAACAGCTGTCACAGGACCCGGGTTCAGCAAACCAGGGCGGCGATCTCGGATGGAGCTCGGCTGAAGTTTTTGATCCGGCATTCCGTGATGCTCTGCTGCGTCTGAAAAAAGGCCAAATCGGCGATCCGGTTCACTCCTCATTCGGCTGGCACCTGATTGAGCTGATGGACACCCGCAAAGTGGATAAAACCGACGCGGCGAAAAAAGAACGAGCTTACCGGCTGCTGTTTAACCGTAAATTCGCCGAAGAAGCCCAAACCTGGATGCAGGAAGAACGGGCTGCTGCCTACGTCAAGATCCTGGATGCCAATGCTCAGTAAGCAACGCGTTGTCGTCACCAGCGGTGAACCCGCCGGCATTGGCCCCGATCTGGTGGTTCAACTGGCCCAGCAAGACTGGCCGGTTGAACTGGTAGTTTGTGCTGACCCTGAGCTGCTGCGCGCCCGCGCGGCAGCTTTGCATTTACCCCTTACGCTGCGTCAGTACCAGCAGGGGATCGGCGCCCGGCCGCAGCGGGCCGGTTCGCTTACCGTTCTGCCCGCGCGCCTTGCCCAGCCGGTTAGCGCGGGCAGGCTGTGCGTGGATAACAGTCACTTCGTGTTGGAAACCCTTGCCCGCGCCTGTGACGGCTGCCTGAGCGGCGAGTTCGCCGCACTGGTCACTGGCCCGGTGCACAAGGGAGCGATCAATGATGCCGGCATTGCATTCAGCGGGCATACCGAATTTTTCGCCGATCGCGCGGGCTGTGAGCGCGTGGTGATGATGCTGGCAACGGAGGAGCTGCGCGTTGCGCTGGCAACCACGCATCTGCCGCTGAAAGACGTGGCGGCCAGTATTACCCGCGCCACGCTGCATGAAGTCATCACCGTGTTGCACCGCGACCTGCAAAGTAAGTTTGGCCTGGCTGAACCCCATATTTTTGTTTGTGGTCTCAATCCCCACGCTGGCGAGGGCGGCCATATGGGCCGTGAAGAGATTGATGTAATGATTCCGGCGCTGGACGAGCTTCGCCAGCGTGGGATCAAGCTAACCGGACCGCTTCCTGCCGATACGCTGTTTCAGCCGAAATATCTGCAACATGCCGATGCCGTGCTGGCGATGTATCACGATCAGGGGCTTCCGGTGCTAAAATTTCAGGGCTTTGGTCGGGCGGTGAATATCACCCTTGGTCTGCCATTTATCCGCACGTCTGTTGACCACGGCACGGCTCTTGAGCTGGCCGGTAGCGGTCAGGCCGATGCGGGCAGCTTTAAGACGGCGCTTAACCTCGCCATTACCATGATTAAGAGCAGTAATGAATAGTCGCGTTCACCAGGGGCACTTCGCCCGCAAACGTTTTGGACAGAACTTCCTGAACGATCAGTATATTATCGACAGCATTGTCAATGCCATCCACCCTCAGCGCGGTGAAGCGGTGGTTGAAATCGGCCCTGGTCTCGGCGCATTGACCGAACCGGTGGGAGAGCGGCTGGATAGCATGACGGTTGTCGAACTCGATCGCGACCTTGCCGCGCGTTTGCAAAGCCATCCGTTTCTCGGGCCTAAGCTGACGATATTCCAGCAGGACGCCATGACCTTTGATTTTGCTGCCCTGGCACAGGAAAAAGGTCAGCCATTACGCGTTTTTGGTAATTTGCCGTACAACATTTCCACGCCGTTGATGTTCCATCTGTTTAGCTATGTCGGTGCGATCAAAGATATGCACTTCATGCTGCAAAAAGAGGTGGTCAACCGTTTGGTTGCCGGGCCGGGTAGCAAAGCCTATGGCCGTCTGACGGTAATGGCGCAGTATTACTGCCAGGTGATCCCGGTACTGGAGGTTCCACCCGAATCCTTCACCCCGGCGCCGAAAGTGGACTCTGCGGTGGTACGCCTGATGCCTTATGCACAGCCACTGCACCCGGTTGACGATATTCGCGCTCTGAGCCGCATCACCACGGAAGCCTTTGGTAAGCGCCGCAAAACGCTGCGCAACAGCCTCGGTCACCTGTTCACCACTGACGTCCTGGCAGAGATGAATATCGACCCGACATTGCGCGCAGAAAACATCACCGTTGCGCAATATTGCCAGCTGGCTAACTGGTTGACTGCACATCCTCAGCCGCAGGAGAACCCCCTATGAACGATACGCCCCGAGTCTGTGTTCAGGTACAAAGCGCCTATGTTGAGTCGCAGTCTGCGCCTGATGAAGAACGCTACGTGTTTGCTTACACCGTTACCATTCGTAACGTGGGGCGTATTGCAGTGCAGCTGATTGGCCGCTACTGGCTGATCACTAACGGTAACGCCCGCGAAATTGAGGTTCAGGGAGAAGGTGTGGTGGGAGAACAGCCGCATATTGAACCCGGCGGCGAATACCAGTACACCAGCGGTGCCGTTCTGGAAACGCCCATCGGCACCATGCAGGGCCACTATCAGATGATCGATGCCGATAACGAAAGCTTTCTCGTGGACATTCCGGTGTTCCGTCTGGCGATTGCCACCCATATCCACTAACCCGGCTTGATGCATGAGCACTTACCTAATTGGCGATATCCACGGTTGCTACACTGAGTTGCGATCGCTTCTTGATCAGGTGCAATTTGCCCCTGAAACCGACCAGCTGTGGTTAACCGGCGACCTGGTCTCCCGTGGGCCAGGATCGCTGGACGTTCTGCGCTTTGTGCGCGCCCTTGGCGACCGCGTAAAGCTGGTTCTGGGAAACCACGATCTGCATCTGCTGGCGGTCTACGCCGGCATCGCCCGCAATAAACCGAAAGACCGCCTCAGCGCCCTGCTGGAAGCTGACGACGTCGATGAGCTGATTAACTGGCTGCGTCGCCAGCCATTGATACAAATCGATAATGAAAAAAAGCTGGTGATGGCTCATGCCGGGATCACGCCGCAGTGGGATATTGACACCGCGCAGACCTGTGCACGCGAGGTCGAAGCGGTACTGAGCAGCGATACCTATCCGCTGTTTCTTAATGCGATGTACGGCGATATGCCGAACAACTGGTCACCGGAATTGAGCGGACTCGCCCGCTTACGCTTCAGCACCAATGCCCTGACGCGCATGCGTTACTGCTTCCCGAATGGTCAGCTGGACATGATTGCCAAAGAGTCCCCAGACAGCGCGCCGCCGCCGTTAAAACCGTGGTTCAGCATTCCAGGCCCGGTCTCACGCGACTACACCATTGTCTTTGGTCACTGGGCGTCACTGGAAGGCCAGGGTACGCCAGAAGGGATTATCGGCCTTGATACCGGCTGCTGCTGGGGGGGCAACTTGACGATGATGCGCTGGGAAGATAAACAGATGTTCACACAGCCATCACAACGAGAAAAACAGCTGTAGTCAGCCTGAAAGCCGGACCTGAAAGCAGGTCCGTCAGGGGATTAGCGGCGATCGAGGATCTCAAAGCAGAAACTGTGCGAGTTCTTCTCATCGGCATCGTGAAACTCGCTAAAAGTCGACTGCCATTCATCCGGCTCGTAGTCCGGGAAATGCGTGTCACCTTCCACTTCAGCATCAATATGCGTCAGATACAGGCGGTCAGCTTGCGGCAGCAGCTGTTCATAAACATGCCCACCGCCGATCACCATCAGCTCTTGCACTTCTCCTGCCGCCTTCAACGCATCTTCGATCGTCGTCACCCAGGTCACGCCTTCAGCAACGCCTTTTTGACGGCTGATCACAATATTCAGACGACCCGGCAGCGGGCGGCCGATGGATTCCCAGGTACGGCGTCCCATGATCACCGGTTTATTCAGCGTCTGCTTTTTAAACCACGCCAGGTCGGCTGGCAGGTGCCACGGCATGGCATTTTCCATACCAATTACGCGATCGGCCGCCAGGGCCGCAATCAGGCTAATCATCATATAAAACTCAACAGGGGATAAAATTGGCGCCATCATACGTAAAGGCGAAACTTTCGTCGATAGCTAAGCAGGAGTAATTAGGTAAAGGTTTATCAAGATAGCGCTTTCGTCAACCCGCTGATGTTTTTCTCCGCTGAAATCAGGCGGGCATGCTAAAATTCTGCGATTCATTCACCACGGACTATCGCTATGTTAGAAACCGGCTTATTTGTTGCCACCATCGTGGTGCTCGGGATGCTCTCACCCGGACCCGATTTTTCCTGATCGTTAAAAACGCCGCTCGTTACCGCCGCAGCGCCGCGATGATGAGCGCGCTGGGCGTCAACTGCGCCGTTGCCACGCACATGGCCTACTGCGTCGCCGGACTGGCGGTGGTGATCACCACCACGCCGTGGCTGTTTATGCTGCTGAAATACGCCGGTGCTGCCTACCTGATTTATATTGGTATTCAGGCAATTATGTCGCGCGGTAACGGTAAAATTAACTTCAACAATGGCGTACAGGAAGAGACCTCGCTAAAAAAAGCTTTCCTGCAAGGCTACCTGTGCAATTTACTGAATCCGAAAGCCACGCTGTTCTTCCTGTCGATCTTTACTCAGGTATTGGACGTCAATTCAGGCATCAGCGAAAAGCTCCTGTATGCCGGTATTATCTTGGGCCTGTCGTCCATCTGGTGGCCGTTGTTGGTGATGCTGATGCAAAGCGGTCCGGTACGTCGTGGGTTAACTAAAGCCCAGCGAGTGGTGGACAAACTGCTTGGCGGCGTGCTGATTGCGTTAGGGATTAAAGTCGCATTGTCCTGACGGTTGTCACGGCGCTGCCATATTCTTCTGGCCTAAAAAAGCCCTCCCTGGTTAACAGGGAGGGCTTTTTTTATGGCCGCTTACATGCCTGGTTATCATCACCTGAGCGGGAGCATTTCCCCGCTAGCTGGATTTAGCCGACGATCTGCGCATGCATCTCCTGCACCGAAATCACCTGCCCGGTGGCGCTGGCGTTCAGTGAGGTGGTGGTGGCAAAGCCGCCGTTTAACGTGGTGTCATAGTGAACCTTGTACTGCAGGGCGCTACGGCGGATGAGCTTCGAGTCTTCAATCGCCTGACGCCCGGCAGTGGTGTTGACAATATAAGCGTACTCGCCGTTCTTCAGGCGGTCCTGAATATGCGGACGACCTTCATGCACCTTGTTCACCTGACGTACCTCAATACCGGCAGCCTTCAGCACTGACGCGGTGCCAGCGGTGGCATCCAGCTCGAAGCCGAACGCCTGCAGGCGCTGCGCCAGCTCAACGATACGTTTTTTATCGCCTTCGCGCACCGACAGCAGCGCACGGCCGCTTTTTTCATATTGCTTTGTGCGCCAAGCATCGCTTTGCAGAATGCTTCGGCAAAGGTACGGCCCACGCCCATTACTTCGCCGGTTGACCGCATTTCCGGGCCGAGGATCGGGTCAACGCCCTGGAACTTGTTAAACGGCAGTACCACTTCTTTAACCGAGTAATACGGTGGAATGATCTCTCTGGTCACGCCCTGCGCGGCCAGCGTTTTACCCGCCATCACGCGTGCGGCCACCTTCGCCAGCGGCATACCGGTCGCTTTGGAGACGAACGGTACGGTACGGGCGGCGCGTGGGTTGACCTCAATCAGGTAAACTTCATTATCCTTGACCGCAAACTGCACGTTCATCAGGCCACGCACGCCCAGCTCAAACGCCAGCTTTTCCACCTGCTGACGCATCACGTCCTGGATTTCTGCGCTCAGCGTATAAGCGGGCAATGAACAGGCCGAGTCACCGGAGTGCACGCCAGCCTGCTCGATATGTTCCATAATGCCGCCAATCAGCACCTGTTCGCCATCGCAGATGGCATCAACGTCGACTTCAACCGCATCGTCAAGGAAGCGATCCAGCAGCACCGGCGCATCGTTGGATACCGATACGGCGGTGTTGAAGTAGCGCTTCAGGTCGGTTTCGTCATAGACGATTTCCATTGCGCGGCCGCCCAGCACGTACGAAGGGCGCACCACCAGCGGGTAGCCAATAATCGCGGCTTTCTCTACGGCCATATCGATGGCGGTCACGGTAGCGTTTGCCGGCTGCTTCAGGCCGAGGCGCTCAACCGCCTGCTGGAAACGTTCGCGGTCTTCAGCGCGGTCAATCGCATCCGGGCTGGTGCCGATCACCGGCACGCCTGCCGCTTCCAGCGCGCGCGCCAGCTTGAGCGGAGTCTGACCGCCGTACTGCACAATCACCCCTTTCGGCTGCTCAATGCGCACGATTTCCAGCACGTCTTCCAGCGTGACCGGCTCAAAGTACAGGCGGTCGGAGGTGTCGTAGTCGGTGGAAACGGTTTCCGGGTTGCAGTTGACCATAATGGTTTCGAAACCGTCTTCGCGCAGCGCCAGTGAGGCATGCACGCAGCAATAGTCAAACTCGATGCCCTGGCCGATACGGTTCGGCCCACCGCCCAGCACCATGATTTTGTCACGGTCCTGATTTGGATGAGCCTCGCACTCTTCTTCATACGTCGAGTACATGTAGGCGGTATCGGTGGAGAACTCCGCCGCACAGGTATCCACGCGCTTATAGACCGGGTGCAGGTTGTGCTGTTCGCGCAGCTGACGGATTTCACTTTCAGGTACGCCGGCCAGCACCGACAGGCGCGCATCGGCAAAGCCTTTGCGCTTCAACGTGCGCAGAAAATCGTAAGTAAGCGCGCTAACGCCCTGTTGCGCCAGCTGCTGCTCCAGCTGCACCAGCTCTTCAATCTGTACCAGGAACCAGCGATCGACGTTGGTCAGGGCAAAAACATCTTCCACCGTCAGTCCGGCGCGGAAGGCATCGGCGATATACCAGATACGGTCAGAACCGGCATCCTTCAGCTCATGACGGATGGTGGCCAGCGCCTCAGGATCGTTCAGGTCGACTTTCGGGTCAAAGCCGTGCGCGCCGACTTCCAGGCCGCGCAGCGCTTTCTGCATTGACTCCTGCAGGGTACGGCCAATCGCCATCACTTCCCCCACGGATTTCATCTGCGTGGTCAGACGGTCGTTAGTCCCGGCAAATTTCTCAAAGTTAAAGCGAGGGATTTTGGTGACAACATAGTCGATGGACGGCTCAAACGAGGCCGGGGTCAGGCCGCCGGTGATATCGTTCAGCAGCTCATCCAGCGTATAGCCCACCGCCAATTTGGCGGCAATTTTGGCAATCGGGAAGCCGGTGGCTTTTGAAGCCAGCGCCGAGGAGCGCGAGACGCGCGGGTTCATTTCAATGATGATCAACCGGCCATTTTCCGGGTTGACCGAGAACTGAACGTTAGAGCCGCCGGTTTCCACGCCGATTTCACGCAGCACCGCCATCGAGGCGTTACGCATGATTTGATACTCTTTATCGGTCAGAGTTTGTGCCGGCGCAACGGTAATTGAGTCACCGGTGTGGATGCCCATCGCATCGAAGTTTTCAATGGAGCAGACGATAATGCAGTTGTCGTTTTTATCACGCACCACTTCCATTTCGTACTCTTTCCAGCCAATCAGCGACTCATCGATCAGCAGCTCATTGGTCGGCGACAGGTCAAGACCGCGCTCGCAGATCTCCTCGAACTCTTCACGGTTATAGGCAATGCCGCCGCCGGTGCCGCCCATGGTAAAGGAGGGACGAATAATACACGGGAAGCCAACATCCGCGGCCACCGCCAGCGCCTCTTCCATGGTATGCGCAATGCCGGAACGCGCGGTGTCGAGACCGATTTTCTTCATTGCTTTATCGAAGCGCTGACGATCTTCCGCTTTATCAATGGCATCGGCGGTAGCGCCGATCATGGTGACGCCGAATTCAGCCAGCACGCCCTGGCGTTCCAGCTCCAGCGCACAGTTGAGCGCGGTTTGACCGCCCATCGTCGGCAGTACCGCATCCGGGCGCTCTTTTTCTATGATTTTGCGCACCACTTCCCAGTGGATCGGCTCGATGTAGGTGGCATCGGCCATTTCCGGGTCGGTCATAATGGTTGCCGGGTTGGAGTTGACCAGGATGACGCGGTAACCCTCTTCGCGCAGCGCCTTACACGCCTGCGCACCCGAGTAGTCAAATTCACAGGCCTGGCCAATAACAATCGGGCCAGCACCAAGGATCAGGATACTTTTTATGTCTGTACGTTTTGGCATTTCTTCGCTCCTGATTATTTGGCAGTCGAACGGTAAGCGTCAATCAGTTCGATAAAGTGATCGAACAACGGGGCAGCATCATGCGGGCCAGGACTTGCTTCCGGATGGCCCTGGAAGCTGAATGCCGCTTTATCGGTGCGGTGAATGCCCTGTACCGTGTGGTCAAACAGTGAGGTATGGGTGACGCGCAGATTGGCCGGAAGATTGCTGTCATCAACGGCAAAACCGTGATTCTGCGCGGTGATCATGACCGTATTATTATCATGGTCTTTAACCGGATGGTTACCGCCGTGGTGGCCGAGTTTCATTTTCACCGTCTTAGCCCCACTGGCCAGCGCCAGTAGCTGATGACCGAGGCAAATGCCAAACAGTGGAATATTCGTTTCCAGCAGGCGGTTAATCGCGGTGATCGCGTAGTCGCACGGCTCCGGGTCACCCGGGCCGTTAGAGAGGAACACGCCGTCCGGATTGAGCTTCAGCACCTCTTCTGCGCTGGTTTGTGCCGGAACCACCGTCAGGCGGCAGCCGCGATCGACCAGCATACGCAGGATATTACGCTTCACGCCATAGTCGTAAGCCACCACATGGTACGGCAGCTCACCTTCTGCTTTCGCCGTTGGCAGCGCCGTTTCCAGCGTCCAGCTGCCCTGAAGCCATGTATAGGCATCCGGGGTGGTCACTTCTTTCGCCAGGTCCATGCCTTTCAGGCCAGGAAACGTGCGCGCTTTTTCCAGAGCGGCGGCGGCATCCGGCGCCTCTCCGGCAATAATACAGCCGTTTTGTGCCCCCTTTTCGCGCAGCAGACGGGTCAGTTTGCGCGTATCGATATCGGCAATAGCGACAATGTTGTGGCGGGTCAGATATTCCGACAGCCCTTCTTCATTGCGGTAGTTGCTGGCAATCAGCGGTAAATCGCGGATAACCAACCCTGCTGCATGAACCTGAGTCGATTCTTCATCTGCGGAGTTGGTGCCGACATTGCCGATATGGGGGTAAGTAAGAGTGACGATTTGGCGGGAATAGGAAGGATCAGTGAGGATTTCCTGATAACCGGTCATTGAAGTGTTGAAAACAACTTCTCCCACTGCCGATCCGGTTGCCCCTATGGCCCGACCGTGGAATTGGGTTCCGTCTTCCAGAACCAAAAGCGCTGACTTAATCAAAACATCCTCCGGGGAATAAACAGTCATAATATCTGCATATTAATTCAGGAACCTGGCCAAAATCAATGTCAAAACTGCCTGACTGCTCAGTTTTTGGCAAATTGCGCGCATTCTAATGATCGCCCCTGATAATGTCTACCCTGCAAGGCCGTTTTTCACCTTTTTTTAGCTCATTGAAGTAAAAATCGGAAGATTAACTCTGAAAACATAACATATCCGGCTGATAAAATCGGTTGTCTGCAATCTTTTACGGAATGTCGGCGCGCGTGGGCCAGAAAGTGGACCAAATGGTCAGAAATAGCGTTTTTACAGGCTCAGTAACTGACTAAATTATCACTTATACAAGCCTTGTGTTGATAAAGGCAACAAAGCATTATTTTAACAAGATAAAAAAAGGGCAATATCTATATCACCCTTTAAATCATAAACCTAAACGGAAAGACAGCCTGTTAAAAACTGTGCCATGCAACTATAAGCCATGCAAATTTAGCACATCTCTCATACCATAAAGACCTGCTTTATTAGCACCAAGCCATTTTGCCGCACGAACAGCGCCTTTGGCAAAGGTCATACGATCTGATGCCTTGTGGGTGATTTCGACACGTTCGCCAATATCTGCAAACATCGCCGTGTGCTCGCCGACAATATCACCGGCACGAACGGTGGCGAAGCCAATGGTCTGCGCTTCGCGCTCTCCGGTGAAGCCTTCACGGGCGTACACCGCATGCTGGTTCAGGTCCCAGTTCATCGCGTCGGCAATGGCTTCCCCCATTGCCAGCGCGGTTCCGGATGGCGCATCCACTTTATGTCGATGATGCGCTTCGATGATTTCGATATCCGCATATTCGCCCATCACTTTGGCCGCTTTTTCCACCAGCTTGAGCACCAGGTTCACCCCAACGCTGAAGTTGGCGGCAAAGACGATAGCAATTTCTTGCGCTGCTGCCTCGATGGCGGCTTTGCCGGCGTCGTCAAAACCGGTGGTGCCGATCACCATCGTTTTTTGATGCTGGCGGCAAAACGCCAGATAGTGCAGCGTGGCTTGCGGACGCGTGAAATCGATAAGCACGTCGAAGTCATTGGCCACCGCTTCAAGGTTATCGGTGATGGTAATCCCCAATGCGCCACAGCCAGCCAGCTCTCCGGCATCGCTTCCAACCAGTGATGAACCGCTGCGTACCAGTGCAGCCCCCAAACGCGCCCCTTCAGCCTGCTCAGTTGCCTGTATCAGCTGACGTCCCATACGCCCTGCTGCTCCTACAATGGCGATACGGATTTCTGCATTACTCATAATTATTCATTCCTGACTGATATCTGTGCCTGTACAACGCTTACAGGTTAATCATGCGTTAACCCCTGCGCCACCATTAACCACCTGTTATTAGGATTTTACGCCAGAGCGCGATGATTATCAGTAAAACAGATTTTTCGAGATGAGGAAAAAGGGAAAGCCAGAGAGGGTAAACAGGCAGCAACGCAATCGGTATATGATGAAAGTCATTGCGCGATGCAGGCAAAAAAGCGGGGCGCTATTTTCGCGCCCCGGAGAAATTAGTCCAGCTGCCGAACCGCTACTCGCAGCTCTTTCGGCACTTCGAAAATAATGTTTTCTTCCCGCCCGACCAGCTCAACGGCATCCTCGCCACCCAGTTCATTCAGCCGCTGTATCACCTGCTGAACCAGAATATCCGGCGCGGACGCTCCGGCTGTGACGCCAACGCAGCTCACCCCTTCCACCCACGCTTCCTGAATATCCTCCGCGGAATCAATCAGCCGCGCCGGCTTGCCTGCTCGCTGAGCCAGCTCCGCCAGGCGGTTGGAGTTGGAGGAGTTTTTAGAACCGACGACCAATACCACATCGGCCTCACGCGCGAGGTTGCGTACCGCCTCCTGACGATTTGTGGTGGCATAGCAAATATCATCCTTGCGCGGCCCGACAATCTTAGGGAAACGAGCGCGCAAGGCGTCGATCACATCACTGGTATCATCAACCGACAGTGTGGTTTGCGTCATAAAGCACAGGTTATCTTCGCTCTTCACCTGAAGCTTTAACACATCTTCCGGCTTTTCAACCAGATACATGCCGCCAAGCGGGTTATTATATTGCCCCATGGTGCCTTCGACTTCCGGGTGACCGGCATGACCAATCAGCACTGCCTCGGTGCCCCTGCGGCTGGCACGCGCCACCTCCATATGCACCTTGGTGACCAGCGGACAGGTCGCGTCAAACAGCATCGTCAACTTACGCGCTTTGGCTTCAGCTCGCACCGCCTGTGAAACGCCGTGAGCGGAGAAAATCAGAATTGATTCATCCGGTACTTCTTCGATCTCTTCGATAAAGATTGCACCGCGTTCACGCAAGCTGTTGACCACGTAACGATTATGTACCACTTCATGACGCACGTAGATCGGGGCGCCATACATCTCCAGCGCACGCTCGACGATGCTGATAGCGCGATCAACGCCCGCACAGAAGCCACGCGGGTTAGCCAACAGGATCTGCATTGCTCTTCTCCAGTAACGGATCGATTTCCAGCACTTCGATGTCGAAGTGAATAGTTTGTCCGGCAAGCGGATGGTTGAAATCGACGGTGATGGAATCGCCGGAGATTTCACGGATCACCCCCGGCATTTCGTTGCCGTCCATGCCGCTGAACAGCATGATGGCACCAATTTCTGGCTCTCCGGCATCAACAAAGTCGCGACGCGAAAAATACTGGATCAGATCCGGGCTGATACTGCCAAACGCGTCTTGTGCATCCAGCGCGAACGCCGCCTTACCGCCAACGGCAAGCCCGACCAGATGGCTTTCAAGCCGGTGCGACAGGCTCCCGTCGCCCAGACGAAACAGGGCCGGCTTACCATTATTACGCGTGGATTCCGCCGTAGAACCGTCCGCCAGTTTTAGCGTGAAATGCACCAGCACCGCGCTGCTACTTTGTACTGAATCAGTCATGCACTACCCTTTATGCTCAGACTGCTTACTGGCCGGGCTGATAAACCCTTCCAGTACGATCAATGCAGCACCAATACAGATGCCGCAGTCGGCAATATTGAATGTCGCAAAGTGCCAGTCACCGACATAAAAGTCGATGAAGTCGACGACGAAGCCATGATATGCCCGATCGAACAGGTTACCCAGCGCGCCGCCAACAATCAGCGCATAGGCGATGTTGTTCAGCCTGTTGCTGGCTTTACTGCGATACATCATCACCAGCAGCACCACAACAATAGCGATGGCAATGCCGGCAAAGAACCAGCGCTGCCAGCCACCTTTATCGGCAAGGAAACTGAACGCCGCGCCGTAGTTGTGAGCGTAAAAGAAGTTGAAGAACGGCATTACCGACATCGATTCGTGCAGCATCAGATTATTCATAATCCACTGCTTGCTGGCAAAATCAATGCCAATCACCACCAGCACCAGCCACAGCCAGCGCAGTCCGGTTGAAAGAACGGATTTTTTCATCATGCAAACTTACGCTCTTCGCCGCTACCAGCGACGTTAGTGACACAGCGGCCGCACATTTCAGCCTGCCCGGCATTCTGGCCGATATCGCCAGTGTAGTGCCAGCAGCGTGGGCATTTCTCGCCTTCCGCTTTGCTCAAGGCAATTTTCAGACCTTTTACCGTTTCACTCTGCTGGGCATTGTCGGGAGCCTGCGCGTAATCTGCCACTTCGGCCCCCGATGTCAGCAGTACGAAGCGCAGTTCTTCACCCAGGCCGCTCAGTTTATCCGCCAGCCGGGCATCGGCATACAGCGTTACGCTGGCTTCCAGCGAACCGCCCACGTGCTTGTCAGCACGCGCCTGCTCAATCACCTTGTTCACTTCACCGCGCACTTTCAGCAGTTCAGCCCAGTAGGCATCGTTCATCGGCTGGTTATCCGCCAGGCTGAACAGGCCGTCAAACCACTCTTCGGTAAACACATACTGCGCGCGCTTGCCTGGCAGGTAGCCCCAGATTTCATCAGCGGTGAAGGACATGATCGGGGCCATCCAGCGCACCAGCGCTTCGGCGATGTACCACAGCGCAGTCTGACAGCTGCGGCGCGCCAGGCCATCGGCCTTAGCGGTGTACTGGCGGTCTTTGATGATATCCAGGTAGAAAGAACCCATTTCAACCGAGCAGAACTGCATCAGGCGCTGCACGACTTCATGGAAATCATAAGCTTCGTATGAGGCAATGATGTCATTCTGTGCCGCCAGCGCACGGCCGACCGCCCAGCGATCAACCACCACCATCTCTTCGGGCTTGACCTTATCGGTTTCAGGATTGAACCCGGCGAGGTTGGCCAGCAGGAAACGCGCGGTATTACGGATGCGGCGATAACTGTCGGCAGAGCGTTTCAGAATTTCGTCGGAAACGGCAATTTCACCCGAATAGTCGGTCGATGCCACCCACAGGCGCAGAATATCCGCGCCCAGCTTGTTCATCACGTCCTGCGGGCTGACGGTGTTGCCCAGCGATTTTGACATCTTGCGGCCCTGACCATCAACGGTGAAACCGTGCGTCAGTACCTGGCGATAGGGCGCTTTGCCTTTCATCGCGGTCGAAATCATCAAGGATGACATAAACCAGCCACGATGCTGATCGGAACCTTCCAGATACATATCCGGCGCATTGCCGCCAAATTCAGGGCGCGCCTCAACCACTGAATAGCTGGTGGAACCCGAGTCAAACCAGACGTCCAGCGTATCGGGCACTTTCACGTAGTTGTCCGCATCAGCGCCCATCAGCTCGCGGGCATCGAGATCCCACCACGCCTGAATACCGTCCTGCTCTACGCGCACGGCGACTTTTTCCATCAGCTCCAGCGAATCCGGGTGCAGCTGCTCGGTGTCTTTATGCACGAACAGCGCCATCGGCACGCCCCAGGTACGCTGGCGCGAGATGCACCAGTCGGGGCGGCTGGCGACCATCGATTCAATACGCGCCTGGCCCCAGTCCGGGATCCACTGCACGCCTTTAATCTCTTTCAGTGACTGTGCGCGCAACCCCTTCTGATCCATGCTGATAAACCACTGCGGCGTGGCGCGGAAGATAATCGGGGTTTTGTGACGCCAGCAGTGCGGGTAGCTGTGATGCAGTTTTTCAACATGCAGCAGTGCGCCTTTCTCACGCAGCAGCTCGACGATTATATCGTTGGCTTTAAATACGTTTACGCCGTCCAGCGTTGGATAAGTTCCCGGCAAGAAGCTGCCGTCCGGCCCGACGGGATTGGCGGTTTCAATCCCGTACTTCTGACCGATAACATAGTCGTCCGGCCCGTGGCCTGGAGCGGTGTGAACCGCACCGGTACCGGCTTCCAGCGTCACATGCTCTCCAGGAACCACCGGAGAAACCTGGGCAAGAAACGGATGCCGGAAGCCCATCAGCTCCAGCGCCGCACCCTGCACGTTGCCCAACACGGTCCATTGCGGCACGCCAACACGCTTCATCACGCTGTCGACCATATCTTTAGCGAGGATCAGCGCACGCCCCTCAATCTGCACCAGCTGATACTCAAATTCAGGATGCAGGGCGATGGCACGGTTGGCCGGCATGGTCCACGGCGTGGTAGTCCAGATAACCAGTGAAATCGGACCGTCAACGCTGGCAGCGCCAAATTTGGCCTGCACCGCGTCTTTGTCCACGGCATTGAACATCACATCAATGGAAGGGGAGGTTTTATCGTAATACTCCACTTCCGCTTCGGCCAGCGCAGAGCGGCAGTCCATGCACCAGTGTACCGGCTTGGCCCCCTTGTGCAGATGGCCGTTACCGATGATTTTGCCCAGCGCACGAATGATGTTGGCTTCGGTTTTGAAGTCCATCGTCAGGTAAGGACGATCCCAGTCACCCAGCACGCCCAAACGAATAAAGTCCGCTTTCTGGCCTTCTACCTGCCGGGCGGCGTATTCACGGCAGGCGGCACGGAATTCCGCCGCGCTGACCTTCTCACCCGGCTTACCAATGGTTTGCTCGACTTTATGCTCAATCGGCAAACCGTGGCAGTCCCAGCCCGGGACATAAGGCGAGTCATAGCCCGCCAGGCCTTTCGACTTAACGATAATGTCCTTAAGAATCTTGTTAACCGAGTGACCAATATGAATGCTGCCGTTAGCGTAAGGGGGGCCATCGTGCAGAATAAAGGTCTTTTTCCCTTTCTTAGCTTCGCGGATGACGCTGTAGAGCTTGTCATCATACCAGCGTTGCAGCATGCCAGGTTCGCGTTTGGCTAAGTCGCCACGCATTGGGAACCCCGTTTCCGGCAAATTCAGGGTAGATTTATAGTCACTCATCAGATTCTCGGTTCCGTATGTCGGTTCTGTTTAAACTTAGACCGATGTTTGCTGCCCAAAAAAACGTCGGGCTGTCACCACATCGTTAGCAATTTGTTCTTTCAGTGCGTCGAGCGATGTGAAGCGCTGCTCATCGCGTATTTTATCCAGCAATACCACCTCAATATGTCGCCCGTACAGGTCAATGGCGACGTCCAGCAGATGCACTTCCAGCTGCTGACGTAGCCCGGCAACGGTGGGCCTTGTACCAATATTTGCCACGCCGGGCAGCGCGCGCTCGCCCAGCCCCAGCACTTCAACGGCATATACCCCTTTTACCGGAGAAACGGTACGCCTGAGTGGCAGGTTGGCAGTAGGGAAACCCAGAGTACGGCCAAGCGCATCGCCATGCACCACCCGACCGGATATGCTGAACGGACGCCCCAGCAGGGATTGCGCCAGCGGTAAATCATCTTCAGCCAGCGCCTGGCGCACCGCCGTACTGCTGATGCGTTTTCCGCCATCGCAAAAAGTCTGGGTACTGATGACATTAAAGCCATATTCAACGCCAGCTTTCTGTAATAACAGGAAATCGCCCTGGCGACCAGCGCCAAAGCGAAAATCATCGCCCACCGCCAGCAGCTGCACGCGGAGTTTTTTCACCAGCAGGTCAGTTATAAATCGTTGCGCACTGTGCGCGGCAAAATGGCGGTCGAAGCCTATACACAGCACCGCATCAACGCCAGCCTGTTCCAGGTAACGCAGTTTTTCGCGCAGCCTTGTTAGCCGGGCGGGCGCTTTTTCTGCCGCGAACATTTCCAGCGGCTGAGGTTCAAACAGCATGACCACCACCGGCAAATGACGTTGACGCCCTTCTGCGCACAGCTGCGCCAGCAGCGCCTGGTGCCCGCGATGTACACCATCGAAGTTGCCGATAGTCAGTACGCAGCCGCGATGCTGCTCTCTAAGGTTATGTATGCCGCGTATCAACTTCATGGCTGGCTCAAATTTGTGGAAATCGGCGGATTATACCTTGTACAGCCCTGAAGGTTAACCCACGAATAACGGCTTTGATGCTTTCTTCCTGGCATTTGGTTGTGTATGGTGCTGTTCCAGCGCGGGATGATATTTTTCTTGTGATTAAGCTGTATTAGCCGGGCCGAAGCTGATAGAATCTTGCGCCATCGAAACGTAACCAAGTGCCTTAGCTTCACCGGCGCTTATTTGCACAAATCCATTGACAACCGAAGGCGAAAAGGGCATATTCCTCGGCCTTTGAATGTCCTCATAGAACTATTTGGGAGTTGGACCTTGGCTAATATCAAATCAGCTAAGAAACGCGCCGTAACGTCTGAGAAGCGTCGTAAGCATAACGCTAGCCGTCGTTCAATGATGCGTACTTTTATTAAGAAAGTTTACGCGGCTATCGCTACCGGCGATAAAGCGGCTGCGCAGAATGCATTTAACGAAATGCAACCACTTGTGGATCGCCAGGCTGCTAAAGGCCTGATCCACAAAAACAAAGCTGCACGCCATAAAGCAAACCTGGCTGCACAGATCGGCAAAATGGCTTAATGCCTGCTTGTTAGTCGAGCTTTGATAAAGAAACCGCCTTCCCGGCGGTTTTTTTATTTGAGTGGAATATGGCCGTTTGCCGCGCGGCGCTGATGCTGCATTAAAAAGCGCCTCAACATGCTCACTTACTGCAGTAAGCTGCGCTTTATTGTTACTTTTTGCCTTGCCTCACCGCACTCTGTACGGTATCAAAAAGCCTGTTACGCCAGCCAGAAGTTGCAAAGCGGGCAACCGTTCAGCTGCGCCTTGCCCTGCCTCCGTCAGCGACTATCTTAGTTTCATCCGCAGCAGCGTATAGCCGACCAGCGCAGAGATAACCGAACCGCTCAGAATGCCGAGTTTAGCCAGCGTCACCAGCGCTTCGTGTGCGCCGTCAAAGGCCAGCGAGGCGATAAATATCGACATGGTAAATCCAATACCGCAGAGCACGCCGACCGCAGCAATATCCAGCAGTCGGGTATTTTCCGGCAGCGCGGCCACTTTTAGCTTTATCGCCAGCCAGCAGCTCAGGGTGACCCCCAGCGGTTTGCCGATGAATAATCCAAGCATAATTCCGATCGGCACCGCCGAAAACAGGCCATCAAAAGAAACGCCGCTCAAAGAAACACCGGCATTAGCGAAAGCAAACAGCGGCAGGATCAGCCAGCTAACCCAGGGGTGAAGACCGTGCGCCAGCTCAACCGCCGGGGAATGCCCTTCCTGCTTCTTAAGGGGAATAAACAGGCCAACAATCACCCCTGCAAGCGTGGCATGTACGCCGGATTTCAGTACCGCCACCCACAGCACCATACCGGCCGCCAGGTAAACCGATGTTTTACGCACGCCGCAGAGATTGAGTACGGCCAGAACCGCAATGGAGGCAGCCGCCACGGCCAGTGAAAGCAGTGACAGATCGCTGGTATAGAAAAAAGCGATAATGACGATGGCACCAAGGTCATCAATCACCGCCAGCGCCATCAGGAACATTTTCAGTGCCGCCGGCACGCGACTGCCGAGCAGGGCCAGGATCCCCAGCGCGAACGCAATATCGGTGGCGGTAGGAATAGCCCAGCCGTTTAGCGCCTGTGCATCATGGTGATTAAATGTGGCATAGATCAGGCCCGGTGCCAGCATACCGCCCAGCGCGGCGATCAGCGGGAACATGGCGCGTTCCCTTCCCTTCAGCGAACCCATTATTAGCTCACGCTTTACTTCCAGCCCGATCAACAGGAAGAACAGCGCCATCAGCGCATCATTAATCCACAAAAGCAGATCTTTATTGATATCCAGCGCGCCAACACGAAACTGGACCGGCAGTGCCAGCAGCGCCTGATAGAGTTGCCGGGTATTGTCGTTATTGGCAAGAAACATGGCGATCGCTGCAGCGATAATCAGTATAACGCCACCGGTGGCGTCATTTTTTACTAGTTTTTTTAGAAACAGGTTCATTACAGGCTCCGCTGAATACCCGGATGATGTTGTCCGGATTACGGATAGAATACGTGTTAAGGCCGTTCAAAAAAAACAGTTTATTTCTTACAAAAATATCGATATTGACGATTTGTTTATATCAGGCAAGGAGAGGCTGAAACAGAATAATGAACCAGCACGCAAGTTAATGCCGCCCGGGGCGCCGTGGAGTATCGCCAGTTTACCCTGTACAAGATCCATGCGCTTCACGCGGGAAACAGATACCTGAAGCGACTTAATGAACCTGAGTCCATCAGGCAAATTGAAGTGAATCATCTTAATAAAATAATTCCAGACGCCATTAGCAACAGATTCATTAATCTTTGATATCAGGAAGAGTATTTTCGTCAACAGAACGTGAAACTGAGCAACAGAGGCGTATATCAGAGGGAAGAACTGGACGTGGCTTCCTGCGCCTGAGCAGGAAGCCACGTCCAGTTTCATTAGCGGGTCAAATCGTCGAAAAACTTCTTCACGCCATCGAAAAACGTTTTGGAACGCGGGCTGTTTTTCTCGCCGGACGGGCCACCGAAGCTCTCGTCCAGTTCACGCAGCAGCGCTTTCTGTTTTTCATTCAGGCTGACCGGTGTTTCTACCACCACGCGGCACAGCAGATCGCCCTGCGCGCCACCGCGCACTGATTTAACGCCTTTACCGCGCATGCGGAACAGCTTGCCGGTCTGCGTTTCTGCTGGCACCTTCAGATTGACGCGGCCATCCAGCGTCGGGACTTCAATTTCCCCACCCAGCGCAGCCATGACAAAGTTGATTGGCACCTCACAGTACAGATTATTCTCTTCACGTTCGAAGATGTGGTGCTTACGCACCTGAACCTGCACATACAGATCGCCGGCCGGTGCGCCCTGCTCACCGGCTTCACCTTCACCACTGAGACGAATGCGATCGCCGGTATCGACGCCCGCCGGGATTTTTACCGACAGGGTTTTCGATTTCTCAACCCGGCCATGGCCGTGACAGGCATTACACGGATCTTTTATCACCGAGCCACGGCCGTGACAGGCAGGACATGCCTGCTGCACGGTAAAGAAGCCCTGGCGCATCTGCACCTGGCCTGCACCATGACAGGTTGAACAGGTTTGCGGTTTAGTCCCCGCTTTCGCTCCGCTGCCGTGGCAAACGCCACACTCTTCCAGCGTAGGGATACGGATCTCTTTGGACACGCCGCGTACCGCTTCTTCCAGCGACAGCTCCATGTTGTAGCGCAAATCGGCACCGCGAGCGGCGCGCTGCTGACGGCGGCCTCCGCCAAAAATATCGCCGAATACGTCGCCAAAGATATCGCTGAAATCAGCGCCGCCGCCGCCGCCAAATCCGCCGTGGCCACCGCCGCCCATTCCGCCCTGTTCGAACGCAGCATGGCCATATTGGTCGTAGGCCGCTCTTTTCTGAGCATCGGTCAGGATCTCATAGGCTTCTTTAATCTCTTTAAATTTGCCTTCAGATTCTTTATCGCCCTGGTTGCGATCGGGATGAAACTTCATTGCCAGACGTTTATAGGCTTTTTTGATTTCACGCTCATCCGCCGATTTGGCAACGCCTAAAATCTCGTAATAGTCTCTTTTCGCCATTGTTATTGATCCTGCCCTTAACATGCGTGCACGGGCGTGGATAATATCCTACGCCCGTGCTGGTTTATCCCGGTAGCCCTCGGGCCACCGTGCCCGCTCAAGGGCGATTATTTTTTGCTGTCTTTCACTTCTTCAAATTCAGCGTCGACAACGTCTTCATCTTTTTTCGCACCTTCGGTGGCATCCGCTGCGCCGCCAGCGGCCTGCTGCTGCTGTGCAAACTCCATCAGCTTAGCGGACACTTCCATCAGAGCCTGGATCCTGGCTTCAATTTCCGCTTTGTCTTCACCTTTCAGCGCGGTGTTCAGCTCGGTCAAGGCTGCTTCAATAGGCGCCTTGTCGTCTGCTGGCAGTTTATCGCCCGCTTCGTCCAGCTGCTTACGCGTGCTGTGAGCAACCTGGTCACCCTGGTTACGCGTCTGTACCAGCTCTTCAAACTTGCGGTCAGACTCGGCGTTAGCTTCCGCATCGCGCACCATTTTTTCGATCTCTTCGTCATTAAGACCGGAAGAAGCCTTGATGGTGATCTTCTGCTCTTTACCGCTGTTTTTATCTTTGGCGGAAACGTGCAGGATGCCATCAGCATCGATGTCAAAGGTCACTTCGATCTGCGGCATACCGCGTGGCGCGTTCTGGATACCGTCAAGGTTAAACTGACCCAGAGATTTGTTATCCGCAGCACGTTTACGCTCACCCTGTACCACATGGATGGTCACAGCAGACTGGTTATCTTCCGCAGTAGAGAACACCTGACTGTGCTTGGTAGGGATCGTGGTGTTTTTGGCAATCAGTGAGGTCATCACGCCGCCCATGGTTTCGATACCCAGCGACAGCGGGGTGACGTCCAGCAGCAGAACGTCTTTCACTTCACCGGCCAGCACGCCACCCTGAACCGCTGCACCTACGGCAACCGCTTCATCCGGGTTAACGTCTTTACGTGGTTCTTTACCGAAGAACTCTGCCACTTTCGCCTGCACCATTGGCATACGCGTCTGACCACCGACAAGGATAACGTCGTTGATATCAGATACGGACAGGCCAGCATCCTGCAGTGCTACTTTCAGCGGCTCGATAGAACGGGCTACCAGGTCCTCAACCAGTGATTCCAGTTTTGCGCGGGTCACTTTGATGTTCAGGTGCTTAGGACCGGTGGCGTCCGCCGTGATGTAAGGCAGGTTAACATCAGTCTGCTGTGCTGAAGAAAGCTCGATTTTGGCTTTCTCTGCGGCTTCTTTCAGACGCTGCATTGCCAGCGGATCGTTGTGCAGATCGATGCCCTGGTCTTTCTTAAATTCAGCCACGAGGTAGTTGATCATACGGCTGTCGAAGTCTTCACCGCCCAGATGGGTATCACCATTGGTTGCCAGTACTTCGAAGGTTTTCTCGCCGTCAACTTCGTCGATTTCGATGATAGAGATATCGAAAGTACCGCCGCCGAGGTCATATACCGCGATGGTGCGGTTGCCCTGGCCTTTGTCCAAACCATAAGCCAGAGCGGCTGCGGTAGGTTCGTTAATGATACGTTTAACGTCCAGACCGGCAATACGGCCGGCGTCTTTGGTCGCCTGACGCTGTGCATCGTTGAAGTAGGCTGGTACGGTGATAACCGCTTCGGTCACCGCTTCACCCAGATAATCTTCAGCGGTTTTCTTCATTTTTTCAGCACTTCAGCTGAAATCTGTGGCGGAGCCACACGCTGGCCTTTCACGTCCAGCCAGGCATCGCCATTGTCAGCGCCAACGATTTTGAATGGCATGATTTTAATATCACGCTGCACTTCTTCGTCCTGGAAACGACGGCCAATCAGGCGCTTGATCGCAAACAGGGTATTCTGCGGGTTAGTAACGGCCTGACGTTTAGCAGGCTGACCGACCAGCGTTTCACCATCCTGGGTATAAGCAATAATCGAAGGCGTGGTACGATCGCCCTCTGCATTTTCCAGTACGCGCGCTTTGCCGCCATCCATAATGGCAACACAAGAGTTGGTTGTACCCAGGTCAATACCAATAATCTTACCCATCTAAACATCTCCCACTTAAATTTTGTATCAATCAGGTTATGAACCATGAGATGTGGGCATCTTTTACAGTTTCAACTGCTCGCCCTACGTTTTTTTCCAGGTCCGTAGCCTCGGATGCCAACTAAGATGGGGCCTGGCAACGCGGCATCAAGGGGGCAGGTAAAAAATTTTTCACTTTGCGGCAAAAAAATTAGCAACCGGGATGAACGCCTCCCCGTGCCGCCCCGGCCCGGGCACTTTGTTGGCCTGCGCGGCCGGCGTCAATTTAGCCGTCGGCTTGCCAGCGGTCGGAGTCCCCCCGTGTGGCTCAGTCGATAACCTGTGGCAAGTGCACGTTAGCTAAGTTGCTTTATCTGTCATTGATATTCCAGCTTGACCGGGGATCTGTTTCTCATTCCCTTTTATCAAATCACTGTTTTAAGGATTGTCCTATAAACAACCCTTAAGAAGCATAAATGATGTAAAGCCAATATCACTTCCTTTATTGTGTGCATATTATGAAATGTTAGCAGGTACATGTGAGGTACAAAATGACGGCATCGCAAGGATGGTCAAAAGAGCTGGAAGGGCTGAGAGGGATAGCTTCTCTGTGGGTTCTGCTGGGGCATATTAGTTTGCTGGTCAATTTCCATATAAAACTTATCTCTTCGCCTGGGATCGGTGTCGATCTGTTCATTCTTCTTTCTGGCTATTTGATGGCTAAGAATTATATCGAACGCAAGGATAGAGAACCGTGGAATAAAGCAGAAACAATAAGAAAATTCTGGATTCGCCGATTTTTTCGCATCGCACCGCTTTATTATACATTATTAGTATTCGCTATCTGCTTTGGCCCATGGCTGGGTGAAATGCGGGACATTATCTCACAGTATTCCCCCGGTTCTGCTACTGAAGCGTCGCGATATTCAGATCAGTCCTTGTCTAATATTCTTACTCACGTCACCTTCATATTCGGCGTCTTACCTGAATACGGGTTTAACACCGCCCTTCCCGACTGGAGCATTGGCCTGGAGATGCAGTTCTATCTGCTGTTCCCCTTCATTATGCTGATAGCGGGGCGTTTCGGCTATGCCCGTAGCCTGCTGGCTATTATGTTGCTGTGCATCATAGGGAAATTTATATTCCGCGATTACTATGAAGCTTTTCCGATGCCTTCGTTTATCTTCATCAAGCTGAATATCTTCCTCTCCGGCATGCTGCTGGCTGAAGCCGTTCGTAGTAAATCACTCCTGCACCTTTTATTTGCTCTGGCAGGTCCGGCTGCCAGCGTATTTATTGCAGCGGAGGTGATGAAGCTTCAAATAGTGATGGAAGTGCTGATGATATTATTTATGGCGCTCATCCTCTGGAAACATCCTGAAGGAAGCAAACTGACGTCATTCATTTGGTGGCCCAGAAAAATCCTTAATAATCGTTTTAGTGCCTGGCTGGGAGATGTCTCATACTCGGTGTATTTGCTCCACCTGCTAATTGTTATTCCGACTATCGCCCTGCTGCTTACACACTGGAACTTAAATGGATATAGCCCCTTGTTACGCTTTTCCATCGTTTGCGCCGTCGTTATTCCGCCTGTTTACCTGCTATCCACCGTGCTTTACCATTTGATTGAAAAAAATGGGATCCGGCTTGGGAAATATCTCCTTTCTCCTCGCAGTCGCCGGCTTGAAGCTTCTGAAAACTGAGAATAAATCTCTTTCAGCGAACGCTGAATAAAAATACGGCTCTGCTGAACAGCCCCGACAAATGGCAGGGCTGTTCAGGGCTGGATGGATTTTTTTACAGAACGTGAATGCTGTTCAAACTGTATCTTCAGCTTTTTGTCTCGCGGCGGGCGCTTTTAGGGCGAAATGCGACTACTGCTTGCGGGTCGGTCTCAATGTACGGCCCTTCCAGCAGCTGGATGCAGTAAGGCACGCTGGCAAATATTCCCGCTACCAGACTGTGGCCCTGCTCGTCTTTCAGACCTTCCAGCGTTTCTTTGATCGACTTTGGCTGCCCGGGCAGATTAATCACCAGCGACTGTTTACGTATCACCGCCACCTGGCGTGACAGGATCGCGGTGGGGACGAAGTTCAGGCTAATTTGCCGCATCTGCTCACCGAAGCCGGGCATTTCACGGTCGGCAATGGCCAGCGTGGCATCCGGGGTCACATCGCGCCGCGCCGGGCCGGTTCCGCCGGTGGTCAACACCAAATGACAGAACCGCTCATCGACCAGTTCGCAGATCGCCTGCTCAATCATCGGCTGCTCGTCAGGCACCAGACGTTTTTCGATTTCAAATGGCGATATCAGCGCCTGCTCCAGCCACTCTTCCAGCAGCGGTAAGCCCCGATCCTGGTAAATGCCGTTGGCGGCTCGATCGGACACGGAAATCAGTCCTATGCGTAATTTGTTCATATGCGCTTCGCTGTGTACAAGGGGAATGAGGGGAAGAATAAACCATAGTTAAGCAGGAAGTATAGCGCACGGCAGTCCGGCAGATACCGGCATCAGTTCGTATCAGGGGCCAGTCCCCGGTCACTGACAGGCGTCAGTGACCGGAGTATGCACAGGCGGCGTACTAGCCGCCTGTGCTTCATAAGTGCCGGTTATCAGAGTAAATCAGCAATCATCTTATCCAGTTTGCTCTGGTCGACGGCAAAGTTACGGATGCCTTCAGCCAGTTTCTGTACCGCCATTGGGTCCTGATTATGCTGCCACAAGAATTCGGACTCGGTCATTTTCGCCGGACGCGCCTTTACTTCACCGCTGTAAGAGAGCTTACGCTCAATGCTGCCTTCGGTTTCCGCCAACTCTTTCAGCAGAGCCGGGGAGATAGTCAGACGGTCACAGCCAGCCAGTTCGACGATCTCTCCCACATTACGGAAGCTGGCGCCCATCACCACGGTCTCATAGCCGTGCTGCTTGTAGTACTGGTAGATTTCGCTGACAGAAATCACGCCGGGATCTTCATTGCCCGCGTACTCTTTCTTATCGGTATTGGCTTTATACCAGTCAAGGATGCGGCCAACAAACGGGGAGATCAGAAAAGCGCCCGCTTCAGCACAGGCGCGCGCCTGGGCGAAGGAGAACAGCAGCGTCAGGTTACAGTTGATGCCTTCTTTTTCCAGCTGTTCAGCGGCACGGATCCCCTGCCAGGTGGACGCCAGCTTGATCAGGATGCGATCATTGCTGATGCCGGCATCGTTATACAGTTTGATCAGGCTACGCGCTTTGGCGATGCTGCCTTCGGTATCGTAGGACAAGCGCGCATCCACCTCCGTGGAAATACGGCCAGGCACCAGCTTCAGGATCTCAAGACCGATGTTAACGGCCAGACGGTCAGCGGCGTAAGACACCTGCTCATCTTTATTACTGCTCTGGTCGCGCGCCCATGCCACGGAGGCGTCGATCAGCTTACGGTATTCAGGGATCTGTGCCGCGCTCAGGATCAGAGAAGGATTTGTGGTGGCATCCTGAGGCTTATAGAGTTTCATCGCCGCAATGTCGCCGGTATCAGCAACAACGGTAGTGACTTGACGCAAGGAGGATAATTTGTCCGTCATGAATGTCATTCTCATCAAGGTTGATATGTCGGGGTGCTAAAAATCTCTGCCCCGGATGATAGCACGCGCGCCCGGCCATGCAAGCAGCGCCGTTCCCGCGAACACGGCAGGCCAGATTTGCTGCATAAATGTCGCCTTTCGCCGGTTATGCTCGCCTTTTTCGGCCGCCGATAGCAGTGATTAGTCACTGTCTGGCGCTTTTTTGCTACAGTAGCCGCTGGCGGATTCTCTGAATGATAAGCGGTTAAAAGACAAAAGGACGCGAGCATGTTGATGGTGATTTCCCCGGCCAAAACGCTGGATTTTACAAGCCCTCTGGCGACCAAACGCTTCACGCAGCCTGAGCTACTGGCAGAGTCACAAAAACTGATTAACGTGGCACGTCAACTCTCTCCGGCGGACATCGCTTCCCTGATGCATATCAGCGATAAGCTGGCGCTGCTCAATGCCGAACGGTTTAACGACTGGCAGCCGGACTTCACGCCGGACAATGCGCGTCAGGCGATCCTCGCTTTTAAAGGCGATGTGTATACCGGCCTGCAGGCTGAAACCTTCAGTGAGGATGATTTCACATTTGCCCAGCAGCATTTGCGTATGCTGTCCGGCCTGTACGGGCTGCTGCGCCCGCTTGATTTAATGCAGGCTTATCGCCTGGAAATGGGAATTAAGCTGGCGAACCCGGCGGGCAAAGATCTCTACAGTTTCTGGGGCGACAAACTGACCGGCGCACTGAATGAGGCGCTGGCGCAACAGGGTGATAACCTGCTGATCAACCTCGCTTCTGATGAATATTTCAAGTCGGTAAAACCGAAGCAGCTCGGCGGCGATGTGATTAAGCCGGTATTTCTTGATGAAAAAAACGGCAAATTTAAGGTTATCAGCTTTTACGCTAAAAAAGCGCGCGGCCTGATGTGCCGCTATATCATTCAGCACCGGCTGACGAAAGTGGAACAGCTTAAGCAGTTTGACGTTGACGGCTATGCCTTTGCTGCTGATGCCAGCGCGGGTAATGAGCTGGTGTTTAAACGGCGGGAAATGGCGTAACACAGGGGATTTGCATTAAAACAGCAGGGCTGGCCTTTAGCCGCGGCCAGCCCTGACGGCAGATTAGGTGTTCAGCAGGAACGCACGCAGTTCGGTAAATTGCGCTTTCATGCTGTGAGACAGCAGCGGCAGATCGGCGCGCTCGGCCAGCGCATCCGGCAGCGGCAAAGTGCGTTGCAGGATCTCTTCCACGCTCTCTTTAAACTTAGCCGGGTGTGCAGTACCAAGGAACAGGCCAAACTCCCCTTCCTGTAATCCATCTCGCAGCAGCCGCCAGGCGATAGCCGCATGTGGCTCAGAAAGGTAACCGAGGTCGGCCAGCTCACGCATCGCCGCTTGGGTGGTCTCATCGTCGACGGCACCGTAGCCAAGATCCGTTAAGCGCCAGGTTTTGCGGCGGAAAATCTCTTCAACGCGCGGCCAGTTATTTGGCTGGCTGACGTCCATCGCGTTCGACAACGTTGCCACGGTGGGATTTGGCGTCCACTGGCCGTTGGCCAGAAAGCGCGGCACGGTATCATTGGCGTTGGTGGCGGCAATAAAACGCTTCACCGGCAAGCCAAGAGATTTCGCCAGCAGGCCAGCCGTCAGGTCACCAAAGTTGCCGCTCGGCACCGATATCACCAGCTGATTGCGCTTCTCCTGCGGCAGCTGCGCAACGGCTTCAAAGTAGTAGCAGATCTGCGCCAGCAGGCGGCTGATATTAATCGAGTTCGCCGAATTAAGGCCAATGGCCTTTTTCAGTTCTTCATCGTCAAATGCCTGTTTAACCAGTGACTGGCAAACATCGAAATCGCCGTCGATGGCGATAGTTTCGATATTACCGCCGAGGGTACAGAACAGTTTTTCCTGTAGCGGACTGATTTTGCCCTGTGGATAAAGGATCACCACGCGCACGTTTTCCATGCCGTAGAAAGCATGAGCAACGGCGGCTCCGGTATCGCCGGAAGTGGCGGTGAGGATAGTGATCTGCTCATCTGCGCCGCTGACATAAGCCAGCATCTGTGCCATAAAGCGGCCGCCAAAGTCTTTAAACGCCAGCGTCGGACCGTGGAACAGCTCCAACGCGGCGATATCGTCAGTGACTTCCACCACCGGTGCCGGGAAGGTGAACGCCGTTTTCAAACGCTCATTCAGCTGGTGCGGAGCAATTTCATCCCCGATAAACGCCGAGAGGATTTTACTGCTACGAGTCACAAAATCCATGTTCAGCATGTTATCAATATCGGTCAGTTCGAACTCAGGTAGCTCGAGGGGAAAGAACAGGCCCTGCTGTTTGCCCAGCCCCTGCTTCACCGCCTGGGCGAAGCTTACCTGCTCGTTGTGATCCTTAAGATTATACAGTTTCATACGTTATCCCAGTTTACGTGCGCCTGCCGTGTCTAAACGGCAGATATGAACGAAGCCTTCCTCATTTTGCAGATAGTGCTGACCCAGCCAGTCTGCCATACGTTTTGCGGTATCCGGCTGATTACAAACGGCAAACAGCGTTGGCCCGGAGCCGGAAATACCGCATGCCAGCGCGCCAATATCAGTAGCTGCCTGGCGAGCCTGGGCAAAGCCCGGTAACAGTTTGGTGCGATAAGGTTCAGCAACTACATCCTGCATCAGCTTCGCGGCCAGCAGCGGCTGCTGTGTATGGCAGGCGTGAATAAAGCCGCCCAGATAGCGACCGTGGCGAATAATATCTTCTTTGCGGTACTGCGCGGGCAAGATGGCACGCGCTTGCGCCGTCGACACCTTGATGCCCGGATAGGCCATCACCCACAGCCAGTCATCAAAGCCTGGCACCGGCTGGCTGATAATGCCGTTTTCCTCCAGCATGAGCTGCATACCGCCAAGAAAACAGGGTGCCACGTTGTCAAAGTGAACGCTGCCGGAGACGCGCCCTTCCAGCTCGCCCATTAATACCAGCAGCTCGTTATCATTTAATGGCTTGTTGCAGTATTCGTTCATCGCCATTAGCCCGGCAACCACCGAGCAGGCGCTGGAGCCAAGGCCGGAGCCAATCGGCATGTTTTTTTCCAGCGTGATGGCAACCGGGACGTGCTGGCCAATGGCGGTGCAGAAACGCTGCCAACACTGGTAAACAATATTTTCTTTTGGGTCAGCGGGCAGCTTGCTGACAAAACGACCTTCATTATGCAGGCTGAACTCAGTGGCGGCTTCCACGCTGACGCAGTCGCCCAGCAGGGTGCCATCAACCGGCGATACCGCCGCCCCCAGCACGTCGAAACCGACGCTGACATTGCCAATTGAGGCAGGGGCATAAATTTTAACCATGATTAAACTCCCAACTTCCACGACAGTGTACGTAACAGATCGGCAAATACGCCCGCTGCGGTCACATCATTACCGGCGCCGTAACCGCGCAGCACCAGTGGGATCGGCTGGTAATAACGGCTATAGAACGCCAGCGCATTTTCACCATTTTTCACTTTATACAGTGGATCGTTACCGTCAACAGCAGCGATTTTAACCCTGCACGCCCCGCTTTCCTCAATGGCACCAACAAAACGTAACACTTTTCCGGCATCACGGGCGCTGGACACCCGCGCGGCAAAGCCTTCGTTCAGCTCCGGCAAACGCGCCATAAACTCGTCAACATCGGCAATGGCGGTAAGCTCTGGCGGCAGCACCGCTTCAATTTCTATATCGCTTAGCTCCAGCTGATAACCTGCTTCGCGCGCGAGGATCAGCAGCTTACGCGCCACGTCCATACCGGACAAATCGTCACGCGGATCCGGCTCGGTAAAGCCCATTTCACGCGCCATTTGGGTGGCATCAGACAGCGAAACGCCTTCATCCAGCTTGCCGAAAATAAACGACAGGGAACCGGAAAGGATGCCGGAGAAGCTGATCAATTCATCCCCCGCATTCAGCAGATTTTGCAGGTTCTCGATAACCGGCAGACCGGCACCCACATTGGTATCGTAGAGGAATTTGCGGCGCGCTTTTGCCGCTGCCGTTCGCATTTGCTGATAGTAATTGTACGATGACGTATTGGCCTTTTTGTTCGGCGTCACCACATGGAAGCCGTCAGCGAGGAAATCAGCGTACCGATCCGCCACCTGCTGGCTGGAAGTACAGTCGACAATCACCGGGTTGAGCAGGTGGTACTCTTTCACCAGGCGATTAAGCCGCCCAAGATCAAACGGTTGTTGCGCCGCTTTTAGCCGATCCTGCCAGCTATCCAGCGGGATGCCGTGCACGTTAGTCAGCAACGCCCGCGAGTTGGCTATGCCACAGACACGCAGATCGATGTGTTTATTTTTCAACCAGATTTGTTGGCGATGCAGCTGTTCGATCAGCGCAGCACCCACGCCGCCAACGCCGATCACAAAGACTTCGATCACCTGGTCGGTGGCAAACAGCATCTGATGAACCACGCGCACGCCGGTGATCGCCTGATCATTGTTGACCACCACCGAGATGGAACGCTCGGACGATCCCTGGGCGATAGCGACGATATTAATGTTGGCCCGCGCCAGCGCTGAAAAGAACTTGGCGGAGATGCCGCGCAGAGTGCGCATACCATCGCCCACTACCGAAATCACCGCCAGCTGCTCCATAACATCCAAAGGTTCCAGCAGGCCGTTTTTTAACTCCAGATAGAACTCCTCTTCCAGCACCCGACGCGCACGCGGCAGATCGCTCTGCGATACGCAGAAGCTAATGCTGTATTCCGAGGAGGATTGGGTGATCAGCACTACCGAAATTCCGCTGCGTGACATGGCGGCAAACACGCGTGCCGCCATGCCGACCATGCCCTTCATCCCCGGGCCGGAGACGTTGAACATCGCCATATTGTTGAGGTTAGTGATGCCCTTTACCGGGTTGTCATCATTGCTGCCGTTACCGCCTATCAGGGTTCCGGGGGCCTGCGGATTGCCGGTATTTTTGATCAGACAGGGGATCTGGAACTGGGCGATAGGAGCGATAGTGCGCGGGTGAAGAACTTTAGCGCCGAAATAGGAAAGCTCCATCGCTTCCTGATAGGACATCGACTTCAGCAGCCGCGCATCCGGTACCTGACGCGGGTCACAGGTGTACACGCCGTCAACATCGGTCCAGATTTCGCAACAGTCAGCGCGCAGACAGGCTGCCAGCACCGCCGCAGAGTAATCTGAGCCATTACGCCCCAGCACCACCAGTTCTCCATGTTCATTACCGGCGGTAAAGCCGGCCATCAGCACCATATCACTGGCCGGGATCTGGCGGGCGGCGATACGGCGGGTGGATTCGGCAATATCAACGGTGGATTCCAGATAATGGCCGATGGCCAACAGCTGCTCGACCGGATTAATCACGCTAACCCCGTGGCCGCGCGCCTGCAACACACCTTCCATTATGGCGATTGAGAGCTTTTCACCCCGGCAGATAATGGCCGCATTGACGCTGTCCGGGCACTGCCCCAGCAGCGCAATACCATGCAGCACCTGTTTGAGCTGGAGGAATTCCTGGTCCACCACCGCTTTCAGACGGTCATAAGCAAACCCCGGCTGGGCGTCGGTCAGCCCCTGCAACAGCGCGGCGAAAATACGCTCTGCATCGCTGATATTCGCTGAAGCATCCTGGCCGCTAATGGTTTTCTCAATCATTGCCACCAGATGGTTGGTAATTTTTGCCGGCGCGGACAACACGGTAGCAACCTGTCCCTGTTGTGCATTGCTTTCCAAAATGTCAGCCACACGCAGAAAACGTTCCGCATTGGCTACCGAGGTTCCACCGAATTTCAGCACTCGCATGTTCAAACTCTCCTGAATTTTGCCGAAAAAAAAACCCGCACTGGTCAGGTGCGGGCTTTTTCTTGATTTATCCTGTATGCGTTAGCCCGCACCGTTACCTGTGGTAATGGTGGTGGTAATAATGATTGTGATAATCAGGCTGTCATTACGCATTTGAAATTTATCGTCTGTCTGTAAAAACTGTCTGCTTTCAGAAGTAAAGCAAAGTACCGGCTAAGTCAATTATTTTATCAAGCAGGGCCAGGAGTAGCGACAGCGACGGCAAGCGCTTTTTTGCCCGCAAGCCAATTTATTATGTTATCTTTTTCTTATAAAGCCGTAAAAAAATCTAACCTCAATTTGTTTATCAGAATTTATATCTATAATTTTTTTCTATAGCATGCCACAGGGTTCAGAGGGAAACGCATGGCCGTCCTGCCTGAACGGCTTAACGCCGCTTGTCTTACCATGACAGCCACCGGCCTGAAAAAACGGCAATCGCTGTCTGCCTGAGCACAGGTTTGATCGGTCAACACAAACCCGCCCAATCAGATGACACAGCTGGTTTTAGCTAAGTCTCAGGCAAAAGAAGCCTTATCGATAAATAATACCTATCCTATCAATCAGTTAAATTTTACCAAAAGGCAATGTAAACTGTGGGTTAACGTACGATGTTCGAACGTTAATGCTTTTCTATGTTTGTCAGCTAAACCAGTCTCTTGGTCAGCGTTTTTCACTAAAGTGTTAACGTGCTACAATAAGTTTGATGCAGGTCAATCAGATGTTAATTTACCGCATCACGATAGTTGTTGTTACTGCTGTGTCGCCGTCAAAACAGTTAGTATACGACCGTTCAGGCACTTCTGCGGCATGCAGGATCTGTCCTGATCGCTGCGCGGTGCCCAACACCGCCGCAGCAACGGCAAGTCCTTGCATCATCTGGCACTAACCCAGATCTGTTACCCGGATATCGGACGCAAAAAGCAACGCTGTGACCTCCATATTGGGTGCCAGGCCGTTGTTGAAGGTACAGGGATGCCGTACCAATAACATAATTCTGTACTGCTGTTGTTATTTTCTGGCCGTTAATACCAGGTTCTCGCCAGGGCAACAGCCGTATGTCCTGTTTCGATTTTTGTTGGCAATTTTAGGTAGCGATCACATGCAGACCCCGCACATACTTATCGTTGAAGACGAATTAGTCACTCGTAATACGCTCAAAAGTATTTTTGAAGCCGAAGGCTACATGGTTTATGAAGCGACGGGTGGCGCTGAGATGCACCAGATTTTGACCGATAACGACGTCAATCTGGTGATCATGGACATCAACCTGCCCGGCAAAAATGGCCTGCTGCTGGCGCGTGAACTGCGTGAGCAGGCAAGCGTGGCGCTGATGTTTTTGACGGGCCGTGATAACGAAGTTGATAAAATTCTCGGGCTGGAAATTGGTGCTGATGACTATATCACCAAGCCATTTAACCCGCGCGAGCTTACTATTCGGGCGCGCAACCTGCTTTCACGCACCATGAACCTGGCGGCCGTTAGCGAAGATCGTAAGCTGGTGGAAAGCTATCGCTTTAACGGCTGGGAACTGGAGATTAACAGCCGTTCACTGGTCAGCCCTCAGGGCGAGCAGTACAAGCTGCCGCGCAGTGAGTTTCGCGCCATGCTGCATTTCTGTGAAAATCCAGGCAAGATCCAGACCCGTGCCGATCTGTTAAAGAAAATGACTGGCCGTGAACTTAAGCCCCATGACCGTACCGTTGATGTGACCATCCGTCGCATCCGTAAACATTTTGAATCCAATCCTGATACGCCGGAAATCATCGCCACCATTCACGGCGAAGGTTACCGTTTCTGTGGTGAATTACAGGACTGATCTCGGCGGGACGGGCGCTGTTGAGCTGCCCGTCCCACGGCTTACCTCTTTGTCCTGACCTGCAACCCCGGGCTATTTACTCCACGGCATAATCGGCACGGCGCTAAGCGCATTTTTTGGCGAACCATCCACCACCTTATCTGAATAGCTCAGATAGATCAGCGCATGACGATTCTTATCGTAGAAACGCACGACCTGCAGCTTCTTGAACACCAGTGAGGTGCGCTGCCGGAATACCACGTCCCCTTCCGCTTTACCCTGTGCGATCTTGTCACTAAGTTCAACCGGACCAACTTGCTGACAGGAAATGGCAGCATCCGCAGTATCTTCAGCCAGTCCCAGCCCCCCTTTGATGCCGCCGGTTTTCGCGCGGCTGAGATAGCAGGTGACATTTTTAACATCCGGGTCATCGAAGGCTTCAACCACAATCTTATGATCCGGGCCAAATATCTTAAAGACGGTATCCACTGAACCCACCTGCTCCGCCTGCAACGCCGCAGAGCAAAACAAAGTTGAAGCGACTACTAACATTTTTTTAATTGTCATAACGTTACCATTTCAATGAAAATATCGGACATTGTAAATTACCCCGCAAATGAAGCACGGTTTGATCATTCTGATATATCGTGGCTGATAGTGGTGGACAGCTGGTGTTTTTACAAAAAAACCTGATATTTTGCTTTGACAATTAGTGCTAGTATTCATTGTCTTTGCTTTTATTGCATCAAAACCGAGTCACATGAGGACGATATATGGACCAAGCCGGTATCATTAGAGATTTGCTTGTCTGGCTGGAGAGCCACCTTGATCAACCGTTATCACTTGATAACGTCGCAGCAAAAGCAGGTTACTCAAAATGGCATTTACAAAGAATGTTCAAAGACGTCACCGGTCATGCCATTGGCGCCTATATTCGTGCCCGCCGCCTGTCTAAAGCAGCAGTGGCTTTACGTTTGACCAGCCGCCCTATTCTGGACATTGCGCTGCAGTACCGTTTTGATTCGCAACAAACCTTCACCCGCGCCTTTAAAAAACAATTTTCCCAAACGCCCGCCTGGTATCGCCGCTCGTCCGACTGGATTGCGTTTGGCCTGCGCCCGCCGATCCGCTTTGGCAACTATGTGATGCCGGAGCCAAGCTGGGTCACGTTGCCTGAAACCGTGCTGGTTGGATTGGCCCAAAGCTATTGCTGTGCGCTGGAGCAGATTTCCACTTTCCGCGATGAAATGCGCCTGCAGTTCTGGCGTCAGTTTTTGACCGAAACAGACACGGTTCCACCGATACTGTACGGCCTGCACGAGGCACGCCCCAGCAACGATAAAGATGATGAGCAGGAGATCTTCTATACTACAGCGGTGTTGTCTGACCAAATGTCCAGCCAGCTGCACGCCACGCACACGGTGCTGCTGGAAGCCGGTGACTATGTGCAGTTTACCTATAAAGGCCCACGCAGCGGGCTGCAAGAATTTGTACTGCAGGTCTACGGTACCTGCATGCCAACATTAAAACTCACGCGGCGTAAGGGGCAGGATATCGAGCGCTTCTATACCCACGGCGGTAAAAAGCGTTCTGAGCCACCGACCGATATTCACTGCGAGTATCTGATCCCCATCCGCCGTCAGCCAGAAGCAATCTGATAGCACCCGCTGACTGTACAAAGCGCTGGCGCGCTTTCCCCGGCTGTTTAACACAGGTACGAAAGAGTCAAATCGTACCTGTTTGATCAATATAAGGTGATCCTTATGTTCAGCTTCACGGCCAGCGAGGTCAAAATGCAGTTTGATGATGTGTTCGTCAATACGCGGCGCGAACCGGTTGTTCTGATCAGGAACGGTGATCTGGTAAATGGCCCTGAGTATTTCAGCACACTAAGGGAAAAGCGTGTGATCCATGACCCGCAAGTTACCCGCCCGGCAATACGCTATCGGGATAGAACATTCTTTGATAAGCCAAACCAGCGAGGCCCTGATAAGGAAGAGGAGTTCATGCGTCAGCAGCACACCAGCATGGCAATAGTGGGGAAGAATCCGCGTCCGGGAACGCCGCGTGACGAGGTTCGCCAGGGACTGCGCTTCTTCCCCCAGCGGACGCCACAAAGTTGACTTCGCCGGGCGACGCACGGGGTAAACATCACCGCCGTGCTACACCAAAGCCAGGATCCTGAACAGCATCTTTGATCGCCAACATCATGCTGCATAGAACGCCAACTCACTGCTAATCAAACCCTTACTCATAAACCCGATCATTCTGCATCATCACCACCAGAATAAGTCGTGCCGATAATGCGGCGCCCTTCTGCTGTGCAACAGTCAGCGCTGCAGCTCATCGAGCGCCGTATCATCAAGATGTGCAACATCACCCGCCGTTTCCACCACCCAACCGGAGGCCAGCCACGGGCTTTGCTGATGGTCGACGCGGGAAATTGAGCAGTTACGCAAGCGCAAGCGGCGTTCCGCATTAGCCGGCAGGCCAAGGATGGTGCTCAACAGCACGCCCAGCGCCATACCGTGGCTGACAATCAGCGGGCGGCTGCCTTCTGGCAGTAACAGGCAGGCATCCAGCGCCTGACGCATCCGCTGGGCCATTTCGCTCATCGACTCGCCCTGGGGGATACGGCCGTTTTCCGTGCCGTCCACCAGCGCTTTACGCCAGCTCTCTTCTTCTGCACTCAGTGAGTCCAGCTCACGCTGCTCCAGCACCCCCATATTCAGCTCGCGCAAGCGAGGGTCGAGGAGCACTGAGCAGCCGCAAGCATCGGCAACTATCTCGGCGGTACGGCGGGTACGGCCCAGATCGCTGGTGATCACATGGGTAATGCCAAGGTTTTTCACCCGCTGCCCCACCTGATAAGCCTGCTGCTCTCCTTTCTCAGTCAGCGCGCTGTCTGACTGCCCCTGAATGCGACGCGCCGCATTCCATAGCGTTTCTCCGTGGCGAACAAGATAGACCTGTAACATGCTTTTTTCCGTTATACTGCGACAAATTTGCGTAGAGGGTTCAAACAATTATGTACCATGTTGTCGCTGCTACCATCAATCCAGCCAAAATTAAGGCAATTTCTCAGGCGTTCAGCGATATCTTCGGAGCAGGATCCTGCCATATTGAGGGTGTCGAGGTCGACAGCGGCGTTGCTGCGCAGCCGATTTCAAACACGGAAACGAGAACTGGCGCACGCCAGCGCGTGATGAACGCGCGCCAGGTCAGACCGGAAGCCGACTTTTGGGTGGCGATCGAAGCCGGAATTGAAGATGATACCGCGTTCGCATGGATGGTGGTAGAAAACCAAAAGCTGCGCGGTGAGTCGCGCTCTGCCAGCTTTACGCTGCCCGCCATCGTGATGAAAGGCATTCATCAGGGGCGCGAACTGGGGGAAGAGATGGCACGTCTGACCGGCATTGAGAATATCAAGCACAAAGGCGGCGCGATTGGCGCTTTTACCGCCGGTCACCTGACGCGCTCAAGCGTGTACCATCAGGCACTGATCCTCGCGCTCTGCCCTTTCCATAACGACATCTACCAGCGCAAGGTGGATGACGAGGATTCAGACCTTAGCTGAATTCGTTAACAGCTGCGCTTCCAGCCAGGCTTTCAATGCCGGAGGCGCGCTTTTGAGGCTGTTAGAACCGCGTGTAATCGTCGCTATGCCGGCTCCAAGTTCATTTTTCAGTTCCCGCTGGCTCATTTCACCGCGCATCAGTTCTTCAACAATACGTAAACGCGTCCCCAGCGCCTCACGCTCATCCGGCGTCAACATCAGTTGCAGCAACGGCAGCTGTAGATCGCTCTGACAGGCACGCTGCAATAGCGTGGCAAAGCGCTGCCAGTCTTTATCTGGCGCATCGGCGCTAGTGGTAACGGATGAGTAGTTGGTCATAATGGTGAGCTGCCATACTATTTAACTAGTACAACAGCATACCATTATAACCTGTCAACTTGAAGCCGCCAGCCTGTAGCGGGCGATCAGTAGCGTTGCTGCCATTCCTTATCGGCAAACAGCTTGTCCGACTGGTTAAGGAAATGACGGTAATAGGCATCGTAGGCCAGCACGTTTTTTACGTAGCCCCGGGTTTCAGAGAACGGAATGGTTTCGATAAACGCCACTACGTCCAGCTTCCCGGCGCTGTTACCCTGCCAGGTACGTACCCGCGACGGCCCGGCGTTATACGCCGCCGAGGCGAAAATACGGTTCTCACCGAACTGCTGATAGACCGATTCCAGGTACTGCGTGCCAATCTGAATATTGGTTTCTGCATCCAGCAGCTGGCTGCTGTTGCTGTAACCCTCAATGCCAAATTTGCTGACGGTGTGCCGGGCAGTGGCTGGCATGACCTGCATCAGGCCGGATGCCCCGACCGGCGAGCGCGCTTTCGGGTTCCAGGCGCTTTCCTGGCGGGCAATCGCCATCGCATAGCTCTTCGGGATCGCCTTGCCGTTGATGTAGCGCGCAAACTGCGGCTGCCAGGCAAGCGGGAAGCGCTCCTGCAGGCTGTTCCACAGTTTGCCGGTGATCGTTGCCTGCACGCTCAAATCCCACCAGTTTTGTGACAGGGCGTAGCTGGCCAGCATCTGCTGCTGGGCGGTGGAGCGGCTGGAGATCAGATAGCTCCACTCGCTGCGCGCCAGGTTATCCATGCCCCAGTACATCAGTTCACGCACGCGGGCCATTTCCGTGCCTTGCGTCAGGCTGCCGTCAACCGCCGGGGCTTTATCCACCTGCAACGGGTAATCAACGCCCAGCTTCTGCGCCGCCGCCATCGGATAGAAACCGCGCTGCTGCATCAGCTTGCGCAGAATGCCCTCTGCCTCATGTTTGCGGCCCTGCTCAAGTAGCAGATCCGCCTGCCAGTACTGCCACTCATCTTTCTCTTTGGCTTCAACCGGCAAGCGGGCAATCCAGGTATTCATGCCCTGGCGGTCGTTATTGCCAAGCGACATGCGCACCCGGCGTTCGAGCAGCGTGGTAGAGTCGCTGCGCATCACCACATCATCGCGCCAGCGCGCCTGCTCGCTGGTGATATCGTTGCTCATCAGACGCCAGGCCACCGCCTCTTTCAGCTCCTGCCGCTGCTGCTCATCCAGTTTTTGCAGTTGTACCAGGCGCGGTATCAGCTGCCGCGCCTGCTCCGCATCGCTGCGCGCAAGGCTGGCAAACGCTATCGCGCTGGCCTGGCGGGTAAAGTCAGTCGGCCCTACGCTGGCGGCAAACGACTCCAGCGTCTGCGGATTATTTTGCAAAGCCAGCACCGCGTTGGCGATCGTCTGGTAATCATCAGGCAGCTGCTTCGCCAGCGTGTTGACCAGGCTGGTGTTGCCGGCTTTCATCGCCAGGCGAATGCGCTCAAGGGTGGTGACAGGTTTTTGCTGCCCGGCCTGCTGCCAGGCATTGAACAGCTTGTCACAGGCGGCTGGTAATGTGCTCCCCGTCAGCCAGATGTCTTTAGCCCCTTGCCAGGCGAGATGCGGATGCCCGCTGGACCATTTCGCGTAGTACCAGTTACAGCGCGCAGCGACCGGCTTGGGCGGCTGTGGGCTGAATACCAACAGCCCGCGCCAGTCTTCACGCGCCGCCAACTGGTTAACAAAGCGCGCGGGAAGCGAAGCCACCGGCGGCAGCGTCGGGTAGCGTTTGATAAACGCATTCACCGCCAGCCCGGTTTCCTGATCAAGGTTTTGCGCCAGCTGGCGGTACTCAAGATAGGGATACAGCGGATAATCTCGCAGTGTGGGCATCAGCTGCTCCACGACGTCCATCTGTTTGTTATCCCACGCCTGCTTGATTTGCAGGTAGCGGGTACGTTGTTCGTCGAGTGAGTCTGCCCGCACGCTGCCGGTAACCACCGTTAAACAGGCCGCCGCTATCCACCACTGCCACTTGTCTGCCATGACTTTCTTCACGTTACCGCCTCGTTTTGCCTGAACCGCCGAATGAACTGCCTTTATGCTAACCAGAAGCGGCCCTTCCTGCCATGAGCACAACAAATATTTACTGAATCAAGCGCGTTTACCAGCCCCGATATTGCTCAAGCCGCACGCAGCCATTGTGCAATATGCCAGCAGCCTGTTGAAAACATCACTTTTATAGAAGTAAAAACAGGCATGCGCTTTGCCCTGTTAGATCTCATTTTGTATAGCAAACGGAATGCATCTTATGGCTTTGACCACCGGGTTGACGTGAAAGTACTGGCGGCAACTTTTCAGCCGCATCCCCGGCAGCTGCTGCCGGTGCCGGACAGGCTACTGGCAGAACTTTCCACTGACAACAACGCATGGCTGTATGTCGCTACCCCGGAGCCGTTACGCCCCCGGCTGGAGCCGCTGCTGGCCCGCTGACAACAGCCGCCGCCCTCGCTACCGCTGTTTGGCGTGCCAATGCGGTTAAAGACAATATTGATGTGGCGGGCTGGCCGATCGGTAGCGGGTCATGTGACGCCGGCGAGATCATACAGCGCGTTTTTGGCAAAGATATGGCAAAGGACAGCGTGCATGGCCTGGTGGCGATATAAGCAAACATGGCTGTGTTGCGCCGACGTTTACGCATCTGTCTTGCTGAAGGTAAACTGCAAGCCAGGTAAACGCGTTCAGCAAACCTGTAACGTCTCATCATCCGCGATAATGGATTAAGTCATATGGAAACCCGGCGCGACAAGCGCATTAACAGACTGGCCCAGGCGTTGAAACGCCTCGACAAAATGCACCTGAAAGAAGCGGCACGGCTGCTGGCGGTTTCTGAGATGACCATTCGCCGCGATCTGAACGAAGCGGGTGGCGCGGTGGCGCTACTCGGCGGCTATCTGGTTGCCGATCCGATGCTTCACCGCAATCCCTATTTTGTTTCTGACCGGCAGCTGCAGCAGGTGGCGCAGAAACGCCTGCTGGGACAGCTGGCGGCCCCGCTGATTGCCGCCCGGGATACCGTCTGGTTTGACTGCGGCACCACGGTGCCATGGATTATCGACGCCATTGACGGCGATCTGCCGTTTACCGCCGTGTGCTGTGCGATGAACACGTTTATCGCGCTAAAAGAAAAACTCGCCTGTCGGGTGATCCTGTGCGGCGGTGAGTATCACCCGGATAACGCCATTTTTACCCAGCTCGGTCAGCCGTCGCTGATGGAAAGTCTGTGCCCGGATAAAGCCTTTATTTCCGCAGCCGGAGTCAGCCTGCAGCAAGGTGCCAGCTGCTATAACCTCAATGAGCTACCGCTCAAACATCTGGCGTTACAGCGCTCGCGACATAAGTTTCTGGTAGCGGACAGCAGCAAGTTCGGCCAGGTGCTGCCGGCGCGCATTGCCCCCCTTAGCGCCTTTGATCTGCTGATCAGTGATGCGCAACCGCCTGAAGATCTGCCAATTGCGGTAACCGCACCCTAAACCGGCTGAAATGCAATGAAACAGCGCAGATTAAATATGAAGTTGCTTGCAGCTACGACAATGACATCTGGAAGTTGGGTTGGTGGTTTTATAAACTCTGATAACCACTGCGAAAAGTCCTGCTTTTGACCTTATCTGATTGATAGAAGGTCTCACATCGCTGGTAAACAGGAGGTTTGGTTTAATATCATTAAGGCAGAAAATGATCAAAAAACGTCATCGGTCTGATGTGCGCGGTTGCCCCGCAGATCGGCAAGATAGCCTGACGGGATCTTCAGGTGATGGCATACCGTTTAATCGTGCCCACTCAAAACCGACGTGGGGTATATCAAACATGGCGCCTCTGAAATGAAGTCACCTGTTTGCGCAATCGAGGGCAGATTGACCGAAATCGAAACCGGCAACAGCCTGGTGAAATCCACGCTAAATGCTTCCGCAGCCGCTTTTGCTATCATCTTTGCTTGTTGCGCCCGCTTCTCTGGCAACTCTGTTTGCAAGATACAGGATGCCCTTAAGGCTGAATGCTCAGAAACCTCAGTCGCCCCCTGCTCAAGGATTTTCATACCCGGATTGACTCGCCCAGGGCAGCGGGTGGTTGCTATACTGGTAACTCCATTCGCGACAGGTAGGATAACGCGCGAAAAAACGCTAAAATTCGCCGCATCATGTCTGGCCTTCGCGCCACACCGGTGCGCGCTGGCGTTGACAGCCGCTGCGGGTGCAGAATTTATTGCGACGCAGATGGCGCATCACCGGCCGGATCAGAACATGCCCGGCTGGCCCATAAGAAGTTCAGGCAACCTCAGAAACCCGTTAACCAGAGGCTCAAACTAACGTGGCTCAATTCGTTTATAGCATGCACCGCGTGGGCAAAGTCGTCCCGCCGAAGCGTCATATTTTAAAGAACATCTCCCTTAGCTTCTTCCCGGGTGCCAAAATCGGCGTTCTGGGCCTGAACGGCGCGGGAAAATCCACCCTGCTGCGCATTATGGCCGGCATCGATAAGGATATTGAAGGGGAAGCCCGCCCACAGCCGGGGATTAAAATCGGCTACCTGCCACAGGAACCCCAGCTGAACCTGGAACACACCGTCCGTGAATCAGTAGAAGAAGCCGTTGCTGAAGTGGTTGGTGCGCTAAAGCGCCTTGACGAAGTGTATGCGCTGTACGCGGCAGAAGACGCTGACTTCGATAAGCTGGCGAAGGAGCAAGGCGTGCTGGAAGAGATCATCCAGGCGCACGATGGCCACAACCTCAATACCCAACTGGAGCGCGCCGCCGATGCGCTGCGTCTGCCGGACTGGGATGCGAAGATCGCTAATCTTTCAGGGGGTGAGCGCCGCCGTGTAGCCCTGTGCCGTCTGCTGCTGGAAAAGCCGGACATGCTGCTGCTCGACGAACCGACCAACCACCTGGATGCCGAATCCGTGGCCTGGCTGGAACGCTTTCTGCACGATTTCGAAGGCACGGTGGTGGCGATTACTCACGACCGTTACTTCCTTGATAACGTTGCCGGCTGGATCCTGGAGCTGGACCGCGGCGAGGGTATTCCGTGGGAAGGTAACTACTCTTCGTGGCTGGAGCAAAAAGACGCGCGTCTGGCACAGGAAGCCTCTTCCGAAGCCGCCCGTCGCAAATCAATTGAGAAAGAGCTGGAGTGGGTGCGCCAGGGGGCTAAAGGCCGTCAGTCAAAGGGCAAAGCCCGCCTGGCACGCTTTGAAGAGCTGAACAACACGGACTACCAGAAGCGCAACGAGACCAACGAACTGTTTATCCCACCGGGCGCGCGCCTGGGTGATAAAGTGCTGGAAGTCAGTAATCTGCGTAAATCTTACGGCGACCGCCTGCTGATTGACGATCTGACCTTCTCCGTACCGAAGGGCGCGATTGTCGGCATCATCGGCCCGAACGGCGCAGGTAAATCCACCCTGTTCCGCATGATGTCCGGTCAGGAACAGCCTGATTCCGGCAGCATCGTGCTGGGAGATACCGTTAAGCTGGCCTCGGTAGATCAGTTCCGCGACAGCATGGATAACAGTAAAACGGTGTGGGAAGAAGTCTCCGGCGGCCAGGACATCATGCGCATCGGCAATAGCGAAATGCCGAGCCGTGCTTATGTCGGCCGCTTTAACTTTAAAGGCGTCGATCAGGGCAAGCGCGTGGGCGAACTGTCCGGCGGTGAGCGCGGTCGCCTTCATCTGGCCAAGCTGCTGCAGGTGGGTGGCAACGTGCTGCTGCTGGATGAACCGACCAACGATCTGGATATCGAAACCCTGCGCGCGCTGGAGAATGCCCTGCTGGAGTTCCCGGGTTGCGCCATGGTCATCTCGCACGATCGCTGGTTCCTTGACCGCATCGCCACCCATATTCTGGATTACCAGGATGAGGGCAAGATCGAGTTCTTCGAAGGTAACTTCACCGAATACGAAGAGTACAAAAAGCGTACGCTGGGCGCGGAAGCGCTGGAGCCGAAGCGCATCAAGTACAAACGTATGATCAAGTAATACCTGCCGCGACCGTCTGGCGGTCGCTGTGGTTGTTGAAGGGTCGATCCGTCCGGGATCGGCCCTTAACGATAAAAATCGCGCAGTATTTCTGACCGCATGGCAAAATCAACAAAGCGCGACAGCGCCGGTGAATTCAGCTTACGACTCGGGTAAACCAGCCACAGTTCATTGCCCTCCACTTCCCACGCCGGCAACACCTGCACCAGCTTTTCACAGCACAAAAAACGCGGCAACAGGGTGATCCCGCCCGAAGAAAGCGCACACTCGCGCGCATAGAGCAGATTATCCGTCATATGGGTGGGTGGCAGCAGCCAGCGATAATACTCATCGTTGCGCTGCAGTAGCCATTCATTCCAGGCGCGATGAGCAATACAGCGATGCTCCGACAGCTGACGGGGATGAGCAAGCGGCGGGTAATCAGCAAGATAACCCGGCGATGCCACCAGCCGCCGCTGGCCGTCGCCAATACGCCGGCCTATCAGCGATGAATCCTGCGGCTTTCCGGTACGCAGCGCCACGTCAAACCGGCTCTGCACCAGGTCGCACATCTCATCAGAAACAGACACCTCCAGCGTTACGTCCGGGTACTTCTGCTGAAAGGCGGTGTTTACCCGCGCCAGCAGGGTGGCGGCAATACCGGCGGGAGAGGTGATGCGCAAACGCCCGCTGGGATTATCACGCAACCGTTCAATCGCCAGCCCGGCCCTTTCACTGGCCTGCACAATCTCCTGGCAGTGCACCAGATAACGCTCACCGGCAAAAGTCAGGTTAAGCTGACGTGTGGTACGGTTAATCAGCCTCAGCCCCAGCGTCTGTTCCAGCTGGTTGATGCGCTGGCTGACGCTGGATTTGGGTAACCCCGCACGCGTAGCCGCAGCGGTGAAGCTGCCGCACCCGGCGACCAGAGCAAACAGGGCCATATCCTGTAACTGTTTAAACGCCATTGTTTATCTCATACGAACGCTGAAAACATTATTGTCCATCTTATCACTGGCCCGATTGTTGCCTACACTGAATCTCACACCTTTAAGGAGACGCACCATGACGCACAATGCCATTGCTATTAACCCGGCAAACCCGCAGCAGTTTATTGCAATCCAGCAGCCGCAGCTGACCCCCAACGAATACGATCTGCTGGTTGAAGTGAAAGCCGCTTCGGTCAATCCGGTAGACACCAAAGTGCATAAAGGCGCACAGAAAAATGGTCTGCAACAGCCGCGCATACTCGGCTGGGACGCCAGCGGCGTGGTGCTGGCGGTGGGAAACAAGGTGAGCGGCTTTGCCGTGGGTGATGAGGTTTTCTACGCCGGTGATATTACCCGCCCCGGTAGCAATGCCACGCATCAGCTGATTGATGCACGCATCACCGGCCACAAGCCGAAAACTCTCGACTGGGCACAGGCGGCAGCCATCCCACTGACCGCGCTGACCGCATGGGAAGGGCTGTTTGACCGCCTGCATATCGACAGTGAAGGTGAAGGTAAGACACTGCTGATCGTCGGCGGAGCCGGCGGCGTTGGATCGCTGGCTATTCCCTTTGCGAAACTGCATAGCAAGGTGAAAGTGATCGCCACCGCTTCGCGCCCGGATTCGCTGCAGTGGTGCCTCGATCGCGGCGCTGACCTGGTGATCAACTATCATGACATGGCTGGTGAGCTGGAGAAGCATGGCCTGAAGCAGGTTGACTATATTTTCTGTCTGAATGATACAGACGGTCACTGGCAAGCCATGAGCCAGCTGATTGCGCCGCAAGGCCAGATCTGCACCATCGTGGAAAACGCCGGGCCGCTGGATATGGAGCAGCTAAAGCTGAAAAGCGCTGCGCTGCACTTTGAATTTATGTATACCCGCAGCATGTTTACTACCCCGGATATCGCCCGCCAGGGTGAAATTCTCAACGCCACGGCGCAGCTGCTGGATGAAGGTAAAATAACCACGTCGCTCAGTAAGACTTTGCACGGTTTAAGCGTGGAGACGCTGTCTGAAGCGCATCGTCTGGTGCTGGAAGGCCATATGCGTGGCAAAGTGGTAATGGTTTACTAAGCGCGCCTGCCGATCCTGATAGTGAGGATCGGCCTTTTCCTTGATCCTGGCAGCCGTGCCACTTGAGCATCATCATCCTTCTGCAGCCAGGATCAGCTACCGTTGTTGAAGTTATAGGTGAAGGTCGCACTGAAACGCCAGTCGCGCCTGCTGCTGTCAATCGGCACATCGGCAATCGGACGTGCCGCTTCCAGCGTCAGTGCATAGTGTCGGTTGTCACCAAACATCACCCCCGCACCGTAAGATGCCAGCTTCTGGCTGGATAAGCCCGATTGATGAAAAGCGGTATGGGCAGCGTCGACTTTCACATAAGGCTGAATGGTTTTAACCCAGTCCCCCGTGCTGCGATCGTGCAGATAACGCATCTCGACCTGTCCACCCATCCCGTAATCACCCGTCGCATCGGAGTCAGGATAACCACTGCCGAAACGAAAAGCGCCAAAGGTAAGGCGTTCCGGCTCGGGCAATGAACTGTCAGACCAGTCTCCTTCAACTGCGCTACTCAGACGCCATTTTTGGTTAAATACCCAGGCAGCATCACCATTGAAACGCCAGCGGGTAAAAGAGAGATCCCCGGGGCCGGTGGTATTGCTGGCTCCCAGGCCGTCTATTCCCTGACGCACGCTGAAGCGCGTATTCCAGCTGGCCTGCTGATACTGATGACTGCCGGAGAGGTTAAGCTCTACCGCCGGATAGCGAATTTGCTGGTTGATGGCGGGCAGATCCGCCGTTATCCCCCCCTGCTCGGCCTGCAGAGTATAGTCATAACGTTTATGAACGTAGTCCAGCTCCCCGCCGAGGCTCCATTGCTGCTTTGCTGTCAGTAAGAGCGGATAGTTCAGCCCCACCCCGGCGTTGTACAGCACCTCTTTTTCACGCGCATTAATATTCACGCCGTTAGCCTGTGTCAATATCGTGGTGAAGTCTTTGGGGTTTTGGTTGAGATAACTGCCTTTAACCTGTAGCTGCAGGCCATCATCACCCAGATATTGTTGATAGTTAAGCCCCAGGTACGATTCACGGGTTTGATTATTTAGCGGGATGATAGTGGCCACGCCCAATTGCTCAGCATAGGGCGTTAAACCGCTCAGCGTGGCGCTCACTAAATCCAGACTTTGCTTTTTGCGTATATCCAGGGTGTTAATCACATTCCAGTTATGGCTACGCTGCGCGTCGACCTCCAGATTGGTCGCACCATAAATATTATTGGGAGCTTGCGCCGTTGCCTTCACTTTGGTATCAGGCGTTCTCGACATCAGCATGCTGTAACGGTCGAAGGTATCCTGGGTTAGCGGTTTCTCTGCCATAATCCGCTGCGACAGCGCGCCAAGCCAGCGACCAGTCTGCTGGTTATCGCTACGAATCTGGCTGTTAGCGACATATCCTTCTACCAGACCAATGTTAAGCACCCCCTGGTGGAAATTATCGGCAGGGATATAGGCATAGGAGAGAGGATAGCCCTCGCGATGATAACGTTGGGTGATGCTGTCGACGGCTGCCATTAACGTTTGCAGGGAAACCTTATTCCCCACCAGCGCGTTAAATGGCTGCATCAGGGTGACCAGTGGATATCGGGTTCCACCAACAAAGTGGATACGTTCAAAGGTGACAAGGGTTTGCAACGTCATCGCTGGCGACGGCGCGGCTAATTCAGGCAGTGCCCCTGGCGGTGTAAGCTGGTTCACGGGTTCGGGGCCTGACACATCTCTGGACTGCCGGGTGGGATTATTTGGGTCAACCAGCGCTGGCAGCATTTCGCCTGAGCTTTGGCCACTAACAACGGTGATAAAAACAACGACGCTTAATTTTATTTTCAAAGTAATTGTCTCCATTAGCCCGTTCCGGGCAAAAGAACCCCCTGCAAGCAGGGGGCATTTAAAGACATTCCGTTGTTAGTGGTGCGGGGCGATTAACCCTGAATTCAGTCCAGATGTTAAGCCGTTTACCGTATTACCAATCAGCGGTAAACCACCAGATGAAGCCGCGCCTCCAGGCGTGGTGACGATATTACCCAGTGAGCCACTCGCCGCAGCCGATCCTGCAACGGCAGTCGCCACACTTCCCAGAGGCCCGCTCGCCGCAGCGGCTCCTGCTCCACTGAGTGACAGGCTGCCACTCAACAGTCCGCCGGATAAACCATTACCCGACGGGGTAACAAGCCCACCGGTTTGGGAAACCGCTATCCCGGTATTCTGCACGGCCTGACCAAGACCGTTTAAAGCAGGTGTCGTGGTGCTGATTTGCGTTCCGACGCCGGTCACAATGTTACCCACACTGTTAAGTAAACCGCTGACAGGCGCACCCAAACCGGTTGCGCCACCCACGCCCTGGGTCACGTTTTGCACCTGTCCTACCAGCGGAGTTACCAGGCCAGTTGCGGCCGTGGTCACACCCGATGCAGGACCAGACTGCAGGCTCTGCGCCAGCCCGTTGCCCGTTGAGGTTACCAGCCCCCCGACGGCGCTAACCAGGTTGCCAGCGGTGCCAGTGGCTCCGCCGAGCGGCGTATTACCCGTGCTGCCGGACAGAGAATTTCCCAGCCCGCTGATACCGGTTCCAAGAACCGCTACCCCGGCAGGAACCCCTGCGGCGGTGACGCCGATAGCATTGGGATTAGTGCCTAACTGACCCACCCCATTTTGGATGCCGCTGCCGATGGTGGTAACGGCGTGTCCTGCGCTGTCAAGTAATGTGACAACGCCCGACCCGCCAACCGGCAGGCTACCAACGGGCGTCTGAGTAGCAATGCTGCTAACCTGTGACCCCACATTGCCGACCGCAGCCCCCAGGCTGTTAAGAATAGTACCGGTGGTGAGTACGCCGGAACCAGAACCGCCGCCGCCCGATGAGCCACCACCACCCGATGAGCCGCCGCCGGACCCGCTACCGTTACTTGCTCCGCTACCGCCCGATCCGCCCCCATTGCCGGAACTTGCCGCCGTGGTATTTTTTGCTGTATGGCCCGAACTACCGCCGCCGCCGCTACAGGCAGCCAGAGATAATGCAAGCAGGATTGCCAGCCCAATCTTTCCCAGCCGGCCGGGATTGTCAGGGCGCATGATAGGCCCTCCACAATGAACACGCCCGTTGGCGCACTTTAAGTATATGCGTTTACGCATTTTATGCGATGCGCGCTGGCTGTTTATTTTTCAGGCAAAAAAGACCTGATTTATGTGATAATTTACAATGAGATAGGAGGAAATACCGACGGGAAAAAGCAGGGGAAAAAATGAACCACATAACCGGCCACGGGCTGATTGTGATCGCGGCTGCAAACCTGAAAAAAAGCATACGGATCACCACTGACCGTCAACCGCAAACGTTGGTTACTGAAGGGGTACAGCAATATTAAGGTCACGCCTGGGAAACAGGCGTGATGGTCGCAGACAGCCGGAACCCGCCCGGCGCTGCCCGCAAGTACAATTACGATTGAGCGCCGAGCATCTCTTTTACCAGCTCCACGCAGCGTAAAAAACGCTCATCGTAGTTATCCTGTTTTACCTGCACATAGCGGATATTATTCTCTTCCAGCATCGTGATCAGCAGCGCCTGAAACTCTTTGCGATCCACCGAACTGCCCAGGCTGCGTAATCCATCCGCTACCCAGGGCACGTTGTTCTCCACCAGGATTACCAGGTCGAAACGATACTCATCGATCATCGCCTGCACAAACGGATGTTCACGCCCTTCATACTTTTTGCAGAATGCCTGGGTGGTGACAAAATCGGTATCGATAAATGCCACCCTGTTGGCGTATTTCACCGCAAAGTCGATGTACTGCGCCTGGCCAAGAGCGATTTTGTCGTAGTCGGAGTACTGTAACGCCATCTCGTCGCCGCCCAGATGCGAGAAGACATAGTCGCGGCCAAACTCCCAGGCGCTGGTGGTATTGAAAATATTAGCCAGCTTGTTAACCAGCGTTGACTTACCACTCGATTCACCGCCGAGGATCGCCACGGTGCGCACAAAGAACGGCTTCACCTCAGTGGGGATATATTCCCAGTAGTGGAACGGATCCTGACGGATTTGGCCGCCGCTGATATTCATAAATGAACGCTGCGGATCGATCAGCACCGTTTCCACACCAAGGTGAGCGCGGAACTGCGGCGCATCGGCTTCTTCGCTGGTGTAGATCAAATCCGCGATAATGCCCCGATCTGCCATAAACTCTTGAATACCGGCGCTCCACACGTCCCAGCCGTGCGGGTACGGCTCCATCCCCTCTTCATTGAAAGAATGAATATGGATGTTCTTCTGGTATTTGAACGTTTGCAGCAGCCAGCGCAGACGGTCGCTCACCGTAGGCTGCTGCGACATGGCGCTGTCTTCGAACAGCTTACGGTCACGCTGCTCGTCGTAGCCCATGATGATATGCAGTTCATCGACCTGGCTACAGGCGCGCTGGATAAGATAAATATGCCCGGTATGCAGCGGGTAGAACTTACCGACGACCACGCCAATGGTCTTTTCCCGACGTGGAAATTCCAGCCCGAGAAAGCGGTGCAGCGCCTCCAGCTTCTGCGCGCCGGGGCTTTTGATTTTGGCATTGAGCAACTGGCTGAGATAGCCCTTAGTCATGCCGCTGGCATCGGCCACCTGTTGCAGAGTACAGCCCTGCTGCCGGATTGCGGTTTTAAGATAGTCAAAAGACGACACGTATGCCTCCTGCAGGATCGGCGGGCCATGCTGCCCCGCGTCATGTCATTATAGGTCGTCAAGGATGGCCAGCGCATCGGCCAGCTTCTTCACACCGTACACTTTCATATATTCCGGCGGCTTCTTCGGCACGTTGGCGGCTGGAACAATCGCCCGGCGGAATCCATGTTTGGCCGCTTCAGAAATACGCTCCTGCCCGCTGGGTACCGGGCGTATTTCTCCTGCCAGCCCCACTTCACCAAAGACCACCAGATCCTGCGGCAGCGGACGGTCGCGCAGACTGGAGACCATCGACAGCATCAGCGCCAGGTCGGCGCTGGTTTCCGTTACCTTGACGCCACCGACCACGTTGACGAACACGTCCTGATCGGCCATTTGCAGGCCGCCGTGGCGGTGCAGCACCGCCAGCAGGATCGCCAGACGATTCTGCTCCAGCCCGACGGCAACGCGCCGGGGGTTACCCATCATCGAATGGTCTACCAGCGCCTGGATTTCGACCAGCAGCGGACGCGTCCCCTCCCACAGCACCATCACCGAGCTGCCGGAAGTGATTTCGTCACCACGGCTTAAGAAGATGGCAGACGGGTTGCTGACTTCGCGCAGCCCCTGCCCGGTCATGGCAAACACGCCCAGCTCATTGACCGCACCAAAACGGTTTTTATGGCTGCGCAAAGTACGAAAGCGCGAATCGGCATCGCCATCCAGCAGCACCGAGCAGTCAATACAGTGCTCCAGCACCTTGGGGCCTGCCAGCGAACCATCTTTAGTGACGTGGCCGACCATTACGATAGCCACACCTTTGGTTTTAGCAAAACGCGTCAGATAAGCGGCGGTTTCACGCACCTGGGCAACGCTGCCGGGTGAAGACTGGATATCCGCCATATGCATCACCTGGATCGAGTCAATCACCATCAGCTTCGGCTGTTCCTGTTCAGCGATCAGGCAGATCTGCTCAATGCTGGTTTCCGACAGCATATTCAGGTTGGCGGTGGGTAACCCCAGCCGATGGGCGCGCATGGCGACCTGTTGCAGCGACTCTTCCCCGGTGACGTACAGGGTTTTCATCCCCTCGGCCAGCCTGCACAGAGTTTGCAGTAGCAGAGTACTTTTCCCGGCACCGGGATTGCCGCCGATCAGAATGGCACTGCCCGGCACCACGCCGCCGCCGAGCACGCGGTCAAACTCTTTGAAGCCGGTAGAGAAACGCGGTAACTCATCCAGGCTGATTTCCGACAGCTTCTGCACCCGGCTGGGGCCAGCGCTGCCGGCATAACCCGTCAGACGTTCATTGCGCGCCACGGTGGGCGATGCCGCCAGCCGCACTTCGGTGATGGTATTCCAGGCATGACAGGCGCTGCATTGCCCCTGCCAGCGAGGATAATCTGCGCCGCATTCGTTACAAACAAAGGCGCGCTTTACCGCTTTGGCCAAATCTTCCCCTTAACGCTCTTCGTGGATCAGGCTGCCACTGAGAATGCAGAACACCCCCAGCAGGTCAGCATGACGAATAATGAATTCGCTTTGTTGATTGACCTTCGGCTTGGCGTGGTAAGCAATCCCCAGCGCGGAGGCTTTGATCATTGGCAGGTCGTTGGCACCATCGCCAACGGCAACGGTCTGCTGCGGTGAAATGGCAAAACGCGTCGCCAGCTGGCGCAGCGTCTCGGCTTTGTATGCGGCGTCAACAATATCGCCCACGACTTCACCCGTCAGTTTACCATCGCGGATTTCCAGCTCGTTGGCAACCGCAGCCGACAATCGCAGCGTATCACGCAGATATTCAGCAAACCAGGTGAAACCGCCGGAGGCAATGGCCACATGCCAGCCCAGCGCTTGCAGCTTTTGCACCAGTGAAGTCAGGCCCGGCATCAGCGGCAGCTCGTCACGTACGGTTTGCAGGATACGGGCATCCGCATCTTTCAGCGTCGCCACGCGCTGACGCAAACTGGTGGCAAAGTCCAGCTCGCCGCGCATCGCGCGTTCGGTGACCTCGGCCACCTGTGCGCCGCTGCCCGCCAGCCTGGCAATCTCATCAATACACTCGATCTCAATCGCCGTCGAATCCATATCCATCACCAGCAAACCCGGCGTTTTCAGATGCGGGATGCGGCCCAGCGGCGCAACATCCAGCCCGGCTTCATGCGCCAGGCGGGCCGCCAGCGGCGTCAGTGAACCGGCAAGACGCACCACCTGGTAGTCTTCCACCGCCCAGGCGCTGACAATGACCATCGCTGCCCCCAGCTGGTGTTGGTAGGCGGTGAGGCGGGCTTTGTCGAGTTGCCGCCCGTATAGCAGCCAACCGCTGCGGCCAGCACGGTAGTCAAGCGGCATCACTTCATCGCCGCTTAAAGAAAGAGGTAATCCCGGCCAGAGAGAGACTTCTGCAGGCAGGTCGCACCAGGTCAGACTGTTTGGCATTACAGCTCCTGTAAGAACTTTCACCCCGTTACGCGTAAACGAGGAGCGTATTAAAACCTGGCAAGAGGCTACCCTGTAAGCCCGCCTTCTGGCAACATAAAGCTATCCCCGCCTGACTTCAGGCGGCAGATGTTCATCTGGCAATTTTAAGGGTCGACATGGCAAAAGCCAAAATCAAGTTTCGCCTGCACCGCACGGCGATCGTACTGATTAGCCTCGCGTTACTGGTTGTGCTCATGCAGGGCGCATCATGGTTCAGTCTGAGCCACCAGGCGGCACGTTCCGAACAGGTAGAAGAGCTGGCGCATACCTTGACCCGCCAGGTGGCCTGGAGTCTGACGCCGCTGATGGATAATTCAGACGATAACCAGCAAAAAATCGTCGACACGCTCAACCAGTTGACGCACGAAAGCCGTATTCTTGATATTTCACTGTACGATGGCTCGGGCAACCTGGTGGCACACAGCGGTCAAAATATCAATGTGCGCGATCGCCTGGCGCTCGACGGACAGCGGGCCGGCAGCTATTTCAACCATCAGATTGTACAACCGCTGGAGAGTAAAGACGGCCCCGGCGGTTTCCTGCGCGTCACGCTGGATACCCATGTGCTGGTCACCGAAGCTAAACAGGTGGATAACACCACCAATATTCTGCGCCTGATGATGCTGCTGGCGCTGGCTATCGGCATCATTCTCACCCGTACGCTGCTGCGCGACCGCCGCACCCGCTGGCAGCAGTCACCGTTCCTGCTTACCGCCAATAACCCGGTGAAAGAAGACGATGAGGATGATTCATCGTCGGCCAACGCGGAAAAATAACCCGGCCAGCCGCTAAAGCTTCAGTTCACTTACGCCATCCGCGCAATGTGCCCGGCCAGCCCGTGCAGCTGCTGCTGCATCTCCGCCGCCAGCTGCCGAAAGCCCGAACTGAAGGCGCATTCTGCGCTGATAAACTGCCAGTACTGCCCGGCCATTTCCAGTGCGGTTTGCCAGTGGTGCTGGCTCACGCTGTCATCAAGCCGAAGCGCCACGGCGCTGTCGCGCATATAACCGGCGCTGTTCGGTGCAAAGCTCATCGGCAACATGTCATAGGCTGGCGTCAGCCGTAAGCCGCCATCGGTGAGGAAAAACGACAGGTTGCCGGCGTGCATATCGCCGTTGGCAATCAGGCGACCAAATGCCCACTGTAACGTGCCGCGCTGTGCATCGCGATCGCTCAGGCGCTTCTGCTGCACCAGCTGCTGTAATGCTGCAGGCCAGTGGTGCGGATTGCCGATAAACTCTGCCTGCACCGCCTCAAGGGAGACCATGCTGTGCCGCCCGTTTTCCCCTGCGCGGTCAAAGCGCACCACCTCAAGGAACAGTTGACCGTTGCCGGCGGCTATCAGCGCCGTCTGCGCCGCTGCCAGCCCATGCTGTTGCATCAGCCGTAACGCCAGCGCCTCGGCACGCAGCAGATCGCACCAGCGCTGGCTGTTTTCGTTAGCGCGCGCCGGGGTAAATTTAACTAAAACATGTGCCAGACTGCCGTCGGGCAGCTCGGCCAGGCTGGCAAACTTAGGCTGTTCGCCCCCCGCAGAAGAACCGGGTTGCTCGCCGGCCAGAACCTCGCTGGCCAGTTGCGGATAACGGGTGGCTTTGTCGGCCAGCACTATCGCCGCCGGGCGTGGCTGTTGCAACCACTGCCGGTAGCTGTGCTGGCCGATCAGCCAGCTGCCCGTGACGTTGGCTCCCCGGCTGCTCAGTGCCAACAGACAATGATCGTCACTCCACTGGCGGATATCCTCCGGCAGCCCCAGCTGCCGCGCGCAGTCGCGGCCCCACGCCCGCCCAAGGAAGCCTTGCGGGCGCATATCGCTTAAATACCAGGGTAATCCGGGATAATAGTGCCAGCTGGCGCTTGCGTCCTGCACCACGCAGCTTCCCGCTGGCCAAACGCTGTAAAGTTGCCCGGCAGCATGGGCCTGACCGGCGATATCGATTTGCCACAAGGGAAACTGACTGACCTCGCGCAGCGGTCGCAGCAGGGCATAGCGCGTGGCGCGGGCGCGACCATATTTCAGCACCTGCGGCCGGGCCTTAATCAGGCGGGACAGCGTGGCCTGGCTGACGCCAAGCCGCGCCTGCAGGCTGGCGGCATCCAGCGGTCCCTGTAGCAGCAGTGACGTCAGATCGCTCATAATGAATAGATCGGTGGATAGATTGATGAATAGATAATTAGCACGTAATGGCCTGTGATAAAAGAAAAAAAGCTTTCAGGAGAGATGAAATATGAATAGATACTCAATAAAAAAGGCTGGCAGATACCAGCCTCGACAGGGGGAAATTACGCCTTATCGCCCAGCAGAACCGACTCCAGCGCGATCTCAATCATCTCGCTAAAAGTGGTCTGGCGCTCGGCGGCAGTGGTTTGCTCGTGGGTACGGATATGGTCGGACACGGTGCAGATCGCCAGCGCTTTGGCGCCGAACTCTGCCGCTACGCCATAAATACCGGCCGCTTCCATTTCCACACCGAGAATGCCGTATTTCTCCATCACGTCGAACATCTGCGGGTCCGGCGAGTAGAACAGATCGGCGGAGAAAATATTCCCCACGCGCGCTTTCACGCCCAACGCCTGTGCAGCATCAACCGCGTTGCGTACCATCTCGAAATCAGCAATCGCTGCGAAGTCATGGTCTTTGAAACGCATGCGGTTCACTTTGGAATCGGTACAGGCTCCCATGCCAATCACCACATCACGCAGCTTCACGTCGTTGCGTACCGCGCCGCATGAACCAACGCGAATAATCTTCTTTACGCCGAATTCAGTGATCAGTTCTTTGGCATAGATTGAGCAGGAAGGGATGCCCATACCGTGGCCCATTACCGAGATTTTGCGGCCTTTATAGGTGCCGGTATAACCCAGCATACCGCGTACGTTATTGACTTCTACGGCATCCTGCAGGAAGGTTTCAGCAATGTGCTTTGCGCGCAGCGGGTCACCGGGCATCAGCACCACGTCAGCGAAATCACCCATCTCAGCGTTAATATGAGGCGTAGCCATGTTTAATCCTTATGTTATTGCAGGCCAGGTCAAGCTGGCCGGTTACGAACAGTGTTAAAGCGCGCTTTAACCTTCAGAAGAGCGGTTTGCCCCAGGCCATTGGTGACAGGCCGAAATGATGGGCAACCGTCTGGCCAATATCGGCGAACGTCTCACGATAGCCATAATCACCCGGCTTGACGCCCGGCCCGAAAATGAGCACCGGGATATGCTCACGCGTGTGCTCGGTTCCGTGCCAGCTTGGGTCGCAACCATGATCCGCAGTAAGAATAAGGATATCCCCTTCTTTCACCTGCGCCATCAGTTCCGGCAGACGGCGGTCGAACAGCTCCAGCCCGGCGGCATAGCCTGGAATATCGCGGCGGTGCCCCCACGTTGAATCAAAATCAACGAAATTGGTGAACACGATGCTGTTGTCCGGCGCGGTCTTCATTTCGGCAACAGTGGCAGCAAACAGCGCATCAAGGCCGGTCGCTTTAACCTTTTTGGTAATGCCGACCTGGGCATAGATGTCGGCGATTTTACCGACGGAAATCACCTCGCCGCCCTGCTCATCAACCAGTTTCTGCAAAACGGTCGGTGCCGGGGGTTCGACTGCCAGATCGTGACGGTTGCCGGTACGCTCAAAGTGGCCCGGCTTATCGCCAATAAACGGGCGTGCAATCACGCGGCCAATATTGTAACCGCCTGCGGTCAGCGCTTCGCGCGCAATTTCGCACAGTGCATACAGACGCTGAAGGCCAAAGGTTTCTTCATGACAGGCAATCTGAAATACCGAGTCGGCGGAGGTATAAAAGATCGGTTTGCCGCTCTTCATGTGCTCTTCGCCAAGCTGGTCGAGGATCACCGTCCCGGACGAATGACAGTTACCGAGATAGCCGGGCAGATCGGCTTTTTCCACCAGTAAATCCAGCAGGTCCTGCGGGAAACTGTTCTGCGTGTCGCTAAAGTAGCCCCAGTCAAACAGCACCGGCACACCGGCAATTTCCCAGTGACCTGACGGCGTGTCTTTACCGGAAGAAAGTTCGCTGGCATAGGCGTAAGCGCCGATGATGTCAGCGTTTTTATCCAGCCCCGGCGGAAATCTCCCGCTTGATGCCTCTGCCGCTTTACCTAAGCCTAATGCGGTCAGATTAGGCAGATGGAGCGGGCCTTTACGCCCTTTGTCCGCTTCACCTTTGAAGCACGCCTCGGCAATATGGCCGAGGGTATCCGAGCCTTTATCGCCGAATTTATCAGCGTCTTTGCTGGCTCCTATTCCGAAAGAATCCAGCACCATGATAAATGCACGTTTCATGCCGTTCTCCTGCGCGGTTCTCGCGTTAAGAGTTAAAAAAATCCGATCGCAGCAGAATACCGCTTATTGCGAGATTCTGCGATAAATAACTGGCGTTGGCGCCGGCTGCACCTGCCCGACAACGACGGCGTGCTGCAATGCCTGCGCCGCCTGCTGCCAGCCGGCTTCGCTGGCGGCATGGACCACCGCCAGCGGACGCTGGCCATCAACCTTATCGCCCAGCTGCACCAGTTCGCTGAAGCCAACACTGTAGTCAATGCTGTCACTGGCCCGGCGGCGACCGCCGCCCATCGCCACTACCGCCATCCCCAGCGCACGGGTATCCATCGCGCTGACGGTGCCGCTGGTGCTGGCATAAACCGCTTTACTTAGCATCGGCGCGGGCAGGTAACTGTCGATACGCTCAATAAAGTCCGCCGGGCCTTTCTGCGCCGCCACCATGCGCGCGAACACCCCGGCGGCGGCGCCGTTGTCCAGCACCGCCTGCAGCTTCATCCGCGCTTCGTCGCCTGACTTCGCCAGCCCGCCGGAGAGCAACATTTCGCTGCACAGCGCCATCGTCACTTCCAGCAGGCGCGGATTACGATACCCGCCGGTCAGGAACTGCACCGCTTCACGCACTTCCAGCGCATTACCGGCACTGGAAGCCAGCGGCTGGTTCATATCGGTTAACAGCACGGTGGTTTTACAACCGGCACCGTTTGCTACGCCAAAAATAGCCTGCGCCAGCTCCTCAGACTGGGGCAGAGTCGGCACCAACGCCCCGGAACCAACCTTTACGTCCATGACCAGCGCATCCAGGCCTTCAGCCAGTTTCTTGGCAAGGATCGAGGCAGCAATAAGCGGGATGGAATCTACCGTGGCGGTAATATCACGCGTGGCATAGAAGCGCTTATCCGCCGGAGCCAGCGAACGGGTCTGGCCGACGATCGCCACTCCTGTCTGTTTGATAATCTGGCGAAAGCGATCGTCCGGTGGGAAAATATCAAAACCGGGAATGGCTTCCAGTTTATCCAGCGTGCCGCCGGTATGACCAAGCCCACGACCGGAGATCATCGGCACATAGCCGCCACAGGCGGCCACCATCGGGCCAAGCATCAGCGACGTGACGTCGCCAACGCCGCCGGTTGAGTGTTTGTCCACCAGCGGGCCGTTGAGATTCAGCGCCTGCCAGCTGAGTACCGAACCGGAATCACGCATCGCCATAGTCAGCGCCACACGCTCCGGCAGAGTCATATCCCGGAACCAGATCGCCATCGCCAACGCGGCGATCTGCCCCTCTGAAACCGAGTTGTCACGCACGCCGTTGATGAACTGACGGATCTCTTCTTCGCTCAGTGCATGACCATCACGTTTTTTGCGGATGATTTCTTGTGGCAGAAACACAATGACTCCCAGATCAATGCCATCAATGATACGGGTCCATATTGGCGTGATGGCAGTCGCCGTTTTGGATACGCAAACGCAGTGCAGGATGGTTAATCAGACACGGGGTGGATGCGCAATGATTAATAGCTGCTGTCGCTGGCAGCACTGTTAAACCCCGCTGCGTTTAACAGGCTGGCGAGCAGGCTGGATGCACCGAAACGGAAATGACGCGCATCAGCCCAGTCCGGTCCAAGGATGTCGTCTGCCAGTTGCAGATACAGCGCCGCTTCTTCTGCGGTACGTACGCCACCGGCTGGCTTAAAGCCAACCTGCTGGTGAACACCTTTCGCGGCAATAGTACGCATCATGATCTCCGCTACCGCTGGCGTGGCGTTGACCGGCACTTTTCCGGTGGAAGTTTTGATGAAATCGGCACCGGCATCGATGGCTATTTCTGACGCCTGACGGATCAGCGCGTCCTCTTTTAACTCACCGCTTTCAATAATCACTTTTAGCAGCACATTCGCTGCCGAACACGCCTGCTTACAGGCTTTTACCAGCTCAAAGCCGACGGTGCCATTACCGGCCATCAGCGCACGGTACGGGAATACCACGTCAACCTCATCGGCCCCGTAAGCAATCGCCGCACGGGTTTCCGCCAGCGCAATCTCAATATCATCATTACCGTGGGGGAAGTTAGTCACCGTGGCAATGCGAATTTCCGGCGTCCCCTGCTCACGCAGCGTTTTGCGCGCCAGTGGAATAAAGCGCGGATAGATGCAGATGGCAGCGGTGTTACCGGCCGGAGATTTCGCCTGACGACAGAGAGCGAGCACTTTGGCATCAGTATCATCATCATTGAGCGTGGTTAAATCCATCAGTTGCAGCGCGCGCAGCGCCTGAGTTTTGACATCAGACATGATTATCTCCAGAAAAGTTGGATGGGGGCGTTTGACAGGCTCACGCCGGAGATCGCCCGCAATGTGAGGATTATAACAGCCTGTGGGTCATTATTTTGTGGGAAGATTCACGAACAGCATAGGACAGTGGCATCATTGTGAGATGAATTTCGCGGCGATCATCGTCAAGCGGCTGCCAGAGGCGGCAACGGGCACGAAGTAAACGTCAGAATAATGTTAGAATTATCACATCAGAGGATCGTCAGGCTGCCGCTCTCCGTATTCATACGCCAAACAGGGTAAGGGTGTTCTCGCGTAGCGTTTCAGCTATTTGCTGCGGGGGTTCGTCGCGCAGAGCGCACAGGGCGTGCCAGATATCTCTGACTCGCTCAGGACGGTTGGGCTGCCCCTGGAAACCTTGCAGCGGCATATCGGGTGAATCGGTTTCCAGCAGCAGTGAGGTTAGCGGCAGGCGGGCAACAGTGTGACGGGTTTTGCTGGCACGTTCATAGGTGATCGTGCCTCCTACGCCAATCGCATAACCGGCGCGGATAAACGCCAGCGCCTGCTGTTCACTCCCGGCGAAACCGTGCACCACGCCACGCCTCGGCAGATCGATACGGCGCAGCTGCTGCACCAGCTTGTCATGAGTACGGCGCGAATGCAGGATCACCGGCAGACTGTAATCGCGCGCCAGGCGCAGCTGCGCATCAAGCAATGCCTGCTGCCGCTCAAACTGCGGGTGGTCGATAAACAGATCGAGGCCGGTCTCGCCGATGGCCACCACTTTGTGATGACGCCGTTGCAGATGCTGTTCAAGCGCGACAAGGCTTTGCTCATTATGCTCTGCCACCGCCATCGGATGCAGCCCGAGCGCGGCATACACCGCAGAATGCCGTTCTGCCAGCGCCATCACCCGATCAAAATGCGTGGCCGATACGCTGACGGCAATGATTTTCTCTACCCCGGCCTGAGCGGCTCGTTGCAGGCTTGCCTGTTCATCGCCAACGAATGGCGGAAAATCAAAATGGCAGTGCGTATCGACAAAACATGGCGTCATGCCAGCGACCCCTTATTGTAATCAGAATCAGCACCCACCCGTGGTTCCACTCTCGCTCCCAGACGGTTTGCCTCATTGGCCACGGGGGCTGGCGGTATCACAATCTGCTGATGCACCCGTTGAGTATCCTCGTTCAACCACTCGCCAAGCGTGGCAAGGAAGTAACGTCCGCAGCGTCTGCCCAAATGATAATCTTTATTTAACGAGGCCACCCGGCTGCCGAGCGCCATGCTGGACAGCGGGTGCGGCGGATAGATTTCAATAATACGTAGCTGACCCGGCGGCTGGTTAATGAAATGCTGGGTCTGAAGATAGCTCTCTTCATGCAGCTGAATGATGTTGACCAGCGGTTGCAGTGCGCCATCGCTCAACCAGCGTTCCGCCCTTTTTAGCCAGTGTGGCGTCAAGGTGGTTTGCGGCGGAACGGTACGGATAACGACGATAGTTTCAGCCCCGCGCCGCGCCGCCTCACGCACCGGGATGGCATCGCTGATACCGCCGTCCAGATAGCTGACGCCCGCCAGGTTAACGCCGCGACGACAGAAGCCCGGTATGGCGCTGGAAGCCCTGATTAAATCGTGCCAGTTTTCTGAAGTGGGTGCAAAGTAGCTGGCGCTGTAATCGTCGCTGCGGCAGGCACACATATAAAACTCGCGCCCGGAGGCAAACAGTTTCTCACCGGCTTCAATTGCCAGCGGCAGCTCTTTGCGTGTGATTTCAATCAGCCAGTCAAGATCGAGCAAGTGCCCACCGCGCACAAAGCGCAGAGGATCAAAAAAACGTTTACTGGTGGTGTAACGCATAATTACCCGGCGGGCATAACCTGGCTGTGCGCAGACAAAGGCTGAAAGGTTTTGCGCCCCGGCAGAAGTGCCAAGCATCAGATGAAATGGGTTGAAGTGTGCACGTTGAAATTCGTCCAGCACGCCTGCCGTGAAAATACCGCGCTGTCCGCCGCCTTCGCACACCAGGGCAAGCTTGCCTGGCCGGAATCGCTGTAGCCTTAGCGGCTCGATGTTACCAGGGGTAATCGGAATGTGTATGCCCAAGTCAGGTATCCTCTCAGTTACGGCGCGTAAAGAGGATACCCGTCATCATTTACCGCCGTGGAGCGCTTGCTGCCAACCTTTGCAATGCGCTTGAGCAATTGATTATAGCTTCTTACGGCCGGTGAACAGGCTGATCAGGAAGATAACGATACCGACAACGAAGACAACTTTAGCTGCCCATGCTGCTGTACCCGCCAGCCCCCCAAAACCTAATGCCGCTGCAATCAACGCAATAACCAGGAAGATAATACCCCAACGAAACATAAGCCCCTCCTTACCTGTAGTGAAATCGGACTATTGCTTAGCGTCCGGCTGGCCTGAATTTGGCCGGACTATTTCTTAACGGGTGGTACGGGTAGCGACCCCGGTATGGGGCCGCCAACCGGTTACGGCTTCACGCTCAGATCGTTTTTAACGCTTTTCACGCCGTCAATGGCTTTAGCAATGCCTTCGGCACGTTCAGACTGCGCCTGAGTTTTTACCGAACCGCTTAGCTGTACGACACCATTAGTGGTTTCGACCTTCACATGGCGTGACGGTACGATGTCGTCCGCTAACAGTTTAGCTTTGATTTCGCTGGTGGTTGCCGTGTCGCCGGCATAACCGCTCACGCTCTGTTTGGTGCTGTCTTTCACATGCAGTTTGTCGCTAACGGACTTCACGCCTTCGACTTTCTTCGCTACCGCTACTGCTTTTTCTGCCTGATCCTGCGTAGCCACGAAGCCGTTAAGCGTTACCACGCCGCTGTGGGTCTCAACAGAGATATCGGTGCTTTTGATCGCTTCGTCATCAACCAGCGCCGCCTTCACCTTAGCGGTAACGCCGCTGTCATCCATATAGCCGCCAACTTTTTTCATCGAGCTGTCGAGCTTGGCGCCTGCACTGTCCGCGCTGGTCTGCGCTTTATTGGTCAACGATTCGTCTGCCAGAGCAGAACCGCTTACCAGTACAGAACCTACCATTACTGCCATCAGAGTTTTTGCAATGTTAGTCTTCATCATCGATTTGTTCCTTTTGTCTTGGTTCACTCACAACGGTGAGTTTTTCAGCCACAAACGACGTGACTGTAGGGGTCGGCATGGTGCTATCGCCTGTGAACGTTGCAGCAACCGCGCCGCATATTTTCGTCCTGTGGCAATGAATATAGTTGGTAATCAGGATTTCACCGGAAACGGTAGAGCGATTGATTGATAAAGCAGCAAAAAACAGGTTTTTAGGAGCAGTCTGTAAGCGGGCGGACCAGGGAGGCCCGCCGCCGTCGGCATAAAGCGAGATTAATGCTCGCGGGTTTTGCGGAACGTCACGTCAGGATAACGCTCCTGAGTGATGTTCAGGTTGACCATTGTCGGGGCGATGTAGGTCAGGTTATCACCGCCGTCAAGAGCCAGGTTAATCTCATTTTTACGCTGGAATTCGTCAAACTTCTTCACATCGTCGCATTCAACCCAGCGGGCGGTAGAGACGTTGATGGCTTCGTAAATCGCCTCAACGTTGTATTCACTTTTCAGCCGCGCCACCACCACATCAAACTGCAGCACCCCCACCGCGCCAACGATCAAATCGTTGTTATGCACCGGACGAAACACCTGTACAGCGCCCTCTTCCGACAACTGTACCAGCCCTTTCAGCAGCTGTTTTTGCTTCAGCGGGTCGCGCAGACGAATGCGGCGGAACAGTTCCGGCGCGAAGTTCGGAATGCCGGTGAACTTCATATTCTCGCCCTGGGTGAAGGTGTCGCCGATCTGGATAGTCCCGTGGTTATGCAGGCCGATAATGTCGCCGGGATACGCCTCTTCAACGTGTGATCGGTCACCGGCCATAAAGGTCAGCGCATCGGCAATCACCACGTCTTTACCGGTACGTACCTGGCGCAGCTTCATGCCTTTTTCGTACTTACCGGATACCACGCGCATAAACGCCACGCGGTCACGGTGTTTCGGGTCCATATTAGCCTGGATCTTAAACACAAAACCGCTGAATTTCTCATCGCCAGCGGAAACGGTACGCAGATCGGTGTCACGCGGCATCGGCGACGGCGCCCACTCCACCAGCCCGTCCAGCATATGGTCAACGCCAAAATTACCCAGCGCCGTACCAAAAAAAACCGGGCTTAGCTTGCCTTTGAGGAACGCGTCACGGTCGAATTCGTGCGAGGCCCCCTGCACCAGCTCCAGCTCGTCGCGCAGCTGCGCGGCGAGGTCTTCACCGATGGCCGCATCCAGCTCCGGGTTATCCAGCCCTTTGACAATGCGCACTTCCTGAATGGTATGGCCCTTACCGGACTGATACAGGTAGGTTTCATCTTTATACAGATGGTAAACGCCTTTAAACAGCTTGCCGCAGCCAACCGGCCAGGTGATGGGCGCACAGGCGATTTTCAGCTCGCTTTCCACTTCATCCATGACCTCCATCGGGTCGCGGATATCGCGATCCAGCTTGTTCATAAAGGTCAGGATCGGCGTGTCACGCAGACGGGTGACCTCCATCAGCTTGCGGGTGCGATCCTCAACGCCTTTTGCCGCGTCAATCACCATCAGACAGCAGTCCACCGCCGTCAGGGTACGGTAGGTATCTTCAGAGAAGTCTTCGTGCCCCGGGGTATCCAACAGGTTTACCAGACTGCCGCGATAGGGAAACTGCATCACTGAAGTGGTGATGGAGATGCCACGCTGCTTCTCCATTTCCATCCAGTCAGATTTGGCATGCTGGCTGGAGCCACGGCCTTTTACCGTACCGGCGGTTTGGATTGCCTGCCCGAACAGCAGCACTTTTTCGGTGATGGTGGTTTTACCGGCATCCGGATGAGAAATGATGGCAAAAGTGCGGCGGCGCTCTATTTCAAAGGCTTTTACTAACTCTGTCATTCTGTAACCCTGAATTATGTACTCAAGCGTGTACTCATATTGGTTTTAGCTAAGCAGTTTAACAAACATAAGTCGATCCAGATACTGCGCCCCTATGCTCTCCATTGCGATGACGGATCGTCGGTATCGAATCCTTATGGTGGCAGCGTATCGTGACGATGACATGGCCGAGAGCGGTCACGATGAACAGGTAAGATCGTCAGCCCTGCTGTGCTCTCATCCCACCGTGCTAACGCCACAAGAGGGCTTCCCCCTCGCGTTGAGGCCATCATACCTGACGCTGCTGCTGAAAATCTTGACTACACTCAGAGATGTAATAAGATCGGCGATGTTCTGATGAAGAATGGTTCACTTCAAAACCCCACCCAAAAACAACTGATTATCCTGGACAAGATATTGAAATCACTTAATATTAATTATATGGAGCGCCTGGATCACCTACGTTTTTTTGCCGCCGTGTTGCTTATGCTACATCATTTTCGCGGAGACATTAACTGGGACGGGACATACTCTGTTAACGCATTTTTCAGACTGTGGCTGGAAAATGGATCGAGCGGCGTGTCATTTTTCTTAGTTCTTACCGGTTTTCTTTTTTGCCTGATAAGCAACTGCGGTGAAAACAAAATACGTTATTCGGGCTACATCTATAACAGAATACTAAGGATATTCCCGCTTTTAGTTTTTCTTGTATTTATTTTGATCTGCTGTAGCAGGCAGCAGTCTACGCCCATGGACATATTCAGGGTGTTAACGTTACAGCTTAATACCGGTAACTCATATACTGGATGGGGTCACGAATTCTATCCTTCCGGACCAATATGGACTATTGCCGTAGAGTTTCAGTTTTACCTGATATTCCCTTTTCTTGCTTTATTCTTAAACAAATACGGGCCAAAGTATTTAGCTGGCTTAGTGGTATTAATGATTGCCACCAGATTTAATATAGCCGTTCTTAAGGGGGGCGATATATATTACAATATGTATCACACCATGATTGGCAGACTTGACCAGTTTGCACTTGGGATGCTGGCCGCTTACGCCTATAGAAATGGCTCGTTGTCATTCTTATCACGCTGGATATATCAAATACCATTTTTATTGTTTTCATTGACTTCTTTGACATGTCTTTTTTTATTTAAAAAGACAACAACTGGATTTAGCGCATTTTCATTCCCTATCGAGGCCCTCTGCTGGTCTGTTGTTGTGGTTTGCTATCTGACGGCGAAATTACCCGAGTGTAAAAGGATCAGCGAATCTCTGTCTAAGTTGGGGATGATTAGCTTTTCTATGTATCTCCTCCACCTCCCGGTGGGTCGCATGATAAATGAGCTTACAGGATGGGACAACCCCACCACCGTCTCTTTATCTATCGCTGAGTCAGCGGTCAGGGTGCCGTTAATCATAATCGCATCTTTTTTTACATTTTATATGATAGAAAAGCCGTTTATGGGACTGAGAGTTAAATACACTAAGTGAATAATATTTATTTCACACAGGATGCGATAACAAACTCCCCACAGACATCATTTTTGTAACTGTTATGACTTACGTTAATTAACCAGCTATAAACTTGCTGTCTGCCCGCATTATAGTCCTTCTTTTGTCTGAATATGATGAACCGTTTTTAACCAATCAACACCCACCAGCCCGTCAAATAGCAATGAGGATAATGACGAATGAGTGCGAATAATTAAGAGCAAGCTTTCTCCTGTTGCACGGAATCAAAGCACAGTTTGTAGGGTGGCGAGATATGAAATTTCTATAAATGGGAAAAATCATAAACAGAAAATGTTGTCTGGATAAGCAATAATGGTAAAAGCGCGGCGGCAGGCCATCTCTGGCATAAAAGGAGCATTTGATATCATGATGCTTGCGGGCGCTTAATAAATCGAAAGACCGCGATGCGCCGCATTAATGCACTTACAGCGGCCATGTTAACTGCGATCGCGCGGTTTCGCATGCCTCACGGCAGCAGCAGCCCACAAGATGATCGTTCACCATTCCCAGCGCCTGCATCAGTGAATAGGCGGTTACCGGCCCTACCCACGTCCAGCCGCGTTTCTTCAACGCCTGCGACATCGCCAGCGCCTGTGGTGAGGTTTTGTGCGTCTGCCAGTAGTCAAGATCGATCGGCGCCGGGCGATCCTCTGCTGCGGGGGCAAACTGCCAGAACCAGGCGGCCAGTGAGCCCGCCTCCTGCTCCAGCGCCAGCGCACGGCGCGCATTATTTATCGTCGAGCAAATTTTAGCCCGATTACGCACGATGCCTTTATCCGCCATCAGCCGCGCCACATTGTTGTCGTCGTAGCGCGCAACGCGCCGATAGTCGAAGCCATCAAAGACGCGGCGAAAATGTTCACGCTTGTGAAAAATCATCTGCCACGACATGCCGGCGTGAAAGCCCTCCAGACAGACTTTTTCAAACAGCAGACGGTCGTCCACCACCGGCCTGCCCCACTCATTATCATGATAGTCGGGCATTGACGGCTGCCAGTAACAGCAGGGACGCCCGTCAGCGCTGAGGATCAATCCCGGCGGCTGTCGTTCTGAGCTTTTTTTTTCCATTCTCGTCTCCGGTGCGTCAGCTGGGGGTAAAGCAAACAAGGCAGCAACTGAGAAAAATGCGCTATGCCACCGGGGCGGTTTCATACAGCCGCTGCGCCAGCTGGGCGATGCGCGGCTCTTCGACCAGTTTTTCCCGCCAGCCCGCCGGGATGGCATCGTAGCCGTAAAGCGCCCCGGCAATCTGCCCGGCGGTGGCGGCCACGCTGTCGGCATCGTCGGCCAGATTGGCCGCCAGCAGCACCGCGTCACGGAAATTATCGGTGTGCCATATCGCCCACATCGCCGCTTCAAGCGTATCAATCACATAGCCGCTGGAGCGGATCTGCGCGCGGGATTTCTGCCGATATTCCCCGGCATTGATCAGCGCGGTGCGCGCATTGAACGGACACAGCGCCGGAGCCATTGCGGTGTGCTTATCTGCGCCGTTCAGCAATAAACAGAGCACCCGCGCCAGCAGGCGGCTGGCATCCAGCGACTCCGTTGCGCCGTGAGTCGCACGCCCCTGCTGTTCTGCATCATGCAGGGTACGCAGCAGGGAGTGACGCTGAAAAATCGCCGCCGGAGCCAGACGGATAATCGCCGCATTGCCCGCGCTATGGGGATCGGTATTGCCAAACCAGTCAGCCCCCTGAAGCAGATACTGCTCCAGCGCATGGCGGGTAGCGTTGCCGATATCAAAGCAGATGCCGTTGGCGCTGTTTACCCCGTGCCGATACCAGTTAACCAGCCGGTTGCGAAACCCGGTCAGATCAAGCCTGGCGTGGTGAAGATAGGTTTCCGCCAGGCACAGCGCCATTGAAGTGTCATCGGTCCATTCGCCCGCCTTAAGCTGGAACGGGCCGCCGCCGACCATATCGCTAACGAACTGCTGGTCACGCGGCTGAAACTCCAGGGTGGTGCCCACCGCATCCGCTACCGCCAACCCGACCAGCGCCCCTTTGGCGCGATCTAGCCGCTGCTGTTCGCTGCCCTGCTGCTGCGGATGGCGCAACCACTGTGGGAGCGGGCTTTGCTCATTCAGCCAGCGGGCATAATCAACGTGCACATCGCGGCCCTGTGCGAGATCTTGCTGATACTCGCTGGGGCAGTACTGACGGTAATGGTTGAAGACATAGCCGTTGAGCAGTGGATAAGGCTGACGCAGATCGATGGGCATAACTCTCTTCTTATCTGAGGAGGGACGGAAGCCGGGCGAAAAGCAGGCTGAGTTGTACAACAGGCGGCGCAAACAGAGTACCCTGATGCGACGAGCGTATCCGCCGCACCGGGTAATACATATTCTAACAGTCAGTCAGGGCGTTGCACATACCCGACCAGAGAGTAGCGCGCAATGATTATAAGGCAAGCAGCTTCATTCCTCGCTCATTTATAATGAAGTCTATCATCGCATCAAGGCGTTCAAACCGCTCGCTGGCAACCCCCTGCCACTTGTTTTCGTTTGTGTCCAGGTAGAACTTATTATCCTCACCTGATTCGATGGGGATATCCTGAATAACTGAGTCCCTGTTCATATAGGTCAGTACATTTTTATTACCTTTCCTGCAAATAGCAAAATGGCCAGGTTTTTTCAAAGTGTTTCTTATCCGAGGAATTGTCACCCAGCCGGGCGGATTAACTACCGCCATTTCAAGCAAGATATCCCCTTGTAGCACATTCCCCCTACATGATTGAATAGAATTACAAACTTCGCCAGGATCTTTAAATATCCCTCCCGCTTCATTCTGTGGGATGTCTCTGACCCTGGTCCCTACCGCTCTGTTTAATTCAGCCACGCCCGGTATATTAAAGAAGGTATTTGAATGGGTATTACCCACCAAAGCAATCCATTTATTTTGGTGGTGCAGCTGATATTTATTTATCAGTAAATGAGAGTAGTAATTCATTAATTTCACTCTGTTAGTCCCGGCCTGACCTGGCTTCAAACCATAATAACTGACAAATGAGTCGATAGCCGTGATGCGGATATGTCTCTGCTGTACGGCTTTAATCAGCCCCATAAATGAATATTTGCCCTCATAGTCGGTAGCATAATCACGATCCAACTGTATGATGAAACGTTGCAGATTGTCCGTCATTTTCCCCGTTACTAAGTAATTATCCAAATCGGCCTGGTGCATATCCTTCTGCAGATGTTCCATGAAAATCGTTCTGACGCCGTTTTCATAGAGTCGATCTATATTGTCGACAATGAATTTTTTACTCGCTATCGAAGAGTGAGATTCCCCGATAACAATGCCACCTGCTTTATCATATATTTTTTTTAAAACATCTTTCGGCTCATCCGTTGAGGCAATGGTGGGAATATCACATTTATTGAAATTGCCCGCTTCCCTTTTAAAAAATTCTTCGGCATCCAGCAGCATATCATCTGTTATTTTTCTGAACTTATCGACGACATCCTGCTGTGATGGCCTCAAGCCATGAAAGTAATAGTCTCTATCCTGCAATGTTTTTTTATCCATCACTTGAATAGTTTCTCTCATCTCTTCGGGTATATCATAAGAGTGATAATCAGCAAATGATAACCTTCTCATCGCAGAATGCAGCTCTGAAACGTCTTTACTGACTCCGGCACATTCACTCATATTCTCTTCCGGCGTGGTGAAGTGATATGCCCCTTTTTGTCTGCTGACGGTAACTTCTGCTATTCTTCTAGTGATAACATTTCCCGAAAATAAGCCCGTTTTGGGTCTTATGACTGAAAGGATGTCATCCGGTTTATTTTTGTGTTCATTCTTCAGTCTGAAGTAGACATTCTCATATTTTATATAAATCTTTCGATCTGCATCAATATACAGCCCTGGGTGAGAATCTGCGGGTCTGATATAGGGGATATCATGTATTGTGACTCCCCAGCGCTTATTTTCTTTGAAAGCATTTTCAAGTTTGGGGGACAAACGTATGCAGTGCCCGGTGGGTGCGCGCCGTGACCGGCAGGTTGTATACTTCACGTCCATTATTTTATCTTCATCGACTTTATAATAAACGTCATCAAAACGGGCAAGCTTGATATCATTTTTACCGTCAACGTGCCACAACCACTCCTGCCCTCCGGGACGAACCCGATAAAATTGCCCATTAATTTTTAATGCGTGCGTAATTTGATGTGTAAACGCATCGATATATCTGTATACGCCTTTACCATCAGAAGTCAGCGTAAGAAGATTATCGCGATTTAATGGAGTTACATCACCCAGTGTATATTCAAGGTTATTTTCAGCATAGTCACTCTCAACAGGATATTTCATAGCGATTTGATGAAGCTGTTCGCCTTCGAGATGATAATGTATTCCGAATGCTTCTCCCGTTTCAGGGTTAAACCGCACATAAACGTTCTGCCCATTATTATTCACGATACTTTTAAGAGGTATTCTTAATTCCGTACCGGGTACCAAAGCCATTAGTGCTTCATCTGCTGGTGCAAGTTGCCTGCTACCGATAGCGTTCGATGGAGTGATCCTGGCAGCCAGGTCAGCCGTATTTTTATCGGAAGCCAGCAGTACCTTGATTTTCGCACTAAAACTCCTGCTGGCGGTCGACAGCAGTTCAAAACCTGGATCGATGCTTCTGAGTGCTGTTTTTCCTAATATGGCCATTTCGCCGATGCTGGGCAGGCTGACATGCTTAAGCGTATTTTTAACCGCCAATGCGATCCCCGCTTTGCCTACAGTAGCGATGCCATGACGGATGCCGGTTGAAAGGCTGATAGCAAAACGCCCGCTAAGATTTGTCGCAATACCGACTCCGGGCGTCAGTGATAATGCATCCATCAGGCATGAAGGTAAAGCCTGAGCAGGCTCGTTTTTTACTATTCCATCAATACAGTCATATAAAGGGATAATATGCTTGAGCACGTTCCACATACTTATAAAATCTGATTGATCGTTACCCGATTCATAAAGAGAATGATAAAGATTCTCACGATGCTTTGCGCTTAAAAAATTAACGAGAAATTCAATATTACCCTCTCTGGCTACAACTGTGTTGAGAACGGATTTTATTGAAAAGAAAAAAGTGTCATGATTGCTTTTTAACTCATTACCAACGACCCGGCAGTTAGCTGCGAATTTGTTGTAATCTAAAATTCCGGCACTGATGAATTTAAGGATATCACGATCAACCCTGATAACCTTATACCCTCCTGCCGTTTCGATTTGTTCCACCAGCGCGTATATTCTCTCTTCAGCTGCCTGCATAACGGAAATAAGCTCGGTTTTCTCCAGGGAAACTTTTATATCCATATCTCTTACCGGCCTGATTGAGAGGCCCCGCGGCTTATCTGTATGCATACTAAAATCAACCGGACACATGATGGACTCTTTAGCCGTAATAAATTGATACTCAATTATTGGTAAATCTTCAAATGCTGAATTAACGAGGAATTGGTCGAACTGGTAGAAGCTGTCTGCGACGTGACTTGTTAGCTCCAGATACTTACTGTTCAAATTCTCTGGCGCACTCTTACAAGGTTTTCTCATTCCATTCATATAAATTTGTCTTGATGCATCAACGCCCTTTTTACGACGCTCCTGTTCATGGCGGATGCCATCAGCTATATCAGGCAGAGAGTAAAGTTCTCCTGTGGGGCACTGAGATATAATCTTGTCTGCCAGCTTCCTCTTAGTGAGCCATGATTTGACCGCCGTGCTATAATTGTTGAAGAGCGGAATCAATGCGTTCATTTTTCTGTATCGTATGTATTCGAGAACGGCAACAGCACTGGTTTCGTTGAATGGCATCACATAAGCGACTTTGTCTGGTGAATGTCGGGCCATAAAATAAATGGCCGGCGCCTGGAGATAACCTAGTTGATCTTCTGTGAAATGACCACTTAACGCATATTTCCATATTACATCACCGGCTTTGACGGCTTCTTCTGCGCTATAGTTCGATTTTTTAACATCACTTAAAAACCTCGTTCCTGCATAAAGAGAAGCGAATTTCTCACCGTGCAGTACAAAAGTTTTATCTAAAGTATCGGCAAACTTGAGAAAGGGCATCTCTTCATGAAGTATAGAATTCCACATCTTTTTAAATGCATCAGTATAATTTTCTCCAAGCCTTTTTAAATAGAGATTACCGTAACTATACAGCTTTGTTACAGAGAAGACATCCTTAATAGCAATGGGCGTATAATCAAAAGGATAAGGATGAAAGGACGCAATTTTTTTTGTAATATTCTCCACCAGGGAACTTCCCAGAACATTACTGAAAAACCAGAAGCGAACCGCAGATTTTTCCTGCTCCAGAGATAATAACTCATCCTCTCCCCCGCCATACAGGTCGGCGGAAGATAATATTATTCTGGCCAATATTCTGTATCTGTTATTTTGCCCGACGGAGCCATCCCCCCCCGACCAAGCAAATAACCTGCGGCAGCATACAGCATAATTTCTTTACTGACATTCACTTCATCCAGATAATTTTCGTTGTAGAGAAGCCAGCTAATTTTCCGGTTTACCGGTTTTATTTTTTCGGGAATATCAACATGCCGCCTTCCCCTTGGGTTAGCTATCTGTACCTTAGTTGTAGATATTTTTTCTTCTCCTGGTACCACATCTGAAAGGGAGCGAAATTGATAGCTGTTACTGCTCACTGCATCATCATGATCATACGGATGAATACCCAATGAGTCCTCCGGCGTTCCGCCACTACCGCCAGGCGAATGGTCAGAAGTGAGAGACCACGTAGCGGGTTGATCCTCGGTGAAATTCCCCGACTTTCTTCTGAAATAATATCCGCTGCCTAAGCCCGCTCCGGCGAGTAAAGCCGCGCCAAGGGCAATCCCTACTTTCCCCTTCAGCAATAGCGGCAGGATCTGGTGCTCATTCTGTCTGCGGCGCGAATCATTGATTAACTCAGCTTCGCTGCGCAAAGCCTCACCCTCTGACTGGATCCCTTTCAGTTCAATATCCTGCTTGCAGGGCAGATATTCACGCCAGGGTGATCGCTCGCGTAACGACCTGTAAACCCCCATCCCGGTGTTGATAACAGGATCGACCAGATACCTCGCGGTCGAATTGGTCACGGATTTCAGCAACCCGTTCAGTGAGGTTGACTGCTCGTCAATCCCGGAAGCAGTTCCCGACGTACAGGGGATGATGATCTGTGGTGAAGTCTGCAAATTGATATTGGTCACGATGCGATCTCCATTGACAGGTGGGTTGGCATAACACCTATCAAGGTAATGGAAGTCGCTCATCAATTTCAGTCAGTTGACATTTATTGATAGCAAATAACGCTCTTATTCCTTACGGTGCCAGGACGCATCAACGCCGCTTACGTTGCGACATTCCCTATCTGTCACACAACATGTCGCCATAACTGAGCTGCGGCACCGCAGACGGAAGGAATACCCGGCTTTGCACAACGATAAATGCCGCCGCAGCCAGCGGAGGCCCCTGCAAGCGTCCGCGGCTCAGCCCGGAACTGATGGTTACCAGCGCGGCAAGCACCGCCTTTGGTCATCCTTTTTTTTGGCTTCCCCCCTCACCAGGGGGTGGGCAGAAATGCAGGCTTAAGTGACAAGCATCGGGTCGTCTTTCGTTGTCATATCAGCGCTACGGCGGCTGGTATGACGGCAAAGGTGACGAAGTCATTATCGATAATACCCAAACCAGCTTGCAGTTCAGACAGGCTGGACCTGATGGGCACCGGCACGCTTAACATTGACGACCATCAGCAGCTGCAGCTGACCACACAGTACTGCATGAACGAGTCGGACGGCAGCACGGTCTTTTCCTCGGCGAAAACTTCTCGGCAGTGACCGGCGAGGGGAAAGCGTATAACTCCGGCAACCTCAATTCTGACTACCTGCAGGGAACTGAACGTCATCTGATTAACCTGCAATACTCCAATGTCGATTTCCTTGGGCAGGATCTGGTGGCTCAGGTCTATTACCGTGATGACAGCCTGACCTTTTACCCGTTCCCAACCTTGACCAAAAGCCAGGTAGCCAGCATCGGCGCTTCCCGGCAGAAAACTGACTTTTATGGCGGCAAGCTGACGCTGAACGGTAAACCTGTCGACTCGCTGACGCTAACCTACGGCGTAGACGCCGACCATGAAAGCTTCAATGCCAATCAGCAATTCCTCAACCTGACAGAAGGCGCGCAAAGCGGCGGGATGACGCTGGAAAACACCTATCACGTTGGCCGCTACCCCGACTACAGCATCACCAATCTGGCCCCGTTCCTGCAAAGCAGTTACCCCATTGATGCCATCACCTTAAGCGGCGGCGTGCGTTATCAATACACCGAAAACAGAGTCGATGACTTTGTGAGTTATGCGCAGCAGCAGGCCATTGCCAGCGGCAAAGCGACCTCCGCTGATGTGCCGGGCGGCAAAACCAGCTATAACAATTTGCTGTTTAACGCCGGCATACTCGGCCGTATTACGGAACGTTAGCAGGTATGGTTTAACTTTTCACAAGGCTTTGAGATACCGGATGTCGCCAAATACTACGGTTCCGGCACCTATAATCTGGCAAATGGTCACTATAATTTGACCAACAGCGTTAACGTCAATGACTCCAAACTTGATGATATCAAGGTAGACGCCTATGAACTTGGCTGGCGTTGTACCGGCGATAGCGTGTATACCCAGCTGCGGCTTATTATTCACTGTCTGATAAAACCATCAGCATCAATAAAACCGATATGACCATCAACCTTGACGATGACTGACGCCGCATTTATGGCATCGAAGGTCAGATCGATTACTTCTTTGATAACAGTGAGTGGAGCACCGGATCCAACTTTAACCTCATCAAGTCCGAAACCCGCGCTGATGGCAAATGGGATAAACTTACCGTCGACAGTGCCAGCCCTGCGAAAGTCAGCGCCTGGCTGAACTGGGCGCCGGGCGACTGGAGCCTGCGTTTGCAGAGCATGCAAACCTTCGACTTCTCGGATGCGGCGGGTAAAAAGATCGACGGCTATCACACCGTGGATTTCCTCGGCAGCTACGATTTGCCCGTCGGCAAACTTAGCTTCAGCATTGAGAACCTGCTGGATAGAGCGTACACCACCGCCTGGGGTCGACGTGCACCAGGGCTGTATAGCCCGACATACGGCGATGCCACTCTTTACAGCTATAAAGGCCGTAGGCGTACCTTTGGCCTGAACTACTCGGTGCTGTTCTGATAGCTGATCGGTAAAGCACACCTGTAGCCGGTTGTCGTGCGCCGGCGGCGGTCGCATCCCCGCCGTCACAACCGGGCGAAACGGCGGATGATGGCGATGCTGGCGTGAAGGGATATTTAAGGTAAAAAGCCGGATTGATCTTTGGGATCGGCTCCGGCTTCATTTAGCAAAAATTAAAATATATATCACTTATTAAATCACCATCTTTTTTTTTCGACAGTGATTGTTTTTACTTTATTAAAATCCGCCAAAATACCTTTAACAGGAACATCTTCCCTTGAAATAAGTTCATAAAAAGGTTCCCTTTCATTTTTTGGCACATACTTATTTATTAAATAAACAAGTTTCTCTCTTAACTCTTTCTCTGTCATAGCATTTACTCTGGGAGGATGCTGATTTTGTCGAAGAATACTGAATAGCCTTTTTCTGCCGGTAATAATTGCAATGCTCCACCTTTTCCATATTGTGGATATGCACTGGTGAAAAGTTCATATCCCGGCCCTTTGTCGCCATTGGCAAGTGGAACTTTGACCTGAGGCACTCCATTTTTATAAAGTTGCAGAGTGTCGAATTCACCTAACAGTCGGGCATCACTCCATGAATCAGGGTTGCCTTTCTCATAAAATATTTGATAAACATCTCTGACTTCATGTCCTGTTTTATATTTTGTATATCAGAAATAACTTAATGGAGCCGACTTTCTTTCCATCGTTTGACTGGCAAATTTAGTGCTCATCTATCGATAAGCAGTAGAAGGCATCGTCACACTTGCTCAAGCAGGTCCCACATAAAAATCAGATTTGCATTTACTCAACCCCAGCGGATAAAGCCAACTTAACGGATTCGGCGCATACGCATACAGGTTAAGCCCATCACGAAAACTTTGTCTTAACATTTCCTCAGAACTATATTTCTCAATAGTTAGCCATGAATATTTCCTGCCAATTATATTATTCAATCCATGATATTTATAGAACGTTTAATACTTGTAAGGTTGCCTTTTTTTATAAATTCCTTTATCAAAGGCTTTAGCAACTCATTCCCTCAAGCTCGGAAATTAAATGTTGCAAAAGTAATTAGAATTCATTTATTTTCCTGTATTTTTCCCACTCAGATTCGCTTTTGAATGAATATCTATAATTACAAGCTATAACACCTACAGTGTTCCAATGATCATAAACGGCATCGATATGTCCCCAATCTCCACCAATAGGAATCTCAACTTTTGTTTTATCAAAAAACCATTTCCTTAAAGATTTTGTGACTTTTCCTTCAGGTTTTTTTTGTTCTCCATTCATTAGATTCTCTGGGGACAAATACCAGCTACACAGCAAAGAATTATCATTTATTGGAGAAATGAATGTCACAATCAAAAAAACTTTAGACTTACTTTTCTTATCTACCAATATAATTCTGTATGACACAACCTCATTATCATTTCTTATCCATTCTTCCCATGGCAAATTCTCGCTTATGAGTTTATTTTTACTTTGAAAAGGTGATAATAAAATATTGCCATTTATGATCAAACTATTTAAGTTAAATTCTAATTTCATATTTTAACTACCTAATCCAAAAGGATTTCCAATGGGCTCTAAGACGGTTTTATAATTAGAGAAAAAGAACTGCGTCCCGCCACCTGTTCCAAATCCTTGGGACGGATCTTGTGATAAAGCCTTACCAGTACCAGCAATTGTTTCTCTTTTAATACGGTAAGCTTGTATTTTACTTCTATATCCATATGTTGGGTGAGGTAGAACTTGTAAGCTTTTCCAGAGTTTTTCTCTGCTACCGCCAGCCGCATCCAAAGTGGCTTTGTCAAAATAGAAGCCAGACTGTCCAGGTGCACCACCATAAACAATGTCACCTTCTTTTAGCATAGTATTTGACCACGAATCACGACCTTTATAAATTCCTCTTCCCTGCCACTGTCTACCAAATGCTGCCTGATTATGATCATTTTCTTTAGTAGGTGCACATCTGGCTTTTAATCCCAGCGGGTCGATCCAATTGAGAGGGTCAGGAACGTAAGCATAGGTATTCACTCCCCCCGCCAACCCGATCGGATCTGTCTGAGTAAACCTTCCACCCACCGGATCATAATAGCGGTATAAATTATAGTGAAGCCCGGTCTCGGCGTCAAAATACTGCCCCTGGAAGCGCAGATTCTGCCGCAGCCCGCGCGGGCTGCTTTCGTGCTCCGCTTCACCCCACGCCGAGAAACGCCCCTGCCATACCCGTTCGCCGTATTCATCCGTCATCCGCTCCGGCAGGCCGTTCAGCTCCGTGTGATACCAGAACACCTCGCCGGGGTCGTCCTCGCCCACGCTGTCCACCCGCGCCAGCGGCTCCCAGCCGCCCTCGCCGTAGATATAGCGCGTGCGCCGCTGCGGCGTGCGGCTGCTGCGCTCGCCCACCATCCGCAGCCCGCTCCAGTCGAAGTGGATAACCTCGGCGTTTTCTTCCGCCTCGCCGTGGCGGTAGAGGATCTTCTGCGTGCGCCGCCCCAGCAGGTCATAGCGGTAGACCGCCCGGCTGTACTCGCGGTGGCCGGTCAGCGTGACCTCGCTGACGCGGTGTTCGTCGTCATAGGCGAAGCGCTGCTCTGTACCGTCACGCCCCGCGCGCCGCCACGCCAGGCGGCCAAAGCCGTCATACTCCCAGCGCGCACCCTGTAGCCGCAGCAGCAGGTTGTGCCACACCGTCTGGCCCGGATGGGCCGTGCGGTTGCCCGCCGCGTCGTAGTGAAAACGCTCCGCGTGCTGCGGCCGCAGCCGGCTGGTCACCTGGCCCAGCGCATCGTAACCAAAGCGCTGCTGCGCAAACTCCGCCTCGTCCGCCTTCGCGCCGCCGCCCTGAATCAGCATCTGCTGCGTCACCCGGTCCAGCCCGTCCCACTGGTAGCGCCGCTCCAGCAGCGCGCTGCGCCGCATCACGATGCGCCCGGCCCGGTCATAGCGCGTCTCCAGGCTCAGTGGCCCCTGGCTGCGCGTCACCTCGCGGTGCAGCGCGTCGCGACGGTAGCCCGCCAGCTCCACGCGGCGGCCCGCCTGTTGCAGGTCAACCTGCAGCAGGTGCCCGCTGCCGTAGCGCATAAACCGCAGCGCCGCCCCGTCGGGTGTCGTGCTCTGCTGCAGGTTGCCCAGCGCATCGTACTGATGCTGCCAGCGCCCGCCTTGGTTCTCCTCACTTAGCAGGTTGCCCAGCGCGTCGTGGCTGAAGGTCAGCGTTTCATCCCACTCTGCCGCCCGCCCCGCAGACTGCGCCTGCCGCCACCGTGCCAGCGCCACCCTGTGCAGCGTGATGCCATGCGGCTGATATGCGTACGCGGTTCGCTGTTCCGCCGTCTGCTTCGCGCTGATGCGACCCAGCGCATCGTACTCCATCAGCGTGGTCTGTTCGGGCAGCGGCGGCGTATCATTCGCCAGCGGCTGCCGCGTCACCGCCGTCAGCTGCCCCAGCACGTCATAGCGATAGCGGCTGCGCCTGCCGGCATAGTCGGTCTGCGCCAGCAGCCGCACGCCGTTGTCATATTCAAACTGCCAGCGTTCGCCGTTGGCGTTGATTAATCCGGTCATGCGGCCAAAGCGGTCATAGCGGTAGCGGGTGGCGTGACCCGCCGGGTCGATCTCACCGATCACCTGACCGCGCACGTTGCGGTTTACCCGGCGCTCGCTGTGGCCATCAACGATTTCGGCGCACGGCTGCCCGGCTTCGTCGTATTCATAGCGCGTTTCGCGGCCGTCGGCGCGGAGCAACATGCGCAGACGACCGGCCGGACTCCACTGCCAGCGCGTACCGTTGCCGGCGGCGTCCGTGTGGCTGACCAGCATGCCGGCGGCATCATAGCAGCGGTGGCTCTTCTGTCCCGAGCAGTCCTCGTCGCGCAGCAGCTGGCCGCGTGCGTCCCACCAGAAATGCTGGGTGTTATCCAGCGCGTCGGTGCGGCTGATAAGGTCGCCCTGTGTGTTCCAGTCAAAGCGGGTAACGCCGCCCTCAGGATCGGTGACCGTCACCAGGTCACCCGCGGCGTTGTACTGATAGCGCCAGGCCGCGCCGTCCGCCGTCACCTCCTGCTCCGGCAGCGCCCACACCGGGTGCCAGCGGGTCAGCGTCGCCCGTCCGAGCGGATCGGTGACCCGCGTCAGGTTGGCGCGGTCGTCATAACCGTATTCCCAGCGCCGCCCTTCCGGGCCTTCGCTGCTGAGCAACAGTTCACCCTCCTCCGCCCAGCGGTAGCGCCACTGCGCGCCGTAGCCGTCGGTCCAGGCGGTAATGCGGCCCTGCTCATCCCAGCAGTGTTCGCTGCTGCTGCCGGACAGGCAGGTGACGGTAGCGCGCCGCGCCTGTTCGTCACAGTCAATCAGCCAGTGTTCAAGGCATTCCGTGCCGTCGCAAACCTGGTACTCCGCCACCCGCCAGTTTGCCGCACCGGCTGCGGGCTGCCAGCGGTAGGTGATGTTCATCCCGCTTGCATAGCCGTGTGACGCCAGCAAATCGCTGGCGCGATCCCAGCTGAAGCGGCGGGTGACTACGCCGTCAGCATCCCGTACCGCCAACAGTTGCCCCCCGGCGTTGTAGTCGTAGCGCACCAGCAGCCGGGGCGCACCGTCCACCTGCTGATGCACCGCCGCCAGCCGCCCGTGCTGCGGCTCATAGCTCAGGCGCACGTCCAGCGCCTCATTATCACCGGTGATGGCTACCAGCTGCCCGGCATCGTTCCAGCTGAAATGCTGGCAGTTATCGTGACGGTCGTACTGGCGCGCAATGCGCCACTCACCGGTGCGGGTGCTGTCAGGCTCGTAGAGGAAGAACTCGCCCTGTGCGGTCTGCATCACCAGTACGCCCTGCAGGGTGCAGTAGAGGGTGAAGCCGTCTTCGTGGAACTGGATGACGTCGCCGGGGCGCACTTCGCCCAGGCCCAGCTCGCGGCCGGAGATATCACGCCAGGTGAAATGCAGGCTGCCGTCCGGCGCGCGCACCTGCAGCAGACGGGTCTCGAACGGCAGCATCCAGCCGCTGCCGAGCATGCCGCAGGCGGCGTTGCGGCTGTGCCAGACACGCTGCCAGTAAAGCGGAATGCGATCCTGCAGCACAAAGTCGAGATCTTCTTCACCGGCGAGGATCTTGGAGCCAAGAGCGATATTCACCGGATGCGGGGTGTGGGAAGCCGCACGCGCCACCGCGCCACCGCCCGCCGCCGCGCTGGCGGAGATGGCCGTTCCGGCCGCTTCCCCGCCCAGGGCGCAGACGGTCTGGCGCAGCGCACGCCGCACCATCAGCCGCGCCACGCTGCGATCCAGCAGTTGGATGGCCATTGCGCCCAGCTCTTTACCCAGCCCGCCACCCAGCAGATTGCCGATAAAACAGGCGATGGCGCTTTTACCGCTGCGAATTTCGCGCACCACCATGGTGTTACCACCGATGCGTACCCGCGTATCGTCGCTGACTTCGACCTTCGCTTCGCAGCTGCTGCGGTGGCCGTTGCGCACCGCCGGCTGGCCGTTAATCAGCACTTTTTCGCAGCCTTCGGCCAGTACGTTATCGGCATCGGATGCATGCTTGCTGCACAGGATGCTGTCCCGGGCGGCCGGGGAAGCAAAGGGACTGGCGCTCTCCACCACCGGCCGTACGGTGTCGTGCCAGGTATGTTTAAACAAGTCGCCGACATCCTGTGCGCTGGTCTGGCTGATGCTGTCGCCCAGCGCGCTGAGGAAGGCACCCGGATGGCGCACGGTATCGGCAACGCCGGCCGCCATCGCCATGGCGACAGTAAGCGCATCCACTGCCGGACCTTCAGCCGGAAGATCGGTGATCATATCCACAATGCCTGCCGCACGCGCCGCCGCTTTCCCCCTGATGCGCACGTTGGGAGAACCGCTGGTGATGGTGGCATCCGGCGGGCCACGCATGCCGAGGCTGTCCAGCAGGCCATCGACCGTATCGCTGACCAAGCTGCCGATGCGTTCCGGAAAACCGTTGACCATGGCCCCGACCACCAGCGCAGCACCCAGCGCCACGCCAACGCCGCTGGCGGCCATCGCCGCCCCGGCGGAAAACACCGCGAGGTAGATCGCCCCTTCCGCCAGCCCGCAGGCAAAGTCAGCCAGCAGCGAGCTGTGAACCAGCGGATCGCCGAGGGTTGCCGCCGTTAACTTATCCGCCATCGCCCGGGCCTCCCGGTGCCGTTGTCGGAATAAAGCCCTGGCGGATATCGTCCCAGACGGCCAGCGCTTCCGCATCAAAGCCCCCGCTGCAGCTGAAGGTGAGCGCCAGCAGGTGGCTTTCCAGCCTTACCACCAGCAGCCTTTGTGCCACTTTGACGCCTTGCGTCTCGAAGCGCATGGCGATTTCACGCGCGGGCAGCGGCCCGAAGCGACTCTCCTGCGGTTCATCGCCAGCGAAGTTTTTCATATCACGCTTTACCTTCACCAGCTGTTGGTCAATATACGCCTGTTCATCGCCGGGCCGGACGTCCCAGGCGCGGGTGATCACCAGCGTGGCGCGCGACTTCAGCAGTTTAACAATGGTGACGCTGTGGTCCTGTGCCGTTTCCGGCAGCAGGAGAATACCTTCCGAAAGGACATATTCTGCTGGCTGGCTCATGCATCGCTCCCTGAATCCGGGGCTTTAAAGGCCTGGTTCACCAGGCTGGTGATCTCACCCGGCGTGGGCTGCGGGGCTGCGCCTTTAGCCGGCTGCTGGATATTGAGATCGAGCGTACCGCCGGTATTGATTTCCCCCTGCCCGGAGGCGTTGATCTGCAGGTTGCTGCACTGCAGCGAAATGGTGCCGTTGGGATCAAGGATCAGCATGCTGTCACCGCTTACCAGCCTGATGCCCGCACCGGAGGCTATATTCAGCAAGCCCTGCACGTTGAGAACGTAATCATCGCCGACCAGTTCCGTGCGCGTGTGCTGCGTCTGCTGGTTATAATGGCCTGATACCGAGCAGTTGAGCGTTTTTTGCACCGTCAGAGACTGATTACCGCCCACCTGGTGGCTTTCGTCGTTCTTCACCTGGGTATCCATATTGCGCTCGGCCTGGATCCACAGCTGCTCCTCGCCCGCCTTATCCTCGAAGCGCAGCGCGTTGGCGTTGTCCGGCGTGCCGTCCTTCGAGCGGCTCATAAAGCCCATCTGCGTCGCGGCGGCCGGCAGCGCCCACGGCGGCATGCTGGCCTCGTTGTACACGCGCCCGGTGATGATTGGCCGGTCCGGGTCGCCGTTGATAAAGTCCACCACCACCTCGTCGCCCACCCGCGGGATCTGCACCCCGCCGTAGCCCTGGCCCGCCCACGCGCTGGAGACGCGCACCCAACACGAGCTGGTGTCGTCGCCCTTCGCCAGCCGGTCCCAGTGGAACTTCACCTTCACCCGGCCATATCTGTCGGTCCAGATCGATTCCCCCTTCGGACCCACCACCTTCGCCGTCTGCGGGCCGTGGGTGCGCGGCCACGGCGTTTCCGGCGGCGCGCGGAAGGTCACGGCGGAGGGGATCACGCGGATGGCGATATTGTGCTTCGTGCCGCTGCTGCCGTCGCCGCTGGCGTACCGGTTCTCTTCAAATTCGTAGTACGCCTCCGTGGTCAGGTACTCGCCGTTATCGCTGATAAACGGCGCGTTCAGTACCGTGAAGGTGTGGCCCGGCGCCAGCCCCAGCGCGGTGCCGGCGGCGCTGATTTGCTGGTGCTCCGCCTGCCACACCTCCTGGCGGATGCGCGCATAGAACTCGCCGTGGTCGTGGTCAACGAAATGCCCCGGCCAGTCGTAGACGTCGATGGCGCCCGGCTGCGGCGAGGCCGGGTTCTGCCGCGCCTGCAGCATCCACGCGTTCGGCTTGCGGAAGTCGTAGTCGTCGATGCTGTACATCCCCGGCGTTACGCTGTCCTCCAGCGACCACAGGCCGATGCCCTCTTCGCGGGTGCTGCCGCCGGACGGCGTGACGTGGTACGGGATCGCCTCGTAGCCGCTGAACGGCCGGTGCTGCTGCGCCGCGTCCATCAGCACCAGCGTGTGCCCGTCCGCCTCGTGGCGGAAGTAGTAGTAGATCCCTTCCAGCTCCATCAGGCGGCTGATAAAGCTGAAGCTGCTCTCCTGGTACTGCACGCAGTACTCCCAGCTGCGGTAGCTGCCGGTCAGCCGATCTTCCAGCGTCACGTTGTACTCGCCCAGCAGGGTTTTGACGATCTGCGGCACCGTCTGGCCCTGGAAAATGCGCAGATTTTTGTCACGCTTCAGCGGCCACAGGTCCGGCTCCATCACCAGGGTGTACACCGCATAGCGCGTGCCGCCCAGCGCCTGGCTGCTGACCGAGACTTTGGTGATTTTGCCGTTCAGGTAGCGCGTGTTCAGCAGCCCCTGAGTGGGAATGCATACGGTGATCGGCTGGCCGAGCAGCGCCCGGCGCTCGATGCGCGCATCGGTGCTTAGCAGCTGCACGCTCAGTTCAAACGACTGCGACAGCGCCTCGCGCCCGCTCAGGCGCCAGAACAGCAGGCCGTCCATCGGCAGCTGCACGGTGATACGATCAAACATAACTCTGCTCCTTGAAACAGCGCCCGCACGGTGGCGGGCGTGATATAAATTCTGCGGTTTTAGCAGCCAGGCACCAGCATATTTTACTGATGACAATCATGACGACTAATATTAAACGATTGGAAATAAAAATGGTGAGATGAGACATTAAGTCGGTTGATATAATTATCGGATTTAGTGCATGCAAACTATTCAGCCACGCGCCTGTTAACGCCGGGAAATATTGCAACTGAATATCGTTAAGCCCGGCAGCTTATCCGCCGTCAGTAATAATCACTCTTCAATCATTGTTATAGTTGATAAAAACAGTTCCAGGCAGCGCTTATTTTCTTCGTAACGATAGTCTTTATGATTTTTATGTTTCCCGACCAGTTCAGCATAGCACCAATAATCAGCCTGCTTGAATATCACCATATGATAGTAGGCGCGCATATTTTCCGTCGCGCTGAATATTTCGCCGGTGCAGGTATAAAAAACATCGCTTGAAGCCTCATTAACTTCATTAGCGACGATCTCCATTTCCCTGGCATCCAGGGTTATCCCGTTATCCTGTTGATGAAAACGTGCGGTGGAATCTCTGTAAACGTCATTCGGTGATTGATAGCGTTCTTTTGGATAGAAGCAGATGTTCACCACACCGTAATTAATATCATTCAGCGTGTGTTCAACCACCAGGCGATTATCTGCTATACCTTTGGCTTTCCACGAAGCGGGGATCTTAAACGAGCTGGTTTTATTTACGTCGACCGAAGTCAATAGTTCAGCCGTTGCCAGATTACTGCGGTGCAGAAGATCCCAACTGACGACAATGGCAAAGATATCGCTGGCTAATGCCGCATAGTCGCGCGCGGCACAGGATGCTTTCAACAGGAAGTAATTACCGCCACCGTCCTTCGGGTTGTAGTCCTTTTGCACCGTATAGCGCGAAATCACCTCATCGCCGGAACCATGCGTTTTCAGGGTTAACACATCGGCAAAACTGCCGCTGCCCGAGGGGTTATCAATGATACGCTGATGAAGCACTTTTTCCCCCATCATATCAAGACGGTTAAACAGCCAGTCCGAGGCATTCATCTCCCAGCGGCAGTGCTGATACGCCGCCCACACTTCCAGATACGGCGACTCGTCGTTAGTGATATAACGCCCGATATTGGTTAATCCCACTTCAGGGAAGTTTACCGGGGTCAGTTCGGCAGGCTGTACTCTGTGCGGCAGCACCACCCAGTAATGCAGCATTTGCTGATCTGCTGAGGTATACAGACATTTCCAGAAGCGCTGTTGCACCTCTTCCTGCGTGAAAGGAGATTTTAGCGGAAAGTCAAAACCAAATTTAATGCTCATCGAAATACCTCAACGACAGATAATCACGCCAGCCAAATGCCATAAAAGATTAACACGCTACCGCATGAAACAACACATTTCGCCAGTATAAGTAGCGATGGGGAAAAACCCTTTGAAAGCGATGAGAGCGCTTGATAATTTTCTGAGTTATATTTTTTATGAAATCTCATAAACCCTGAAAACATTGTACATAGCATGACAATAAGAAACTTCATTGCCAGGACTGCGGTAAATGATGCTCCCACGGCCATAGTTAAAAATTTCGCCGTGGAAATAGTAATGACAGGCCACACCAATACAAGATTCTTTAATGCAAAACCGAATATAATAGCACCAACAATCACTCCAATAAAACTTAGACCAAATAGCAACCATGTTTTTTTGCTAAAATTATCCTTTCCATTCCACAAATAATAAAAATTAACAAATAAGAAAATCAAAAAAAACATCCATTTCATTATCACTGCCCCCACTAAACTTATCAATCCCCAATTAAAACCGTGACACAACCCGTATTAACCCCACCATCACCAGAATCAACTTTAGCTATTATTTCACTTTCACCCCCCACACCCTTATATATATAATCTACGATTTTCTTGAAAGCAACTTTCAACGAAACATCACCTTTAAGGCCAACTACTATCGCAAGTTCGCCAGATAAACGTGCATTTATAGAATAATCGGTAGTATCGAAGTACCCTGTAAATCCCGCAGATGCACCTACGCCACCTCCAGTCCCCCCGAGCTTAGCCTCCGATACAAAAACGCCATAGACATCTATATTCACCGCGGCCTCGCCCTTAACGACTGCCGTTTCCGCGCCCGCTTCGGCGTTAAATCCATAACGCCCCTGGTTACCTTTATATACCTCACCGACAAGCTTTGTTTCGGCGGTGGCAACCGTTACATCCCCGGTGATACTGCCGTACAGTCCGCTCTGCCTTCCCGCTGCAGCTGTTCCGCCATATTGAACGCCGCTGGCAGAGGCGCTGGTGTTAAAACCGGCAATGTCGCTATCACCGCTATAGCCATAATAGGTCCCGCCAGCATTGCCGAAAGCAACCTTAGTACGGCTTTCCCCCCTTAACAGGCTGCCACTTTTCATATTGCCCAAAGTGAGGTCTGCCCAGGCAAATCCCAACGAGGCGGTGTCTGGATCACCATCGCCGGTTTTATCTTCCGTACTGGCGAAAGCCCCCAGCATGCGCGCATCGTAGAGGTCGCCGTGTAATAACCCGTCTTTAGCCGCGTTTTTGGCCAGGGTTGCGCCCCAGTACTGTGGCGGCGCGGCTTTAGGGGGCTGGGCGGGCGGTTTCCCGCCGCTGTGGCACTGGGTTTTATCTCCCCGTCTCGCCAAAGGTCGTCCGTTGACGATTACGCTGGCAGAACCGCCGACGATAATCCCGCCGCCATGCTGCGAACAGCTTAACGTGTCGCCTTTCCTTGCCGCCGGGAAACCGCCAATGATGACATCAGGGCTTCCGGATTGTATTGGGCCACTGTGAGCGCCGTTATCAATTCGCGCTCTGGCCGCTGGCTTACCCATGCAGATCCCTTATCCCGTCCGGTTAGCTGTTCACTTTGACCAGCGCACCTTTGATATCGGTAGCGTTGGTTCCGGTAATGCTGACGGTGTCATTAGCACTTAGCTCCGCATTGGTTCCGCCGCCCAGCAGGGTAATGTCTGTGCCTTTAAATAAGGCCCCTTTCTCGCTTTCCGCCATCAGGTCCCCTTCCGCTACCTGAATTTCGATGGCTGAGGGGGTGATCAGGATATAATTATTTTTCACCTTCAGCCTGATGCTGGCAGTGGCTTCAAGCAACGCGTTGCCCTGCTTATCCATGGTCAGAACGGCCTGATCCCCGCCCACGTTGATGGTGTGTTTCGCCCCGGTATTGCTGGTCGCATCCACGCCCACGTTAGCCAGCATGTTGCGTTTAACGGTGCTTTTCTCGTCGCGGCCAATGGTTTTATGGCGATCGATGCCCACATCATGGGTTTCGCAGTGCTCAACCTCGGTATCCATATTTTTTTCTGCATGGATCCAGATTTGCTCATGACCGGCCTTATCTTCAAAGCGCAGCGCGTTGGCCGCGTCTTTATGTCCGTCCTTCGAGCGGCTCATAAAGCCCATCTGCGTCGCGGCGGCCGGCAGCGCCCACGGCGGCATGCTGGCCTCGTTGTACACGCGCCCGGTGATGATTGGCCGGTCCGGATCGCCGTTGATAAAGTCGACTACCACCTCGTCGCCCACCCGCGGGATCTGTACCCCGCCGTAGCCCTGGCCCGCCCACGCGCTGGAGACGCGCACCCAACACGAGCTGGTGTCGTCGCCCTTCGCCAGCCGGTCCCAGTGGAACTTCACCTTCACCCGGCCATATCTGTCGGTCCAGATCGATTCCCCCTTCGGACCCACCACCTTCGCCGTCTGCGGGCCGTGGGTGCGCGGCCACGGCGTTTCCGGCGGCGCGCGGAAGGTCACTGCGGAGGGGATCACGCGGATGGCGATATTGTGCTTCGTGCCGCTGCTGCCGTCGCCGCTGGCGTACCGGTTCTCTTCAAATTCGTAGTACGCCTCCGTGGTCAGGTACTCGCCGTTATCGCTGATAAACGGCGCGTTCAGTACCGTGAAGGTGTGGCCCGGCGCCAGCCCCAGCGCGGTGCCGGCGGCGCTGATTTGCTGGTGCTCCGCCTGCCACACCTCCTGGCGGATGCGCGCATAGAACTCGCCGTGGTCGTGGTCAACGAAATGCCCCGGCCAGTCGTAGACGTCGATGGCGCCCGGCTGCGGCGAGGCCGGGTTCTGCCGCGCCTGCAGCATCCACGCGTTCGGCTTGCGGAAGTCGTAGTCGTCGATGCTGTACATCCCCGGCGTTACGCTGTCCTCCAGCGACCACAGGCCGATGCCCTCTTCGCGGGTGCTGCCGCCGGACGGCGTGACGTGGTACGGGATCGCCTCGTAGCCGCTGAACGGCCGGTGCTGCTGCGCCGCGTCCATCAGCACCAGCGTGTGCCCGTCCGCCTCGTGGCGGAAGTAGTAGTAGATCCCTTCCAGCTCCATCAGGCGGCTGATAAAGCTGAAGCTGCTCTCCTGGTACTGCACGCAGTACTCCCAGCTGCGGTAGCTGCCGGTCAGCCGATCTTCCAGCGTCACGTTGTACTCGCCCAGCAGGGTTTTGACGATCTGCGGCACCGTCTGGCCCTGGAAAATGCGCAGATTTTTGTCACGCTTCAGCGGCCACAGGTCCGGCTCCATCACCAGGTTGTACACGGCATAGCGCGTGCCGCCCAGCGCCTGGCTGCTGACCGAGACTTTGGTGATTTTGCCGTTCAGGTAGCGCGTGTTCAGCAGCCCCTGAGTGGGAATGCATACGGTGATCGGCTGGCCGAGCAGCGCCCGGCGCTCGATGCGCGCATCGGTGCTTAGCAGCTGCACGCTCAGTTCAAACGACTGCGACAGCGCCTCGCGCCCGCTCAGGCGCCAGAACAGCAGGCCGTCCATCGGCAGCTGCACGGTGATACGATCAAACATGGAATGACTCCGGGAAAACAGCGCCCGCGCGACGGCGGGCGGGGGATTAGCTTTGCGGATTTAACAACCACGCACCTTCATGTTCGATGGTGATGGTCTGGCTGCGCGTCTGGCGGCCGTTGGAGATGCGGAACTGATACTCGCCCGGCGGCAGTTGCAGGGTGGCGAAACCGTTGGGGGATGGCATCAGCGCTTCGGCCTTGCCGTTGATCTCCACCTGGTCACCGCGTGCCAGCTGCAGCCAGACTTGTGCCACGGGTTCCGGCGGCGGTGCGACCGTGGGCTGCGCCGGAGCGGCCGCCGGGGCAGCGCTGGCTACCTCCGTAGCGGTTTTCGCCGCCGTTGGCTGGCTGCTCTGGACAGGCGCATCGCCGCCGCCCGAGTTCAGCAGCGCACCCACGCCAATCCCCACCAGCACCCCGGCGGCAATCAGCCCCGGCAGCTTATAGCGCTGCAGCTTGTTGGCCACCGTCGGCGTGGGATCTTCATCCTCCACCGCCACCAGCATGGTGCCGGGGGCATCGACTTTAGTCTTATGAATGGCATCGGGATCTGATGCTTTCAGCTCCATCAGCGCCGCCAGCTGGTCAACGGTCTGCGGGCGGTCTTCCGCCTGCAGCGCCAGCGCCCGGTCAATGGCGCTCAACAGCGCCAGCGAGTAGCCTGCCGGACGGCGCTGCGCTAACGGCTGGTAGTTGTCCTCAATGCTGCGCACCACGCTGACCGGCGGCGGCGAGCCGACAATCAGCGTATGCAGCACCGCGCCCAGCGCGTAGATATCGGTCCAGGTGCCCTGTTCGCTTTCGTTATCGTCGCTGTACTGTTCGATAGGGGCGAAACCAGGCTTGAGCATGGTTTCAGTTTCATCAGACAGGTTGCCAATCGCCTTACGCGCCGAACCAAAGTCCAGCAGCACCGGCACGCCGTTATCCTGAATCTGGATATTATCCAGTGAGATATCGCGGTGCAGGTAGCCTTCCTGATGGATGGTGTTAATGGCACCAAACAGCGGCGGCAGCAGCTTGCGGATCCAGGCTTCATTAATGATTTCCGGGCGCTGCTGCTGCAGGCGCGACAGCGTGGTGCCGCTGTAGAACGCGGTGCCCATATAGGCGGTATCGTTCTGCACCCAGAAGCGCAGCACGTGCAGCAGGTTTGGGTGGGTAAAGCGCGCCAGCAGGCGCGCCTCCTGAATAAAGCTGTTCAGCCCGGCATGGAACGTTTTGCTGAAATGTTCACTGCGCAGTACCAGCGTCAGATCGTCGTTGCGCACCGCCAGCGAGGCGGGCATAAACTCCTTGATGGCAATGGTACGTTCCAGCTGATGATCGCGTGCACGGTAAACAATGCCAAAGCCGCCGCCGCCAATCACCTGCTCAATTTCAAACTCATTGAATCGGTAGCCAACCGGTAATGCATTCGGCATCCCCTGGCTGTTATCCTGATGTGACATAATTGATAACTCCCTGATAGCTAATGGCTTTACGCCTCAAACTGACACTGGAATTCGCCCTGCTGTAACGTAACGCGCAGGCGACGGAATTGTTCGTCGCGCGCGCTGGCAGACAGCAGCATCTGGCTCATTTGCGGCAACAGGGTATTGGTAAGAATGGCGTCGACCATACGGCCGCCGGACTCCACTTCGGTACAGCGCTGAACAATCTGGCTAATTACGCTGTCATCCACGTCGGAGATGATACCGTGATTCTCTTGGAGCCGCCGCTGAATACGCTGTAATTGCAGACGGACGATATTGGCCAGCACCTCATCACTGAGCGGGTAGTAAGGCACCACCAGCAGGCGGCCCAGTAGCGCCGGGGGAAACACCTCCAGCAGTGCCGGGCGCAGCGCCCCGGCCAGGTCCTCTGGCTGCGGCATCAGCTCCGGGTCGGCACACATGGCGCTAATCAGCTGCGTACCGACGTTAGAAGTGAGAATGATAATGGTATTGCGGAAATCGATATGCCGCCCTTCTCCGTCCTCCATCCAGCCCTTATCAAACACCTGGAAGAAGATTTCATGCACGTCCGGGTGCGCTTTTTCAATTTCGTCCAGCAGGACCACGCTGTAAGGGCGGCGGCGCACCGCTTCGGTCAGGACGCCGCCTTCACCGTAGCCAACGTAGCCCGGCGGTGCACCTTTCAGGGTGGAAACGGTATGCGCCTCCTGGAACTCGCTCATATTGATGGTAATGATGTTCTGTTCGCCGCCGTACAGGGTTTCCGCCAGCGCCAGCGCGGTTTCGGTTTTACCCACCCCGGATGGCCCGCACAGCATAAAGACCCCGACCGGCTTGTTCGGGTCGTCAAGGCGGGCGCGTGAGGTGCGCACCCGTTTGGCAATCAGGTCAAGGCCGTGGCGCTGACCAATCACCCGTTGATTCAGGGTATCCGCCAGCTTGAGCACCGCGTCGATTTCGTTTTTCACCATCCGTCCCAGCGGAATGCCGGTCCAGTCGGCGACCACCGCCGCCACCACGTTGGCATCCACCGCCGCGAACAGCAGCGGGGTGTCGCCCTGCAGTTCACGCAGCTGCTGCTGGCGTTCGGCCAGCTGCTGATGCAGGTTCGCCGGGTTTTCCGCCGTCTCTGCGCTAAGCTGCGCCCGCAAGGCAATCAGGCTATCCACCAGGCTGCGCTCCTGCTGCCAGCGTGCGTTCAGCCGGTCGCGCTGTGCGGCCAGCTCCGCCAGCTGCTGTTCCAGCTGCGTGACGCGCCCGGCCTCGCCGATGCCGACTTTCGCTTCGCGCCCGGCGATATCGCGTTCAATTTCCAGCGCATGAATGCGATGCAGGCAATCTTCCAGCTGCGGCGGCCGGGCGCTCTGGCTGACGGCGACGCGCGCACAGGCGGTGTCCAGCAGCGCCACCGCCTTATCCGGCAGCTGACGCGCCGGAATATAGCGATGAGAGAGTTTAACCGCCGCCGCGACCGCCTCATCCAGCAGCAGGATGCGGTGATGCTGTTCCAGCGGGCTGACGGTGCTGCGCAGCATCAGCAGCGCTTTTTCTTCGTCCGGCTCGTGCACCTGCACGGTCTGGAAGCGGCGCGTCAGCGCCGGGTCTTTCTCAATGTACTTTTTGTATTCCGCCCAGGTGGTAGCGCCGATGGTGCGCAGCTGGCCGCGTGCCAGCGCCGGTTTCAGCAGGTTGGCGGCATCGCCGGTGCCCTGCTGGCCGCCCGCGCCGACCAGGGTGTGGATCTCGTCAATAAACAGCACGATCGGCGTCGGGCTGGACTGCACTTCGTTAATCAGCGCCTGTAGCCGCGCCTCAAATTCGCCCTTCATGCCGGCTCCGGCCTGCAGCATGCCGATATCCAGCAGCCACAGCTGCACCTGTTGCAGCGGTTCCGGCACATCGCCGGCGGCGATACGCAGCGCCAGCCCTTCCACCACCGCCGTTTTTCCCACCCCGGCTTCCCCGGTCAGTAGCGGGTTGTTCTGGCGGCGGCGCATCAGAATATCCACCATCTGGCGGATCTCCTGGTCGCGTCCGGCCACCGGGTCGATCTTGCCGTCGCGCGCGCGCGCCGTCAGATCCTGGGCATACTGCGCCAGCGTGCCCTGCTGCTGCGGCACCTCGCCACCGGGCGTCTGCGGGGCAGCGCTGACCTGCCGGGCTTCTTTGCTGTCGCCAAATACCCGATCGAACTGCTCCAGCAGCACGTCAACGCTGACGCGGCTGAACTGCGGCGAGATGCCTTTCAGCAGGTTGGCAAGGTTAAAGGTTTTCAGCAGGCCGGTAAGCAGGTGGCCGCCACGGATCTGCTGTACGCCGAACTTCAACGAAGCGTAAACCCAGGCGCGCTCCACCGCGCTGTCGATATGTTCAGACAGGTCAGAGACCGCGCTGGCTCCGCGCGGCAGCCTGTCGAGCGCCGCCACGATATCCCGCGTCAGCGCCTCTTCATCCAGTGAAAAATGGCGGATAAGCTGCTGTAAGTCACCGCTCTGTTGCTGCATCAGCTGATGCAGCCAGTGCACCAGCTCCACATAGGGGTTGCCGCGCAGTTTGCAAAACGCGGTGGCGCTCTCCAGAGAGGTAAATAACAGCGTATCCAGTTTGCCGAACAGTACGGCGCGGCTGATTTCTGACATGATGGATCTCAGTAGTTAGTATTCTGTTTAAAAACGGCATGATTGCGTATTGTGCAATCCTGATCGTACGGCTGATTGCTAAGCCCGGCGCCGGGTTCAGGGCGCAATCTCCGCCAGCGGCTCCGGGCTAAAGGTGAGATCGCTGCGGTGCTGCGGCACGGCGGGCTGTCCCAGCCAGCTGCTGTACCCCAGCCGGGAGGGGCCGCCAAGGGTAACGCCCTGCACGTCGGCGGCGTCAAGGATCAGCCGCACCTCCCAGACAAACTCAATGCCCAGGTACTGACGCACCCAGTCACGCAGCTGCTGCGCCCAGGGTTCGCCGGGCAGAAAACGCTGATAGCGGTTCATCGGCAGCGGCCCCAGCTCCAGACGAAATTTGTGCTGTACATCGCGCACCGCCACGCCGAGAAAGGCCGATATGCCGAGGCGCGGTTTGCGCCGCCCCGCACCCAGGCTGGCGCGGTCGCGGCGGTCAACCGGCTGCCAGTGGGGCACGTTTTCCACCAGCTTCACCGGCACCTGAAAGTAGTGACTGAGCATTTTTTGCAGCCCTTCTGCATCGCGTGCGTGACGAGTCAGATGCCCGGCCAGCGCCAGCCGTGAGTGCGGGCTAACGCTACCCTGGTTAAGCTGCCCCGGCTGGCCCATGCCGATCAGGCTGGCGAGCCAGCGCTCAAACTGGCGTTTTTCCGCCCGGTCCAGCGCCACCGTGGGCTGCGCATCGGCCCAGGCGCGGTAAAACAGCAGCGTCAGGCGATGGTGGAACAGATCGGCAAAGGCGCTCAGGCTGTTGTCCTGATGATGGTCGCTGCGCTCGCGCGCATACTCCGTCAAATGGATCGGCAGCGGGCCGTTGGGGCCAAACAGGCCAAAGCTGTAGATCGACACGTCATGCAGCGCGCTGTTTTCACGCGGCGAGACGCTGGCGATGGCCGCCGGGGCAAAGGCCAGCGATGGCCGCTGGCCGATGCGCAGCGGCTCGTGGCGCGGCAGCGGCGCACGCCCCAGCGGATAGCGCTGGCCGCCCTGCGCATCCAGCCGCCGCAGCAGCTGGAACAGATCGTAGCGCCACGGCGTGGCGCACAGCGCCGCCCAGAAGTCCGGCGGCAGGCGATGCAGGCGGTGAATTTTCTCTGCCTGCGCGGCGGGCTGCGGTGTCATATCAGCGTCCTTTTGCCCATGCGCGGCGCCCAGTAGCCGACCTCGCCGCGCTGCTGGCTGGTCAGCGTCATTTCGGTGAAGGTGTTGATCGCCACCAGCCGCGAGAATACCCGCTCCAGCACGCTGCCAAGCAGCCACGGGCTGCTGCCGGAAAATGCCTGCTCGTCCACCTCCAGCTCAATGCCGATGCCACGGGCAAAGACAATCGGGCCTGGCTCCGGTACGCGCCGGAACACCGGTTTCAGCTGGCAGTGGCGGATGCCGTCGATCTGGCGTGCCGCTGCGGCTTCGGCCAGGTTGGCATACAGCCCAAGCATCTGGCGCAGCGCCGCCGCCCCCTGGTCATTATCACCGTCCATCAGGCTGAGGTAGTTCATTTGCAAATGACTGACCAGCCGCCAGGCGATTTTCCCCTCCGCCAGCGCCGGACGCGGTGGCGTCGGCCCTTTACGCAGCGTCAGCTGGCGCACCGGGATCGAATCAGGCATCACAAACTGCCCCTGCTGTTGCAGCAGCAGCAGCGGCAGATCGCGGCTGGTACACATCACCTCGGCGGTGAGATAGCGCAGATCCTCATGCCACGGCGAGTTGTGCTCGTCAACCAGCGACAGAAATACTTCCGAACCGACATAGCCGGTGCGCGTGCCGAAGCGTTGCGCATGTTCGGACAGCGTGCGCTGTTCGCGCCGTAGCGAGAAGTAAGCCCCGTAGTTGCCGCCATCATCGCTGAAGGTGCTCCAGAACGGGCGGAACTGCTGCTCCTCGCGCTGGCGTTCGCCGCTGGCATACAGCTTCTGCACCGAGAAAATTTCGTAGTCCAGCGGGCGGATGTTATCCACCACCAGATGATATTCGTGCACGCTGTCGCTGAGCTTCTGGCGCTGCGCCACCTTCGGAAACAGGTTGATTACCGGGGTGCAGTGCAGCGCCAGATGGCTGTGGTCGATGACCCGCTCCAGCGCCGGGTTGGTGCTGTCCAGCAGCAGTACGATATCGAATTCACGCGCCTGTGCATCGCATGCCTGTAACAGCGGGCGCAGCTGACCGATGCTGATAAACTGGAAACGCGCCGGGAAGGCGAAGTATTCCTGCAACAGACGATAACCATCGAAATTGCGCAGATCGTTCGGCAGCAGCGCCTGATCGGCGGCAAATCCTTCCTGCCGGAGCGCGTTATCGCCCAGCAGCGTGCGCTGCGGGTTGCTGCCCACGCTCTGGCAGTAGCCGCCCACGTAGTGCTGCATTACCAGCTCCAGCAGCTGCAGCGCCTGCATATCCGGCCCGCTAAGGAAGAACATCAGGCTGTCGAAGTTAAGATGCGCCAGCGTGACGCTTTCATCACAGGCGATGCGGATGCGCAGAGCGCTTACCGCACCGCGCTGGCTTAACCCCAGATCGCCCAGTGGGACATTGGCCGGAATACCGCCCAGTTCCACGCTTTTGATGCGTACCGGTTGCAGCATCACATCGTGGGCGGTGCTGTAGCTGCAGGTGACGCCGTTCTGCTTCAGCGCCTGGCTGTCCATCATGGTGCCGCGCGGCACCAGAAAACCGTTGCTGATATCCCCTTTGCGGCTGTCCGGCTGCAGTTCGGCAATCGCCATCGACGGCGTTGGTGACAGGTAGTTCGGCGCAATCATCTCCAGCAGGCGCTGGGAGAAGCGCGGAAACTCGGCGTCCATTTTCAGCTGCACGCGGGAGGTGAGAAAGGCAAAGCCCTCCATCAGCCGCTCGACGTAGGGGTCGGCGACCTCGTCGCCGCGCATGGCAAGACGGCCTGCCACCTTCGGATAACGCCCGGCAAACTCCGCGCCCATTTCGCGCAGATACGCCAGTTCACGGTTGTAATAGTCGAGCTGCTTACTGTCCATGACAATTGACCTTCTTGGTTAACCGATATCGCGCAGCGCAAAGTGGCCGTTTTCCAGATCCACATCGGTACGAAACAGAAATTCCAGCGGGTACGGCACGCACCACAGACGGCCTTTGATCTCTATCGACAGCACGTTGTGCAGGTCAAGCGAGCGGGTGTCCGACACGCAGCGCACCTGTAACCCGGCGGGCAGAATGCGCGGTTCGAAGTTAAGGATCGCCGCGCTTAGCTTGCGCTGGATATCCAGCCATTCAATATCCGACATGCGCTGCCCCGCCAGCGGCGATATGCCGAAGTTCAGCGTCGAGCGTTGCACATGGGGAAACGGTGACAGATCCTGCTGCGCTTCGTTGTTAATGGTGTTAAACAACCATTGCAGGTCGCGCAGCACGTTACGCCGCAGCGCGCTGTGTGAAATCAGGGTGCTGTGCGCCGCTTCACGCGGGTTATCCGGCGCGTTATCGGTTAAGCGGTCGAGCAGCGATGGCTGCATTTTGTCGCGCACGTTCAGCCCTTCCTGCTGGCGGCGCTGGCGGTAACCGCCGTGCAGCAGCTTATGCCCCTCGTTGCTGTGCTGGCTCATAACGCTGGCTCTGCATCGCTAAACGCCAGCGTCTCCATGCCCAGCAGCGGGAATTCGCCATCGGCGCTGAACCAGCATTTCTGACCGTGGCCGCTGAACTGCTGGTCGTCGCCCGCCAGCGGCTGCCATTCGGTCAGCGTGGCCAGACGGTAGCGGTCGTCGGCCTGTTCGCCAAACGGATAGCGTACCGGGATCTGGCACACCTGTTCGCTGCCGTCCACCAGCCTGACCAGCGTATGCCGCCACACCAGATCGGTGACGCTGACCGGAGCCTGGAAGCGCATTTCGCTGATGGCGCCGAACGGCAGCCAGCTGTACTGGCCGTTGGCGATCAGTTCGCAGACGGGGCCGAGCCGTCCGTCACCGTCGGCCAGCCAGGCAAAAGCGTGCTGCTCGCCCTGGTGCGTCAACTGCCCGGGATTGAGCTGCGCCGCATCTATAGCGGCAGCGCGCAGCCGTTGCGCCTCGGCATTGTCACCCCCGGCATCGGCCGCCAGCGCGGCCAGCAGTTGCTCTGCCCAGTTCCAGGCCGCGCCCGGCATCCGTGGCGTCGCTTCACCGGCGAATACCGCCGCCCGCTGGCGTTCACCGTTAATTGCCTGCTCCAGCAGCGTGACCGTCGGCTGTGCCTGCGGCTTCAACGCCAGCCAGGATTTCAGCTGCGTCTGCGCCCGGCTCCAGTTGCCCGCCAGGCACAGCAGCTGGACGAAGCTGGCACGTAAATCGGCATCGCCGGGCTGGCGCTTAATCTGGCTTTCCAGCCGGGCCAGGGTTTCGGCCAGCGACTGGCCGTCCATCAGATATTGTAGAGAGTGCATGGCGTGTCCTTAATGCAGGGTACGGTAGGCGCCGGCAGCCGGGTCCTGTAGCTGTGGAAGCAGCTCGTCCACCAGTTTGATGGTCAGGTCGGTGCTGTTTATCAGCAGCGGCGACCACAGGTTACGCACTTCATTCAGGCGTTTTTGCAGAGTGCGGTTATTGGCAGCATCTGCGGCCGGGATCTGCACCACCAGCACGCCGTTCGCCTGCCAGCCGTTCAGCTCCGGCACATAGGGCAGCACCATCCAGCTGTCTGCCAGCTTGCTGTCGTTCAGCACCATGCGCTGGTTGTTTACCGTGACAATTTGCAGGCCACTGCTCAACGTTTTGCCATTCAGGCCAGCCACCGGGAAGCCTTGCAGGAAGGTCATCGGCAGATTTTTCGCCGCACCATTTGCCAGCTGGGTGGTTTCGCCCGATCCCCTTAGCCAGCCGTCGCTGCCACAGCTGACGCCGCCTTTGGCCGGAACAAACAGCGCGCTGGTCTGGCTGCTGTCGAGCCAGTAAGTGCGGAAATGACAGCCGTCCAACAGGCTGAACTGCACCCACGGCGTGGTATCTGCTGCGGGTGACAGATCCTCCGCCGTCGGGGTTGGCGCGGCCGTTTGTACTGGCGCTGAAGACGGCGTTTCTGGCGTCACTGGCCGCGCGGCAACCGGCGCTTCTGGCTGGGTCTTCACCGCCCAGCCCAGCGCTTTGCTGGCGCTTCCCGCAGCCAGCTTTTTGCCGCTGCCGTCAGTCATCTGCCAGTTAATCTGATTGAGCGCGGCGCACTGCTTCTGCAAAAAGCTGCCCACCTTCGGCAAATAGTCATCCAGCAGCGCCGGATCCTTTTTTCCATTGGCAACAATGCGCAGCGGCAGCTCGCGCGCGCACCAGCTTTCGGCACGGGTACTTTTTACGTTATCGATCCAGATATCCAGCTTAAGCGCCGGGGACTGGACGAGCCGGAAATCCTGCGCCCAGGCGCTGGACGCGATCATTAAGGTGAACGCACCTGACAGCCAATATTTCATAAGTTCCTTTTTCCTGTATTAGTCGCGCAGAGAAATAAATTGTGCCGCTTCCGACAGGGAATGCAGCAGCGTGGTGTCCTGTGGCTCCCCCACCCAGACGGCAACCGCACTGTAGTTGTCCTGCTTGTCGTCCGACTGTTGTTCATTCTTTTTGATCATCTGCTGCATTAACGTCAGCCATTCTTGCGGCGTATTGACCATATGCAGCGACTGCTGCATATGATGCTGCGACACGCCGTGCCAGAAACCATCGGTACACAGCAGGAACGCATCGCCATCTTCTATCGGTACCACGTCGCTGTAGCTGGCATCCCGGTCTTCATCGCCCATGCCAAGGGCAAAATAGAGCAGGTTACCGTTGATGCCGTCGGTCTGATGGCCGGCATCCTTCATCTGCTGCACCAGGCTGTGATCGGTGGTGACATGATAGAGATAACCACGGCGGAACAGATAGAGGCGGCTGTCACCGGCATGCGCCCAGTAGGCCAGCTGGTAATCGCGGTCGATAAACAGGCTGACCAGCGTGGTGCCCATACGGTGATGGGGCGGATCGGCTTTCTGCCGCTGGCGGATGGCGCTGTTGGCATCGTTGACATACTGGCGGATCAGCTGGGCGTTAAGATGCTGCTGACCGTTAAAGCGCTGCAATAACGTGTCGCGCGCCACGCTGGCGGCGATATCGCCGCCGGGCAGGCCCGCCACGCCATCGCACACCACGAAGCAGGCAGAACGGTCGCCAACAATTTCACCGACCTGATCCTGATTACTGGTGCGCGCTCCCTGATTCGACATTGAGGCTAAAGTAATATTCATCTTTCTTCCGATCTGATCTGTGAGTCTTTGTACTGGTTGACTTCCATATCGTAAGCATGAAGGAAAGCTTCGCCAAACAGGGTGTGGAAGTCGTCTTCAATCTCGCCGGCGGTTTCGCTATAGCGTTTGCTGAAGTGGTCCCACAGCGCGGCCTTGCGGCTGCCCGGCAGCGACAGGCGCGAGATGGCACCATCCTGGCGCGCTTCCTCCTCCAGCTGTTGCGGGTTAAACGATTGCAGCATAGAAGCGATCAGCGCCCGGATGCCGGCGATCATCCCCAGCTGGTGCGCCTGCAAATCGACCAGCGCATCGCGCACCGACTGCTTCGGCGGCATAAAACCCGGCATCCGGCTGCCAAACATCTGCATCAGTACCGATTTGCCCGACGGCAGCAGCTTAAACGGGTTGTTGGCCTCGTCGAGGATCACCGTCATTTCGGCTTTTACGCCGCGTTTGAGGATCGATCGCGAAGAGAGCAGCGCCACCGTGCCCTGCGAGAACATACTGAGCATCTGCCCCAGTTCCTGCATCGCATGATGGTCAAAGCGCGGCGTAGGTTGCAGATCCTGCAGGCCCATCCCGCCGATCAGCGCCGCCATCAGATCGCCCTCCAGCACTTCACCGCTGTCGCCTTTATCGCTGCTGTGCGCCGTGATGTTGGCGACCGGGTCAATGCGCAGACGCCCTTTTGGTGGTGGCGTACTGGCGCGCGCGCGCGCCTGCGGCGTGGGCAGCGTGATACCACCATAGTCGCCGCTGGCGGAGGACGGAGCCGCAGCCGGAGCTGGCGGCGGCACGTCAAACAGCGGCGAACTGGCCTCGTCTGACTGCTGGGTTTTGGCATCGCCAAACAGGCTGAAATCGCAGTCCGGCAGCGGCAGTTCATCCGCCGGAGAGGGCGTTTTTTCGCCGGGTACAGGCGGCACGGGTTCTGGCGTTGGCGGGATGTTCGGCTGCCCGGAGATCTGCTGCGGCTTATCCTCTGGCGGCGTCAGCGGCACCGCGCTGCCCATCATCAGGCCAAGCGGATCGTCGCGGTCGACCTGTGGCGCTGCGCCCGTGCCGAACAGCGCCAGCGGGTCCTGCTCGTTTTCACGTCCGCCATTGGCAACGCTGTTTTTCGCCCCCGTCGGCTGGAACAGTGTGCTGGGGGTGCTGTCATCAAAGATGCTGTCCTGTTTAAACAGCGGATCCTGGTTAAACAGGCTGTCGGGGGTCCGATCGCGGCGTTCAAGGTTTAACGGATCGCTGCTTTGCGCCAGCTGGGCCAGCGGATCGGCCGGATTACGCTCGGCGGCGGCCGGGGCGGTCAGCGGGTTAGCCTGGCTTTGCGCTTTCGCTTTGCTGCGGCTGGAGAGGTTATCGGAGATCGAGAACTCCTGGGCCAGGCTGTCCCAGATTTCGCTGGGGATCGCCGCTGGCGCAGCCTTGACCGCCGGAGCGGGAGCGACAGGCGCGGCGGCCGGCTGCGGGCGCGTAGCTGCGGGTGCTGGCACCGGCTGAATGATCGGCTGCGCCGCTGCGCTAAGTTCGCTGACCTGCAGGCGATAGTCATCGATGCCGATGATATCGCCATCCTGTAGCTCCACCTGGCGGCCACGCTCAAGCGGAATATCATTCAGGTGGACGCGCGTGACATTGCCGCGATTGGTGATATGGCATTCGCCCGTGGCGTTGATATGCACAATAGCCTGCAGGCGCGAAATGGTGCGGTCGTCATCCGGCAGTACCAGATTGTTATCGGCTCCACGGCCAATGGTGCCGCCGGGCGGCAGAAAATCGCAGCTGCCCTGCGGCGGCTGCTGGCCCTGTTTAGTCGTTATAATCGTAAATCGCATAACGTGTTCCTGCGTTTAGGTGGTGACCCGTCTGCAAAGGTGATGCAGGGTAATACGGCGGTTAAACTGCGCCGCTTTAAGGGGAAAGCGGCGGGGTTTAAGCGCTGCGGCAAAGGTCTTAATCATCCTGCTTGCCTTTAAACTCTTTCACCAGCTTATCCAGCTGCCCGCTATGGTAGAAATCAATGCATTTCACCAGCGTCATCGGCTCACCTGACTGACTGGTATATTCCTTAGCCAGAAACGCCTTACCCAACTTTCTAACAGCCGTATGTGCCGCAAGGGAATAGTCGCCAAATTCCAGATAGCCACGAGCGGCGGCAGCGGCATCTTCTTTTACCTCTTTGCTTTGATAGCCCTGGGATATGCAGCTGCTTAATGCGTAGTTTTTCAGGTTCGTTTGCGGGCTATATTTATTGTTTGCATACGCGTTACAGCTTGCCTGTAGTGAAAGGATCAGAAAAGAAAGTGATAATAGCTTATTCATGTTTTTCCTTGTCAGCGATGACTTCTGTAATAACTAGCGTGCTTTTACCCTTCTTTATTTTTTTACAAAAATAAATCAATACAACGCCGCCTGAAAGCAGGTTGCGTTTTTTTAGAGCGTTAAATTCAATCGTATGGAATCTCTTTTAACTGCTTGCTTCTGTCTTCATCCAGCTGAGCGATGCAATGATTGGTGAATACAATATAAGGATTACTGTTTTTGTCGGCAACGTGTGCATATAACTTACATTGCCCATCGCGATATTTCAGCCAGCCACGCTGAGACTCAATAAAATTCGTGAGATATTCTTTTTTTACATCAGCCTCATGAGAAAACAGATCTTCGATGCGTTTCTTCGCTGCGAGGTACTCATGGTTAAGGTTTTTCTCGGCTACGTCTTTATTGTTTTCAGCACAGGTAAAAACAGCAGGATCGCTGGTTTCCTTTGAACAATCGTTAATTGCGTAAGCTGAGAAGCTGGCCTGCAATGTAATGATATAAATAGAAAGTGATAACAGCCTGTTCATATCCATCTGGACTTATTTATATAGTTATATATGCATCACTAAATGGCTATCCATATTTCTACCATTGCTGCATATCAGCATATCATGCTATTGGCGAACAGCGGTGTTGAAACAGGCCAGGTGATGAAGAATAAGACAACGAGTTAATCGTCCTGCTTACCTTTAAACTGCTTCACCAGATTATCCAGCTGCTTGCTATGATAGAAATCAATGCATTTTGCCAGCGTCATCGGCTCACCTGACTGACTGGTATATTCCTTAGCCAGAAACTCCTTACCCAACTTTCTAACAGCCGTATGTGCCGCAAGGGAATAATCGCCAAATTCCAGATAGCCACGAGCGGCGGCAGCGGCATCTTCTTTTACCTCTTTGCTTTGATAGCCTTGAGAAATACAGGTGCTTAGCGCATAGTTTTTTAAATACTGACCTGGGGTATAAGCTGTCTTAGCGCCAGCTTGGACAGAAAATAATAATGCAGCAGCCAATGAAATCCATTCTATTTTAATAACCATATAGAACCCTCATTCGAGATTGGGAAATAACAGTGATCGGAGCAAACCGATCCATTCCATAAAGTTGCATGCCCGCTAGCATCACTCCAGCCATTCACTGCAAACACCAATATTCCTTTCAGATTCTGAAAATCACCGGGCGTTGGGTTTTTTACTATCTTGTCAGGTTTACCGTATTTTTTATGCATATACGTCAACAGATCTTTTACCCGATATATGTACCAATTTTTATCATCCCCTGAAACCGTTTTCCAGACGCCTCTTTCGACTCTAGCCCCAGAGTAGTTTAACGTGTAACTCATTCTTATCGCGCACGCATTGGTAAATCCCTGTGAGGGGTCCTGTTCACCTAGCATGATATTTGCACCGACATTTCCACCTATCTTTTTCCCAACGGATGAAACATCGATATTTATCTCACTGAAGCGCTGCCATGCCTGTAAAAAAGCGGGTCTTATTGCCATAAATTTTCCTTATGAGAATAAAAGTACTGAAGAAATAAATTGCCCATTCCATCGTGAATGGGCAATTTGGCTGAATAATTACGCTTCTTTATTCTCTTTAATATTCCAGCCAGCGCTGCTTTCTGCGCCTTTACCGCCGGAGGTGCTCTGCTCCCAGTACTGCTGTTTCACTTTGGCAGCCTGGAATGCGTAGGTTACGCCCAGAGTATCGTCACCGTCGGAACCAACGAACTGCACGTTGGTGACCAGCACGTCTTCCAGAGTAATACGCGTGTACTCAATCTGAGTGCCGCCCGCTTTACATACGGAAACTTCTACTTTACCTACGTGCTTACCGCTGGCGCAGTTTTTCAGCAGCGCGGTGACCGCTTTATCAATTTTTGCATTGATGTGCAGATCGTTAAAGTTCACTTTACCGGCACCGCCGCCGCCGCCTACCGACATATTGCCCGGCTGGGTAGCGCCCCAGGAGAAAGAAGACACGTCGATCCAACCGGTGTGGTTAGAATCTTTAGATTCACCGGTTACACCGTCAACTTTCAAATACATATCAATAGCCATGGTTATCTACTCTCATTAGTTAAGTTATTGCTTTTACCCTGCTTCCTTCAGGAAACCTTTGGGCTTAGATAAAGCACTGATATGGCATACAGGAAAATAGATGAATGCATAAGCACTTCATATTTACCTCTGCCTTGCTTCTGAATATCGCTACACGGGATATCTCAGAGGAGATAGCGATTAATAACATTTCAATGATTAATCGCTAAATTTAAGGGCGTTTGGCCTGCCTGATTGGCCCACAGGCTAAACGCTGATTATTTACTGCGGGGGCATATCACGCGTCGTTCGATTTCAGCGACGGCAGTTTAGAAACCAGACGCAGTGATACGGTCAGGCCCTCCAGCTGGTAATGCGGACGCAGAAAGAACTTGGCGGCGTAGTAGCCCGGGTTATCTTCAATCTCCTGCACCTGCACCTCGGCAGAAGCCAGCGGCTTACGCGATTTGGTTTCCTGTGAGGAGTTAGCCGGGTCACCGTCAACGTAGTTCATCACCCAGTCGTTCAGCCAGCGCTCCATCTCGTCGCGCTCGCGGAAGGAGCCAATTTTGTCGCGCACGATGCACTTCAGATAGTGGGCAAAGCGGCAGCAGGCGAACAGGTACGGCAGGCGCGCCGCCAGACGCGCATTGGCAGTGGCGTCGGCATCGTGGTACTCCGCCGGTTTCTGCAGCGACTGTGCGCCGATAAAGGCGGCAAAGTCGGAGTTTTTGCGGTGCACCAGCGGCATAAAACCGTTTTTCGCCAGCTCGGCTTCACGACGATCGCTGATGGCGATTTCGGTCGGGCATTTCATATCCACGCCGCCGTCGTCGCTCGGGAAGGTGTGGCACGGCAGATTTTCCACCGCCCCGCCGGACTCGACGCCGCGAATTGAGGTACACCAGCCAAAATCCTTAAACGAACGGTTGATATTGGCGGCCATCGCGTAGGCGGCGTTGGTCCAGGTGTAGTTACCGTGGTTAGCGCCGTCGGTCTGCTCTTCGAAGTCGAAGCTGTCGACCGGGTTGGTGCGAATGCCGTACGGCAGGCGCGACAGGAAGCGCGGCATCACCAGGCCAAGATAGCGTGCATCTTCCGACTCGCGCAGACTGCGCCACGCGGCATATTCGGTGTTCTGGAAGATTTTGGTCAGGTCGCGCGGGTTGGCCAGCTCCTGCCAGGACTCCATCTGCATCACGCCCGGCGCGGTGCCGGTGATAAACGGACAGTGGGCGGCAGAACCGATACGCGCCATTTCGCTAAGCAGCTCCACGTCCTGCGGGCTGTGGTCAAAGTAGTAGTCGCCCACCAGGCAACCAAAGGGTTCGCCGCCAAACTGGCCGTACTCTTCCTCATAGATCTTCTTGAAGATGGGGCTTTGATCCCAGCTAACGCCTTTGTAGCGCTTCAGCGTGCGGCCCAGCTCCTGTTTAGAGATGCTCATAAAGCGGATTTTCAGCATCTCATCGGTTTCGGTATTGTTGACCAGATAGCTCAGGCCGCGCCACGCGCCTTCCAGCTGCTGGAAGTCTTCATGGTGGATAATCTGGTTGACCTGCAGGGAGAGCTTCTCGTCGATCTCGGCGATCAGCGCCTGAATGGTGCGGTAGGCATCGTTGGATACGGTAACGGTATTTTCCAGCGCCTGCTGCGCCAGGGTTTTCACCGCACTTTCCACCGCGGCGCGCGCCTGGTCGCTTTTCGGGCGGAACTCTTTATTCAGCAGCGCGCTGAACGCGTCCTCGCTGTAGGCCTGCTGTTGCAGGTCGCCAGACTGTTGGAATTGATTGCTCATCGCTTACTCCTTGTTGCCGTGGTCGTCGGCTGCCTTGTCGTCAGCTTTCGGCAGATGGCTAAGTGATTGCAGCAGCGTCGGGTCCTGCAGGATTTTGCCGATCAGCTCTTCCGCACCGTTTTTGCCATCCATGTAGGTCAGCAGGTTAGCCAGCTGGGTACGGGCATCCAGCAGCTGATTAAGCGGTTCCACCTTGCGCGCTACCGCATCCGGCGAGAAGTCTTCCATGCTGTTAAAGGTCAGGTCGATGTTAAGACGCCCTTCGCCGGTCAGGGTGTTTTCTGCCTGGAATGCCACACGAGGCTTCAGCGCCTTCATGCGTTCATCAAAGTTATCGACGTCGATTTCAAGGAACTTACGTTCATCGATGCCCGGCTGCGCTTCCAGCGGTTTACCGACCAGGTCGGACATCACGCCCATCACGAAGGGCAGCTGGATTTTGCGTTCCGCGCCATAAATTTCCACGTCGTACTCAATCTGCACGCGTGGCGCGCGGTTACGGGCAATGAATTTCTGCCCACTGGATTTACTGACTGCCATGGTGTTCTCCATTGTGTGTGCGCTTTAGAGATAGTGACGCTTACAGGGCCTGACGAAGCAGGCTATGAGTGGTCGCGACGCCCGAAAATCGTTTCCAGCTGGTGCACGCCGTCCGGGGCGAGGTCGCGGATAATGTCCATAAAGTCCAGCTCTATCATGCGTTGTACCCGCTCGATCATCAGCGGAGCCGGGTGGCTTGGCTCGTGCTGGCTGAAGTACTGTTTCACCTTTTCCAGCATCAGCTGCGCATCGCTGCGCGAGCCAAGCTGTACGCTGCGCCAGTCGGCGTGCTGCTGTGCCGCTGGCGCGGCGGCTGGCGGCGGCGTTGCGCTGCTGGCGGCGGTTTCCACCCGGGGGATCAGGGTGCTGAGGTCGGTGGCCTGACAGGCGGCGGCCACGGTATTGACGGTTTTCAGCAGCTGCTCCATTTCCGGCAGCGCCGCAGCGCCCAGCTGCTCAGTCAGCGTTTCGCGAATTGTCAGTAACCGCTCACTTATTTTGAGAACAGCATCAATGCCGGGCAGCCCCCCCTTATCAGCTCATCCTGCAAACGGGTGCGGCCGCCGGGGTAGCCGGGGCATTCGGTTTTGCTGCCGTCGAGCAGTGCACAGGCGTCACGCAGACTGATTTCATCGGTGGCATAGCGCAGCAGCGGCGCCTGGCGCAGCGCGCTGGTCAGCGCCGATTTGTCCCCCAGCGCCGCCAGCGCATTAAGACGGTAAAACGGATCCTCTGCGCCATCCTCTTCCAGTGACGGCCACAGCGGCTGCCAGTAAAGCAGCAGCGCCTGCTGGATAAGATGCAGGCCATCGGCGTAACCGCTCAATCCTTTTAGCTGGGTCCAGGCGCGGGTCAGCGCCAGCATCACGCGCAGATCTTTGCTGCGCCCCAGCAGTCCCAGCGCCAGCCGCTCGACTTTGTTCCAGTCTGCGGGTTCTGCCGGAATGATGGTGTCGCCAAACTGCTGCTCGGCTTTGCCGGCGCTGGCCTGTTCCATCGCCATGTAGTCGGCGTCATATTCGAGATTTTCCCCACAGGGGCGTTCAGGCGTGACCGGGGCCAGCAGCGTTTCAAGATTCATCGCGTTTCCTTACTCGGTTACTCAAACATCGGTGGATACAGCCCGTTACGGCCGGGTTTTGCGCCCGCTGCCGGGTCGAACAGCATGTTAAACAGCTGGCTGGTGAAGTTGCCGCTGTGCAGATGGGTGTAGAGCGGATAGCCGTCGGTGCGGTTGGTCCACCAAAAGCTGGTGTATTGCTGCGGGCTGAAGCAATCCGCTGCCTGACGCCAGCCCAGCGTGTCCTGCTGGTCATCGTAGCCAATTGCCTGCAGAATGCCGGATGCGTCGTGATCCTTCGGCTCGGGCGGTGCGGGGATCGCCAGCAGCGCCGCGTCGAGCTGTTCAGCTGAACAGCCGTTGCGCACGCCCTGTAACAGGGTGCGCCCCAGCTGCTGATACCACTCGCCCGCCCGCGCCAGGCGCTGGGGAGACCACTGCGTCAGGCTGTAACTGAGCAACGCGCAGACCGGATACTGCCGCCCCACGCTGTCACGCGCCGGTAGCAGGCAGCCCATTTGCACCAGGCGGCTACCCAGCAGCGGCGGAATGACAAAGTTCCATACCGGGGCGCTGGCAAACTGGCGGCCGCTGTCCGGGCGCTGCTCTTCGCTTTGCTGCCAGTCCAGCAGCCCCAGCTGGAACCAGTGGATCCACGCGTTATACAGTGCATCCGGGAAGCGGCGTCTCAAAAAATCACCGGCACTGGGCAATTTGCCGTACCAGCCAATTGCAGGCATCTGGCTCATCATCATTTCCTTGCGGCTACGGGCATGAGAATCCGGAAAGCTGAAACGGATTGCGGATGCTGTTCGGAGTAAACTCCAGCGTCACGCGATGGCCGTCAACGTTAAAACTGGCCTGACGGCTCAGGCTGCTGCTGCCCGGCGCTAACTGCGCACGGTCAAAGAAGCGATTCAGCGCCCAGACGCCGTTAGTCACCAGCGTCGAGGTAGTGCCATTCGCCAGCCCAAGCTGCATACGCACCTGGCTGGTGCCGCCGCTGCCGGGCCAGTTCATCAGCTGTACCGCCTGCGGCCCGTGGCTGTAACGCAGTAGCTGGCCGTCAACATCCAGCGTCAGATTAAGAATATCGTTATCCATGCGCAGCGTGCGCACCGTCACGCGAAACGCTGGCGTGGTGGCACCGTTAGCAAAGAAGGCATCGCGGATGCTTTGCGCCTGCTGGAACGGACGCAGTATGTCTTCGCCGCCGATGCCCTTGCCGTCAATACCCGGCGTAAAGCGCCAGGCTGGCTGCGTGGTATCGACTTTATTGGCGAGGTTATCGCGGAAGAAGCTGTCCATCAGGCCGTTGCCGGGGGCAAACATACGAGCCAGGTCGTCCGGGGTGACTTCGCTGCGCGCCGAACGCACCAGCGGGTAGCGGCCGGCAATCGCCTGACGGCAGAAGCCGCCGACTTCGCTGCTGATGCGCTTGCGCACGTTTTCCAGTTCGCGGCGCTGTGCGTCACTGCTGGCACCAACCGCAAGGGTGGAAAATACGGTTTGCAGCGAACCGGGTAAGCGTCCGGCGCTGGCCTGCAAATGGCTGATGGCATCCCCGGCGGGCGGCGGCATACCGCTGTTGGCCGCATCCTGCACCGCCGTCAAGTAGCGGTACAGGTCATCGATCTGGCGGATGAAGTCATCAAAAGCGATGGTTTTTCCGCCCTGCTCCAGCGGCTGCGCCAGTTCGATAACCGGCGCAAAATGGTTGGCAACCGCCTGTTCAGGCGCCTGATCTGCCGCCGCCGCCGCGCTGTTCTGCCGCGAACGGAACAGCGCCTGTAGGGTGCGGGCAGCGCTGTTATCAGCATCGGCATCCTTATCCTTGCCCGCCTGTTTTTCATCCGTCGGCAGTTTTTCCAGCACCAGGTAGCGGCTGAGGTTAATCACCAGCTTACGCAGCGGCGAATTGTTACTTGAGAGCAGCCGCGCGCTGTTGATGCGCTGGGCAAGATCGGCGCTGTTGTTCAGCTGAATATCCTGTAGCAAGCCATCCCACTGGCGGATGTAGTCGCTGATATACAGCTGGCGCACCGCCGCATCGGTTTGCTGCTGGCTCTCCCCGGCTGATTGTGCGCCCAGCACCCAGCGGTCGTCGTCATGCAGCGCCGTCGTGACCGCAGCGATATGCTTATCAAAGCTTTGCCAGTAGCCGTCCGGGGTAAACAGGCCGGAAATGCCATCGGCAATCGAGCCGCCACTTTTGCGCGAAAACACCAGCTCGCTCTGCGGGCCGCCGAGAGAGGCCAGCGACACCGGTTTCAGGCTTTCATCGCGTTCCAGCAGGCGCTTAAGCCGCCCCCAGACGCGCTGTGACAGCGGCATCTGGTTAATCAGCGCCTGCTCGCGCTTTACCAGCGCGTCATCCCGCGCATAGGGAGAAGCCTGGATCTGGTTTTCCAGCAGCTGGCTGAGATGCCATTCCAGCTGTTTCAGCTGCGCCTGCGTGACGTTTTGCGGCAGGTTACGCTGCAGGTTGAGCATCAGCCAGGCGTGCAGGAACTTGCCGTCATAGTGCTGCGGCTGATACAGCATCTGATAGGCTTTCAGCGCCTCATAGCTGTAGTCGGCATCGCTGCCGTTGTCGTTACGCAACCAGCCGGCGATCGACTGCGCCACCTGCGGCAGCAGCAGCTGTTTCAGCGATTTCTGGTACAGCGCCTGGGTGGCATCGCTGACCTCGGCTCCGCGATACAGCCCCATACGGCGGCTTATCGGCGGCGAGTTGAGGTCAAATTCGCTGCTTTCCGGCAGCTTCAACAGGCTGTTCAGCAATGGCAGCAGGGCAAACAGATCGCCCTGCTCGCTGCCCTGTAGCGCACTGCTCTGCCGCACCACTTCCGGCACCCGCGCCTGCACCTGTTGCAGATAGCTTTTGTTGTTGCCGTAGCTGGTAAACCACAGTAGTGCGCTAATCACCAGCGCGGCGGCGAGGGCGATATAGCCCGACCACAGCAGCGCCCGGTTACGCAGTTCCCACCAGCGGTTGCTGCCCGCCAGCCCGGACTCGGGAAAAATCACTTTTTGCAGCACGTCTTTCAGGAAGAAGCTCTGCCCCTTGTTGCCGGGGATTGGTGCCGCTTTACTGGTCTGGTCCCAGCTGCCACTCTGGCCGCTGGCCGCATCCTGCTGCGGCAGCTGTAAGGCGCGGTTAAGTTCGCCCATTACCCGGTCAAACGGCAGCCCTTCCTGGGTGCCGCTGGCGAAGTAAATCCCACGCGGTGAGAACTGGGTTTCAAAGTCAGATCGGGCAAATACCGTGTCCAGATACTCCGCCAGCAGCGGACGCAGCGCGGCGAATTCCTGTGGGAATAAGAAACTTTCGGCGCGCGCCTTTACATCGCTCTCCTGGAGCAAGGTGTCCGCCAGTCCGGCATCCAGCCGCTGTTGCAGCAGCGCATATTCCTGGCTGAACGCCGTCGGCAGGTCAAAATCGCTCATCTTCGCCCGTTCCCACGGGAAGGTGAAGCCCCAGATCTGTTCACGCTGGGCCTTGTCGAATTGGGCAAAGTAGGCGCGAAAGCCTTTCAACAGGTCGGTCTTGGTGACCAGCACGTAGACCGGAAAACGAATGCCCAGCTGTTCATGCAGTTCGGTCAGGCGCTGGCGCAGCGCCACCGCCTGCTGCTGCGCAGCCTCGGCCGACTGGGTGAGCAGATCGGAAACGCTGACGGTAACAATCACCCCGTTGATTGGCTGGCGGGCGCGGTATTTACGCAGCAGATTGATAAAGCCTTGCCATTCTCCGGCATCCTGCTGCTGCTGGCTCTCCTGAGTGGTGTAGCGCCCGGCGGTATCCAGCAGCACCGCTTCATTGGTAAACCACCAGTCACAGTTGCGCGTGCCGCCAATACCGCGCAGCGCGGATTTGCCAAAGCGGTCGGCCAGCGGGAACTGCAGCCCGGAGTTGACCAGCGCGGTGGTTTTTCCGGCACCCGGCGCGCCGATGATCACATACCACGGCAGCTGATAGAGATACTGGCGGCTGAAGCGCTGCGCCCAGAACGGCGAGCGGCGGCCGTCGGCGTGAGTGAAATGCGCTTTTTTCAGCAGCTCGGAGGCTTCGTTAAAGCGTTCAGCCAGCACCCGGTCTTCGCTGGTCAGGCGCGGATTGTCGCCGTCCGGCTGTTCGCCGGGAGTGGTTTTCAGACTACCCATCAGCTTGCGGTTCAGCCAGGCGTTATACAGGCGCGGCACCAGGTTGCCCAGCGCCCACACCAGATAAAGCAGGCCAATACTGATCTGGCGGTTGACTTCCGGCGCCAGCGGGCGCGAGTCGACTATCGAAAATACCGGGCCAATTACCCAGATAATAAACGACAGCGCGGTAATCCCCACAAAGCCCCACAGCAGGCGATGGGTTAAAACGGCAAACAGCATATTCAACATCGGTTAATTTCCTTGCGCCATGTCGTTCAGCTCGGCCCGGGTGCTGCCCGGCGAAACCAGCAGGGTGATCTCTACGCGTCGGTTGCGGGCGCGGTTCCCGGCGCTGTTGTTCGGCGCGAGCGGGTTGCTTTCGCCCCGCCCTTCCGCTTTCACCCGCTGCGGCTGTGTAAGATGCTGCTGCAATTGCTCGGAAACCGACTGCGCACGCGCCAGAGATAGCTCGTAGTTGGAGGCAAAGCGCGCGCTGCGGATCGGTACATTATCGCTGTAGCCCACCACCAGAATGCGGCCGCTCACGCTGTTCATCGCGGCGGCAACGCGATCCAGCACCTCGGCGTAGCGGCCACGGACTTCGGTGGAGGCGGAGGTAAACAGGCCGTCACCTTTTAGCGTCACTACGCTGCGGTCGGCCTCGTCGCGCACCGCCACCAGCCCCTGTTCGATTTCGGGCCGCAGAAAGGTTTTCAGATTAACCGCTGCCGGCGGCGGCGGAGCCGGATTGTGAATGCTCACTTCCGGTAGCGTGGTCTGGTAAATCGAGGCCAGCACCGGGCTGGTATAATCACCCAGCCGCCAGTTAAGCAGGATATAGAGCAGACAGGCGAGGAAGCCCACCACGGCGCTACAGGCCCACAGCGGCACCAGCGGCCGCCACAGTTGTCGCGTTACCGGATGGTCTTCGGGATGTGCCGACAGCGGCGGTGCATAGCCACCGCGCACCGAGCGGATCATCTGCAACAGCCGCTGCCTGATGGTCTCCAGCTGGGAGCGCCCGTTATCCATCACCCGGTAGCGCCCTTCAAAGCCCAGCTGCAGGCAGAAATTAATCAGCTCCAGCAGGGCGATCTGCTCACGTGGCGTCTGCGACAGACGCGCCAGCAGCTGGAAAAATTTTTCGCCGCCCCAGGTTTCATTATGAAAGGTAACCAGCAGCCCGTTGCCGGGCCAGACGCCGCGCCCACCCCAGGGAGTAAGCGCAGCGGCTTCATCCAGCGCGGTACACAGGCAGTAACGTGCGCCGATAATCACTTCCCAGGGCAGCCCGGCACGCTGGCAATGCATTTCAAACTGGCGAATTTCGTCGACCAGCCGCTGACGCAGTCCGGCAGGATCGGGATGGGCGACCGAATGGCGGATCTGGGGAATGGCGTTCAGCAACGGGTTGGCGGCGGCGACCAGGGGATTATGACCGTTGGCACCGTTCATACCCGTCTGGGCGGCATCTGAATGTCTTTGCTGTTTCATTGTGCTTTAGTCCCTGCTCAGACTGCGTGACTGCGGATTGCCCAGAACTCCATCTCCAGCCCCGGGAATTCACCGGCCAGGTGCAGCGCGAAGGTGCCGGACTTTTCCATTTCCTGCCACAGTTCGCTGCCCTTATCGAGCTGAAAATAGTTGTAGCCGGCGTGCCACGGGATCTGCGGCGGCGCGGCGGGCATGGCGCGCAGCATAATGCCCGGCAGCTGCAGCTGAACCAGATCGCGGATTTTCGTCACCGGAGCCACCTTCATCTGCGCCGGGAAGTGGGTTTGTATCGCGTCGGCCGGCACGTTGGCACGCACCGCCAGCACAAAGCCAAACTCGCGCACCATTGAGGACTCCGGCACGGTCGCCACGTTCAGCCCGTGAGAGCGCTCGGTCAGCGGCAGCTGAAGCGCATTCTCTTCCATCACCTGCGACAGCCCCTGACGCAGCAACAGCAGCAGCTGACTGAAACAGCCAGCCAGATCGTCGTGTTGGTAGGTCGGGAGTGCGCCGTCCGGGGTGCGCGACGGCATCCAGCTGGTCAGTTCAGCCGCAAAGGTGAGCCAGCCGTGGAACAGCGTTTCAGGATGGAGCAGCGGCAAGCTTTTCAGGTGGCTGATATGCCCCAGCTGCTGATTAATCAGCGTCAGCAGCATAAAGTCCACCATATCGGCGGTGTTAAAGCGTCCGGGCTGCTGTAAGCGCTGGCCAATCTGCTGGCTGCGCTGCGCCAGCAGGGCGTGGATATCACCGATGTATTCCATCAGCTGTGACTGGTTGATGGCATTAAGCATCGGTGGAATATAGCTGGCGTCAAGGCGTAGTTGGTGGTCACTACGCTTTTCGCTGATACGCGCCACGCCGATGGCGGTCCATTCGGCGCTGAGTTCACTTTCCAGCATCAGCCGCAGACGTAAACGGCCAAACTGTACCGCCGCCTGACCGACCGCCATGGCGTTAACATCATCGACTTCGCGCTCGAAGCTGATAAAGCGCGCCAGCGAATCGGCCGCTTCGCTGAAGATCACCTCTTCACGGCCGCCGCGCCGCGCCGGCAGCGCCAGTACCACTTTGCCCTGAGTCAGGTTATCAGGGATTAACAGCGGCGCCGGGGCATCTTGCCCATTGCGGAAGGAAAATACCGTGCCGTCCGGCAGCAGGCCGCTGGCCGAGAGCAGCGCAACTTTGCCCTGGCGCAGCATCGATTCATCAAATTCAATGTCGTGCAGGCCCCACAGCCACGGGCGCTGCGCCTGTCCCCAGTCGCGCAGCGTGCTCTGCAGGTAGTTTTCGCTCTGCTGGAAATGATGCGGACGCAGAAACATTCCTTCGGTCCAGACTACTTTTTCTGCCTTGCTCATGATGACTCCTGTGTCCGCGCTAATCGCGGGCATTAACAACACGGACACCGTTGATATCGGCGATGATGTCGGCACGCAGATTATCCGCATCCCCCTGCCAGAACTGATAAAAATGGCGTTCTGCGGGGAGAGGAACCGGCAGTGAAATACGCCACTTTTTGCCATCAAGCATTTGATATTCCGCCATAATGCCGATATACCGCGCCTCCGGGCTGCTCTGCCCGGCCAGTTTTTTGTCAGTTTGCCCCGGCATCAGGAAAAACTGCTCGCTGTTCAACAGGTTTTGCCCCAGCACGCCCTGCGGATTGGTTTGCAGCGAATAGAAATCGGCCGCCATTAAATCCGCATCCGACTTCAGCAGCAGCACCCGTACTTTCAGCGGAGCCGAGTTGTTGATCTGAGGATGTGCCTGAAAGACCAGGCTGTACTGCGCGGGGACGCTGCGTGAAGTGGAAACACAACCTGCCAGCAGGGTAAAGGCTGCCAGCAAAAACGCCTGAGTCACCAGGCGAAAAATCGAAAGTCTGTGCATAGTGATGCTGCCATTAACGGGTTATCAGTCAATGATCCAGGTACCGTTGTTGTTGTTCTGACAGGCTTTGCTGTCACCGTCCACCGCAACACAGGTCTTCTTTTTTGCCGGGGCGCGAACACGTTTACGCCGCTGGTCCGCTTTTAACGTTTGGTTGTACAGATCGCTTTTTACACCGGCACGCAACGGCACATAGCCTATCAGCTGCTCCTGCCCGGCATCAGCAATAGCAAACCAGTTGTTTTCAACCGAGCCCAGTACGGTAAAGGTCTGACCGTTATCCAGATGGCGTACCAGCTTGCCGCCAAAATCCGGGCGGCTCATGACCGAGGCCGCATACAGCGCACGATACTCTTCATTAACCGGCGTAAAGCTTTGCGGCGGCGTAATAGCGTGGCGGTAGCTCAGTTTAACGCCGTCAACCGTGCTGGAAACCACCGTGTCGTCGGTGATTTGCGGAGGCGGGGTTTTACAGCCAACGACGCTCATCACCAATAGCAAGCTTAATGCGATACGAATTTTCACCATAATCCTCTTAACGTTTTCTCAATAATAACGGGGAACGGGCAGTCAAACCCGCAGTACAACATCAAAAAAGTGAAAGTAATCAGCCCGGAAGGAAGGGTGACGACCCGGTTGAAATGCGCAGTAGCAGCACAGATCACCACGGCGAACTGAATATTTTGCTGGCAATGTCAGCCATTTTCGGCTGTCTCAGGAAGATGATTTACATCAGCACGGGTAATTGATTGCACGCGGCATAGCGAATGCACCCGGCGAAGCATAGCGGCATGAATGATTAATTTTCATCGATAAATAAGTGATAAGTCGCGCACCGCAATATCACCCGCAGATCCCGCTTGATGGTAACAGGTCATAACCTTTCGAAATACGTAAACGGGGTGGCGTGAACAGCCCCGGTGATTGACCGTTTAAAATATCACCCGTCATGCTGCGGCTAAATCAACCAAATGCAGCGGATTAGGCGTGATATCTATCGCGTCGGGAGGAGCTGGTTAGCAGTTATTCGCATAGCTACCGCACGAGACAGACATCAGTCATCCCGCTGACCAGTAAAGGTTTACCCTGAATTGTAAGTTTTCGGCAATTTTACAGACAAAAAGCAATAATTCAACGGCGACCCGGAGCGGAATTTATCTTTAGATAAACTTATATAAGGATAAAGTAAGAAATCAGCGTAAAGACTGAAATTAGTTAGGAATATTCCTATATCAATAAGGGTTTTTATCACCAGTCGGTACTGACGCGACGATAAATCACCTCTGCATGACTGGAATTTTTTTTTAAATTTTTTCAACGCCACGGCAAGGAAAAATCGAACGCGCCAGAAATGAGGGCGGAATAGCACTGATTGCTAAAAATACCTGTACAAAGGCAGATTGCCAGAATAAATAAACGAACCCGCCTGATTAGCAGCACAAATAACCAAAATAATTGGTTAAGCTTAGCTAATGAATGGTTTCAGCGCGCAGTTAAGGCGCTTACGCGCCCAGTAAAATCTGCAATTCGGTCAGGGAGGAGACCTGCCAGTCAGGATGGATGCCTTGCGGCTTATTGCGGTCATTATGGTTCAGCCAGCAGGTCGCCATGCCGGCGTTTATGCCGCCGAGAATATCTGAGTCCGGATTGTCACCCACCATCAGTACACGGTTGCGCGGCGGATTAGCCATTTGATTCAGCGCATAATCAAAGATTGCCGGATGCGGTTTAGCGGATCCCACCTGCTCAGATATCACCAGCAGGTCGAAGTAGCCGGACAAGCCGGTATGTTCAAGCCGTGCCTGCTGTAGCGCGGTAAATCCGTTAGTGATAATGCCAATTTTAACCCGGCCCTTTAGCGCATTGAGGAGTTCAACAGCTCCGGGTAGCGGAGTACAAAGTTCAGCCATCGCCGCCAGAAAACCGCTATTGAGGCTTTGTGCCGTCACATCCAGCTTTGCTGCCCAGCCCTCAAAACGCTGGTGCTGTAACTGTAACGCACTGATGTTGCCATTCTGGTAATCAACCCATAGCGGCTGGTTAATCGCCTGATAGTCGTCGTAGTCGGCACGACTGAACGCGACATCGTAGCGTTGAAAAATCCGCTGCAAACCGGCAAACGCGTCAAAGTGAAACAGCGTGTCGTCCGCGTCAAATAAAATCCAGTCCCAGTTGTTAAGCATCGGTCAGATCTCCGTTAAATGGTCAGCGCCATGATAATTGCATCTTCTTTACCACCTGCCGTCGGATAGTAATGACGGCGAACAGAGACCTCATTAAAATTAAGCTGCTCATAAAGCGCGATAGCGGAACGGTTCGAAGCACGAACCTCCAGCCACAGGGTCATGACGCTGCGCTGTTTAAGTTCATCAATAAGATGCCGTAGCAGTTCACGCCCAAGACCACGGCGCTGAAATGCCGGATCTACCGCCAGGTTAAACAGCGTGGCTTCATCCAGCACCACCTGAGTAATGGCGAAAGCGGCCAGCACCCCATCCACCGTAAGCCGGAAGTTGAGATAACGTTCGCCCTGATTGCTGGCAAAGGTCTTTTCCGTCCAGGGAAAAGCGTGGCTGCGCTGCTCAATGGCAAACGCAGCGTCAAGGTCGTGCGGGGTGAGTAAAGAAATCAGATTCATGTTGGCAAATTTGCTGCCAGAGCGACCGTTTGGCCTCGGCATTGTGATAAAGCTCCGCCAGTACGGGCGAAGCAATTTGGGTTCCGGCTAACGTCACCGGGGCTTCCAGCCCTAAACGCCAACTGGGACAGCGGGCATTATCCGGCAGCATTGCCAGCTGGTCAGGAGTAAGTACCTGCACCTGCGGTTGCTGCAGATTGAGGGCGCGCAAAACGTCCACCACCAGCGGATCGTGCAGCATGGGCGGATTATCCGCCACGATCACCAGGCGGGTTTCAGCGGGTAACGTGATCGCAATCTCGCCCTGCAAGGCGCGCGGACGCCGCAGCGTGTACTGCGTAATACCCATTTGCTGTAATAACCAGTCACGTCTGGGAGACATCATTTTTTCCTGTCTGGTACCGCCATGCGCCGCTTTCGCCAAAATTATGGCGCTGCAGAAGGGCGGCGTTCGCCTTTGTGTCTTGGAGTATGCCGGACGTATGCTAACAAAGCCGATGATTATGCGCCAACAAACAACTATAATCGCCGCTCTGATTGATAAGGAGCCATCGATGTCCGCATTTACCCCGGCCAGTGAAGTGATACTGCGCCACAGTGATGAATTTACCCAACGCCGCGTGCTGTTTGCTGGCGATCTGCAGGATGACCTGCCCGCCCAACTTGAAACCGCGCTGAGCCGGGTGCACACCCAGCAATATCATCACTGGCAAATCCTCAGTCGCGTGCTGGGGGAAAATGCCCATTATGGCCTCGTTGCCAGCGCCGCGATGGCAGCCGACTGTGATACCCTGGTTTACTACTGGCCGAAGAATAAGCCAGAAGCGCAGTATCAGCTGCAAAACCTGCTGGCGCTGCTGCCGATCGGCAGCGATATTTTTGTCGTTGGCGAAAATCGCAGCGGCGTGCGTAGCGCTGAACAGATGGTCGCTGATTGGGCAAAGCTGGAAAAGATCGACAGCGCCCGCCGCTGCGGTCTGTATCATGGCCGCCTTGACAGCCATCCCACCTTTGATGCCGACGCGTTCTGGGATGAATACCCGCTGGGCGAAATCACCGTCAAAACCTTACCGGGGGTGTTCAGCCGCGATGGCCTCGATATTGGCAGCCAGCTGTTGCTGTCCACCTTAAAACCGCATATGAAGGGCAAAGTGCTGGATGTGGGCTGCGGTGCCGGGGTGCTCTCCGCCATGCTGGCCAGCTTCTCACCGAAAGTTCGCCTGACATTGACCGACGTCAACGCGGCGGCGATTGCCTCCAGCAAAGCGACGCTGGCGGCCAATCAGCTGGAAGGCGACGTATTTGCCAGTAACGTCTGGTCCGACATCAGCGGGCGTTTCGATATGATTATGTCTAATCCGCCGTTCCATGATGGGGTACAAACCAGCCTGGATGCCGCACAGACGCTGATCCGTGGCGCGGTGAGCCACCTGAATACCGGCGGTGAGCTGCGGATCGTCGCTAACGCTTTCCTGCCCTATCCACAGGTGCTGGACGAAGCTTTCGGTAGCCATGAAGTGCTGCTGCAAAACGGCCGCTTTAAGGTTTATCGTGCCGTTAAGGGCCGCCCGGCCAAAAAATAACCACGTATAAGGGGCGGCTATTTTTCCGCCCGCTTGTCTTTTTTTACGCTAATCACAGCTGCAAGTTGTTTTTTCCAGCGTTTGTATCAACCATAAGAAATAACTGTTGACGTACAGGGTAAAACCTCTAGAATGCGCCTCCGTGGTTGCGATATAACCTTGTTATATGGCGGGTATGCGAAGGTGGCGGAATTGGTAGACGCGCTAGCTTCAGGTGTTAGTGTCTTAACGGACGTGAGGGTTCAAGTCCCTCTCTTCGCACCAAAAACCACGATATTCATATTACGCAGCATCTGCGCGAAGGTGGCGGAATTGGTAGACGCGCTAGCTTCAGGTGTTAGTGTTCTTACGGACGTGAGGGTTCAAGTCCCTCTCTTCGCACCAATGCGGTGATATGAATTAAGTTCAACAGGACGCGAAGGTGGCGGAATTGGTAGACGCGCTAGCTTCAGGTGTTAGTGTTCTTACGGACGTGAGGGTTCAAGTCCCTCTCTTCGCACCATGTTGAATACCGCTGATTTACGCCCTTACTTCCCCGCAGCTCAACGCCCTTTAACACCCCCTGCTATTTATTCATCTTCACCGCCCATTAACCGCTATACCGAGCTAAAATTCACCGAGATCGCCGTAAGTCCACCGGCAAAAGCCATGCAGGACGGCAGCAGCATGAAGTGACGCAGCCGCTTATGAAACAGCATGAATACCGTGGCCAAAAACGCTGTTACCATTAGCATGCGCCATTCGGCAAATGACAGTTTCATCACTGCCAGCAATGGCATCATTGCACAGGGCACCAGCACGCCCCAGCCACTGTCCAGTCTTTTGAACATTATCCGGCATCCCCTTACAGATATAAATGATAATGATTACCAATAGCATATGTTAATCATTATCACTTTGCAGCAACAAATGTTGGGAAATTCCCCTTGCGGATGACAGTGCTGTTTTTAAATGATAAATTGACATCCACACTTCAGAAAATTCTCACCATAATGACTCCAAGCTATTCGCACTGTGAATCAGTGGCTTAACGGTGCTGGCACGTTGATATTTCAGGGCAGTCACGAGTAAATATAATGAATTTGCAAAGCTACGATGAGTTACTGGACAGCAAGCAACGGCTGTCGTTGATGCTGTTTCTTTTCCTCAACATCGCTGCGGCAACCTTTTGCATCCTTCGCGTCATTCATCATGCAACATTGAAGGTCACCGTACCGACCATCGCCATTATCATCACCAGCGCCGTATTACTCGCGTTAATGCTGTTAAAACCTGTAACGAAGTTTCCGCTTTTAAATCTCGCTGCGGCGATCGGCGGAATACTGTGGGCATGGCATATCACTATCCGGTATCAGCAGGCTTTGTATCTTGATGGCGCTTATCTTCTGGTTGCGCTGGTCAGCGTGTTATTCATCAGCGCCATTGCACTGGGAGACTATCTGCCCGCCTTTATTCTGCATACGGCACCGACTTCGATCGCCGTTCTGACGCTCGATAAAAGCCAAAGTATGCTTATCATCCTGTTTATCATTATTCTGCCGCTGCTGGGTTTTACTCTGCATCATCTGATGCTGCGGCAGCGCGATAAGTTCACCCGGCGTCTGGTCCGGCAGCTCTATGAAGAGAAGGAAACCTACTGTGACCTGAGTATGCTGGACCCGCTGACCGGGCTGTATAACCGCCGCGGTCTTAAGAACCGCCTGGCGGATATCGCTGATCAGCTCACCGGCAATCATTATGTCCTGCTGCTGGATATCGACCATTTCAAAGCCTATAACGACAATTACGGTCACGCGATGGGCGATCAGGCGCTGACGCGCGTGTCGGTAGCTATACGCGATGCGGTGCGCTCCCGCGATATCGTTACCCGCTATGGCGGTGAAGAATTTCTGGTGTTACTGACCAATGTCAACGAATCCATTGCCATAAAGCAGGCCGAACGTATTCGTGAGTTCGTTCTGGGTCTTGAGATCCCCCACAGATTCAACGATAAGGTCGCTACCCAGGTCACCATCAGCGTGGGTGTTGCGCCATTAATAGCAGATGATTTTGACAAGGCGCTGGCCCATGCTGACCGGGCATTGTATCTGGCTAAAAGCCGGGGGCGTAACAGGGTTACCCACCTTCAGGACGCGGCAAAAATGCCGCTCGGTAAACCTGCAGATATCGTATAATAGCCAACCGAACTGCTCTGCGGGCCAGCCACATTGATTTAACTTATTATATAAAAATCAGGTGCTAACTAACTGGCTACCGCATCGTTCTCCGGCGTCTGCGCGTTTTTTCACCCTCAGGCGGGAAGACCAGCGCAGTATGCCAGGACTGACCCGAAATCTTCATGCCGTGCGTCTCACGGCCAACGGCAACAATCAGTCAGATCAACCCCGCTACCGTTGCGGCAACGCTGGCCATCGCCAGCCCGTCGTGATTACCGTGCGCTTAAGCAATGCCGGCTTGCAGGATGGCATTCCCTGAAGCAGCAGATTTTCCGGCTGGCAGACAAAACCCGGCAGTAGCGCACGCACATTCGCGGGTAGCGGTCCGCTCAGATAAGTCGGTACCACGCCTCAGGCTCCCTGCATCATAAACGCGCCGATACCGATGGCGCGGGAACCGCTGGAGAACGCCCGTAACGGCAATATCGCCAGCGCAACAATGGCTGCGATAAACGTTTTTTCGGCCACGATCCTCCGACAGCACCCGGAAGAAAACCCCCGCGCGGCATCGCCGCAATGCTGTAGCAGATGGCCATCAAGCTGATGATATGCGGTTCCGGTCCGTGCTGCACCTTAAAGAAGGTCGGGTAGAGATCCTGCGTTCCGTGACTGAAAAAGTTGAAGCAGGTCATCAGCAATATCAGATAAGCGTACACCGGCAGCAGCGCCACGTTTTGCTGGCGCTGGCGCGCTGCCAGCCATACCGACGATTCCGGCGCTTTTAACCAGATAAACGCCAGCAGCAGGATCGGCAGTGCGCCGATCGGGCACAGGCCGCGCCATCCGTACTTTTTCATCCAGCTCTTCATGGCTGGCACAGGTCTGCGCCAGCATGGCCAAATGGCCCGGCGGCGTGCCTTGCCGGGTTTTGTTTGCACCAGCACCAGCGCAAACGGTCGTGTGAGACCGGACAGCCGGGCATCATAAAGGTCATTTCGCCGAAATAGGACCGTTCGACGCTATTCCTTTTTACCTCGCGCGGTAAATTCCAGTACAATCCCACAGAATATTCCTGGTACTGAGAAGGATGTTAACGATCCTGCACTCTGTCACACATCGCCGTTTTGCCGCCTGCTTCGCCCTGCTGGCCATGCTGCTGCTGTTTATTGCTCCGGTGATTTCAACATCACTGGCGCAGCAACGCGGCGGCAACAGCATGATGATGCATCATGCCATGGGCATGGCGATGGAGATGGATATGTCAGCGGACGATCGTTCGCTGGCCGAAGCCGATCCAGCCGCCGGCAAGACTCAACACCCCGTGCGACCGATAATGGATGACAGCGCTTGCGGCTACTGCCTGCTGCTGGTGCATCTGCCGCTCGATTTGCTGCCGTCGTGGCTGCTATGGTCAGCGTCCCTGGTGGCAGAGATCCCGAACGTGACGCGGTCCCCGCCGCCACTGGCCCGTTTTACCCCAGGCTTCTTCCATCCACGCGCCCCACCCCGCTACGGCGCTTCACGTTAGTCCGTTGCCTATTGACTGTGGGAAATCCCCCGCAGCCCGCGTTTTATGCCTGCTAAACAGGCGGATGGAAGAGTCTATGTCAGAACAAATCCGGCATGCGTCCACGCACGCCACATCATCCCGCAGCGGCCTGCCAGCGCTGCTGCGTCGTCTGCATTTTGATATTGGGCTGTTTATCGCCCCGTTTATTTTTATCGCCGCTTTCACCGGCACCCTGTATGTCATGACCCCGCAGCTGGAGAAGGTGCTTTATCAACGGCAGCTGTTGACTTCATCATCCGGCGCTGACCAGCCGCTTTCTGCTCAGGTCGCTCGCGCCAGCGAATTTATCGGCACAGACGTGAAGATTGCTGCCGTGCGCCCCGCTCCCCAGCAGGGGGAAACCACCCGCGTGATGTTTTATCGAGCCGATCTTGGCCCCTCGGAAACACGCGCAGTATTCATTGATCCAAAAACCCTTGAGGTGCGTGGCATCATGACGGTGTACGGCACCAGCGGTATATTACCCCTGCGCACCTGGCTGGATTACCTGCACCGCAATTTGCTGCTGGGCGATGTGGGCCGTGTTTACAGTGAGCTGGCGGCAAGCTGGTTGTGGGTTACCGCATTGGGGGGCGCGCTGTTATGGGTAAGCAACTGCGCCGCGCGCCGCAAATCTGCCAGCCCCCATTCGACGCCGGCACGGCGCCTGGCGCGATTTCGCCAGTGGCACACGGCTGTTGGACTGGCGTTGTTAGTCGGAATGGTGTTTTTCTCTGCCACCGGGCTGACCTGGTCACGCTGGGCCGGGGATAACATTTCCCTGTTGCGCAGCCATTTTGGCTGGTTGACGCCAGTGGTTAGCACCGCGCTACACCCCGCACCGGCGATGGCAATGGATGAGCATGCAGAGCATCAAGGCCACAGCCAGATAATGCACGATGGCGTCCGGATCTTTCCGTACCAGTTCGACGCGGTCCTGCATGCGGCGCGCGCAGCAGGCATTGATGCGGCGAAGCTGGAAATCCGCCCGGCTTATCGCGCGGACAGGGCCTGGACGGTAAGTGAGACTGATCACCGCTGGCCGACTCAGGTAGACAGCGTGGCGGTGGATCCACAGAATAATGCGATTGTGGATAAGGTCGGTTTTGCACAATTTGGTCTGCTGGCCAGGCTGACGCGCTGGGGAGTGGATGCGCATATGGGCGTGCTGTTCGGGATAGCCAATCAGCTGGTACTGGCACTGTTTGGCCTCGGGCTGTGCCTGATGATTGCCATTGGCTACCGCATGTGGTGGTTACGACGCCCCGGGCCGGGAGAAACTTCCCCGTTTGCCACGCTGCTGGGATGCTGGCGGCAGTTAACGCCCGGTATTCGTCTGATGCTGCTGATGTTGACGGGATTTGTCGCGGTAAGTTTACCGGTAATGGGCGTCAGCCTGCTGATTCTGCTGGTCATTGACCGCTGGCGCTGGCAGCGGTCAATAAAATGATCTGACGGGCGGGCCTGAAAGCAGAGGCTCGCCCTGGCGATCTGGCATTAACCCAATGGCTGCGACAGATACTGTTCCAGCATGGCCAGCAGTAATGGGTTATCAACCGTTTGCAATACCTGCACCGGGCTGCCCTGCGGCTGACCAATCCCGACATCCAGCCGCAGCGGGTAGCGATAACGCCATGATTTACCGCGCGTCATGCCTTCCCGCAGTTCTACATTGACAAAATAGTCGCTAGCGGTTGCTACCTGCTGGTTAAGCAGCCAGGCGACGACCAGTGCATCATGTATCCAGCAACCCGCCAGGCGTCGGGTTTGCATGGAGTACTCTATCCACGGGCGTAGCGTCTCGGTCACAAAGCGCGCCAGCGGCGTGTCAATTTGCGCAATACGGTCGAGATCCCGATGGGTCATTAGCGTTTGGCTGGTGACATCCATCGGCACCAGCGTGATATTCGCTCCGCTGGTCAGCACTTTGTGTGCCGCCTCAGGATCGATACCAAAATTGGTGTCTTTGATAAAGTCATCCAGCGCAAATACGCCGCCCATAATGGCAATTTCCTGCACCGCCTCGGCCATCTGCGGGTAACGCTCCAGCGCCAGAGCAACGTTAGTTAACGGGCCAATTGCCACCAGCGTTATCTCACCGGGATTGGCGCAAATCAGTTGTCCCATCGCATCGGCTGCTTCTTCTGGCGGCGGCGAGTAAACGGGTGGCTGGCGCACGCCCTGCCAAAGGTGTGCCAACTGCTGCTGGTGCACCCGCGAATCCAGAACGCCACGCCACGGTGCGCTGGGTTCATTTAACGCCGCATCCGCCCCTTTAATCACCGGTACCGACTGACCGGCGCGCTCGATCAGATCCCTTGCCACGCTGTAACCGATCTCGCTTGGGGTATTCCCCGCTACGGTGGTGACCAGTTCCAGTGAAATTTCTGGCGCGGCCAGCGCCAGCGCGATGGCCAGCCCGTCATCAACGTTGGCGCCAGCAATGCCATTCCCCGGATCGCAGTCAATAATTAATCGTATCATCTGTTGTTATCTTTATTATCTGACCAGCTTGCAGCCGCAAGACTCGCCAATTTCTAATTGATGAGAAAACTCACTTAGCGCGGTTTCTCCGTTCCAGTTCGCCAGCATTTTGATGGCGGCCTTTGCCATTTCACGCACCGGCTGACGAGCGGTAGTCAGCGATGGCAGATGATAAGCAGATTGGTCAGTTCCGTTAAAACACACCAGCGCGACATCATCCGGTACTTTGATCGCGCGCTCCGACAAGGCACGAATACAGCCTATGGCCTGCGCCTCGTTGGTGGCAAACAGCGCGCGCGGAAGCGTTCCGCCCTGTAACATTTGCTGTGCCGCCTGATAACCTCCCTGACGGGTATAAGGCGTGGAGAAGATCCACTCGGGACGCTCCTGCACGCCATATTCTGCCAGCGCCTCGCGCCAGCCATGCAGCCTGTCCTGCGAATTAAGCCTTTCCAGTGGACCGCAGATAATGCCCACCTCCTGATAACCATGACTCAGTAGGGGAGATGTCACCTGACGCGCAGCTTCTCGCTCATCCACGCGCAGTACATTGACCTGCCAAGCCGGATCGACCCGGTCGAGCATCACGCATGGCGTACCGCTGGCTTGCAAAACATCAATATAGGGATGCCGGTCAACGCTGACATAGATAATCCCGTTAATCTGCTGACTCAACAGATTATTGATCAGCTGCAGCTCGCGTTTGCGATCGTCACCGGCATCGCCCAGCAGCATGACCATATCGTTGGCCAACGCTTCCTGTTGCAGTTCATGTGCGAGAGAGGCAATAAACGCATTATCAATATTTGGCACCACCAGCCCGTAAGTTTTAGTGGTGCCTGAAGCCAGCGCCCGCGCGACATTGTTCGGCCGATAGCCGGTTTTTTTGATCGCAGCCAGTACCCTTTCGCGCGTTGCGGGAGCGACCGGGCGCGGACCATTGTTGACAACGTAACTGACCACCGCTACCGACGTGCCAGCTTCCTGCGCTACATCGGCTCGGGTGGCGCGCTGCTTAACCTGTTTCGCCACTGCTGATATCCCTCATATATCAAAACGATAAAGGCCAGAGAAAATCTCTGGCCCATACATCACCACTCTGTCAGTCCGTGGTTATATCGCATCTTCCGCCGCATTGAGATCGCGCCCACGCGTTTCCGGCGCCACAAAAGTGGTAAGAAAACCGATAGTCGCCATCACCGCAAAGTAGGTGGCAATCGGCCACCAGTGCCCTGTCCATGAAAGGAGTGCTGCCGCCACCAGCGGTGCTGTTCCGCCAGATAGAATTGACCCAAGCTCTTTGGCCGTGGCCATTTTAGTATAGCGATGATGCACGCCAAACATTTCCACGCCCCACGCGGCCTGCACGCCAAAGATCCCCAGCGATGCCAACCCCATTCCCGTCACAATAGTGGTAATAACAATAGCGGGTTCACGCGAATCCAGCAGCATAAAGGCCGGGAAGGCATAGATGATTAACAGCAGACAGAACCAGCGATAAGTAATGCGGCGACCAAAGCGATCCGAAAGCCAGCCTGCCAGCGGTATGATCAGAAAGCCCAGCAGTGAAGCAATAAAGACCGCACTGGTGGCGACAGACTTATCTACCGCCAGCACTTTGACCACGTAGCCGATAATAAAGCCCTGGGCCAGATAAGAAGGACCGTTCTCGCCGATACGCAGACCAACCATGGTCAGGAAAGCACGGCTGCGCCGCCAGAAAGAACGCGTATCCAGCACCTGTGAACGTGTAGCCAGCACCTGTGCACGCTGCGTTTCCATCTCGGCTTTTTTACGTTCGAATACCGGAGTTTCTTTCAGGTTACGGCGGATCCACAACGCGACCAGCGCAATCAGCGAGCTGCACAGGAACGGAATGCGCCAGCCCCATTCCAGCAGTGACCGCTGGTCCATCTGCACCACCGCCAGCCAAACCAGCGAAGCCAGTAGCGTACCGCTGTTTGAGCCAAGGGCGATGATCGAGGAAACAAGGCCGCGCCGCCGTGTAGGCGCATATTCAGCCAGCGTCACCGTGCCTGCGGAGAGTTCCGCCCCGGCGCCGAAGCCCTGACTGAAACGCAATAGCACTAAACAGGCCGGTGCCCACAGGCCAATCGACGCGTAGCTGGGAATAAGACCAATAAGAGTGGTTGAGGCGCCCATCAGGATGATGGTAGAGATCATTACCGTTTTGCGACCTTTACGGTCACCGAGCCAGCCAAAGAAGAGTGCGCCAATCGGGCGGGCAATAAAACCAACCGACCAGGTGGCGAAGGTAGAAAGCAGCGCCATGGCAGGCGTTGATTCGGGGAAGAAGACATCGCCAAAAATAATACCGGCGGCCAGTCCGTATAGCGCAAAGTCGGCATATTCCATCGCAGTACCCAGCCAACATGACAGGGTGGCGCGCCAGAAATCTTTGCGCCCTTCGCGCGTGATTAGACGTTCGTCTGCCGCAGAATCAGCTGTTATCGCAGCATCCTGTGCATGGTTTTGATGTGTAGACATGAAAATTTCCCTGAGGTGAGGAGCTGTGTTGGGCACCTTCCCTGGTACACACTCCTCAGCGGAGGAAAATTCGCCAGTGAAGATGCGATGTTAAAAAGCCATAACAAAGGATCGTTATAAAGTTCCCTGGTGTTGGAACGCTATATTCGCTTTACGCCGACGGTCTAAAATGACCAGTCGCATAAGTAACGTAAAACAAATTTGACCTTGTGGTAGCTGACAACTATCAAACACCGTGAATTTCCACTACCCCTTCATTGTATCTACGCGTGTAGATAAATCAAGTAGCCTTACCAATTTTAGAGGCGTTTTTTTGCCACCGGATAGCACATCAATCATTTATAATTAATAAAATCATAGCCATAGCGTCGTAAAGAAAATGATGATATTTTTTTTCACCATGAATAAAGTCAGAAAACAAGGATTATTCTTACATGTTGTGCTTTGGGTGCCACATCATAACCACTTTGTATGACAAACAGATGACAGCCTGAAAAGTACAGATTTGTTAGCGTACAGGGCCAATGCCAAGATGCGGAAAAACCCCATCGACCAGGCGAAAAATGATAACTATCACGCAGCTGCGTAATGGCAAATCCAATAATTCGCCGTACGGTCGCCGCTCCGCGCTGGCAATGACGCGTGATAACTGAAGCTGGCAAGATAAAGTTTAAGATTCAACTGCTTCCCGACGTAGTGAGTTTGCCTGGAAATGCATCAATCAGATGTTAAATACTGGATCGTACCGCGCAGTTACATTATAATCCCGCGCCTCAGGCCCCTTAGCTCAGTTGGTTAGAGCGCGCGACTCATAATCGCTCGGTCGCTGGTTCAAGTCCAGCAGGGGCCACCAGAATTTACCTGTAAAATCAGGGCATTAAGCCACTCCGCCAAGAGTGGCTTTTTTGTTTTTGGCTGCCAGCGTCACAAAATTGTCCCATGAGATCTTTGCTATGCCCAGCGATCTGACCTGAAGGGCTTAGCTGCAGCGACTGAGGTGGCGAAAAATTTGTGGGAAGTGCAACCGTGCTTGCAGGGGGCTCACACTTTCCACGTATAAGCGGATAGCTTCATTCTCATACACGTTTTTTGTCTGAGCGTATGCGCTTACGAACTCCACCAATCTTGACGCCTGAACGGCTTTGTTGCATAAATCGAACTCTTGCTGAATGGCAGGATTAGATAACGCATCATTCTGACGACACCGGTCATCCTGTGGCAAAGCAACAGGGTAAAGAGCGCCGCCGGATCGGGCAACAGCGACATTTTTCAGTCGATGCAAAGACGCATAAAATCATCTGTGCTGACCTGTCGCAGAACAATGTAACCTACGCAGAGGCTTTCCCGGGCCTTATCCGGCAGATCCACAGGAAAATCCGCTCAGCCGCAGCGGACGGATCTACTGGCCTGAAGAGTATGCAGAAAGCAACCGTGCTGTGGCGAATCAGTATCTGAAAGGGAGCAATGCCCGGTAGAAACAGACGAAGGACGACAACCGTCGCTCGATAGCCGAAACGGCGATGTACGAGGGTGAAACCGCTGTTCGGGGATCGCTGACGCTGCGGGACTATGATGCTACTGACGCTCTCCCCGAATAGTCTGGCTACCAGTTGCCATACGGATAGACCTTCCCTTTAATAAAATCCTTTGTGTCTTTGTCATATCCATAAGAAAAATCGCTCTTAGTTATCCCTTTGCAAATAGATAATTTATCGCCGGATAACGTATACAGCACTGACGGCGTTACGCGGTAATTGGGCTCAAGCCCTATGCCCTGTAGCCAGACGGCCACCTTTCCTTCCGGAGCCAGACCAATTTGCACCCGGTTGTAATATGCTGTCTTTCCCTGATAATCCTTGTTTATGCTCGGCCTGAGCATTTTTTCCAGTACGGGTTGCGGGATAGTCAGGTGGGTTTCATACACCTTTTTATCCATCACCGAGTCCCAGCAAAAAATAATATGCCTGGGAGGACGCTCAACGTGATTCCAGTACCCTCCGGGTGCGCGATCCTTGTCATTCCACTCACCGATAACTCTGGGCAGATCGGGCGTGCTGTTCAGCGTAGTAAACTCATAAACTTTACCCCCGGCATCCTGAACAACGGCAAACGTCACCAGCGCAGGCAGCGCCTGAGGCGTGAAAAAATTAAAAGTCCACTTGGTTGGTACGCCGTTTTGCGCCACGATGCCGGGCTGGTCCGCACCCTGACAGGCCGTCAGCATCAGTACCGGAAGAAGCCCGGCCAGACGGGTTATTTCCATATTTTATTCCCTTCCATATCGTAAACCGTCCGCTGCCAGCGTTCGTCCGGCCGGTTGGTAAACGTCACCATCTTCGCCGGCTTTACCGCCCCGGCGATCATTCCATGGCCGTCTCTGACCACGCCGTTCCAGTTGGCCGGGCAGTGAAGGTATTGTGCCGCCAGCATCTCGATTTCCGGAACAGTCGAGGCTACCAGTTGCCATACGGATAGACCTTCCCTTTAATAAAATCCTTTGTGTTTTCTCCAAATTCATAACCAGTGGAAAAACGTGTTATCCCTTTGCAAATAGATAATTTATCGCCGGATAGCGTATAAAGCACTGACGGCGTTACACGGTAATTGGGCTCAAGCCCTATGCCCTGTAGCCAGACGGCCACCTTTCCTTCCGGAGCCAGACCAATTTGCACCCGGTTGTAATATGCAGTCTTTCCCTGATAATCCTTGTTTATGCTCGGCCTGAGCATTTTTTCCAGTATGGGTTGCGGGATAGTCAGGTGGGTTTCATACACCTTTTTATCCATCACCGAGTCCCAGCAAAAAATAATATGCCTGGGAGGACGCTCAACGTGATTCCAGTACCCTCCGGGTGCGCGATCCTTGTCATTCCACTCACCGATAACTCTGGGCAGATCGGGCGTGCTGTTCAGCGTAGTAAACTCATAAACTTTACCCCCGGCATCCTGAACAACGGCGAACGTCACCAGCGCAGGCAGCGCCTGAGGCGTGAAAAAATTAAAAGTCCACTTGGTTGGTACGCCGTTTTGCGCCACGGTGCCGGGCTGGTCCGCACCCTGACAGGCCGTCAGCATCAGTACCGGAAGAAGCCCGGCCAGACGGGTTATTTCCATATTTTATTCCCTTCCATATCGTAAACCGTCCGCTGCCAGCGTTCGTCCGGCCGGTTGGTAAACGTCACCATCTTCGCCGGCTTTACCGCCCCGGCGATCATTCCATGGCCGTCTTTGGCCATGCCGTTCCCGTTGGCCGGGCAGTGAAGGTATTGTGCCGCCAGCATCTCGATTTCCGGAACAGTCGAGGCTACCAGTTGCCATACGGATAGACCTTCCCTTTAATAAAATCCTTTGTGTCTTTGTCATATCCATAAGAAAAATCGCTCTTAGTTATCCCTTTGCAAATAAATAATTTATCGCCGGATAACGTATACAGCACTGACGGCGTTACGCGGTAATTGGGCTCTCCCCGGCTGACCCCGCTTAACCAGACGGCCACCTTTCCTTCCGGAGCCAGACCAATTTGCACGGCGTTATGGTACCCGGTGTGACCCGGATCACCCTTGTACACGCCGGGTCTGAGCATTTTTTCCAGTACGGGTTGTGGGATAGTCAGGTGGGTTTCATACACCTTTTTATCCATCACCGAGTCCCAGCAAAAAATAATATGCCTGGGGGGACGCTCAACGTGATTCCAGTAGCCGTTGAGTGTCCGTGAGAGATCGTCCCACCCGCCGATAACACCGTACAGTGCCTTCGTGCTGTCAAGAGTTGTAAACTCATAAACTTTACCCCCGGCATCCTGAACAACGGCAAACGTCACCAGCGCAGGCAGCGCCTGAGGCGTGAAAAAATTAAAAGTCCACTTGGTTGGTACGCCGTTTTGCGCCACGGTGCCGGGCTGGTCCGCACCCTGACAGGCCGTCAGCATCAGTACCGGAAGAAGCCCGGCCAGACGGGTTATTTCCATATTTTACACCCTTCCATATCGTAAACCGTCCGCTGCCAGCGTTCGTCGGGCCGGTTGGTAAACGTCACCATCTTCGCCGGCTTTACCGCCCCGGCGATCATTCCATGGCCGTCTCTGACCACGCCGTTCCAGTTGGCCGGGCAGTGAAGGTATTGTGCCGCCAGCATCTCGATTTCCGGAACAGTCGAGGCTACCAGTTGCCATACGGATAGACCTTCCCTTTAATAAAATCCTTTGTGTTTTCTCCAAATTCATAACCAGTGGAAAAACGTGTTATCCCTTTGCAAATAGATAATTTATCGCCGGATAGCGTATACAGCACTGACGGCGTTACGCGGTAATTGGGCTCTCCCCGGCTGACCCCGCTCAACCAGACGGCCACCTTTCCTTCCGGAGCCAGACCAATTTGCACGGCGTTATGGTACCCGGTGTGACCCGGATCACCCTTGTACACGCCGGGTCTGAGCATTTTTTCCAGTACGGGTTGCGGGATAGTCAGGTGGGTTTCATACACCTTTTTATCCATCACCGAGTCCCAGCAAAAAATAATATGCCTGGGGGGACGCTCAACGTGATTCCAGTAGCCGTTGAGTGTCCGTGAGAGATCGTCCCACCCGCCGATAACACCGTACAGTGCCTTCGTGCTGTCAAGAGTTGTAAACTCATAAACTTTACCCCCGGCATCCTGAACAACGGCGAACGTCACCAGCGCAGGCAGCGCCTGAGGCGTGAAAAAATTAAAAGTCCACTTGGTTGGTACGCCGTTTTGCGCCACGATGCCGGGCTGGTCCGCACCCTGACAGGCCGTCAGCATCAGTACCGGAAGAAGCCCGGCCAGACGGGTTATTTCCATATTTTATTCCCTTCCATATCGTAAACCGTCCGCTGCCAGCGTTCGTCCGGCCGGTTGGTAAACGTCACCATCTTCGCCGGCTTTACCGCCCCGGCGATCATTCCATGGCCGTCTCTGACCACGCCGTTCCAGTTGGCCGGGCAGTGAAGGTATTGTACCGCCAGCATCTCGATTTCCGGGGTGGTAAACCCGCTGGCCGGTTGACCGCGGCGGACGCCGCGTCCCATCACGATCGCTTTTTCACACAGGCTATTGAGTTCTGGCCGCAGTGACAGATTGTCGTCTTTAGGTAAGATCGGATTGAATACTACTCCCGCATCCTGTGCCGCATCGAGCATCACCCGCAGTGCCACCTTTGACCAGTCATTGCGCGTCGGACGGTCGATAACCGCTGCCGCACCGCTGCGTTTTTGTAGCATACCGTAGCGGTCGGCGGGCATCCGCTCGTCGTGCCAGGTATCGATATGAATCGCCACCGACTGCAACAGCGGGGCTATCGCCGGACAGGTTTCCATCACCCTGAGTTGCTCACCCGTCTGCTGATAAATCCGCGTAGCCGTATCGGGCGTGGAAAGAGGTACGGTTTCAAACTGCGGGCGGGTCAAAAAACAGGCTTCATGCTCATCGGGATTGTAGCCGCCGCCAATGTCGGAGTGCGCACCGGGCAGGGCCAGCTCCGGCCACGCCGGTTTCACGCTGTTCAGCGCGAAGTTAAACCGGCATTCGTGCTGCGCGGTAAGGTGGAATACCTTTTCCGCCACGCCCGGACGCAGCACGATGTTCACCTCGCCAGTATCGGCGCTGTGCGGGTTGAAACCGTTCGCCGGGCTGCCGATGGCCGCTACCGTATCAAATATCCCCAGAAAACGGGTCTTACCGCCGGGGGTGCCAGCGAACTCAACGCCATCCAGCCCGGTCTTGATGGCCGCAATAATGGCGCTGTCCTGACCGAAAACCCGATTGGCAAAATGCCGCGCCGCCGCCGCCCCGCGGCTGAACCCGAAAATATCAAACTGCAATTCCTTGATGATGCAGGAGCCAGCTTCGGGATGGTTGACTAAATAGTCCTGAATTCCAGCAGCCAGTGCCGCGACCGCCTTATCGGTTTTTCTTACCACGCCGGTGTTACCCCGGCCGGTGCCCATCCCGTAGGTGCTGTCGCCTTCTCCGCTTTCCGTGCCGATCCCCTCGATATAAATAGTGTACTGGCCATATCCCGTATCTGGGATAAGTTTCTGGTTATACAACGTGCGAAGCCAGTGCACGTTGGTGTAATAGCCGAGATAACTTGCGGCGGCGGTGCCGCTTAATCCGCGGTTTAGCAAGATGCATTGGCTTAACGCAGACGCTGACTCCGCGTCGCTCATGCCAAAATTATCGGCGGTACAGGCAGCCTGACGGTCGCCGCAGTTATTGGCATTGTTGCCGGTGCCGTCGAAAAACACCCCGATAGTCAGCGTGATCTCCCGCTTTTTCTTTGGCGTTTTTTCGTCATCACCAGTATCTGAAGGCGCGTTCTTGCAGGCCGCTTGCGCGAGCTGTTTTGGCTCGGATATGTCCGCAGCAACAGCTGCTGCCCGTTGTGGTGCCTGATAAAGACCATGTGACATAAAGGTTTGAGACGGGATAAAAAAAGCCTTACACGGACAGGTCGAACGGCTGTACAACGTGCTGGCAGCGTAGCTGCCATGAATGATATCGCCGGGATGCCCCCCACCCACGCTGTAGGTGCCCGGATGTTTCCCGCATGAAACCGGGCTGCCGTTCACGGCGGTAAAGCTGTTATTTTTTCCCAGTTTTTTTTCGGGACGACCGTTCAGAACGGTGCCGCCACAGCTGGTTTTATCCCCTTTGACTATCCAATATCCGGTGGCCATTACGCCACCGCCTGAGGACATGCCTGAACGGGAACCCTTAAATCATCGGTCAGGATACCAGGGGCCATTTCCCGCATGTGCTCCTCAAACAGGGCATGCCTGTCGTCGTTGCCGGGAGCTATTTCTTCCGCAGAGTACGGCGCTTTTATCTGGGCGATTAAATGACTGGTAATATCCTTCGCGTACCGCTTTTCCATGCTAATTCCCTCTCCTTTTATATAAGCAGTGAGTCCATCATAAATACCTAAGCCAAATAACCACAGCAATTATATTTTCAACAGCATTCGATTAAGCACCAATAGCTTTCATCTCTGCGGATTTTTATAGTGCATCGTTTTATTTTTTTTCTGAGGTTGATGGAAAGATTTGTCATCCGTTTGTTTCTTACCATCCGCAATCTCATCCCGTTAAATGCTCAATCTGCAAAACTGATTTATCTTCTGATTAAACAGAGATTTTGCTGGAATGCATCTCACCAGATCGGCCAGGACCGCTTATTCACGGTTTCCGGCCAGTTAGACTTCAGTCGGGAAGGCTTCCACTCGGATTGAGCTGAATAAAAGGCCGCTGATGCGGCCTCAACGGGAACAGATGCCTGCATTTTGGAGCAGTCAAGACCGGGCTACGATAGGCGTTTTTCCGGCACTCCTGTCTTATGTGGCGGTGCTGAGCTGATTTTTGCCGGCCGGCTGACCGTCCGCACAAAGGTTTCATGCGTCACGAATGTGTGTCCACATTCGATATTGGTGCATTGGTTGTAGCGCTCTTTCGTTTCAGCTGAAACCTGGAAACTGCTTCTGGTGTGGGCCGACCGACCGCACAACGGACAATTCATCATAAATTTGTACCCTTATCGCGCCAAATGGAACAGTAATACTATACGATAATTCCATTTTGTGAAGTATTAATTCCATGTGGAGATGAAATCACAGAAAGAGAATTGTGTCGCAAAAAATTCATTCTGTGCCGGAGCATGGGTCAGTTCGCTGTGACTCCCGCTTCTTCATCAACAGGCGCTTTAAGCCGCTGACTCTTACCTGCATTTCCGTACCGCGTACGACTCGCCCTGCTGCCAGCGGTAGCTGGAACGATGCAACCCCGTGTCGGATATGCTGCCATTGCGCTGGGGTCGCTTTCCCGGCTTGGCGCGAAGAGCCCGGCAGCTGCGATGAGAAAAGTCACCGCTACCCCCTGATCACCGAGAAAACGGACTAAACTTTGAATATCCCACCGAAATAAAATGACTCTCCTTTAATGAATTTACGGAAGCGCTGCATAGCTGAATGAGCAACAGCATCGTCGTGCTGACCGCCGTTATCTGGAATGATCAACATCAACAGTGTGCATTTCGCAAAGTTAAGTAGGGTGCTGCGTAAATCGCAGCGTTCAGGATGCAGGTTGGCCGTGCTGAAGCTATCTGGTTTTCTGTTTACCCCTATTCCCAGGTTAACAGTCTGGGCGCTCCCCGGTTAACAGTCCGGGCGCTCAAGGAGCGTCGCCCTGTCACGGTCAGACATGCCTCCGACTCTGTTAATTGCCCTTTCCGTCAATATACCCGTTCACATATTAACCTTATCAAAAAAGTCGCCCACATCGCGACCGCTTTAACGCCGCCGTCAGGCAATGCGCAGTGAAGATCTGACATTTATAAACCACATAATTACTTCCTGTTTGGCGCCAGAAAAGTCAGGATATTCCCTAACCTTCAAAAATACTTTATTGGCTAGCATCAGGGATTGACTGACATAGCGGGTTTCACAGAAAATTAATATTTTCGCTTCCTTGTGAATGATCACTCTGGCAAGGCAATCACTTACCATCCCGTCATGACTAACAGCCGCTGTAACTCAACAAATTAAATTGCATTTAACACCAAGCCGTTTGCTTATAAGAAAGAAAAGATAGTGATGTAATTATTAACCCTTCAGTTCGGCATTATAAACTCTCATCTTGCCGATACAACAATCTGAAGTACTGGGCAGCAACAGTGGACAATAGCACAACAATTTACCCTTACCTGTAATAACGACATGAATTCTGCGACTGACTCCGTCAGGCCATTTGCTGAATTGTAGCCAGTGAATAATCACTGATAATTTACCTTAACTGTGGAATAACCTTTTCCGCAGTCCTTGCATGCAGAAAAAACCTTTTTCAGAAAATGGGGACTGCTTCGCAAAATCCCATAAGATCAAACCATCTGTTGATGTTAATATGATGAGCAATAAATCTTCTGAGAAATGGAATAGCCATAAAAATAATTCACCATCCTGAAAAGCGGCAGCTACGTCAAGCACGATGAGCTTAATGAACGCATAAAGGGAGGCAGAAAATACCTCTACCGCCTGAAGCATGAGAGGTTCAGATCATAAAGGCAGCTTGACAGATTATTGGTTCTATCTGAATCCATGACCCGCTGCTGGTTCACGCAATAAACACCGGACAGATTATGTCCCCCCGAATGTCAGTCCTGTTGGCAGGCCTGAGCCAGTGCCACTACTGCCCCGCTGTTGAGATTCCCTACATCATTGAACATGCGTGCGGCTGGCAGAGACAAGCACTACCCGGTGGCGCTGCGGGTGGCTGATGAAAAATCATCACTCCGGCAGCGTCAGTAATATGTTGCCTGGTTATCTCTTTAATTCTGACTCAATAATAAAGCGGTATGCGTTAATAAAAAGACCCCTAATCCGCTTAATTCCCTCCTCGATAAGCTGAAATAATCTGGAGTTAACAACTATGCGTAAATTAATATTTTTTGTGCTGGCTATCATGTCCGCCCTGGCGAACGCCACAGACGCGCCTGAAATTTCCGTCGGTTTTTCTCCCTCTGCGGGCCAGAGCGCGTTGCAGATCGTTTTGAACACCATTAATGGTGCAGAACAAAGCATTGATATGGCAGCTTACAGCTTCACCAGCCACCCGATTGCTGCCGCACTCATCGCCGCCCAAAACCGCGGGGTATCTGTACGCGTGGTAGCCGATGCAAAAGCCAATAACGATAAGTACACCGCCGTTACCTTCCTGACTAATCAGGACGTGCCGGTACGTCTGAATGCGCAATACATCTTCATGCACAATAAATTTATGGTCGTTGACAGCAATACGGTACAAACTGGCTCATTCAACTACACTTCCAACGCCGCGAAGCGCAACGCTGAAAACGTGCTTCTGGTGCTGAATGCGCCAACGCTGGCGGCCACCTACCTGCAGGAGTTTAATCGCCTGTGGGGCGAGTCACAGGGGTTCGACAGCCTCTATTGAAAACGGCCCCCCTCAGGTGCGACCACCGCCAAAGCCTGGCAAATCATCAGGGAGTTCATCAGAACCTCCTCAAGGATTGATAAGCTCATTTGGATGATTTGATCGCCTGCCACAAGGGTATTTCACCTTCGCAATGCGCTTGCAAATCCTTCACTTGCGCCAGAACGCAATTCAGATCTCAATATGCAAATCCGTTTCTTTATCAGGTTGACGACAATGCTCACGCTGCCGCTGATGATGGCGACAGGTAAGCGGAGCAAAAAGAACGGGCACGGAGAAACAGGGTGGACTGCTACCAGAAGCATGCCCGTTCCCTCTTCTCGTTATTGACTGTTTACATTGCCAGCGGACGACGAGACGATCATTTCACAAAAACTGCCCGCTTATCCCTCAACAAACCGTCTCCGCGCCCCCGGCCTGAACGCCGGGTTTGCTGCGCGTTGGACGGGGGCAGCGCTCATCCTGCGGCAGCGAACCGTCCCTGCTTGCCGCCAGCCAGACGTTCATTTCCTAATGGCTCAGGCAAACGCCTGACGGCGTTATCGCCGATTGAGGTCAGTGCGCTGTTAAAAGTTTGCTGCCTGTTCATCTCCTTGCTTCTGCCCGTTATTTATGGTGTCGACTTTGTCAGCACAGGCCCCCTCTGTTTCATCGGGCGTGGCGTTAAAATCGCCATTACCAAGCGTGACTGACCTCTCCAGCCGGCTCGACGTCACTTAGGGACAGCCACTTAGGGTAAGATGCACCTCCGGCGAGCGCCGGTCTGCTGCGCAGCCGGATGATATCTGCAGGCAAAGAAGTGTCGTCCCGGCGGCGTAAATCTGTGTTTCCACCTTAAGCCCTCAATCCGGCGCTGGCGCAATAGCGCGGTAGTATGTTCCGCCGCCGTATAAAGCCGCATCTGCTGCCGACGGTTAGCTTTGCCTGGCCGATAAGCTGGTCGTTCAGTTTGTTCAGCGCCTGTGGCTGGCTTTTCAGCATTCCCGCCTGTTCTTGAATCATGTTGCACGGCGCTTTTTTAGCCCCGGCTTTGACACGCCTTTAACACAACCCAGCGCGGCAGCTGCTGACAGGCCCGGTTTGGCCGTAATGCCTGTGCGTTACCATCCCGGATTGGCCCGTAAGCACGCCAGCAGAGGGCGATTCCCGTCTTCGTTCGATGGGCACAGATTTTCATTGATTCAGTACATCTGTGTGATGCGGCGCTCCTTCTGCGCCGGGCTTGACGCATGACGCCGAACTGCCAGCGCACCGCTGGCGCAAATGGCCAGGTACGGTCGCAAGCTGTCACTGGTGCGCCAAAGGCGAAAGGTGAAAAGGGCAAATATCGACGTTCAGGCTGAAGGGATGAAAATGAAAAGGACGATATGAGGTTCAATTGACAATGACCTGTGTGACGGGAAAAGGGGATAAATAATGAGCAGAGTTAAAATGAGCCGGGAAGCAAATATCGCGTGGGCTGCTTATCTGCGCGGTTGTGGCATTGGGCCAGCTAAAGCCGTGGTTACAACGGGGGCAGGCAAGTTATCTGCGTGGTGATTACACATCGTCAGCTGGTATGGCACAATATTTGTTGTCCAACCTTGCAGGCAAAACCCTTTTTATTGCCTGCAAGGTTCGGCTTATGAGTCTTCCTTCCTGATCTGGTGTTGAACTCCATGACTTTTAAGCTGGACTGGCGGCATCAGAGAGGGCAGAACACTATCCTGGCGAAAACAACATGCCTTTTTCTTTAACGAGCATTAAGGGCTGCGTGGCCTATGTTAAACACGTCTTACTTTTACCGCACGGCCTCATGGGTCGGGATGGCTTGTCGACTGAGTGGATTGATGACTTCGTATTTTTGCCATTAACTCATTTGTGAGTTCAGAAACCCACTGAATAGCGAGCTTTTTTCCTCTTCATCGCATTCACTCGCAGCAACAAGTTTGATAAAAAAATCAATGCGCTGTAGCTTTACTGACTCCAAAAGATAGTCCTGCATGTTCCCTCCTGATAGAACTACTGTACATTATTACAACTGTTTTTATAAACAGTATAGAAGCCATTTTAAAATGTAAAATGTTTTTTGGCTGTCTCATCAGATGTGTGCAATTAATATCAATGATAAGTGGCTCGCATAACTCTTATGCGTTATCAACCCGACCCTATTCATCATATTGACGTTGCTGCAGAGCACGCCAGAAATGCGTATCCCGTCACCTGACGGTTAAAGCGCGTTTTCTGATTACTGTCGATCCCGATGGTGACTTAATTAGCTGCTACAGATTACCGGCGTTTTCCTGCCTGTGCCTCTGCCGCGTCTGGGTGTTACCTGTTTCAGCCTCCACTGTGCTCACGCAGCTCTTTTTTACTCATATTACGCAAATACGTCTCTGCACTTTTTATCAATCACTACATAGTAAATGATAATTATTGTCATTTTACTGTCGTTTCTGATGCGCTCAGGATGCTGTTTATGCATATAAATCATAGGGTTAATTTCCAAAATTTGGCCGTGCCTCGATGTGCAGCTCTCGCCCTTTTGCCTGCTACCCGGGAGAGGCCAGATACCGTTTACCCTCAGAAAGGATTTTGAAAAGAGGAAATGACCATGACTGAAGCAGGGGTAATACCCTGGCAGCCCTGCAGACAGACGGCCAAATCAACACATTTTATAACGGATATCCCCTTGCATCCGCCTTCATTCCCCTGTTTTGACCGCCGCTTCACCCCATGCGTAGATAAGATCCGGCGAACATCCCACCCCATCCGCAATGTTCAACCCACCGTGGCAACCTGGCTGGCCCGGACCGCTTCAGTCTCCATCGCGGGCTTGTTCACTTCAAGCAGGCCGTTCACTGCGGCCTCGTTTACCATGAGCTTACGCCCTTCGCCGTGCGCCCGGCGGGCTAAGGGCAGCTTGTCGCCGCTACGCTAACAAACGCATTCTGGGTAACCTGAGGTTCAGATACCACAAGATTAATGCCCGGACACCATAAAATTTGTTGTTTCATGATGCATGAATCACCATTTTGTGTTGTATAATTCACCATTCAAATCCATCCGTCGCGCTCGCAACATCACGACAGTCATAGCAGGATCTCAATTACAATATGCCAGCCCCCAATAAAGACCCGAAACAGATGACAAGGTTTAACTTCTCATCTCAAAGTGGCGGAAAGGAAGCCATAACCCGTATTCTGCAGGCTTATGGATTAACCACCCGACAGGCGTTGTGCGATCATCTTGGCGTGTCACAAAGCACCATGGCCAACCGCTGGATGCGCGATAACTTTCCCCACGACTGGCTGATTGCCTGCCATCTTGATACCGGCGCATCGCTGCTGTGGCTTACCACCGGCGAAGGGCAACCGTTTTCCTCTGCCGGCACCTCATCCGCAATAACGTTGCGGTGCCATGAAATCACAAATGGGGCTTACAACTCTTCAGATTGGGTGAACTATGATGCCCGCCTGATCCCCGATCAAAGCGCATCACTGGTGCTGGTTAAGTTTGAACAGTCGATTTACCTGGTGGATGAACTTAGCGGCGAGATCAATGACGGGCGCTGGCTGATTGAAATCGACGGCTTTAAAAGCATCAAAAATGTTTACCGTCTGCCGGGCGACAGAATACGCGTTGAGAATGGCCCCGCATCCTTTGAATGCTATGCCACAGAAATTGCGGTACATGGCAAAGTAATAGGAAAAACAGAATTTACGGGGTGAGGATGCTGAGTAGCGCTGCGGATGGGATGGAAATGGCCGTAAAACGGGCCTTGCCGGCAGCGCAAAATTTGCCTCTTAGAAAATCCCCGCATCATGAATATCGTGCAAATTGATGGCCCCGGTTACCCGTCCTTGCTCATCAACCACCGGGGCGGCGGAAATTTTCTGCTCATGGAACATGGCCAGCGCTTCGGTCGCCAGCTGACCGGCGTTCAGGGTTTTACTGCCAACCGTCATCACACGCGAAATACCGGCCTGGATATTCTCGCCCTTGTGCAGCCAGCGCCGCAGATCGCCGTCGGTAAATACCCCGATCAGTACGCCTGCATCGTCGGTCACCGCCACTAAACCCAGCCCGGTACGGGTCAGTTCGGCCAGAGCGTCACCGACGGTGACATCACGCGTGATGCGCGGTAGTTTCTCCCCTTTGCGCATAATATCCCCCACGCAGCACAGCAGGCGGGTGCCCAGGCTGCCGCCGGGGTGCGTACGGGCATAATCATGCTCGCTGAAGTTGCGACTGCGCATTAAGGCAATAGCCAGCGCATCACCCATGATCAAGGTATTTACCGCAGATGAGGTTGGAGCAAGCCCTAACGGACAGGCTTCGCGATCGGTATGGATGTTGATAACCTGGTCGGCGGCCATTGCCAAAGGCGAGGTGGGTTTGCCGGTAAAAGCAATAATGCCCACCGGTAAGCGCTTGAGCATGGGAACCATGCGAATAAATTCGGCGGCAAAACCAGAGTAAGAGATAAGTATGACCACGTCCCCGGCGGCAATCATGCCCAGATCGCCGTGCAGCGCTTCAGCAGGGTGGACATAAAAAGCCGGGGTGCCGGTACTGGCCAACGTCGCGGCGATTTTTTTGCCGATATGCCCGGATTTGCCAATCCCACTGACGATCGCTTTTCCCCTGCATGCCCGCATCATTTCACACGCCTGCACAAAATGATCGTCCAGCCTCGCAGCCAGGTTCATCGCGCCGCTCAGTTCCGTCGCAATGGTTTCCCGTGCGGCCTGCAATAATTTCTCGCGCATAGTTTCAGTCCTCTCCTGCAGTGATGACGCTGATATTCATCCCTGACAGCTGTTTAACGATATCGGGTGAAATCGCGTTGTCGGTAATCAGCACGTCAACAGCATCCAGGCTGCACACCACATTCGGGCTTTTACGTCCAAACTTGGAAGAATCGACCAGCAGAACAATTTTTTTGGCGGCGCGGCACATGGCCTGGCTGACGGAAAAAACTTCATTAAACGTCGTGACGCCAGCGGTCAGATCCACGCCATCAGCGCCAATAAACAGGGTATCGAAGTTGAAATGGCTGAATGCCGACTCCGCCACGCTGCCATGAAAAGAGGCTGAATTTCTGCGATAAGTGCCCCCGGGCATCAGGACGACCCGATCGCTATCGTGTTCCACCAGCTGATTAACGATGGTCAGACTGTTGGTCATCACGGTGATATTGTTGAAGCGGGCCAGATAGGGCACCATTTGCAGCACCGTGCTGCCAGCGTCAAAAATCAGTGAGTCGCCTTCGTTAATCAGTTCGGCGGCCCGACGGGCAATATGCTTCTTTTTTTCCGTATTGATCAGCGTTTTTCTGTCAAGCGGCTGGTCTCCCTCCTCACGATTAAGCATCACTCCGCCATAAGTGCGAATCACCGCCCCTTCCTGTTGAAGATGGGTCAGATCCTTACGGATCGTCGTTCCGGTGGTATTGAAGCGCACGATCAGTTGATCTACCGTGGTGCGCCCGTTGCGCTGCAAAAATTCGAGGATCTGCGCCTGACGTTGTATCGGTTTCATCGGGATATCCTTTTCGGTGGCTAAAGTATTCCCCCCATCCCAACCGCCTCAACGCGTGATGCAAAAGGAATTATCTTTCAAAACGAAAGTAATTATCCTTTATGTGAAATGGCCAGAGCAAGCGCTTGTTGAGTTGCTGCGCTTTTAGGGAACAATATTTGGGGCTGGATCTCATTTAAGCACAAGCCATTCAACTTTGGCTCATTCGCCGGGCGTGCAAAAATCGTTACGCCCTTCATCACAAAATTGTCCGTCACGCGCTGCTCCTCATCCAGGCTTAGCGCTAAAACCACCCGAGGTTTAAAGCGCCCGCCAGAGCGTCCAATCACCACCTGGCCAGTCTGGCCCAGCGCCGCCAGCGCGCGGTTGAAGTTCTGGATCTGAAACCATCCCAGTAAGATTTGACCTACCCAGGCCGTCACGGCCAGCAATATCAGCGTATTCGTTGCATCCATATTTCACCTCTGAATAAAGCCCTGGCAGCCTGAGCTGCCAGCTGCCATTAAAACATCACCTGCCCACCGGTGACATTAATCGACTGGCCTGTGCAATAGGCCGCCTTGTCACTCGCGTAAAACAGCAGGACATTGAGTACATCCTGGTAATCACATCCCCGTTTAAGCGGCACCTTGTCGACGTAATAGGGTTCAACCTCTTCAGGCGTGATGCCCAGTTTTTCCGCATATTGTGGTAACAGAGACTGGAACATCGGCGACTTAAGCAGATTACCCAACATCAGAGAATGTACGGTAATACCATATTCAGCCAGATCCAGCGCCAGCGACTGCGTCAGGCCCACACCACCAAATTTAGCCGCGCTGTAGCCAGAGTTATGCTTGCTGCCAACCTTGCCGGATTTAGAATTGATCTGAATGATCCGCCCCTTGATACCGTCCCTGATCATCAACTTAGAAAACTCACGCGAACAGAGGAAATAGCCCACCAGATTAACCTGCAGCGACAGGTCAAAATCCGTCAACCTGAACTGGGTAATAGGGGCAGCTTTCGCCACGCCAGCACTGTAAACCAGCAGGTCTGCACGACCAAAGGTCTCGTCTACTGCACGCGCCAGGGCCTCCACGCTGGCTTCATCGGTGGCATCCACCTTAAAGCCGTATGCCCGGCCCGCACCGTAACGGCTGTTAATGGTATCTGCCAGCCGGTTTGCATTACTTTCATTAAGGTCCGCCACCGCAACGTGATAGCCAGCCTGCGCCAGTCCCTCACAGAGAAAAGCGCCTAACGTCTGACCACCACCGATGACTACAGCAACCTGTTCCATCTCATCTCTCCTGATTATTCACTGACAACACGAAATTTTTGGCCGGGTTCAATCACCAACGGGGGCTGTCCGGTTACGTGAACCGAACCGGGAAACTCGGCGTGATTTGCCCCATCAAAACGAACGGTGATATGACCCAGGTCGCGCAAGTTTTCCCTTGCAACCTCGCCGACTGCGGTCACCGGATAATGCTGTTCGCCAATGGTCAACATCGAGCCAGCGCCTAATAAGCCACCTTGATTAATGTCGTTACGGTGGATAAAGCAATATTCAGCGATATCTTCTGGTGCGCCTTCACCAAAGGTGATGAGAAAGTCATCTGCCAATGATTCGCAGGCCGATGTACCGACAGCAACAAAAGTAGATTCATACACAATCGTCATAATCTCTTCCCCAGTTAATGGTAGATAAAGCTGGATGCCGCCCAGGCCAGAAGAACGGTGGGCGCCCCGGTAATGAAACGTCCGACCAGCACGGCAGGTACGCCAACACGTACGGTCTCCTGGCGCGCATTAGCCAGCGACAACCCGACCGGAATAAAGTCACATGCCGCCTGGGCGTTAATCGCGAATAAGGCAGGCAGCGCCAGATGTGGAGGTATCGTGCCCTGGCCTATCTGCACCCCAACCAGCACGCCAATAACCTGAGCAATAACCGCGCCCGGCCCCAGAAACGGTGACAGCAGCGGGAAAGAACAAATCAGCGCCAGCGTGACTAATCCTACCGGGCTGTTTGCCAGCGGCGTCAAACCGTGTGCGATAAAGTCACCGAGTCCGGAAGCCATGATGATGCCGATTAAAGCTGAAACGAATGCCATAAAAGGCAATATGGTTTTCAGCACGGTATCGATGGTTTCGCGTCCTGACTGGAACAAAATGGCGACGGCGGAGCCCATTCCCATCCCGACTTTGGCCAGCAGGCCATCGCTTTGCTCGGTGATCTTTTTACTGGTGTCGTAATCACGCCCCGTGCCTTTGCCGGCATTGACGGCAACGTCCGCCACTGCGACTTCTGGCGGCGCAGCCTCTGCGTCATTGGCGACACGTATATCGGCCACCCTGACGCCTGACACATAGATATCTTCGGTGATGAATTGCGCCAGCGGGCCTGATTTCCCGGTGGCATGGATGTTAATAGTTGGAATACGTCGCTTAGGGTAAAGCCCGCATCGCAGAGTCCCGCCACAGTCAATAACGGCTACGCCAATCTCTTCAGCCGGCGGCTCGCCCTGTTTGAATCCGTCTACCGCCTCCCAACCGGTAAGCGCTACCAGGTGGTCAACAATCGCTGGTTTGGTGCCGGCAGTGATATAAACGATTTTTTTTCCCGCAGTGACGTTAATAGAGAGAGGGCCGCCCCAACCACTTTCCCCTTTACGTATCTCAATTGTATTGGCCATTTCCTGCTCCGGTTCTTATAGATGCACTGATTTATCAAGTTTGATGCCCATCTTTTTCTCAAAAACAGAGGTCGTCAGATCGGTCACCCAGCCACGGAAAAAGTTAGTGATAAGTCCCACCAGCAGGTAGCTCACGGCAAGAGGTCCGAGCGGTACCCCAAGCGTAGTGAGACCGTTAGCGATGCCAAGATAGACAAACAGCTCCCCCGGATTGATATGCGGAAACAGGCCATTCATTGAATGACAGCTGTACGAGGCCGCAGCGTAATAGCTTGGCTTGTATTTCTCCGGCAGAAACTTGCCCAGGCTGTGGGTCATGGGATTGCAAAACACAAAGGTGCCGATAAATGGCAGCACCAGATAGCGAGTAACAGGGTTACCGGCACATTTCTGGGCCAGCTTTTCAATGCGGCGCTGACCGACAAATACAATCAGCGCGTTCATGATAACTAACAGACTAATAAGGAGAGGGAGTATGCCGGTCACCATCCCGACAAAAACCTCGCCTCCTTTCTGGAAAAGACCGATAAACCATTCGGCCCCATGTGTGATAGCTTCAATCATTGTTGATCTCCTGGCGTAAAGAACTGTCGTTTTCTCTTAAGGCAGGAACAAATTAGATCGAAAATGAAGTAAATAAAGCTACCAAAGTCACAAAATGAGTATAAAAACTTTTAATCTGAAAGAAGAAATGAAAGATATTACCTTTCATTTCACATACTAATGCCTTTACAATAGCATGCATGAGCATAGTTCAGGCTGCGTCTGAGCCGAAGAGGTGACTAAAATGAACGGTAAAATATGATTTTTATCAGCAAGGTAAAGCAGAAAAATAGTACAGAAGGAAAGTGCAGCAGCGGGGCTGTGCCGGCTGCTTAAATATGCTGCAGGCATAACGTGAAATGAAATGTTTTAAAGGAAAAGCTGAAAGTCTGGTGCAGGCTGCTGGCGGATACCTTATGCACTCCGGTCCCTGTTTGCCACCGGAGCCCCTTTAAACCCCGGCCCGGTCGGGTTAAACACTGGTCTGAACAAGAGCAAGCTGATAACACAGGGGCAAATACCCCAGAGGGTAAATATGACGAACATCACCGTCATAAACGGCAGTTATTCCGTCCTTAACGTCGGTAAATAACGTTCAGCTGCTGACAAAATTATTTCCCGTACGATCCAGTCAACAGCGGAACCCGGAGGGATCCCGTCATGATCATCCTGCAAAACTCCTTTCTGTGTCTGAAGCACGCCGCCCTTAACTAACAGGTAGCACCCTCCGCAACGCTTTTTGGGTCAGAATTGAGCCTGTCAAAATTCGTAATCTACTGTTTCTTTTCATCATTTTTGATTAAGGATTCAATAAACTTTTTTTGCTTCTCATTGAGCTTAAGCTTTTTTAATTGTTCGGCCAGCTTGTTGGGATCGTCTTGAACAGGCTGTTGCAACGCCTTCTTTATATCGTTCGCTACCCGGATCAAAGAGACAAAGATCAACGCCAAAAGTAATACACAAAAGATGAAGACGGCTATCCACGTCGTTCTTATACTAATTTTCATTTTCCATCCCCATAACCATAAGCATCATTAAGACAAATCTCATAACGAAATGGTTCAAAGCAGGAATGATAACAGTCAGAAGCTTTATTCTTAGCGCATAATCTCAATTTATTCCGTTTGATATGCTACAAAAACTCTTTTTCACGGCATATAAAATTATTATCTCCCGAAGCAGTTTTACGATCCCTTTACATTCAGAGAGTTTGCGCAGCCGGGTAAAAATCCGATCGTCATCCTGAGGAAATGGGCGCCAGGGGAAGGTCACCCTAGTCAATAGCGGGGACAGAAGCGAAATGTGTAAACGCCTTTCAGAAGCGATTTGCAGGGATGCCAACCAGCGTCCAGGCGTTATGGCGGTCGGAGAGCAGGCGCTGATGGTAGTCTGACAGGCGTTCCGGGGTCAGCCCCTGGATAACGTACTCATCGGGCTGAGGTACCGACTGTTGCGCAGCCAGCCAGCGCTGCCGGCACTCCTGCTGGAAATCAGACGCTGCCAGCCTTTGTTGCGCCAGCAATGCCGCCCCCTTTTCACGCACTGTTTCCATGCTGAGAGCGGCCAGTTCATCGTCCATTCCTGGCAAGAAACGGTCGATATGCGCCGAAAGCTCGCCGGTGCTCAGATGGGGAGATTGCAGGGCAAACAGCAGCCCCGACCGCCCCGCCGCCTGGTAAAAACGGCAGCTGACCACATAACCAATATTCTGCTCCACGCGCAGACGTTGGAAAAATGCAGGTTGATAGATCAGCGCCAGCAGCTGCCAGGCCGCCAGGCACTGTGTGCTGTTTTCCACCAGCGGGCAGAAGCGTAACAAGGTCGCATCGTGGCTGATGGTCGCCACCTGATATTCAGGCTGCGGTGCTAACGGCTCTGGCTGCATCCGGCCCGGCGGATTGATGGTGCCGGGAAATGCGCTAAGCAGCTGCGACAACGACTGGCGGAGCGCATCGTCCCCGCCATCGAGGACCGCCTGCCACGCCAGGCGCGGCAGCCGCCGCCCTGCCGGTTGGTAAACCGATGAACGCAACAGCGCGGGCAGTGCATCGATCAGGGCGCGTACCGCAATCCCCTCACGCTGCGCCTGCTGCTGGCGTTGGTATTGCCGCTCGCCCAGCGCGATCATCACAGGGGATATCTCACACAGCTGGCGGATCAGCGTTGCCAGCGTGCGCACCATTAACGCCGGGCTGCCGCACAGCTGGATCAGCCAATGACCCTGCTGGCAGCTGACGCTCAGATCGCCGCCCTTATGGGCACAGTCGGCTGCCAGCGCTCTCAGGCGCGATTGCAGGATGACTCCCCAGGGCGCATGAAGTTCATCCAGCGGGCTTAGCAACAGCGCCGCACGGCCCTTACCCGCCCGCTGATGGTTCAGCGCGACCTGCCCGGCGGGTAATGCTGCCTGAGCGTCAGGCTGGCTTTCGCAGAAAAAAGTCAGCGCTTCAGCGGGGATTAACGCGGTTACCGGCGCACGCGTTTGCGCAGCGCAGCGCAGCCTGAAGCCCTGAACGCTGCACTGCTGCGCCAGCGACTGCGCGCCGATCCACAAGCGGGCTAAACGCGCTACTGACAGCCGCGCACAGAACCCTGGCCAGTCGTCTTGCTGTACTTGCGGCGGAGCAAAACCAACGGCGTGTTCGCGTAACTGATCCATCGGCGAAAGCCTGGCAAACTGAAAGTCAGCGAGCCGCATATAGTGCTGGCGCTGCCGCGCCGTCAGTGCCGTCAGTCGTTGCAGCCAGTGATGCACCCAACCTTCCACCTCTGCGGCCTGCTGCTCATCAATCAGCGCCAGTTCAACGCTGACCAGTGTTTGCATCGCGCTGTGATAAGGCACCAGCAGCCGCGCGCCATCGCAGAGATGGTGCGCACGCAGCGTTGCCATCAGGCCACCTGCGGCCTCATCCAGTAAGAGCTGGCGCAGCAAAGTCAGCTCGTTACTGCGCGGCCTGTCCAGCAGGAAAGAGAGACGCAAACGCGGCGATCCCGCCAGTTGCAAAGCCATATCAGGCTGCGATGAATAATGCAGTAACGGAAGCGCTGGCGGTGGCACACCAACAGCAGAAAACGCACTGCCGTACTGTCGGGCCAGCTGCCATAACGCTTCGGGCGACTGCGGTCCCTGCAACCACAGCGTGATATTCGCCGCGTGATAATAGCGTTGATGAAACTGCTGTAACGCCAGCCGCAGTGCCGGCCAGTCCCCGGTAAAACTCGCGGCGTTACCGATATGAAAACGCTGCCACGGATGTGCGGCAAATGCCATGCTCTGCGCGGCATTGCACAACGTATCCTGCTGCCCGGCCAGCAGGCGGCACTCGGCGTCAATGGTAGCCACTTCCTGGCGGATGGCATTTTCTGCCAACAGCGGAGCCAGCAGCATATCGCTCAAACGAGCCAGCCCCGGAGCCAGCAGCCCGGCATCGCACTCGAAAAAAAAGGCCGTGCTGCTGCCCTGGGTGGTGGCATTCAGCCGCCCTCCCCTGGCCGGTAACCAGGCCATCAGCCGCTCGTCATCCGCATAAGCGCAACTGCCGGCAAACAGCAAATGTTCCAACAGATGAGCCAGCCCCGGCCAGCTGTCCGGTTCATAATGGCTACCGGTATCCACCTGGAAAAGCGCTGCAGCCTGTACTGCCTGCGCATCGCTAATCAACACCACGCGCAAACCGTTGTCGAGCCGTCGTCGCTGTGGCTGCATCCGTCAGCCCTTGAAGATCAGCTGGGCGTTAACCCGCTGGGAGTTTGCGCGATTACGGAACCGTAGCTGGTTCACCTGAATGTGGCTGCAGTTGGCCTGTTCACGCGCGGCAAGGATGGTGCCGTGATGTTCTGACTTGCTGCATACCGGGTCGGCGTTATCAGCGTTGCCGGTCAGCATAAACGCCTGGCAGCGGCAGCCGCCGAAGTCTTTCTCTTTTTCATCACAGGATCGACATGGCTCCGGCATCCAGTCAAAGCCGCGATAACGGTTAAAGCCAAACGAGTTAAACCAGATATCCTGCAGGCTGTGCTCCAGCACCGACGGGAAAGGTATCGGTAGCTGGCGGGCGCTGTGACAGGGCAGCGCCATGCCTTCCGGCGTGACGCTGAGGAAGATCGCGCCCCAGCCGCCCATGCAGCCCTTAGGCCGCTCTTCATAATAGTCCGGGGTGACGAACAGCAGATTGGCCAGATTACCGCTGGCGGCCATCTTCTCGCGGTAGTGGTGCACCACCGCCTCGGCGCGTGCCAGCTGGTCGCGGGTAGGCAGCAGTCCCTCGCGGTTGAGCTGCGCCCAGCCGTAAAACTGGCAGGTTGCCAGCTCGACATCATCGGCTTCCAGTTCGATGCACAGCTCGATAATGCGGTCAAGCTGGTCGATATTGTGGCGATGCAGCACAAAATTCAGCACCATTGGATAGCCGTGCGCTTTAACCGCACGCGCCATCTCCAGCTTTTGTTGAAATGCCTTTGTCGATCCGGCCAGCGCCGCATTCAGGGTTTCATCGCTGGCCTGGAAGCTGATCTGAATATGATCCAGTCCCGCTTCGGCGAAGGCGTCGATCTTCTTCTGCGTCAGGCCGATCCCGGAGGTAATCAGGTTGGTATAGAAACCGAGATCGCGCGCGCTGCGGATCAGCTCGGGCAGATCGTTACGCACCAGCGGTTCGCCACCCGAAAAGCCAATCTGTACCGCGCCCATCGCCCGCGCCTGCTTAAAGACGTCGATCCACTGGGCAGTCGTCAGCTCTTTTTCCTGCCGTGCAAAGTCAAGCGGGTTGGAGCAATACGGGCATTGTAACGGGCAGCGGTAGGTCAGCTCCGCCAGTAGCCAGAGCGGCGGTTTGATCGGTGATTCAGCTGGGTTCACGGAAAATTATCCACTTCTGTTCACGCGCGGCGGCAAAGAAATCGGTGACGTCATCATCAACGCCACCCGCGTCCGGGAACCGCACATTCAGCGTACGGGCGATATCAGCCAGCGAGCGTTGACCATCCACCAGTTCGAGGATCATCGTTGCGCTGTCGTTGAGTTTAGCCATCCCTTCGGGATAGAGGATGACATGGCAATTCTGCATCTCTTCCCATTGCAGACGATATCCACGGCGGAATATGGGAATGCGTTGGTCACATTTCACAGCAGATTTCCTTTATGCCAGACGGGTTGATCGGTCACGGTGTGATAAGGCGCACGGTTAAGTGTATACGCCATGGTCATGGCATCCAGCATGCTCCACAAAATATCCAGCTTAAATTGCAGGATCTCCAGCATACGCTGCTGTTTTTCAACGCTGTTGCAGTACTCAAGCGCCAGCTGTAAACCATGTTCAACATCGCGCCGGGCCTGGCCCAGGCGACCACGGAAATAGCCGTAGCCCTCTTCCTCGATCCACGGGTAGTGCTGCGGCCAGCTGTTGAGACGCGACTGATGGATTTCAGGGGCATACAGTTCAGTCAGTGAGCTACAGGCGGCTTCCTGCCAGACGGCACGGCGGGCAAAGGAAACGTAGGCATCAACGGCAAAGCGCACGCCGGGCAGCACCCGCTGCTCTGACTGCAGCACATCACGATCCAGGCCAACGGCTTCACCAAGCCGCAGCCAGGCTTCGATACCGCCCTCGCTGTCGCCCTGGCCATCATGGTCGAGAATACGCTGTACCCATTTACGCCGGGTTAACGCATCCCGGCAGTTCGCCATAATCGCGGCGTCTTTCAAAGGAATACGGGTCTGGTAATAATAGCGGTTCGCCACCCAGCCCTGGATCTGCTCACGCGTAGCCTCGCCGTTATGCATAGCGATATGGTACGGGTGATGAATATGGTAGTAAGCGCCGCGAGCGCGCAGCGCCTGTTCAAACTGTTGTGGAGTCATCAATGCCGGTTGGGTCATAGTTCTATGCTCATGCCGTCGTAGCTGACCTCGATGCCGCGTGCGCTCAACGCCAGACGCTCGGCGGAGGATTCATCAAGGATCGGATTAGTATTATTAATATGGATCAGGATCTTGCGCGGTGCGGGCAGATCGCCCAGTAGCGCCATCAGCCCGCGATCTTCATCCAGCGCCAGGTGGCCCATATCGCGGCCGGTGTTGCGCCCAACGCCGGTATTTGCCAGCTCGTTGTCCTGCCACAGCGTACCGTCAACCAGCAGGCAGTCGGCCTGCGACATCAAATCCAACAGCTGCGCATCTGGTTCGCCCAAACCGGGGGCATACAGCAGTTTGCTGCCGCTGGCGGTATTTTCGATCATCAGCGCGATATTGTGTCCGGGAAGCGGACGCCCGCGATACGGTGAGTAAGGTGGGGCGTTGCTGAGGATGGGAATAGCAGTAAACCGCAACGCCGGACACACCGCGACGGAAAAAGGCTGCGCGAGCTGAATAGCATGATGCACCAGTCCACCGTTCCAGTGTTGCAGCATGGTGAAGATCGGAAAACCACTGGTCAGATCCGCGTGCACCTCTGCTGTGCACCACACATGATGTGGGCAACCTTCTCGCAGATTCAGCAAGCCGGTGCAGTGATCGATCTGACTGTCGGTAAGAATGATGGAGCCAATTCCCGAACCGCGCAGCTTACCCTGTGGATGAAGTTCGGGGTTGGCAGCAATCTGATGACAGATATCGGGCGAGGCGTTGCAAAGCACCCAGTCGCTGCCGTTATCGCTGACCGCGATGGAAGACTGGGTGCGGGCCGTGGCGCGGATGCTACCGTTACGCACGCCCTGGCAATTAGGGCAATAGCAGTTCCATTGCGGAAAACCGCCGCCGGCCGCAGATCCGAGAACTTTGATTTTCATGGGTTAACCGGGAAAGGGAATGAAAAAATGCCTGGGCTTAACCACAGGCATCACCGTTTTAGCCAGCGTTATTCACATTGTGATAAGGCGAGGGGTTAACGATTAGATATATATAACGTGACTTCCAGCCCCAGACGCATATCGATAAACGTTGGTTTAGTCCACTGCATTATCATTTCCTCAGGTGTAAAAAAAGCTCAAGTCTTCAATGTTGACCAAAATAGCTACATTATCGAAGTTAATAACGTAGCGGGACAGATTGCACTGATGATAAATCGATATCAACCCTGTACTTTGAGCAGATTATGCTAACCGGACCACTTTTTTTAAAATTAACCAATTAATTTCCCCACGTTTTTCGCAGGATCCTTAGCCAGTTCGCGCGGCACAGCTTTGCCAACAGCGGCTCGCTATAACCCGCACCGCGCAGTACGGCCAGCAGCCGGGGCAATCCGCTGACATCGCGGATATCATCCGCCAGGTGGACCCCGTCGAAGTCTGAACCAAACGCCACGCGGTCTTCCCCCAGCTTTTCCAGCAGGTAATCAAGGTGCCGGACCATCACGCTTAGCGGCATATCGCCGCCACGCTTGCCATCGCTGCGCAGAAATGCAGTACCAAAGTTCAGCCCCACCAGCCCGTCGCTGTAGGCGATCGCTGCCAGCTGATCGTCTGTCAGGTTGCGGGGTTGCGGGCACAGGGTATGCACGTTTGAATGGCTTGCTACCAGCGGAGCATTACTCAGTCTGGCGGTATCCCAGAACGCCTTTTCATTCATATGTGAAACATCGACCATCAGCCGACGCTGATTACACAGGCGGATAAGCTGTTTTCCTGCTGCGGTCAACCCCTCCCCGCTATCTGGCGAACCGGGGAAACTGCCGCTGACGCCAAAACCAAAACGGTTGGGAAGGTTCCAGAACGGCCCGATGCTGCGCAGTCCGGCATCCACCCAGCGATCGAGCTGGCTCAGGTCGCCATCCAGCGCTGCCGCCCCTTCAATATGCATCACCATCGCCAGTACGCCGCCGGCCATGCACTGCTCAATTTCGCTGGCGCTGCGGCAGATCTTCGCCCGCCCGCCCGACTGCGATGCAAGCTGTTGCAGGATGGCAATCTGGCTTGCAGTGATCGCCAGCGCATCGTGGCGCAACGCTTCCTGCTGCGCGTCCCGTCCGTGGAACGTTGCCACGTAATCTGAGGGCGGCACGAATACGGCAAACAGCCCACCGGCAAAACCGCCCTGCCGCATACGGCTAAAATCGAGATGACCACTAAGACGCCGGTTGAAAAAGGCCTCGGCAGGGTTTTCCGGGTGGTTCAGCCACAGATGCAGCAGCAGGTCGTTATGGCCATCGAAGACGGGGTTTAACGGGGAGGAATCGGTCATCAGGTTGCCATCTTCTCAATCGTAAAGCCTTAATAATATACCCCCAATCAGGGGCCGGGCAGCAAAAAGGCCACTCTGCTGCCGTGGCCTTATCTCTTGCTGCACGCTTTTTACGCCAGCTTAACCGGCCAGTGAGTGAGCTGGATACCCCGCTGTTGCGCCTCATCGCCAAATTCTTGCAGCACCGCAGTCACATCCGGGTCAAGATATTCTGCATTGTCGTGGTCAACGATCACCACGCTGTTTTCCGGGATCTGCGCCAGCAGGCCTTTCAGACGAGGATTATGCATAAAGTTCAGGTTTTGCTGGAAGCGCAGTACGTAATGATCGTCATATTGCGTCAGCATCATCGCATTACGCTGGCTGCGCCAGGTACTGAACAGGACTTGCGTGATAAGGCCAATCGCAATCCCCGCCAGCATACCGAAGATCAAAATGCCGCCAACGGTGGCGAGGAAAGGCACCGACTGCTGCGCCCCCTGACGAATTTGCGACACGAACAGCCGCGGAGATGCCAGCTTGTAGCCGGTATATAACAGTACCGCAGCAAGGCTGGCGAGCGGGATGGCATTCAGTAAGCCACTGAACCACAGGCCGCAAATCAGCAATAACAAGCCGTGGATCAAAATGGACAGCTTACTCTGCGCCCCGGCGCCCACGTTCACCGAACTGCGCACGATCACCGCAGTGATCGGCAGACCGCCGAGGAAACCGCACAGCGCATTACCCAGCCCCTGGGCGCGTAGCTCTTTGTCCGGCGAGGGTGCCGGATGCTGCAGACGTATTTTCTGCAACGCCTCCTGGCTGAGCAGGGTTTCCAGGCTGGCGACCAGGGCCAGCGTGACGGCCACCATGTACACCGCCGGGTTTTGCCAGGCCATCCAGTCAGGGCGCTGCAACTCACCGGCCAGCGATGTGATGCTGTCAAATGCAGGCAATGAAATGCGCGGAAGGTTGCTCGCTAATTCAGGAAACAGACGCCCGCCGAGAACGGTGGCCACGCAGCCAAGCAGCACCGCCATCAGCGGGCCTGGCATCCAGCCCAGCCAGCGATTTTTTTTCACCGCCGACGTCGTCCACAGCCAGAGAACCAATAACCCACTGAGCGCGACCGCCATCGCGGGTAAAGAGATATTCAGTGCACTGCCGGTCAGCCACGAGGCCAAATCGTTTTCACCCGCTGCGCCAAGAGCAACCGGAATTTGCTGGATAATCAGAAGGATGCCAATAGCCGCCAGCATTCCTTTGATCACGCTGCCCGGCACAAGGCTGATAAATCGCCCCGCGCGTACCACGCCCAGCGAGAATTGCAGTACGCCGGCCACGATCAGCGCCAGCAGCAGTGCAGAGAAGGAACCGAGCGTTTCAATCGCGCCGGTGACAATAGTGACCAGCCCTGCCGCCGGGCCACTGACAGCGAACCTGGATGGGCTGAAAGTGGTGACCACCAGGCCTCCAACCACGCCGGTCAGCAGCCCGACAAACGGTGGCAGACCGCTGGCCTGGGCAATCCCCAGGCACAGCGGCAAGGCAACCAGAAACACCACTAATCCCGCGGGAATGTCCCGGCGCAAGGTTTGTAGATTCACGTGCAACCCCCCTCTGACTGTTGCTGAACCAGCTCTTTCAGATGTCCGCTGTGCAGGTCGTAAACGCAACCAAATACGTCAAGATCGGCTCCTTTACGCCACGCGTTAACCACCGGCACGGTTTGCACCAGCTGGCTGAACTGCGCCAGTACATTGGCTTCGACAAGGCGATTGAGACGAGCAACATCGTCCTCTTGCGCATTGGGCGCAGCGAGCTGGACGGACAGCGCTTCGCGCAACAGGGTGATACGCCTTGCCAGCGCTGAATTCTCATCATTTAACGGCAGATCCGGCAGCGTCAGCGCCGCCTGCACGCCGCCGCAGCCATAGTGTCCACAAAGGACAATGCGCGAAACCTGCAAATATTCGATGGCATATTGCAATACGCTCATAAAATTATCGTCATTGCTGACGACCATATTGGCGATATTACGATGCACAAACAGCTCGCCCGGGTGCGAATTAGTCAGAACTTCTGCCGGAACCCGGCTGTCGGAACAGCCAATCCATAATGAATGTGGCTGCTGGCCTTCTGCATTTTGCTGAAAATATTGTGGATGACGCTGCTGTCGCTGTAATGCCCAACTGCGGTTTTTAGCTAACAGGGGTTTGAGTGTCCTCAAGATATAATCTCTCTTCCAGAAACAGATATTCAAATAACTGAGAAATAAGTTTTAACACTTAGATCAATAAAATGCGATTAGGAATAGTCCTAAGTTTGATGGGTATATTTTTTTTAAATTAATTATGCCGTCTTTTTGCATGCGTTCAGTCCAGTCTGACATTGAGTAAACTAAACTTAGTTCGGGCGCGACGCAAGCACAGGCAAGATCAAATTTCGCTATTTTTCATACAATTAAAAATTAAGCCTCGGTTAACATTCAATCAAAAAAAATATTTTTTTTAAATTTACAACTATTTCATAACGGTTTTAAACCATGGATGACCATTGAATAAGGAGGGTGAAACGATGAGCATAAGCGCCATGAAATATATTAGTTAGTTGCCTGTGTAATCAATAAATGTCAGTTAATCTGGAGCTATTTAAACAAATTTACATTAGATAATCGGGCTGCACATAATATGTCAACGCTTAGCCCTTCTAATGGCAGATTTCTTTCCGTGCAACCTTGTCAGATCGTTACCTGTAAAACAAACGAGATGCACTTGTCCGGCGGCGTTGACCTTACCGGGTTGGGTGACGTTAAACGCCTCGGCGTGTGGGTCAATGCCTTGCCATTGCAGCTCCGCGGCAGCAGCGCAAGCGCCCTGTTGGCGGGCGGCATGACGCATCGCTGCTGCGCCAGCCCCTGAGCCATCAGCAACCCGATGCCGCGGACAGCGCCGCTGATCGGTTTCCGTTGGTTTTCGGGTGAGAAAAGAGATGTCATGGTTATCCTTTGAAAGTCAGTTGCACTCTGGCGAGCGGTGTCGGGTCAGCGGCAAGGCGCGGGGCCGTTTCGCTGAACCCGGCATGCTGGCGATAATCACCGCTAATGATGCAGAATTGCGTGATGGTGATAAGTGTAGATCCCAGTAGCAATAACGCTCTGTAGCCTGTTGGCGAAACGGGGTTGCATTGGCAGAACCGTGACTGAGATCGCTAAAGTTGATGTTACAGATAACCCGAAGCAGGTTGTCCTTACGCCCTGCTACCAATCAGTGGCATTCATCACAAAGCGCTAATCCTGTCTTTCACCCTGCTCGTTTGCCCGCTACAGTTGAACTCATCCGACCACTTCAGGATTGCCGACCATGAGCGCATCACTGTTTACCCCGCTGGACCTGGGTTTCACCCAGCTTAAAAACCGTTTTCTGATGGGATCGATGCATACCGGGCTGGAAGAGCATCCTGACGGGCCTGCAAGGCTGGCGGCATTCTATGCCGAGCGCGCCCGCGCCGGGGTGGCGTTGATCGTGACCGGCGGTATTGCGCCAGCGGTGGAAGGCGTGGTCAGCGCCGGGGCGTCAGTGCTGAATGCCCCTTCACAGCTGGCACCGCATCGCCTGGTGACCGATGCAGTGCACCGGGCCGGGGGGAAAATCGCCATGCAGATCCTGCACGCCGGGCGCTACAGTTTTCAGCCCAGGCTGGTCGCCCCGTCCGCGATCCAGGCGCCAGTCAACCCGTTTTGCCCGCGTCAGCTAAGCCATACAGACATTTTGCGTCTGATTGCTGATTACGCTCGCTGCGCTGCGCTGGCCAGGCAGGCAGGCTACGATGGCGTGGAAATAATGGGTTCTGAAGGCTATTTAATTAACCAGTTCCTTGTGGAGCATACTAATCAGCGCAACGACGAATGGGGCGGCGATGAAGTACGCCGCCAGCGTTTTGCGCTGGCGATCCTCAGGGCGGTGCGCGCAGCTACCGGGCCGGCGTTTATCATCATCTTCCGCCTGTCGATGCTGGACCTGGTGGAACAGGGCAGCACGCTGGATCACACTATCCGCCTGGCACAAGCGCTGGAACAGCAGGGCGCCACGCTGCTCAATACCGGTATCGGCTGGCATGAAGCGCGTATCCCGACGATTGCCACCTCGGTGCCGCGTGCTGCCTTTGCCTGGGTAACGCAAATTCTCAGGCCGCATGTCAACATCCCGCTGATTGCCACCAACCGCATCAATCATCCTGCTGTCGCCCAGGCGCTGCTCGATGAAGGCTGTGCCGATATGGTGTCAATGGCGCGCCCGTTTCTCGCCGACGCCGAGTTCGTGCTGAAAGCCAGCGAGGGGCGCAGCGACGAAATTAATACCTGCATCGGCTGCAATCAGGCCTGCCTCGATCGCGTCTTCGTCGGTGAACTCACTTCTTGCCTGGTCAACCCGCGCGCCTGCCACGAAACGGTACTGGTCAGCCGCCCGGCGCGCCAGCGGAAAAATCTGGCGGTGGTCGGTGCCGGGCCGGCCGGGCTGGCGTTTGCCGTTAACGCCGCGGCACGCGGACATGCGGTCACGCTGTTTGATGCGCACGCGGAAATCGGCGGCCAGTTTAATATCGCCCGGCAAATTCCCGGTAAAGAAGAATTTAGCGAAACGCTGCGCTACTTTCGCCGCCAGCTGGCGCTTCACGGCATCACCCAACGGCTCAACCACCGCGTAAAACCAGAGGATGTAATCGGCTTCGATGAAGTAGTGCTGGCAACCGGGATCGTGCCACGCACGCCGGACATTCCGGGGATCGGTCATCCTTCGGTACTCAGTTATCTGGACGTGATTGGCGATAAAAAGCCGCTGGGCCAGCGCGTAGCCATTATCGGTGCCGGGGGCGTTGGCTTCGATACAGCTGAATACCTCGCCGTCAGCGGCCCGTCACCCAGTCTGGATATCAGCCGCTTTTGTCAGGAATGGGGCATCGACCGCAGCCTGAAGCAGCCGGGGGGGCTGCTGCCCGCGCAGCCCCCCCGGCATGCACGTCAGATCTGGCTGTTGCAGCGCAAAGAGGGCAAACCCGGTGCCGGGCTGGCGAAAACCACCGGCTGGATCCACCGCGCCAGCCTGCAAAAGCATGGGGTAGAGATGTGGGGCGGCGTACGCTATCAACGCATTGACGACGATGGCCTGCATATTGTCCGCAACGGCGAACCGCAGCTGCTGGCGGTCGATAATGTGGTGATCTGCGCCGGGCAGGATACGCAGCGGGAACTGGAAAAGGATCTGCTGGCTTTTGGTCTGCCGCTCCATATCATCGGCGGGGCAGATGTTGCCGCCGAACTTGATGCACGGCGGGCCATTGCCCAGGGCACCCGGCTTGGTTTAGCGATTTGACTGCGTGCCTGAGGATGGATCAACGGCGCTGCCTTGTTGTCCGGCCCCTCCCCTCGCCACTCCGATCGCCTAAGGCATTTTCACCGAACGCAGCACCACAAACTTCTGCTGCGTCGCCACAGTGGTGCAGTTCCCAAACAGCTTCTTCATTTTGTGGTAGTAGTCGAGATGACGATTACCGACGATACGCAGCTCGCCACCGTACTGCAGGCAGCGGCGGGCATCGCGGAACATCTGCCAGGCGATATGATCGGTGACCGCGTTCTGCTGGTGAAAGGGCGGATTGCACAGCACCGCATGCAGGCGGTCCGAGGGATAGCCGGCCAGCGCATTGTTCACCCGGAACTCGCAGCGTGCCAGATCGTCGGGGCAATTTAGCCCGACGTTCAGACGGCTGGATGCGACCGCCATATAGGATTCATCAAGGAAGTGGATCTGCGCCAGCGGATTCTGTTGCAGGGCAATTAAACCAATCACGCCGTTGCCGCAGCCGAGATCGATGATTTCGCCGTCGATATTTTCCGGCAGATGCTGCATAAAGAAACGCGCACCGATATCCAGGCTGCCGCGAGCAAACACGTTGGCGTGATTGTGAATTTGCCAGGGCGTACCGTCCAGCGGCCAGCGGGTTATCACCTCGCTGTGTTGCAGTTCGGGTTTGCTGAACGAGGCGTAGATCAGGCGCGCCTTTTTCCGGGCCAGCGAGGTGGTGGTCGGGCCAAGCACTTTTTCAAACAGCTGCAGGGTCGAGGTGTGGATCTCTTTCGCTTTACCGGCGCCGATGATTTGCGTTTCTGGCGTGACTACTGCGCGCAGCGCACGCAGCTGATGTTCAAGTAGTGCGAGAGTTTTTGGCACTTTTATCAGCACCCGCGCCGGCGCCGCGGGCAGAGGAGCCAGGCTATCAAGTAGCCGCACGTCGCCCTCGTCGAGCTGATTCAGCGCCAGATTCTGCCGGGTAGCCTGCTGGTTCAACCAGGAGTCGCTGATGCTCCAGACGTCCTCCCCCGCCAGCGCGCACGCCAGCGCGCCGAAGGTATCATTGAAGATGAGCGTCGGGCCGTTGACCGGGGCATCCCCCAGCTGGTTAAGCAGGTATTCATCGGCCGCATCCCACGCCTGCAACGGGCTTTCTTCGCGCATTTGGGGAAAGCGATGCAGCGTCAGCATGCGGTTGCTCAGTTCAAGTTGGCTCATGGGATCACCTTAGTGGTAAAATTCCCGCGTTTTATCCCCCAAAACGGGCGTACAGTAAACGTTTTTCTTCACCGGAGTCAGTATGTCATCGCTTATTTACCTGCAAGGTTACCCTGAATCGCTGCTGTCTCAGGTGCGCACCCTGATTGAACAGCAGCGGCTGAAAAAAGTTGTCAGCCAGCGTTACCCCGCGATGCACAGTATCACCAGCGACAAAGCGCTGTACGACTACGCGCTGAATTTAAAAAATCAGGCGCTACGCAATGCACCACCGCTGAACAAAGTCATCTACGACAGCAAAATTAAAGTGATGAAGCACGCGTTGGGGCTGCATACGGCGATATCACGCGTTCAGGGCGGCAAACTCAAAGCTAAAGCTGAAATCCGCGTCGCAACCATCTTTAAGCAGGCCCCGGAGGCATTTCTGCGTATGATCGTAGTACATGAACTGGCGCACATTAAAGAGAAGGATCACAACAAAGCGTTTTACCAGCTGTGCTGCCATATGGAGCCACAATACCATCAGCTCGAGTTCGATACCCGACTGTGGCTTACGGCACAGGCGCTGGAGGGGCGTGCAGGCTAATCAATAATCAAGCTTGCTGATGGGTACCGCTAGCCTGCCTGCGCCAGGCTACCGGTACGCTTATTGTCCCTGAGCCGTTAATCTGACCCTGCCTGAAACAATGAGCAGAATGATTGAAAGCAGACTGACAAAAACAAATGCGCCAATCAAAGAGGAAAGATGAGCAACGAAGCCAATAAGTGCGGGGCCGACTAATATTCCTGAATAGCCGAGGGTATAAACCGCAGCAACCGCTAGCGCATCCGGCATATCCTTTTGCTGCCCTGAAGCAGTAAACAGCATCGGTGCAATGTTGGCAACGCCAAGACCAATCAACAGAAATGCCAACGCGGTGATGAACAGCGTATGACTGACAATAAGCACGATAAATCCCGCGGTGGCCAGCATCGCACTGCCAATAAAGATCTTCTTCGCCCCCAGTTTTTCAACCGCCTTGTCACCCAGCAAACGCCCTGAAGTCATGGTGATAGCGAAGAGCGTGTATCCCAGCCCGGCCTGGCGAAGATCGATGCTATGCTGACTGATAAGCAGGATCCCGCTCCAGTCCAGCATGGAACCTTCCATCATATAGGCGACGCAGCACAGCAGTCCCAGCAGAAGTACGGCTCCCTTTGGCAACACAAAAAAAGGCGTCTTGCGGCGTTCCGCCTCATCCATCAGGCCAGACCAGGCAAACAGCATGATCGATGCCAACAGCGCCATGACGATCGCCACGACCTTGAGCGGTGGCACTTCCCAGGACAGCAGTGCGCTGACGACGGCAGCACCGGCAATGCCCCCCAGGCTGAAAAGTGCATGAAATCCGGACATTATCGGTCTTTGCGCATATTTCTCGGTGATCACGGCATGAATATTGACCACAACATCCATGGCACCGATTCCGGCACCAAAGCAAAAAAGCGCCAGCGCCAGCGGCACAATACTATCCAATGTCACTAACGCCGGCAGCGTAACTAACACCAACAGCAGCGCCAGCGTAAAAACGCGGCGACAGCCGAAGCGGGCAGCCAACATCCCGGATAAAGGCATCATGACCAGCGATCCCAGGCCAAAAGCTAACAGGATCACCCCCATCATGCCATTATCCACCTGCAGGCGCTCTTTCGTTAGCGGGATAAGCGGAGCCCAGCTTGCCAGAGAAAAACCGGCGATGAAAAAGGCTTTGCGCGTGGCGGCAATCGGTTTGTTGATAAGGGGAATGGCATCTTTTTCAGTCACAAACATATCCTTATACCCCCACGATAAAGTGGGGGAATGGGTCATTGAATTAAGTTTAGCTGAGAGAATTCAGCGATATCTTGCAGAGAGGCAATGACCGCAGAAGCTTGCAGATATTGCTGCTGGTCAGAGAGCGCATGAGGCCATGCATATATCTGCGCGATACCTGCCTGATGAGCCGCCGCAATGCCCAGGTCAGTATCTTCAATCACCACCGTTTTCTTTGCATCGGCGTTGAGTCGGCTGAGCATCTCCAGATAGGGATCGGGGAACGGCTTGGTACGCGCGATGTCGTCTCCTCCAATCAGCTGGACGGGCGCATCCAGCTGGAGCAGCGCCAGATTAGCCAGGCATATATGCCGTGGCGCGGTGGAAACAAAGCCAAAAGCGATGCCCTGCCGATGCAGCCTGTGGATCAGATCGCGCACGCCCGGGCGCAAGGCCTGTGGGGTGAGCAGGTCTTTATAGGTATCAACCACCCGCGCAATGATATCGGGATGGGAACAAGCGGCGATACCGATAAAGCTGAGCGTTTCCTCAAGGCTAAGTCCTATAAGCTGCTGCGGCGTATAATGCTGAATCTGCCCGGGTACCCATGCTTGCAGCACCTCGTAATGCAGCTTTTCGCTATCAACGATCACACCGTCAATATCAAAAATCACGGTCAGAGAAGTTATGTTCACTCTGTTAATTCCTTTTACCCATTCGTATCAGTACTTTACAATTTGCTGCTTCTGGCGGGGCCATTGTCTTATTGGCAATGTCGCAGCCAACCCGTCGGAAAGCATATTGGTAATCGGCAAAGTCGATTTCATGGCTTATCAGACGATCGGCGGGGATCAACCCATCACGGATCATAAGGTAGGCGCGTTCAAAGCTATTGTTCAGAGAATCAATCGAACCGATCACTGACAGGCTCTTATCGGCAATTTTCAGTATGTCGAGGGTTGCGTGTTTATCCTTTAGCGCCACGTTCAATAATTTGCCGCCGGGAGCAAGATGCTCGAAAACCAGTTCGGTCAACTGGCCGGTGGTATCGACCACAAGGTCGATCTGGCCGTTGCGGGATCCGTATTTCTGTTCAAGAGCCTGCTCAAAATCGTCATAAATGCGCGCGGCAGGTGGCAGATTATTACGGGCAAACTGATAACGGTGAGGATTCTTTTCTACCATCAATGCCTCGACGCCGCGCTGATGCAGTACCCATAAATAGAGCATCCCCATTGGACCGGCACCGGCGACGGCTGCACGGATATTGGTGTGGGTTATTGCCAGCTTATCCACCCCGGTAATCGTGCAGCTTAACGGTTCGGTAAGCGTTGCCGCCTGCATGCTGACATGGTCATCCAGCTTACGTAAAAAACCTTCCTTCGCGCGATACTGACCTGCAAAAGCCCCATCAGCAGATACGCCGGCTTCAGTGCCGATCTTCATTTCACAATGGTTAGGGTTACCGGTCTGGCACATCCGGCATTGCTGACAGGAGTAAGTCGGATTGACAACCACTCGATCACCCACTTTAAACTGAGTGACGCTTTCACCCACGCTGGTCACCACGCCGCTGGTTTCATGCCCAAGCGTGGTACCTGTCAGCGCTACAGGATAATCGCCGCTAATGATGCCAACGTCAGTACCACAAATGCCACAGACGTCGACGTCGACAATCACATCATCCGGTGCTGAACACGTCAGCGGCGGTATATCAGCAATTTCAACATGCCATGGACGGATATATTTAAGCGCCTGCATTATGCAACCTCCGCTTGGTAAACAGGAGACTGCTGGATTTCATTAAATGTTGCATCCAGCTTGGTAAGAATTTCCTGCAAGTGTTCCCGGGTACAGATCAGAGGAGGACGAACTTTTAGCGCGTTGCTTTTACCGTAGCGTGCACCACGAATAATCAGCCCGTGTTTGGCAGCTATAGCAATAACTTCAGCTGCATATTGCGGGCTGGGGGTGTCAAAACCATACAGCCCGGTGGCCGATCGCGTTCGGAGCTTATGGCTGGCAGACGGTGCACATCAGATAAAATCCTGCGCCTGCTGAATAAGGCTGGTTTTTGTCAGCGCGCCGAGATACTTTTTTTCCTGCGCATTATTCAGTACCGGCAGGCGCTCCAGCGTGACCTGAGCGAAAGCTTCCCACCCTTCTCTGATGGTCTGCCCGGCATAAATAATGGGGAAATGCGCATCCATCACGCAACTAACCGGGGAGGTCAGCGCGATCTCCTTATCCAGCACCTTGTGGGAGATATCGTGAATTGAAACGGCGCCGAGGAACTGCCCCTGGTCATCGATCACATATACAAAGCGCTCACGCTTCAGTGAGCTGACCGCCAACGCTTTCCCCACCGAGTCCTGCGGTGTCAACGCCGCGCCGGAAACAATAAATTGTGATACAACGCCATTGTCGAAGTCGAACTTGGCGTCCGAGCGGCTAAAATGACTGCTGACAACGGCATAGGTGCTGCCGGAGTGCAGGCGATACACCGTCATCGAAGCCAGTACGCTGGCGATCATCGCCGGGAATAACAGGCTGCTGTTTAGCGTCATCTCCAGTACCATCAGCATCGCCATCAACGGTGCCTGACTGACCGCGGCCAGCAGCGCGCCCATGCCGATCGCCGCAAACACCGCAACGTTACTTACAGGCAGCCCGGCTTTTACCGCCAGCAGCGCTACCACGCTGCCCATCAATGCACCGATCAACAGTGCCGGAGTAAACAGCCCACCCACGGCACCGGAACCGACGGAAATTGCCGTTGCCAGCATTTTAAGCAACAGCAACGTCAGCAGCATCGGCAACAGGAAACCGCCAGCCATAATGCGCACAATCACCTCATAGCCGTTGCCAAGGATCTGGCTACTGCCGACAGCCAGCCCCCCAACCAGCAGGCCACCAAGGCCCAGACGCAGCGGCAGACAACGCAGCGGGGCGAACAGCCGTTTGCTGTGGCTTATCAGCGCGGTCATCCCCCAGCCCAGCAAACCTGCCAGCAGCCCAATGGCAATGGTCAACGCCATGTTGCCCGGCGTCAGTTCAAACTGGCCGTGGGAAAACGGGTAGATAGCCGAACCGTGACCCAGCGACCACATGGTCAATACCGCTACGCCGGAAGAGATAATCAGCGGGATCAACCGCTGCATTGCCGCGATCCCGAAAGCGATTTCCGCGACGAATATCGCCGAAGCCAGCGGCGCATGATAAACCGAAGACAAGCCGGCGGCGGCGGCCATCGCCACCACATCGCTATTTTTCAACGCCAGCTTTTTAAACAGCCAGCGCCCCATCAGACTCCCACTCAGTGCAGAAAGCTGCACCATTGGTCCTTCCCGTCCAATGGATGCCCCGCTGCTAATACTGGCAAGGGAAGAAAGCCCGCGAAACAACGAGGTACGGGCCGGCACCGCATCCAGCCGGGCGTTGATCACGTCCAGATAATCGGTGCGCAGCGTCTGCTTTTGCTCAATCGCCGTGGCATAGCGCAGAAAGAACCCGGCAATCAGACCACCAACGCCGACAATCAGCGGCCAGCAGTACCAGGGATAAACCCGTATCGCCTCGGTAATATCAGCCTGTCCACCGAATAGCAGGCCATTAAGCAGGGCTATCGCTTCACGAAAGGCCAGCGTCACCAGCGAGGCCACCAGCCCAACCGGGATAGCGACCAGAATACGGGTCCAGTTTAGTGCATGTCCGCTGTGTGAGCTCATCGAATTGCCTCAGAATAATTTGCTTTATCGTGTGAGAGGATAGCGGAAAAATCAAATTGCTCAGGCAGATGCCGGGCGCTAACGGCCGCCGGGGATCCGATAACCGCCGGGCAAAATGCCGATCGGAACAGACTATTGCTGCCGTGCCGCTGGTTGCAATATGTAAATATGTCTAAATATTACTGAAGAATATTGACCTTCGGCGCACGTCATCCTATCTTTCTTATGGCAAAGGGGAGTAACTTCTTCGTCAGTCAATCGTCAATACGACATCCGCATGATGTCCGGTTACTGAACAACCGACAAAGGTTGTAAGTGAGACCTTGCCGGGAGGCGAGGCATGCTTACAGCAGCAATAACAGAGTGGCTGCCGTCTTCCGACGTTGGCCATTTTTTTTGCGCGGGATATGCTATGAATACTGTTGGTACGCCACTACTTTGGGGCAGCTTCGCTGTCGTTGTCGTTATTATGCTGGCGATTGACCTGCTGTTACAGGGGCGTCGCGGTGCGCACACCATGAGCATGAAGCAGGCCGCGGTCTGGTCCCTGGTATGGGTGACGCTCTCTCTGTTATTCAATGCCGCCTTCTGGTGGTATCTCACCGGCACCGTCGGGCGCGAAGTCGCCGATACTCAGGCGCTGGCATTCCTCACCGGTTATTTAATCGAAAAAGCGTTGGCGGTCGACAACGTGTTCGTCTGGCTGATGCTGTTTGGTTACTTTGCCGTGCCGGCTGCATTGCAGCGCCGGGTACTGATTTACGGCGTGCTGGGCGCGATTGTGTTGCGTACCATCATGATCTTCGCCGGAAGCTGGCTGGTCACCCAGTTTAGCTGGTTGCTGTACCTGTTCGGCGCGTTCCTGCTGTTTACCGGGATCAAAATGGCGCTGTCGAATGAGGATGATAGCGACATCGGCGATAAACCGCTGGTGCGCTGGCTACGTGGCCGACTGCGTATGACCGATAAAATCGAAGGCGAGCACTTCTTCGTGCGTCGAAACGGCCTGCTGTTTGCCACTCCGCTGCTGCTGGTACTGATTATGGTGGAGTTGAGCGATGTGATCTTCGCAGTCGACAGCATTCCGGCGATCTTCGCCGTGACCACCGACCCGTTTATCGTACTGACCTCTAACCTGTTTGCCATCCTCGGCCTGCGCGCTATGTACTTCCTGCTGGCGAATGTGGCAGAGCGTTTTTCAATGCTGAAGTATGGCCTGTCGTTGATTCTGGTGTTTATCGGGGTAAAAATGTTGATTGTCGATTTTTACCATATCCCAATTGCCATATCGCTTGGCATCGTCGGGGGTATTCTGGCGCTGACGCTGTTAATTAACGTCTGGGTCAACTACCGCCGCGATCGCAAGGCCGCCCGAGCCGAAACCACGCGTTAATCACGGCTGCATGCCGTCAGCGACCCCGGGCGAGCAAAATATGGCCCGTTAGCGAAAACAGCCCCTTACGCCATTACGGGCTGTTTTCTGCTGCGTCTTTTGCCACATCAGGCAAAAATCGCGCAATTTTCCCTTTCCCTGTCAGAGCATTTCCTTATACTCCTTCGGGCAAACACCTCATGTTGCCGGCATCTGTGGGCAGCTGAACATCGATAATGACAGCGATTTTAAATTATGAGTAAAGAAAACAACGGGCTGATACAGCGCCTGACGCACGGCAGCCTGGTAACACAAATTATGGTTGGGCTGCTGGCTGGCGTTGCTTTCGCCTGGATATCGAAAAGCAATGCGCAGGCGGTCGGCCTGCTTGGCGAGCTGTTCGTCAATGCCTTAAAAGCGGTCGCGCCGTTGCTGGTACTGGTTCTGGTTATCTCCTCCATTGCCAATCATCAGCAGGGTCAGAAAACCAATATTCGCCCGATTGTCATGCTCTATCTGCTGAGCACCTTTTTTGCCGCGGCGGTGGCGGTGGCGGCCAGCCACCTGCTACCGCAAAACCTGACGCTGCAAACCGCCAGTAGCGAGATCGTGCCGCCTTCCGGCATTATCGAAGTACTGCGTGGCCTGCTGATGAGCATGGTCACTAACCCGGTAGAAGCGCTGATGAAGGCCAACTACATCGGCATCCTGGTCTGGGCAATTGGGCTGGGCTTCGCTTTCCGCCATAGCAGCGACAGTACCCGCGCCTTTCTTAACGACGCCTCCGATGCGGTTACCCGCCTGGTGCGTATTGTGATCCGCATTGCGCCTGTCGGCATCTTTGGGCTGGTCGCTTCTATTCTTGCCTCAACCGGATTTAACGCGCTGTGGCAATATGCCAGCCTGCTCGGCCTGCTGCTTGGCTGTATGCTGCTTATGGCGCTGGTATGTAACCCGCTGCTGGTGTGGTGGCAAATTCGCCGTAACCCGTACCCGCTGGTATTTACCTGCCTGCGTGAAAGTGGCGTCACCGCCTTCTTTACCCGCAGCTCCGCCGCCAATATCCCGGTAAATATGGCGCTGGCGAAGAAGCTGGGTCTTGACGAGGACACCTATACGGTATCGATACCGATTGGAGCCAACATCAGTATGGCCGGAGCATCGATTACCATTACCGTGCTGACGCTGGCGGCGGTACATACATTAGGCATCCATATTGATGTCGGCACCGCTATCCTGCTAAGCCTGGTGGCATCGGTTTGTGCCTGCGGCGCATCCGGCGTGGCGGGCGGTTCACTGCTGCTAATCCCGGTGGCCTGTAATATGTTTGGGATCCCAAATGAAGTGGCGATGCAGGTGGTGGCGGTAGGCTTTATTATCGGCGTCCTGCAGGATTCAGCAGAAACCGCGCTAAATTCATCGGCGGATATTTTGTTTACCGCCGCAGCCTGTATGGCGGAAGAACGCAGACTGGAGCAAAATGCCTGATAATGCGCTTCCCGGCACAGAGCGCACCTCTGATGTAACAAAAGGGCTTCCCGCAAAACGGAAAGCCCTTCATAACGGCGCTCGCAGCCTGTCAGAACATCACCAATCGTAAAAGACGGGGATCGCACCCCGTCTTCAGGCTGCTACTTGCCGGATTCGTAAGCCATGAAAGCGGCCACCTCCCTGTAACCATCCTTATAGCGAATTTCGCAGAGCGATTTTCGTGTCAGATATGTGAATATTAAAAGCGTGACACACACTATAAGTACGCACCAGATAAGACAGTTCGCTGGCAGTTTCATCGCCTTCTCATCCTTGCCTTGCGGCGGGTAAGAGGCTATTCTGGATGTGTATGGCATGCAGATGGCCTCGTGGATTAATGAAAATTAACTACGGGGCTTTCTTAATTCTGCCTCACAATGTCCGAATCAGTGCAACATCAATAAGGCTAAAAGCCTCAAGCGCCACTGGCATAATACCACCAAACCTTATCGCTATTTCCTCTGAAAAGCGAAGCAGACACCCGCCTCCTGCAATGTCATACATCTGTCGCGATCCGCGTTCAATCCGGATAAAGAGGCGTCTTTTGCCAACATTGTTCAACTCACTGCCGCCCGATAGCCTTCAGCGCCGGCATGGGGCCGCCGCAGAGTGCGCCGCGTCATAAGCAACGGTGCGAAAAACATCGATCTGAAGCAATAAATACTCACCATGCCGGAATAGAACATCAATGACTCCTTGCTATTATTGCTTAAAACACCGGCTTCATCCGCAATCCCCTCCCTGATAAGCAAAAAAAGCGATAATCTGCCTGGCCGATATTAATTTGGGTTAAAATACGTTCAGTTGTGTCAGCCTGTGTAAAACTCCTTTCAACGGCCTTCTAACTCGGTAAAACTTCATTGGTCAGGAGTTTCTTACTGTCCTGTCATGCGTTATTTTGTTACAGTTAGCCGTTATTTTTACCCTTTCAGCACCATTAAAAAAAAGATGCGATTCTTACGCGCCAACCGTTTTATCCGCCCCTTAACTTGCATAATGAACCAACAAGACGATTAATTAAGTGTGCAAATTGCCGTTTAAGGGGCCAACGATGATGTTCAGGACGACTAATGGATATTTTTAAATCTCTCGTACAAGCCCTGTGGCAGCAGGATTATGCCGCCCTTGCAGATCCCTCACTGGTTTGGGCGATCTACCTGGTACTGTTCATCATTTTGTTTCTGGAAAATGGCCTGCTGCCAGCCGCTTTCCTGCCGGGTGACAGTTTACTTATTCTGGTCGGCGTGCTGATCGCTAAAGGAACGATGAGCTTTACCATGACATTACTTGTCCTGACGACTGCCGCCAGCCTTGGGTGCTGGGTCAGTTATATACAGGGAAGATGGCTGGGAAATACGGTGACGGTACAAAAATGGTTGTCACATCTGCCCGCACACTATCATCAGCGGGCGCACCAGATGTTTCACCGTCATGGCCTTTCCGCGCTGCTGGTTGGCCGTTTTATCGCCTTTGTTCGCACGCTGCTGCCAACAATCGCCGGCCTTTCCGGCCTGAGTAATACACGCTTTCAGTTCTTCAACTGGGTCAGCGCGTTTCTTTGGGTGCTGATTTTGACCGTAATCGGATTTGCGCTGGGTAAAACGCCAATTTTCCGACAATACGAAGACCAGCTAATGTTCTGTCTGATGTTGCTGCCGCTGGTGCTGCTGGTATTCGGCCTGTGCGGTTCGCTGTATGTGTTATGGCGCAAAAAACGGTCAGATAATGAGAAAGGAAACTCATGACAACTGCTTCAATTAAAAAGCGCGATCCACGGCGGCGCTTGTTGCCATGGCTGATTGTGGCTTTTGTCGCCCTGATAGGGCTGGCGATGATACCCGCCCTGTTTCGTCACGACAGCACTTTGCAAATCCGCGCTTCACGTCAGGGAGTCTCATTGCCAGACGGCTTTTACGTCTACCAAACACTGAGCGCACAAGGGATCCACATCCAGAGCATTACGCCGGAGCAAGATTCGTTGGTGATCCGCTTTGATTCACCGGAGCAAAGTTATGCGGCTGAAAGGGTGCTGCGCAAGCTGTTTGCGCAGAGCTTTGATATTGCACATCAGCCAGGCCCGGGCGCAGCCAGCTGGATCAACCGCATTAGCCTGCTTCCACAATTTGTCGGCTAGCCAGCAGGCCCCGGCGTCCGGAAGGGGCTGGCGCTAATATTATTCCCGGTTTTGAGCTTTCATCATTTTCTGTCTATGCTTTACCGGACAACCCTAATGGTAACCGTGTTTCAGGAACCCGATATCATTACTCGTTGATATCGCTTAAAAGGAAGGTCAATATTTCGATGAAATTACATATCATCTTCAGCGTCAGCCTGCTCTCTCTGGGCACCTACGCTCATGCCGGCACGCTTTGCCAGCAGAAAGAGCAGGCCGTTCACCATGAGATAGAGCTGGCCCAAAAGCATGACAATAAACATCGCATTATTGGCTTACAGCAGGCATTAAGGGAGATCCAGGCGAACTGTAGCGATACTGACCTGAAAAAAACTCATCGGGAAAAGATCAGACGGCACGAGCAGAAAGTGACCGAACGGAAACATGAATTACAGCAGGAAATAGCGAAAGGCGGTAGCCGCGCAAAAATTGATAAGCGCGAAAAGAAACTTTCTGAAGCTCAACGCGAGCTAAAGAAAGTGCTGGATGCACCCTATTAAGGTCTCTGCCCGACATCACTAAGTAAAATTTGAGGAGTTTCAATGTCTAAAGATATCACTTCAGAAAATTTGCGCGCCGAGCTGAAAAGCCTGGCGGACACCCTTGAAGAAGTACTGAGTTCCTCCAGTGAGAAATCCAGGTCCGAACTGGATAAGCTGCGCAACAAGGCACAGAACGCACTCAAAGACACCCGCGCGCGTCTTAGCGACTCCGGCGACCTTATCGCGCAAACAACGCGTGATGCGGCCGGGCGTGCTGATGTTTATGTGCGCGATAACCCCTGGACCAGCGTTGGTGTCGGTGCTGCTGTCGGGGTGGTACTGGGCGTGCTGCTGACGCGTCGTTAACATGGCCGATCATTCGCAAAGCCACGGCCCCGGCAAGGGGGTCATCAATATCGGACAGCGCCTGATCACTACGCTGGTGGGCATGGTTGAAACCCGTGTCCGGCTTGCCGTTGTGGAGCTTGAAGCGGAAAAAGCTAATCTGCTGCAGATGCTGCTGATGGTGGGCCTGACCATGCTGTTTACCGCATTTGGTTTGATGAGCCTGATGGTACTGATTATCTGGGGTGTAGATGCGCAATATCGGTTGATGGCGGTGGCCATCACTACCGGGGTGCTTTTTGCACTGGCGCTGATCCTTGGCTTGTGGACGCTGATTAAATCAAGGCGTTCCACCCTGTTAGGTGCCACACGTAAGGAGCTGTCGGAAGACCGCAAGCTGCTGGAGGGTGACTAATGAGCCGCAAGCGTGAAGCGCGTAAAGCCGAGCTGCTGCGCCAGATACAGCAGCAGCGTTTGGATCTGAGCGCCGGGCGTAACGCCTGGCTGGACAGTACGGCACGCTACGATCACGGCTGGCTGGCTCTGCTTAGCGCCAAACGCTGGCTGGCGCTTGGCGGCGGGGTGATGGCTATCTGGTCCGTGCGCAATCCCCGCACGATCACGCGCTGGGCCAGGCGTGGTTTAGGGGCATGGAGCACCTGGCGCATGGTTCGTAACTACCTGCCCCGCCGTTAATCGACTCTGTTGCTGGCCGCACGCCCTGTGCGGCTGCATTCCCTGCAATTTTTTGAACAACATCGACAGATTATCTCGCTAACAATCTTTCCGTAAGCAAACTATCATCTCCAATAACGAATCGCACTGGGCGCTTAACCCGCCCCGTGCACGGTCCTGGTCAGGTTATGCCACCTGCATGACCATCAATTTCTTGTTTGGGGAACACCATGAAAAAATATGAAGATACCGGTTTATTAGTCGCCCGCATCCTGATGCCCATTCTGTTCATCTACGCAGGCTGGGGAAAAATCAGTGATTATGCCGGCACACAGCAGTATATGGCAGCAATGGGCGTGCCGGGCTTCTTCCTGCCGCTGACTATTTTACTCGAGTTCGGCGGTGGACTGGCTATCCTGTTCGGCTTTCTGACGCGCTTTACTGCGCTGTTCATCGCAGTATTCACGCTGCTGACGGCATTGATTTTCCATACCGACTTTGCTCAGGGCGTGAACTCGCTGATGTTCATGAAAAATCTGTCAATTGCCGGCGGCTTCCTGCTTCTCGGCATCACCGGTGCTGGCGCATTCAGCATCGACCGTCTGCTGGGTAAAAACGGGTAAGTCCGCTACAGTGGCTGCATCGGGGCGAGGATCTCCATATCCTTGCCTTTTTTTATTGTTCGCCCGGAAGTACTGGCGTGGCAAAGGACACTATCCGGCGGTTATCTTCCGTCAAGGCAGCACTGCCACACGCCAGCGGTTTAAAATAGGTCGCGTATTTGTGAGAAGTGACCGGACAACTGGCTGACGGCGTTCGCTATGACAGCGGGCACGATAACGCGTCAGGCGGTGGACGCTTAAACGAACACCATCGGCCCTTCGCCACTGGGGCGCACCTCACGGGCGCGTTCGCCGCTTTAACCGTTGCTCTGCTCCCCGCTGAAGACAGGCCGGTTTTGGCATGCGGGCCGATTTTTTCCGCACCCCAAAAATATGCACCTTTTGTTGATCTGGCACACATCTCTCCGTGAGCACTCGCGTATCTTTACTGACTCAACCAGCCAATACGAATAAGCTTCCGGGGAGCAGAGCCATGATCAAAACTATTGCCGTTTGTCTCGCCGTCGTCCTGCTGTGCTATATCGCGTTCGTCGGCCATTACTACTATCAGACTTATACCACTTTCTCTGGTATCGGGCAGGCTCAGCAAGTGGTCGCTGAAAACCCGTCTCCTTAGCCTTTAGTGCTGCAGGGGGGGCAACTCTGGCATCGGGCGAGCAGTTTAGGGATCTCCCGCAGGCACCAGGCCTTGGCTTCTCCCATGCTGTCGCGTCGCCACGCCATAATGATATCGACCTCAAGTTTATATTCCGGACTGACCACGCGTAAGCGCCCTTCGGAAACATCCTTTTCAACCATCGTATAGGGCATCGTACCCACACCTAATCCTGCCAGCAGGGCGCGGTGCTTGTCTTCAATAGTGCTGACCGTCAGACGCTGCTGTTTGTCGAGCAGCGTTACCGTCAGTACCGGGCGCTCGCGCGCTGTATCCGCTACGGCAATACCGCGATACTTGACGCGTGTAGTTTCCGACAGCGGTTCCGGTTCCTGATGGATAGGGTGATCCGGGCTGGCGACATAGACGCTCATCAGGGTAAAAAGCTTACGGGTGTTGATCTCCGACGAGGCGCGAAAGTGCATATCCGGGGCAATAACGATATCTGCGCGCCCCTGCTCCAGACGTTCCCACGCTCCGGCCAGCACTTCTTTCACCAGCGAGAGTTGGGTATTGGCTTTATGCGCCAGTTTTTCTACCAGTGGAAACAGCAGCTCGTTAGACACCAGCGCTTCTGTGGCAATGGTAAGATGGGTTTCCCAACCGCGTGCCAGCGCCTCGGCGTCGGTGGTCAATTTGTCTGCCGCTTCCAGCAGTACGCGGCCGCGTTCAAGCAGCATACGGCCAACGTTAGTAAATTTGGTGCGGTGGCCGGAGCGGTCGAACAGCACCACATCCAGCTCCTCTTCCAGTTTCTGCATGGTATAACTGAGCGCGGAAGGCACTCTGCCGAGTTCATCTGCAGCCGCCGCGAAGCTACCGCGACGATCGATAGCATCCATAACGCGCAGCGCTTCCAGCGTCAGAGCACGGTCTTTAGCCATAGTCATTCTCTGTCAGTAATTTTGAATATAGCCAGCAGATTAACTGGCTAACAATCCGGCGTCCAGAAACTTACCATGACAGAATAAGAAACGGCTGGCAGCGCCGACCTGTAAGGAGATACCTGTGATTGATAGTCGAACCGCTCAACAGTGCGGCACCGCTGATTACGGCTGGTTGCAAGCGCGTTATACCTTTTCTTTTGGCCACTACTTTGATCCCTCACTACTGGGTTACGCATCATTACGCGTACTGAATCAGGAAGTCCTGGCACCCGGCAGCAGTTTGCAACCGCGAACTTACCCTAAGGTCGACGTGCTCAACCTGATTTTGCAGGGTACGGCAGAGTACCGCGACAGCGAAGGACATTATGCTCAGGCGCAGGCGGGTGAAGCCTTGCTGCTGGCAACCCAGCCCGGCGTCAGCTACTCCGAACATAACATCAGCAAAGAACAGGTTCTTACCCGTATGCAGCTGTGGATGGAAGCCTGCCCACAGCTGGAAAACGCGCAGTTTCAACGGCTGAATATAGCGGAATGCCAACCCTACACCCTGGTTGCCTCGCCAGACGGCAGTGCTGGCAGCATGCAGCTTCGCCAGCAGCTGTGGATTCATCAGCTGGTGCTGAAGCCGGGTGAGAATTACCGCCTGCCATTAAAGGGACCTCGCGCCTACCTGCAATCGATTTATGGCTCGCTGACAGCGGCCACCCCGTCGCTACAGCAGGTAACCCTGAGTTGTGGCGATGGCGCGTTTCTCCGTGATGAGCAGAGTGTTACCCTGGTGGCGATAACGCCCGTACGCGCGCTGGTGATAGATTTACCGCTGTGAACGCCACAACAGTGAATGCCCGAGCTTCTGCCAGCACTGCGCCCTGCCTTTTTAAATTAGTAGTTTGTCCATAAATCCCGACATATGACTTAAGCCAAACTATCCGGCGCGGCTAATCCTTATGATGAAAACCGCCTCTGTTTAATAACCACAAAATACTGCTGAAACAGATATTAAAGCGGCTTTAACAGATATCAATCTGTCAATATCAGTCAATCATTGCACTGCAAAATCACAAGGAAGATCGATATGCCTAAGCAAGACAATAAGTTTGTCAACACCAGCAAACAGCAACACTACGAATTAGAAGACTGGCTCTATCGTAATAACTTTTCAAAAAAACATGACAATGTTGATGAGGTTAGAAAAATCATCAATACAAAGATAAAAAAAGGTGTCACTTCGCATAATATTAAATGGGCCGAGCTTGACGGTGCGCTGGAGACTAATCCCGAGTGGTTTGCACTGCTGGTAGCGCCAGGCAAATGAGACAAAAACCCCGCCGAAGCAGGGTTTTGTTTGAATAGTGTGAAGCTGAACGGTAAGCCGCTTTCTGTTTATGGAAAGCGTCGTGGACGGTCATTCGTCCTGCCGTTCCGTTTGCAAAAACAAAAACCCCGCCGGAGCAGGGTTTTGTTTGAATAGTGTGAAGCTGACCGGTAAGCCGCCCTCTGTTTATGGAAAGCGTCGTGGACGGTCATTCGTCCTGACGTTCTGTCTGAAAAACAAAACCCCGCCGGAGCAGGGTTTTGTTCTGAATAGTGTGAAGCTGACCGATAAGCCGCTTTCTGTTTATGGAAAGCGTCGTGGACGGTCATTCGTCCTGCCGTTCCGTTTGCAAAAACAAAAACCCCGCCGGAGCAGGGTTTTGTTTGAATAGTGTGAAGCTGACCGGTAAGCCGCCCTCTGTTCATGGAAAGCGTCGTGGACGGTCATTCGTCCTGCCGTTCCGTTTGCAAAAACAAAAACCCCGCCGGAGCAGGGTTTTGTTTGAATAGTGTGAAGCTGACCGGTAAGCCGCCCTCTGTTCATGGAAAGCGTCGTGGACGGTCATTCATCCTGCCGTTCTGTCTGAAAAACAAAAACCCCGCCGGAGCAGGGTTTTGTTTGAATAGTGTGAAGCTGACCGGTAAGCCGCCCTCTGTTCATGGAAAGCGTCGTGGACGGTCATTCGTCCTGACGTTCTGTCTGAAAAACAAAAACCCCGCCGAAGCAGGGTTTTGTTTTAAATAATGAGAAGCTGAACGGTAAGCCGCTTTCTGTTTATGGAAAGCGTCGTGGACGGTCATTCGTCCTGCCGTTCCGTTTGCAAAAACAAAAACCCCGCCGGAGCAGGGTTTTGTTTGAATAGTGTGAAGCTGACCGGTAAGCCGCCCTCTGTTCATGGAAAGCGTCGTGGACGGTCATTCATCCTGCCGTTCTGTCTGAAAAACAAAAACCCCGCCGGAGCAGGGTTTTGTTTGAATAGTGTGAAGCTGACCGGTAAGCCGGGTTCTGTCGTGGACAGTCATTCATCTAGGCCAGCAATCGCTCACTGGCTCAAGCAGCCTACCCGGGTTCAGTACGGGCCGTACCTGGTGAACCCCTATTTGGCCTTGCTCCGGGTGGAGTTTACCGTGCCACGAACTGTTGCCAGCCGCGCGGTGCGCTCTTACCGCACCCTTTCACCCTTACCTGATCCTATTTGCATAGGCCATCGGCGGTTTGCTCTCTGTTGCACTGGTCGTGGACTTGCGTCCCCCAGGCGTTACCTGGCACCCTGCCCTATGGAGCCCGGACTTTCCTCCCCTCTGTCTGTCTCCCCCCAAAGGAGGACGGCAACAAAGCGGCGACTGTCTGGTCAGCTTCGGCGCGAAGTGTATAGGGTTTTCATCTGCTTGTCACTCGCCCTGCTGCCCGAGTGCATACTTATATAATGCATTTTTCTTCACGCCATAAATTTCGGCAGTTAACTGAGCTGCTTTTTTGAGCGGCAGCTCACTTTTTAACAGTGCCAGCGTGCGCAGCGCTTCAGGCGGCAAAGCCTGTTCTTGTGCGTGATAACCTTCCACAATCAGCACCATCTCGCCCTTACGGCGATTCTCATCCTCCTGTACCCAGGCCAGCAGCTCGCCGACCGGCGCACCAAAGATAGATTCCCACGTTTTGGTGATTTCGCGCGCCAGCACCACATAACGCTCCGGCCCCATTACCGTCACCATATCGTGCAGGCTGTCGAGCAGACGGTGGGTGGATTCGTAGAAAATCAGCGTGCGAGGCTCCTGCTCAAGCGCTTTCAAGGTATCGCAACGGCCTTTGCTTTTCGCCGGCAGAAACCCTTCGTAACAAAAGCGGTCGGACGGTAATCCGGCGGCGCTTAGCGCGGTAATTGCCGCGCAAGCACCCGGTAACGGCACCACCCGAATACCCGCTTCCCGGCACAAGCGCACCAGATGGTAGCCCGGATCGTTAATCAGCGGCGTACCGGCATCGGACACCAGGGCGATGCTTTGCCCCTCGCGCAAACGCGTCAGCAGGACTTCAGCTTTCTGCTGTTCATTATGGTCGTGTAATGCGAACAGCCGCGCATTGATGGCGAAATGTTGTAGCAACAGCCCGGTATGACGTGTATCTTCCGCAGCGATCAGATCGACGCTCGCAAGCACCGTCAGTGCCCGCTGGGTGATATCGCCCAGGTTACCAATTGGAGTGGGGACGATATAGAGCGTGCTGGCAGAAATATCTGCCCGATCGTGTTGTTTCATTGTTTGATCCGCATAGCCGATTTAATATTGAGCATCTTGAAAAAAACATCACTGGATACAGTATGCTTCCTTCGAAAGTAGTTCACCGCAAAGCGGTACGCACCGTGCCGCTTCTGCTGGCCGCCCTGATTTTTGCCGGTTGTACCGGCCAGGCCCCACAAACGCCCCCGGCGAATGTGCAGGGCGCGGCCAATGGCACCTCTGACTATTATCTGCAGCAGGTGCAACAAAGCTCAGATGATAACAAGGTTGACTGGCAATTACTCGCAATCAGAGCGCTGTTAAACGAAGGTAAGGTTCCCCAGGCCAATGATGCGCTCATGCAGCTGGCAGCGGATCTGAACGCCGTTCAGCATCAGGAACAGCTGCTGCTGCTGGCTCAGCTTGATATTGCCCGCCAAAATTTGCCGGGTGCTGCCGACAGGCTGAAGCAGGTTAATATCAGCGCACTCTCACGCGATCAGCAGGTTCGCTTCTACCAGATGCAAATCGCCGCCGGTCAGGGCCAACCGTCACTTGACGTGGTGCGTGCTTATGTTGCACAAGAGCCGCTGCTGACCAACCCGGCGGATAAGCAAAAAAATATTGATGACACCTGGCAAGCGCTGCTGCAATTACCCCAGCAACAACTCAGCACGTTGACTATCAATGCCAATGAAAACGTGCTGCAAGGCTGGTTAGATCTGCTGGGCGTTTATAAGTCTAACGCCAGTGACCCGGAAATGATGAAATCCGCTATCAGTGACTGGCAGACGCGTTATCCATATAACCCGGCGGCAAAATTGCTGCCCAGCCCCCTGACCCAGGCACAAAACTTACATCCCACCTCGACGGCTAAAATCGCATTGCTGCTGCCGTTAAGTGGACAGGCTCAGGTCTATGCCAACGCTATTCAAAAAGGTTTTAACGACGCGAAAAATGGCGTACTGGCTCAGGCCACTGTCACGCCGTCACCTGCGGAGCCGATGCAGGCCCCTGGCGCGCTTCCCGGTGATGCAACCGTGGCGGTCAGCCCTTCGGCCAGTCCGGCAGATGCGGACGCCCGGCCAGCCGAACAGCCGCAGTCTGTCACGGCTCCCGACGCTGCAACCGCCGCACCGTCCAGTCTTACCCAGATTCAGATCTATGACACCAGCGCGCAGCCCGTTGAACAGGCATTAACTCAGGCACAAAATGACGGTGCCACGCTGGTGGTTGGCCCGTTGCTGAAAAATGACGTCGATAAAATGCTCAACAGCCAGACTGCGCTTAACGTTCTGGCGCTGAATGAGCCGGAGAGCGTCCAGAACCGTCCGAATATTTGCTATTTTGCGCTGTCGCCTGAAGACGAAGCCCGCGATGCTGCGCATCATATGTGGGAACAGGGAAAACGCGCCCCGCTGCTGCTGGCGCCTCGCACTTCACTCGGCGATCGCGTTAACAAGGCTTTTGCCACCGAATGGCAGAAGCTGGGCGGCACCACGGTATTGCAGCAGCAGTTTGGTTCATTAGCCGAGTTGAACCAGGGCATGAACAGCGGCGCGGGTATTCGCCTGAGCGGCACCCCGGTTGACGTCCAGCCGCAGCACCAGGCCGGCGTAACCATTGCCGGCCTGACTATCCCGCCAGCGCCAACCGATGCTCAGATTGGTGCCAGCAGCAGTAACGGCCGCATCGATTCGGTGTATATTGTCGCCACTCAGGACGAAATGATCCTGATTAAATCGATGATCGCCATGCGTATCAGTAGCCGTGATAATGTGGGCCTGTACGCCAGCTCGCGCAGCTACCAGGCCGGTGCAGGCCCGGATTTCCGTCTGGAGCTGGAGGGCTTGCAGTTCAGTGATGTGCCGCTGCTGTCCGGTGCTAACCCGGCGCTGATGCAGCAGGCTGCAAAAATGTTTAACAATAATTATTCACTGGTTCGCCTGTATGCCATGGGCATTGATGCCTGGACGCTGGCTAGCCGTTTCAGCGAGATGCGAACCCAGCCGGGCTTTCAGATCAATGGCGACACCGGCAATTTGAGCGCCGATCGGGACTGCGTCATTAACAGGAAGTTAGTATGGAGCCAGTATCATCAAGGACAGATCGTTCCGGCCACCTGAGCCGACAGCAGCAGGGAGCGAGCCGTGAAATTCAGGCTCGCCGCCTGCTGGAAACTTCAGGGCTGCATTTTGTCGCTGCCAATGTGCGTTACCGCAGCGGTGAAATTGACCTCATCATGCGCGATAAGCAGGTGTGGGTTTTCGTTGAAGTACGCTATCGCCGCAATGCCCTTTTCGGCGGTGCTGCCACCAGCGTCACCCGCAGTAAACAGCTGAAGCTGCTACAGGCGGCAGCAACGTGGCTGCACAGCCGCAAGCAAAGTTTCGATACGGCCGACTGCCGTTTTGACGTGGTGGCGATAACCGGTGAACAGGTTGAATGGCTGCCCAATGCGTTTACCGCGGAATAAGTCGCCGCATAAAACAACCAGGTGAATGACGTGCTGGAAAGAATAAAAGTTTGCTTTACCGAAAGTATTCAGACTCAGATCGCAGCGGCGGAGGCACTGCCAGACGCCATTTCTCGTGCAGCAATGACCTTGGTGCAGTCGCTGCTCAATGGCAATAAAATCCTCAGTTGCGGTAACGGCACCTCCAGTGCCAATGCGCAGCACTTTGCCGCCAGTATGATTAACCGCTTTGAGACCGAGCGCCCCAGCCTGCCGGCCATCGCCCTCAGTGCCGATAACGTGCTGCTGACGGCCATTGGTAATGACCGACTGCATGAAGAGATTTATGCCAAGCAGGTGCGGGCTCTGGGCCAAACCGGCGATATTTTGCTGGCGATTTCATCGCGCGGCAACAGTCGTGATATTGTCAAAGCCGTAGAGGCAGCGGTCACGCGTGATATGACCATTGTCGCGCTGACCGGCCACGATGGCGGAGAACTCGCCGGCCTGCTGGGGCCACAGGATGTCGAGATCCGTATCCCTTCGCACCGCAGCGCAAGGATTCAGGAAATGCATATGTTAACCGTGAACTGTTTGTGCGATTTAATTGATAACACGTTGTTTCCACACCAGGAAGTCTGAAGGAGCTAAAATGAAGGCACTATCTACATGTGCAGTGATCCTTACCGCGTTGATGTTACAGGGCTGTGTGGCCGCGGTAGTGGGCAGTGCGGCGGTGGCCACCAAAACCGCCACCGACCCGCGTACCGTCGGAACCCAGGTGGATGACGGCACCCTGGAGCTGCGCGTCACTAACGCACTGTCTAAAGATGAACAGATTAAGCAAACTACCCATATCGTCGCCACTGCCTATCAGGGCAAGGTGCTGCTGACCGGCCAGGCACCGGGTAGCGAGCTGGCATTACGCGCGAAGCAGATCGCCGTCGGCGTCGACGGAGCCACAGAGGTGTATAACGAGATCCGCACCGGTAATAAGGTGAGCTTTGGCACCGCGTCGTCCGACACCTGGATAACCACCAAAGTGCGCTCGCAGCTGCTCGGTAGCGATCGGGTAAAATCATCAAGCGTTAAGGTGACCACCGAAAATGGTGAAGTGTTCCTGCTGGGGCTGGTCACCAACGAAGAAGCAAAAGCGGCAGCGGATATCGCCAGCCGGGTAAGCGGCGTGAAGCACGTCACCACCGCGTTTACCCTTCTTAAATAGCGGCTGACAAGGGCGATCGCCGTGTCGGTCGTCCTTTCACCCCGCGCCGCATGTTCCGCCGGGGAAACGATTTAAACACTCCATCGCCACCGCTTTGAAATCGGCAAAATCCTTGCTGTCTCTTAGCCTCACCATCGCCCTTTCACGCATAAACGTGACAAACAGATCGTAAATCGCCATCGCTTCTTCATATTCCGTCTTGCCGATGGCCAGCAGGAAAATCACGTACGCCGTTTCATCTCCCCATGCAATCCCCTGTGGGGCCAGCACGGTATAGACACAGGTTTTTTGGCCAGTAGCCCGAGGGAATGCGGCAGGGCAATACCTTCGCCCAGCATTGTCGTGACGATGGCTTCGCGCTCTTCAACGGAGGGGTAAAAGGTATGATCCACCATTCCTTCCTGCTCCAGCTGGTCACACAGTTGACGAAAAAGCAATGAGCGATCTGTCTGCCTGTTGAGGATCATAAAGTGACTGGCATCGAAGAATTTCTCCAGCATATAAGGCCGGGTACGATCCTTCAGCACCAGTCTGGCGAGCTGTTCCAGCTGATATTCGCTAGGGAATGGCGACATTAATATCACCGGCTTATCTTTATCACTGAGGCGAACGGTGGAGATAACAAAGTCCTCTTCAATGCTCGCCTGCAACGCGTAATCCCGTAGCGAGATAATCTTGTTTACCACCATCTGCGGGTACTTGCGCCACAGCATGGCCTGGATCATGCGCACGGTGGAATTGCCGGTATCACACACCAGCAAAATTTGCGGATGACGCTGGTAGCCAACATGGTAATGACGATCCAGCCCGACGCCGATGTGCAGTACCAGAAAACCGATTTCATTTTCGCAGATGATATAGGGCGAGTATTTACTCCAGCTGGTCACCGCCGCCAGCGTTACATCCCACGCCAGCGGATAATGCTGTTTGATATTGGTCAGCAGGGGATTGGGAATATGTATCTGATAGCGCACGCGGGTGATCATCGTTTTAATATGCGTCAGCAGGTCGGCGCGCAGCTGCGGGTCGTTTTGTAAATTGAAATTGTAGTGCCTGTTGATGTAGCTGAGGAGATATTGCACCAGCGCGTCACCGTCGTCGGCACCGATCGCGCTGGCCACCTGCTGCTGCTCAACCCGCCGTGCGGCGATATTAATCCGCAAACAGGCTTCTTCTGCCGGGGAGATTGCCTTGCCAACCACAGGGCGCATCAGATTAACAATATGGCTGGCCGCAGCGCGAACCTCATCATCCACATCCTCGGCGCTGAAATCCGTCAACGGGTAACCTTCACTTATGCGCCGCAGCGAAACGGCAAAATAGAGGAGCAGATAATATTCGCCATCATCTGCCAGGCGAATATTAAAAAGCGACAGACTCTGTCGCAGCAGTGGCTGAAGCCATGCGAGTATGCCGCTGTTTACCCCTCCCGCCTTAAGCAACGGGCTGTCACTGTCCTCAAGGGCTATCTGATACAGCAGGCTTGTCAGACAGGTTCGTATTGCCACCTCGCTGCCAAACAGCTTCATGCCGTAGCGCGGTTTGGTTTCAATCACCAGATGATAACGCCCCAGCCGCTCCCTGACCCCGGCCATATCATTTTGCAGCGTGCTGCGGCTGACAAACCATTCGTCGGCCAGATCTTCCAGCTTGAGTGAAAAAGCCGAGGTGAGAAAACGGGTCAACAGGTAATTGATGCGCTCTGCCGAGTTGCGCGGCACGCGCAGATGACAAGGCGACTGCTGTATGAGCTGCTGAAAGCGGTCTGCATCATCAATCTTCAGCTGGTAACCCGTACTGCGGCTTAATACAAAGCGGGCGGCATAATCGGCCAGCAGCTCGTTGAGCACGTTGATATCGGTACGCACCGTACGCGTAGAGACGTTAAGACGCCGTGCCAGCTCGTCCTGCGGCAGCGTTTCGTTTTGCAAGAGAGTAAACAGCTGGACCAGTCGTTGGTTTGGGAATTTCACGAGTTGCCACTATTTCCGTTGGTGGCCAGCGAAAATGACGCTTTCCACCAGCCTGATTTTTTCGCGATGAAAAGGCAGCCCCGGCACGATACGCGGGGCGGGTTAACATCAATCCAGCAGCTGCCTGGTGATTGCCAGCAGCGTTGCCACGTCCTCCGGTCGTGTAAGGCCAGTGGTCTTATCGATTATCGAGCTGTATATGTGCGGGATGATCCTGGTGACGCCAGCATCCAGTGCGAACTGCAGGATCGCTGCGAAGTTATGCAGATCGATGCCGCCGGTCGGTTCCAGCCAGAAGTCCTGTGCCGCGCAGGCGGCGGCCACCGCCTTAAACTCGTCGATGGTATGCAGGCCGCCCATCGGGAAGTATTTCACTGAACTGCCGCCCATATCCTTCAGCATGGCCACCGCCGTAGCCACCGGGACAATACCCTCTGCCTGCCTGCTACTGAGCGTGCCGGTAGAAATCTTCACCATCCCGGGCTGGCCGGTGGGTGAAATTAACCCGTTAACGACCGTCTGCGGCTGCCCCAGCAGCGCGCGCGCGGTCGCCACTCCGGTAAACACCTGGTTTACGTGCTGCGGCTGGATACGGGCGGCGATTGCGCTCACCATTGTTGACTGGTTCGGATCGCCAGCACCAAGCCCCACCGACAATGCATTATCGATCAGTGCCGCGTATTCGCGCATATCGGTTACCGCGCTGTCCACGTCGCCATAATCCTTCGACAGTACGCCGACCAGCACATGGCCTTCGGCCGCTTCCCAGACATCACGGGCGTTCTGTTTTGAACCGGCCAGAACGTTCAGGCATACCCGGTTACGGTAAAATTGTGGGGTCAGCGTCATGCGCGTTTCTCTCCGAAAAGCAAAGCGTGAATACAGGCATAAATGGTGTGCAGCCGATCGACGGTCACGCTGCGTACGTCCACCTCGACGATGCCCTCGTTAGCCTTATAGCCACGGAAATAGATAGCGATATCGCCGGTTTTCAGCGCCTGGACGATCTCCCCGGTGGTGCGCCCCACGCTCGCCTCGTCGAAATGAATTTCCGCACGGGCAATATCCCGTCCCGCTGCATCCCACACCACACGCGCCTTGATACCCGGTAGCTGGTTAAGGTCAGCGATAAAGGGCGTCATTTTTTCTACCATCTGCGCCCCGCTGACCTTCTCACGCAGCAGGTAGTTTTCAATCGCCAGCGTCACACCGAGAATGCCCTCTTTGCCGACCTTCATCGCTCGGCCAATCCCCTGCGACTGCTGCTTCACCCACTCCACATACCGGGTTTTGCCGATGACAAGTCCGCTGGTCGGCCCTTCAATCGCCTTGGCACCGCTGTAGACCACCAAATCGGCACCGGCATGATAATAAGTCTGTAAATCTTCTTCGGCGGCAGCGTCAACAATCAGCGGTACGCCGTGCTGACGCGCCACCTCAACTGCCTGTTCTACGCTGAGATGGCTTTTCTGCACACAGTGGTGCGACTTGATATACAGGACTGCGGCAGTTTGTGCGGTGATCGCCGCTGAAAGCTGGTGCGCGGAACATTCATTGGCATAGCCTGCCTCTACCAGCCGCCCTCCGCCCAATGCCACCATGGTGCCAACCGGAGCGCCGAAGTTAACGTTGTGTCCTTTCGGCAGCACGATATCACGGGCCACGGTTAACGGGGCAACATGCAGGTTATGCAGCAGCCAGGCGTTATCCTTAATAATCAACGCGGCCACCGACTGGGCAAGTCCCGCCGACGCACAGGAAACCACCACCGCCGCCTCACAGCCCAGTAATCCGGCGATCCAGGCACCGCTTCTATTCACTAACTCGTTGATTTCAAAGTAGTGATTCAGGCCAAACTTTACCGTTTCCACTACATCCTCACTCGGGGTAGAAACACCCAGAATGGTCATGCGGCCGGCAGCGTTAATCACCTGCTTTAAGCCATATTTTTCATAAACTGAGGTCATTACGTTTCTTCCCTTCGTCGGTTACGAATCCCTGTCCGCCGACCACGGCGGCCAGCGGCACCAGCTGCATTTCACCGGGCAGCGTCTGCCCGTCAGCATCACCGAACAGGCAAACTGCCTGCTGCAGGTCAAAAATCGTCAGGTCGGCGACATAACCCGGTGCGAGACGCCCCGTATTTGCCAGTCGCAGCCCGTCTGCGGCATGCACGGTCACACAGTCGATCACCTGAGCCAGGGTCATGCCGATATGCAGGAACTTCGACATTACGTGCGCCAGGCTATGCACCGGGCCGTTAACACGGTTGCGGCAATAGATATCCGAACTGATGGTGTGCGGCAAAATGCCCTGTGCTATCGCCGCCCGCGCCACCTCAAAACTGAAGCTGGCGCTACCGTGGCCCACGTCCAGCCGCACGCCGCGCTGCAATGCGCGGGTGACTGATGCGCGCAAAGTACCACAGGGGGCCAGGATGCGGTTCGGCTTGCCGTTATAGCAGTGAGTGATAATGTCGCCAGCCATGAGCAAATCAGCGATCTCATCAAGATGCGGCGGATCGTTACCGATATGAACCATCAGCGGCAGCTGGCCGTTATCCCGCTGCATCACTTTGGCGCGCTGCAACGGTTTAATCCCGTTTTGTTCCACCACGCTGCTGCTGATACGCGCCTTGAGGCCACGAATAAAACCCGGATGGCGCTGCAACGCGGCTTTCACCGCCTGCCCGTCCAGGCTGGCCATATCGGCCAGCTCGTTCTGTGTGAAGATCCCACTGCGGGCAATATTTAACAGCGCATAGACCCGGGTGTTGGCACAGCGAGTCAGCTGGAAAAAGTCATCGATATCGTCGGCTCCGCTACTGCCGGCATCCACCACCGTTGTCACGCCGGTTGCGACACCAATGCGGTCGGCATCATCATGGTAAATCGGTGAGTTTGGGTAGCAGTGGACGTGTGAATCAATCCACCCCGCGCTGAGCCAGTAACGCCCGGCCAGATGCCACTCACGCCGTGCCGGGCCAGACAGCGTACCAACGGCGGCAATATTGCCCTCGTTTATCGCAATATCATTCAGCGAACCGTCGCTCAGACGGGCCTGGCGAATTATCAAATCAAACATGGCGAACTCCTGAGCGTGACCGCGTCCCGTCACCACGCGGGTTAATTACAGTGCAAGCGGGAAGAGAGCACCCAACAGCATTGCACCGAGAATGGCCCCACCGGTAATCGGCTTATTCCACAGGTAGAACAGCAGCGAGCCGACCAGTGAACCGAGGCCAATGGGAATTGACGCGCTGACGGCAGACAGAATGATCAACGGCCCGAGGAAACGACCTGCAGCATTGCCCGCCCCCATCATTACGTCAGCGCCGTAGGTGGCGTTGCTGTTATTGATGGTGAATTTGCGCGCCAGAATAATCAGGTAGCCCACCGCCATGCCAAGCGCCAGCCCGGTAACCAGCGCGGCGGCAAAGTTCGCCAGCGGGTAGATAATCCCGGCCCCCAGCAGCAGCGCCGGCACGCCCAGGCCAATGCCGGTCTGGATAGCACCCCCAATATCAAGAATGCCGACCAGAGAACCTTCTATGATGCGCGCAAACAGAAAGCTGGCACCAAAGGCCGCTACTGCGCCATAGACGCCGGTTTCCATACCGGAACGTAGCATTGAGACGAAAGCGACCTCATTAAATGCCCCCAAACCGTAGACGTAATACATGTGCGTGCCGGCAAACACGCCGGCGGCAAGCAGGCCGACAAAGATCGGAAACGACCCGTCCGCATACCAGAAACCGTTTTTTGACTCATCCATTGCCGTTGTCCTCTTATATGCCGTTCAGGGTGTTGTGGATCATGTCCAGCCATGCAGGCACGCCGAGCTGGAAGGATTGCAGCATCTCCGTATCGAAACCACGGAAGAAACCGCTTAGCATAAACAACAGGATAATAGCTGCCATCATCCCCCTGGTGACGCGGTTCCAGCCGCTCTCTTCCACTCCTTTACCGATCAGGATGCCCAGCACCAGCCCCGGCACGGCGTTACCCATCATCAGCTGCGCTAATCCACCAAAAATAGTGGCCCAACAACCCGACTTTTTACCGGCATCGATTGCCGCCAGCCAGAACAGCACCGGCATCACGGTATTCACCAGCAGATTAGCTGCCGGAACCAGCACCTTTACGGCGGTCACCTGCAAAGCAGCAGGCACGGCAGATGCCGTGGAATTAAGAAACGCCACCACCATCATGCCGATGAGGCCACAGGCCATCGCCATTTTCTTCGGGTTGTGCAGGGTTTCCCTCAGGTGACGGTTTTTCATCATCAGCACCGCCGCCCCCCAGTTGGGGATGATGCGGTGGTCAACATCCTGGGTGAAGGATCCAGCGGCAACAGAAGAGGCCCAGGCGTTAAAGAAAAATCCGAGACCGAAAGAGAAGTGAGAAGCCGGATCGCCCTCACAGGAGTTCAGTTCACCGAGTGTACGAAATGCGCCCATTCCCTGCGTGGTGGGGGCGTGGAACATCCGCGCTGCCCCGGCCCCCACCCCCACGCCGACCAGGCCGCCAATAATCAACGATTTAAGTAATATGATGAAAAACATCCTTTTTTTCCTTTGGTGTTATCGCCAAACGTTTTTAGTTATCGACGGTGAATTCCACCTTATCGCTGTCAATCGCGACAATATTGACGACGATTTCCAGCTCAACGCGATAAAGCTTTTTTTCACGCGTCAGAAAAAGAAAGAGAAACTTTTCCTTGCTGACGCACAGCCCGGCACGCAACACTTTCACTTCGACCGGATCAATACGCAGCAGCACCCTGTTACTGGATTTCAACACCGTGTTTTGCACCTGACTCAGCGCTGCGGCAAAGGCTTTTGCTTTACTGTCGCCTTTGCCACTGACCTTCACCGTGGTGGCGAATTGTTCTTTCATCAGCTTTGCTTCTTGTGCCACGCCTGTAACAGGCGTTCACCCAACTCTTCTTTATCCATAAAGCCGAAGCCGAGCACGGTAGCCCCTTCATTAATGGCGGTAACGCCTTCCTCGATGGACCGCATACCGTGTTTCGCCTTGTAACCATATTTGTTCTGAGCCGTAATGGCCCCGGCACCGCCGCTGCCGCAAAAGGAGATGCCGAAATCGGCGTTTTCTGCTTTCATCACGTCGCCCAGCTTCATATCTGCCGCCACGCCCGGCACTACGATGGCCTTGCCGCCCGCTTTCTCAATGCCTGCGGCGACTTTCTGGCCCTTACCTAAACGGTCGCCGATAACAACGGTGATTCGAAACATAGTGACTCCTTCATGTTAGTTTTCTTTGGCGACTTCAAAATGCACCGACAGCAGCCATGTCTCTGCCACAGGCAGATTGCCGAACAGATCCACCACCTGCTGCGCCAGCGCCATCGACTGTGGCGAAATATCTTCAAACAGGTCGGCTTCTATTTCAGGCAGCACTTCACCGGTTAGTGAGCGCAAAGCCATCGCGCCAACATGGGAAGTCAACATCTGTTGCTGTAACGGATTGGGTTGAATATGTCTGGCAGCAAACAGTGCGGCAATTTGCATCATTACCCGCGCAGCCAGTCGCTGAATATCGCCGCCCCGTTCTGCCACTGCACTCACCGGCAGCGTTACTTTACTCACTGTCATCCCCCTTATTCGCAATGGCAATAAACTAGCCCGACGACGGCAGACTGTATAGAACGACTTTTTCCGCCGCGAAGTGGAAATAAATGGGTAACGACTGGCCTGAGTCGCAAAAGGCGTGGAAACGTGTAACAGCGCAAAGCGAGACAACTCACATCAAGACCATAATATTTGCGCGCCGCGACTGACGTTCCTCCTTAACTTAATCGGGCGGGATGGATTAAGTCCCGGACGGCTTTATAACCTTTATCCGACCAGGATAACGGGCTGAATATGGGTTATATGACGGAGTTGCCTCTGGGCTGACGATCTGAAATAGATTGCCCCGGCCCGCGTATCACCAACGGAGATTAAAGCGTTTTTTGATAGACTTATTAATGCTTAACAACGAGACTCGAGTACTAAAGCAATAAATATGAGGTTCAGGAATGTCAAACTTTAGTAAAATATCCTCTCTTTTTTTACGGGCGTCTGAGAGAGCTTCTCCACGGCCAGTAAAAATGCCACGGCCTGGTAATTTGTTAGTATCAAAGTTCGCTGGCGTTGAAAACTCGTCGAACAGGGCTGACAAACCACAGAATATAAATAATGAGCCTGGCGTTTCCCTTAAAGCCTTCCTCGCCGGTGATTCAACCGGTCTGCCCTTCAGTGAGGCGCTGCTGAAAGATGAACTCAATAATTTCATTGGTCAGTCTCCAGATCCCGTACCCGGGAACAACAACTCTCATGCAGCGTTCAATTTTTCAGCGGCTTCAGTTCGCATTGCACACAGCACCAAGCGCCCGGCTCCGCAACCGGGCATCTTAGCGCAGTTTAAAGCTGCCGTGGACGCTGCCCCTGGCAGTCCGCTTAATGATCCCCTGCAAGAGAGACCATTGTGCAGTGAGGTCGATCCTTCAGCGGCTTCAGTTCGCGTTAGACAAAGTGTAAAGCGTCAGGCTCCACAACCTCCCGTACAGGCGAAATTTGCGGCTAACAAAGCACAGGTGCTGGCAGATTTCGCAAGCACCAAGAATGGTGCCCCACCCACTATTTTATTGAAGGATTTTATGAGGATACTGGCTTCCGTCAGCGATTCGAAGCGGAGCTGTGAGTGATTTAAATCACCATTCAGGTTGCGTCTGCCCTCAAAATATTGTGATCGGCGGGATTGAACATTTGCACGGCGACTTTCGTTACCGGCGTATTTTGCCTGTAAGAAGCTTCAGGTGCTAATGAGCGAGGGGGATAAAGACAACGGTTTTCACCGTCGCCTTTTCGCATGCAGAATAAGCGAGGAGAATTACTGCCCGGCGATCTTCATTTCAGGTAACAGAACCGACCCACACTGAATATTGCTGCGCGTCTCAATATCGCTGCCTACCGATACCATATTACGCCACATATCTTTCAGGTTACCCGCAATGGTGATTTCACTCACCGGATATTGAATAACGCCATTCTCGACCCAGAAACCTGAGGCACCACGCGAATAATCGCCGGTAATCCCGCTGACGCCCTGCCCCATCAGCTCGGTCACCAGCAGCCCGGTTCCCAGCTGTTTCAGCATGTCATCAAAACTGTGCCCCTGCCCGGCAATGCGCCAGTTATGAATTCCACCCGCGTGGCCGGTACTTTGCAAGCCCAGCTTGCGCGCCGAATAGCTGGTCAGTAACCAGTTCTGCAACACGCCATCTTTGATAATGTCGCGCCGTTGGGTGCGCACGCCTTCGCTGTCGAACGGGGTTGAAGCCAGCCCTTTCAGCAGATGGGGATGTTCTTCGATGGTCAGCCAATCAGGCAGGACCTGCTGGCCAAGTGAGTCAAGCAGGAAGGTTGATTTGCGGTAGACGCTGCCGCCGCTAATCGCCCCGACCAGATGACCAAACAGCCCGGTGGCAGCTTCAGCGGCAAACATTACCGGCGCTTTCATCGTCGACAGTTTACGCGGCGACAGGCGCGACAGCGTGCGGCGCGCGCACTCTTCACCGACATATTCCGGCGACTTGAGATCCGCCATCGCCCGCCCAATGGTATAAGCGTAATCCCGCTCCATATCCCCGTTCTCTTCCGCGATAACGCAGCTGGAAAGCGAATGTCGGCTGGAGCAATAGCCCTGGATCATGCCATGACTGTTGCCAAACACTTTGATGCCGACGTGGCTGTTAAAGCTGCCGCCTTCGGTATTGGTAATGCGTTTGTCTGATTTTAACGCGGCCTGCTCTGCGCGTGCTGCCAGCTCAATAGCGCGATCGGCATCGATCTCACTGGGATGAAACAGGTCGAGATCCGGGGCAGCAAACGCCAGCAGCTCAGGATCCGCCACGCCGGCATAAGGATCCGGCGAGGTGTGGCGCGCAATATCCAGCGCGGCCTGCACGGTGCGCTGAATGGCGTCATGGCTGAGGTCGGTAGAAGATGCGCTGCCTTTACGATTCTGGTGGTAAACGGTTATGCCCAGCGCACCATCACTGTTAAATTCAACGTTTTCCACGCTGCCATGGCGCGTGCTGACGCTGATGCCGGTGGTTTTAGTGACCGCAACTTCCGCTCCGTCGCTGCTGGCTTTCGCCAGTTCGAGTGCTGTCGCTACCGCCTGTTCCAGGGTTTTACGCTGTTCTGCAACTTGGGAGAGTAATTTCATCGACCTGCCATATAATTAAAAAAGGGCGATTTTTCGGCGTTTAGCCTGCGTAAAAATCGCGCTATGGTGATTAAGTTAATTTGAGTCTAACAGACTCAGAGAACAATTTCGCAGTAGCCGCGTAACCTGATAACATTAGCCTCTTTTTTTGGAGCCTGACCATGACCAAGCAGCCTGATGAGTGGCTCGATGAAGTACCCGATAACCCGGAAGAAGATGAAGAAGAGATTATCTGGGTCAGTAAAAGTGAAATAAAACGTGACGCCGAAGAGTTAAAACGCCTTGGGGCTGAACTGATTGAGCTGGGGAAAAATTCCCTCGACAAAATTCCGCTGGATGAAGATCTGCGCAACGCCATTGAACTGGCGCAGAAGATAAAGAAAGAGGCGCGTCGCCGCCAGCTGCAGCTGATCGGTAAAATGCTACGCTCGCGCGATGAGGAACCGATCCGCATCGCGCTGGATAAGCTGAAAAACCGTCACAATCAGCAGGTTGCCCTGTTCCATAAGCTGGAGATGGTACGCGACCGTCTGGTCGAACAGGGGGATGATGCTGTCGCTGAAGTGCTGGCACTCTATCCGGATGCCGACCGCCAGCAGCTGCGTGCGATGATCCGTAACGCGCAAAAAGAGAAAGCGGGCAACAAGCCGCCAAAAGCCTATCGTCAGATATTCCAGTATCTTCGTGAGCTGGCCGAAGCCTGATCCGCTCAACGCCGTGCGGTTCTGAAAGGGTTCACCTCTGGCAAAGACTGGGGCAGCCCTGTTGGCGTGTGGAGACTCGCTCTCCACACGCGGTGTGCGCTATGCCAGCCGGTCCAGCAGCTTCTGATGGATACCGCCAAAACCCCCGTTGCTCATCACCAGGATCGTATCTCCCGGATGGGCCGTTTTGGCGATCGCCTCTACTAACGTATCAATATCCGCACTCCAGTGTGCTGGCTGGATGCAGGCATCTGCCACTTGTGAAACCTGCCACGGGATGTGGTGTGGCTGGTAGAGGAACACTTCATCGGCCCGCCCTAATGCCGGAGCAAGATCGTCCTTACTGATGCCCATCTTCATGGTATTTGAGCGTGGTTCCAGCACTGCCAGAATACGTGCCGTGCCGCCTACTTTACCGCGCAGCGCCGCCAGCGTGGCGTGAATGGCCGTAGGATGATGGGCAAAGTCGTCATAAACCTTGATGCCGTTGCTTTCACCACGTAGCTCCAGACGACGACGGGCGTTGATAAAATCATTTAACGCACGTCCGGCATCTTCCGGCTTCACCCCCACATGCCGCGCAGCGGCAATCGCCATCATGCCGTTACGCATATTGTGCTCGCCAACCAGTGACCAGTTCACCTGTGCCACCCGTTCGCCATCAAGCAACACTTCCCAGCATGAGGCATCCGGCGACAGTTTATTCACCTGCCAGCAACCGTTTTCACCTACTGTTTCATGCTCGCTCCAGCAGCCCATCGACATCACCTGCTTCAGGTTTGCATCCTGCTCCGGCAGGATGATTTTCCCCTGCCCCGGCACGATACGCACCAGGTGATGGAACTGCTTTTGAATGGCGCGCAGATCGTCATAGATATCCGCATGATCGAACTCAAGGTTATTCAGGATCAGGGTACGCGGGCAGTAATGCACAAATTTGGCACGCTTATCGAAAAATGCACAGTCATACTCGTCGGCTTCTATTACGAAGAACGGGCTTTTACCTAAATTTGCCGAAACCTCGAAATTTCCCGGTACGCCACCGATAACAAAGCCCGGCTCATAACCACAGGCCTGTAAAATCCATGCTGTCATGCCCGCCGTGGTGGTTTTACCGTGGGTTCCGGCGACCGCAATCACCCATCGGTCACGCAACACGAAATCATGTAGCCACTGTGGGCCAGAGAGGTAAGGAATATTGCGTTCCAGCACCGCTTCCACACAGGGATTACCACGCGTCATGGCGTTACCAATAATGACCAAATCAGGCACAGGATCGAGCTGTGAAGCATCATAACCCTGAATTAAATCAATACCCTGCTTTTCCAGCAGCGTGCTCATTGGCGGATAGACGTTAGCATCAGAGCCCGTTACTTCATGGCCAAGCGCGCGTGCCAGCATCGCCAAACCGCCCATGAAGGTGCCACAGATACCAAGGATATGAATACGCATAAAAGGTCCGTTTCTTAAAAGTTCAGCTCTAGTGTACCGTCCCCATCGTGCGGAAGAAACGGATTCTCCCTATGTTCTTTACTATTCAATCGGCTAAACTGCAATCGCATATGCATACACTGGCAGTTTGTGAATCAAGCTGCTACTCAACCGCAGATTCAGGAATTGTGTTATGAAAACGTTAGGCGAATTTATCGTCGAAAAGCAACACGACTTTCCGCACGCCACCGGTGAACTGACCGCGTTGATCTCCGCGATCAAACTGGGCGCAAAAATTATTCACCGGGATATAAATAAGGCTGGTCTGGTAGATATTCTTGGCGCCAGCGGCGCTGAAAATATTCAGGGCGAGCAGCAGATGAAACTTGATCTTTACGCCAATGAAAAGCTAAAGGCTGCCCTGAAAGCTCGCGGCTTTGTGGCTGGTATTGCGTCAGAAGAAGAAGATGAAATCGTTATTTTCGAAGGTGTGGAAAACGGCAAATACGTAGTGCTGATGGACCCCCTCGACGGCTCTTCTAATATCGACGTTAACGTCTCAGTCGGCACCATTTTTTCGATTTACCGCCGTATCACCCCGGCGGGTACGCCAGTGACTGAAGAAGATTTCCTGCAGCCCGGCAGTCAGCAGGTCGCAGCAGGTTACGTAGTTTATGGTTCGTCCACCATGCTGGTATATACCACAGGCTGCGGCGTACATGCCTTTACCTATGACCCTTCGCTGGGGGTGTTCTGCCTGAGCGCGGAGCGTATGACCTTCCCGAAAACCGGTTACACCTATTCCATTAATGAAGGTAACTACATTCGCTTCCCACAGGGGGTGAAAAAATACCTTAAATTCTGTCAGGAAGAAGATAAAGCCTCCAGCCGTCCCTATACCTCACGCTATATTGGCTCGCTGGTAGCCGACTTCCACCGTAATCTGCTGAAGGGCGGCATCTATCTTTATCCGAGCACCGCCAGCCATCCGAAAGGCAAGCTGCGCCTGCTGTATGAGTGCAACCCAATGGCTTTCCTCGCTGAACAGGCCGGTGGCAAAGCTTCTGACGGTAAAAACCGCATTCTCGACCTGGTGCCGGAAACCCTGCACCAGCGTTCACCGTTCTTCGTCGGCAACGACCATATGGTGAATGATACCGAACGTTTCCTGCGTGAGTATCCGGATAAATAAACGCCAGATATCTGCACGGAGCTTAACGTTAAAAAAAGAATCTTCCTGAAAAAAAGGGGCAGCCCCAAAGGTCTGCCCCGAAATCAGGTGCTATCAGGCAAGCTGTGTAACCTTAAATGCCGCCATGGTTTGCATCAGCTGCCGGGACTGCTCTTCCAGCGACTGCGTAGCTGCGGCGGCCTCTTCGACCAACGCGGCGTTGTGCTGTGCCACTTCATCCATTTGTGTGACGGCGACATTCACCTGCTCAATACCGTGACTTTGTTCCTGCGATGCGCTGGAAATCTCTTTCATCAGCGTTGTCACGCGCATCACCTCACTTGAGATTTCGTCCATGGTTTCACCCGCTTTGGTCGCCATATCGGAACCTTCGCTGACGCGGGTTTGCGACTCGGCAATCAACGTGCGGATCTCTTTCGCCGCAGTCGCACTGCGTTGGGCAAGGTTACGCACTTCGCTGGCTACCACGGCGAAACCGCGCCCCTGCTCCCCGGCACGCGCCGCTTCGACGGAAGCATTTAACGCCAGAATGTTGGTCTGGAAAGCAATACCGTCGATCACGCCAAGAATGTCGCCAACACGCTTGGAGCTGCTTGATATTTCAGACATTTTTTCCATCACATAATTGACTACTTCCGCACCACGTTCAGCGGTATCTGAAACGGATTTCGCCAGTGAATGCGCCTGCTGGGCATTATCTGCGTTCTGCTTCACCGTGGCCGTCAGCTGTTCCATACTTGCTGCCGTTTGCTCCAGCGATGCCGCGGACTCTTCAGTGCGTTGCGAAAGATTGAGGTTGCCCGATGACAGTTCACGGCTACCAATATCAATCTGTATACTGGCATCACGCACCTTACTGACCGAATGCTGTAGCGAGTGCTGCATCATGCCAAGTGCCGCATTCAGGCGGCCAATTTCGTTTTTACTGCTTTCCGCTACCTGCCGGGTCAGATCACCCGCGGCAATGTGCTCCAGATGTTGGATCGCAGCATCCAGTGGTTTCAGTAACAATTCGCGCAAGATCATCCATGCCGCTGCCACCAGCAACAGCGTCAGCGCGCCGCTCACCAGAATCAAAATGGTCATCATTGATTGATTATACGCTGCCTGGTCCAGCCGCGATGCGGTCACCACGTTCGCATAGCGACCAAAGTTGTCCACCGCGTCGCTATATTTACCCGACAGTGATGAAAGATTGCCCTCCAGTATCGCGTAATAATCACCTGAATTCTGCTTTTGCACCGCCGCCATCAGCGGGTTGATGCCGTTAGCAAGATACTCGCGGTAGTTTAGGGCAACTGCCTCAGCCAGAATCCGGCCATGTTCGGTTACGGTTCCGGCTGCGATGAATTTTTTCAGCTCGTTTTCTGAAATAGCGACATAACTGAGGGCACGTTCGGCCGTTTTAGCTGCTGTATCGGGCTTGCCATTTTCCAGCTGACGCATTGCCAGCGAGGCTACAGCACGGGCGCGCAGCAGGTTGCCATTACTGATATAAAGCGCATTTAACTCAATACCCTGAATACGATTGACGGCGTCCAGCGAGCGATTACCCTTTTGTATGGCGATAATGCCCATCACGCTGACTACAATTAGCAGCAGCGTCATCAGGCCAAGTAGCGCCAGTAAACCCGAACGTATTGAGATTCTTTTTAGCATGATGATTTTCCCGGTAGTGTTAAGCCAATAAATTCTCGCAATTTAAATCGACCAAGTTATCGGCAGTAATCCCTGGTAACTTTACCGAAAATGATGATTTCATTAATTGGTGAGAGACATACATCAATTCGTCATCAGGCCATCACTTCAGGAAGTGACTGGTTTGGCGCACCAGCACCCATTTCCCACCAGCAATCGCCGAGAGATAACTAGCGCAGTCAATAAAAATGATTAAAAATACTTAACATTATATTTGAGGTAAGTTGGTACCCGCTGGCGCGCCGTTGCTGCCACGGAGCATTCCTAAAGCCTGAAAAAGGAGGGTACTTTGCCGATGAGATGGCTATAATATCGGGCACTTAACCTAGGATGATTGAAGGAATTTACCATGAGCCTGAACCACGTACCTGCTGGCAAAGACCTGCCGGATGACATTTATGTCGTTATTGAGATCCCGGCTAACGCTGCCCCAATCAAATATGAAGTCGATAAAGAGTCTGGCGCTCTGTTCGTAGACCGCTTTATGGCCACCGCGATGTTCTACCCGTGCAACTACGGTTATATCAATAACACCCTCTCTCTGGATGGTGACCCGGTTGACGTACTGGTGCCTACGCCTTATCCGCTGCAGCCGGGTTCTGTGATACGCTGCCGCCCGGTTGGCGTGCTGAAAATGACCGATGAGTCTGGCGAAGATGCGAAAGTGGTTGCGGTTCCGCACAGCAAACTGAGCAAAGAGTATGAGCACATCCAGGATGTCAACGACTTGCCGGAACTGCTGCGTGGCCAGATTAGCCACTTCTTCGAGCAGTACAAAGCGCTGGAAAAGGGCAAGTGGGTTAAAGTTGACGGCTGGGAAGGCGTTGCTGCGGCAAAAGCTGAAATCGTCTCTTCTTTCGAGCGCGCGGCAAAAAAATAATGCGCTGCCCTGACGCTGGCGGTATGGGTACCCGCGTCAGGACGAGCGTTTTTAAGGTCGCCGTGCAAAAAAAAACACCGCCTGCATGCAGGCGGTGTTTTTTAATCGTTACTGAGCGGCTGCATCTTTTTGCAGCCAGTCCCCGCTTTCGATACGTTTTTTCCCCAGCACTGACCGCTGATAGACATACAGCCAGGCGCTGCCGTAAGGGGTAGAGACCAGCTCGCGCCGATACTCACCGCCTTTGGTTCTGAGCGCATCCAGCTCACCCAGGGTGGCGGCATCAATGCGATAGACTTCACAATAAACCCGTCCATCCCCCGTCACCACCCCAGGGTAATGCCCCAGATTGTATAGCGCGTAGCCGTCGATCGGGTGATCGCCCAGCCACTGCGCGTTGGTCATCCAGTGACTGTTACCCTGCTTACGCCGCAGGCTGCCGTAGACAATTATTCGCATGACTAAAACTCAAACTGATAAAGCAAATCCAGTGCCTGATCGACCCCAGACACCGCTTCCAAATAGAGCTTGGGCATCAGGCGATAACGCAGCGTTAACGTTGCCAGTGAATCAAAGATGCCAACACCGTATTTAACCTGTAGACCTGGCAGTACATAGCCGCTGACCTGCACCTTCTGGCTGTCGCCAACCCCGGTGGTATCCAGCGCCAGATTACTGACACCAAAGGTCTCGCCGATTTTACCCACAACCTGCCCACTTTGTGCAAGCCCCAATCCGACCAGTGCAGAGGTCAATGCGTCGCTGTCGCTGCCGGAAGCGCCCAACCCCTGGCCGCGCAGCAGGTAGGATAAAGCTTCCTGCTGTGATTTGGCTGGGTCGGAGAAAATCTCCACTTTGGGTTCATCCGCCAGCCCGGTAACGCGTACCCCGGCGGTGACATCGTCTTCGGTGGCTTCCGGGTTGCGGATCGCTTCAATATTCAGATACGGTTGGTCCACCGGCCCAGAGAATTGCAGCTCACCTTTACGCACGATCAGGTCCTGCCCGTAGGCGTGGAAGCGCCCGGACGGGATATTGATCTGTCCGTTCAGTCCCACACCCCGCTTGTCCTGTACCATCTTCAGATCGCCATTGAGTTTGGCTTTCAGGCCAAAGGCGCTGAGGCGCACATCGTCCCCGACATGAATAGTCAGATTGCTATTGATGGGGATCGAGGCTGATTTCTGTGTTATCGGCTTCAGGTGTTCATCCAGCAGCACTTCATCGGAAGAAACCCCGACCGCACTACCAGGGACTTCCTGTACCGTAATGCGCGCCCAGGGAATATCGACACGACCGTCAAGGTTAAACAGCTGCGGAGTGGCTTCAAACACCAGATCCGGCGAGACGTCCATGCGAACCATTGGCGGCACGGTGACGCGTATCTTCTCCCCTTTCGCGGCAATACGCGCACGCCAGGCATTCAGCTGGCTCCAGTCAGCATTACCGTTAAGCGAAATCTGCCCTTGCGAGGTCTGAACCAGCCCCTCCAGCGTCGAACTCATGCCGTTGAAGGCCATAGTCAGGTTAGCAGCGGTGAGGTCGACCGGCATAAAGCTACCGTCGACATCGACGTTGCGCAGCCCCAGCTCACCAAATACCTGAGGCTTTTGCAGGTTGCCGCCAAGACGCAAACGCGTATTCAGCATTCCGACCATTTTCTCGCCCTGCATCAGGGCCGGATTGAGCATCGCCAGCGACAGGTTGGTGATATTGACATTTCCGGACAGCGTGCGTCGCCCTTGCGGATCGGCAATCTGCACGTTACCGTCAAGTTGCCCGTTATTGGCAATACGGATCAGCCAGTCGAGCTGCGCACGGCCATTTTTTAGCGCCGCGTTAAGGTTCAGCGTATCAAAAGCTATTGGCAGGGTATTGCCCTGCACGTCCTGCTCGACCTTAACCCCGCGCCCCTTCAAGGCTACGCGCCCGGTAGGCAGGCCGCCGTCGGCGGTCCAGCTGACATCCGCATCACCATTAAATACCCCGGCCAGCTGGGTGGTTTCAGGCATAAACGGTTTGATCATCGCCAGATCAAAGCGGCTAAGCACCACGCGGGCATGACCGGACGGCCCGGCTTCAATCGTCTGTGGCACACACAGCTCGGCGTTCGGATTCTGCCAGCAGTGTGGCCCGATGCTCACCGTCTGTTTCGCGTTAAGATAATCGAGCGCAATGGCACGGGTTAAGCGCCAATCCCCTAGCGGGGTAGCGAAGCGGGTCTGGTTCAGCGTGCCCTGCCAGCGCCCGGCGGCACGGTCAAAATTGCCGTTAAGCGCCAGCTGCCCGGCAACCGGTTCACCCTGCACATTGAGTTTCAGCTGGTGCTGTTTTTCCGTGCCGCTGGCATCAAGCTGCAGCAGACTGACCGCCAGCGTATCCTGCTTCAGCTGTTCCACCCGCAGCTTAACCTTACCCTGAATCTGTTCGCCAGAGCGGATATCGCCATCCAGTTTGATATGGCCAATACGCATTGCCTGCCAGCGTAACCCGCTGGCGGTTAAATCCGCCAGCAGCTGCGGCGTTTTCAGGTCGCCACGCGCGCGGAGGGTGCCTTGCGCCGCGCCGCCCAGGCCTGGCAACGCATTATCCAGATGCCTGGCATCAATATCGGCATCGAGGTTCAGCTTATCGCCCAGCGCCCCTTTCAGATTAAGGTTATTGCGCCCCAGTACCAGCTTAATACCGGGAATATCCCACTGATTGTAACTGTTGCCGGATAAGGAGCCGTCGGCGCTAACGGCGTTATTGCGCACGTTGCCTTTCAGCTTCAGCTCCGGCACGCGCATCTGCCAGCTGCCGCCGTACAGGCTGCCACGGGTGGTGATTTTCCCCTCCAGCTTCGCCGGCCAGTCCGGGTACTGTTTCGCCGTATTGATCCCGGACAGGGTCAGTTCACTGCGCCAGCTTATCGCCTTGCTCCAGTCAATCAGCGCCGTCAGGTCAGTATTGCCCTGCAGTGCCGCCAGTCGCAGCTTGTCGAGGGAGAACTGTGCAACATTGCCTTTGCCATCCAGCGTCAGCGTGGCGGGCGGTAACCCTTCCCCCTGCAAGGCCGCTTTTAGCGACATCACATAGTCCGTAGCTTGACCGTTGAAGCTAAAATTGACATTGCTTGCCTGGAACTGTGCCGCACCGTCCAGCGGCCAGCGCAGCTGCGGGCTTTGTAAGCGCATATTAAGCGGCAAGCCCGCTACGGCCAGCTGGCTGTCGGCATCCAGCTGCGCCCGCAGCGGGCCAGACAGATTAAGCGCCAGCTTCGTTGTGTCGCGCAAGCCGCCGCCCAGAGTCATTTTGATCTTCTCGCCTTTAAGCGGCTCAACGTTAAGCGCACTATTGAGCGTAAAGTTCAGCGGCCAGCTACCGCTAAGGGTTGCCTCGCCCTGTGCATTCAGCTGCCCCTGGGGCGAGTCAACGTCAAGCGCTTGCAGCTGTAGCCGGTTTCGCTCGGTTTTGGCCCTTAATAGCAGCCGGTTGATGGCGATATTGCTATCCCCGCTGATACGCAGCTTTTCGCCAAGGATCTGCTGCACGTTGACATCAAGTGGCAGGACAAATTCCGGCAGATCGGGCAGAAGCGGTTTGGCAAACAGTGCCTTGAGCGTTTCGCCCAGCGCAGCATCTTGCGCCGCCGGTTGTTCAGTTTCAGGCGGTGCGACCTGCTCTTTCGCCACCTGTGCCGCCCCAGGCAACGCTATCAGCAGTCCCTGAATATGGGTCGGGGTGAGCGTCATCGCCCGTTCCTGCCAGTGCAGTCCGCTGGTGAAGTCTGCCAGTGAAATAGCGGTATTGTCGATCTTCACATTGATGTTGTGCAGCGCCAGCCTGCTTAGCGTCAGCGGATAAGGCGTGCTGATTTCGCCTGTGCTGCTTTCTTCTTCCACCGGCTGTTTTGCAGCGGGCGGCATCTGTTTGCTGTCTACCACCACGTTTACGTCTTTAAACGCCAGATCGTTAATGCACAACGCGCTCTGTTTCAGACAGCCGGGGCGCAGAGCAAGATGAAACTCGCCCGCATCGACGGTCACACCGGGCATTTTATAGCTCACGCCTTTCAGGGTCAGATTACGCCAGCCGCCATCCACCTGCTGAATATCCAGCCCCGGTACCCAGCGTGCCGCCGAGTTCAATACCAGATGCAGGCCGGTAGTGGTGCAGAGTAAACAGGCAATGCCGCCGACCAACAGGACGATAAAGATAAGAATGCCAATCAGGCCCTTTTTCCACCCTTTCATAATTCAGGCCCCAAACCAATATAGAACTGAATATCACGCTTATCCTCATCGCCAATCGCTCGGGCAATATCGAGTTTGACAGGCCCGATTGGCGACTGCCAGCGCACGCCAACACCGGCACCTGTCTTCACGTTGCTCTGCTTGATATCGTTGACCGCCTCACCTGAATCAATGAACACCGCGCTCCACCATTTACCCGTCACGTTGTACTGGTATTCCAGCGAGCCGGTCGCCAGTTTCGAGGCACCGGTCAGCTTGCCATCCTCATCACGCGGTGAGATACCTTTGTACTTGTAGCCGCGAATGCTGCGGTCGCCACCGGCAAAAAAGCGCAAGTCCGGCGGCACTTTTTCGAAATTATTGGTTTCAATCCAGCCGAGATTCGCGCGCGCCACAAAACGGTGCTTTTCAGCCAGGGTACGGATCCACACGTTCTGCGCCTGGATAACCGCAAAGTCGATATCCGATCCCCAGGCGGTATCAGAAACATCAACAGAATAGCGCTGTGAGTCGCCCCAGGTCGGCATCAGCCCACCGCGCGAACGGGTACGGTTAATACTGACCCCCGGGTAAATCAGCATGGTAGTGTTGGTGACGTTGCCTTGCGTAAAGTGATCCAGGCTCCAGCGCAGATTAATCGCACGCTGCCAGCCGCTGGAGCTGTCCCAGTAACGCGATGCGGCCAGGGTGGAGGAGTCCGCTTTGGTGTCGTTGAGATCGGTCCTTTTTAGGCCGCCCTGTAACAGGTAATACTGCTCCAGCGGGCTTTTAAGCAGCGGGATCTTGTAGCTAAAGTCAAGCTGCTGTTCCGGCGCGGAGAGGTTCGCACTGGTGCTGAAACTGTGCCCACGGTCATTGACCCACGGCTTTTTCCACGTTGCTTTGACGCGCGGGCCGACGTCCGTCGAGTAACCGACGCCGGTTTCAATGGTGTTCTCGGTGCGCGGCGAGACAACGCCGTGCAGCGGCAGCACCTTGCTGGCGCGCCCTTGGTCAAATTCTGGCACCACTACCACCGAATTAAACCAGCCGGTCGCAGACAGGCGTCGGTTCAGCTCCGCCAGGTCACGCGAGTTGTAATCATCGCCCTTTTTAAATGGCACCAGGTTTTGCAAATAGTCATTGCGGATTTGTGAACCAGAGAAGCTGACGTCGCCAAAACGATAGCGTTGACCGCTGTCGTAGTCGATGTCCCAGAATGCCTCGTGCCGCTCGACGGACACGCCAAGCTGGCTTTTGCGATAGTCTGCGTCGAAATAGCCTTTACGCAGCGCCATATTGCTTAGCGAGCTTTTAAATTTGTCGTAGTCGTTGTGATTAAGTACGCTGCCGGGTTGGGGTTTTGCGTCATTAACCAGCCGGCGGTAATCCTCATCGGTACGTGCGCCGCCACGCAGTATCACCGTTTCCCCGGCCAGTTTAATCGGCTGCCCCGGTAAGACTTTCGCCACCAGCAGCGGGCGCTTGCCGCCTGCGGGTGGTGGCTGCAGCTCAAAATCAATCTGCGGTTCGTAATAACCCAGCGCTTTCAACCCTTCTTTCACCGCCTCGCTGACACGCGAACGAAAGCGGCCATCGGCGCTTACTTCATCACTGGTGATGGTGGATAAACGCGCCCTGACATTTTTTTCCAGCTGGCCGGACAATCCTGTCACCTGCAAGCGGACATTCGCCGCCTGCACAACAGGGGCGGCGATCAGCAGACAAGACATGCAATACACATGGATTCGTGGCACGCGGACTCCCATTTATTATTGCCAGCCCTTAATCCTGAAGGCTTAACCTGATAACAATATCTTAAACCGTTCACCGTACAGGTTTTTCACCAGCAGGCTCGCTTAACCTGTTCAGCTGGCGCGGAACATCACAAAATTTTGTTGGCATTGTGTGCAAAGTCACGACAGGTTACAACACCGGATTGCAACCGAACGAGATAAACCCAAATAACCCGAGTGCGGTAAGGCAGCTGCCGCGGGAAGTATAAAGGGTATGAGGTAGTTTAACGCGCTATCAGCCTCTTACCAGTCTTAGCGCGTTTAACCTGCAAATAGCAGCAGAATAGCGCTCTGTTCACTGCCGCAATTGTAAGCGCTCGTCGCCGCAGTTATAATCTCTGCACGGTCCGCACCGCGGCCTCATTACCCTTCTGCTCCGGCCTTACGCCGAACCGCAGACATTTTTGGCACGGATAGCCCCTGAATCGCTGAACTTCCTGATGTGACATACGCAGAATTCGAATCCTGCGCGCTGCCCAGGCCAAAAATGACAAGTGATTAACCCGGCGCGCTCTGACAACGCGATCGCTATCCTGATTGCCCCGGAGCCAAGCCACCATATGGATGTTTTATGTTAGACAGTTTCCTTGTCATCGTACTGCTGATTGCGGTCAGCTCATTTTTCTCGCTGTCAGAAATTTCACTGGCGGCAGCGCGCAAAATCAAACTTAAGCTGCTGGCCGATGAAGGCAATATCAACGCCCAACGCGTACTGAAAATGCAGGAAACCCCCGGCATGTTCTTTACCGTAGTGCAAATTGGCCTGAATGCGGTAGCGATCCTCGGCGGTATCGTCGGCGATGCGGCGTTCTCACCCGCTTTCAAAGCGCTGTTTGAACGCTTTTTCGATGCTGAAATGGCCGAACGAATCAGCTTTATCTGTTCGTTCACTCTGGTCACCAGCCTGTTTATCCTGTTCGCCGACCTGTTTCCCAAGCGCCTGGGTATGATTGCTCCGGAAACCGTGGCGCTGAAAATCATCAACCCGATGCGTTTCTGCCTGTTTATCTTCCGACCGCTGGTGTGGTTCTTTAACGGCGGGGCCAATATCATTTTCCGTCTGTTTAAAATCCCGCTGGTGCGCAAAGACGATATCACCTCAGACGATATTTATGCCGTGGTGGAAGCCGGCGCGCTGGCCGGCGTGCTGCGTAAGCAGGAGCACGAACTGATTGAAAACGTATTTGAGCTGGAATCGCGTACTGTGCCCTCCTCAATGACCTCACGCGAAAACGTGGTGTGGTTTGACCTGCACGAAGATGAAACCAGTCTTAAAGAGAAGATTGCGCGCCATCCACACTCAAAGTTTCTCGTCTGCAATCAAGACATTGACCATATCGTTGGCTACGTAGACTCAAAAGAGCTGCTGCTGCGTGTGTTGGGCAACCAGAGTATGGCGCTTAACAGCGGCGTGCAGATCCGCTCGGCGCTTATCGTGCCCGATACCCTGACATTGTCCGAAGCCCTGGAGAGCTTTAAAACCGCCGGCGAAGATTTTGCCGTCATCATGAATGAGTACGCGCTGGTGGTCGGTATTATCACGCTCAACGATGTGATGACCACGCTAATGGGCGACCTGGTCGGCCAGGGGTTGGAAGAGCAGATTGTCGCGCGTGATGAGAACTCATGGCTGGTCGAAGGCGGCACGCCAATCGAAGATGTGATGCGTGTTTTACATATCGACGAGTTCCCGCAGTCGGGTAACTACGAGACCATTGGCGGCTTTATGATGTTTATGCTGCGCAAAATTCCGAAACGTACCGACTTCGTTAAGCTGCACGGCTACAAATTTGAGGTGGTGGACATTGACAGCTATCGCATTGACCAGCTGCTGGTAACGCGTATCGATGCGCGTCCGCTGGCTGCAGTCCTCCCTAAAGATGCGGAAGAGACAGCGTAATCAGCGGCGGCAATCGATAAACAGGCGCGTATGCGCCTTTTTTGCTGCTAGTCAAACTCGGTCTGCAAGCGCAGAACCTGTCGGTTCACTTCTGACATCACGCTATAATGTTGTTTATCTTTAACGCGTGGGATCAGAATTTTGCCCTTATCGAATTCAAACGCACCAACATCCTTGATGTAGAACCTTCCCCGAAACAGTGTCTTAACGTACTTAGCGACCTGTAATGGATTATATCGCTGGAAGATCTTCATTATCTTACTACTCCTGAAAATTAACTACGTCTCTTCGCTGCCAAATGCGGCGCGAGTTGATGAAACGCAAAGTACAGTGACTATAGAACATGGTTGGTTTCCAATGTTCTTAAAATTGAGTTTTTTTACCGTGTTTACACATCATTACAGAATACTCTGTCACATGACCGTCATGAAACAGTATAAACAGTCAACAAACAGGGTTTTGTGCGTCATGCAGCAATCCTGTTAAGGCAGTGCGTCTGGCGGCATCTTGCACGCCGATTATTTCATTAGCATGACCAACCGACCGACCACCTGACCCCGGGCCAGCGCTTGCGCAGACTGGCATGACAAATAAGGAAGTTGAACGTTCAGGCATATCCTGGCAACAGAGTGGGAACGGCTCAATTGAACTCATGCGCCAGATGTAGTGGCATGCTGACCGCCTGGCAAGGTCAGTTCGGGCCGGTTACAGAAGCGTAGCTAAGCCGATATGTGTTATTCGCCCGGCGGGCGAACCTTTTTTTCGCCCGCCTTAATGCCAGCTTGCCAGGTCAAAAGAGGGAAACGCGGAACCCCGGATTAAGGAATGACTCGCGCGGCGCATAGTCAAGGGGTTTACCCTGCCAGTCATTAACGTGCGCACCCGCCGCCAACGCCACCGCGTGGCCTGCCCCCGTATCCCAGATATTAGTCGGTCCGAAACGCGGATAAAGCTGAGCTTTTCCCTCTGCCACCAGGCAGAACTTCAGCGATGAGCCAATCGCGGTGGTTTGGTGATCGCCCAGGTGCTTGAGGTAATCTTCCAGTTCGCTGTCTGCATGCGAACGGCTGACTACCACCAGCGGCGGCCGCGCATCCTGCACCTGGATCCTTATTTTATGGCCGCCCTCTTCCTTCCAGGCTTTGCCTTCTGCAGCGCAATACATCACCGCCAGTACCGGCGCATAGACCACGCCCAGCACCGCCTTTCCCGCTTTGATCAGCGCAATATTGACCGTAAACTCCCCGTTACGTTTGATAAACTCTTTCGTGCCGTCAAGCGGATCCACCAGCCAGTATTCCTGCCAGTGCTGGCGTTCTTCCCAGCTCTGTGGCGCTTCTTCTGACAGCACCGGGATGGTGGGCGTTAACGCCTGTAATCCGGCGACGATCACCCTGTGCGCCGCCATGTCTGCGGCTGTCACCGGCGAGTCATCGGACTTCTGCGCCACATCCAGCGGAGCCTGCCCGTCATACACTTGCATGATGGCATCACCTGCTTCACGCGCCAGTTGGCAAATTTTTTCTAACATGATGCACCTCCTTAATATTCTGGTGTTTTCATCAGCATAACGCACCTGTGGTAACGGAGCACGGTATACTGCTATTTTTCGAATAATCATTAAGTTAGCGGGATAACTTCCGGTTTAAGCACGCGTTATGACGGAATTATTCGTGCTGTGTCACATTTATCGGTGACCATCTGACATCGTTTCACCATACTCTGCGATGGTTACAAAAGTTTATTAAAGAACGTTTAAGGGAGAATACATGTTCAAATCCTGCCTTACGCTGGGCGCACTGCTGGCCAGCCACGCGCTGTACGCGGCCACCGTTGACTTCCGCATACTGGAAACCACCGATCTGCATAGCAATATGATGGACTTTGACTATTACAAAGACAGGCCCACCGATAAGTATGGCCTGGTGCGCACCGCCTCACTGATCAAAGCGGCACGGCAGCAGGTCAGTAACAGCGTGCTGATTGATAATGGTGATGTGATCCAGGGCAGCCCGCTGGGTGATTATATGGCGGCGAAAGGGCTGCACGAGGAGGATATTCATCCGGTTTATAAAGCGATGAACACCCTGGACTACAGCGTGGGTAACCTTGGTAACCACGAATTTAATTACGGTCTTGATTATCTGCAAAAGGCGATACGCGGCGCGCGCTTCCCCTATATCAATGCCAATATCATCGAGGTGAAAAGTGGCAAGCCGCTGTTTACACCCTGGCTGATTAAACCCGTGACGGTACGCGATCGCGAGGGCAAAACCCACACGCTGAAGGTCGGCTATATTGGCTTTGCTCCCCCACAGATTATGACCTGGGACCGGGCTAATCTGAGCGGCAAAGTCACGGTGGAGGATATCACCGTAACGGCTAAAAAATGGGTGCCGCAGATTCGCCAGCAGGGAGCCGATATTGTTGTTGCTATCCCGCACTCCGGCATCTCCAGCGAACCGTGGCAGGCGCTGGCAGAAAACTCCGTTTACTACCTTAGCCAGGTGGCCGGCATCGACGCGATACTGTTTGGCCACGCTCACGCCGTTTTCCCGGGCAGCGATTTCTCTGCCCTTAAAGGAGCAGATATTGCCCAGGGTACGCTGAACGGCATTCCCGCGGTGATGCCCGGCATGTGGGGCGATCACCTCGGCGTGGTTGATCTGGTACTGAACAATGACGCGGGACGCTGGCAGGTGAGCAGCGCACGCGCGGAAGCTCGTCCGGTGTACGATAAGGTGGCGAAGCAGCCGCTGGCGGCGGAAGATCCCGCGCTGGTTGCGGTTTTGAGCGAAGATCATGCTGCCACCCGCCAATTTGTCAGCCAGCCCATTGGCAAGTCGGCAGAGACGATGGCCAGCTATCTGTCGCTGGTGCAGGACGACCCGACGGTGCAAATCGTCAACAATGCCCAACGTGCCTACGTTGAACACTTTATTCAGGGCGATCCCGATCTGGCGCAGCTACCGGTACTGGCAGCCGCAGCGCCTTTCAAGGCCGGCGGGCGTAAGAACGATCCGGCCAGCTATGTTGAAGTGGATAAGGGACAGCTTACCTTGCGTAATGCCGCCGATCTCTACCTGTACCCCAACACGCTGGTGGTGGTCAAAGCCAGCGGCGAGCAGGTTAAACAGTGGCTGGAGTGTTCTGCCGGGCAGTTTAATCAGATTGATATTCATAGTCGCAAACCGCAATCGCTTATCAACTGGGATTTCCGTACCTACAACTTTGATGTGATTGACGGGGTGAATTATCAGATTGATGTGACGCAGCCGGCACGCTACAACGGAGAATGCCAGCTGATTAACAGCAAGGCCTCACGCATTCGCGATCTGACCTGGCAAGGTAAGCCTGTCGATCCGGCCGCCACCTTCCTGATTGCAACCAATAACTATCGTGCCTGGGGCGGTCAGTTTGCCGGAACGGGCGAGAAACAGATCGCGTTTGCCTCGCCGGACGAGAACCGGTCGATACTCGCTGGCTATATTGGCGCACAGACCCGGGCCAAGGGAGAGGTCAACGCTCAGGCGGATAACAACTGGCGTCTGGCCCCCATCAACAGCAGCATCCCGCTGGATATCCGTTTTGAAACCGCGCCGGGAGAGAAAGCGGCAGAGTTTATACGCAACCATGCGCGCTATCCATTGGAATATAAGGGAACAGATCGGATCGGTTTTGCGATTTATCAGCTAAAACTGTAGCTATAGCAGCAGGGCATTCCGGCGCTATACGCCGGCCGGAATGCCAGCCGATTTACAGAATTTCTAACAGTTCGACTTCAAACACCAGGGTGCTGAAAGGCGGGATAGAGGCACCGGCACCGCGTTCGCCATAAGCGAGGTTGTGAGGGATCACCAGCTGCCACTTGGATCCGACCGGCATCAGGGTCAATGCTTCAATCCAGCCAGGGATCACACCGCTGACCGGAAATTCAGCCGGTTCGCCACGCTGTACGGAGCTGTCAAACACGCTGCCGTCGATCAGTTTACCGGTGTAGTGAACGCGTACACGATCCTGGCGGGATGGGATTGCACCTTCTCCCTGAGTCAGTACGCTGAACTGCAGCCCGGTCTCAGTGCTGCTGACGCCTTCGCGCTGCGCATTCTCTTCCAGAAACTTCTGACCTTCCGCTGCCAGAGCCTTTTGACGCTCCTGGCGAACGTCTTCGGCGCGTTCGTGCACTTCACGCAAGGCGCGGTGAACGACATCTACAGGCACCGCCGGGGCATTCCCTTCCAGCGCATCGCGCAGACCTGCCAGTAGAGCTTCAGGCTGCAAACCCTGCAGGCCAGATTCCTGCAGCTGCTGACCGACCTGTAAACCGATACCGTAACTTGCTTGCGCTTCCACGCTGTCAAAAGAAGGGGTAGTCATGGATTTTCCTTTCATCATTGATAAAACCGAGAGCGAAGCATAACAGCGCAGACAACGGGCGTAAAATCCCATATTCCCCTGGTGACTTTTCACAGCGAAACGGAAACAATACCTTTCCCGTTTTCCAGCCGCAGAACGGCGAGCGGACGGCTACTGATACCATCAGGCCACCGTTCGTCTGCTAAGCTACAAAGTATCAGAGGTAAAAATGGGCCCAATAGCCCGCAGGCCAGGGAGAAGCCCGCCGCTTGTTGCCAGCCATACCAAAAAATGGCTTGCGCAAAGCTCACCGTTTGCGCGATTTTCGCGTCAGGAGGAGGCCGTCATGCCACAAGTTTCGCCCGGTTCACATTTATTATCATGGCCCAGCCGCCTGTGGCATCTGCCAGAACAGATAAGCTGGATGGATCCCCTGCCCGCTCCGCATCGCCGTGGCATTATTGCCGCTGCGCTGTTGATGCTGCTGGCGTTTTTGTGGCCGTCCCCCCCTGAGCAGCGCAGCGTGCGACCCGTCACGCCGCTGCAAAGCGGCTCCGTCGCCACTGAACCCCCGGTACAGGCGCAGCTCACTGACGTTTCACCTTCCCCTCTCGCCCCCCAGCCTGATGCAGAAGGCCAGTGGCGAAATTACACCGTTGCTTCGGGCCAGACGCTGGCACAGCTATTTCGCGATAACAATCTGCCGGTGAATGATGTGTTTGCCATGGCTCAGGTAGAGGGTAATGATAAACCTCTCAGTACCTTGCACAGCGGTCAGACGGTGAAAATTCGTCAAAATGCGCAGGGTGTGGTGACCGGCCTGACGCTGGATAAGGCTAACGGCAGTATTTTGTTTAGCCGCCAGCCGGATGGCACCTTTATTCAGGCTCAGTAGAAACAAAAACGCCGACCCTGAGGTCGGCGTTTTGTATCGGGCTTTAGCGATTAAGCTTCAGCAACGATATTTACAATCAGTTTAGCGAAGACTTCGCTGTGAACCTGGAAGTCCACTTCGTGCTCACCGGTAGTACGCAGAACGCCATTTGGCAGACGAACTTCGCTTTTCGCCACTTCAACGCCAGCTGCAGTTACTGCATCAGCGATGTCGCGGGTACCGATGGAACCGAACAGTTTACCTTCGTCGCCTGATTTAGACGCAAGGGTAACGGTGCCCAGTGCATTGATTTTCTCTGCACGCGCATTAGCTGCTGCGAGAACGTCAGCCACTTTGGCTTCCAGTTCTGCGCGACGTGTTTCGAAGAATTCAACGTTTTTCTTGGTTGCAGGAACAGCTTTGCCCTGTGGAACCAGGAAGTTACGGGCGTAGCCCGCTTTAACGTTGACCTGATCGCCCAGGCTGCCCAGGTTTGCTACTTTATCAAGCAGAATAACTTGCATTACCTTATCCTCTTAAAGTCGTTGATGGACAGTTGCCGTTACTGATGACGATCGGTGTACGGCAGCAGGGACAGGTAACGCGCGCGCTTGATAGCACGAGCCAGCTGACGCTGGTATTTAGCGCGAGTACCGGTGATACGGCTCGGTACGATCTTACCACTTTCGGTGATGTAATTTTTCAGCGTTGCGATATCTTTATAATCGATCTCTTGAACGCCTTCCGCGGTGAAACGGCAGAACTTGCGACGACGGAAATAACGTGCCATTTGGCTAGTCTCCAGAATCTATCAATTCAATCTGCTCGGCATGCAGTACGATTTTGTTCAGGCCATTGCGCCCTTGATGGCTACAAATAAACCCCTGAACCGTAAGCTGCGTGCCGACCGTTATACTTTGAGTAATGGCCTGATGGGCTTTGCCGCTGATGATCACCGGCATCCGGCACCAGGCCTGCCGGTTAAAACCGGCTTCCACCTGCAGTGAACGATGCTCAAGCACCAACTGGCAGTGTGGAATTCCTGACGGGCTGACTTTTCGCATCGGTGCCTTGCACACGGTGCCAGACAGCGTCAGCCGATTAGCCGTCACGGAAATTACTCTTCAGAATCCCCAGCATCTGCATCATCAGAGGTTTCGTTAGCAAAATCTTCACGACGCTCACGGCGCTCGTCTTTCGCTTTAACCATCGGAGATGCTTCAGTTACCGCGTGCTTAACGCGCATAACCATGCTGCGGATAACGGCGTCGTTGAAGCGGAAGTTAGTTTCCAGCTCATCGATCGCTTCCTGTGGAGCTTCCACGTTCAGCAGAACGTAGTGAGCTTTGTGCAGTTTATTGATCGGGTAAGCCAGCTGACGACGGCCCCAGTCTTCCAGGCGGTGGATCGTACCTTCTGCACCAGTAATGGTGGCAGAATAGCGCTCGATCATGCCAGGAACCTGTTCGCTTTGGTCAGGATGAACCATAAATACGATTTCGTAATGACGCATCGAATTTGCTCCTTACGGATTATTCAGCCTCCTGTCAGGGTCAGCCGTGGCCCATGGAAGCAAGGAACGTTGTTTGTGTACGGCTGAAAAATTGACGCGTAATCATACTGGCGAGACGGCGGAAACACAAGGTAAAGATCGCCCCTGAAAAAAATTCAGCAGGCGGATAAAGGAGCCCCCTGGCACCTGTGCATCCCCCCAAGGCTATCAGGTGGCTTTTCCATCGCCAGCAGATAATGGCAGATGATGGGCAAAAAAAGCCTTCAGTGCCGCCAGCGCCGGAGGGGTAATACGGTGACCCACACCTTTTTCGATCAAATATGTCAGATTGCGATCCAGGCCGCTGTGTCGCAAGGCCTGCTCTAAACGCACGCTTTCGGCGACCGGCACCACTTCGTCGGCATCACCGTGCCAAACCAGCAGGGGGCGGTTGGCAAAGCGCGCCAGCTGGTGACTCACGTCATACTCCGCCAGCTGTTTTTCCTGTTCAGCACGATCTGCCGCCCGCGGCGGGAACAACGTTGACGCCAGCTGGCGGTAATAACCGGAACCCATCAGGCACGCACAGCTGTGCAGCTGTGGGTAGCGCGCTAATGCCCCCAGGGCAGTCATTCCGCCCATGGAGGCGCCCGCCACCGCCAGACGTGCCCCCTCTACCAGCTGATGCTGGCGCAGCGCCCGTTCAATCTGTGGCAGCTCATCAATATTGGTGCGCAAAATCTCCCAGAAGCGCGTTAGCCGCCGCTCGTCATCACCGTCATACCGCGCACCGTGCATATCGGCATCCGGCAGTACGGCGCGATAACCCGCCTGCGCCAGCGCCACGGCAAAGTAGGCGTACACCTCTTTCGACGAACTGTAGCCATGATAGAACAGCACGGTGGGTAACGCCTGATACCGTTTACCGGCCGGAAAAGCATGTAAACATTCGATTTCTGCGAAACGTTCGGTATTCAGCTCAATCATGATATCTCCTGTTGATATTTAGCTAATCCCGCAGCAGGAGCGGGCCGGTTGGGGGTTTTGACGCACGGAGCAAACGCAACCAGGAATCCCCCCCAGGAATATGCATTAAGAATAAGCCTTTAATTTTAAAGAGAATATTATATTTTTCTTCCGTATAATTCGCGTTTTCACTCAAATGATATAAGGCATAACAATGAAGCGCTTCTTTCTTAAAACAAGGAGCTTGGGCGTGCAACTTTCAGTACTGACTTCGTTCAGCGTGGCGGTGCTGCTGTTAATTTTAACGCTAACCCTGAGTTACAATGCTGCACAGCAGGTTCGCGCCCTGGCCATGGCAGATATGCAAAATCAGGTGGACGGTATTGGCGATATGGCCAGTATGCTTAACACCAGCCTGCGTGAGGAAGTGAGCAACTACAGCCAGCTGTTCCGGAGCTACCTGCCTGGACCTTTTTCGCTGGATGAGTCCCGGAACATTCAGGTTGGCTCACTTTCCACACCGATGCTGCGCGCCGGCGTGCGTCAGCTGAATCTCGATCAGGCGCTGGTCGATGATTTCCAGCAGCGCACCGGTGCGATTGCCACAATTTTCGTACGCAGCGGCGATGAGTTTGTGCGTATTTCCACCTCATTGCGTAAAGAGAATGGCGAGCGCGCACTTGCTACCCGGCTGGATCACAATAGTCCGGCATGGCAACCGCTACACAAGGGCGAGGTTTTCCAGGGCGTGGCCCTGCTGTTTGGCAAACGCTATATCACCCAGTACCAGCCGTTGCGCGATAAGTCAGGCCGCATTATCGCGATTCAGTTTATCGGCATGGATATCAGCAAACAATATCACGCGATCCGTGAAAAAGTGCTGGCAAAACATCTCGGCGACAGTGGTTCTTTCTACGTGCTTAATAGCACTGCTGGCCCCCATCGCGGTCAGTATCTGCTTCATCCTGGCCAGGAAGGTCAGCTGCCGGACCTGCCGCTGGCGGCGCAGCAGCAGATACTCAGTCAGCCTCAGGGGACGCTTGAATGTGTTGATGACACGAGTGAAGCAAAAATGCTCACCTGGCGTTATCTGCCCGAGTGGAATTGGGTGGTGGTTGGCGAGGTTCACAAGAACAACCTGCTGGCCCCGGTAAAGCATACGCGCAATCTGTTTCTGCTGATCGGTGCCGCGCTGGTGGTGGTGTTCGCCGGGCTGTTCATCTGGGCGATCCAACGCTGGCTGAGCCACCCGCTGCACAGGGTGATTAACCTCGCGCAGCAGTATGCGGCTGGCAACCTGCTGGCCACGCTGAAAACCCGGCGCCAGGACGAGGTCGGGCAGCTGATTGTGGCGATTAACGGAATAGGCGACGGTCTGCAGCAGGTGGTCGCCCAGGTGCGTAGCGCCGCCGATGAAATCTCCAGCGGTACAGATGCGATCGTCAGCAGCAGCAGTGAGATCAGTAAGCAGATTTCCCGCCAGGCCAGCAGCGTGGAGGAAACCTGTGCCAGCATGGAGCAGCTGGGTGCCACGGTGGAACAAAATGCGCACAATGTGATGCAAGCCCTGAAGCTGGTCGGTGAAGCCGCTGAAGCCGTCAGCCAGGGCGGTGAAACCGTCGGTCGTTCAGCCGCCACGATGTCGGAGATCAACTCTGCTGCGCAGAGCATTGCAGATATTACGCAAGTGATTGAATCCATTGCTTTCCAGACTAATATCCTCGCACTGAACGCGGCGGTTGAAGCGGCCCGCGCCGGGGAACAGGGAAGAGGCTTCGCCGTCGTCGCAGCCGAAGTGAGAGCCTTATCGCAGCGCAGCGCGCAAGCGGCCAAAGAGATCGATCGGCTGATCGCCGATTCGCTGGATAAAGTGGTACAGGGGCAACAGCTGTCGGGTCAGACGCGACAGGCGATGGATAATATCACCGCCCGCATTGAACAGGTGAAAACGTTGATGGGTGATATCAACATCGCCTCACAGGAGCAGTCCAGTGGTATCGGTCAAGTGAATCAGGCAATGGCACAAATCGGTCAGGCTTCGCAACAAAACAGCCAGCGCGTTGCCGACTCCGAAATGACGGCGCAAGAGCTGAACAGCAAGGGGCGTTACCTCAATGAACGGGTAAAGGTCTTCCGCGTCAGGTCATAAAATGACCTATACTAAGAGCTATCATTCCTTTGAGGTAATGATGATGCGTAAGATAGCCGCTGTACTCATAACGCTTCTGCTTAGCAGTTGCCATTCACTCTATCACTCGCCACAACCTTTACCTGCGCCAACGGCTCAGGCACAGGAAATTGGCCGTGCACAGAGCACTGGCTTGTCGCGCCTCGGCATTGTGAACGTGACGATTGAAGGCTCTCCCGACGATGCAGGGCGGGCGCTGGCGGCCAGGGCCAACGCTGCCGGAGCTCCCTACTATCAGATCCTGGCGCTCTCTGAAAAAAGGAGGGGCGGCATCTGGTATGGTTCAGCGATCTTATATGGTCCGGCAGGAGCGGCCACCCGCGCGAACTGAACCAGCCAGATAAATAACGTGACGGGCAAGTCAACTACCGGGGCGCAGAACGCGCCCCGATATATTTATTTCACGCTGCGCTGGCGCACCGCTTCGAACAGACAAACCCCGGTTGCCACCGAGACATTAAGCGAAGAGACGCTCCCCGCCATCGGAATACTGATTAGCTCGTCACAATGTTCACGCGTCAGACGGCGCATTCCTTCCCCTTCGGCGCCCATCACCAATGCCATCGGCCCGGTCATTCTGCTTTGATGCAGGGTGTGATCGGCCTCACCGGCGGTGCCGACAATCCAGACATTCGCTTCCTGCAACACGCGCATGGTACGTGCCAGATTGGTCACGCGGATCAGTGGGATATGCTCTGCCGCGCCGCTGGCCACTTTTTTCGCCGTGGCATTCAGCGCTGCGGAACGGTCTTTCGGCACAATCACCGCGTGAACGCCGGCGGCATCGGCGCTGCGCATACAGGCCCCGAGGTTGTGCGGGTCGGTGACGCCGTCAAGGATCAGCAAAAACGGGTTTTCCAGGCTGGCCAGCAGATCCGGCAGATCGCCCTCCTGATACTGACGCCCGGGCTTGACGCGCGCAATAATGCCCTGGTGCACCGCTCCCTCCGATGTGTTATCCAGCATCTGCTTATTCGCCACCTGAATGACGATGCCCTGCGCCTCCAGTGCTTTCACCAACGTCTGCAGACGCCGGTCATCACGGCCTTTCAGGATAAAGACTTCCTGGAAACGCTGTGGGCAGCTGTCAAGTAGCGCCTGTACGGCGTGGATACCAAAAACAATTTCACTCATGTTTCACATACTCAAAGGTCATTGATAGCGGCGATCCTTAGGCCGATCGCCCGGTGTTGATGGTTTACCGCGTTGCGTTATGCGTCGTCGCCTTTCTTCGCACGTTTGGCTCGCGCAGCAGACGCAATTTTGCGACTTTTGTCCGACGGTTTACGCGACTTTTTCGTTTTTGCCGCAGCCGGGTCGCCGTCAGCAGATTTCGCCGGGCGGAAAGCGCTATCCGGCTCAAAGTTTGCCCCCTTACGCGGTGCACGACGACGGCTGCCGCTATTTTTGGCTTTTTCACGCTCGCGTTCGGTTTTGCCCTCGCCACGCGGTTTACGGCTGCTGGAGATCAGCGCGAAGTCGATTTTACGCTCATCCATATGCACGGCATCCACGCGGACTTCCACCGTATCGCCCAGGCGATAGGTACGACCGCCGGACTCACCAATCAGTCGCTGACCGACGGCATCAAAGCGGTAGTAATCGTTATCCAGCGTCGAAACGTGTACCAGCCCGTCGATAAACAGATCGGTCAGGCGCACGAAGAAACCGAAGCCGGTCACGCTGGAGATCACGCCGCTAAAGGTTTCCCCGACCTGATCCTGCATAAAGTCACATTTCAGCCAGTCGGCTACGTCACGCGTTGCTTCATCGGCGCGGCGCTCGGTCATTGAACAGTGCTGGCCAAACTGCAACATCTGCGGCATTTCATAGTGGAAGCCGCCATTTGGCGTGGTATTGCCCTGTAATGTACCCGCCTCTTTCGCCAGCAAATACTTGATCGCCCGGTGCAGTAACAGGTCAGGATAGCGGCGAATTGGTGAGGTAAAGTGCGCGTAGGACGCCAGCGCCAGGCCAAAGTGACCCCGGTTTTCCGGATCGTAGACCGCCTGCTTCATCGAGCGCAGCAGCATGGTTTGCAACATTTCGTGGTCCGGGCGACCGACGATCTGCTTCAGCAACTCGGCATAATCCAGCGGCTGCGGCTTGTCACCGCCGGGTAGCGTCAGCCCCAGCTCGTTCAATACCGAGCGGAAGCTCTTGACATTTTCTTCCCCCGGGCGGTCGTGATCGCGGAACAGCGCCGGTTCGTTATTCTTCTCAACGAAGCGCGCCGAAGCGATGTTAGCGAGGATCATGCACTCTTCAATCAGCTTATGCGCATCGTTGCGCACCACCTGCTCAACGCGTTCAATGCGTCGGTCGGCATTGAAGATAAACTTCGCTTCCTCGGTTTCAAACGAGATGCCGCCGCGCTGCTCGCGGGATTTTTCCAGCGCCAGATACATGCGGTGCAGCTCTTCCAGGTCTTTCACCAGCGGCTCATAATGCTGACGCAGCTCCTGGTTCCCTTGCAGAATGTTCCACACTTTGTTGTAGGTCAGGCGGGCAAAGGAGTTCATCACCGCTTCGTAATGCTTATAGCCGGTTAGCTTGCCGGTGGAAGAGATGGTCATCTCACACACCATGCACAGACGGTCAACCTCCGGGTTCAGTGAACACAGGCCGTTGGACAGCACTTCCGGCAACATCGGCACCACCTGCGACGGGAAATAGACCGAGGTCCCACGGTTGACCGCTTCATCGTCCAGCGGCGTGCCGGGACGCACGTAGTAGCTGACGTCAGCAATGGCCACCCACAAACGCCAGCCGCCGCCGCGTTTGCGTTCGCAAAACACCGCGTCATCGAAGTCACGCGCATCTTCACCGTCAATGGTCACCAGCGGCAGATCGCGCAAATCAACGCGGCCACGCTTGGCCTCTTCCGGCACTTCTTCACTCAGATGAGCAATCTGTTTTTCCAGCGTTTCCGGCCAGACATGCGGAATATCATGCGTGCGCAGCGCCATATCGACGGCCATGCTGGTGCCCATGTTATCGCCAAGGACTTCCACAATTTTGCCTACGGCTTTGGTGCGGCGGGTCGGGCGCTGGGTCAGTTCAACCACCACCACAAAGCCCATACGCGCGCCCATTAGCTCTTCGGCGGGGATCAGTATATCGAAGCTCAGACGGCTGTCGTCCGGCACCACAAAGCCCACGCCGGCATCGGTAAAGTAGCGACCCACGATCTGGCTCTTACGCGGCTCCAGCACGCGAACCACACGCGCTTCGCGGCGGCCTTTGCGGTCGGCACCCATTGCCTGTGCGAGGATCACATCCCCGTGCATGCACATTTTCATCTGCTCGGCAGAAAGATAGAGATCGTCCTTGCTGCCTTCAATGCGTAAGAAACCAAAGCCGTCGCGATGGCCTATCACCTTACCTTTTAGCAGATCCAGGCGTTCCGGCAGCGCGTAACACTGGCGGCGGGTGAACACCAGCTGCCCGTCGCGTTCCATCGCACGCAGTCGGCGACGCAGCGCCTCGGTTTGTTCTTCTCCGCTAATGTCTAATTCTTGCGCCAGCTCTTCACGGCTGGCTGGCTTTTCGCGTTTGTCCAGATGGGCAAGAATGAATTCGCGGCTCGGAATAGGGTTGTCGTATTTTTCAGCTTCTCGTTGCTGAAAAGGATCGTGTGACATCGAGGTTCCTCCGTTGTCAGCGACTGAGTGAAGGGTATTCAGTCAGCAAAATTGGGTAGAGCAGATGGTTGTCTTCAACCAGTTCGGCTTGGGTGTATCGGTCCAGCTCGTGCAGATAACTTTGCACCCTTTCATGCGCGGCTGTTTTCAGGCGGCAGGCTGAGGTGATATGACAAAAATTGACTGCTATTGCTCATCCGGCCCGTGCGCAGCGAAGCGGGACAGAACAGCGCACGTAAACCATCATCTGTGAAGCGGATTAGCTGCACGGTAACCTCAGGGATCCAACGACAACTGACGTTGCCATCCGCTCAAGAATGTATTTGTTAGCAATGATAATAAACCAGCCGTCGTGTTGCAGGCCAATATATTTAAGCAGCGGGAATAAACGACAACAACAGACGGGAACGGCAGAGTACCGGTGCAGAGTAAGATCTGGCCGGGCAACGCCCGGCCTGAAGCAGAATTATGCGTCAAACGGATCGCGCAGAATCATGGTTTCGCTACGATCCGGACCGGTAGAGATGATATCAACCGGGACTCCGGTCACCTCTTCAACACGCTTGATGTAGTCACGCGCTGCCTGCGGCAGACCGTCCAGCGTTTTGACGCCGAAAGTGGTTTCGCTCCAGCCCGGCAGCGTTTCGTAGATGGGCTCAATGCCTTCCCAGCCTTCTGCTGCCAGCGGCGTGGTGGTCACCTCGCTGCCATCCGGCATACGATAGGCCACACAGATCTTCACTTCTTTCAGCCCGTCCAGCACGTCGAGTTTGGTCATACAGAAGCCCGACAGGGAGTTGATCTGCACCGCACGGCGCACGGCGACCGCGTCCAGCCAGCCGGTACGACGACGACGTCCGGTCGTTGCGCCAAACTCGTTGCCCTGTTTGCACAGGAACTCACCGGTTTCATCAAACAGTTCTGTTGGGAACGGTCCTGCACCCACGCGGGTGGAGTAAGCTTTTACAATGCCCAGCACGTAATCAACATAGCGCGGGCCAATGCCGGAGCCGGTTGCTACACCACCGGCCGTGGTGTTAGACGAGGTGACGTACGGGTAAGTACCGTGATCGATATCCAGCAGCGTGCCCTGAGCGCCTTCAAACATGATCAGATCGCCACGCTGACGCGCGCCGTCCAACAATTCGGACACGTCAACCACCATGCTGGTGAGGATATCGGCAATCGCCATGACGTCTGCCAGTACTTTGTCGTAATCAACGGCTTCTGTTTTGTAGTAGTTCACCAGCTGGAAGTTGTGATATTCCATCACTTCTTTCAGCTTCGCGGCGAAGGTCTCTTTATTGAACAAATCGCCTACGCGCAGACCGCGACGGGCAACTTTATCTTCATAAGCAGGACCAATACCACGACCGGTGGTGCCGATCGCTTTCGCACCGCGTGCTTTTTCACGCGCCACATCCAGCGCCACATGATACTCAAGGATCAGCGGGCAGGCTTCGGAAATGAACAGACGTTCGCGTACCGGGAAACCTCGATCTTCCAGACCTTTCATCTCTTTCATCAGCGCAGCCGGAGACAGCACAACACCGTTGCCGATGATGCTGGTGACGTTTTCACGCAGGATACCAGATGGAATTAAGTGGAGGACGGTTTTCTCACCGTTGATGACTAGCGTATGGCCAGCGTTATGGCCTCCCTGGTAGCGTACTACGTATTTAGCACGCTCGGTCAGGAGGTCAACAATCTTACCTTTACCTTCGTCACCCCATTGGGTGCCCAGTACGACGACGTTCTTACCCATTTTCAAAATCACCGATTGCTTAAAAAAGGATTCTACCATCGTCATTTTCCTCTTTCAGCTGTTTTAGCATACGATTGCGCTCTTTTTAGCTAAAATGTGTTTTGCGCAGCTTTTCGAGCGTTCAACCAGCGGGAGTAAGGCTTAGCAGGTAACAGATGACCATACCCGCTACCACCAGGTCGCCCCCCACCCGGCGCAGCAGGCTGTCCGGCATCTGCGCCAGCGCCATATTCATGCGCCGCCACAGGCGCGGCCTGAACATCGGCCCCACTCCGCCAAATATCAACGTTTATCCCAGCGCCATCCACACGGTGATATGCTGTTAGTTCACTTAGCGCTTTCGTTACTGCAAAAAAAAGGGCCGGAAAATCCGGCCCTTTGACTATGATAGCAAATGATTAACGTGTGGTGGTAGCAGGACTTTTCATAAAGCGGAAGAAGTCGCTATCCGGGCTGAGCACCATCACATCCTGGTTGCTTTTGAAACTGTTGTCATAGGCACGCAGACTGCGTACGAAAGCATAGAAGTCCGGGTCCTTGCTGAACGCATCGGCAAACAGTTTTGCCGCTTCAGCATCACCTTCACCCTGAGTAATCAGCGCCTGACGGCGGGCTTCTGCCAGCGTGTGCTCAACCTCGTAATCCGCCTGTGCACGAACTTTAGCCGCTTCTTCCGCCCCCTGAGCACGCTGGCTGCGGGCAACAGATTCACGCTCGGCGCGCATACGTGCATAGATGGCGTCAGAAACTTCGGTCGGCAGGTTAATCTGCTTGATACGCACGTCAACGACCTGAATACCCAACGCAGCCATGCTGTTCGGGTTGATAGCGGGTTCGTTACTGTTGGTCTCCCGCTCAACGCGCTTGGCGACTGAGGCAATCGCATCATCGGCGGCCGGCGTCGCGACATCATCATCCTGGCCCACGCTGCCGGTATTCAGCGCATCGCGTACGTCTGTAGTCAGACGGCCACGGGAATCGGTGACGATATCCTTGACATCCAGACGACCAATCTCAGAACGCAGACGGTCACTGAACTTACGTTTCAGCAGGACTTCAGCCTGAGAAACATCACCGCCGCCGGTGGCGAGATAGTAACGGCTGAAATCGCTAACGCGCCATTTGATGTAGGAATCTACGATCAGATCTTTCTTCTCTTTGGTGACGAAGCGATCGGCCTGGTTATCCATGGTCTGGATACGCGCATCGAGTGACTTCACCGACTCCAGGAATGGGATCTTGAAATGCAAACCTGGCGCGTACACCAGCGGTTTATTCTCGTTATCTCGCAGAACTTTGCCGAAGCGCATGACAATGCCGCGCTGGCCTTCCTGCACGACAAACATTGACGTGTACAGCACCATCAGCACAACAATCAATACAACGATTAATGGCTTACGCATCGCTTACTCTCTCCCTTCGCGCTGGGTATCGGAACGCTGAGCATTCACCCGGCGCTGATCCATAATGTCGTCCGGACTGAACGACGAACTGCTGTTGGCGCGTTCGTTGCTGTCAGAAGCAGGAGGCAGACGCAGCAGACGGCTGCTTCCATCCTGTGCATTGCCGGTTGATGCGCCAGCCTGACCACGCATCAGCTGGTCCAGCGGCAGCACCATCAGGTTGCTGCCCTTATCGTTAACCAGCACCTTACGGGTATGGCCCAGTACGCGTTCCATGGTTTCGATATACAGGCGTTCCCGCGTAATCTGCGGTGCTGCTTTATATTCCGGCAGGATACGGGCAAAGCTGTCCACTTCACCCTGCGCTTCCAGAGTGACGCGGGCTTTATAGGCACGGGCCTTTTCCAGAATGCCCTGCGCATCACCACGGGCACGCGGCAGTTTGTCGTTAGCATAGGCTTCGGCTTCACGCACCGACTGCTCGCGGTTTTCACGCGCGGCAATCGCATCATCGAAGGATGCTTTAACATCTTCCGGTGGGCGCGCCGTCTGGAAGTTAACGTCCAGCAGGGTAATGCCCATATCGTAAGGACGGATGGTTTCCTCCAGCTCACGCTGCGTATCGCTACGCACCACGGTGCGGCCTTCGGTCAGAATGCGATCCATGGTCGAACGACCGATCACGCCACGCAGTGCGCTATCAGTTGCCTGACGCAGACTGTCATCAGCGCTGGTCACGGCAAACAGATAGCGTTCAGGGTTGGTCACGCGGTACTGAACGTTCATTTCAACACGTACCACATTCTCATCCGAGGTAAGCATGGTGCCGGAGGCAGACAGCTCGCGCACCGATTCCACGTTCACCGCACGCACCCGATCAATAAACGTCGGTTTCCAGTTGAGCCCCGGCTCAACCAGGTGGCTGAATTTACCAAAGCGCGTTACCACGCCCCGTTCAGCCTCTTTGATGGTATAGAAGCCGCTGGCGGCCCAGATAACCACTGCGGCCACAGCCACAATGCCAACCAGTCGTCCGCCATTTCCAGCGGCGCGCGGTGTACCGCCATTGCCGCCACCGCCTTTTTTACCACCGCCCAGGCCACCAAGCTTATTGCTCAGTTTACGGAAGATATCGTCCAAATCAGGTGGCGCTTTGTCGCGCCCCCCTTTATTTCCCCCAGAGTTGCCGCCTTGATTATTGCTGCTTCCCCACGGGTCGCGGTCCTGTCCGTTATTTCCGGGCTGATTCCACGCCATGTTTATACTCCATTAATAGTGTGTGCGGTGGTACCCCAAAAAGGGATACACATGTCAGGCAAAATCAGGCTGCGTCCCGCCACTGCGCGCGAGCCTCGCTGCCGGGACATAGCCTTGTTAAACAATGTAATCCACCAGCTCTGGTTCCTGTTTACACAGGCGACGCCAGTCGACAATCGGCATACGTATCTGCAATCCCAGGCTGCCATCCTCTTCGTTCCACTCTTTCTCTATCGCCCGCAGTTGGTAAAAACGACTGCGCAGCCGTCCGGCTGCTGGCGGCAGACGTAACTCAAACTGCGCAATCTCACCGGCCAGACGCTCGGTCAGCGCCTGAAACAGCAGCGGAATGCCTTCTCCGGTTTGCGCGGAAAGCCATACCCTGACAGGCAGATTTTCTTCATCACGATCGATACGCGGTACGAAGCCGTCCAGCATATCGATTTTGTTCATCACCAGCAGGCTGGGGATGTCATCGGATTCTATCTCTTCCAGAACCACATTGACCGCGTCGATGTTCTCTTCGATCCGCAGATCCGCTGCATCAACGATGTGCAGCAACAGAGCGGCTTCACGGGTCTCCTGCAGCGTGGCTTTAAATGCAGCCACCAGGTCATGCGGCAAATGGCGGATAAAGCCGACGGTATCCGCCAGTACCACTTCGCCGACATCGGCAACATCAACACGACGCAGCGTTGGATCGAGCGTGGCAAACAGCTGGTCGGCTGCGTAAACCTCCGCCGAGGTTAAGCGATTAAACAGCGTGGATTTACCCGCATTGGTATAACCTACCAGCGACACGGTCGGCACATCCGCTTTGTTACGTGCCTGTCTGCCCTGCTCGCGCTGTTTTGACACGCGCTCAAGGCGGGAAAGGATCAGGGTGATACGGTTACGCAGTAATCGACGGTCGGTTTCCAGCTGGGTCTCACCGGGGCCACGCAGACCGATTCCGCCTTTCTGGCGTTCGAGGTGCGTCCAGCCGCGTACCAGACGCGTGGCAAGATGGCGCAGCTGGGCCAGCTCCACCTGCAACTTCCCTTCATGGGTACGGGCGCGTTGAGCGAAAATGTCCAGGATCAGCCCGGTGCGATCGATAACCCGGCACTCGCACAGCGCTTCAAGATTGCGTTCCTGTGCCGGACTCAAGGCGTGATCGAACAGCACCACCGTGGCACCGCTCTCTTTTACCGCATCGGCAATTTCTACCGCCTTTCCTTCACCGACAAAATACTTGGGGTGAGGCGCTTTACGGCTGCCGGTCACGACACGCAGCGCTTCAACACCGGCGGACGAAACCAGGGTTTCAAATTCCTGTAGATCATCCGTATCTTTGTCTTGAGAAAAATAGATGTGCACCAGAACGGCCTGCTCACCGGCATCATAACGGTCAAACAAACTTAAAACCTCTCAATACCTTGTTAAACCTGCTGCGCGTTGGCCACACTGCGTCAATATCAGATTCAGGATGCGCGTCCGGTTTAAAGAACGGCGTTTTGTATGGCCTCACGCCATATCAGCTGCGCGATGTGGAAAATCAGACGATATGTCATTACCACTTGGAGGTACTGCCAGGACGGGGGTCCGGGACACAAAGACTCCCCGTCGTGGAGGAACGGTCACGCTGGTTATTCGGCGTCAGCACTGTCTTGCTGAGGCTGAGAAGAAGGCGCCTGATTGCTACTGCTATGGTGATAGTTGTTGCTACCGCCACCGGTATTATTGCTATGATGAGAAACCGGACGGGACGGAACAACGGTAGAAATAGCGTGCTTATACACCATCTGACTAACCGTATTTTTCAAAAGAATTACAAACTGGTCAAACGACTCGATCTGGCCCTGCAGTTTGATACCATTTACTAAATAAATCGAAACCGGAACACGTTCGCGACGCAATGCGTTTAAGAACGGGTCTTGTAATGATTGCCCCTTAGCCATTCTGTCTTTTCCTTATATGCTTGTTGTTTGTAACTTGAGAACCATGCGGTTCGAAATACAACGAAAAAAATTTGCGCAAAGTAATGTACCAATTGTACACAATCACCCAGGCTTCGCACTAAGAACCTGTAGCACTCTGCTATACGCCGCATCAGGTTGTTCGCTATCAAGCCAGTGAACATCTTTCCAGCCGCGTAGCCAGGTCATCTGGCGCTTAGCTAACTGTCGGGTGGCACAAACTCCCCGATAAACCATGTCATCGTAGTTAATTTCACCCGATAAATATGACCACATCTGGCGGTAACCAACGCAACGAACGGAAGGCATTTCCGTATGCAAATCACCTCGTGCAAAGAGCGCCCGAGCCTCCGCTTCAAATCCTGACGCCAGCATCTGGTGAAAACGCTGCTCGATGCGCTGGTGGATCAGTTCGCGGCTCGCCGGAGCGATAGCAAATTGTGAAACATCATACGGCAGAGCCTGACCCGACGTTTTTATCAGTTCGGTTAAAGTTTTACCCGAAATAAAAAAAACTTCCAGTGCTCGCGAGAGTCTCTGCGGATCATTCGGATGAATACGATGGGCCGCAACGGGATCTATATCACATAACTGCCGATGTAGAGCTTGCCAACCGGCTTCGCGCGCCATTTGCTCTATACGCTGACGAACTTCCGGATCGGCCGAGGGCAGCGGCGATAATCCTTCCAGTAACGCCTTGTAATAGAGCATTGTGCCGCCAACAAGCAGCGGAATATTGCCACGCCGGGTAATCTCCGCCATTTCTGCCAGCGCATCGCGACGAAATTCGGCGGCCGAATAGGCCTCTGAAGGGTCGCGGATATCCAGCAGGCGATGGGGTGCAAGCGCCTGTTCTTGTGCAGAGGGTTTAGCGGTGCCAATATCCATACCACGATAGATCAGCGCCGAATCAACGCTAATCAGCTCTACCGGCAGCGCCTGGCGTAGTGCAATCGCCAGAGCGGTCTTGCCGGAGGCCGTCGGCCCCATCAAAAATATGGCCTTAGGCAGGCCAGCCGTGGATTGTTCACTCATGGTTCAGGGCGTTCATCGCCATTTCAATATCGACGTTTTGTAATAATCCGGAAGGTGGTGATTTCACCAGCTGCGGGCAAAGTCTTTCGACTTCTGCCAGCAGGGTAATCGCCTGCGAATGATTCCAGTGCTGATGCTCAGATGCCGACTGACGCGCCAGCCACTGCGCCAGCTGATATGCTGTAACCTCTTGATGACGCGCCAAATACCCTAGCATTTCTGGAATCAAGTTTTGTAAATTTTGTTGGCGTAACGGTAAAGGCACGGCGCGCAGCATCACGTGATGCGCATCAAACAGCAGGTCAATGCCCATCTGATTCAGTAAAGCGTTGCAGCGGCTCCCGGCGTCACGTTCGGCCTTCTCCAGCTTCAGCCGTAGCGGAATCAATAACGGCTGCGGTTTCAGCCCCTCACTGCCGGGTTCCAGCTGCGCCTGTTTCAGCCAGCGCGCGGCCACCGCCAGCGCCAGCAGCGCCAAACTATTCTTAGCTTCAAGCAGCGCGTACTGTTGCTGAACCACCGTCAGCACACGGCCAAAGCTATGCGTATGCCCGCTTAGCGGAGGCTCTTTGTTCTGCGTTGCGGATGCAGGTGCAGTCTGCGGTTCTTCACTGCGCGCGGGCGTTTGCAGCAGCTGTTGATAGACCGCACCTTCACGCTTTTGATACACCGGTTCCTGACGCTGCCAGCTGCCACCGCCGGTTAACGCCGGACGTGGGGCAGCGGCGGGGGCTGTGGCTGGGGTAGAGAAGTGGTTGCCTCCCGCCGCCTGGCGGTTCTCCGGCTGCCAGCGTTCAGCGGGCTGAACAGTGGCGATTTCCGGCAGCGTCTCTGCTCCGCTTTCCTGTAACACGCTAACCACGCCCTGATAAATAAAGTCGTGCACCAGCCGCGACTGATGGAAGCGCACCTCATGTTTGGCCGGATGGACGTTAACATCCACCTGGTGCGGGTCGATTTCCAGATAAAGCACGTACGCCGGCTGATGCCGATCTCCCAGCTTGTCCTGATAGGCTTGACGGATGGCATGATTGATCAGGCGGTCACGCATCATGCGGCCATTAACATAACAATATTGCAGTTCGCTTAACGTTTTAGAACCCACCGGATCCGCCACCCAGCCGTGCAGATTCAGCTCACTATGCTGCCAGGCAATTTTCAGGGCGTGAGTGAGAAAGGCGGTGCCGCAGATGGCACCAAGACGACGCTCACGCTGACCGTCATCGCTCACGGCGCGATATTGCCGTACCAGCTTGCCGTTGTGACTGAGCGAAATGGCCACGTCAAAACGCGCCAGCGCAATGCGCCGGATAATCTCATCAATATGGGTGAATTCGGTTTTCTCAGTGCGCATGAATTTGCGCCGCGCCGGGGTATTGTAAAACAGATCCAGCACTTCAAGCGTGGTTCCCACCGGGTGCGCGGCTGGCTTAACGGTCACCGCCTGATCGCGACCTTCCGCATAGGCCTGCCAGGCTTCACTTTGCGCTTCAGTACGCGAAGTCAGCGTCAGACGAGATACCGAGCTGATACTGGCCAGCGCTTCGCCGCGAAAGCCGAGGCTGATAATCGCCTCCAGGTCATCCAGGCTGGCGATTTTACTGGTTGCATGACGGGCTAATGCCATCGCCAGTTCGCCTTTATCGATCCCGCAGCCGTTATCACGAATACGGATCAGCCTGGCCCCGCCCTTTTCGATGTCGATATCAATGCGCGTGGCCCCGGCATCCAGGCTATTTTCCACCAGCTCCTTCACCACCGACGCCGGGCGTTCTACCACCTCACCGGCGGCGATCTGGTTAGCAAGCTGCGGCGGTAAGACCTGAATGGGCATTGAATATCCTTAGGTTATGAGGTGGGTATGGTCAGCGTCTGCCCCAGCATCACATTCTGTGACTTCAGCTTATTCGCCTGCTGGACAGCCTGTGGACTGACGCCGTAATGGGCGGCAATGGCCGTCAACGAGTCACCGCTCACCACTTTGTGCTTTACTGACTTTTCACGCTTTGCCACGCTCGCGACCTTGCTTGCTGCCGGGACTTTCAGGCGCTGCCCCACCCATACCACGTCATTTTTAAGGTGATTCATCCCGCGAAGAGTCGCCATGCTGACGCCGTAATGTGCCGCAATGCCGGACAGCGTTTCCCCGCGTTTCACCACATGGCGCTGGCTCGCCCCTGCATAGGACAGGCTGGCCGCTGGCGGATCCGCTTCTGGTTCAACCGCCGCTGCGGGCTGCAACGGTCGGTTTTCCTCCTTTGGGAAAGATTGCAGCGGGTGCGCCAGGAAATAGTTGCGCAAGCCTTTATATATCGACTCGGCAATCTTCTGCTGGTAAGCGCTGCTGCCCAGCAGCCGCTCCTCCGAAGGGTTACTGATAAAGCCGGTTTCTACCAGCAGTGAGGGAATATCCGGCGAGCGCAGAACGCCCAGGCTGGCATGTTCCGGTCTACGCTTATGCAGCGCGCCCACACGCTGCAGCTGCCCGATCACTTTTATTGCCACATCATAACCCACCCGCTGCGAGTGGCCGAATTGCAAGTCCAGCACTGCCTGGCTCAGATACGGATCCATCTGGCTGTTGGCCAGCAGATCTCCGGCACCGCCCAGCAGCTCGGACTGCTTCTCATGCTGCTCCAGCCAGCCCGCCATTTCGCTATTGGCACGGCGGTTAGACAGCACCCAGACCGAGGCACCGGAAGCGTTGCGAGCAGGCGCAGCGTCTGCGTGGATGGAAACCAGTAAATTGGCATTTTGCTTACGCGCCACGTCCGAACGACCCATCACGGAGATAAAATAGTCACCTTCACGGGTCATTACCCCTCTAAACATCGGGTCGGCATTCAGCAACGCCCTTAATTTGCGGGCAATGGCAATGGTGACGTTTTTTTCTTTCAGACCGCCGCCGCCAACCGCGCCGGGATCCTGCCCGCCGTGTCCGGCATCAATGGCGACAATCACCGTATCGTTGCTGCTGCGCGCCCGGCGCGGACGTGCCACCTCATCACCGCTGCTGACACGGGTCACGCGATCCTCGTCGAACGGACTTTTGGGCGAACTGGCCGCACGCGAAATAACGTTGCCGCTGGCGTTTACGCTGCGGCTGGCCGCGAGTGCGGGCTGGTTGCCGGTGATAGTAAACACCACCTTGTAACGGCCGTCGCGCCGGGTAACCGCGCGGGTTTTGCCGCGACGGGTCAGGTCAAAGACCAGGCGAATGCTTTGGCTGTCTTTTGCCGTACTGGCACGAATACGTTTAACAATGTTGTCGCCGCTGAAATCCAGCGGCAACCCGCGCACAATGGCGCTCTGGCGAATATCCAGCACGACGCGTTCCGGATTGTGCAGCGGGAAAAAGGCATAAACTGGCTGACCGGCAAAGCTCAGAGTGATCTGCGCTTCGTTGCTGCCGTTAGAAACGTTGATATCTGACAAATTGGCGGCTACAGCAGCGAACGAGCAGCAGAACAGCGCCAGCAGCCAGCAGCACATCAGGCGCCGCATCATGCTTCACCCCGTTCAGCGGCAATGCGCTGCACCATCACCTCACCGACCGGCGAACAGGCGCGCAGCACAGCTTCACGCGCATGGCCCTGGTAACTGAGATGCAGTTCCAGATCGGGTTCAGGCAGCACGCCTGCGCCCTGCTGCGGCCACTCCACCAGGCACACGCTGTCAGGGCCGAAGTAATCACGTATGCCCATAAACTCCAGTTCTTCCGGGTCAGACAGGCGATAAAGATCGAAGTGGTACACACGGCGATCGGCCAACATATAAGGCTCGACCAGGGTATAAGTCGGGCTTTTCACGTTGCCCTGATGACCAAGCGCCTGCAAGAATCCCCGGCTAAAGGTGGTTTTACCCGCTCCCAGGGAACCGTAAAGATAGAGAGTCGCCGCGCCTTCACAGGTGCGGGCCAGGCTGGCACCCAATTCAAGGGTTGCTGCTTCATCGGGCAATGCAATTACACAGGTCTTCATTCTTTCGTATTCAAGATCTCAGGATTGACAAACAAATACAGCGCGGAGAAGAGATCGGTAGCCAACATGCCGCGTGTACCACGGCGTTGTGCCACCGCATCAGCTGCCGCGCCATGCGCTACGCATCCTGCACAGGCGGCATCGAACGGTGGAAGCTTTTGCCCCGCCAGGCTGCCGATGATACCAGATAACACATCTCCCATCCCCCCGCTGGCCATCCCGGCGTTACCAACGTCAGCGAATGCCAACTTGTCCCCGCCTGCAATCAGCGTACCGGCACCTTTCAGCACCACCACGCCGCCATAACGTTTGACCAGCCGGCGTACCGCCAGTAAGCGGTCACTCTCAATTTCAGCGGTTTTGACATTTAACAATCGGGCTGCTTCACCGGGATGTGGCGTAATGATTCGATTTTGACGTTTATCGGGGCTGATTGCCAGCAGGTTAAGCGCATCAGCGTCCCAAAGCATGGTTTTCTGCGAGTTTTCTACCTTCTTCAGCGCTTCCTTACCCCATTGCCCCTGCCCCAGCCCCGGGCCAATAACAATCACATCCGCCCACTCCAGCCCGGCATCGAGAGTTGAGCGGCTCAGTCCCTGTACCATTAGCTCGGGGCGCGCGGTGAGCAGCGGGCCGATATTCTCTTTGTGAGTAAGTACTCGCACCATCCCTGATCCGCTGCGCAGTGCCGCTTCTGCCGTCATACGAATGGCACCTGCCGTGCCGTGGTCACCACCAATCACCAGCAACCGACCCTGATCGCCTTTATGCGAGGTAGGACGGCGCGATGGCAGCCAGTTTGCCAGATGGCTGGCATCATAGCGCGCCATCGGTGCTGATTGAGTGGCCAGCCACGGCTGCAGGCCAAGACTGTGATGGTGCAGCTGCCCAACGCAATCACGCGCCTTACCCGTCAGCAGGCCCGGTTTAAGGGCTATAAACGTGAGCGTATGCGAAGCATGTATCACCGATCCTGGCGTTGTGCCGTTAGCAGCCACTAACCCAGATGGAATATCCAGCGAGAAAATCGGCGCGGGATGGCAGTTGGCCTGGGCGATCAGCGCAGCATAAGCCGCTGCTGGCGCACGATTCAGCCCGGTACCTAGCAGGGCATCGACAATCAGATCTGTCGGTGCAGGCCAGGCAATCGCCGCATCATGAATCACACCACCTGCCGCCAGCCATGCCTCACGCGCCTGCTGCGCCTCTTTCGGCAGGGATTGACTGCCTTCTACGGCAACCAGCGTTACCGCCAGTCCGGCTGACTGTGCCAGCCGGGCCACAATGTAACCATCCCCACCGTTGTTGCCGTGCCCACAAAGGATCAGCCAGTGTTGCGCGGCTGGCCATTGCTTACGCAGCATATTAAAAGCCGCCTCTCCGGCGCGCTGCATCAGTTCAAACAGGGTTATCCCAAGGCAGTCGGCTCCTTGTTGCTCTATGTGCGTCAACGCTTCCGCTGGCCAGACAGAATCAGGCAAACTGGCGTGGTCGTTTTGCAGGTTCAGGTGATTCATGTCGCATCCTCTCGATTTACATCAATCTGACTTTAACATTAATCACTTTAGCGGGTTAAACCAGACCATGCTGGCCGGGAATGCAACCGGTTACGCTGCGGCGGGGCAACGCATGCGCTAACAGGCTGCCCGCATGCTTAAAAAACTGCATCAGGGGAATAATCTGCGTTTTTGCGCCGGGCAATATCGCCCGAAAATATCGCGTAATGGTTTTGAACAGCGGGTGAGACCACAGCCGTTCAGGGATGCAGGGGGTGAAACGGGCTGGATAACGCACCATTAAGGCGTCACTACAGAAGAGAATAACCGGCTCCGCAGAAAGGCAGCTTCAACGACTGGTACGATGGGGAGAAAAAGGGATAATTCTGACGTCCGACCTTGTAACGGCACGGATTTTATTCGCTGATAAACTTTTCCACACGCTGTGTATAAAAATAGAAAAGCGTTGTCATTCAATCGTCACAGAGAACACAAGCAATTAAAATAACAAATTGGAATAGCTGTAATAAGTGAAATAACAATAAGTTAGAAATTAATCGTGAGGATCTACCTGGTTGGCACAGACAACCAACGCGAACTGAAGCTGTGGATAACTCTGTTTACAACAGTTTCCCGGCTGGGATTGACGCGTTATCGCAAACAGATTTTATCTGTGGATAATTTTCAGGCTAACGGATAAGGAAAATATATTCTGGAGCGGGAAACGAGACTCGAACTCGCGACCCCGACCTTGGCAAGGTCGTGCTCTACCAACTGAGCTATTCCCGCTTAGGAGTGATGCTGAATTTCTGCGCTAAAAATCTGTAACTAATTGATTATAGTAGCTTTTAACTCTTACTTTCGTAGGAGAGGTCGCTATTATGGACCTGTTTTTTGGCACTGGCAAGCGCTTGCACGCAAAAAATTCAAGCCGTGCTGATATTGCGCACCCGCCCCGTTTAACCGACGCTCATTCAAGGTGGTGTCGACCACGATAAGCGTAGCCCGTTTTCGACAAAACTGACGCCATTTTCCCGGTGACGCATCACTGGCCGTACCGCGCGAGGCAGAAGGGGGCTGGTCATCAGGGGGGGGCTTAGTGATGGTAGTACGGAAACAAAAAAAGAGCCGTACGGCTCTTTTTTTGATGGTTTGCAGAGAGCATAACAGATCTGCAAACTGAATTTGGAGCGGGAAACGAGACTCGAACTCGCGACCCCGACCTTGGCAAGGTCGTGCTCTACCAACTGAGCTATTCCCGCTTGGGTGGTGCTTTCACTGCTAAAATTTGGAGCGGGAAACGAGACTCGAACTCGCGACCCCGACCTTGGCAAGGTCGTGCTCTACCAACTGAGCTATTCCCGCTTAGGCGCAACGATGTAAATTCATCACCGTTACGGGTTGCGCATTATACGAGGATTTGCCCGTACCGCAACCCCGGCAACAAAAAAATTTCAGATCTAACCTCTGACTGCCGACTAAAACAGCAGAATGGCGTTTTAATCAGCATTTTAAACCGGGTTGCCGCGTTGAGCCGGTGCGGTTAACCGGCCTGCGGCGGCGCCAGCTGAATAAAGTGTTCGCGGTAGTAAGCCAGCTCCGCCACCGACTCCCGAATGTCATCCAGCGCCTGATGAGTGCCCTGCTTCTTAAAGCCCGCCAGGATATCCGGCTTCCAGCGGCGCGCCAGCTCTTTTAACGTGCTGACATCCAGGTAACGGTAGTGGAAATACGCTTCCAGCTGCGGCATATATTTAAACAGAAAGCGGCGATCCTGGCCGATGCTGTTGCCACAAATGGGTGAACTGTTAGCAGGCACCCACTGTTGCAGAAATTCAATGGTTGCCAGCTCGGCGGCACGGTCATCGACCTGGCTGGCCTTTACCCGCTCCACCAGCCCGCTATTGGTATGGGTACGCACGTTCCACTCGTCCATCAGCCCCAGCTGCGCATCGGACTGATGTACGGCAAATACCGGTCCTTCAGCAAGGATATTCAGATCGGCATCGGTCACCAGCGTGGCGATTTCAATAATACGGTCCCGTTCCGGGTCCAGCCCGGTCATTTCAAGATCAATCCAAATCAGGTTATTAGCATTTGCTGTCATAGTGCGTCTCGGCGGCATCGTAGTGAATTAAGGTGTATGATAGACGTTTTGCCCTGCCAGGGCGAAATATGCCGAAACGGTGTGAGGAAAAGTGAGTAAAAACAAACTCTCCAAAGGTCAGCAACGTCGCGTCAGCGCCAACCACGATCGTCGCCTGAAGCAACGTGCAGATAAACCCGAACCGGACGACAATCTGTTCGGCGAAGCGCGCGACGGCGTGGTGATCAGCCGGTTTGGTATGCATGCCGACGTAGAAGATGCGGATGGTTCCGTGCACCGCTGTAATATCCGCCGTACCATTCGCTCGCTGGTGACCGGTGACCGGGTGCTCTGGCGGCCGGGCGTTGAGGGCGGTGCCACCGTTAAAGGGATTGTCGAAGCGGTACATGAGCGCACCTCGGTCCTGACCCGCCCTGATTTCTACGACGGCGTAAAACCGATTGCTGCCAATATTAATCAAATCGTGATTGTTTCAGCGATTTTGCCGGAACTGTCGCTGAATATTATCGACCGTTATCTGGTCGCCAGTGAAACCCTGAACGTGGAACCGCTGCTGGTGCTGAACAAAACCGACCTGCTCGACGATGAAGGCCGCGAGTTTGTTGATGAGCAGATGGAAATCTACCGCCATATCGGTTACCGCGTGCTGATGGTTTCCAGCCACAAAAAAGAGGGGCTGCGTGAGCTGGAAGGTGCGCTGACCGGCCGCGTCAGCATTTTCGCCGGTCAGTCGGGCGTGGGTAAGTCCAGCCTGCTGAACGCCCTGTTGGGCCTGGAACTGGGCAGCGAAGAGATCCTGACCAACGATGTTTCCGATGTCTCTGGCCTTGGCCAGCACACCACCACCGCCGCCCGCCTGTACCATTTCCCGCACGGCGGCGATGTCATCGACTCCCCCGGCGTGCGAGAATTTGGTTTGTGGCATCTTGAACCGGAACAAATCACCCGGGGATTTGTCGAATTTCGAGATTACCTCGGCGGTTGCAAGTTCCGTGACTGCAAACATGATACCGATCCGGGCTGTGCGATCCGTGCAGCAGTAGATAAAGGCGAAATCGACGAGTCACGCTTCGTCAATTACCACCATATCCTGGAAAGTATGTCCGAAGTGCAGGCGAAGACCCGCCGCAGCTTCTCGGCGGATAAAGAGTGAAAACCCGCTGAGGTAACCGTCATAGTCTGAAACCCCGGGCGCTGATACAATCCGCACCCCTTCAATTTTGCAGTTCGCTTAAGCCAGGAGGCTAACGTGTTAGATCGTATTAAACTCGGCTTGAATCATTTACTGCCCAAAAAAGCCCTGACCGAACTGGCCGGCTGGGGAGCCAGCAAGCGTGCCGGGTGGTTGACCAAAGCGGTCATCGATGCTTTCGTCTGGTACTACAAGGTTGATATGAAAGAGGCGCAGAAACCTGATACCGCCAGCTATCGTACCTTCAATGATTTCTTCGTGCGCCCGCTACGCGATGAAGCACGCCCGATTGAAACCGACCCTAACCTGCTTATTTTGCCGGCCGATGGCGCTATCAGCCAGCTCGGCACGATTGAAGACGACCAGATTTTTCAGGCGAAGGGCCACACCTATTCGCTGGAAGCACTGCTGGCGGGCAATGCCGCCATGACCGATATGTTGCGCAACGGCGAGTTTGTTACCACGTACCTTGCGCCGCGCGACTATCACCGCGTGCATATGCCTTGTAACGGTATTCTGCGCGAGATGATCTACGTGCCGGGCGATCTCTATTCAGTCAACCCGCTAACGGCACAACATGTCCCCAATCTATTTGCCCGTAACGAGCGCGTCATCTGCCGCTTTGATACTGAATTTGGCCCGATGGTGCAGATTCTGGTGGGCGCAACCATTGTCGGCAGTATCGAAACCGTTTGGTCGGGAACCGTTACGCCACCGCGTGAAGGCGTGATTAAACGCTGGAGCTGGCCGGGTGCCGAAGAAGATGGGTCGGTGGTATTGCTCAAGGGACAGGAGATGGGCCGCTTCAAACTCGGCTCGACGGTGATTAACCTGTTTGCCGCCGGTAAAGTGAAACTGGCTGAACACCTGACGGCAGGAAGTCAAACCCGTCTTGGCGCACCGCTGGCCACCGCGCTACAGAAAGAGAGCGCTGAAGACGTCCTTCATCACCCATAGCGGGATAGCCATGTCACGTCTGATTCTGACTCTTTTGTTAGGCTGGAACTTGCTCCAGCCAGTTTATGCCGCCAGCGTACCGGATGCGCAGCAGATCAAACAGGAACTTGAGGAGGCCAGGTCCAACAAAACCAGTGCGAATCAGACGGCGATTGTCGACGCGTTGCAGTCCACGCTGAACTGGCTGGAAGAACGCCAGCAATCCCTCGACCGGGCACAGGATTATCAGCAGGTTATCGATAACTTCCCCAAACTGTCGCGAGAGCTGCGCCAGCAGATCGCCACGCAGACTGACAGCAGAAAACCGCTGCGCAGCAGCATGAGCGCCGCCGATCTTGAGCAGGAGATCCTGCTGGGTAGCAGCCAGCTGCTGGAGGAGAGCCGCCAGGTTCAGCAAGAACAGGATCGCGCCAGGGAAATCAGTGACTCCCTTTCTCAGCTACCGCAGCAGCAAACCGAAGCGCGTCGTGCACTGGGCACTATTGAGCGCCGCCTGCAGGGGCAGCCATCCCCTTCTACCCCGGCAGGCCAGGCACTGCGGGCACAAAGACAGGCTGAATCCGCCGCGCAGAAGGCGCGGGTAGATGAACTGGAGCTGGCGCAACTGTCGGCCAATAACCGTCAGGAACTGGCGCGCATGCGCGCTGAAGTGCACCAGCGCAAAGCTGCCGAGCTGGACGGCTGGCTGCAAGAATTGCGCAACCAGCTAAACAACCTGCGCCAGCGCGAGGCCGAGCTGGCGTTAGCACACACCGAGCAGCTGGCAGAAGACAGCGGGGATATGCCGCACGGCATTACCGAACAGTTCCGCATTAATCGGGAGCTGTCCGCAGCGCTGAATCAGCAGGCGCAGCGTATGGATCTGGTGACCTCGCAGCAGCGCACCGCCGCCAATCAAACCATTCAGGTTCGTCAGGCGTTGAGTACTATCCGCGAACAGTCGCAGTGGCTGGGCGTGTCGAACGTGCTGGGTGAAGCGCTGCGCGCACAGGTCGCCCGATTGCCTGAGATGCCCAAACCGCAGCAGCTGGATAACGAAATGGCCGAGCTGCGCGTCAAACGCCTGTATTACGAAGATCTGCTGGAACAGCAGCCATCGCTGCGTCAGCTGCGCCAGGATGACAACAGTAACCTGACCAGCGAGCAGGAGCGCATTCTCACCGCGCAGTTGAAAACCCAGCGTGAACTGCTGACCTCGCTGCTTTCCGGCTGCGATACCCTGATTCTGGAAGTCACCAAGCTGAAAGTAGGTAACAGCCAGCTGGTGGATGCGCTCAATGAAGTGAAGGAAGCCACCCACCGTTATCTGTTCTGGACCGCTGACGTCAGTGCGTTAAGCTTCAGCTATCCGCTCGAACTGGCGCACGATCTTAAGCGCCTGCTGTCGCTTGATACCCTCGGTCAGTTGGGGGGAGCGATGGTGATGATGGTCACCAGCCGTGAAACCCTGCTGCCACTTTTCGCCGCCATTGTGCTGGTCGGTTTCAGCATAAGCTCTCGCCGCCACTTCCGCGCATTTCTTGAACGCGCTTCCAGCAAGGTGGGCAAAGTCACCCAGGATCAGTTCAGCCTGACGATACGCACCGTATTTTGGTCAATTTTGGTTGCCCTGCCGCTGCCGGTACTGTGGGCGGCACTGGGTTACGGTTTACAGCATGCCTGGCCCTGGCCGATTGCGGTTGCCATTGGCGACGGCGTCACCGCCAGCGTACCGCTGCTGTGGGCGTTTATGGTCTGTAACACCTTTGCCCGTCAGCAGGGGCTGTTTATTGTACACTTCCGCTGGCCGCGAAATCGCGTCGCGCGCGCAATGCGTTTCTATACGCTGTGCATCGGGCTGGTGGTTCCGCTGGTGATGCTGCTGATCGCTTTCGATAATCTGTCGGAACGCGAGTTCTCACCTACCCTTGGCCGCCTGTGTTTTATTCTGATTTGCGGCGCACTGAGTATGGTAACGGTAAGCCTTAAACGTGCCGGTATTCCACTGCACCTTGACAAAGAAGGCAGCGGCGAGAACTTTATCAATAACGTCTTGTGGAATGTGATGATTGCCATCCCGATGGTGGCGGCACTGGCTTCCTGTGTTGGTTATCTGGAGACCTCCCAGGCCCTGCTGGCCAGGCTGGAAACGTCGCTGGCTATCTGGTTCCTGCTGCTGGTGATTTATCATATTATTCGGCGCTGGATGCTGATCCAGCGCCGACGCATTGCCTTCGATCGCGCACGCGCGCGCCGCGCGGAAATCCTCGCCCAGCGCGCACGCAGCGAAGAAGAACTGGCCGCCCAGCAGACTGCCGCCGATAACATCGAGATCGAAGAGCCGGTTATCGATCTCGATGCCATCAGCGCGCAGTCGCTACGGCTGGTACGCTCGATCCTGACGCTGATTGCGCTGGTCTCGGTGATCGTCTTGTGGTCAGAAATCCACTCTGCCTTTGGCTTCCTGGAAAATATTCGCCTGTGGGATGTCAGCACTACCGTACAGGGCGTCGAAAGCCTGCAACCGATTACGCTCGGCTCGGTGATGATCGCCATTCTGGTGTTGATCATCACTACCCAGCTGGTACGCAATATGCCCGCGCTGCTGGAACTGGCGCTGCTGCAGCACCTTAGCCTGACGCCGGGTACCGGCTATGCCATTACCACCCTGACTAAATATCTGCTGATCCTGATCGGCGGCCTGACGGGCTTTGCCCTGATTGGCATCGACTGGTCCAAATTACAGTGGCTGGTTGCCGGTTTGACCTTAGGGTTAGGCTTTGGCCTGCAGGAGATCTTCGCCAACTTTATGTCCGGCTTGATCATCCTGTTTGAAAAGCCGATCCGCATCGGCGATACCGTGACCATCCGCGATCTGACCGGTAGCATCACGCGGATTAATACCCGTGCCACCACCATCACGGACTGGGATCGCAAAGAGATCATCGTGCCGAATAAGGCATTTATCACCGAGCAGTTTATTAACTGGTCGCTGTCGGATTCCGTCACCCGCGTGGTACTGAGCATTCCGGCTCCGGCGGAAGCTAACAGCGAAGAAGTGACCAACGTGCTGTTAACAGCCGCACAGCGCTGTAGCTACGTGCTGGAAACCCCACAGCCGGAAGCCTTCCTGGTGGATTTACAACAGGGGATCCAGTTATTTGAATTGCGTATTCACGCCGCCGAGATGGGGCACCGTATGCCGCTGCGCCATGAGCTGCATCAGCTGATCCTGCGGGGTTTCCAGGAACACGGTCTGGAGATGCCGTTCCCACCATTCCAGGTGCGTATGGAAACCTTCGGGCGTAAAGTCCCCGCCAGCAAAGGTGTACCGACGGCGCGTAGCTTCAAATCTGGCGGGGTTTAGCACGAACGGCAACGACTTGTGCCGCCCCGCCCATGACAAACGCACTGCGTGCACCTTGGCGCGGGCGTTCTGTCTCTGTCGCACTAAGCGCCTGCTTAACAGCGATCTACCGTAAAGGCGATAACGTCACTGAGTCGTTCCGCCTTTAGCGCCAGCATCACCAGACGGTCGACGCCTAACGCCACGCCGGAACTCTGCGGCATCCCCTCTGCAAGCGCATCCAGCAGATAAGTATCAATCGGCTGTTGCGGCAACCCGGCTACGGCGCGCTTGTGGTTATCCTGTTCAAAACGCTGGCGTTGTTCGCGGCTATCGGTCAGTTCGCGGAAACCATTCGCCAGCTCAATTCCCTTGAAATAGACCTCGAAACGCTCGGCCACGCGATGGTCTTCCGGGCTGATTTCGGCCAGCGCGGCCTGGGACGCCGGGAAGTGATAGACAAACGCCGGTTTCTCTTTGCCGATTTCCGGCTCCACGCCAAGCACAAACAGCAGCTGCAACAGGGTATCGCGGTCTTCTTCACGGTTGGCGAGGTCAGCGGCACCGAGTTTCTCTGCCACTTCACGCAGCTGCGCTTTATCTGCCGACAGAGGGTCAATCTCCAGATGACGCTGAAACGCCTGCTGGTACGAAAGGGTTTCTGCCGGCGCGCACTCAAGCACCTGCTGCAACAGGTCATCGACCTCATTCATCAGCCGGTACATGTCGTAATGCGGGCGATACCACTCCAGCATAGTGAATTCCGGGTTATGATAACGCCCCATCTCTTCGTTACGGAAGCTGCGACACAGCTGATAAATCGGGCCGCTACCCGCTGCCAGCAGGCGTTTCATGTGGTATTCCGGGCTGGTCATCAGATAAAGATCGACGCCCGCTGCCGCCCCCGGGCCAACGAAGCGCGTCTGAAACGGGAACAGGTGTACATCGGTTACCGTTGCCTGGCTCATCGCCGGGGTTTCCACTTCCAGTACGCCACGATCGGCAAAGAAACGCCGGATTTCAGCCAAAATCGTCGCTCGCTTTAATAAATTGGCGATCGATGCACTCGGCTGCCAGCTGGCCGTATCGCTCATATTATCTACTCCAAAGTCAGTCAGGGGGAAAAAGTCTACCTGCCTGCGTAGTAACACACAATTCTGCGCAAAATAATACCCTATGATGACGCAGACAAATCGTACCAGCGCCTCTCCCGCGACAGAGGCACCCCTGAGCTTTAGGTCTATAATGTAATGATTGATTGGTAAAGGGATCGTCTTATGAAGTTGTGGAAAAAGCTTACAGCCATTGTCGGCGCACTACTTTCCGTGGCCTGCAGCACCACCCCACCGGCTGGCGTGACGCCGGTAGCAAATTTTGACAGCAAGCGCTATCTCGGCAGCTGGTATGAAATTGCCCGATTTAATCATCCCTTTGAACGCGGACTGGATCACGTCACCGCCAGCTACAGCCAACGCGACGATGGCGGGCTGAAAGTGGTCAATCGCGGCTTTAACCCGAAGAAGCAGCGCTGGCAGGAGAGCACGGGGAAAGCGTATTTCACCGGCCCGAACGATCGCGCGGCGCTAAAAGTGTCCTTCTTCGGGCCATTTTACGCCGGCTACAATGTGATAGCGCTGGATAAAGATTACCAGCATGCGCTGGTTTGTGGGCCAAGTCGTGACTATCTCTGGATATTATCGCGCACGCCACAGCTGGATGAGCAGGTTAAGCAGGGGCTGGTTGAACAGGCGCGGCGGGCCGGGTTCGCGGTGGATAAGCTGATCTGGATCGATCAGCGCCAGGCCTGAGGATGAAGTGACAGGCTGGTGCGGCGCATCAGCCCGTTACCTCATTTACTGGGTGCTTCTCTGAATCGCTTTACCGCCCGCTTCAACATCTTCGCCTACGCCACGCGTGGTGTTGCAGGCCGTGAGCACGGAAGAGAGCACCAGAACAGAAAGCAGAGCAACAAGACTTTTCTTCATAGCCATTTCCTTTTCGTTAGCGTTTAAGCACAGCGTTATAAGCATAGCCATGATCTCTGCGGCTGGCTGGAAAAATGAACACGCTATTTTCAGAAGAATGCACGTTCAGTTTACAGTGCTGCGCGTCCATGCCGGGCCGCGCAGAACGCAGCGGATAGCCATTCTGGATCAGCAGGGAGGAGAGTTAATGCGCCTGTATTCATCGCATGGTGCTTATCCATGCGGTCGTTCCCCCCGCGGTCCATTGATCCGTTTTACCGCTTATACGTTGCAGTAATGACTTTGGAATGCTCCCCCTGAGAAGAGCTAATTTTCACTGTATAACATGGCGTGTGGCACCCGCCATGCCAGACGCTGGTTGAATGAATCCAACGGCATGGTCAGATCCGGACCGCGTTGCGGATCGTGAAAAATAATCGCATCGTTGGGCTTGTCTATCCCGGTCAGCACAGACATATGCCAGCTGCCGGCCGGGGTTTGCCAACCAAACATAATGGGTCCATGGCGACACAAGAGATTGCCGAGTTCATTGGCTGAAAACTGCCTTGATTCCGGTAAACTCACTTCGGCAAGGTTTTCATTTCGCATCAGCCTGAGCACATCTTCACGTTGTTGTAGTCCTTGCGGGCCTGAAGAGTCATAGAGTTCTGGCAGCCCCAGCCGTGGGCCGCTGCTGATGCTATGGCCCAGCATTCTGGTGCAGGCATACCAGCAGCCCATTCGCTCATTCTGTTGAGACACATAAGGTACATGGTTTAAGCGAAAGCCGGCGTTACTGCGAGAGCCGGAACTGCTTCCAGAGTCGTACCCTCTGGACTTTTTACTTTTGCCGAAACATCCGCCAAAAGATGGCGCTGCGGCCGGTAGCTGGGACCAGGGTTTGATGACATCGCCATCGCGGCTTACTTTCTCTGATTGACGAGGCTGGTGCTCGATTACGACAGGGGCGGGGGATGTGAGATGACTGACTTTCACTATTTAGTTACTCTACGTTAGTAATAAATTAGTGAGTGAATTACCGTGTAATAAAGTTCCTTCGCTTTAAGAATTATCGGGGCCTGCTGATCAGGCCCCGTTCGCCCAGCTTATTTTACGCGCGAAACGTATTCGCCAGAACGGGTATCCACTTTAATCACTTCGCCAATCTGCACGAACAGTGGCACTTTCACTACCGCACCGGTAGAGAGAGTCGCTGGCTTTCCACCGGTACCGGCGGTATCACCTTTCAGGCCAGGATCGGTATCAACGATCTCCAGCTCGACGAAGTTCGGTGGCAGAACCTGGATCGGCTTACCGTTCCACAGGGTCACGATACATTCAGCATTGTCGAGCAACCATTTAGCCGCATCGCCCACGGTTTTCGCTTCAACAGGATGCTGTTCGAAGGTTTCCGGGTGCATAAAGTGGTAAAACTCACCGTCGTTGTACAGGTAGTTCAGGTTAGTATCGACCACGTCCGCGCCTTCAGCGGAGTCGGTAGACTTGAAGGTTTTCTCAACGCGGCTGCCGGTCAGCAGGCGACGCATTTTCACGCGTGCGAAAGCCTGGCCTTTGCCCGGTTTAACGAACTCGCTGGATTCGATAGCGTAAGGTTCGCCTTCGAACATGATTTTAAGACCGGGACGGAAATCGTTGCTAGAATAAGTCGCCATAAAGGCCCTCTACAATTTATTACTGGTACTTAGCCAAAAAAATGGCACACATTGTAACCCTAAATACCCCTGTGCGAGAAGAATGGCTGCATCAACTTGCTGATGTCATCACCGATCCCGCTGAATTGCTGCAGCTTTTAGCGTTGCAGCATCATCCTGAGCTGGTTTCAGGCCATGACGCACGGCGTCTTTTCGCCCTGCGCGTACCCAAGGCGTTTGCGGCACGTATGCGCAAAGGCGATCCGCAAGATCCTCTGCTGCTGCAGGTGATCACCTCGCGACAGGAGTTTGTCGATGCACCAGGTTACAGTGCCGATCCGCTCGATGAGCAGAGCAGCGTGGTGCCGGGTCTGTTACATAAATATCGTAATCGTGCGCTGTTGCTGGTCAAAGGCGGCTGCGCCGTCAATTGCCGTTACTGTTTCCGCCGTCATTTTCCCTACCAGGAGAACCAGGGGAATAAGCGCAACTGGCAGCAAGCCCTGGAGTATATCCGACAACAGCCAGAACTGGATGAGATTATTTTATCCGGTGGCGATCCGTTGATGGCGAAAGATCATGAGCTGGACTGGCTAATCGGCCAGCTTGAGCAGATCCCGCACCTCAGGCGTCTGCGTATTCACAGTCGTCTGCCGGTGGTGATCCCGAAACGTATTACCGAAGCCCTGTGTCAGCGCCTGGCTCAGACACGTCTGCAAACGCTGATGGTTACCCATATCAACCACGCTCAGGAGATTGATGAGGATCTGCGTCACGGCATGCGTATGCTGAAACGCGCCGGGGTCACCTTGCTTAACCAAAGCGTGCTGCTGCGCGATATCAACGACAGTGCGCCTGTGCTTGCCGCACTGAGCAATGCGCTGTTTGATGCCGGCATCCTGCCCTACTACCTGCACGTGCTGGATAAAGTGCAGGGCGCAGCGCATTTCTACGTCAGTGACGAGCGCGCACGCATCATCGTGCGTGAGCTGCTGACAATGGTCTCAGGCTACATGGTGCCAAAACTGGCGCGTGAGATTGGTGGGGAGCCGAGCAAAACGCCGCTGGATTTACAGCTGCGTCAGGAATAGACGCAGTGCGGGCAGATCGACGATCCGCCCTGGGCTGGCGATGTCCTTTAAATCTGCCTGTTAAGGGCACTTATAGACCTGGCCGCTCATCTTACTATCCAGCGGTGCGAAGCTGGACCAGAAGTTCTGGGTAGGACTGGTAGCACCATAGATCACGTTGCCGCCCATCTCCGCCGCACGGTTACGCAAATCGTTAGCCGCACCGCGCAATGAACTGCCTTCCCCACCGGAGCCAGAGAACCAGTTACTTTGTGCGCCGGTGACGTTGCCCAACAGCTGGCAGCGACTGGTTGGCTGCTGGTCAGTAAAGGTCACGCGCTCGCCCGCAGAACTCAGCGTGTGAGAAGAACTACAGCCTGCCAGCAGCAGCGCCGCCACAGAGAGTCCCAGCAAGTTGATCCGCATTTTATTCCCCATATTATTATCATCAGTGTCAGGCCCGGGCATCGCTGAAATCTTCAAGATTTCCGATCCATCCTTACCCCATAACCCGCTTATCAGGTTAGCTTTACGCCATTATTTATACTATTTCCCCGCCAAAAAGAAAAACCCCCTGTCAAAGACAGAGGGTTTATTCGGACAGGTGCCTTGGGGGATTACATCATGCCGCCCATGCCGCCCATTCCACCCATGCCGCCGCCAGCACCTAAGTCAGGTGCATCGCCTTTAGGCAGGTCGGTCACCATGCATTCGGTAGTGATCATCAGGCCAGCAACAGAGGCCGCGTACTGCAGAGCAGAACGGGTCACTTTAGTCGGGTCAAGGATACCGAAGTCGATCATGTTGCCATACTCTTCGGTCTGCGCGTTGTAACCGTAGTTACCTTCGCCTGCTTTTACGGCGTTAGTCACTACAGATGGCTCTTCACCGGCGTTAGAGACGATCTGACGCAGTGGAGACTCCATTGCGCGTAGCGCAACTTTGATACCCACGTTCTGGTCTTCGTTCTGACCACGAAGGTCAGCGAGCACTGCCGCAACGCGAACCAGCGCCACGCCACCACCAGCAACCACGCCTTCTTCAACCGCAGCACGGGTTGCGTGCAGGGCATCTTCAACGCGTGCTTTTTTCTCTTTCATTTCAACTTCAGTTGCTGCGCCCACTTTCAGTACGGCTACGCCGCCCGCCAGTTTCGCTACGCGCTCCTGCAGTTTTTCACGGTCGTAATCAGAAGTCGCTTCTTCGATCTGCTGGCGGATCTGAGTTACGCGGCCAGAGATAGCCACTTCTTCACCGGTGCCATCAATAATGGTGGTGGTGTCTTTATTGATAACAACGCGTTTTGCCTGGCCCATATCTTCCAGAGCCGCTTTTTCCAACTCCATACCGATTTCTTCAGAGATCACGGTACCACCGGTCAGCACGGCGATATCCTGCAGCATGGCTTTACGACGATCGCCGAAGCCCGGTGCCTTAACCGCAGCCACTTTCACGATGCCACGCATGGTGTTCACCACCAGAGTAGCCAGCGCTTCGCCTTCCACATCTTCCGCAATAATCAGCAGTGGTTTACCGGCTTTAGCAACCGCTTCCAGTACTGGCAGCAATTCACGGATGTTGGAGATTTTTTTATCAGCCAGCAGGATGAACGGGGATTCCAGCTCTACGGCACCGGTTTCTGGCTTGTTGATGAAGTAAGGCGACAGGTAGCCACGGTCGAACTGCATACCTTCAACCACGTCCAGCTCGTCCTGCAGGCCGGTACCTTCTTCAACGGTGATCACACCTTCTTTGCCCACTTTTTCCATCGCCTGAGCAATCAGTTCGCCCACGGTTTCGTCGGAGTTCGCAGAGATGGTACCTACCTGAGCGATAGCTTTAGAGTCAGAGCAAGGCACAGACAGTTTTTTCAGCTCTTCAACCGCAGCGATGACTGCTTTGTCGATACCGCGCTTCAGGTCCATTGGGTTCATACCAGCAGCAACGGCTTTCAGGCCTTCGTTAACGATGGACTGAGCCAGTACGGTCGCGGTGGTGGTGCCGTCACCGGCAGCATCGTTGGCTTTAGAAGCGACTTCTTTCACCATCTGTGCGCCCATGTTTTCGAACTTGTCTTCCAGTTCGATTTCACGCGCTACGGAAACACCATCTTTAGTAATGGTGGGTGAACCGAAGGATTTATCCAGCACCACGTTACGACCTTTCGGGCCAAGGGTCACTTTTACTGCATCTGCCAGTACGTTGACACCGCGCAGCATTTTTACGCGAGCGTCATTACCGAATTTTACGTCTTTAGCTGCCATTTTATCTTTTTCCTTAAATTCGTTACGTTCAGTAAATTACGCTTCAACAATCGCCAGAATGTCGCTTTCTGAGATGATCAGAACTTCTTCGTTGTCGATTTTTTCGGTTTTCGCGCCGTAGCCTTCGCTGAAGATGACCACGTCACCCACTTTCACGTCCAGCGGCTTCACATCACCGCTTTCCAGGATGCGGCCGTTGCCAACTGCCAGCACTTCACCACGGGTAGATTTACCCGCTGCAGAACCGGTCAGTACAATGCCGCCAGCAGATTTGGATTCAACTTCTTTGCGCTTGACGATCACACGATCGTGCAATGGACGAATTTTCATTGTTAGCTCTCCTTTGAGAAGTCCAATCAGTTTGGGATGAAAGCCGGGCTACAGTGGCTACCGGCCTTGTGACGGAAGAGATGCGGCCGTACTGATGGCCTTTCAAGGGGCGGAGGTAATTTTTTTTTTAACTGCGGCGTTTGCCGTTTTTTTAGCCGTAAGAGAATGCAGATAGTAAAACGGCGCGCCTGTGAGAGTGCGCGCCGTAGCAGAAGGGATTATTGATGAGGGGGATTGCCATCGTCGTGTTCAATCCGCTTAGCCTCTTTGCGCTCAAACTCACCGTCAACGGTGAATCCGCTATCGGCGCCTGTGCCTCGCCACACTTTCAGATAGGGCATGAGCTTGAGCGTCAGATGCTTCTGCACCGGTGGTAGCAGCAGCAGCAGGCCGATAAAGTCGGTAAAGAAGCCCGGCAACAGCAGCAGAAAACCCGCCAACATCAACGACACACTTTTGATCATCTCTGCTGCGGGGCTTTCACCCGCATTGAGCTTCTGCTGCATCAGCATGAAGTTTTTCATTCCCTGGTTTTTCACCAGCGAAATACCTATGCAGGAGGTGAAAATCACCAGCAGCATCGTTAGTAACACGCCAACAACATGGGCAACCTGAATGAAAAGAGAAATCTCAATCCATACCAGGACAAACATAATTAAGAACGGTAACCAGCGCACCGTATTCTCCTGTATCAATGGTCGCCTTGCAGCAAACACGGCGACCTGCAAAAAAGGCTCGTAACGCCCTATTATATAGAAAATGGGAGCGCCAACCCGATTTTTAAACTTAAAATGTTGAAAATCCTTTGGGAACTTCCAATGTGACCTGGAACAGATATCATTGAAACTGTTTGATATAACACGAAATTCAACCGCTTCGGTTTCAGGCTTTTGCATTTCACCGGAATATGATCGTGCTCGCCCCGACACAAACAGATAAAATGTCGCAACAGGCGTACCACGGCGCATACTTACGGGATGATGCCTGCTAACACAGCAGTGACACTGTGATGATTCTATCAGTATCCCCTTAAAGAAGGTTCTCATGGTTAATAACATTCGTATCGAAGAAGACCTGCTGGGCATGCGCGAAGTTCCTGCGGATGCCTACTACGGTGTTCATACTCTGCGTGCGATTGAAAACTTTTACATTAGCAACAGCAAAATCAGCGATATTCCTGAGTTTGTTCGTGGCATGGTGATGGTTAAAAAGGCAGCAGCGTTGGCGAACAAAGAATTACAAACGATCCCGCGCAACGTGGCGAATGCCATTATCAATGCCTGCGACGAAGTGCTGAATAACGGTAAGTGTATGGATCAGTTTCCGATCGATGTGTATCAGGGCGGAGCGGGCACTTCAGTCAATATGAACACCAATGAGGTGCTGGCTAACATCGGCCTGGAGTTAATGGGCCACCAGAAAGGTGAGTATCAGTTTCTTAACCCGAACGATCACGTCAACAAATGCCAGTCCACCAACGATGCCTATCCTACCGGTTTTCGCATCGCGGTTTACAGCTCCATTCTCAAACTCCTCGACGCTATTGGTCAATTGAGCGAAGGCTTTCAGCGGAAAGCGGTTGAGTTTACTACCATCCTGAAAATGGGGCGCACCCAGTTACAGGACGCGGTGCCGATGACCCTCGGCCAGGAGTTTCATGCCTTCAACGTGTTGTTAAACGAAGAGATACGTAGCATTTTGCGCACCGCAGAATTGCTGCTGGAAGTCAATCTTGGCGCAACGGCAATCGGTACACGCCTCAACACCCCGGATGGCTATCAGCAGCTGGCGGTGGCAAAACTGGCGGAAGTCAGCGGCCTGGCCTGTGTTCCAGCCGAAGACTTAATTGAAGCCACTTCCGACTGCGGTGCCTATGTAATGGTACACAGCTCGCTGAAGCGCCTGGCGGTAAAGCTGTCGAAAATCTGTAATGACCTGCGCCTGCTCTCCTCCGGTCCGCGCGCCGGGCTGAACGAAATCAACCTGCCAGAATTGCAGGCCGGTTCGTCAATCATGCCAGCCAAGGTGAACCCGGTGGTGCCGGAAGTGGTCAATCAGGTGTGCTTCAAAGTTATTGGCAACGATATCACCGTTACCATGGCTTCTGAAGCCGGTCAGCTGCAGCTAAACGTGATGGAACCCGTGATCGGTCAGGCGCTGTTCGAATCCATTCATATTCTGACAAACGCCTGCTATAACCTGCTGGAAAAATGCGTCGACGGCATCACCGCCAACAAAGCGGTATGTGAAGCCTACGTGTTTAACTCGATCGGTATCGTCACCTACCTTAACCCGTATATCGGCCACCATAACGGCGATATCGTCGGCAAAATCTGCGCAGAAACGGGTAAAAGCGTGCGTGAAGTGGTGCTGGAGCGTGGTCTGCTGACTGAAAGCGAGCTGGATGATATCTTCTCTACACAAAATTTGATGTTCCCGGTGTATAAAGCCAGGCGTTACACGGATGAAAACGAACAGTAATTCAGCAATCTGACAATGCCTCATCTCACCCCCTTATCAGGAAGGTGGTTGGCCGGTAAATCGCTGGCAGGCCTATCGAAAATGATAAAGTGAGAATGAGTACGCAGAGCCAACGCATCTGCCGCTTAAGCATAAAGGAGTATTTAAGGCACGTCGGTTTTTACTGCGACGTGCCTTTTGCTTTTTACAGCCCACAAATAATTAACAGCCAGTTAGCAATATATAAAGGAAAGCAATATGTTAGTACCAGAACTTCTTGTCGTCTTTGCCGCTATCTATCTGGGTAGCCGATTGGGGGGGATAGGCATCGGCTTCGCTGGCGGTCTCGGGGTGCTGGTATTAACCCTCGGATTTCAGATCTTGCCGGGGGCTATTCCGTTCGATGTCATAGAAATAATTATGGCGGTCATCGCCGCCATTGCCGCGATGCAGGTGGCTGGCGGCATGGACTATTTGGTTAATCTGGCCGAGCGCCTGCTGCGCAAGCATCCGCGTTATATTACCCTACTCGCTCCACTGGTGACGTACCTGATGTCGCTGCTGGCGGGAACCGGACATACGGCATTCTCCACGCTACCGGTGATTGCTGAAGTCGCCAAGGAGCAGGGCGTGCGCCCTTCGCGGCCGTTGTCGATTGCCGTGGTTTCATCGCAAATTGCAATCACCGCCTCACCGATATCAGCTGCGGTGGTGTTTATGGCCGGTATCCTGGAGCCAAAAGGGATCAGTTATCTGCTGCTGCTGGCGGTAGCTATTCCGGCTACCATGGCCGGTATCTTTATCGCTGCTTTGATCACTAATTTCCTCGGTAAAGAGCTGAAAGACGATGCGTTGTTTCAGGCAAGGCTGGCGAAAGGGGAAGTCACACTGCGCGGGGCCAGCAAGTTCGAGCTGAAACCCGGGGCGAAACGCTCGGTTCTGTTGCTGCTGACAGGCATTGTCGCCGTAGTGATGTACGCCACCGCTATCAGCGATGCGGTGGGGCTGATCGATAACCCGGTACTGCCACGTAATGAAGCCATTGTGGTATTTATGCTGACGGTGGCCATGCTGATCTGCCTTACCTGCAAAATTGATAGCGCAGAGATCCTTAATGCCAGCACCTTCAAATCCGGCATGAGCGCCTGCGTCTGCGTACTGGGCGTGGCATGGCTGGGAGATACCTTTGTCAAAGCCCATATTGGCGATATTCAGCAGGTGGCTGGCAATCTCCTGCATGATTATCCGTGGATGCTGGCAGTTATCCTGTTCTTTGCATCCACCCTGCTTTACTCTCAGGCGGCCACCACTAAAGCACTGATGCCTGCGGCGCTGATGCTGGGCGTCTCGCCGATCACCGCCGTCGCGTCATTTGCTGCGGTTTCCGCCCTGTTTGTCCTGCCAACCTATCCAACACTACTCGCGGCAGTAGAGATGGACGATACCGGCTCAACGCGCATCGGCCGCCTGGTGTTTAATCACTCATTCCTGGTGCCCGGCACGCTGGCTATCGTCCTGGCGGTGGCGTTTGGTTTCCTGCTGGGTGGGGTTATGCTGTAGACATGCCCCCGCGGGCCGATCGCCAACCGCGATTGGCCCCCGTCATGTCGTCATGGCAACAATGAGTTACCCGGCCCGATCGCCCTATCCTGAAAGCCCCATGCCCGCTCTGCCATGCTATTATCTGCGCTTGCAGTGCAAGGAATGGCCAGAACCTTGATATCTGCCATTGCCCGATTCACATGGAGAGAGTAAATAACCGACATGGTACAGCGCATCACGCCCTTTATTTTCCTGCTGTTAACCACCCTGTTCAACCTGAACGCCAGCGCAACACCGTTCGGACAGAACAACACCGGCCAGTTTGTGACGGTTAACCAGGCTTTTGCATTCGATTTTTCTCAGAAAAATGACCGCCTCACCCTGAGCTGGCAGGTAAAACCCGGCTATTACCTTTATCGCCAGCAGATCAAAATTAGCCTGAAAGGGGCAACGCTCGCCCGGTGGAGCCTGCCTGCGGGCCATCCGCATGAAGATGAATTCTACGGCAAAACTGCGGTTTACCCGGACAACCTGACGCTGCCTTTTACCCTTACTCAGGCCGCTACCGGCGCACAGCTCACCGTGAGCTATCAGGGGTGCGCCGCCGCCGGATTCTGCTATCCACCGGAAACGCGTAACGTGCCGTTAAACGCGGTTGTCGCGCAGAGTTCACCGGCAAATGCAGCCATGCCAGCCAGCTCATTAAAGGACAGTCAAGAACACTCTCTGCCATTTTCCACACTGTGGGCGCTGCTGATCGGTATCGGCGTTGCTTTTACTCCCTGCGTGCTGCCGATGTATCCACTGATCTCCGCTATTATCCTCGGCGGCAATCGCCAGTACAGCCTGGGCCGCCTGTTTGCACTTGCCATGTTCTATGTACAGGGGATGGCGCTGACCTATACGCTCATGGGGCTGGTGGTTGCAGCTGCCGGGCTGCGTTTCCAGGCCGCATTACAGGCACCTGCCGTGCTGATCGTGCTCTCGGCGCTGTTTATCCTGTTGGCGCTGTCGATGTTTGGCCTGTTCAACCTGCAGCTTCCCCCCGCGCTGCAAACCCGTCTGACGCTATGGAGCAACCGCCAGCAGGGCGGTTCACTGACCGGCGTATTCCTGATGGGGGCGCTGGCGGGGCTGATTTGCTCGCCCTGCACCACCGCACCGCTTAGCGCCATCCTGCTGTATATCGCCCAGAGCGGGAACATGCTGACCGGAGCCGCAACGCTGTATCTGTACGCACTCGGGATGGGCCTGCCGCTGATCGCCATTACCCTGTTCGGTAACCGGCTGTTACCGAAAAACGGCCCGTGGATGCAAACGGTAAAAGAAGGGTTTGGTTTTGTCATTCTCGCGTTGCCGGTATTTCTGTTGGAACGCGTGGTCGGTGAAATTTGGGGGATGCGCCTGTGGAGCGGGCTGTGCGTGGCCTTTTTCGGCTGGGCATTTATCACTAGCCTGAAGAGCAACCGCGGCTGGCTGCGCGTGCTGCAAGTTCTGCTGCTGGGCGCCATGCTCATCACTTCACGTCCATTACAGGACTGGGCTTTTGGCAACGCTCAAGGCCCGCAAGCGGCTGCCCCAATCAGTTTTAAACCTGTTACCCATGTTGAGCTGCTTAACCAGCAACTGCAAAACAGCACCGGCAAAATTACCATGCTCGACCTGTACGCCGACTGGTGCGTGGCCTGCAAAGAGTTTGATAAGTACACCTTCAGTGATGCCAGGGTACGTGCGGCGCTCAATCCTATGCAGTTGTTACAGGCCGATGTAACAGCTAATAACAGCCGTGACAGCGCCCTGCTTAAGCATCTGAACGTGTTGGGACTGCCGAGCATTCTGTTTTTTGCTGCCGACGGGCACGAAATTCCCGATTCACGCATCACGGGTTTTATGAAACCCTCCGATTTCCACGCGCATTTGCAGAAACTGACGCAGTAAATAACACTAACGTTAAATGATAAATGGGGAGAACCGCGTGCAGCGTGAAAAAGTACTTGGACAGGTTCTGAATATCCTGGAGCAGCATGGACTCGCCGCCACCTCTCTGGTGATGATGGCGAACGAGCTGGGATATAGCGAACAGCAACTGCAACGTTTCTGGCCAGATCGTGATGCGCTGCTGTATGACGCACTGCGTTATCATGGCCAGCAGATTGACACCTGGCGGCGCAAGCTGCTGTTGGATGACAGCCTGAATACCGAACAGAAACTGCTGGCCCGCTATCGGGTACTGGCAGAAGCGGTGAGAAATCAGCGCTATCCCGGCTGTTTGTTTATTGCCGCCTGTTGCTTCTATCAACAGCCGGATCACCCCATTCACGAGGTCGCGGAGCTGCAAAAGCAGGCATCATGGCAATTTAGTCACGACCTGCTCTGCGAGCTGGAAACCGACAACCCGCCACTGGTGGCGCATCAGATGGAGCTGATTCTGGAGGGGTGCCTGTCGCGCCTGCTGGTGAAACGTAACGTGCAAGAGGTGGAGAACGCTTGCCGCCTTGCGGAAGATATATTGAGCATTGCCCTGTGCCGTAAGAACGGCGCACTAAGCTGAACAGCTTTTATCCCCGGTGAATAAAAAGCAGACAGACGAGCGGGTTTTAACACTTTTTTATGACAAACCCGTTGACGACGAACGGCCTTTACGGTTTAATGCGCCCCGTTGCCCGGATAGCTCAGTCGGTAGAGCAGGGGATTGAAAATCCCCGTGTCCTTGGTTCGATTCCGAGTCCGGGCACCATCTTCAGAGCCTGTTCGTTAAGAAATGTATTCCTGACGGGCATGACAGTAACCCGGATCGTTATCGTGCAGGATGAGGTACATTCGTTCTGCATCTGATGATTTGGGGATCAAGAACCCGGATAATGTTGACGCATCATTCGGGTTTCTTCCGTCCCAACACTTTCAGTTACAGGTTTCCGCTTTTTACACGTTATTCTGTCAACCGTCTGTAAAAAAATTGCCCTGATTTGCCTCTTTCTCCGCACCAATTCCGTAAAATCCGACTTAAAAGCTCCCCCTGGTGGCAAAAGCTGCACCAAGATTTCTCCGCAGGGTATCAATATTGGCTTCAACGTACTCCAGCGTCACCGCCAGACGTGAATGACCGGGCAGCATCTGGACGTCATTGAGATTTCTCTCTGGCCTTTGCATCACAACTTATCCTCAGATTTTGCCCCCTTATCCACCCGCGAGCGGTGAATCAGAGCTGGTCGGTGGTTTTTCATAATGCACTGACCTGTGGTCGCGGTTTTGCCCCTAAAAGCGTCAACCAAGAAGTCGCACCGGAGAGTATACTCTTTTGTGATCACTGAGAAATTGTGAAATAAGCTTTACGACAAACGCCGTGGCCGGGGGAAGGTTATAGTAAGCAGATAATGCTCACCCCGGGGAGATATACAACAGCCATTCCTTACAAACCGGTTCAATCCGTCTTTATGGCTATTGAGAGGGTGAAATTCAGTATGTCATTGAATTTGAACTGCCTCGTATTTCATTGCGAATAGTATTTAGTTGAATACCAGGCAGGAGACATACCAGTTCTAAGTAAATCTTTAACTATCAGTTAGTCGGATTTTTATTTTTTTGTCATTTATAAGCATCAGAAACGCAATGCACAAACATAACAGTGACATTACGAAAAATACATTCTTCCCACACCACTCCAGCAACGCCCCACCAATAATTCGCCCTAAAGAAAGACCGAGCATAACTAACGTTGAGGCCCCCAGATAAGCACCACGATGATGTGCAGGCGCCAGACGGTCGAGCAAAATACTTAAATTGGGCAAGAGGATCGCTTCCGCAACGCTGAAAACAAACGCACAGGCCCCCCACCAAAGCGTGCTTGATGTCTCGTTGGACCAAAAAAGTAATTGTGAAACAGCTAAAATCACTACACCAACAGTAATTCGTTTCTCAAGTGAAGTATTGACGAAATAAGGTACCAGATATAACTGTGCAACCAATACAGTGAGAGCGTTGGTTACTAAAACCACCGTCACCAGATCGACTGCCAGTGCGGAGTCCAGCATCAAAAAATATTGTGGTAAAACTGAATCAAACTGAGAGTAAACTAAGTAGCTGAGAATGCTGCTGATAAGTACTACAACATAAACATTATCTTTCAGGATAACACGGCACATCTGCCAGGTGTTCATTTTCGTGTCGGATGTTTCATCCGAATCTTTGTGATCAACCAGTTTGCCGGCTGGAACAAAGAATAAAGAAAAGAGTAAAAAAGGTACATAAGAGAGAGAAGTTAAAAGAAAGGTGCTTTTTTGCGAGTTAAGCCCAATAGTAATACCAATAATTGGCCCACTTACCGCTGCGATATTTATTGCGCAGTAGCGAATTTGCAATGCAAGCTCTCGTCGTTTCTGATCTTGCAGTAAATCACTCATAAGTGCCCGACCAGGCACATCTGCCCAGGAAAAAGATATACTGGTCAATAAAAGACCAAAAGCGAAGACAGGCACACTATTCGCCATCCCTATACTGGCGTAACCAACGATGGCGAAAAGGCAACCAAATATCATCAGTTTTTTTCTTCCCAGACGGTCAGACATCGCCCCGCCATAAACCCCCATAATTATAGAAACAATCGTACAACCTGACATCAACCCTCCTATAGCGATAGGGGTAAGTTGATAAGTACGCGTCAGTATTATGGATAAAAATGGCCAAGCCATAAAGAAACTTATGCGTGTCAGGAATGTAAAAAATAGCAAGATCGATACCTTTCCAGGAAAGGTGGCAACTGTCTGTCTGATCGTCAGGTTGTCACTACATGCTATCGTGCGCTCTTTCATTGCTGCCTCATTAGAATTTCAATAAGTTCGGTTATATCGAGTGTTTTAATTGCAACCGGACATCTGACCTGATTGTAATAGTTCAATTCCGCAATATTTGATAAGCAAAATCACTCAGAAGGATCGTACCTATCGCTAGTATGTTTGGCCAATACATCAATAGTGCTGAACAAATTTAGTGTGAACTTTTTCTAATTAATGAGATATCGATCACAGAAAAAGGCATTAATCCTGGAAAGATGTTGTTCAAACTTTAGTTCATCAGTGCTAATTTGTTGATATGCAGTCATATGATTGCATCCTAATGATTTCATTAGGTTATTGTTTACGTATTGATAACCGTGATTTAACATTAATTTTTCTTCAAGGCAGGTTGATATGCATACAATACAGATTTCCAGGTGGGCCAATTCAGATTCAAAGGAAGGTTTACAGGTTGAATCAGGTCTCAGGCCAATAAAAATGTGCAACAGTGATGGGACAGGTACCCCTTTACTCAAGTTAAATTCCTTTGGAGCAGACGTTATAAGGTTTGGCGAGAATGAAGGAGTTACGAACCACACGCATGAAGGTGATCACATTCTTATCGTTATAAAAGGCTTTGGTTTTGTGGAGTATAACAAAGTTGATTATGCCCTCGAGCCGGGAGTTTGTTACATGGTGCCAGGGAATGTCGATCATGCAATTAAAGCCACAACGGAATTAGTAATGATTGCTGTAGGAAACAATCATCAACCGCTCGATAGCGAGGCCCGGATGGTGCCTGTCACTTCTGCCAGTTGAATTTAAAAGCCGTATTCCAGGATTCATGACTTTCGGATAGTGCATTTATATGACTTATCTCTATCCGAATTTATATGATATCGCTGCATAAGTCCTTAAAGAATTTATTGGCACATGAATACATAAGATAAGTACAGAAAATAATCTTTCAACTGTCTCGTGTCCTGTGACTGGAAGAAAATAGTTTCCGGCTTGCGGAAGCAGTCTGTAATCATTCCTTTTATATATGACGGTGTAAAATATGTGTGGAATTGCAGGGGTATTTGGTAATCATGCAGAGCAGTATGATGTAGAAAAAATGCTTCACTATATTTCCCATCGTGGCGAATCAAGTTATCAAGCAGAAACCAATCGGGCCTCAGGATTCAATTTTGGCACAAACAGACTGGCCATTGTTGATGAAAATATGGGGCGCCAACCATTTTATTCACCTGACGCAAAAGTGCAGTGTGTTCTCAATGGTGAGATATACAACCATAATGAATTACGCAAAAACCTTCAAAAACATTACGCGTTTAAAAGCAGCTGTGACTCAGAAGTTGTACTGGCGGGTTATCTTCATTTTGGTGAAGAGATTTTTGAACTGATTCAGGGAATGTATGCAGTTGCAATTTATGACAGCAACAAACAAACCTGGTACCTGGCAAGAGATCATTTAGGTATAAAGCCACTTTATTATGCATTTGATGAAGAACACTGCCTGTTTTCGTCAGAACTAAAGTCTTTTTATGGCCTAAACATTGATGTCATTTTAGATTTCCCATGTGGCGCGGTGATGAAAAACCGAGCGTTTACCAGACCAGGTAAGAACTACCGATTCAATGATGAGAACTCAGGAAAATGGAGCGATGCTAATGCTATCAATGTGGGAATTGATAAGCTCAAACGAGCGGTTAGCAAAATGCTTCCCAGAAAAGGGGAAATTGCAGCATGTATGCTAAGTGGTGGAGTAGATAGTTCCAGCATTTTGACCTTAATGCGAAATCTTCATGAGGGTCCCGTAGTAGCCTACACTTTCTATAATAAAGATGCTTCTTCCTCCGATGATTATGAGGCCGCGAAAATTATTTGTGAGCATCTGGATGTTCCATTAAGAGTGGTGACGCCCACCCATTTGCAATTAACTGATTTCTACAAAGCAAAAGGCGTATGGATGACGGAAACCTATGAACCTGCCCTGGTACGAAATGCTGTTAGTTATCATTTTTTAAGCCAAAAAATCAGTGATGATGGGTTTAAATTCGCATTAAGCGGAGAAGGCGCAGATGAAGTGTTGGGTGGATATGACTACTTTGAACTTTTTCCAAAAAATGAAATCGATCTGAATATTGGATATGCACTAAATCAGCTAAATCATACTTACCTTAAAATGACAGACAGGGCTTCAATGTTTGCCACACTAGAGGTAAGAGTACCTTATCTGGATGAAGATTGGGTGGCATTTAACACTGAACTCCCTGGAGAATTTCGCATCAGAAATAATGAAAATAAATGGCTACTGCGTAACATGATGTCGCGATTGATGCCAGATATTATACGAAACAGGCCCAAATTGGGAATGAATCAAGGGGCCGGATTCGGATCTAACGATCCTGGTAAAAGCATTTATTATAAAGCTATTTCTGAGTATTACAAAACCTCACCAGATAGAATGAAAGCAGATTTGAAAACAATTTCGAATTATAAAGAAAATTATCAGATTGACGAATCCAATCCGGAAGAGGTATTTAATTTTTGCCGCTATATTGAACATGGATTCACGAAACTTAAAGGTTCAGAAAACAGACCTCAATTAAATACCAGCACTCTGATTAGTGCCATTACTAATTAGATTACTTACTACTGTGCCGGCAGTTTAATTATTAGATATTCACAAAAAAAAGGGGCAGATCTTGGAAAATTACGTTCGTTGGAAAACATATCAAGAGGCGTTGCATGGGATACGTACCCTCAAGGGAACCGGAAAATCTATTGGTTCGGTTCACTCACTGGGAGATTTGCATATTGGGCATGCCAAGCTGATTGAACAAGCGGCTGCAGAGAACGATTTTGTCATTGTAACTATCTATCCAAATAAAGAACAACTTTCTACAACTCATAAATATGTTTACGATCCTGATAGAGATTGCGAGTATGCAGCGAGTTTTGGTGCAACACATTTAATTACGATGGACGAAAGTGAAATTTATCAACCAGATTATTGTACATTCCTGAGCCAGGGTGAAATATATGGCAGACTGGATGGTATAGTTATGCCAACGATATTTAAAGGCATGATCACCATGTCAGTTAGATGGATAGTCTTCACCAGACCAAATCGTACTTATTTTGGGTTGAAAGACATCGCTCAGTATTTATTAGTCCGCCAGGCGGTTAAAGATTTCATGATCGACACGGAAGTGATTGCCGTGCCCTGTGTCAGATATCGAAGTGGAATTGCCATATCTTCACGTCTAATGCGCCTACAGCGTGAAAAATTAGAAGAATTCCAACGAGCCTATCAAACATTAGAAAAGGGCAGAAAAATCATTGCCAGTGGGGTCACTAAGGCTGAGACCATTATTTCAGAAATGAGATCTTTCTTAAACCCAGAAAGCTTCAGGTTTTTCACATTGAAGTACATCAAACTGGCCGACCCTATGGATCTGACAGAGCCGGAAGTTGTATCTTTGCCCATTATCATGCATATTGTGCTAAGTGATGAGGACAAAAACTACTTCGAAGGTTATCTGATTCAAACTCAACAGGAACTGATGGAAGGCCCCGCAACAATTTGGCTGGAAGAAGAATATCCAATAGCAGGAAATCAGACATGACCACTAGAAAACGCAAAATTCTCATTTATGGTTCTGGTAATAGTAGAGAGCATGCTACATACGATGCAATTCGGCAAGACATGGATTGCGAATGCTACTGTGCTATAAAAAACTCCAATGCGCTATTGGAGTTAATGCCTAACGTTCATCGTATCAGAAATGCTAATGAGGCCATTGTCCTTGCAAGAGAACTCGCTATCGATAGGGTCCTGATCTTAAGCCCGTCAGAGCTTATTGCCGGAGATTGTGACAAATTCCGTTTAGCAGGCTTTAATACTTTTGGTGCGTCGAAGCGGTCTTCACTGCTGGAAAGTAGTAAGAGTTTTGCCAAAAACTTTATGCAACGCTACAACATTCCCACACCAGAATGTCGACTATTCACTGACTACTCTATGGCAGAGCAGATCTTAAAGAGTGAATGGTCAGAAAGAAATTTAGTCATTAAACCTGATATTTTTTCAATGAATGCTTATGATCGTACTGCCACTCCGGACTCTTTGGAAGAGGCAATACGCCATTTGCGGCGGTTTTACACCATTAACCCTGACTCCCCTGTAATTTTAGAGAATAGGATCTCAGGGTATGAACTATCATTACATGTCCTGTTTTCCGGAGATGATTATTTTATATTACCTTTGGTGCAAGACTATAAGAGGCTGTGCGATCAGGATAAAGGCCCGATGACGCACGGAATGGCAGCGCTCGCTTTTAATGGAAATTATCCAAAAAAACTGATGCATAATATAAAATCCAGGATAATTGAGCCTACGCTGCTTGGATTGAATAAAGAAGGTATCGAGTTCAACTCTATATTATATTTTGGCTTAATGATAAGTGATGATACACCCTATTTATTAGAATATAATGTACGCTCAGGCAACCCGGAATGGATTTCAATACTTGGATTGTTAGATAGCAACTTGATTGATGCTTTAGAATTCTCTGCACCTGAAAACTGGAAACGGGGCTATTCGCTGACTTCATTTGTTACAACCAAAGATTACCCCGTGATAAATGAAGATCATTTTTCAGTACCCATTGCTAACGTTTATCCTGAAAATTGCTGTGATGTATTTGGAGAATCTATAACCAAAAGCGCTGACCAATTCTATCCCTCCGGCGGACGGATAGTAGCATTCAGAGATACTGGCTCAGAATTTGAGTTAATAAAACGCAATGTATTAAATGCAGCCGGGAACATTGAGCTTGAAGGGAAACAGTATCGTACAGATATGTCACCTTTCTTTTGATAACTTCTCTCGATGAGAGCAAAAGAGGAAATTATGAGCTTAGTGGAATATTGTAAACACATTCAAATTCTAGTAAAAGATAAACTCAATACACCTGAAGAATAATTAATTTTCGATATAATAAGAGAATGGCGCTATGAATCAGAAAAAATCCATTGTAAAACCTTCGCCAATAAGCGGCTTTTTAGAATTCATGCCTGAGATTCAACTTCATTACGATGGATTGCTTAGTGAGCTCAGAAAGTTGTTTTCATCCCACGGATTTGTACCTATTGATACCCCGGTTGTGGAGAGATTGGAAATATTGGCAGCCAAAGGTGGAGATGTAGACAAGGAAATTTATACCATTACCAGAGCCAGGGCCAATGATGATGATAATTCAGATGCAAGTGTCGCTCTGAGATATGATTTAACCGTTCCACTAGCTCGGTATGTCGCACAGCATTTCAATAACATTGCGTTTCCTTTTAAACGTTTCCACATTGGTAGTTGCTTCAGAGGGGAAAGACCCCAGGATGGTCGATATCGTCAGTTTACTCAGGCAGACATTGATATTATAAATCCGGATAATGTGTCACTCAGTTTCGATGCTGATATTCCTCTTATTGTCAATTCGGCATTACAAATAATAGGCATAGATAACTACGTGTTCCGCATTTCAAACAGAAAAATTCTTAGCGGTTATCTGGAAGGTTTAAATATTGAAAATTTGCAGGCCGCCACTCGCATACTGGATAAAATAGATAAGATCGGCCGGCATGGTGTAATAAGTGCTCTTCAAGATGAATTGCAATTAGACACCCAGAAAGCCGAGCAAGTAGTAAAAATTGCATCGATATCTTGTGCTGACTTAAGTTTCGTTGATCAAGTATTAGAGCTGGGTGTCACTAATGGTACGTTAGAAAAAGGGCTAGAAGAACTCAAATATGTCATGGAGAGACTACAAACTTCTTCCCAAAATAGCGGTAGATTTGTTGTTGACTTATCTATTACCAGAGGCTTTGATTATTATACAGGTACTGTATACGAAGTAAAATGGAATGACTATCCGCATTTGGGAAGTATCGCCGCAGGTGGACGTTACGAGGATTTGGCAGGGTCCTATATACGCAAAAGCCTCCCTGGAGTAGGAATGTCTGTGGGCCTTTCACGTATATATGGTAAATTAGTTCAAAGTGGTGCCATTGCGATAAAAAAGAAAACCCCCACAGATGTATTGATTGCCTGGGAAGATAGTATTGATGAAAAATCACTGCATACATTAGGTGAGAAATTACGAGCTAAGAACATCAATACAGAAGTTTATTTCAAATCTGATAAAATACAGAAACAATTGAGTTATGCTAATAAAAAAGCGATACGATACGTGGTATTTCCTTCTCTAAATGAAGTAAAAGACCTTGAGTCTGAAGAGCAATACGTATTTGATATAGAAACTTTTAAAGTTTCAACTTAATGGTGGCATCAGCCAACTTCTGTCCTTAATCTTTATCTTGCGACAGTAAGTTGGCAATTTTTTTGAAATTAGGAAGTTCAATCTGCGTTTTGAGAAGCATCTCTTTCAGGAAAAACGCTAACTCTCCATATTTATGTTCCAGTGCATCAAGGGTCATAGATGAGTAATTTTCAACAGGCATTTTATTAGCTCTAAATAAACCATCTTCAATCAATCGATCTGCGTCAATATCGACCCCCCTAATTTTAGCAAAGTGACTGAATTCGTGGCACAAGCTCTTGAAGAAATGCAGGCACTCCTCGTGCTCAATAATCATCGAGCAGGGTCCGGGGAACTTAATTGTTGCAGCAGATACACATATAATAAAGGCGAATTTTTTCCACATCAATTCTTCTGGTGTTTCTTGAGTGAAAAAATAAGGTATATCAGTATATTTGAATATATCCTGCAGCAGTAAACTTTGTTTTCTATGTTGTTTATTGTCTAGCGAAAAAAACAGCCTGGGAAATTGTTCAATTAATACTGTGTCTGTTGAAATCTTGTGGCTACAGCTCACTACGACACAATTAAATATAATACCAGGGAAATTATAATAAGCCAATTCCTTATCTATGCCAACGCCATTTTGCATAACAAGCAGAAGCGTGTTCTCATCTGAGTACTTAACGAGACTCTGATAAATATGTTTATTCTGGTGGGCTTTGCAGGAAAGAATTATAATATCTTTAGGGTCATTGAAGAGAGGATAATTCGTAATTTCTTCTAAATCAAATGTTTTTGTTCCACCATCCTTTTTAACGGTTATGGTTCGCATCCCTCTTTCTGATTGTGTAGATTTACAAAGGCAGCTCAAGCTTATACCAGGATGGGAAATAAGTTGTGAAGCTATCGGCGCCCCTATCCCGCCGATACCGATAAACAATACGGATGTTTTTCTCATTTTTGTCCAGAAATAATTTCAAAAAGTCTTGATTGAGCCATATTTAATGAGATCTTCTCACTGTAATCACCAGTGCTGTTATGTACAATAAAGTGTGCATCACGCATCTCATCATTACCAATTATACAATAATACTTTGCTTTCTGTTTCACCTTCGATATGGCCCCCTTGATCTTCCCAAGCAGTGGTATCTCCTCCACTCGTATGTTTTTGTTGCGCAATTTATAAACACAATCCTTTAACAGTGATTGAGCCTCTGGAAAACAGATTATTGCCAGGTCAATATTCGGATGCGGTTCATTATATGAATTTATATTCCTAAAGAAAGCCTCAATGCCGCTACAAACGCTGACAAGCGTTTGGCAACGACTATCAAATATCTTGGCATATTCATCATATCGACCACCATCACCAATCCTTGCCCCATTAGCAGTATAAAATTCAATGCCTATACCGCTAACAATTTCTGATGAATGTAAGTTATCTAATGCAAAATCTATTTTGTCTACATTTTTCAGTTTATCTGCAAAATTATGCATGTCTTTCTGCATTTCTAAAACTAAATTTGTTGCCCCTTTATTTAATCTAGCCGTAGCACCAAAAATACTTAGCAAGGCTAGTTTTTCATCTGAATCAGGAAGGGAAACAGTGAGCAGCTCGATTTTTCCTGCAGTAGACTTTTCCTTCATTAGCTTGGCTATCAACTCTTTACTGTCAGAGAGAGACAATAATGAAGTAATAGTTCTTTTTATAGCACCAACATTGTTTATTTTAACCGATCCTGGCTCATCCAGAACTCCTCTAATCAGATCCAATAAGTTATTAGATAAATCAATTAAAGGCCAGTCAATGTCTTGTGGGTTGTGAAACCAGTTTATTGCAGAAAAACCAATCTGGTGAAAACCCCTGTTTTCAACGTTACGATATCTAAAAACCGGGGCAAACCAGCCTATTTTACTACAATCATTCATGGTTCTGGACTCTGCATGCCATCTTAACAGGCCGGCTGTAGAATCAGGTGACATTAATACGTTTCTACCCTTCCTGTCTAAAAATTCAAAGGTTTTATCACCCAAAACATTAGCGGCCCGACCAAAGGTCGACTGAAACCCCAGAGAAGGTAAAACTATAGATTCATAGCCACACGATCTTGAAATTTCAGTTAACCGCAGTAAGGATTTAAGGTAGACGTCTAAATATTTTTCACCACGGACATGAAAGCCTTTTGGTAAACGAAGATACTCAAATCCATTACTACTCACTGTTCATATACCTTATAAGTCATAATATCAAAATCAGAAACTAGATATCAGGCGTTTCTAAGACAAAGAAATTGAATCTCGGACCACCATGAGGCCTGGAATAGACTCCAAGGCAGTCAAAGTCAGTTTTTTCAATAATTTCCATCCATTCTTCCCGATAACGAGGAAACCCCTGAGCGGTAAAGATATGGACAAGATATAAATCACAATCATTTTTTTCCAAATCGTATCTTATTTCAGGCTCACCCAAAATAAAACGCTTACATTTGTTCTTCATGCTTTTAGCATAGGTATTTAATATATTTATAACGGCCTGCTCGCCGTCTCTGAAATGCTCGTGTATTACCCCTACTGCACATATCACATCCGCTTTTCGGCATTCCTCCGACCAGCTATCTGGTTGGAATGCGTCACCCACTACAAACGTCAAGCGATTCGTAAGGTTGTATTTTATGCATAGCTCATTAGCTTCTTCTATAGCGGGTGCAGAAATATCCAAACCAACGCCTGTGAGGCTTGGATCTCTTAGGCAGGCATCAATTAAAAACTGCCCGGCACCACAGCCGAGATCCAATATATGACTCGAACTTTTGTCTGATAAAGCCTGAAGTACGGTATCGGTGTGGTAACTTTGAAAAAGAGTGGCACAATGAATGCCTAATGCCCTGCCATTCCTTAAAACATCTTCGCCATAAATTGATTTACCTGATATTAGAGAAGGGATCTCTCTAACCACTGGCCCATAAGCTTCTAAGTAAAACCCTAGCTGTGCTCCAGCAACCGGTGAAAACCACCCCTCCGCCTCTTTTTTAACCTTGATTGTATTATTTTTTACAGTGAGAAGGTCATGTGTTTCGAGATAATTTAATAAATGTTTGCACAGATAAGAGTCGCGATTTTTATAAATCTCCTCTTCATTAATCTCTTCTTGTTGATATAAACTAGCAGCAATACCAGCTTGATGACAAGCGAATATAACCTGGCACAGCAGGTAATTAGAAACGGACTTAATCACTCCCGCACGTTCAATTTCAATCCATGTTTTATCAACTTCTCTATTTTCTAACTCCAACAGTTTATAATTTGGGTTTTGCATTTAATTTTATCCAATTTCTAGTTGTGGAAAATAAGAATTCCATCTGTTTATATAACTAATCGGTCCTGCAATTAGTTCCTTGTGGTGCTGACTATATCAGACTAATATTAGCTGCTCTTCTTGAGGGGGAACATTCAAAACTTCATGTGTTTGTGTTTTGGCGGCATCATTGCCAGCACTCAAATCTTTAATATGAATTGAATAGGCAAACAGCTTACCCTCTTTAACTGGCCTAAATCGATGTACTATACGGCCATCAAACTCCAGTTCAACAACAGATGCCTTTTCAACGACAAATTTTTCAAGTTGATTAGACATTTTCCCAGTACTATGATCTATCGAATAAAACTCTAATGTAAAACCAGCATCACTAAAGAACAATACTTTGCGATAGCTAAGGAAATCGTCATCTTCAAACGTATGATAATGGAATTGATGATCTACCTCGCATTTTAATAACCAGGTGCTTCCTATGCTAACAGGCGTATATTCTTCGTTGCCAACGCTAATTTTGTTTTTAATAGCGGTTGTTTTGATGAACTCCTCATTTAAAACTGAAGATAGCTTACCTTCTTCTCTGAGTTTATGAAAACTCATATCAAGAGAATAAACAAGTAGCTTAGAGGCTTGTTCAGTTACAGGCAGTTTTGTAACTCTTGCATAATTTCCTTGTATCATATGAATAAACCCGCATTGAATGGTAAGTGCATTCTATATTAAAAGTTCATAAACTCTGATTAGCCTGTGTTACGCTAATTAAAATTACGAACTGTCGATGTGATACGTAAGTAAGATACTGATAATATCTTTTTTATTAAATCTCAAAGTGGTAGGGCCTTGCTAATCACTCGTATAGAATAATTGGCCTCACAAAATCTATTGATTTTGTTTAATAGACTGAAATATATTTTTAACAAAAGAAAAATTATATTGCAATCATTGAGCAATTTTTTCTTGCGGACCTTATACCTCACGTAGTTTTCTCAAATCTGATAATTCAGGTCTTTTCATAACTCAGGAACCCCCGGAAAGCATTTTTTACCTGCAAAAATTTGCATTAATCGCTCAGGCGGACTAAACTTGATTCAGTTACAAATGAAAGTTACCAAAAGATAATTTTCATTGATAGGGTTATTTAGACATTTCTCAGTTTAAGTTGATCCTTGTCATAATACCGTTCATTAATGCCATCATTTCAGACTCAAAAATAGTTGCGTTATCAGAAACTTTCATCTATTAACACAACAAATCTTTGAATCAGTTCGCCACTTTTTATCATCGCGAGTGTAGTGTTCTCAGTCATTTCAGCATGAGAAAAAGTCTGATAGCTTATTTTGTATTTAACTGTCCATATACTTCTCCATATGGACAGCTTTAGCCTTTCAATCAATCAGTTTCACCAGTTGATTATCAAATATTCTGGTTAATCAATTCCACTATGCATTGAATGCTCTTCTATAACTCAGATAACTCACTTTTGAAACGCGCAAGGGTATTTCTGATGTCATTCATTAATTACACAGATCTCATTGCGTACTGTTTTTCATGTTAAAAAGTTTCCACTCATCGCGCACCGGTGAATGCGACGAGCTTGCTGACGTTATTTTCCAATGTACGGTGATCTTTGTGCTTGATGATCGCGTAGCCAGTACAACGGTGAATACTATGAGACTGTGCGTGCACATCCTCTGTCCAGTTCAGTTCAGCTATATCAAAATTGTTATAAAAATCGTCTTTTGTCAGTGTAACACCGTCAAAAGAACGTAAAAGCACAACAGCAAAAAGCATAGAAGGATGCAAAGGAAGATGCTGTTCGTATGGTAATCCCATAGAAAGTGCAGTGTGCGCATGATACAGATCGACATTATAGGCAAGTTTTATCATCTCAGGTATTCGTGCTCCTCCCGGCCTTAAGGCACATTCGCTGAAAAATACTCCTTCATCATTTTCAAAAAACTCAAGATGAAAAACACCGTTACTTGCATTTAATTGTTCCAAAGCCCGAGAGCATAACTGCTCAATTTGACGATATAAATCTGGAAAATCATGGCGTGACAAAATTTGTATGGTGGGTAATTTTTCTATATGGCATCTCATTAGAGATGTAGCATATTGGCTGATAGAGAACCAATGTAATTGTCCATTTGACCAAATTCCATCAACGCAAAACTCATTGCCAATGATTTTGTTTTCTACCACGAAAGCCACGCTACCTTCATTATTCACATATTTTTTAAGATAATCTTCAAACTCCAGGTTTGAGTTGATTGGAGTAGTGGCATGTGATCCCATACCATTTGATGGTTTTATAATGAAAGGTGAACCTAGCTCATCGATCAGCTTTAAGTAATCGCTATCACGGGTCACATATTTGCAGTTAGCGTGTGGGACAACATCTGACAGTTTGAGTTTTTGTAAAAACTTATCTCTAAAAAACAAAGCACCGGCATAGTCTTTGGGGCCCGGTAAATTCAGCATATTTCGTAATAGTGTGGCTGTAAATACTGCATTTTCAAGCCCTGTAACAACACCTGTCACAGTATGTAAAGGCAGACTCAACACACAACGCAGAACCTCTTGGGCATCCTCTAAACTTTTTACCAAATAGTATTTTGTGCCAGTAAGCGCGGGTCTGAATTTTTCTACCAGGTATATAATCTGATATCCTTTATCGGTCAGTTCGGCGACTATACCATCTCTGTACCCTAATAATATAACTGTGTTATTCATTCTTCTTCCTGTTCACTGTATGGTTTAATGATGAAGCAAATAAAACATGCAATCTGGCACTTTGTAATTACTAACAGTTATGAACTGGTGAAATTACACGAGATGTCTCATTCTATTTTTACAACATGCTCCTCCGATCACGCTTAGAGCGTCATTAATCTAGCGAGAAACATACACACGACCAACGGAACAATTTGGACAACGAATCTGCATCAGAAACTACTGTTGTATTTATCGCGCGAGGAGACAGAATTATATCGCCATATTTAAATCCTCCCCATGACAACTTTCAATGTCTGACACATATACATAATATCCCATCAGAGCGGTATTCAAGGATGAAGAATAACTTCATTCAGGATTTTGCAATGAATCTCGTGGCCTTTTTGAGATTTCACGTTTTCTGAAAAATATGATAATTGCTTACCAGGCTTTCAAGTTACCCTCTTTAGCCTACGTGAAATCACCAAAATGCTGTACCCATTCCATGTTGTCGGAGGTTTCGACAATGAAATTGCCACTTTTTGTGATTTCACGGACGGCTAGTTCTTCAAATTCAGCTGTAAATCGTGGTGTCCTCATATGCACCTCCCGTGCTCACAGGAAAGGATCGTTCACCGGTATAGAATGAGCGCACTTCCCAACTTGTGTCACATGGCAGCCAACTGTGAGTCATCGAACCGCCGTGGATGGTATACATTCTACTAATAATAATTAGCTTATCTTATATGTAAAACTTATCTTGCTTGATAGCTACCGCAACAATTGCGTTAACAAACGAGTTGCAAATCTCTGTTTTACCCCTAAAAATTGCGCTCATGTATTGATTAATAATTATTTGAGTTTCAATTTCAGTGATCTAAATCACAAAAAACAAATAAGCTCCACACTTTCTAAACAACTTTTCTTTCGCAATCCTTATGTTTTAATAACGTCACTTTACCTTTTTATGTGCTTTGCCCTCATTACAGGTAAGCACTACGATCCAGATCAGGGACAATAACAAGAAATGCTCGTGGCTCCCCAACGGATGGAAAAGCCATACCAGCCAGCACAGCCTGTAACGCTCTGGCCCGAGACACCGTGCATTGCCAGTGCAATACATTGTGGATTTCCCCGCGCCGGTTGGGCCAAAATGCAGCACCTGTGCATTTTGGCTGCGGTCGGGCATGATGAGCGGACCAAACGTCAGCGTAATCACCACCGCGGTTGATGAAGCTCATGCCGGAGTGACCGGTCCCGGTCTCGCGGCCGGTCAACGGCAATAACCCCGCCAGATGCTCCACCCATGCCGGGCGGGTATACCCGTTCTTCTTGTTCTTCTCCGGGTTAAACACATCGGTAAGGGTCACCGGCAAGTGTTGTTCGGCGCCACGTCAAATCAGGCGTACCGGCGGCAGTCCTGTCCCGGTCAACGCGTTGGTGAGATTGAGGCGTTTGTGATTGAGCGTGTTCAGATAGCCGGCACGCGGCAGGGAGGTATAACGGCAAGGTACAGCTTATGGCGATCCCCTGGTTATTCAGTAACCAGCCGGGCTTGGTGTTTTCGCCGATGGCCTTTTTGCACGCCTTGTCAGATTCGTTTTCCGGCGTGTCCTGTGGCGGTAGCACCATGGTCGTGCACACCATCGTTCCTACCGATGACAGGTCGATCAGTGCATTGATTTTATTTTTGCCGCATTGCATTTCATGGTAATTGTGCCCGCGCCCGGTGGATGACGCAGCTTCTTGACAGGAATGGCGCAATGCGCCTGGTTATCGTACCACCACACGCCGTGTTCAGGATCTGACACAGGCGCAGTGAAAGGAAGGATATCGGCAAAATCGTTCTGCACCGGCATCGCGACTTACGGCGTGCTGTGGCGGTCAAAATAGGCGGTGTCACGGTACATGGCCCCTTTATCCACGCAGATTAAAATGACGCTGCAGCCAGTCAGGGACCTGCGCCCCGTACTGGCGCACACAGATCACGCCGCCGCCCGACAGTGCCCCGATCACGCGCTCACAGGTCTTGTCAGGCATGGCGATCGGCGGCATCGGGCATGATTGATCTTGCCAATCCCGCGGTCCACCACCATGCGGATAAGGCGCTGCTGCCCGCGCCACGGCTGGTCGGCGCATCCTTGCACGGCCATCCGGACGAGCTACCCCGCGAATAATTACTTTAAAATCATTCTGTTGCCAATATTGTTGTTTCTTTTTGCTGTCCAAGCCTGAACAAAGCATAGCGCTTCTGGAGTTGCTGCAGGACTGTTTCCACCTGCCGCCGCTGAATATCAGAAGGGTTGACAGCGTACCGTCGCAGCTGTTCCTCTGCGGGTATGGAGCGGTTAAACGCCTGAGTGGCTGAATACACCACCGACTTCAGTTCGCTGACCGTCATGTATTTGCCTTTTTGCCCGTCCAGCCCATTCAGCTTATGACTCAGTTGCTGCAGTTGCGACATCCCTTCGTGCCAGCCATTCAGGTTTTCTGTCGGCAGCGCTGCGGCGTTAAGCTGCTGTTGCCACTCCCTCGCCAGTCCTTTTGCCTGCTCTGGCCACATCATTAAAGCCTGTTGTACCAGTTGGTGGCCATATTGGGAGGTCCAGCCCGGAGGCAATTGCTCAAGGCGGGCGAGCTGCTGCCGGGTATTTTTGATTATCGTTTCCGGCAGAGGAGCTTGCTGACGCAGTCCCTCCAGTTGCTCGGAAGAGAGCACCGAAGGTAAAGGGGCCAGTGATGCAGCAAGCTGCGTCTGTAGCGGATCCGGTCGGTGAAAAGCGTTCCAGCCCCATACCGTTGTGGCGCTTATCACCAACATGGTCACCATTCCTGTAGCAAAAGGTTTCCAGGGTTTAGTTGATGAAGGCATTTCCGTCACAACCCCGACATTTGGCTGATATGCTGGCTGCGCCACACAGACCCATTTCACCGTGTTTGGCGATTCGCTTTTGGCTGACCCGGGTATGCCGGACAGACCACCAACGGATATTGCCGCTTTTGGCGTTGCATCGATTGACAGCTTGAAACCCGGCTGATTGTCTGCAGTATGACCTGAAGCAACATCACTGTTTTCCAGCCGAACGGCACTGTTATGCATTAAGGTACGCAGGGGGTCAAACTGGCATAGATGCTTTAGTTCCAAACGCTGTAACGCTGAGCCCATACTACTGAGTAGCTGCTCCGCCCGATAAAGCTGGCTGAGGTCGCTGTAGTTTAAAGGTAGCCTGCGCATCAGTTGCTGAATGCGCTGGCTAAGACTGCTGAGAATCTCCATCCGTGCATGCACCGGCTGCGGCCACAATCCTGACCACTGGTGAGAAATCAGTGCATCAAGGATTGCCAGCCCTTCATTTAAGCCGAACAGCCCGGCAAGCTGAGTGCGGCAAAGCGTGTACCAGGCTGCAGTCTGAAGCTCCACGCCGTTGTGCCCGAACAACGCGAGACAGAGTTTTTCCGCATAGTGCCAGTTAACATCGGGCCGAGCCGGGTGAGCCAGTTTAGACAATTCATCGCGCAGAGCGGCATAATCCGGCAGCGTGCGCGGGTCGGCGCCAGTTTTCAGATAACGTTCAGAAAAGTGCGTCATAGGAGTAGCCTTAAAGAAAAGAAAATAAATGAATTATCTGCAAATCAGTACACTGATGTCCGCAAGGAAAGATATTGCTGTTGCTTTAAATGCCTGATGAGTACCCGCCCTTCCGGCATAAATTCCGTACCGTAGCGCACCAGACCCATGCCCTTGAGTTCGGCATCGATGGCGTAGCGCAGTTCGCCGGGAATTGTCTGCTCAAGCATCGAAACCTTAATGCTCTTCAAACGGGGTTCATATTTGAGCAGTACGGCGGAAAGTATTCTCATTAATTGCTGGGCAGTGCCCGGCATTCCTTGCAAAATTTGGGTCATATCCGGCAAACCGTAATCTGGCAGATGGGATAGGGTACCGGCACGAGAGTTCATTATCCGTTGAATCTGATCCAGTACGGATAAAATAACCTGATCTTCTTCGCTAATGAGTTCAAGTGGTAAATCACCGATAAAGTTTCCGGTAAGAATTTCATAGAGAGAGGGAGATTTACTTTCCATATTGATATTGATCTAATCAAGTTTAATTTCTGAAATAGAATACCAGCATCAGAGCGAGAAAGCAGACGAAGCGTCGAAATATTCATTCCTTTTTTTGTAGTGGCACGCTGAATTTGGCCACCTGAACAAAGGTGATGTTATTACCTCACAATCAAAACAGGTGACATTATAAGCGAACGTATCAAACCCAAATTTAGCCCCGATTTCCACCCCAAAGCCGCCCGGTTGGTGCTTGTGCACCACTAAACCGATGCCGCCGCTGCCACGGAAATGAATATATTTAAATCCACAATGGATTAGTGTGCCCGGCAGTTGAAAGAAGAGCGAAGGGGAAAATCACCCACAGCGATGCTAATGAAGCCTGAGCAGATTAAATACGAGAACTGAAGAAAAAACTTCAAAGTATGAAACGCAGCAAGCTATATTAAAAAATGCCACGAGGTTCTTGATGTCAGCCCCCCCTGAAAAATTTCTCATTAGTTGACAATATGCTGTCTGTTGTGAAGACAATGCGGCAATTTCTTTATCAGGCAGGTGACGCGTTCATGCAGAATTGCCTATCCTTCGCCATGAAGAAATGGATGCAGGGCGGGATGCTGTTTCACAAATCGCCAGCGCATCGTTTTCCTCGCCCTTCTGGCTGCTGACAACTGTATTCACGTATTTCCTGGGGAGAGAAATAAAATTTCCCGAGGGGATAACCGATAATAATTTCATACAAAAATGATAGTTTAGTATTTATCAATTTTAAATAACCGTACAAATAAAAAATGAACAATCAGCGTGATGCGCTTCTTGCCGGCAAACAGGATGTCCTCTTCTGACGCAATGGTCAGCTTCTGCTCCGCAAACAGCCGCATATTGCCGTTCTGCGCCTGCATATCCACCGGACCTTCACCCGCTTTCAGACTCAGGGGCCCTGTCCGGGCATACAGCCCCAGCCTTTCTCCGGCAAGCGCCGCCATGTTGCCCGTCACGCCCGCGCTGATGTCGCCCCCGGCATTCATCGCCACGTTCTCCGTGGCAGCCAGCTGCATATCTTCGCCGCTGGTCAGTGCCATCCCCTGCGGGGCGGTAAAATGGATGATTTTATGCAGCGGCTTCAGCCGTTGCGCTAACATCCGCATCTGGCTGTCGATATCCGCCTTCAGCGCCTGTGCCTGCTCTGCCGCCATTTCAAGCTGTCTGAGTTGCTGCTGAAGCCGGCCGGTTTCCTTCAGCGCGGCGGCCCTGTCCGGCACTTCGCCCAGGGCTTTCGGCTGGTTATCCGCACTGAGCAACAGCCCTTTTCCGGCACGTATCGTGCCCCGTTCATCGGTACGCAGTTCCGTACCGGCACCGCGCGGCATGCCCTGTGCATCCACCAGATGGCCGCTATTGAGCCCGGTTTTGCCGTATTCCGTGGCGAGTGCGATAGGCTCCTCGCCGCGTTTGTCCTCCATCCGCAGCTGGTTGTTAGCCGCAGTGCACAGAATGTTGCGGGTGGGGTTATCGCGTTTTACGGGGTCCGGGCGCTCTGAGTCGTGCAGCGCATGGGCGATATACGGTCCTGACTCACCTTTTACAGTGATTCCTGCTTTTCCTCTGATCCCTGTAATTGTTTTGCACTGTTGAGATAACAAACTGCATACAGTTTTTTGATCTGCAATCGACTAAATACCCACCATCCGCGCTTTATCCAGCACCTTAACCACCATATTGCACTGAGAACAGGCTGGGAAATGCTGGCCTGAAGGCATCTTTTGCCACTGAGTTAATACACTACTAATTTCTAGTTTGTCTGCTATCTGTCTGACGCAACCACAGATAAGAGGGCAAGAATTCTTCATGATCCTTACGCTATTTCATAACATGACAGAACCGTTCTCTGAGACATCCAATAACTAATTACACTCAGGAAGACGCCATCCATCCCATCCATCACTTGTAGGATATACCGCATATTTTCCATGCCATTCTGGTGATACCAGATTTGAAAACTGGGCTTTCCAAAAATACCAGGCAGAGCTTTTTAACTTCTTCCCATTGGTATCGTACACAATAAAAAATGATTGGTTAGAGAACATTCTCAATACTCTTCCAATACCACCATATGGACGATAATCAGGAATATAAATAACCAGCTCGCATTTCCTTCCATTACTCCACATAGAATCATATTTTATCGCATTTTGATAAGCCATTATTTTGACAAACATAAGAAAAACGCAAAAAAAAAGGGACATTAACAATGCGAAAGCGCATGTTTTTTTTATAAGGTTAACCATTGGCATTTTCTTTCCTCCAGGAGAAATACTCTTCCATATCTACCTTATTCAAATGAATGACAATATTGGTGGGGATTTTCTTTACTGTCGAGTATACAAAAAAATCCCCGCTTTTATTGGTGTTTTTAAATTTTTCCCTGTAACTTAAAAATGACGAATTGGTAACCCTAAAGTATCTTTCATTTTCTTTGTCGATGTATCTTTTTTTTCATTAACTCACTTATTACCCCGGGTTTAATCACCCCATTACTCCCCCAATATCCCAGCAACTGATCATCACCATCATTAATGAAATCATAAGTATCTCTGACGTATAAACCAAGTTCCTTAATCTCTAGCCTCACGAACCCGCTGCTATCTCTGGTGACATCAAGATCGGTAAACGCGACTTTGATTATGAAAGAATCAAGTGCCCCATACACGTCATCCAGATCATCTGTTGCTTTTTCCCACAACGTACTACCAATCTTTATATAATTAAACTGACTTTTCTTTTCCAACTCGATAGCTGTCAGGTCACTAAAATTTAGGTAGCAACTCTTAAATTCACCATTTTCCATAATCTCTAACTTATCTACGAACTTCATCAGCACCTGTCCGGGGGCAAGATTTGCCTGTTCCGTGGTAAATTCAATATCCCATGTGAACGGTTCGCTTAGCGCCTCGCGCCCATAAAAGCGCAGCACATCAGGGTGTACCGGGCTGTCATGAATCTCCAGTACGTAGCGGCTCTGCCCGTCAAAAAGCGCCAGCCAGTTATTCATCACTTCACTCCTTTAGCGGCACAAGGCTGAGTCAGCCATCGCCCAGTTCAGCGGTGCGCGGTTTATCCGGGTCAGGATCGTCACGGGTCAGTACCAGCCGCCAGCGGTTGTCTTGCAGATCGGGACGGTTAAATAACCCGATCACGGCAACAAACTGCGCGTTCTCATCCATCGGCATGTTCAGCGTCATGCTGCCTTTGGGCATCACCAGCAGCTCTTTTGACACCACAAGGTCATCTTTCAGCGCCGCGTCGGCGTTGCGCAGCATTGTCCGGTAATCGGCTGCATCAACCGCCTTGCGGTCCTTCAGCTGGTAGATCCTCACCATGGTTGCCAGCGGGATCTGAGCACCATCGGCGTTCATCGCGGTACGCGGGGTAAAATCCAGATGCAGCGTTCTGATTTTTTTATAGAAGATGGACTTCGTCATGTTTACCGTGCCGTCGGTGACGGCACGGGTCAGGCCGCAGCCTGCAAGCAGGCCATGAGCGTTAGCCTTCGCAACGATTTATGTTATGTCGTTATTATTTGTTCTACATATTATTAATCTGAAAAGATGCGTAATGTGAAACAATTGCACAATGGTTGCTGACATCTTTATTATTAAAGTATTTTATCAACAACCCCTTAATGAAACGATCGCGAAAGGAACCCTGGCCGAATGAGCAGCCGAATAAAAACATAACCAAAATCAAATATGATTTATTATTTTGGTTTTTTAGTCCGTGACGTCTACAGTATTCATCTGAGAGAGTAATCAATTCATCTATTGAGTCAGAAGTCGCGAAGTCATATCGTTGTGGATATATACCCCTTAATAACTCATGCAATTCATTATTACTTACATTTATACCGACAGGCAGAGTCTTAATATTTAAACGCTGAAACACCCTAATACTTTCCTTAAAGTAAAGACCACTTAAACCATAAACAGTCTTAAGGTATTTACCCAGTAAAGTATAGAGTGTAACGCTCTTTTCTATCTGCGATACATTCTTATCTTCTTCAACCTTTAGCTTTTTAAAAAGAGGATCTTGCTCAAAATGGGATCCAAATATAATCATCATGTCCAGATACAGACGAACAGGTCCTCTTTGAGTATAGCCAGATTCTTTCGCCAGCACGATCCCCTGTTCCACAAACGAACGAAAACACTCCTTTTTTAACAGCGGAATCAATAATGGAAACATAATTTCATAATGCTGCATAATCTCATTAAGATAATTTGCAAAAGATAGTTTTTTTAGTACATCAACTTGACTGTTACTGAATTCCATTTAAACGCCCATCCACCGAAAAAATATTATTTTTAACAGTAACGTTATTTTACAGGCTTACCTTCAAGGTAGTCCCTGTAAGAATATCCAGCCGGAGACGTTGAATGCCAGTAACCAGCCTTGTGAACAAGGCTGGCATAAGGAAATGAAAATCCATCTCCATACGGCTCCCTTAACATTTCAACTTCATAAACCCGCCCATCATAAGTAAAGAAAAAAAGAAAGTAGTCATTAACAGGTGTTAATGTCTGTGAATTAAATTGCGTCCTCAAATATTCACAAGAAAGGTTGTCTTTCATATGACGAAAGAAACTCTGATTATCCATCCCATCGAGATTCAATAACCCTAATTCAAGATCAATCGACTTTTTAATAGCTTCCTGCAATGTAAGAGTAATACGGAAATCATTTAAGTTATCTATAGGCTTATATTCAGCATTTAACACATATGAATCACTAATTTTTATATAGCGTGGGTCTTTCAGCCATCTACTGGAATCGAACCACTTCTTCTTACCAGGCCACTCTGGATCACTCTCCCTATCTGGAGTAACACGGACATACATCTGATATTTCTGTTGATACATATAGCCCCCCCCATAAATCAAAACCCCCAGAATTGATATAAATGTTAAAACAAACCTTTTTTTTTGACTTTATCATTATTTCCATTCCAATGGCGTGTATAACTGCAGGCCTTTTTTTAACCCGGTAGGTGTGTTACCTGTCGTAGGGAATGACCAGGAGCCATTAGGATCAATAGGGCCACCATTATTGTCCTCATTTGCCTCTCTTTCTTTGATAGCCAGATATCGTTTGAGATTCTTATCATAATCATCTGGTTTGTGAGGTGATTTCGCATTCTTATCTCCCCGGGCCATGAGTTCTTCATACTTAGATAATTCATTTTTATAATCCTTTATTATTTCACCATAATCATTCGCTAATTTTATTTCTTCAACTGTCCCATATATCCCCACGTAACTTGAACGCATTTCAAAGGCATTTACTTTCACATCCCATGTGTCAGCCATTTTCTGAGCGGGGCCATCCTTTTGTCCAGCATCTCTTCCGGTCAAATCGCTACCATCTAGCGAGATCCCGGCTCTGCACGCATAAGTCGTGACTTCTGCATCATAATCAAAAATTGACTCGTATACATTTGTAATATCATCAACTTTAAATTCACCCGCTTCAACATTATCTCCTGCGTAATGAAAGGATGCAGTATTGATGATGCCATGACAAAAAAATACCATGTTTTTTTATAAGCCTTTTTTTATCCTTTCTCCGCTTTAAAAAATCAACAAGTTCATTCTTATTTTTCACATATACAATTCGGGCCTTTTGCACTTTTGTATACTCATTTATTTTCCTGATATCATATTCAGTATACCCCTGTTGAAAAACCACCATAATACGCTGAACAGAATAATCCCCCTTACTGGGTAATGGAAACTCTCTTAACTGTCGTAATCCACAATTAATAAAACGATACTGATTACCTTTACCCTCAGCAGTCAGGCCAAACCCTCCCTGCCAGCGCCAGTCCCTGGGGGCAGTTCTGGCTGCAACTACTGTTATAAAGTCATATCCACTGCAATAAGACACTTCCTTTTCAGGGTATTTGGGTGCAGTTACCAGCAATATTTTCCTTTCATCCACTTCCTTTAAGGTTCCGAAACTTCCTCCTCTTCTGCGATACCCCTCAGACAGTTTGCCAGCGAGCGCAAAAAATTTTTTAGGCTGTGGCGTCCTGGTTCGCCCAGTTTTACCGGCAACGTCGGTCTTACCCTGTGCGTTATATTTTTTATCCTCAAAGTGAACAGACCAGGGTATACCGTTTAGATTTACCGTTTCACTTGCAGCTGGCACAAGCTTAATCTGGTGGGTAAACTCCTGATGACATCTGGCAGCAGGTTCATCTGTTTCGCCTGTGCAATCAGGCATCGTCGTTGGGTCAAACAGTGAATTCCAGTCCATTACGATTTCTCCTTGTTTTCGGCATAACTCCTCAACATACTCACACTCAAACTTTCTCTATCTATCTGATAACCGGAAACTTTACCCTCATAGAGAAAAATCCAGCGCACTGCATATTTCATCAAATGAGTCATCTGTTGTGACGACAAAAGCTCAGGGAGCATTTTCAGAACCCGACAATCGTAAAAGCGAAATAACCCTGTTTCTTTTGAAGGGAGTGAAACCCTCAGGCTGGATTCAAAATGCCGGGCCAGTGTAAAAAAGGGCTGTTCACTGATAAGCCATGACACCGCTGGATAGTTTCTTTCTAACTGTCTGATTTTGGTGAGATGCTCTTGTGATAAGTCTGATTCATCCAGTAACCATGGTCCGGCACATGCGAGGACTTTATCTTCCGGCAAACTGAAAAGGGAGCGCACGCCTGCTGCTTCCTCAAGCGGTTCATCAAAAAAACGATCGTACTGAATACCATCAACCAGGGCATATAACTTCAGAATCTCAGAATCTTCACTGAGTTGTACCCGTTCCCGGTGTGCATAATGCTGTTCTGGCATCTTAATTCCCCCTCAGTACTACAGGTGTTCCATTCATCGCTGCATCCATCAGACAACTCAGGCATAACCCCTTATTCCTGAACGGAAGTGGCAGATTCGCCGCCCCAGCCACCATCGTCCTTTTCACCCGCCGCCTGTACGTTCCGGTAGTGCCGTACTCCACTTTCCCCGCCTCAAGCCGCAGATAACTGCCGCCTCCGCCTGTCAGCGTGATGCGCTTCTTGCCGGCAAACAGGATGTCCTCTTCTGACGCAATGGTCAGCTTCTGCTCCGCAAACAGCCGCATATTGCCGTTCTGCGCCTGCATATCCACCGGACCTTCACCCGCTTTCAGACTCAGGGGCCCCGTCCGGGCATACAGCCCCAGCCTTTCTCCGGCAAGCGCCGCCAGGTTGCCCGTCACGCCCGCGCTGATGTCGCCCCCGGCATTCATCGCCAAGTTCTCCGTGGCAGCCAGCTGCGTATCTTCGCCGCTGGTCAGTGCCATCCCCTGCGGGGCGGTAAAATGGATGATTTTATGCAGCGGCTTCAGCCGTTGCGCTAACATCCGCATCTGGCTGTCGATATCCGCCTTCAGCGCCTGTGCCTGCTCTGCCGCCATTTCAAGCTGTCTGAGTTGCTGCTGAAGCCGGCCGGTTTCCTTCAGCGCGGCGGCCCTGTCCGGCACTTCGCCCTGGGCTTTCGGCTGGTTATCCGCACTGAGCAACAGCCCTTTTCCGGCACGTATCGTGCCCCGTTCATCGGTACGCAGTTCCGTACCGGCACCGCGCGGCATGCCCTGTGCATCCACCAGATGGCCGCTATTGAGCCCGGTTTTGCCGTATTCCGTGGCGAGTGCGATATGCTCCTCGCCGCGTTTGTCCTCCATCCGCAGCTGGTTGTTAGCCGCAGTGCACAGAATATTGCGGGTGGGGTTATCGCGGTTTACGGGGTCCGGGTGCTCTGAGTCGTGCAGCGCATGGGCGATATACGGCAGGTCAATGTCGCCGTTGCCCCAGGCAATCGCCACTCCGGTGCCGTCGACAAGCGGCATATGCCAGCCGGAGGTCTCTCCGGAGTAGGGTTTCGCCATGCGCAGCCACAGATAACCCGGGCCCGTACCTTCGCGGTCAAAATCCAGCCTCACCCGGTAGCGGCCCTGCTCATCCGGGTGCGCATAAATGTCGTTCTTTTCCCCGCTCTCAATGCGCGCCGGCAGCGTGCCGTGGATGGCCGGACGCGGGATTTCCACCGGACGGAAGCTGTAGCGCTCGCTGTATGGCATTCCCCATACCGATACGTGCAGGCGGGTATCACGCGAGGCGCGGTAAGTGGCAAGCGTGATGATAACCCCCTCTTTCAGCGCATTTATCACATCGCCCTGCGGCTCCAGCACCTGACCCGGCGTCAGGTGCGGGGCGTTACTGAACAGGTGAATGCGCGCGGACTGATTCAGTTCGCGCTCGTGATGCATGCGGGCGTAAAACGCCCCGCTTTCCGTTTCAGGCTCCGGGTCGCTGTCGTCCCCGGCTTCTTGGTACGGGGCGGCGTAACGATAGTGTTCACCGCTGGTCACCGCATCGTTGCGCACGCTGACGGTCGCATTCAGCGGCGTGGCGGCCGTGCGGTAGTTGTGGTCGCGGGTAACGACGCTGCCGGTGACCACGTTATGCCAGCTGCGCACGTCCCACACCGATTCTTCCGCACCGTCGAACAACCCAGACGGCTCGCTGTACGGCAGGCGCACGTCAAACTGGTAGTTAAGCTGGCTGTCGGCAAAGATGTACACGTCCAGCTCCCGCGTGCTGTCCATCTCCGTGCGCCAGTAAATCCCCACTTCCGACAACAGCCGCCGGATAAACTGCAAATCCGTCTCCCGCCACCGGGTTATCAGCTCACGCGGCGGGTAGGTGCGCACCAGACGAAATGCAAAATCAGCCCCTGCCAGTCCGTGCTGGCGCAGCACCTGTGCCACCACCTCCGGTACCGACTGATTCTGGTATACGGCGCATTTCCGGCTGTGCGACAGCAGCGCCAGGCGCGAGCTGAGCCTGATTGTGTAGTGCGACTGGTCAGCTGTCGTTGACCGCCATTCCAGGCGGGTAATGATGCCGTGGACATTTTTGCCGCTGCGCATCCGCAAGGACGCGTACTTCATCAGCACCTGTCCGGGGGCAATATTTGCCTGTTCCGTGGTGAATTCAATATCCCATGTGAACGGTTCGCTTAACGCCTCGCGCCCATAAAAGCGCAGCACATCAGGGTGTACCGGGCTGTCATGAATCTCCAGTACGTAGCGGCTCTGCCCGTCAAAAAGCGCCAGCCAGTTATTCATCACTTCACTCCTTTAGCGGCACAAGGCTGAGCCAGCCATCGCCCAGTTCAGCGGTGCGCGGTTTATCCGGGTCAAGATCGTCACGGGTCAGTACCAGCCGCCAGCGGTTGTCTTGCAGATCGGGACGGTTAAATAACCCGATCACGGCAACAAACTGCGCGTTCTCATCCATCGGCATGTTCAGCGTCATGCTGCCTTTGGGCATCACCAGCAGCTCTTTTGACACCACAAGGTCATCTTTCAGCGCCGCGTCGGCGTTGCGCAGCATAGTCCGGTAATCGGCTGCATCAACCGCCTTACGGTCCTTCAGCTGGTAGATCCTCACCATGGTTGCCAGCGGGATCTGAGCACCATCGGCGTTCATCGCGGTACGCGGGGTAAAATCCAGATGCAGCATTCTGATTTTTTTATAGAAGATGGACTTCGTCATGTTTACCGTGCCGTCGGTGACGGCACGGGTCAGGCCGCAGCCTGCAAGCAGGCAGCAGGCCATGAGCGTTAGCGCCCGCCTCCGGTTTACTCTTGTCATCAGATGAATTCCTTGCAGAAAATGATTATTTAAAGCGGTAATGGCCATCTTCAGCCGGAGGCAATGAAGCACATTGCAGCCCCTCATAGCAGCCCAGGCTGACCGTCAGGGTTTGCCGATCAATACTGAGTTTGCCGTCTTTAAGACCGGCCAGCCCAGTTCGCCCCAGCTGTATGCGTCTGCTGTTACCCAGTCGGGGTTCGGGCAGCAACCGCACCGGTACGGTAAGGCGCAGCCGGGCAGCGCTGCGATATCCCAGATAGACGCGCATCAGCGCCAGCAGGTCGGTGTGCATGTGACCCCCCGGTAACCAGCCTTCTGCCTCCTGCGGATTTTCAGTCTCCAGCACCACCAGCACCCTGCTGCAGGCTTCTTTAGCGGTCTTACCCAGCGTGGCCCGCTGCGACAGCCGGACGCGGTTCCCCGCCCCCAGACCGCTGCGGTTGTTGATATGGACCCTGACCGAATCGGGCTGGATGAGGGTGGCCCGCGTATCAGGCGCCAGCAGACGGACCAGGGCGCGTATCCCCTCGGCGTTGCGGGTAGGTAAACGCATGGTGCCCAGCAACGCCAGAAAACGCGAGATGGGGGTGGTCACTTGTTCAGCCGTGCCCGGAATACCCAGCCCCACCAGCCCCAGCAGACACTGTGAGGTGGCGTCACGGCCGCCAGCTTCAAAAGTGGCCGGGTAGGCATATTTGCGCCAGATACGGTAATACTGGGTGGTGATACGGTGGCTGAAGATATCCAGAAATGAGCTAACTGCCTCATGTCCTTCCCGCCGCTGTGCAATATCATCCAGATACGAACTGGGTAGCGGTGAATCCACGCCGTACATGCCCAAAAAAGTGGTGCGTACGGTCGGAGGAAGTTCGGGATGGTCTTCGTCGGTCTCCACGGTTTTCAGGGTACTGACCGGAAAACCCATCCCCGGCCACGGCCTGAACCGTACCGGATCGCTGCCCGGATGGCTGGTCGCCCCCAGCCTGGGTGAATCCGGGTTTTCCTGCTCCAGCAGCTGGCAAAAGCGGTAAAAGTTGGCCCGCCAGATGTCTTTATTGAGGGCTAACGTCAGCCCGGTACGTGCTGGCTGTGAATTTCGTTCCATCGCAGTCGTTTCCCTGTCGGTTGCAGCAACAGCGTAAGCTGATTGAATAGGTGAATATCCGCATACAGCCCGAAGAAGCGATGCAGCATCTCGCCGAAGAGATTCACATCCCCCTCGCCCGCGAAGTTATCCGCATTCAGCGTGACCTCGATATCCACGCCGCGCAGCATAAAGCCTTTCTCAAAGCGGCGAATGAGCGTGTGTTTTACCGCAACGATCGCCTCCAGACGCCGGCGGTTAATCTCATCATTGCTCCAGTCGTACAGCGCCAGGGTTCCGCGCAGCACTTCCGGATTGTCCATCATGCTAAGGAAATTCGATCCAAGGTGGCTCATTACCCGCCAGTGGAAACGATCGTTTGCAGGCGGGTACAGCGGCAGCGTTGGTGCCGAGACGTTCAGCACCTTAACCGGTACTTTGCCTGCCTTGACCACCCGGTCCAGCAGGGTGCTTTCCAGCGCCTTACGCGGTAGCTGGCCGTTGGTTGCGGTGATACGCATGGAGAGCGACTCAGGTTTCTCAGAGAGCTGGTCAAGCTCGAAAGAGCGCCCGCCAAGAATAAGCCAGGTGTTATACAGACCGGATACACCGCGCTTTACACGGGTATGATAGTAGCGTTCGGGCGCATCATGGCGCATCATGCCGCCCCGGTGGCGGAAGCTGGTAAAAGGTACGTACGGGTGCTTGCCGTGTTTCACCGCGCCGTGGATGTTATCCACGCTGTAGATTTCGGTATGGCCGTCCTGCAGACGCAGCGGGCGCAGCAGATATTCATTGTCCAGCGGGTTAAGCGTCAGCGGATCGGCTTCGAGGGTAAAGAGGTTAATCACCGGCGCACAGTGCAGGCGGAAGTTCTCGCTTGTAAACGGTAAGTCGGATGACCAGGCCTCCGTCAGAACGATATCGATTTCAAACCAGCGGCTGGCAGAGTTAAGCCCAACGGTCTCAAGACCGCGCAGCTCAATAAACATAAACTTCGGCCGGAAACTGAAGTATTCCAGCAACAGCTGATAACCGCTGAAGGCGGAATCGGCCTTCTGCCACAGCCCGTCATGGTCATCAAAACCCATGGGTTTACACCAGCCATCAAACCTGCGGCGTTCAGTACCGGTAGCTACATGTCGGGCATACATGGCGTGAACCCGGCGGGTCAATGCCAGATGCAGTGCCGAGCTGAGCGGGCTTTCGGCATTGAGAAAAATGGCGACCTTGTCTGCCCCGGCTTTGCTCCAGTCCACTTTCTCCGTGCACTCAAAACGCAAACGGATTGCAGAGCGACCATCGGTTTCGGTGTGCAGGCGCGCATCCGCCAGATGCAGCGGCTGCAGCAGGAGGTCACGGGTGGTCCGGTACTGGCAGGCAGTTTGATGCGGCCCCACGGGACGGGACAGGACAGAAAAACCCTCCGACAGACACTCAGACTGGCGAAGACGGTGCCAGTCGGGGGAAAACTCCACGATGGCCAGCGACGGAATGGTGCGCATGTAATGCGGCCACAACAGGCTGACTAAGCCTTCAGTCAACTCTGGCAGGTCATCATCAAGTTTTTCACGCAGACGCCCCATCAGAAAGGCGAAACCTTCAAACAGGCGTTCGACGTACGGGTCGCGCGCGCCGGGTTTATCCAGGTTAAGCATTGCCGCCCGGTCCGGGTGAGCGTGGGCAAACTCTTTACCGGCCTCCCGCAAGTAGCGCATTTCTGCGTCAAAGTAGCGCAGCGTTAAATCATCCATGTACGGATCCCTGAACGTTATATACCCTGAATAACAGCAGCTGCATCAAGGTGCCAGGAGAGTGCTTCCCGGTGATCTGAGTGAAGTCAGTTCATCGGGTAAGCGAACGCAGCCAACACAGAGACAACTTCAGCTATAACGGGTAGGACAAAAATTAGCCACAGAGCACCATGGCCCGGGCAGGGTCGATAGCGATAAGGCCAGCCAGCAAGGTGTCCATTTCGGGCATCATAAGGGCTTTTTCGGCCGCGCTGCGGCCGGCTTTCATGCGTAACAGCTTCAGGCGACGGGCCTGCACTTCAAACAACAGGGCAGGCTCCCAGTCAACCAACGTCAGCCGCGGGGCGCTGGCGGTCAGTTCACCCAGCAGATGCAAGGCCATGTCGTTGCGACCGTACTGTTCGGCCACCCGGGCCATCAGCAGGCGCATCAGCCAGCGTTGGCGTGGTGTCTCCGCGCCAGGTCGGATCTGAAGCCAGGCGATCGCGGCTTCCGGGCTCTCGCTGTCACCCTTTTCCATCGCCTCCGCCTCCAGCGACAGCACATCATCCGCCTGGCTGTTGGCTACCGTGGCAGCGTCATCATGGAATACCCTCTCATCCTCATTCACCTTCCCGGCTATCCAACCCTGTGTAACCTCATCGGCAAACGGGGTGCCATCGCTCCAGGCAAGCAGATCCAGCCCGGGCAGACGTTGCAGGAACAGTCGCAAATCCAGCAGGACAGAATCAGCCCAGGTTTCCCACGGCTGACCGCCGTGACTGAGTCCCTGCCAGAGATACCACTGGAGATCGAGCCAGAAGTGGTTAACCCCTTCGCAGAACATCTGGCTGGCCTGCTCCACCAGCTCAGTCCAGTTTTTCTGCAGATAAAAGCGCTTTAACTGCGCACGGTATTCCGCTTTGGGCGGCACCAGCCGGGTCCGTCCACTGTTGTCCAGCGGCGGGACCTGATCGACCGTGTCCCAGCGCACGGTTTTCATTAGTCGGTGCGAGGCGAGCCAGCCCTGGGGTTGCTCGCCCAGCCAGCGGGCAAGCAACCTGGCCTGGTCAAGCAAGTCGCGACCGGACTTCACGGCAGACAACAGTGGTGAATCGGAAAGGACGAATGCGCGACCCACTTCCCGGGCACCACTGTTTTGGGGAATCAATGCCTCCATGCCTCCTGAACGTGCCAGGCGATTTTCCAGTGCGATACAGAGTCCTGCAAAGGATGGTTTTTCGCTATCCGGCCAGTCAGCAATAGCGGAAGCAAGCAGAGTAACGGCTCCGGCAGTCAGGCCCGCGTCGTTGCGGTCCGCCTCCGGCCATAGCGACAGTGCGTCGAGCACTTTGCCACTGTTCAGCCACTCCAGCGCAGCCTTGCGGGCGTTGGGGCGCTGTGGATGGCACCGTTTTCCGTAATGGGACAGCATGGCAGCCAACAGCAATAAGCCCTCCGCCAGCCCTTTCTCGCCCTCACGGCTCAGACGGGCCTGAATGTACCAGGTCACTACCCGGATATCTTTGGCGCTCTCGCACAGGCATTTTTCCGCCAGCTCACACAGCAGTTGCGCATCGGTACCGGAAAGTTTGTTGATTTCTTCGCGCATCAGTTGGAAGTTATCATCATAGGCCGGATCGTCTCCGGCTCCCTGTTCCGGGCCGAGAGGACGTAACCAGTTATCCCAAAGTGACAGGGCTTCAGATGCCCGCGAGAGAAGATGCTGCTGCTCTTTCTTGTCTGTGGTGCAGGCTGATAACAACGCTTCTGGCGAACTCATTCTTTCTGCCTCCTGGCCTTACCCACGCTGAAAATGGACTCTGGTAACGTAAACCCCTGAAGTTTCAGCAATGCCAACGGACCGTCCCCCAGTTCACTGCGCATAACAAATTTCAGTGGATTGCCATCTGGGGCTGCCCACACCAATTGTGTTCGACTGCCATCCAATGGCGTGATTTGCGCATGGCCCAGTAAACGAATAAATCCCCAGTTGCCCGGGTTACTGGCGTAGAGCTGCATACCCGTATTCACGCTGCGCCAGCTTAGGCTGGCCCCCGGGTAATACGTATTCCCCGGCCAGGCGAAGTTTTGCCAGCTTTCCATCTGGTTGAAGTAATCCAGATTCTGCTCATTAAGGGTGAGCCGCATACGCGCGACATCTCGCGAAGGGCGCGCCATCAGCTCAAAGTGGATCCCGGCATCCCCCTGGGCAAAAACGATATCTGATAACTCTGCCAGCTGGTTTATCGCCCGGAGAAAATCAGGGTGCACCACCATCCCCTGGCTTGCGGCGGGATCCACTACCCAACGATTACCCTCCTGATGCAGGATGCCGCCAAGGTTAGTTTTCAGGAACCTGGTGATCCGGCCCGAGTCACTGCGCAGAAATTGTGCCAGCAGAGGCAGAGAGGCATCGCTGCCGGTGACCTTGAACGGATAGCGACCGGCAAAAGCTGTGTGCCATTGATCCACGATCGTGCTCTGCCAGCGGGCGTTGAGGCTTTCCGCCGCCGGGGCCAGCACCTGCCGCCACGCCAGGTCCAGGGGCTGCACAAATAACGACTGCCCGAAGCCACTCCACTCCTGCCCAAGGCTGGCGGCCAGCAGGCTGCCGTAATCACGCGTATCGGTCAGGTCGGTGGCTTTACCCTGGAACACGGTCTGAGCCAGCATTTGCGACATTGCCTGTGGGTCTGGCGCACTGGTCACCTGCTGAAGCTTAAGACGCACCTGCGTGACGCGGGCAAGCCATGACTGGAAGCTCAGGCTGCCGTTGCCGCCGCTGCTGTCTTTGCCTTCCATCACCCCCAATAACGGGCCAAACAGGCCATCCAGCGGGCCTTTGGCCGTTTGGCCCTGCTCAATAAACTGTTGCGGTTTTGTTTTGCTGCCGATCAGCTTTTTCGCTGAATTCACGATCGAATCCGCCAATGCCCCGCCTTTCTGCCCTGTTTTACCCTGCCAGCCGAGCGCGTTCATTAATGCCACCAGCGGTGACTGGCGAACATCACCTATCAGGTTGAGCTGGGCAATAGCCTCCGAAAGCGAGGTGGCCTCCTGCCACTGAATACTGTTGATCATATTCAGCCAGGCGTTACCGAAGTCGGTGAAATAGCGTTCGATCAGACGGGTTTTCAGCGCTTCCGGTGACACATCGCTGGCCGGCTGGAGGGATTTGTCTGTCAGCACCCAGTCGATTTCATCACGGCGGGTTATCACCATTTCATTGATCGCATCCTGAACCTGCTCTTCCCAGGCCTGACGGGTGAACATCCCCGGCACCACCTCTTCGGTACGGAATAGCGTGGAAGCATCAGTGTCGCCGGTCATATCAGCCAGCGTCAGGTCGGGCCAGTTGCTGGCAACGCGCTTCAACATGTCCTGATACAGCCCGGATTCAGCGTTACGCTGTCCAATCTGCTTGAGCAGGATTTGACGCACATTGCCGATCAGTCCGGCATCGGGCTTAATTTTCCATTCCGGATGTGCCGGAAGGTTTTGCGCATAGAACCCCAATAATTTGGGGGCAAGCTCCTGCCAGCTACCCTCCGGCACGCCGTGGCGTTTGGGCCAGGCCATCAGCACATTTTTCGCCAGCCATCCGGCCTCCGCTTTATCCGGTCGGGCCATCATCAGGTAGCTTTTCAGCACGCCGTAAGTGCGTTGCGTGCCCTGTGCACGGGCGCTGCTGGCCGGGGGAAGTTGCACGAAGGCATTGAGCTGCCGGGTAAACTGTGCGGTGGTGGCATCGCGCATTAACAGTGCATTGTTGCGGGCATACAACGGCCATAGCGCGGTCAGCGTGTCGCCGTCCTGATTAAGCCAAAAGCGGGTATACCAGGGGGCACCGCTGGCCTCGCGGTTTTGCAGTCGCGCAATGGCCTGCTGAAGCACCAGCTGGTTACGCAGACGCTCAGTCAGTGGCTGTTTCGTATCAGCGGCAAGACGGGCCGTTTCCTGTGCCTGATAAATTTGCGCCCGGTTAACGGCGAGCGACACCATGGTACCGGCTCCCCACAGGGTAATCAGCGTGAGCAGCGCTAAGCGCAGTCCCCTGATACAGTCAAAGGTGAGTTTTTTAGGCCGCACCGCATCACAGTCGTCGATCACCGCTTTCCAGGTCGGGGTATCGAGCCGGGTATTGGGTACCGAACCCGCGACAGACAGCTCAGGGCTGAACACCACGCCGCGCAGACGATATGCCGCTGAACCCTGCATCAACGCGCCGAGCAGGACGTTTAACCTCTCCTTTAATTCGCCATGCAAACGTGAGGACAGGCTTAGAAACCCGTCATGCTGCGCATCGCCCAGTAGCTGAGCGATGCCAGCGCTACGCAGACGTGGAACCAGCGCATCGAGCGTTGCGCTAATATCCCCCGGTGCTGCCCCCGGGCCGAACATCACCCCTGTGGCGACATCTGCACGACCTTCCTGCAGCCCGATCGCTTCGTCGGTCAGCCACAGCCATACGGGCGCCTGCCAGCCAAGCAGGTTATCGGCTTTCTGGCGGCAGCGTAAAAAGGCATCGCACGCGATATCATCCGGTAACGCTAAGCTATTGATGACTTGAACGATGCCGTCCAGTGGGTTAGCGGAACGCAGACGTTTCAGTTTCGAAAAGAAAACATCATCAGAAAGTGACTGAGCATCACCACCATAAATCAGTACATCGCCGTCGCCTTCCTGCCATAAATCGTGAATCAGGCCCGGGGCAGCTTTCTGGACGTTATCTCTGTTTCCCATGACCAGCAGGATCCGCACCTTACGCTGCCAGCGGCGTCCATAACGTAGACGCAGATGTTCAGTCACCTGTTCTTCACTGAATAACGGTTCAATGTCGTCTTCTTCACTGGCAATAGTTTGCCTCATCGGGCTGACAACCTGATCCTTGTTCTGCCCCCAGTGAAAGTACAACCCGGATTGACCTGCAAAATCGAAGACCTTTTCGACCAGCCATCCAAGCAGAATAAGCGCGGCCACCAGCGCGGCACAGAATGCGAAAATGCGTAGACCGTCATAGGGTCCAACCCCGGTTAACGAAGCAACATTTGCCGGAAAGGCATAAAACACAAACCCAACGATGACTGTCAGGAAGAAGGCGACAGTGACGACGGAGCCAATGAGCGTTTTGACTTTTACCTTAGACATTCCCTGGCGATTCCTTGCGAATTTCTTCTTTAGTAATAACGGTGACCCAGATCTCATCTTTGTCAGCGTCAGGTTGTGCGGCAATAACCTGCACTCCACGCTGTTCAAAGGCTGAATCGGCAAGCGTAATGACAACCCACGCAGCCGCGTGACCGGTGTAGCCCAGCACCAGATCGATACTGAAGTTTTCTTCTGACAGACTGAACGTCACCCCGTTTTCTTCACAGGCATTATTCCATCCGCTGCCTTGTGTCAGTGCAGTTCCGGAAAACCAGCTGCCCTGAAGTTGATCGGCTCGGACCTTCGCCCAGAGTAGCGCCCTGGATAGCGTTTTAGTCAGCGTGGGTTCCGTTCCTCTTTCCGGGCGGTTAAGGCGCAATGCATCAGGGTAAGAGAGTGCTTTACGGTTGCTGAAAACCACCATTGAGACAGCATCGGCGTCCCCTTCCGCTGGCACGGCAGGTAACGACAGCGTCATGGCGAGCAGAATAGCCGGATTGTCCCAGTGCTTATCCAGCCAGGCATCGTACGCAGCAAGTCCTTTATCTGGCATCAGGCGGATTACACTGCCGGTCTTCTGTAGAAGCTCAGTGGTAAGCTGTTCGGCAAATTGGGGAAAAAGATCGCTGTCGCAATCAAGCATTAACCAGCAAGGGAGCCCTTGCGGAAGCGGTTTCACGATCCGTTCAAACCGAGTCGTCAGTTCAGACACCGTCGCTTTCAGTTCTTCGCGCAGATTTGTCTGGAACGCGGTCAGTGCAGCATATCTGACGGGTTTTTTACATCCACGCGGTATTGAAAAATCGACAACGGGCACCCCACGGATCATTGCCGTCAGCAGTTCACTGGCTCTGTTTCCGGCCATCGTCTGAATATGCGTACCCAGGATCCAGGCACCGCGCTGGCCGCGGTAGATTTCACGCTCGAGGATCGCTTCGCGCTCCACGTTACGGGCCTCTGCCCCGACCTGTTCGGCTTTGTAGGCAAACCGGCGCAAAGCGAAAACAAGCCCCCAAGTGCAGAATGGAAGTCCAAGAGCGGTAAACCAGAAGATAAAGCCATTGTATTCTGCGCCCCATCCCCAGAGAGTCAGTGCACCCCCTCCCGGCATGACAAACGCCAATAGCAGTAGCCAACGTTTAGTACTTGGACGCGCTATTTTTTTTGCCTTTTCGGGAATGGCATCCAGCCAGACAGGCATAATCAGCCAACCCTTACCGCGACAGTTGAGCTGACCCATGTGCAGCCACCACCGCATTGATGGCCGTGAAACGCCACAGGAATAACACAATCGTGATAATCCGGATTTCGGTTTCCTTCAATGATGGTAGTGGGGCCATGGCCTTCAAGCAGACAAGAAACTTCGTCGCCTTTACGGGCAATACTGATACCGCCGAATTTCATAGTGTCGGATGCGGTTATCACCGAACCGCCGTGAGTGGTTGTATTACCTTTACGGATAATCATAAGCATGACAGATTCCTGGAAAGAACCATGTAAAAATACATTGGTTGATTAATGGGCCGCTAATAACAGAGGGCGATACGTATGTGTCATTATTCAGAGCATCCACATTATTATTTATATTTGAACTTACCATTTATTATATAGTTATAAAGATTTGAAATTTCCGGATCTCCGTGAATATATCCTCCGGTGATGGGCAGCCCACAGAAAAATATTTCGCCACTGTATTAAATTGAAAACTTTAATGCCAGAGATTAAATACTCTGAATGCTGCACATTACTATCAATGGCTTTATTTTTAACATTGTTATATCTTGCTTTACACCATTTACCACCAGGACTTACAGACAATAAATTAACCTTTATCACCTTTGCAGAAAGTGGCGCAAGGCCCGTATACAGCGAATAGAACTCCAGCCGGCTATTTTCTTTTTCCGGGTCAGGTTTGCAGGTCAACTTCACCAGAACAAAGGTACTTGGATAACGTGATTCTTTTCCAATGTCATCAGCCATTCTGTGCTCCTTATTCAGACACCAGGCCACCACCTGACCTTTTGCCATCCACGGCAAGGGCACGGCTTCATCCACAGAGTCGGCTGTAAGCACTGAACCCGGTGCCAATACCTGTCTGACATGAATACCCCATGCCAAAGTTGGTTTATACCAGCAAGCCATGTGGCTCACGGCCTATCAAGCCCATGACTTCCTTCTTAGAAGAATATGTTTGCGAACCGGGAAGCATATTTTCATTAGCGACCTTAGCGTGACATATCGTCATCGGTTACAGGGGGCAAAAGCTCAAGAGAAGTCTTGTCAAAAACCGGCCTTTCGGTATCCAATGAAGCTCCCCCCACAAGCACTTGGTAGTGGGCGGCTTTGATCAGATAATCACCGCAAGATCCATGTTCGATCCCATTCTGACTCAACTTAAGGTACGAACCGCCGCCGTTCAGCGTCAGCGTTTTCGGCGTGCTGATAACAATTTCGTCATCGCTGCTGGTGACCGTTATTTGCTGCCTGGCGAAGAGCGCCATGGTGTTGTGCCGGGCCTGAATTTCCACATCTCCCTGATTGGCGATCAGCTTAGCGCCGTCTTTATGCACGAACAGCCCCAGCGCTTTTTCAACCGAGATGGACAGGTTTTTCATTGCCCCGATGTCAAGGTGCTGGCCCGCGTTAATCATGGTGTTACGGGTGCTGGTGAGCTGTAGGTGCTCACCTGAGGTCAGCGCCACGCCCTGCGGTGCACTGGCCAGCAGAACGGCGGACTGAAGGTTTTTAAGCCGTTCTGTCACCAGGCTTATCTGGGTGCTGATGTCTGATACCAGCGCCCCTGCGGCTTCTGCGGCACTGTTCAGTGACTGCATCTGGCTGTTGGCCTGATTAATCTGGTTTATAGCCTGTTTCATTTCCAGCACCGGCCCCTGTGCTTTCAGCTGTTCATCCGCCGTCAGGAACAGGCCTTTTCCTGCACGAACCACGCCGAATTCGTCAGTGCGTAATTCAAAACCCGCCCCACGTTGTTCACGCTGTGCGTTGACCAGGTGGCCCAGGTTGAGCTGGGTCTTGCCGTATTCCGTGGCGAGCTTGATATGCTCTTCCTGGCGCTTATCCTCCATGCGTAGCTTGTTATTTGCCGGTGTGCGCCAGATGTTGCGCGTAGGGTTATCGCTGGTGACGTGGTCGGGATGTTCGGAATCGTGCTGGGCACAGGCGATATACGGGCGATCCGGGTCGCCGCTGTCAAACACCACGGACACTTCCGTGCCGTCGAGAAGCGGCGCATGCCAGCCGTAGGTATCGCCGGCATACGGCTTTGCCATCCGCAGCCACAGATATGCATAACCTTGTTCGGTGCTGTTGCGGTCGAAGTCCATCCTCACGCGGTAGCGCCCCTGCTCGTCCAGCCAGGCGTAGATATCGCCTTTTTGGGCGCTTTCCACACGGGCCGGCAGGGAACCGGAAATGACCGGGCGATTGATGAGCGCCGGGCGGTAGCAGACGGTTTCGCTGTACGGAATACCTTCAAACGTGAGCGTGAAGCTGCTTTTACGTGAACCACTGCTGCGTACAGTGGTGATAACAATGCCGTCTTTTACGGCATCAGGCAGACGGGTATCGGCTTCCAACACCTGTCCGGGGGCCAGAAAGGGGCTGGAGGAACGGCCGCTGACGGTAGATTGCCCGTTCAGAATACGTTCGTGTCGCAGTCGGGCAAAATAAGCCCCTGTTTCCGTGTTATCAGTATCGCCGGCAGTGAGGAATGGCTCCGCGTAATGACAAACCTCACCGGTAGTGATGCCTTCTTTACCGCTGATGCTTTCCGAGCTGTCCTGCGGCGTAAGCGCCTCGCGGTAGTTGTAATCACGGGTGGTGACACGGCCACTCACCACGTTGTAAGCGGTGTGGATGCCCCAGATGCTTTCCTGGCCGCTGTCGCTCATCCCGGCAGGGTTGCGCAGCGGCAGGGTCACGCCGAACTGATACTGCTCCTGGCTATCCTGGAATATCACCACGTCCTGTTCAAGTCGGCCGTCCATTTCAAAGCGCCAGAAAATCCCCACCTCTGCCAGCAGGCGCTGCACAAATTCAAGATCGGTTTCCCGCCACTGGGTAATAAGCTCGCGGGCTGGGTACTCACGCGACAGGCGGAACTCAAAGTCAGGCCCCTCCAGACCATGCTTGCGCAATACCTGCTCCACCACTTCGATAACGGACTGGTTGAGAAAAACTTCACTGCCTTTCGTGTGCGCTAACAGGGCAATCCGCGGCACCAGCGTCAATGCATATCGGGTTTCATCTTCAGAGGTGGATAAGCGGCGAAACGCGCTCACCACGCCAAAAACGGTACGCACCGGCGCGGCAGGCGCACCGCTAAACAACGGCGTCTGACAGGTAAATGAGGCGGGTTTCAGCAGCAGCGTGTCGCAGTTGAGATCCGGCGTTTGGCAAGTGAGTGACACCGCGTAGTGCCAGGGCCGGCTGAATGATTCTTCTGCCCGAAAACTCAACACATCCAAACAATGCGGGCAGTTATGTACATCCATACGGTATCGGGACTGGCCGGGAAGTTGCTGTGTTTTTTGTCCAGTCAGATTAATTACACTATTACTCATGCCCCATCCCCAAACTTTTGCATTAACACTGCGACACGCGAATCGACTCAACGCATCACGCTATTTCAATAATTGTTGCCAACGAGATAAGCAATACGCCCGTTGGTAAACCTTATCTGACACTGGATAATATTTATTCAGATCGCTAACCAGGATATGTTTTTTTATTATCTGCAAGTTTCATGCTGTAGCGAATATTACCCAGGGCTACACTGCCATTGCTAAGATCACCGTAACCTACTGTTATCAGTAATAACTGATCCGGAAAGTCACTTATAACATTGATCACTTCTTGCGGGAGTTTGATAGAAACGGTTGCGCTACGTTTCAGTCTGCCGCCCTGCTTTTGCCCCATGCGAAACAGAAACAGTCATTGACAGTAGGCTAATTTTTTTAACTATAGTGCTGAAGCCCTGTGTGTTTTGTGAAGGTTTATTAAGTTAGGTTTTATCTGACTTCGCCGATACCGAATCAAACGCCAGTACAATGCCTTCTGCATCATCCCAGGAAAGCTGTAGGGAGGACGGCTTCTGCTTAGCCGCCATCAGGCTTAATAACTGCTGACTCAGTACCGGTAAAATCTGCTGATTGAGCAGGCTGTCGATGTTGCGTGCGCCGGTATCCGGCAGCAGGCAGGCAGCGATCAGGATGTCGTAGAGGCTCTCCCCGATGGTGCAATGCAGGCCATAATGTGTGTTCAGACGTTTGGCGACCTGGGCCAGTTTCATTTTGACAACGGTGCGCAGTGCACTGGCGTCCAGCGGACGGTAGATCAGCGTCTGGAAACGGGCCAGCAGGGCGGGCTGGAAGTGGTCGCGCAATATCGGGCGCAGCAGCGCATGCAAATCGCCGTGGGTCGCTTCCGGCCGTTCGTCCAGCAGCTGAATCAGATGGTCACTGCCCAGATTGGCCGTCATCAGAATGACGCTGTTGCGAAAGTCGATTTCGCGCCCTTCCCCGTCCCGCATAAAGCCACGGTCGAAAACCTGATAAAACAGGTTCATCACGTCCGTATGGGCTTTTTCCACTTCATCAAGCAGCACCACGCTGTACGGGCGCTTGCGCACCGCCTCGGTGAGAATGCCGCCCTGACCGTAACCGACGTAGCCAGGAGGCGAACCTTTGAGCTGGGAAACGGTATGCGCTTCCTGGTACTCAGACATGTTGATGGTGATGAGGGACTTTTCTCCGCCAAACAGGCAATCGGCCAATGAAAGCGCCGTCTCGGTTTTACCCACCCCGCTCGGCCCCACCAGCAGGAACACGCCCAGCGGGCCGTTTCCGCAAGTGAGTCCGGTTTTGGCGGCGCGCAGCCGCCGGGCCAGGTCGATAAGGGCGTGCTCTTGCCCGACGACGCGCTGACCCAGATGGCTTTCCAGCTGCAGCAGGTCGGTCTGTTCATCCTTCAGCAGGCTGGTCAGTGGAACGCCGGTCCAGTCGGCAATTACGGTGGCCACGGTGCGCACGTCCACATCAATGCTCATCAAGGGTGCACTGCCCTGCAAATCGCTCAGTTGCTGTTGCAGTCCAATACTATCTTCCTGACGGTTGCTGTCCTGGCGCACTTCCAGCAGTTGCCGGGTCAGGGCTTTTTCGGCAAGATACTGCATGTCAAATTGCGCAAGCTGGTCGCCAAGCGCATTCGTCTGTTGCTCAATCTGTGCCAGGCGGTCGCCGTGGGGATGGTTTCTTAGCGCGGTATCTTCACGCAGCGCCTGCGCTTCCATATCCAGCGCGGTGATTTGCGCTTTCAGGCGGGTCAACTCTTCCGGCAGGGTATCAAGGCTCATGCGCACCCGGGCGGAGGCGGTATCCAGCAGGTCAACGGCTTTGTCCGGCAACTGACGACCGGGGATGTAGCGGCGCGACAGGCTGACGGCGGCTTTCACCGCTTCATCGGTAATGTGCACACCGTGGTGCCGGGCGTAGCGGGACTTCAGGCCACGTAGCATCAGGCAGGCCGTCTGCTCATCAGGCTCATCGACTTTAACCCTCTGAAAGCGGCGTTCCAGGACGGCATCGCGCTCAAAATACTGCTTGTACTCGGACCAGGTGGTCGCCGCAATAGTACGCAGTTCGCCACGGGCGAGAGCGGGTTTAAGCAGGTTGGCCGCATCCGCTCCCCCCGCCTGATTGCCGGCACCGATCAGGGTGTGCGCTTCGTCGATAAACAGTAAAACCGGCGTCGGCGAGTTCTGCACCGCGTCGATGACGTTTTTAAGACGCTGTTCGAATTCGCCCTTCACACCCGCCCCGGCCTGCAGCAGCCCCATATCCAGCGTGCGCAGACTGACGTTTTTCAGGCTGTCCGGCACGTTACCCTCGCTGATGCGGAGCGCCAGGCCTTCGATTAGCGCCGTTTTCCCGACGCCCGGTTCGCCGACTAAGATGGGGTTGTTTTTGCGACGACGGGAGAGAATATCCACCATCTGGCGGATTTCGTTGTCGCGGCCAAATATCGGATCAATCTGCCCGGCTCTGGCTTTAGCGGTCACGTCCAGCGTGAATTTGTCCAGCGCGGCCTGAAGCGCATCGCTTAAATGATTGCCAGAAATACCGCTATCCTGTGCCGTTTCTTCACCCAGCGTGAAGGGCATTTGACCCAGACGTTCCTGCTGTTGCCGTTCAGGGCGTTCATCGGATTGCGCATCCAGCAGCGGTTTCAGGCGGCTGATTTGTGACTCACTGAGGCTGAACAGCGGCCACAGATCGTCGCAGCGCAGCAGCTTCGGCCTGGTCATCAGCGCCTCCAGCAGGTTTACACTGCGGATAGTCTGGTTATTATCTTCTAATGACGCCACCAGCCAGGCGGCTTCCATCAGCGCCTGCATGTCATCGGAGAGCGGTGGGCGGGAATATACCGAGCGCGGCAAAGCATCAAGATGTGACAGCAAACTCTGCCACAGTGCATCCATATCCCATTCGTAGCGGCGAGCCAGCACGGTGATGTCACCCTCGCCCATTTCCAGCAGCTTGAGTAGCCAGTGCTCAATGGTGATTTGTGCGTGCGCTCGCGTCTGACACAGGGTGGCGGCGGCTTCCAGCGCTTTTGCACAGTACGGGTTTAAGCGACGAAGTAAGATGGCTGACCGGTGTTCCATGCTTTATTCCTTTTTAGGTACGCTACCGCCCTTAGCCTTTCCGTTGCAGGGATCCAGGCTCATAAGGTCGATGTCCGAATTATTTGGTGTTTGCGAAACTGCCGTTACCACGGGCCGGCAGTTTTGAAAACCACAAAAGCAGCAGACGCTTCACCGTCTGCTGGAAGGCATTACGCGCTGGGGCGATCGTCCCAGGAATCGGAATAAATGATGTTGCCGTCTTTATAGGTCCAGGTGATTTTTTCATAACGCAGCTCGATGATTTCGAGGTGATTATGCTTCTCTTTGGTCGGGTCTTTAATGTCGTGCATTTTTGGCGCGACCTTTACCAGCTTGACGTCCTCAAGTCGGGTATTGAAATACTCCACTTCCTGACCCGCATCGTTGATTCTGTACCACTTGAACTCGGCAGACTTCAGCTTTTTGCCAGAGGTTACCGCTCTGTACAGGTACGGGCTGGAGGAATCGATTTCTTTGCTAAACTGGAACGGGGTATGAATGCGGGTGCCCGTCAGTTTGCCGGTATTGTTATCGGTTGGCATATACAGGCTATGATCCTGCGAGAGAACTTCGATGCTGCCCTCACGGTCTTTAACATTTACGGAGCCTTTAATGGCCGCGCCGCCGTCGTCTTTCAGCCATAGATAAATTGGAATTGCCATGGGTAGATCTCCATTTCTAAATTAACAACTCATCAATCATTTGATGGGCCTTGAGGTGCGGGTGTTTGACAGGCATCAACCTGTGGCACCAGACTAATTTCAACACGGCGGTTGGCCTCACGGCCTTCCACCGTGTCGTTAGAAGCGATTGGGCGCGTTGCGCCGTAGCCCTGAACGGCAAAGCAGGTGGGTGATACATCACTGGTCGACAGCATCCAGTGACGAAGTGCTTCAGCACGTTTATGCGACAGTACCTGGTTCGCATTAGCCTCCCCGGTGTTGTCGGTATGACCCGCGACCACAATCAGCCAACCGGGTTTGGCCTTAATGCCCATCAACGCCTTTACCAACATTTTGGTGCTGTTCGGTTTAAGCTGATACTTACCGGTATCAAACAGCGACAGGGCATCGAGACGCACGGCTTGTGGCGTGTCTTTCTCAACAGGTATTAAAGAGGGGGGCGCCGGAACCCAGCTATCAATAGCCTGTTGAAGAACCAGCCACAGACGTTGTCCCGGGTAATACCCCAGGCCGTAACGCATTGGCTCACCCTGGCGCTGCCAGCGTTCAAGCATCAGTACATGCTGCTTCAGAGCAATGAGGGATTGCGCCTTGGGCGCGTAATGAGTCATCGGAATGGCGGACCAACGCTGCAGGTCAGCAGCCACCAGACGAATGAGAGCCAGGTTATTGGCTGCAGAAAAAACCAGCGCGGCCAGGGCGCAAAGCCAAAGCAGAAGCACAACGCGGCGGCTGCGTTGACCGCCTTGTACCGGCGAGGCAAAAGGAGCCAGTAAAGGCAGAACGGCATCGGGAAAGGGGCAGGCCAGCTCCAGGCCCCCCTTCACCGGTGGAAATTGCAAACAGGTTCGGCGATAAAGCCACTGTGCCCATACTGAATGAGACTCTGCGGATGCCGCACCGGTACGCAAAGCGACAGCAAACGGAGCAACGGGCGGGATTAAGCGGTCCGCTTTCGCCATCTCATCAAGCAGCGTGTCATGGATAAAGGTGAAAGCCTGGCCAAGGACCGGTAGCATTGAGAGGTTATTTCCCGTCTGCTGCCAGTCGACCAGCGCCTGGGGCAGCTCATTGGCGGCACATACCAGCGGTTTGTCTCCGCGAACGATCACCCAGGGCGTTTGCGGACCGGAGAATGCGCAGTGCAGAACAACAGGTAAGGCAAAACCGGTCAGCGTAGTCAGTTGGCTGATTTGCTGCCGCAAAGCGCTAATCGATGCCCGTAAAACGGCCTCATCCTGATGTTGGTCAGGGAGGCAAACGTACATCACCGAAAGCTGGCCTGCCTGGCGAAATTGTTGTTCCAGCACAAGGCGCACCGCGTCTTTAAGCTGGCTGATGTTGCCGACGCGCAACCACCAACCCTGGGCTGTTTTTCGCAGATTCTGCACCGGAAACAGGCTATCCAGCCCCTCACCACACACCAGCACCACAGGTTTCTGCGTGTCTAAAGTGGGGATCTCAATGGATGAAAGTGCGCCGTCTGCGGGCACTTTACGGTAACGACAACCTTTCCACGCCAGCCAACCTGCAACTGCGACAACCAGCAGGGTGAGCATCAACCTGAACAGATTGCCCAGCGGAATGAAATACCAAAGCAGCCACAACAGCGCTGCCGCTCCCGTCAGGATGTGTAATACAACAGAGGCAATAGCAGAGGGGCGCATTAACGTCGCAGCTCCGGTATTTGCGCAGATAGCAGCGCCTGGAGCCAAAGGTGCCCGCCCCACCAGACTCCCGCCGTCAGTACGGCCGTCATGATTACCCAGAACCAAACTGAGCGCACCATGCTGTAGCGGTGTTTAGCGGTCCGGTGGATCACCAGAGACAGATCCGCATCAGGCATCGGCACCCGTTCAGAAAGTGCCTTAATCACCTCTCCCCGCTGTTCCTGGCTGACGGTCTCCACGCTGTACAGCCCCTGGAAGCCCAACGCAATGACGCGGTGATAACAGGTCAGCACCGCGTTATCCGGTGCAGGCTGCCGCAGCACTTCCGCAATACGCTCCCAAAGCGCCTCACCGGCATGCAGGGAGCCAAAAAAACGCGCCTGAAGCGGCGCTTTACGCCAGGCCACCTGGCTGTCATCCAGCCGGTGTGCATTCTCCACGGATTTTCGACTCATCACCGCTTCATCCAGCAGGGCGCACTGGGCGTAGGTGATATGCCCAATGCTGGCTTCGTCGTACCCTGCGCGTTGCAGCGCCTCACGGGCGTTTTCAACCTGCTTCGTGCAGTTATCATAAAGCGCTGCGCCGTCCAGCGTGGTGGCCCCCCGCCTCAGTAAGGTGACGGTCAGCCAGGTTTCCGTCATCAGTTGGTCGATATCGATTTCTTGTCTCATGATCGCAGCACCGCAAACAGCTCAAGCTCCAGCCGGCCCAGCAAAGCAGGCACATAGAACATGCACACGCCCTGATCCTGCATCTCGCGGGCAGCGGGGCTTTCCATATCCAGCGCGAAGTACTGGTTTTCCATGCGTACCGGCAATGCTGCCGGTACGCGGCTGACGGCAATAAGTGGGATCCCCTTGAGTGCGGCGCTGTAGATTTCTTTCACGTCATCGGGTGAACCGGCCTGACAAAGTGCAGGAAACTTATCGGCGAGCTGCCAGGCTGGAATATCTGAGCGCACGGAGAGGTACAGGTCGGCCTCTTCGCGCAAACGGATATCGTGTAAAGAGGCTTTCCACGTCTGCTCATCCGGACGCGACATCTCAAGTGCGATCACCCTCGACGGCAGGCTGGCTTCCAGCAAACCGGTTATCAGTTCAAACAGCGGCGGGAAAGTATGGGCCGGTTCAGCGTGGTCATAGCCGGGAATAGCGTCCAGATCGTGGTTGAGAGAAAAGGTCAGCAGGCTGCCCGCCAGCCTGGCAAGCTCTGCCCACACCTGCTCCGGGTGCCTGGCCGGAAAGCGTTCGTATTCCGACAGCACCCGCGCATGGGAATTAAGCGCGTTCAGCAACCAGAACAGCGAAACATCGGCAACGGCGAAATCAGCCAGACGTTCATTACTCTCACGACGCATAGCCATCAGGCGCTGACGGCGGGAGCGAAGCTGGCGATTGAGCAGAACCAGGCGTTCGCACAGCATCGGGCTGGCGGAGAATAAGGCCACAGGAGGAATAAACGCCGCGTCCTGACGCCATCCGTTCTGTCCGTCCCAAATCAGACGCGCCACAGGGCAGGTTCGCCACGACGCGTTATTTTCATGGGCAAACCGGATGGAGTAATTGAAGCGGGCGACGGCCATGAACTCTTCTTCCGTGCCGAAAGCATCCTGAACCGGTAGCCACTCTTCGCGATAGCGCTGCGGTCTGTCTGACATCTCCGCATCTTGCTGAACGTTGTTCACACCTTGCTGCATCAGGGGCAGCGCAATAACGACAGTGACCGCATCAAGACCCGCCAACTGAGCGGAATTGAGTTCTCGTGGTACAGGCGGCAGATCGCTGCATTGCGCATCGATAAGGGAGCCATCTTCCAGCCAGAGACGCAGCGGTGAGATCTGGATCAGCCCGGAAGCCAGCAGGGGGTCATCAAACTTTAGCGTTTCCACTCCCCACGGAAATGGCGAGGCCAGTGCAGAGATCCCCGCACTGCGAAAAGACTCCCATTCCGACTGCTGCTGGAATTGCTGGGGGACAGCAGCGCCCCCTCATTCCACAATGGACGATAAATTTTCATGCCTGATGACCCTCGCCTTATGCCTTGGCTTTTGGCATCTGCGACACCAGCGACAGATTGACGTCCATGCCTTCCACCTGGAAGTGCGGTACTGCAAACAGCCTCACGCGGAAGAAGCCCGGGTTGTCCTCGATATCTTCCACCACCACTCTGGCATCACGCAGCGGATGTGATGCCTGAAGTGAATCACCCGGATCGGTCATTTCAGTCACCAACCCACGCACCCACGTATTCAGCTCCAACTCCAGCAGGCGGCGGTCTTTAGTCGTACCGATGTTTTCGCGCTGAATAAGCTTCAGGTAGTGAGCAATGCGCGATAGCAGCAAGATGTACGGCAGACGCGAGTTGATGCGGCTGTTGGCCGTCGCATCAGCCGTATCATACCGCACCGGCTTTTGCGTGGAATTGGCCGAGAAAAAGCAGGCATAGTCGCGGTTTTTGTAGTACGACAGCGGAATAAAACCGAGGTTAGCAAATTCAAACTCACGGGTTTCCGGGATCATCACCTCAGAGGGGATCTTCACCTGATTGCCGGTGCCCAGGTCGTACAGATGAATCGGCAGATCCTGCACCGCGCCACCGGCCTGCGGGCCACGAATTTGTACGCACCAGCCGTTGTTGATAAAGCTTTTCACCATGTTGGCCGCAAAAGCAAACGAGGCGTTAGTCCACAGGTATTTGTTATGGTCCGGGCCTTTCACTTCCTCCACGTAGTTGAAGCTGCGCACCGGCATGGTGTCCGGGCCATACGGCAAGCGCCCCAGCACGCGCGGCATTACCAGGCCGACATAGCGGGAGTCGTCGGTATCACGGAAGGATTTCCATTTGATGTACTCGGCGCGGTCGAAGTAGTTGCCAATGTCTTTGATCGCCGCCACCTCTTCCATCGACTCTTTCAGGAAGAATTGCGCTCCGGCCGAACCGATAAACGGCATATGCGCAGCGGCAGAAACGTTGGAGATATGACGCAGCAGCGCCACGTCCTGAGCCGACGCATCAAACTCGTAGGCGGAAATCAGCGCGGCAACAGGCTCTCCGCCCGGGCTGTCGTACTCGGCCGTGTACGTGTGCTGGTACAACCCGCTCTGTATAATTTCCGGCGCGTCTTCAAAATCTTGACGCAAATCCTCTTTCGACAGGTCAAGCAGCGCGATTTTGACGTTCTGACGGAAATCGGTTTTATCTACCAGTGATTTTACTCCGCGCCACAGGGATTCGACGCGCTGGAATGCTTCATGATGCATCACCGCGTCCAGCTGGCGGCTAATCTGGTAGTCCAGCTCCGCGATATGGTGGTCAATCAGGCTCTTATCCAGCTTTTCAACCTTCGAACCCGCTTTACTCAGGCAATCCAGGAACACCCGCATGCCGGCGGTCAGACGCTCATCGGCCGTTGCATCCGACATCGCCTGATTATCCTGCCAGATATCCAGCGCGCTCAACTTTGATACCGGATTCAGGTTAATTTTCTCAAACAGGGAGGCGTACACGCTGCCCGCTTTCGCACGCTCCAGCACGATGTTTTCACCACCAGCGGCGTTATCATTTTTTACCGACATCAGCATTTTCTCTTGGTTAATCCGTTAAATATCGCCACCGTCAGGCGTTTTTCGGTGCCAGGGCAGACAGCTCGCTGCGCAGTTCAGCACTGAGCGTTGGGTCAAGCAGGATTTTTTCCAGCTCCTTGCGGAAGGTCACGTTGTCCAGCAGGTTTGCTTTCAGGTCGCGAAGCAGATTGCGCATGGCCAGCATGGCTTTGAGCTGGGGTATCTGGCGGGCTACCTGCTCCGGCCCGAAGTCTTTCATCTCACCGAAAGAGAGGCTGACATTTTCTTCACTGCCGTCACCCGCCAGCGTGTTTTCCACGGAAATATCCAGGGAGGGAGAGAATTCGGACAGCACGCTGTTGAAGTTGTTTTTATCGACGCTGACAGGTTCACGCTCAGATACCGCACGCTGTTCAGCGCCGTTGCTGTAATCGCCTACCACCATCAACTTGAGGGGTAATTCCACTTTTTTCTGCGCGCCACCCGTGTGCAGACTTAACTGAATGTTAACGCGAGCCTTGGGGATCTCGGACTGCCAGGAGTTAGACATAACTTTCCCTGTTCTGATGAATATTAAAGATGGTCAATGCCACTGATAAATAAATAAGAAAGGCTTACCTTGCAATAGAAACTCCCCACTCGCGCTAACTGACAACGCAAGTCAGAAGCAGGTAATTTCTATTTACCATCGAACACGACACTTGTTTTTGAATATTTTTTTCTGAAAGGCTAAATTTTGGATAATTACCTACGAGCGGATTTTAGAAACGTTAGCGCGGCCATTGGAATTAAAAATATGTAACAAGATGTGACATGCAAGGAATTAAACAAAAAGAGATCATGCCGCTGATTTATAAGAACTTTCCAACCAAAACCCTTGCAGGCCACAGGGCGTAAGGAAGCGTAAAAAATAATTATCCCGGCTTAGGTATAAAAAATAAATAAAACACCACCAATTGTATGAAAAAAAGAATCCAACACATTTTTTAAAAATGAGAGGCGGATCGTGACCGGGCGCAGTGAAAGGAGGGAGTTATTTCTTTATTTCGATTTTTATTATCTTTTACCTGAATCAGCATTATTCGTTTTATTCAAAAATGTATTTGCCGAAAGCGGTTGATAAATACATCACCATGCCATCCGCTTTGTCTTATTTCAGTTACGTCACCTGGTGCGGTTCATGCCTGTTGCTGCATTAGCTGGCTGGCCGTACCGGCATCAGCCGCACTTCCGCGCAGCGCTGGCCCGCTCACTGGATAGCAGGCTTTCAATAACCTCAATCTGATGCAGCCGTCCGCTAAGTCGAATGCCCGTTATCCGCACTGTGGGCATCCCTTTCCATTATGGATAAAAGGTTTGAGAAATATTGGGTATTGGCGGAGTGGGATGCGGTCCGATAGTTATATAGGCTCGATACCTGTGCATAAGCTCAGTCGCGGCTAACGCCCCTCCCTGTGCATAAGCATCATTAACCATGTACAGTGCAGAGATGGGGACACCGGTAAGATTCAGCGTCTCATGCATCGTCATAATGCCATGAAAACCTTCAACCGGCCGGCCTGTTATCTGTGCAAAACGCTCTGCCACGCTGATTCCCGCAGATGAAGATTCAGCGCTGTGACAAACCAGCATTCTAATTTCATAATAGTTATAGTTGATAACGCCGTGCTCGAATAACAGGTGATAAAGCGCATCGGCATCGACCCATGAATCACGATCTACGAGTAAAAACCCCGGAGTACCGTGCGCCACAATATTCAATCGGGGAAGTCCGCTATCCCAGTCAATTGCGGTGTAGGTGGCATGAACCGGTGTGGGGGGGATATCCGGATGCGGGTGGTAACCGCCGAAATCATGAGCACCAATCACCTTTGGCGATCCTATACCCATCTCTTCGAGTCTTGACAAGTGCACGCTTGTTTTTGCTCCGGTAAGGGCTTTACCCATCTGCGCCAGCCCGGTCACCACCCCGGCAATACCTGTCGCCATTGACACCCAGCCCAGCACGGATGATGCCCGCGGATTACTCTCTTCCGTGGCTCCACCTGCAATGGCAGTCACATCCGCTATCACGCCCAGTCCCCCTACGATCAGCGATGTGGTCGATGCCGCGCCAAGTGCCGCCATACACCCGCTCGTGGCCGCTATCGATGCTCCCGCCGTAAAGACAGAAAATGCCAGCCCCAGCGTCCCCGTCACGATGCCCAACACCCCCTGCCAACTTATGTGCCCCGACGGATCCGTGTGGTTTATCGGGTCACCGGCGCAGTATGCGTAAGGGTTAATGCCCCCGGCACCAAACGGACTCAGACTATCCGGGCAGTTAAAACGCATCAGTGCGGGGTTATAAACACGATAGCCGTTGCCCAGATGGTAGCTGCCGCTGACTGGATCAGATCGTTCGCCGTTGAAGCCCGGCAGCAGCCCGACGTTACCTCCTTTACCGTACGGTAACCAGAAGTGCGGTTTCCCTTCTTTCTGGCTGCCATCACATGACCAAATCAGACTGTCGTGGCGATCGCTGGACATCAGCGTCAGGTTGCTGCCATCGCTCATCCCCAGGCAGGTGTGCCCGTTTTTAACCAGGCGGGTTACCTGGCCCTGCTGTACCAACACCTCATTCACCCGTTCTGCACCACGGTAGTAGAGTTGACGGCTGTCTGCATCGCTGACGTTCTGACCGACCAGGCGGTTCAGCGCGTCATATTCGTAACGGCTTTCACCGCCGATGCCGGCCAGTCTGCCGATGGCGTCATAGGACAGCGAGCGTCCCGCCTCGTCCCGGGTCATCCGCCCCTCTGCGTCATACTCAAGCCGGATGACCGGTGGGTAGCCGACCTGGGTGTGCAACACGGCAGTCAGCTGCGTAGGATCAGCGCTGTTTCCGTAACAGTACGTCGCTACATCAATACTGCCGTATATCAGTGGGGTGGTCACCGTCGTCAGGTTGTTCAGCGGATCATATCTGTACGCCTGCGCGGTTATCTGATGGCCATAAGCATCCTGCGGCAGGCTGGTTCCGCTCACCCTGTAGCCCGTCAGACGGTTGCGGACATCGTACTCGTACCGCTCCTGTCGTATCACTACCCGATCCCGCTGCGTAGTCCGGCCAGCCAGCAGGCCGTTGTGCAGCCAGGTTTGAACCACCTCCAATGTGACGCCGTGGCAGTCAATAATCGAACGGACGGTTTCCCGGCCAAAATCGTCGAATGTCATCCGGGTGAGTAATGTGGCCTGCGTAGCGATGTCCTTAACCCGCTGCCAGTTCAGCCGCCCCAGCGCGTCGTACTTCAGATCGACCGTCAGGGCCGCATCTTTTATCGCTGTTATCCGCCCGGACGCATCTCGTTCACAGGTTGTTGTTCTGGCAGCAATATCCGTGTAGGTTACCATTTTCCCGGCCAGCGTACGGGTATAGGCTGTATCACGCGTGCTTCCCCCGTGGGTGAAGGTCTCCGCCTTCAGACTACCGGATGGATTACGGGTATGATGGATCCGGGTAAGGCCTCCCTCTGCCGTCTTCAGGCAGCCCGTTGCGGGGTAATAGCTGAACGTCTGCGCTGCGTCGTCCGCCGTCATGCTGCTGACCGCGTTGCCCAGCTCGGGAATATAGGCATACTTCAGTATTTTCCCCGACGGTAAGGTCATCGAGGAAGGGACTGGCGCCGCCCCCTCGTAGATGTACGCGGTGGTTCTGCCGCCGCTGGTGCGCTCTGTAACCCGCCCCAAACCATCAAACTTTTGCATCCCCAGCTGCCAGGTATGCGGGTTGCCCTGCTGGTCCTGCCCGGTAACGCTAATACAAGCCACCTGATTGCCGGTGAGATGAGGGGCATACGTTCTGTTCACTTTGCTACCGTCCGCCAGGATCTGCACCAGCACGCGTCCGAATGCGTCGTAGCTCCTTTCCGTTTTATTGTGCAGCTCATCCGTGTTCAACCTCAGGCGGCCGAGACCGTCCCACTCATGGCGGCGTTCGCCCTGCATCTCTCCGTGGGTGTCTTTACAGGTCACCGTCAGCGGCAAGCGACTCTGTTCGTCCAGCAGCGTGGTAAACGTCCCGGAGTTAAGACTTTCACCGCCCGCGCTGCCGTGCACCGAAACGGTTTGAGTCAGCCGCACCGGGTCGGTGATCTGCACGCTCTTTGTGCCGTCACTGAAATCTTGTTCGCTGACGCAGCCCCAGCCATCACGCGAGACGAAGGTACCCAGGCGGTATTGCTCTGACGAATCCGTCAGCCAGTCGCTGCAGGCACCGGCAACCACTTCACCCAACATACCCCAGGTGCGCGAAGAAACCTCAAACCACTTCTGCGCCCCATCCCAATCAAGACGCTGGCAGCTTGCTTCACGGCCTGCTCCATCATAGAAGGTTTTCATCTGGTTGCCTGCCGCATCGGTTTCGAGGGTGATCGGGCCTTTATCCTCAATGGCATACGACCAGGTTGTTTTACGCTCATGCATCATTCCCGGCATGACTCTTCGGGTTAATACGCGGCCTGCCTTGTCATACGTCCAGTTCACCGTCACGCCCTGCGCATCCGTTTCAGACAGAACATACCCCATGTGGGCATGCCGCAAAATCGAGCGATATGCCAACAGGCCATCGTGGGCGATAAAAGCCTCAGACTGTCTCAGGCCCATCGGTGAAGCGTTATAACTGAAGGCTTGCCTGCGAGTGTAGGTTTCGCTGGACTGCACGTCCGGCGTCAGGGTGGTGGTACGTGCTTTTTCACGGCCGAACGACAGCCTGTCGGTCACTTCACGATAGTACTCGCGGGTGATGAAGATTTGGGCGCTGCCGATGGTTTGCGTTACCGTATCCGGCACGACGGCATAGCCTTGACCGTTTAGCGCCCCCTGCTTTTTCCAGCTATTGACCAACAGGGTAACAGGTTCGTCACCCTTTACCTGGCGGGGGGTGAGCGTTTTACTTTTCAGATAGCGGGTAAAAGCGTTTGGATCGGCTGGACAGGCTTCGCCCTCACCTTCAGCCGGATAATAAACATATTCTGTGACGGTGCCGTCCGGGCCGTCCTGACGCAAAGGGTTACCCGCCTCATCGAACTGCCAGCGGGTAACGCGCGTGCGGGGCGGGGCATCACTACCATCATCCCAGGACCTGGTCTGTAACGCTGGCAAGGCATATTGCGCGGGCTGTTCAGCAAAAGTCGCGCCAGGCCTGGCATGGTATTGCGTGCAAAACAGGAACGTTTTTCCGGCCCTGAGCGTGCTGTCTGTCACCTGCAGATGATAACTGTTGTAGCATCGGGTCAGCGCACTCAGTATCGTGCTGCCATCCATATCCAGCACTTTTGCCGTGGAGCCGTACTGATAATCGTTGAGCAGGATATCCAGCATCTGGTCAGTATCAGGCTGCCACTGATTCTGGCCCGCATCCCTGCCAAGGTAATTATTCTCCGTCCACTCCCACTGGGTAACGATCCTTGGCTGCCCGCCTCCGGGGAAAATTTTGTGCAGATGCACGCACGGTAGCGCCGCCAGGCCTGCCATATCGGGGAACGCCATTCCCCGGTCAGCATAATAGTCGACCTTCTCCACCAGCCCCGTTGGCGATGTTAAGCTGGTAATGACCCGGTAATCGTTTGCGGGGCCGACATCGTCATACAGAAAATTCCAGTTCAGCGGTGCCGCGTCTGCACTGCTGGTCACGCGGACCAGATGCGCATTGATGAATTTAAATATCAACTGGTATGACGATTCCACACTATCCGGCAGCACGTCTAACGCCACAGTGGCGACCGACTCATCGGCATGGGATATCGCGCACAACACCGTTCCGTCATCATCTGTCACCCGCACCAGACGGGATGGCGAATGCGATGAGCTCCACACAAAACTAAGGCTCCGTCCATCGGGGGCGGTAATAAGAGTGGGAAGAAACAGCGAATCGTATTGTGCCAGGTTCTCGATAAGTCCGGATTTGTGAATGACCCGGCAGGTGGCGTTCCCCGTATTTTCAAAGATAAAGTTATTGAGTTTTTTTTGTTTAACCACCGTCCCGCTACTGCTGACACGATATTCCTCCCCTGTGGATAGCGTTAACTTTCGCGCGGGCAGGTTATAGCGAGTCAGGTTGAGGGCAAACCCCCTGCCAAACCCCTCATTGTCGGATGACAGCGGAGAATATTGCAACGACAGCGCCAGCGCCGGGCCAGCCAGCTTTGCGGAGTGAAGATTAACCAGCGGTAAACTGAGATTAAAAAGGCCGGTGCGCGGATCGACGCCCCCCAAGGTAGCGCTGATAAAGTTACCCGCCTGAGAATAAAAAGAGGGTGATTTCATAAGTAGACTCCGTTAGCAAATAGCGTTGATACCGACCGGGCTGGCTCATAAACAGAATGAGATGTCTTACTTCTGGCTGACTTCGATTTCATGGCTGACTGAATTGTAGTGAATACTGAATCTGCCGTAATTTCCGTACAGGTCATAAAAATCAAACCAGGGATTAAGATTATATTGTTGAAGGTCAGTATCGTTGACGTGCAGTGCAATATCCGCTGGTAATATCCACTCATCTGATGCAGCAAAAGAGAAGTGTGTCCAGCAGATCGTTTTTGGCCGATCGTTATATTTATAATCCAGGAATAAATCGTAGGTAGCTGTAGATGGGTACGCAGACAACGTTTCATTCCAGCTGGCCCGGCCATAAAATCCGTTATTACTCTCACCCTCAGGAAACGCTGACGGATTAGCGACCAGCATATGCTGGTCGTTATTATAAACCCAGTACTGAGACGTCCTTTCAGGGTAACTGATATCCACCTTGCCATCTTTGCCATAATTGTTGACGGTGTAATTGCATATTTTGTTCTTTATGGAAAAATAAAGATTATCATAATGCCCATCGAACTTTTTTGACCAGGTAACATTGTCGCCAGTGTAATGCATGGTAACCCGGGTTTTGCCTAATTCACTCACTCTTTCCTGAATGAGATCACTCGTTAAATAGCTAACAGGCTGTAAGGCGCGTACCGTGATGGAGCTTCTCTCAACCACGGTAGAATTGTCTGCGGTGGTAAAGTGCCCTCCTCCATCGGTGTCAATGCTGACGGCAATGCGCCTGGCACTGATATCGCCCGAGTAGACATATAACGTGATCAGAGTGTCGCCGGGTTCCATATAGCGGGGTTCGACCGAATACTCTTTGGTGAGCACTTCAAGGCTATAATCATTTTCAACTGCCGTGAAGCACCACCCGGCATTGCCTTGCCAGGTGAGAATTTCATCAGATTCGGCATGACGAAGATTCAGAATGTGAATCCATGTCTCCTTTGAAAAATGCAAAACTGATTCGCTATGATCCGGGTTTTCTTTGGTGGCTTTGGCAATGATTTCTATCGGGAGCTGGTTGCGGCCGTTGGCATAGATAACGGGAGATAAATTACCGGATGCCGCCTGTATAGTCAGGTCAACGCTGGTGATATCTTCCGGTGAATCATACAGTTTACTATTCATCTGATATTCCTGTTTTCATTGAACTCTGAGAAGGGTTCTAATTACAGATTACAGCCAGCCCAAACTAATCAGGTTAAAGTTAAAAATGTCGGGCATCGAATTACTCTCCGCTTTAAATACAGAAAACAATCCGATCACTAGCGGGTACATTAATAATAAACATGAATAAAAATCGCCACCTGCCTGTTTATTTGCAGGCGAACATTAAATACCGGCTTGACTGATTAAGGCTTTCTGGAGAGGAAGAAGCATGATGGATTACCTGAAAGATAACAGGTCGAAGCAAAGACCTTGTTAGCATTTTTAAATTTAACACTGATACTGGCATAGCCTTTAAAGTCACGCACAGACAGGGTAATGACATTTGAATTAAACTTGTAGTCGATTTTGCTGACTATAAAGTGATCGTTATTCGGGTTGCGTTCCAGTAACCCCAGGCTGTATTGCGCATCGCCGATGTAATTGGAGATGACAATATAATTATTTAGCACAGCTTCTTCGACGTCATTTTTGCTCACGGACAGATCTGTACCATTCCCATCGGTGGCCCTGAAAATGATATAAAACTCTGATATTTCCCCAGCATCTCCTCTCCCACCAAATTCATCAATAACGCTTAGCTGCCGCACATATTTAACGGTTTCAATAAAGCTCATATAACCTCCGTAATAATCCGTCGTTAATTTCGCATGAAGAAATTCTCTGCCAGACCGCATTCCGTATATTCTGAAGCCGAACTGAATTTTATCGGATAAATATCAAAGCTTATCCCGCGGTTGCCAAACTCGAAAAGAAGGTGCTCCATCTGGCTGCGGATCCCCTGAATCAGCGCATCAACAACCCAGCCGCCAAAAATCCAAAAAATTTGCGCTGCCGTATCATACCCCTGACTGTTAAAAACGGGCCTGGTCGCGCAGACGAGGTTCACTTTGCATACGCCGTTAACCACAGATAATTGTGGGATATAAGCAGCTGATAAGTCGAAACTGACATAGCTGCTGTTCCTCACCACATCACAGCGGCCCCGGGCGTTATTCAGCATAATCCTGAGGTCTACAACTTCCATTTCAAAATGGTTAAAATAGGGGGTATAGCCATTAATGGGACTTAATGAGATATTACCGCTGTTCCTAATTACGTTACCATCAGCGAGATAAAACTGACTAATTTCTGCCCCCTTAAATACCGTTGGCAGTGCAGGAAGCACAACATTTTTCATAAAAACCTGCCGGGATAGCATAAATCCGCTGTTGCCATCGTCTCTGACAAGTGAGGAGTCAAAGACCGGCTGAAGTTCATCCGGATGGGGTGGGAAAGCGTTGCTCCTTAATATCCCCAGTACGGCCAGACAGCCCAGTTCTCCGCTTATTTTCTCATTGTACGCATACCTGAGCAGGTGCAGCTTCATCCATGAAACCTCGCTTGTAGCCGGAATAGTCAGAATTTCTGCAAAAATGAATTTTAAATCATTGCGCCGGGCAACAATCATCTTTGCCATCAGTGCGCAGAACAACGCAGGCACAATATTATCTCTGTCGGCAAGGGGGTTATTAATATCGTTTTCCAATATAACAACACTGCCCTCACTGGCGGTTTCCGTGCTGCTGGTGCTTATACGTCTGCAATTGAATTTAAGATGGGTATCATCGCCGTTTTCACCGCTGACAAAAGCCAACACAACCTGAAGTTTTGGACAAAGGTTATCAACCGCAACATTCATATCCTTTCCCAGGACGGAAGCCTCAAGTTTGCCTGTGATAAGCGGTGTGATAAGGTTAAGCCGCTGCACATCCCCACCGGGCACAATCTCCCAACGATCAAACATACCCGAAATCCGATTTCCCGCACCATCTGCCCAGCTGAACTCGCCAAAGTTATTGCGCACCGACTTCTTAAGTTCCTTATTCAGATCGCGGCAGGAAACAGCACATACCATATCCCAGTTATACATATCCATGCCGTTACCCCTGGCTTATTTCAAGCCCTATGACAAAGCTGTCGGCCAGCGATGCGGATTTCAGCTTAATATTATTCATATGAGGCCAAATACTGGTGCCGGTTATAATTGAAGCAAAATGGTGGAACGTAGGCATATCATCATATTTTGATTTATAAATGGCCTCAGATATCGCTATGGCTCCTGCTGCTGCTCCGGTAATCGTTGCCGTCACCGCCGAGCACATTCTGACGACATTAAAAATTGTCGGGTTTGACACCGCACCATTCACAATTCCCCTGGCTATCGCCGTTGCTTCTGAAGCAACAATCTCTGCCTCCGCAGCATTGACAGAGAATATCACTGACCCTTCCCTCTCAGCGGCGACCAACGTGGCCGCCGCCCTTGCCGTTATGGCACTATAAGCGAGCGTACCGAGTGAGATAATAGAAGCGATTGACGCAATGACGCCCATTGTTATTTCTACCGCCTGCAACCACTTATCAAATTTAACAGTGCAGACTATCTGTGCATCGCCCAGCCCTTTCTCGTCCGGCACAAAAACAGGTTCCCCCCTGGCATTATTAGCTACCTTATATCTGAAGTTTTGCTCCAAGCCCATGTAGACCGTGACCCCGGTATGAGGACGATAATATGCGCCCTGAATGGTGAGATGGATATAATCTGACTGCAGCGTCAGAATAAGACCTTCTTTAGGCAAGATGGGGGAAATATAGACATTATCGCCAGCATGGAAATCTTGCCATACCATTTCGCGGCGGTTGGTCAGCGATAATCCGCTATCGCTTATGATGAAATCGCTGACTGTGGCATGCTTTATCAGGTCAACAGCGGCTTTCAACAGCGTGTGCTTGACAAACATCCCTTTGCTGATGACCAGCGCCAGATTTGCGCCAAATTTATTCACCAGTCTGAGTGCTGAAATATCAACGGACTGCTGCAGTTTTCCGGTATCCGTTCTGCCGTCGACGAGCGTCAGAATACCAAATCCCGTGGTTTTGTTATCAAGTGAACTGTTCGCAGCATAGCTGTATGCGGAAGGGTAAAGCCACTGAAAATCACTTTTTTTAGCCCGCAGCCCAATCAGGATCACCGCAAAAATTTGATCAAAAGCACTCAGGTTATTTTTAAACCAGCCGCCAAACAGCGCGGGTAATATCATGTTCAGATTATCATTTTTCATTTCCGAACCGCTGAAGACAGCGCTGATAATAATCACCTTATTATCGGAGTCTGCCACCAACTGATAACAGCAGGTGTTATCGTCAATAATATTATTATCAAACACCCATTCATCTGGCTCAACGTGTTTCCCCCTGAGTGACAGTTCAATTTCTATATATGAATGATTGCTGCTGTCGTTAATGTTCAGCCTGCTCCCTTCATAGTCCACCGTTCCTGCTGCTATTTCACATTTTATATTAATTTTTCCGCCACTGGCATTATTGGTCAGCAGCCATCGCCCCCATTTGCCGTTAACGCTAATTTTGGATCCCAGAATATTGTCATTCATTGAGAATTCTGGTGGATAGCGATTTCCGTTACTGATAATTTTGTTAATGGTGTCAAGGTTAGTGATGCTGACCACGTCCCATCCGCTGGTTGATATATCGCTCACAGGCATTACCTCACTATTTTTGGCTTATATAAATCATGCTAATCCACAATCATAAATGCATATTTCCTGCTTACATAACACCAGGATTATGAAATGGCATCTGGGAATAAATAGCTGGCGTTTGACGTATCATTCTTTAGTGCCCAACACGATGAGTCAACCCCGGCACCTTTTTTTCGCCATTTCATGACGCAATAAATAAAAAGCTAAATGCATACTAAAATATATTTACCGACACTACCCTTGATTTCACGCTATTACTTATCCGCACCGAGCTATTGAATTTTTATTGGATTAATCCATTTATCAACACTGAATCAGCGTCTGCCCGAAAAATACTGGAACATATTCCCATTACTGATGACAGAATACAAAAAATAATAATACATATCTGCCTGTTTTATTAATTTCATCAACGATGATATTGCTATATGAGGTCATATAAAGGCGGTAAGAAGCCTGCTGGCAAAAAACCATGGCACATTATCGCCAGCAGCCGGGGGAGCTGCTCAAAAGAGGAAATTATCTGGCAGCCTGGCCCCCTCTCCTCTGCGATACCGCTGTGCAGGCCATATCACGCCTTTACCGGATCGGGTAAGTCACCAATCGTCTACCAGTCTGCCCGGATCGATAAAAAACGCCATGCCCCTGTGTGGGCGCTGCCAGCGAGTTCAGCCGCGTACAGAGCGGTACGCCCTGCAGGGGATCAGCACAAAAGACCTACCGCCTGCTCTCATTCGCCATCATACGGTCCCCGGATCTGACAATAGCCCGCCGACTTATTAAGTAGAAATGCTTATGAAAAAAATTCACAAAAAAAATATTGAATGATAATAAGATTCATTTAGAATCTCACTTACAGTAATGACTCGCATAACTGTTAAAAAGACATAGGTAATGTCGCTTTTTTGCGTTTTACACAACAAAAATTCTTGCTTGCATCCATCGCTGGGATCTTCGCAATAGTGGAATATTAGAACTCCTAAACTGACGTTACGCCGTCTGACGCACAATGCTGTCGCTCTCACCTGACAGCAGGGCTTCTTACGTCTTCAATAAAGGAACAGGTTATGGTCCCAGGTTCGCAAACTTCGCCAGTATCCGCACTGCCCCCAGATTGTGGCACTGGCAATCCTCATGATTTCATTTTCAATGACCACCAGCTGTCTGCGTGGGCCAGACAGACAGAACAGGTGCTGGCATTGATGACCGAAACGGTGAAAGGCGTAGAAAAACCTTTCAGCGGCATCCTTCCTCATGAGCTTGCCCGGGAATTCAGCGGCGTCGACCTCGACCAGTCGCTGGGCAGCAACGAAGCGGCGTTAGAGGAGCTGAAAAAGCTCTATCTGCGCGATGCCGTCTGGTTTCACCACCCAAAATACGTCGCACACCTGAACTGCCCGGTGGTGCTGCCTTCCCTGCTGGCAGAGCAGATTATGGCCGCAGTCAACAGCTCAGTAGATACCTGGGACCAAAGCGCCGGAGGCACGCTGATTGAACAAAAGGTGATTGACTGGACGCTTAGCCGTATTGGTCTGCCTGCGGGTGCTGATGGCATCTTCACCAGCGGTGGTACTCAGTCCAACCTGATGGCAATGCTGCTGGCTCGTGACAGCTGGTGCGCGGCGCATCATCCCGGCCATCTGATTAAGCATCGGGGGTTACCTCATGATGCCGCTAAATGGCGCGTCTTTACCTCAAAGCTCAGCCACTTCAGTATCCAGAAATCAATGGCGATCCTGGGGCTGGGCTACGATGCCGTTATCCCGGTCGACTACGATGAGCGGTACCGCATGGATGTTGACTGCCTGAAGCAAGAAGTTCAGCGCTGTCTGCAACAGGGCCTGATCCCAGTCGCGGTGGTCGCCACCAGCGGCACCACTGATTTCGGCAGTATCGATCCGCTGGGGGCTATCTCTGAGCTGTGCAAACACCACGGCATGTGGATGCATGTCGATGCAGCCTACGGCTGCGGTCTGCTGGTATCGGAAAGTCATCGTCCGCGCCTTGCCGGTATTGAAAAAGCAGACTCGGTTACCGTGGACTACCACAAATCCTTCTTCCAGACTGTCAGCTGCGGGGCGTTCTTCGTGCGTGATAAGCACCATCTGAGCCATGTCACTCATCACGCCGATTATCTCAACCCGCTAAGTGCGCAACAGGAAGGCACACCCAACCTGGTCAATAAAAGCATTCAGACCACGCGCCGCTTTGACGCGCTTAAAATGTGGTTGACGCTGCGCGTGTCAGGGCCAATGGCCTTGGGGAATGCCTTCGATGACATTCTGGCGCTGACGCAGATCGCCCATCAGTTGTTGAATGCACATCCGGCAATTGAGGTTTTACATGTTCCTGAACTGACCACCCAGATTTTCCGTTATGTTCCCCGTCCGGGCATGAACGATGCGCTGACCGATGAAATCAACACCAACATACGTAAGGCGGTGTTTCGCTCAGGTAACGCCGTTATTGCCGGCACCAAAGTAAACGGTCGTCAGTATCTGAAATTCACCCTTTTAAACCCCAACACCACCGCGGCTGATATTGAAGACGTGATTGCTCTGATTGTGCATTACGGCCGTGAACAGGTACGTGGCCCGGCCGTCACGACGGCACCTTTGTGAGATCTCCGTTATGAATAACACCATCTATGATTTTATTGGTATTGGCATTGGACCATTCAATCTGGGCCTTGCCTGTCTGAGCGAACCGGTTGAAGGGTTGAACGGCGTTTTTCTCGATCAGAACCCCGGCTTTGACTGGCATACCGGCATGATGCTGGAAAGCGCCCATTTGCAAACGCCTTTTATGGCCGATCTGGTGACGCTGGCCGATCCGACCAGCCCTTACAGCCTGCTCAATTTTATGAAGCAGAAGGGAAAACTTTACTCTTTTTACATCCGCGAAGATTTTTTCCTGATGAGAAAAGAGTACAACCAGTATTGCCAATGGGCCGCTGAACGGCTCGGCAACCTGCGCTGGAACACCCGGGTTGAATACGTCAGCTACGATGACAATCTGCAATGCTATCGTGTCCGTTCGACAGATACCGTCAGCGGTAAACAGCAGGAATGGCTGGCGCATCGTCTGGTACTGGGCACCGGCCCCAGCGCCTGGAGTCCCGCCTGCAGCCAACCGTATCGCGAGCGCTTCGTCCACTCCAGCGAATATCTGCTCAACAAAGAAAAATTGCAGAAAAAACGCTCCATCACCGTACTGGGCAGCGGCCAGAGCGCGGCCGAAATCTATTACGATCTGCTGACGGATATCGATCGTTTCGGCTATCAGCTGAACTGGATAACTCGCGCGCCGCGCTTCTACCCGCTTGAGTACACGAAACTGACGCTGGAAATGACCTCGCCAGAATGGATTGACTATTTTCACAGTCTGCCGGCGGCGAAACGCGACGAGCTTAACGCCAGCCAGAAAAATCTCTATAAAGGCATCAACAGCAGCCTGATTAATGCGATTTACGACCTGTTGTACGTTAAGCAGCTGGACGGAAAGCTCGACGTCAATCTCTTTACCCATTCGGAGCTGACCGACATGCGCTGGCTGGCGGAAGGTGAGTTTGAGCTCAAGCTGCATCAGCAGGAACAGGATCGTGCCTACAGCCGCCGTACTGAGGGATTAGTGATGGCCACGGGCTATCACTATCAACCACCGGCGTTTGTTGAAGGCATCCAGCAGCGGATCCAATGGGATGAGAAAGACCGTTATGACGTACAACGTAATTACAGCATCGATCGCCATAACCAGGTCTTCGTGCAAAATGCCGAGCTGCATACGCACGGCTTTGTCACGCCTGATTTAGGCATGGCCTGCTACCGCAATTCCGTGTTACTGCGCGAAATCACCGGCCGGGAAGTCTACCCCGTCGAACGCCAGATCGCTTTCCAGACTTTCCCCGCACAATCGGAAATGTGATATGCCAAATTCCACTCTTTACAGTACGGGCCGTCCCGCGGGCCGGTTCACCCTCCGCCCAATGCGCCATGAAGACGCCGCAATGGTCCACCGTTGGGTCACACAAGAGTATGCCCGCTTCTGGGGGATGCAGGACAACAGCATCGAACAGGTTGCGGCCTTTTATCACCAGCTGACGGCTCATAACCCGCACGCCGCGCTGATCGGTTGCTGCAACGACCAGCCGGTGTTCCTGATGGAGTTCTACAAGGCCAGTGAGGATGACATCGGCAAGTTCTATGCCGCGCAGCCGGGCGATTACGGTATGCATCTGCTGATAGCGCCTGCCACTCACCCGGTGCAGCAGTTCAGCTGGCAGGTTTTCTCGACGGTAATCGACTTTATGTTCAGCCTGCCGGAGGTTAAGCGGGTAGTGGTGGAGCCGGACGAGCGTAATACAAAAATTCATCGACTGAACAAGCGCGCGGGCTTTTGCTACCAGCACACCATCGATATGGGCCATAAAACCGCCTGGCTGGCCTTCTGCCAGCGCGAAAATTATCAACAGGCTTTACTGAAGGAATCGCTGAATATGAATGATACCCATCTGCTGCAAGCCGGCACCTGGCTGACCGGAGATAACTGGGCTGAGGCCAACCGTCTGCTGATCCGCAAAGCTATCGCCGAGTTCGCTCATGAGAAAATCGTAACGCCTGCTGAATGCGCTCACGGCCGCTACTCTCTGGCCGTGCCGGGCAGCGAAACAGAATACCAGTTTACCGCCAGCCGCCTCGCGCTGGATCACTGGGAGATAGACGCCGCTTCGCTGACTAAACAGGAAAACGGTCATCCCCTGGCGCTGGACGCCTTACAATTTATTACGGAATTCAATGAGGTAATCGGTATTCCACAGGCTCTGCTGGCAACCTATATGGAAGAGATCAGCAGCACGTTGTGCAGCAGCGTTTTCAAACTGCAGAAGAATAACCCGGACAGCCGGGCACTGGTCAACGCAGACTTTCAGACCGTTGAATCCTCAATGACCGAAGGGCACCCGTGCTTCGTGGCGAACAACGGGCGCATTGGCTTTGATGCGCGTGACTATCTGGCTTACGCGCCTGAAGCTGCCACGCCGGTTAATCTTATCTGGGTTGCCGTGCACCGGCGCAACGCCCACTTCTCCAGCCTGAGTGACCTGCAATACGAGCGCCTGATGCGTGAAGAACTGGGGCAGTCAACGGTTGAACAGTTTAATGCACAGCTGACGGAGAAAGGACTTACCCACGCTGATTACCTCTTTATGCCGGTTCACCCCTGGCAGTGGCAGAACAAGCTGCTGACGGTATTTGCGGCAGATATCGCCAATAACGATATTGTCTGGCTTGGCGTCGGCGACGATCAATATCAGGCGCAGCAGTCTATTCGGACCTTTTTCAACCGCAGCCATCCTAACAAGCGCTATGTCAAAACAGCACTGTCAGTGCTGAATATGGGCTTTATGCGCGGTCTTTCTCCCTATTATATGGCGACCACGCCGGCGATTAATGAATGGCTGCAAGATCTGGTGGCCGGGGATGAATGGCTACAGCGCTGTGATTTCCGCATTCTGCGCGAAGTGGCGGCAGTGGGTTACCATAACCGCCACTATGAAAAAGCCATCAAGGGTGATTCCGCCTACAAGAAAATGTTTGCCGCGCTGTGGCGTGATAATCCGGTTGCCGAGCTCAAACCCGGCCAGCGCCTGATGACCATGGCCTCATTCCTGCACGTTGATCATCACCAGAAAGCCCTGCTGCCAGCGCTGATCGCCGATTCCGGGCTGGCCGCTGAACGCTGGGTGGAACGCTATCTGAGCTGCTACCTCAGTCCGCTGCTGCACTGCTTCTACCAGCACGATCTGGTGTTTATGCCGCACGGCGAAAACCTGATCCTGCTGCTGGAGAATAACGTCCCGGTCAGCGCCTATATGAAAGACATCGGCGAAGAAATTGCGGTGATGAACCCGGATGCCGTGCTGCCGGAAAAAGTACAGCGCCTGGCGGTGGACGTGCCGGAAAACCTCAAGCTGCTGTCGGTCTTTACCGACGTGTTCGACTGCATTTTCCGCTTTATCAGCGCTATTCTTCACCAGTCCGCCACTCTGCCGGAAGAACAATTCTGGCAGGCGGTCGCGCGCTGCGTGAAGGAGTACCAGCAGGCCCATCCGCATCTGGCCAGCAAGTTTTCCCGTTACGATATGTTCGCGCCGGAATTCACCCGCTCCTGCCTCAACCGACTACAGCTGGCCAATAACCAGCAAATGATCAATCTGTCAGACCCGGCTGAAAATCTGAAATTTGCCGGTACGCTGGTCAACCCGATCGCCCGCTGGCGTTAACGTCCTCCTTCTTCTGGGTAAAAAAAAGCACGGCCGCTTAAACGGCCGTGCTTTTTATTCAGGTAAACCGAATCGCGGGTTAGAAATCGTAACCGACGGTAGCCATCACCGTACGTTCAGCGCCCCAATAACAATACCCGGTACCGTAACAGGCAGAAACGTAGTCGCGATCGGTCAGGTTATTGGCATTTACCTGCACAAAGGCCCCTTTCAGGCTGCTGTTCCAGGCGCCGAGATCGGCACGAACGGACGCGTCAAATAGCGTGGCCGATGGCAGACGGGTAGTGTTTGCGTTATCCGCCCACTGCTTGCCGATGTAGCGCACCCCGGCCCCCACGCTAATCCCGTAGTCAAACTGGTATTTGGCCCAGGCTGAAGCCATCGAATTTGGCGTAACGTAAGGGGTGTGGCCGTCATTGCCATCAATGGCATCCTTATAACGTACGTGATTCAACGTGTAGGTAGCAAGGGTACTGAGTCGCGGCGTCAGCTGGTTGTGGGCTTCCAGTTCCAGGCCCTGTGAATGAACTTTCCCGGCTGGGACATAATAAGAGCCTACAATAACGCGGTTGCCGACATCTTTTTGCGTCAGATCGTAGACGGCGATGGAATAGAGATCCGACGTTCCCACCGGCTGGTATTTCACCCCGGCTTCATACTGCTCAGAAGTCGTCGGTTTCAGCACATTGCCGTCCTTGCCAGGAAGAGACTGCGGCGTAATCGCCTGGCTGTAGCTGGCATAAGGGGAAATACCGTTATCAAACGCATACAGCAGGGATGCGCGCCCGCCGACGTGGTCGTCCTGGCGACGGAATTTAGTCTCCTGGTCAATGTTGTCGGTCCGGGCAACGAGGCGATCGTAGCGGCCGGAGAGATCCAGATGCCATTTATCCCACGTCATTTCATCCTGCAGATAAACCCCGGCCTGATAGTAACGGCGCTGCGATTTAGAGAAGGTAAAATTGTCATTGCTGCCCACCACCTGGCCGGTAAGGGCATTGAGCTGGCTGGCCGAACCTCTGGCATCACTCAGGTCATTCTTGTACTGGTGATATTCAGCTCCCAGTACTACTCTGTGAGCAACTTCCGCGGTAGCGAAGTCGGCTTCCAGCTGATTATCGATGGCAAAGGCATTTAGCGATGATCGCGATCCTGAATAGTAACGATTCAACAGATCGGCGTTATTAGTGTCCCAGCCAATCTGATAAACCTGGTCGAGATCGACATTTGAATGTGAATAGCTGGCGTTGGAACGAAACGCCCAGGTGTCGTTAAAGCGGTGCGAGAATTGAGCGCTGTAGATCTGCTCCCGGCGTTTAAACTGATCCAATGAACTGTCGCCGTCATAAAAACCGGTGCTCAGTTTTCTGCCGTTGTGTGCGGTAATGCTGCCCTCACCCGGAACCGCACTGTGGTAACCGCCGGAAGGATCTTTTTGCAGATAGGCACGAAGCAGCAGGGACGTATCCTCATCCGGCTGCCACAGCAGCGACGGGGAAATGGCGTATTTTTCTTCGCGGGTATGATCGTACTGGGTATGACTGCTACGGGTAATGCCGGTCAGACGAAACGCCCATTGCTCGTTGATTGCATCGGTGTAATCAAACGCCGCGCTGTTGGTACTGTTGGAGCCGGTCGACAGGCGGAAATGGCCTTCAGGGGCAAACTGCGGGCGTTTAGAGCTTTCCATCACCAGCCCACCCGGCACGGTCTGACCATACAGAGCGGAAGAAGGGCCTTTGATCACGTCGATCCTGTCGAGAAACCACGGATCAATCTGCAACGCATTGAAGCTACCCGGATCGCTCATCAGGCGCAGGCCATCAACAAAAATGTTGTCGACATCGCCGCCGTGGAATCCACGCAACGATACCGTATCATAACGTGATGCCGCGCCAGCAAAGTTAGTAAAGGCCCCGGCGGTGTAATTCAGCGCCTGATTAACGTCCATCGCCCCCTGATCTTCCATCTGCTGACGAGTCACCACGGAAACGGACTGGCCGGTGGTGATCAATGGGCGATCGGTCTTGGTCGCCCCGCTGCTGATCTTCGCGGTGTAGCCTTCCGTCGGCGTGCTGGCGGTTTCTTCCGGTTTAGCGGTAACCACCAGCGTATCTGCGGCCCAGGTCATACCCGGCGTGAAAAGTGCTATGCCACAGAGCAGCACAGAACGCTTGAGGCTAAAAGGCATTCTCATGTTTATTCCCTTACAAAGATTAGACTTATTACTCTTATTTCGCGGATGGATCCAGAGCAGACAGGCGCGCATAACCTGAATGTAACCGATTTTACTATGTAAATGAGAATTATTATCTTTTTTTATGTCGTATTTCAAGACGTGACCATATTTATTTCTAATACAGCGAGATAGAGACAAGCGTCTTTAACGGCCTCGATTAATCAGGCCCGCAGCACCTGCCCCATCTGCTGCTGATATACGCCGGCTGGCACAGCAGGTTTTGCCATCAAGGCCAGGATTCGCATTGTGTTCCAGCCGGACAGCACAGACACCAATCCGGCGGGGCTGCTGTAGCGCCCGATGAAACGGTAAACACTGGCTATACTTATCGCTGGTTTAGCTTGCCGGGACAGGACTGTTTCACCACTTTGCCTTGACCAGGTAGATTAAGCAAAATTCAAACCCAAATAAGGGAGTTAATATGAAACTTATTATTACGGCTGCATCGGTTGCGATGGCCGGTTTTTGCTTTTCCGCGCATGCCACTGTGCCTGACAATGCTGCCGTATACTCGACGGAACAATCTAAAGGATCGATATCGACTGGCGGCAAAGATACCTATACCAAAACCTTTGCCGTGGTGGTCGCCAACCTGTCTGATAAAGATTTTGATTTAGCGAAACTTTGTCTGAGAGCGATTGCCCCGGATCATCAGGAATTTAAGCTGAATAAGGTTGATGAAAAACTCACCAAAGGCACGGTGAAAAAAGGGCAGCCCGTGAAAGGCGTTGCGGTATTTGCTTCAGATAATGCGGCGGTTCAGCAGGCGGCGCTGATCAGACTGTCGGACGATTGCGAATAACGGATAAACGGGCTGACTGCGTGTTTATCCGCTGGTCAGGAAACGGGATCCTTTTCCTGACCGTGCAGCGCTGTGTGCATCCCCGCCGCGCCCGGCTCCCGGGCGTGTCACTTCCAGAAAAACCTTAACCTGCTGCTGCCGTGAGCTTGCGTATATAAAGATCTGTTGCTAGCTTTTTAAGGGCATTCTGTGTCTTACAGGGAGTCGCCGCCACGAGCGCAATCGTCTGTCTGGTCTTCACAGAAGTGCGTGGTTGTTCCTGCCAATGATTGATATCTCGCTATCGGGCAATTTTAACCGTCATGGCTGTTCTGCTCATACGTTTCATTTTTGTTTAAAAAATGTTCTCGGGGAGTAATATGTATACAGATCTTCAGGGGAAAGTGGCAGCGGTAACAGGCTCCTCCAGAGGGATTGGGGCTGCACTTGTCACACGCCTGGTCGAAGAAGGGATGAATGTCGTCATTAATTATCATTCAAACAAGGAAGAAGCGCAGGAATTAGCCGATAAGTTGAATGCCCGGAGATCGGGCAAAGCCATCGTATTTGGTGGTGATATCAGCGATGAAAACGTCGCTCATCACTTTGTTCACTCTGCGATTGAAAATTTCGGCCAGCTGGATTTGCTGATTAATAATGCCGGCATTGAGATCCAAAGCCCGGCGCATAAAATAACCCTCGAAGACTGGCGCAAGGTGATTGACGTCAATCTCACCAGCTATTTCCTCACCGCCCGCTCTGCGCTGAATTACTTCACCGAAAAAAACATCAAGGGTAATATCATCAACATCTCTTCAGTACATGAGATTATTCCCTGGCCGACTTTTGTCAGCTATGCCGCCAGCAAAGGTGGCATCAGAATGCTGACGCAATCTCTTGCCCTGGAATACGCCGAAAAAGGCATTCGGGTTAACGCCATCGGTCCGGGCGCCATCAATACTCCGATGAACCAGGAAAAGATGGGCGATGAGGCGCTTCGTCTGGAGTTAGAGGAGCTTATCCCGATGAAATTTGTCGCCGAACCAGAGGTTGTTGCCAATGTTGCCGCCTGGCTGGCCTCCGAACAATCCGCGTACGTAACCGGGCAAACCCTTTTTGTCGATGGTGGCATGACTCTGTACCCCTCGTTCCAGGGCGGAAAGGGTTAATACCTGAACGCAGCGGCCCACCGGGTTTGGCCGCTTTATGCCATCTTTCAGCTAACGGTGCGCCCGCCGCCAATCGCGGCTTTGACGGGTCACAGATCGTTCAGGCATTCGGTGACTGTTAAGGTGACCTCGCGGACACGCGCCTCGCTGCGACGATAATAGGTCCATTTACCCACTTTACTGGCCTCCAGCAGCCCTGCTTCATAGAGCACCTTAAGACAAAGTGACGTAGCAGGTTGGGATAATCCGGCCTTGTTCTGGATCAGGCTGGCACACACACCGTAGCGCTCAAAATCATATAATTGACTGTAACCGGCAAAGGACTCTGCCGGGTTTTTAAGCCACTTCAGTACCGCCATCCTTGTTGGATTAGCCAGTATTTTTATGGCGCTTTCTGGTGACATGCCGCCTCGCAAGCTTCAGGAACGATAAACCGGGTAGTCAGTATACCCTTTAGCGGTTCCCCCATACAGCGACGAGGCATCAACAGGATTTAACGGCAGCCCGTGCTGCAAGCGGGTTGGCAGATCCGGATTGGCGATAAAGGTTCTGCCAAAGCCAAACAAATCTCCCCATCCCTGGCGGAAGACATGTTCCGCTTTTTCACGAGTATAGCGGCCGGAATACATAATCGGGGCGCGGAATGTTGCGCGCAGCTCGCGGCGGAAACTGTCGGGCAGGTCGGGGCTGTTATCCCAGTCGGCTTCTGCAACAGAGAGATAGCCGACTGCCATCTCATCAAGCATTTTTGCCGCGGCAATATAGGTTGCATGCGGATCCTGTTCTACCAGGCCGAGATACACCCGTTCTTCATCGGTGCTGGTAAATAACGGCGCAAAGCGCACCCCAACCCGCTGGCTGCCGAAAACAGCGCTTACCGCAGCGACAATTTCACGCAGAAAGCGCAGCCGGTTGTCCAGCGTTCCGCCGTATTCATCGCTGCGGAAATTGGTATGTTGAGAAATGAACTGGTTGATCAGGTAGCCATTTGCGGCATGCAGCTCCACACCGTCGAAACCCGCTGCTTTGGCATTGACGGCGGCCTGACGGTAGAGCGCAACGATCTCCTTCACTTCTGCCGTGCTAAGGGCGCGCGGGGTTTCCGGGTCGGTAAGGATACCTTCGCCCGGTGCGGTCTCGATAAACACCCGCACGCCGGTTGCCGCCAGCGCAGAAGGAGCAACCGGCGGCTGCTTCTCCGGCTGTAATTCACTGTGTGAAACCCGCCCGACGTGCCACAGCTGGCAGAATATCACCCCGCCTTCCTGATGCACCGCATCGGTCACTTTTTTCCAGCCGGAGATCTGATCTGCACTGTGGATGCCCGGCGTCCAGGCATAGCCCTGACCGCGAGGTTCAATCTGAGTCCCTTCGGTTACCATAAACCCTGCTCCTGCACGCTGGCGGTAATACTCGACCATCATGTCACCCGGAATATTGCCAGGCTGTTCGCTGCGACAACGCGTGAGTGGAGGAAGGGCTATCCGGTTACATAATGTCAGATCGCCAATGTTCAGAGGGCTAAAAAGAGTGTTGTGCTTCATAACAGCGTCTCGCCTGTGACAGAAAGTGAATCGTCATTATATTTATAAATTTAAATATATAAATGTGATTTTGTGCTTTTTAGCGTCTTCACCGTGTTTCTGCGGGCATAGATGCTGCAATGAGGAGACTGCACTGCCGCCGGCAGTCTCCAACCCCTTAGCGGGTTATGTGCACTTTTCACCGCCAGCTGGAGCGTTAACGGCTAGCTAAACGCTTGCAACAGGGCATTGGCGGCCAGTTTGCCCAGCGCATTGGCGGCGAAAGGACTGTCTCCGGTTAATACTTTACGGTCCTGATGGACAGCACCGGAAATATCATCATTCACCAGGGTAAGGTCCATCTCTTTCAGCCGTTCACCGAAGTGCCAGGTAAGATGACCAGGCATATAGCCGATATCCGGCGTCTGCTTATCAGCGCTGTCCGGGAACGCGCAGATGGAATAGCCTTTTAGCGGGTTATCCCCCTGACTCACCGACAGGAATGCGGCCGGCCCGTGGCACAGTGAAATCAGATAGTTATCCTGATCCAGAGTCCAGCGAATGGCAGCGGCAACATCCTCGCTTTCTGGCAGACCGATTAAAGCGCCATGGCCTCCAGGAATAAATACCCCGGCATAATCACTGTCCGCGCCGAGTTGTTTGACCACCTCTGACAGTTTCAGCGGCTGACGGAAATCCGCCAGGTAGTCAGCAAAGAATCCGGTGATTATTGTGTCATCGACCGGCATCGCCCAGTGTTCAAATTTCACCATTTCGCCGGAAAGCGTGGCGATATCACACTTAAAACCCGCCTTATGCAGATGATACATAGGCAACAAAGTTTCAACCGGATGATTACCGGTTGAGAACAGTTTGTCACCGCTGACCGGGAGATAACGCTCATCGGCCGCGATCACCAGGATCTTCTTATTACCACGGTAAGACGTCGGATAATCAGCCCCTGCAAGGTCAGACACGCGGCTGGTAAACTGATCCAACGAGTAAGGCGAGGGAAAGAAAGCGTTATGCTCTGCGGCATCGGACTGCGGTTTTTTACTTAACTCAGTACTCATGAAATGCTCCTTTGCATCAGTATCCACAGCATAGAGCGTAACTGACGTTTGCGGATTTAGCGAAAAGGTGATGCTTCCGCCAACAATGATTTCAAGCCGCGCAAAATGTCACGCCAGCAAAAGGGGAACTGAATGCTTAAAACCGCCCCTTTTTTGCGCTGATTATCCCGGCGATAATTGAGACCGTTTTTACCTTTCTACCCACGGCCGGATCGATGATTAAAATGATTGCCGTCGATATGGACGGAACCTTTCTCGACGATAAAAAAACCTATAACAAGGCACGTTTTTTACCGCTTTATCAACAGCTGAAGCAGCGCGATATCAAACTCGTGGTAGCAAGCGGTAATCAGTATTACCAACTGATCAGCTTTTTCCCTGAAATCTGCGGTGAAATCGCTTTTGTCGCCGAAAATGGGGCCAACATCGTCGATAAGGGCAATACGCTATTTTGCGCAAAGCTGAGTGATGAACACCTGACGCAAGTCCTGACCGTCCTGCAGCGCATTCCCTATGCCCATGCGGTTGTCTGTGGCCCGCGTTGCGCTTATATGCTTAACGATACGCCGGATGTGCTGCTGACGCTGATGTCTAAGCATTACCACCGGCTGGAACTGCGCGAGAATTTCGAGTGCTTAAACGACACCATTTTTAAGTTTTCACTGAATCTGGCCGATGAAAAAATCCCCGAGCTGATGGATCATGTAGGTCACGCCCTTGATGGCATCGTGACGCCGGTTTCCAGCGGATCGGGCTTTGTTGATTTGATTATCCCCGGAGTGCACAAGGCGCACGGGCTGTCGCTGTTGCAGAAGCAATGGCAGATTGCCGACCATGAGGTGGTGGCAATAGGCGACAGCGGCAACGATATCGAAATGCTGGCGCATGCAGGCTATGGATTCGCCATGGCCAACGCGCAACCGGCCGTAAAGCAGGTGGCCGGCTATCACACCGACAGTAATAACCACCAGGGGGCGCTCAATGTGATCGAACGGGTGCTGACACAAAGCGCCCCCTTTGCCCGTTAAACGTCCAGCCGGAGGCGGTCGAGCGATCCCTGCTGGCATTGCTGGTACAGGCTGAACGCGTCCGCCACCGTGGCTCCGAGCGCCTGTTCGAACGCGGCCTGGCTGGCATGGCCGCTGCTGGCATGATGGCCGTCACCGCCGAGGTTAGACTGGAAAATCCCGGCGGCGCTGACCGGGAGAAAATCCTCATAGGTAACAGGCTCTGCCACTACTGCGCCGCTGGCAATCAGGCTTTCGAGATCCAGCCCCGGTGCGGCGGCTATCCGAGGATTGCGTCGGTAGCGATACCAGGCGAGCTGCTCACGGCGCAGCTCGCCTGCATCATCCGGGAAGTCGGCAAACACCGCGCGCAAATGCTGCTGATAGCTGGCGTTGTCGGCAAACTTCTGTTTCGATGCTTCAGCCAGCAGGCGATCGTACAACTCGCGCCCTTTGGGCGTCAGCGCCACGCCGCGCTGTTCAATTTCACCGAAGCGGGCGCTGTGCATTCCCTGAAGCCGATCGGTAAAATCGATTGCTTCGCTCAACGCTTTAAAACTGGTCTGGCGCAGCAGTATCGGGCAACGGCGTGCGGGTGGGCCTTCAATCGTCTCTTTCGGCGTGATGCCATTCTCGGGCATCAGCTGCTGCACACGGTCGATATCCAGCGTGCGCGGCGTCAAATGATTAATATGCGGCCCGCGAAAACAGACCACGTCGGCAATCAGGCGGTGCTGTGCCAGCAGCGCGTGATAAGTCTTGAGATCGACCGAAGCCTGCTGGTGCCAGCGGAAGGTTTCCAACGCCTGACGCACGAAGTCATTGGCCTCCCCCTCATTCAGCCCCCCCTGCTGTTGCCACATCGCCAGCAGTTCACGCAGCCGGGGCGTGAAAATATCGCGTTGCGCCAGTATCTCGCCCGCCCGCTGGCGCAGAGCGGCATCGTCAATCAACTCAAGGCGCAACAATGAGGTAAACACGCGGAACGGATTGATTTGTAAAGCACGATCCGTCACCGGACGAAAAGCGGTTGCATGTACCGGCACACCGGCTGCCGACAAATCGTAATAGCCCACCGGTGACATGCCCATCACCGCGAACAGCTGGCGTAACGTGGCCAGCTCCTGTGCGGTCCCCACGCGGATGGCTCCGTGACGTTCAACGCTCAGGCGACTCTCCTGCTGCCAGCGCTCTGCCGCAGGCTGCCCGGCGCTCTCCTGCAAGACCTGCTCATTGACCGTGCGCACCAGCCGTAACAGGGTGCCATATTGCGGAACCTCTGCCTGATACATCGTCGACATCGCTTTGGAAAAGCGGTCACGAATATGATCCGCACTGATAAAGCCGTTGCTCATTGCTGCTCTCCTGAAAATACCCGGAAATATCGCCACAGGCAGAATAGCCACGCGCTTCGCGGCTAAGTGTTAGTTTCATCACAGATTGTAGAGAGGCATACGAGATCTCATGGCAGGCCACGAGTTTAGCGATACAAAAGCTTATTATTAAAAAAACACTTCGACTCTGTTCAATGCTAAGGAAAATGAATGAGGAAATCCCCTGCTTCCCTGCTGCTGTCAGCTTTGATACTGGGGGCATCGCTCCCGCTGTCTGCCAGCCCGCTCCCCGCTGGTTTTCCGCCATTGCCGCCACAAAATATGGCGGTGAATCAGTATGTGACTCAGGTGAATGCTGACCGCAGCATCACCTTCCGTCTGTTTGCCCCGCTGGCAAAACAGGTCAGGGTATTGACCGGAGCCACCGCGGAGAGCTGTGTGCCGCATGCCATGGCGAAAGAGGCCAACGGTATCTGGAGCTTCCGTTCAGGGGTACTTCCACCGGGCCTGTATGAGTACTTCTTCAGTGTGGACGGGCTGCGCAGTATCGATACCGGCACGGCCTGGACCAAACCGCAGCGGCAGGTCAATACCAGCCTGGTGCTGGTGCCGGGCAGTATTCTCGACGTACGTCACGTCCCGCACGGCGAGCTGCGCACGTTAACCTGGCACTCCTCACAGCTGCAGCGCGAACGCCAGGTAATAGTCTGGACACCGCCTGGCTATAACGGTCAAGGCAATGCGCTACCGGTACTCTATTTCTATCATGGCTTTGGTGACACTCTGCGCTCGGGCCTGGATCAGGGCCGCGTACCGGAGATCATGGATAACCTGCTGGCAGAGGGTAAAATCAAACCCATGCTGGTGGTAATGGCAGATACCGAAACAGATGCCAACGGCATCATTGCGGAAGATTATCTGCCACAGGAACGCCGCAAGGTGTTTTACCCGCTTAACGCTGACGCCGCCGACCGCGAGCTGATGTATGAAATTATTCCGCTCATTAACCAGCGTTTCAACGTACGCCACGATGCGGCAGGGCGTGCGCTGGCGGGCCTGTCACAGGGGGGTTATCAGGCGCTGGTTTCCGGCATGAGCCATCTTGATAGCTTCGGCGCGCTGGCAACGTTAAGCGGGGTCACCACCACCAGCGTGCCAAATGATAAGGTTGCGGCGCAGCTGGCAAAGCCGGATGCGATTAACCGACAGTTAAAAAACCTTACTCTGGCGATCGGCGAGCAAGACAACATTACCGGCAATGATATTGCCGGGCTGAAAAAAACACTGGAGCAGAAAGGCGTGAAGTTCGACTACCGCAGCTGGCCAAAGCTGGGACATGAGATGGATGTCTGGCGACCTGCTTATGCGGAGTTTGTGCAGAAGCTGTTTCGTTAAACGCATATCAACGGTCACTGGTCAGTTGCCGCAAGGCAACGGTAATTTGCAGGTCGGCGAGAAAGATCTACAGCGCCAACAGCACAGCCTCTGCGATTATCACTTAGCACACTCCTTGTGAGCGAGCGAGCACAGCGCGGCAAGTGTTTTTCCATTGCTCCTTGCGACGAAGCATCCATTGTTGAGAAGTACTTCGGGTGGAGGCAAACCGGACGGCACCACCTGGTCTTCGTCGAGAGCAAAACCTGAACCTGCCCGGCGACAAAATGACCAGCCAAGCCAACAACGGTGTCATGGCAGTACCCTTAGCGACAGTTACCCCGGGTTTTATTTTGAACCTGCTCACATATACTAATATTGTGCCTGTTGCAGGGTGCTGGTGATTGCGTTCTCGCCGTCGTTACCCGCAATAGCGAGAACAAAAAAAGAACCCGGCTTTGCCGCCGGGCTCTCTTTTTGTTTCTGATTTCAGGAAAATGCGTACGGCGTCTTCCTGGCGCAGCCCCGCCGGGCGGACCTTACGCCACGCAGCAGATCTTTCCTTGCAGTGCGGCTGCCTGAGGCATCCTCATGTTAGCTCCGGCCGGCCACAGCTGGATTTTATTGCGGATAAACAGGCTGCTGGCCTGTGGCTTAACGCCGTTACCTGGCGGTTTGCCTTTGGCGAGGGCAGAACAGGGGCAGCCGACAGGCCCCCCTGAGAGGATCAAAGCTGGGGGTACATTTCCAGCAGGCGGCGCGTCACGCCGTTGGTCCAACCGAAACCATCCTGCAACGGATATTCTCCGCCCCCGCCCAACAAGGCAGCGTCACCGCTGATATTGTACTTCTCTACCATCTTGTGATGCTGCTGCCAGGTGCTACTGACGGTATGCAGCCAGCGGGAGGCAATTTCCTGTGCCAGTAGCTCATTGCCGTAGCTGTGAAAACCTTTGATCGCCATCCACTGCACCGGCGCCCAGCCGTTCGGACTGTCCCACTGCTCGCCGGTGACGTTCATGCTGCACAAAATGCCGCCCGGAGCCAACAGATGGTCGCGCACCGCTTTAGCGGTGCGGCTGGCCTGATCAAGACTGGCCATGCCAACATACAACGGGGTGACGGCGGCGGCAGAAAATGTCGCCTGTTCGCCTTCGCGCCAGTTGTAATCACGGTACAGCCCCGCCGGCTCATCCCACAGAAATTTGTCGACCGCTTCGCGGCGGCGCAGCGCCAGCTGCTGGAAACGATCGGCCGCGTCCAGATCTCCCTTGCTGGCCGAAAGGCGGGCAATCGTGGTTTCCAGCTTGTAGAGAAACGCGTTAAGGTCAATGGGCACAATGCTGGTAGTCTGAATACTTTCCAGGTGGCCAGGCTCGCTTAGCCAGCGCGAAGTGTAATCCCAACCCGATGCCGCACCGGCACGTAGATCGCGGTAAACCTCGCTGGACGGGCGCGAGGAATGACGCGCCGTTTCCACGTCTTCCCGATATGACTCGTCGCGTGGCGTATCGCGATCGTCCCAGTAACGGTTAAGCACCGATCCATCGTCCAGCATCACCACATGTCGATATGCCTGATTGGATGACAAGGTTGCCTGCCCGTCCATCCAGAATTCATATTCGCTTTTCAGCTGCGGCAGATAGTGTTGAGCCTCATGAACATTGTTCTTTTCGAACAGCTCCACCATCATGGCAAATACCGGCGGCTGCGAGCGACTGAGATAGTAGGTGCGATTGCCGTTCGGGATGTGCCCGTATTTATCAATCATCCATGCGAAGTTATCCGCCATGCTGCGCATCAATTCGCCACGACCTGCGGCAGCAAAGCCCAACATGCTGAAATAGGAATCCCAGTAGTAGGCTTCACTAAAACGCCCGCCGGGCACAACATAGGGCCTGGGTAGCGGCAGCAGCGAAGAGAACTTACGATGTTTCTCCGGCTGACGGGTGAGTACCGGCCACAGCCCGTCAATATGTTCTGTCATCGTGTTATCAGGGTCGGAAACGTAGCGGCTTTCGTGAACGCTCGGTAGATCAAAATTTTCCAACACAAATTCAAGTAAGTTAAATTCTTCCCGCTCGCGCTCAAGGTAGTAGCGAAAAAGAATGTGTTGCGGATCCGTCTTAGGCGCGCAGTCCGCAAACGTTTTACTGTCGCTGAAGATATGCGACAACTGCACCGCCGCAAACAGATCCTGATAGCGGTCGGAAGGCGTGAGTGTATCTGAAGCAGGCAAACCGCGGATCGGCTCCGGGTGCGGCTCGCCAGCGTTTTCCGGGCCTGCTTCATAACCATGATACCAGGCTTCGAATTCAACAGGGTTGTTGTTAATCATCGCTTCATTTTGGTTGAAAGTGATAAAAACCTCCTGATGCCCATGCCTGCGGCAAATCCAGTCTGGTGAGTAAAATAGCTGGTGATTATTATAGTACTGCCACCTCGCGGCGCAACCCGGCAACGATATAACACTTGGTAAGAAGATGTTTTTTCAGAAATAGGTTAAATCTTAACTCTTGCGGTTGTATTCAGCAGTGAAATATTTATCCACCATAATAAACAGCAACAAACATATTTATATAACTCACTCATTATTTTCAGTTCATGGCGATATGACAGCCGGTTACCAATATATTGCTGTCCCGGGGCGGAAAACAATTTTCCACAATGCTGCAGATAGCGATAAATGTTGCCCGCTCCCTGCTACCGCATTTATGCCCCCTGCTTTTGCTGGCTGAAATAACGGGCATTGCCCCGATCTTTGCAGCGGTTAAATCCTTTTCGGGTCAATTTGCCCATTCACCACGGTGGCAGGCCGGCCAGATAATGAAAAACATCCGCCAGATGCCTTACCGCTGGCACGGTAAAGAGATTATTTTTTTACTGTGATTTACTTCTCACTGACGAGAAAATAAACTATCGCCCCGGTCACTCAGTGAAGAGGACCTAATCACTTTATTGCGCTCAGTCACAGGGCCTAACCTGAAAGGATGATGTAATGACGCTTGAACTTTGGCTGGCTTATACCGGTGTGATTGCCGCGCTGATCGCTATTCCCGGCCCCTCTGCGCTGATCAATATGACGCATGGTCTGCGCTACGGGCGTAAACAAGCGCTGGCTACGGTCGGCGGCGGCGTGCTGGCGGCCATGATACTGATGACCGCCTCTGCGCTGGGGCTGGGTGCCATTCTGGCCGCCTCAACCACCGCCTTTATCGTGCTGAAGGTGGTCGGTGCTGCCTATCTGATTTGGCTGGGTATCGCCGCGTGGCGCGACAATAGCCAGCCCGCTCAGGTTAACGCTGCGGAACTTGAAGAAGCGCCTGGCGCCATGCGCCTGTTCCGCAAAGGTTTCACGGTGGGCATCAGTAACCCAAAAGATCTGCTGTTCTTTGCAGCACTGTTCCCAAATTTTATTGATGCCAGCCAGCCACACGCTTTACAGTTTGCCACGCTGGCAATCACCTGGACAGTGCTGGATAGCGGCATCATGTTCGGTTACGCCTGCGCGGGTCGCCGTCTGGCGGGCGTCTTTTCTAACGCCCGGCGGCTGCGCATATTGAATCGTTCTACCGGCAGCCTGTTTGTCTTTGCCGGTGGCGCACTGGCGATTTCGGCAAAGTAGTTACGATACGACCGCTGGCGCGGACAAGCAGCCCGCCAGCCTCAAGCATGTTGGCCTGCTGTTCAGCGCATAAGCGGCATTGGAAATACCCGGGCCAATGGCAAATCAGTCAAATGCTCCGGCGGTGACGGCGGCGATCCGGTTCCCGGCAGCACTTCTCCCGACCTCGTGTGCCCCCCTTCTGACAGGCCGATTTAACACATCCCTTCATAACCGACATACTCCAGGCTAAGGATGCGCTGGCTGCTCGCGTTCGCCTGAATCACTTTGTTGCCTAAGGTCAGCGGGATCCACGCACTTGCCGCCGTCCTGCCACTCGAACTATTTTGGCTATATTTATGGCGTGCCGACAGCGTAAGAATATGCGATCTGCTGTTGGCGGGACAATTTACGCATCATACGAGTATTCTGATTAGCCTGCCGGTCGGCGGAATAAACAAAGTGATCAGGGATCATAATAAAGCGTTCAGCATCGCTGACTTACGCCTGAGCGCCGAACCCTTTTTCAAACGTGCCGGTAACACCCGGCGTACAGGATCGTGCCAGATGAATCTGTCGACTTTTTCTCAAATGATTTCTCGCAGCGAAATGCATTTCCACCCGCTGGCACAGTCAGATATTTTCTGACCGGTTGTCTGACCCGTTAATATTATCTCTGCATGATAAACCGACCGTGAAAGATGAATTTAGCGGTAGTGACCTTACTGTTTTTCACTGCGAGGTGAACGGGAAATATGCTAATATCGTCCGTTGTTTCTCTCTAGAAAAACCCGGGATAATAATGAGCGACGTTGAAAATCTGCACGGGATGTTTATTTTTGCCAAAGTGGTGGAAACGCTCAGCTATACCGAAGCGGCGAAAGCGCTCGGACTGGCAAAATCGTCGGTCAGTAAGGAGATTTCGGCGCTGGAAGTACGCCTCGGGGCAAAATTGCTCCAGCGTACCACCCGGCGCATTCAGGTTACCGAAGTCGGTATGACTTATTATCACTACTGCTATCGCATTCTGCACGAGGTGAAAAGCGCCGACCGGTTTATCCGCCAGTTCCATGAGGAGCCCGGCGGCAGCCTGCGCGTGGTTGCCCCGGTCACCTTTGGCTGCCAGTGCATCGTCCCGGCGCTCAACCGCTTTATCGCCAGCAATATCCACGTTAGTGTTGACCTCGATCTGACCGACCGTCCGCTGAATTTCGAAGATGATCGTATTGATATCGCGATTGCCATCACCCGCGATCTTCCCGATCACCGGCACTACCGCCCGCTGATGGATATCGCCTGGGGGCTGTATGCCGCGCCGGACTACCTGCTTAACCGCACGCCGGTTACCAGCCCGGATGATTTACAGCGCCATGAATTTATTCTGTTCCGTGGCCCGGCCCATACTATTTCATTACCCTTTCGCAAAGAGAAACAGAAAAAAGATATTGAGGTACGCAGTCGTTTTCGCGCCAATAACAGCATCGCCCTGCTGAATTCGGCCGTAGCAGAAACCGGCATTGCCTATTTACCCAGTTATATCGCCGGGGAAGCGGTGGAGAGCGGGAAACTGGTGCGGCTGTTACCTGAATGGGAAATGGATATCTATAAGTCGTATGTGCTGATAAAAAGCGACAGTTTTGTTTCTCCGCGCGTGCGTTTATTTATTGAAGAATTACAGCGGGAGCTAAAAGCGGTCGGCAATAAATAGTGACTCATCGCCTGAACCAGACAATAAAAAACCCGCCTTGACTGGCGGGTTTTTTATTCTGGCGGATTAATTCGTAGCGGTATTAATAGTAGTTACCGTGGCGGTAATCCCAGGTGGTGAAAATATCAGACATCATTGACATGATTTTATCCACGTCCAGTCCTTTACGGATCAGCACCGGGCAAGGAGTGATATTACGTTCGCCGTTCTGCTCGGGAACCAGCTTGCCGTTTTCATCCACCATCGCCACCATCACCCCCTGCTCGTAACGGGTCTTTTCCGACTCGTTCGGCTGGATAGACTTAACATAGTCATTGGCCGCGATGATCAGGTCAGCGTGCTGCTCAATGCGATCGCCGATGCCTTCCACCAGGCCACGGTTGCCTTTGCCTGACGGGTTAGCCGAACTGGCGAAGGAGAATTTGCCATGATTTTCCCACAGCTCTTTCGCCAGGTTTTCTCCGGGCAAGCCGAATTTGATAACAAAGCAGCTGGTCTGACGGCGGTCCATCATCAACTCTTTCGAGCCGTCATCAGGAATTCGCGCCACCGCTTCTTCTTTCCAAGGCAGAATGCAGCCCAGCAACACGTCCTTATCCCAGTGCTGCTGATAAAGCGCTTCGATCTCCGGGTTCAACTGCGCCAGCTCCTTCAGCTGCTCCAGAGAGCCGCACAGCACCACGCCCGGCTTGTTACGATTGCGCTGCTTGGCGTCAAACTTGCGCTCGAGGCCTTTGGCGTCGGAAGTCATGATGATATAGCCCACCTTGGTTGGGCAGACGATCATGCCGCCGTTCGCCGACAGGATCTCTACTGCTTCCGGCTGTAAACCACCATTCCAGTTAACTTTTTTATCGTTCATCGCCCTATCCTTCGCTACGCATTCGCTTCAAGTTGAGTGGGTAATCACCCGTTGCATCCATCCTGCCACAATCAGTTTTCAGCGCAACAATAAACGAAACATCACCTTAATTGTTTCCATTAAGAAACAATACTTGCGCTATGCGTGTGGGATAAGCTTTTCGGCTTTCAGCCGGTCAAACAGCGCAAAGAAGGCATCGCGGGTAGCCTGGTAACCGTTGAAACCCGCCTTGCGGCTTTTGCTGATGTCGGTAAACACTTCCATCGGCCGTCCGAGATCGGCATCGGTGTGCCACCAGGACGCCAGCTTCGAGACATCTTCCTGCTGCAGGTGGTAGCGCCGGGCGATCTCCTGCCACTGCTGCTGCGCCGCATCCATCCGCCCTTCCAGCGGCTGCATGGTGCCGGGGAAAGGCTGCGCCTCAATGTCAAAGTAGCGGGCAATCTCGCCCCACATCCACTTCCAGCGGAATACATCGCCGTTAACCACGTTATAATCCTGATCCTGCGCCGATGGCGTGGTGGCCGCCCAAATCAGCTGCTCGGCCAGCAGACGCGCATCGGTCATATCGGTCACCCCTTCCCACTGCGCTTTGGAGCCAGGGAAGATGAACGGCAGCCCGCTCTGCTTGCACAAGGTGGCATAAACCGCCAGCGTCTGGCCCATATTCATCGCGTTACCAACGGCAAAACCGATTACCGTATGCGGACGGTGGACGCTCCAGCTGAAACCGTACTTATCGGCCGCAGCGAACACTTCATCCTCCTGGGCATAGTAGAAGTTTTCGACCGGCTGGCGGCCCTGTTCTTCGCGGAACGGGGTGACCGGAACCGCACCTTTGCCGTAGGCATCAAACGGGCCAAGATAGTGCTTCAGTCCGGTAATCAGCGCCACATGGCCGCCTTTCAGCCCTGCACCAAGCGCATCCAACACGTTGCGTACCATCGCCCCGTTAACGCGGATGTTCTCTTTTTCATTTTTCTGGCGTGCCCAGGCGCTGAAAAACACCTTATCAACGGTGATATCCTGCAATACGGTTTTTACCGCATCCTCATCCGTCAGATCGGCAGCCAGTGAGGTGACGCCAGTGATGACCGCCGTGCGCCCGCGTGACAAGCCATAAACCTGCCAGCCCTGCGCCAACAGGCGTTCGGCCAGTGCACTTCCGGTGACGCCACTAACGCCCACAATTAAAGCTCGTTGCTGCATGATGTTTCTCCCGCTTTGTTGATGACACCAGCTTAATAGAGAATTTAATTCTTATCTAAGGTATAAATTCATAGTATTAATGAACAGGAGGAATTAATGCCGGTATCCGAAGATCGTCTCCGGGGGATCACGCCCTTCGTCGCCAGCGTGGAAAGCGGCAGCTTCACCGCCGCCGCCGGGCGCCTGCATCTCACCTGCTCGGCGGTGAGTAAAAGCATTGCCCGGCTGGAAGCACGCCTTGGCTCTCGCCTGTTTGAGCGCACCACGCGCAGCCTGGTGCTGACCGATGCCGGCCAGGCATTTTATGATACCTGCGCCCGCGTGCTGGGCGAGCTGGCCGAAGCGGAATCGGTGCTGGCGGCGCAGCGCAGCATGCCGGTCGGGCGTCTGCGCGTGGCGGTACCGCATACTTTTGGCCGCCTGCATGTGATGCCGCTGCTCAACGACTTCTGCCGACAGCACCCGGAGATGCAGCTTAATCTGTCATTCTCGGACCGTTTTGTTGACCTGTTTGAAGAGGGAATCGATGTGGCGGTGCGTATTGGTGGGCCAGGCAACTATCCGCCCTCTCTCGGCGTGCGTTATCTCGGCAGCGAGCGTCTGATTTTCTGTGCTGCCCCAGACTATCTGGCGCAGCACGGTATCCCGCAGTCGCTGGCGCAGCTGGAACAGCACAAGGCGATTGTTTACAACCGCATCGACGGCAGCACCAGCCCGTGGCATGTGGCCTCACTGGATGGCCGTATCACTACACGTACCGTAGCGCACCGCATGGCGCTGGCGGATGGTGAAGCGCAGCGCTCGGCGGTAGCGGCCGGGCTGGGAGTAGCGCAGATGGCAACGTGGTTAATGGAGCAGCAGCTGGCGCAAGGTGAGCTGATACCAATTTTACCGCAGTTGAGCGTAGCGGGGCTGCCGCTGTACGTGGTGTGGCCACGGCGCAAACAGCTGATGCCGAAGGTTGACGCATTGCTGAATACGCTGGCGAAGCTACAGGTTGAATAACAGCAGCCGGGGCGGTATACGCCTCACACCCCCTGGACAAACAGCTTCCTCATTGATTATTGCCTCAAAAACAATAGCTCAACCACACCGCATTAACGTGCAGGAGCGCTATGGGGGCATTAACTCCACCGATGCGTTGATTCAGGAACTCTATCTGATCGCCATCGAGGGCATGTAACCATGCAGAATATACCGCATAAACCATCTCTGCATTCTCATGCCCCATCTGGCTGGCTATAACAGCGGGGTTAGCGCCAGCTGACAGCAACCAGTATGCACAGCTGTGACGCGTCTGGTACGGCCGGCGGCGTCTGATCCCTGATTTACGTACTGCGCTGTCCAGAGTGATATAAGCGAATTTAAGGCGTAGTGGGGCGACTGTCTGTCTCGCTCAGGACGGGGCATCAACACGAAGTGCAGCTTCTGCTTTTCGGTCTCTGGTTTCAATGATTCGAGTTAAAATCAGGATTAACGGCGCAATCAAACCACCGGCACCAGAGTCAAGCCTGGTTTATGGCGACACCTGCGCCTATTTCTCCACCTCGGCATCACTCATTCAGGTGAAGCAATATGCACGCTCTAATTGAGCAGATTATTCCTGCTTACCTTTATAGGCAATATAACGAAGATCCGAATCAGCGATTCCCCGGTACAACGTGGAAAAATATTGGTGGGAACCGCACGATTCGGCTGGCCAGCGCTAACGGTAGTGACGTTATGGCAGCTGGCGGTTTCGACTCGGTCACGCTGGAGGTAAGAAATATCCCAGCGCACGGCCACACGTTTTCGGCGAATACCAGTGATTTTGATCATGGTTCCGAACAACCACCGGGTTTGATTATGGATGGAAGCAAACTGACGTACAGGGTGATCACCAACACACGTATAATGAGGTGATACCTCGTGGCGCTTCTGGAATGATATTGGCGGTAACTGGCAAACTACTATCAGAGGGAATGCTACGTCTGCAGCCGGTGCTCACGCCCATAACGTATATACAGGAGCGCACGATCATTGGGTAAACATTGGTGCGCACTCTCACTCAGTTTCAGGCACAACAGCTAGTGCAGGTTCAGGCACGGCATTTGCTGTGGCTAACTCATTTATTAAGTTAACGGGCTGGTACCGTAGCGCATAGCCTCTGGAACAGCCTGTTATACAGGCTGTTTTTCATTATTAATTTGTGTAGGTAGCAACATTTGCTTTAGCTTAGTGTAAAGTTTTTTCTCTAAGTATTTGTATGATAAAGTTGATAAGTATACGGTGAAAAATATAGATAGCGAAAATAAAATAAATCGCGCACTCAGGTGTGAATAGATTTTTTCATTTCCAGAGGCGTGTTTGATTATTTTTGATAGAATACCAAAAACACCCTCGTGCAATAAGTATACAGAAAACGAAATATTTCCAAGTTGCAAAATTGCATTCGGGAATTTAATTTTCGTCATTTTTTCCAGTTTCAGAAGTGCAACTATCAATATTGCAGAGGGTATTCCCCATGCGTAAATTCTGGAGCTGAAATAAAAGGGTGAGTAAAGGTTTACACAAAAGTATAAAACCGAAGCAACTATCGCCCCCCCCCATACTAACGACATTTTGTTACCCATGTTTTTATAGATAAAGAAAACAGCCACGCCAAAAATAAACTCCAGGACTATTGGGTTAGTCATAAGGTTTACATACTGATGGTTAAAATAGAATCCAGCAAATCCGTAGTTTTCGGGAACGCTAAAAAAAGCGAAAGGAGTCAACACAACAAGAGCTATAAATCCAGTGGTGAAAAGCCATTTAGCTCGGCCGAACACCATTGATATCGCAACTACCAAATAGAAATACATTTCGTAGTTTAAAGTCCAGCCTTGTCCGACCCTGGCACCCCCATATCCTGGCCCCCATCCGTCCGGGGGCAAGCCACCAATAGGGATGAAAAGAAGAGATTTTCCAGTCTCGATAAAGGATTCTATGCTGTGGCCAGCGCTCAGTATTGTTACAAGATAGTACAATGGTACAATTCTGATTAAACGCTTTATCAGATATTCAATACTTGCTCGCAAACCTTTGTCATCAATACTTACTGTGTAAGCAGCGATAAAACCGGAAACGACAAAGAACATATCAACACCAGACCAGCCATGACTTAGCAGGATTGCAAGTTTATTCTCAGCGTTAAGATTCAATGATATACCGTAATGGAAGAGCATTACGAGCATAGCAGCCAAACCACGTAGAGCCTGTATTGATTCTAAATTTTTTTGTTTGCATGTAGCCATTAAGTTAGTCAGTCCATTGATAATTGATCAAGCCTCTTGCGAGACTTACGTTTTCCACGCCCGACCACTTTACCAGCCACTTCCCCAAAAATAAAGCTAACCATGTGTGATTATTGGAGTATTTGGATGTGTGTTAATGTCTGTTCATTGTATGAACGAGGGATGAAAATAATTTAAATTTATCCAGTTAACAGGGTATTGCATAAATATTGCTGCGTTACATGGAATGATTTGAATTGAATTACCAGGCTGGCCCTCATTCACTATGCGCTCATAACAGCTCATTTACAGGGGCAGAAAAAGGGGCATTTGGTGTAAAAGGGACATAAAAAAGGGCGGTGAAATGTCCGGGTTTGGCTGTCGATGTCCACAAACGTATTATTATTATTTCTTGTTTACAAACTAATTTAATAAATAAACAGGAGCTTATGGATTTTTTACCTGTTAAAATTAGATATATAGCTGCAGATTAATGGCAGAGGGGCATAACGGATATTCCGCTACGCCAGCGGCTTAACTGAATCCGCAACTGAATATGGTTTGCCATCACCCACCAACCAACGAGTAAGGGCGGCCGTAAACGGTCGCCCTTACTCCATGTGTACGCCGGTGAGTGAGCTTTACGGCGACAGCTTCCCGACATCCGCATTGCCCTGGTGATTCACCACCGCTTCATCTTTGCGGACTTTTGCCACATCGCTGGCCGAGACCATGGATGCCGTGCTGTTACCCCAGCTGGTGCGAATGAAGTTCACCACGTCTGCAACCTGCTGGTCGTTCAGTCGCCAGCCAAAGGCCGGCATGGTGATGGTCGTCGGCGCGCCCTTCATGCCCGGCAGCTGCGCACCGCTTATTATGATATGAATCAGCGATGTCGGGTCGGATGCCAGCACCACCGGGTTGCCACGCAGCACCGGGAAAAAGCGCTGATAGCCGCTGCCGTCGGTTTTGTGGCAGGCAGCGCAGTTATCGACATAAACCGATGCACCGGTTTTGCTGTCGTCGCCTTTCCACAGCGCTTTCGCCACCGTATCATCCGGCGTGAATACCACCTGGTTTGGATCTTTTGCCCCAAGCGACTTCAGGTAGCGGGCAATGGCGGTGGCATCTTCCGCCGTCAGATGTTGCAGACTGTGCTGCACCACGTCAGTCATGCCACCGAACACCGCGGTATGATCGTTGCGCCCGGTACACAGAAACTGTACCAGCTGATCCTCGCTCCAGCGACCCAGCCCATCGCCGCTGTCACCACGCAGATTACTGGCGGTCCAGCCGTCAATCGGCGCGCTGCTGCCTGACAGATAATCGCTGCCTTCGGCGTCGTTCAGCGCTTTTTCCTGCATGGTGATACTGCGCGGCGTATGGCAGGCCCCGCAGTGCCCCAGCCCTTCAACCAGGTACTGACCGCGTGCCAACGCCGCATCCTGGCCTTTTATCGGCTGAAAGGCTTTCACATCCGGCGCAAAGATGCCGCGCCAGATGGCCAGCGGCCAGCGCATCGATAACGGCCAGGGAATATCGCTGTCCTGATTGGCCTGGGCCACGGGCTGCACGCCATGCATAAAGTAAGCGTACAGCGCCTGCATATCCTCGTCGCTGACTACCGCATAAGACGGATACGGCATTGCCGGATAGAGCGTGTCGCCATTCTTCGCTACGCCGTGGCGCACCGCTTTCTGGAAGTCGTCGTAGCTGTAATCACCGATGCCGTACTGTTTATCCGGCGTGATATTGGTGGAGTAAATGGTGCCGATGGGCGTCACCATCGGCAGCCCGCCAGCGAAAGCGGCTGCGCCCACTTTGGTATGGCAGGCGGTGCAGTCCCCGGCACGCGCCAGATATTCACCGCGTTTGATCTGCTCAACGGCGGCATCATCTGCGGCAACGTTAAACGCCATAATGCCCAGCACCAGGGCAGTGAAAGTGATCTTTTTCATCGGCTTATCCTTATGCCTGCACCAGCGGACCGGGGTTTTTCAGATACTGCTCACGAATTGCTTTCGCCGACCAGTAGGTCAGCGCAGCAAGCAGGCCAGTCGGGTTGTAGCCCAGCCCCTGTGGGAAAGCAGAAGCGCCAGGTACAAATACGTTCGGGACATCCCAGCTCTGTAAATAGCGGTTGATGGCGCTGGTCTTCGGATCTTCACCCATGATCGCACCACCGTTCATATGTGTGGTTTGATACACGGTGGTATCGAAGTGGGTACCTGGCATTTTCGGTGCGCCGCTAATCAGCTTAGGATCCATCGCTTCGGCTATTTTGTGCATGCGACCGTGCATAAACTGCGACATTTTGATGTCGTTATCCTGCCAGTCGAAAGTCATACGCAGCAGCGGCTGGCCGTGGATGTCTTTGTAGTTTGGATCGAGATCGAGGTAGTTATTGCGGTACGACTGATGCGCGCCGTGAGCATCCATAGAGACATGATGGGTGTAATGATCGGCTACCGCCGCTTTCCATTTGCTGCCCCAGTTTGGCGTCCCCGGCGGGGTCGGCAGACCGGAGATCGGCTTCACCCCGGCCTGGTTCACCCACATCGGCGAACCGCCAACAAAGCCGTATTTGGCATGGTCGAAGTTATCGGCGTTAAAGTCGTCAACCCCCACCCCCGCACCGCCTGCACCAATAAAGTTATTGGTGAAGACGTCTTTATCGAAGAATGCCTTGATGGTGGAGATATTCTGGTAGGCAAAGTTTCGCCCTACTGTGCCTTCATTCGTCACCGGATCATAAGGTTTACCAATACCGGACAGCAGCATCAGATGCACATTGTGGAACTGGAAAGCAGACAGGATCACCAGATCTGCGGGCTGTTCGTTTTCACGCCCCGACGCGTCTATATAGGTCACGCCGGTGGCACGTTTCTTGTCATTGGTGAGATTTACGCGCAGCACATACGCATTATTGCGCAGTTCAAACTTCGATTCCTGACGTAACGCCGGCAGAATATTCACGTTCGGCGAGGCTTTGGAATACATATAGCAGGCATAGCCGCTGCAGTAGCCACAGAAATTACACGGCCCCATCTGTGCGCCGTAGGTGTTGGTATACGGGCCGGAGGTGTTAGCGGAGGGCAGATCGTAAGGATGATAGCCGATACTCTCTGCTGCCTGAGCAAACAGCTGCGCCGAATAAGTGCGCTTCTGCGCCGGGAGCGGGAAGTCGCTGGAGCGATCTGCGGCAAACGGATTGCCTTTACCCGCCTGGCCGACCACTTTGCCTTTAATGCTCCAGGCCGATCCGGACGTCCCGAACACGTTTTCTGCCTGGTCAAAGAACGGTTCCAGCTCGGCATAGCTTACGCCAAAATCCTGAATCGTCATGCCCTGCGGGATAAAGCTTTTGCCATAGCGCTCTTCGTAATGGCTACGCATACGCAGCTCGATCGGATCGACGCGAAAATGGACGCCGGACCAGTGCAAACCGGCTCCACCGGTGCCGGTGCCGGGCAAAAATGCCGCCAGCTGACGATACGGTTGTGCAGTCTGCGCCGCGTTATGACGGATGGTCACGGTGCTTTTCGACAGGTCCTGAAACAGCTTCTTACGAACGTTATAGGTCAGCTCATCGATAACCTGCGGATAAGCCCCATCAGGATAAGTATCGCGATGCGGGCCACGCTCCAGCGCCACCACGTTCAGGCCTGCTTCGGTCAGCTCTTTCGCCATGATCGCCCCGGCCCAGCCGAAACCAACAATCACCGCATCTGCTTTTTTCTGTACGTTTGCCATGCTCAATCCCTTTCCCCGCGAATGGATACCGGCGGCAGCGTGTAGCGTACGCCACGTTCTACCCAGTCCATAAAGTCAGCGCGTGCGCCGGGGAAGTTGATCAGCTTCCAGCCGACCAGCCCCTGATTGCCACCATGCACCGGATCGCTGAAGAAACCTTCACGGGTATTCTGCAACAGGAAGGTGAAAAAGGTTTTGGCCGGCAGCTGGCGCAGCTCAACGCTACCCGCTTCCAACGCCTGTAACAGTGCGTCCTGCTGTTCGCCGTTAAGCTGCGCGAACACCTTGCCATACTGCTGTTTTGCCAGCACGTCGGCATCAGCCAGGCCAAGACGGTAAATATCACGCGGTGTCAACGGCAGCTGATAGCCCAGCGCCTTATCCGCATCCGGATGGAACGGCCCCTGCATATACCAGTTAGCGCCGGTGGCATACGGCGTGTTCATCTGGCGATCGATATACTCAGGCACGCCCGCTTCCAGCGCGCCGGGACCACGTTCGTCAGACGGGATTAGCCGCGCCACCGCCGCCTGTATGAAGGCGAACTCTTCCGGGGTAAACCATGTCGGCCGATATTCACGCGCTGGCTTCGGGCCTGTTGCTGCAGCTTCCTTCGCCACAGCAGGTGCCACCGCGGCCAGACTTCCCAATCCTGCTGAACCTATCGCCATGGCGGGCGCCAGGGTGATGGTTTTCAGCAGGAAGTCCCTGCGTGTACTTCCATTTTTTTGCTCTGACATGACATTGCCTTCTCAAACCAGCAGCGTCGTGCCGGCTAATATGGGGTCGGATTGATTTTAGTAGTATAAAGTGTAGGGAGAATATAGTCGCTGACTGAAATATTTACCAGAGTGACTGTTACCGGTAACAATAGCTATATTGTAACAGTATGACGCAGAAAACGTGAGGAGATAGAAACAAAATGGCACAAAATCATTAACATCCACCGCAGGCTGACCCGCGATATCTTCAGGTCAGCCCGCCGCATTGCACTGGACTAAAATTCTTTGAGGCGGCGCTCCGGCGGCTGCGGGCGGCCAAAATAATAGCCCTGAAACAGGGTACAACCTTCCGCTTTCAGCCGCTGAAACTGCTCGTTGCTCTCCACCCCTTCTGCGGTAATCTGGATATCCAGGCTTCGACTCATGCCGGTAATCGCCCTTATAATTGCCAGCGCCTCGCGGCTGTCCTGCATATCGTTAATAAAGGATTTATCGATTTTAATCTTGTCAAACGGGAAGGATCGCAGATAGCTCAGGGATGAATAGCCAGTACCAAAGTCGTCCAGTGCAATTTGCACGCCCAGCGCCTTTAGTTCTCGCAAAATATCGATATTCGCCAGCGTATTATCCAGTAATACCGATTCGGTTATTTCCACCTCCAGCCGGTGCGGCGCCAGTCCCGACTCTTTAAGAGCGCCTTCCACTACCGCTATCAGCGCGCTGTTCTTAAACTGCAACGGCGACAGGTTGACCGCTACCGTCTGCTCGCCGGGCCAACTCGCCGCTTCGCGGCAGGCTTCGTATAATGCATAGGTACCCAGGCTATGGATCAGCCCGGTTTCTTCGGCTATCGGTATAAATTCCAGCGGCATAATGATGCCTTTTTCCGGGTGGTGCCAGCGCATCAACGCCTCGTAACCGATGATCTCTCGATGCTGGTTGTTGGTGATCGGCTGGTAATAGAGCTTCAGCTGGCGGTAGGTGATCGCCTCACGCAAGTCGTTCTCAATAATGCGGCGTTTCTGCGCCGTATCGCCCATCGCTTTGGTGAAATGTTCGAAACGATTACGGCCATTACGTTTCGCCGCATACAATGCCATATCAGCGCAGCGCAGCAGATAGTCCGGCGAGGTCATGCCGTGCTGCGCGAGAGTAATACCAATGCTCAGTCCGATTGAGAGATTGTGACCATGAACGGTAAACGGCGGCCGAATCGTCTCAATCAAGCGACGGGCCATTGCTTCAGCCTCTTCCGGATGGGACAAGCCAGGCAGAACAATCGAAAACTCATCCCCGCCGTTACGTGCCAGCGTATCGCGATTGCGCAGCACGCTGCGCAGACGAACGGCGACTGAACATAGCAGCGCATCGCCTACCTGATGGCCTAACGCATCGTTGACGTTTTTAAAGTTATCCAGGTCAAGCCCCAACACCGCCGTCAGGCGCTGTGCGTCACGATCTTCACGCAGCGCCGTGGTCAGGTGCTGATTGAACAGCACGCGGTTGGGCAAGCTGGTCAGGTTATCGTGGTGCGCCATATGATGGATGCGCGCATCCGCCGCACGCTGGTCAGTAACATCATCGGCGATAAGCAGCACGTAACTGTGACGGGCGTCTTTGCCACGCACCATTGAAGCGCTGGCACTGATAATTCGGTCGCCGCCGGAGGTGGCCAGTTGCCGTTCGTTACGCTGTACCCCCCCTTTACGCTGTGCCGCGTCGGAAAGCTGCATAAAGTACGCGCTCATCGCCGGGGTCATACACTCCTGGGCCTTTTTACCAATAAATTCACACTGGCTGCCGCCCAACAGCTGTTCAGCACGGTTGTTAATCAACAATATTTCGCCCGAGACGGCGTCTTCAACGATGACGCACGAGGGAATGTTGGCAACGATGGAGTCGAGAAACTGCGAAAGTGACGCCATTTTTTTACTGCTCTTTTCCGCCAAATCTTTAGCATTAATGATCTGCCGTTCGTACTCGCGCATTTCGGTACAGTCGCGAGTGATCTTGGCAAAACCGATAAGCTCCCCGCCGTCATTGCGGATGGCATCAATCACCACATGCGCCCAGAAGGCGCTGCCATCTTTACGGTAGCGCCAGCCATTATCCTCAAAATGCCCGGTGGCGGTGGCCTGCTGCAGGTTCTTATCCGGGAGATTGTGCCGTCGATCCTGTTCACTGTAAAAGCAGGAGAAGTGTTTACCGATGATCTCGTTGCAGGTAAAACCTTTGGCGCGGCAAGCTCCGGCGTTCCAGTTCAAAACCAGGCCATTTAAATCAAGCATATAGATAGCGTAATCATTAATGCCTTCAACCAGCAGGCGGAAAGTCTGGTCGCGCTGCTGCCGATCTTGCTGAAGCTGCCCGGTGCAGTTACGGGTAATTTTCGCGTAGCCCAATAATTTACCGTTATCATCAAAAACGGCATCGATCACCTCATGAGCCCAGAAAGCACTGCCATCTTTGCGATAACGCCAGCCTTTCGTCGCAAAGCGACCGGCCTCACGGGCAACCTGCAAACCGTGCCGCGGTTTACCCAGCATTTGGTCCTGTTGACTGTAGAAACAGCTAAAATTTCTGCCAATGATTTCAGCAGGCAGATAGCCTTTGGCGTGTTGAGCGCCAAGGCTCCAGCTGGCAACGATCCCCTCTGGATCCAGCATGTAAATAGCGCAGTTGCCCTCGCTTCTTGCCAAAAGCTGGTACACAACATCTGAGTCTTCATTCATGATTCATTCGCCTGGCATTGACAGTGACTTCCCGTAATACGAAAAATGACCCCAACGCAAATACGCCAATAACTGGCGAAAAGTTTATCTCACGCGCCCGACGGGCAACGGGATTGCCGTCGTTCTGCGGGTTTAAACCACAGGTGATAATCCACAAACTTGAGATGATTCAATCAATCTCTGTCAATTCCCCGCAGCTCATCGATTGTTATCGACTTTTATCGTTAAATATTCAGCGTTAATTTAAATTCAGTTCCAAAATAGCCAAAGGATGTATAGGGAAATATGTCATCTGTAGAATTAAATAAGAGAGATTTGATTTATTGCCGACGAAAATATCTGCCGGTGGGGGGGGGTTTCATCAGCAGAAATTTGTCGATACAACAGAAGCGAGAAAAAGCACAATCAATTGCGGTATAACTTCATATTTTCACCCGGGAGCGCTTATGTTTACCTCATTTTTTCCAAAACCAGCGCTGTTTTTCAGCAGCGTGGTTATCTGGAGCCTGATGGCAATTGCACTGTGGTTTGCGGGTGCAGAGGCCGAATTTACCCGTCTGATGCATTTTTCACTGCTGCCTGCTGGCCCGTTGCCTGAGAACGCACTGCGTTTCATCGCCCCGGGCGCACTGGGCTTTTACAGCTATTATCTGCTTGCTACGTTGCTGTTCGCGGCTTTCTGGTTTGTGTTCTGCCCACATCCCTGGCAGCGCTGGTCTATTCTGGGCAGTTCGCTGATCGTCTTCATTACCTGGTTTTCGGTGCAGGTCGGGGTGGCGGTCAATAGCTGGTATGAACCGTTTTATGACCTGATACAAAAGGCAATGGCGCATCCTAATACCATCAAGATTGAGACGTTTTATCATCTGGTTAACGACATTCTCAGCATTGTGCTGATAGCCGTGGTGATCAACGTGATAAATCTGTTTTTTGTCAGCCACTATGTATTTCGCTGGCGCACGGCCATGAACGACTACTATATGGAAAACTGGCAGCACTTACGGCACATCGAAGGTGCCGCACAGCGTGTTCAGGAGGATACGATGCGCTTTGCCTCTACGCTGGAAGACATGGGCGTCAGTTTTATTAATGCCATTATGACGCTGATTGCCTTTCTGCCGGTGCTGGTAGCGCTGTCGGTGCATGTAAAAACCGTGCCGATCCTGGGACAGATCCCTTATGCTTTGGTTATTGCGGCGGTAGTATGGTCGCTGTTCGGCACCGGACTGCTGGCCGTTGTCGGCATCAAGCTACCGGGTTTATCGTTTCGTAATCAGCGGGTGGAAGCCGCTTATCGTAAAGAGCTGGTGTACGGCGAAGACGATGCGCAACGTGCTGCCCCGCAGACGGTACGGGAACTGTTCGCCAGGGTGCGGAAGAACTATTTTCGACTCTATTTTCATTATCTCTACTTCAACGTGGTACGCGTTTTTTACCTGCAATTGGATGCACTTTTCAGCATATTTGTACTTTTTCCATCGATTATTTCCGGGGCGATCACCCTCGGTTTGATGACCCAAATCTCCAACGTCTTCGACCAGGTGCGCAACTCGTTCCAGTATCTGATCAACTCGTGGACCACACTGGTGGAGCTGATGTCGATCTATAAACGCCTGCGCAGCTTCGAGCAGACGTTGGATAACGTGCCGGATAATCAAACTCCGGTTACCCAGGGCGCGAAACATCTTTGAGAGGGAGCGCGAGAAACTGATTTAAACGCATGGTCATCGCTGCAGAAATTTCAGAGGATAAAAGTTGAACATACTGTTGACGCCAGTCAACAATGATTTTATCCTGTAAACATGACTGAGAGTGACGATGAAGGAACATCCCAATAAACATATCCAGGCAGCGATAGCATACGCAATGGAGCAGGACTGGCGTTTTCGGCCAGCCAGTGGACACGCCTTCGGACGACTCATATGTGGAATTGCAGAACATCGACAGCATCAGATGAGCGTTTGGTCAACACCGCGCGTACCTGAGCACCATGCCGCCCAAATCCGCCGTAAGGTCGATAGCTGCCAGAGCAGCATTCTTACCCACTGAAGACAAAGTCAGGGAGACAATTATGCCACTTTTTCACTTTACTCTGCTGTTGAAAGACGTCACTTCAGAAACTCCTGAGCTTGAAGACCATCTTTACGCCAGCGGCTGTGATGATGCGCTGGTGTGTTTTTACGGTAAGGCGGTTTACCTTGAATTTGACCGTCACAGTGACAGCTTTGCCAACGCCATCATGAGCGCCGTGCGCGCAATTGAATCATCTCCACTGGCCGCAACGGTGACAGCGGTAGATGCCAGTCTGGTCGGGCTAAGCGATATTGCCCAACTCAGTAATCTGACCCGTCAGTCGATCGCCATGCTAAAAGACGGCACGCGCGGCACAGGTGATTTTCCCTCGCCGATACAACGTATCAACGGCAACTCGCCGCTGTGGAGCTGGGCAAGCGTGGCGTCGTGGTTACAGCGACATGGAAAAATAGCTGCGCCACTGGCCGAAAATGCGCGTACTCTGGAGGAGATCAACCTGGCATTACAGCTGCGCAACGCTAATGGCCTGAAGGTTCAGCAATTCTGTCGCGCCCTGACTTCAGGCCACGCGGATTAACGGGCTACTGGCAGCGCCGGGAACCCCTTCTAACCAGGATTATCTTAATTCTGGTAACACTGCTGTATAAACCACCGGTAACTGCCAGATCTGGCCTGAGTGAATACAAACTGAAAAGTGCGTGTTGTACACCACATGCGACTCTTTAAAGCTATGAAAAAGCATGAATTACGTGGTCAGAGTGGGGAATTTTTCACTGTTTTTTTCATCTTCGAAAAGTCGATCAACGTTAATCCTGTGCGGACCTTTCCCATCAGTGCCCAGAGCCAATACGTAGAAAGACAAAGAATCGGCGTTATTTATTGTCCAGTCAGAGAGCGTCACTCCCTTCGCTAGCATTTCACTGTTCACGGCAGCATCATCCCATGGCAGTACAGGGGTTAAGGGAAAATTTAATTCCCGGTACATATCGTTACCATACATCACGTTTGACATACCAGGTTCTCCTGCTAAAGCCGCTATATGTTTTTTATAGATATCAATGGGTTCCTCTTTAAGGTTAGCACAAAACTCTGTTATTGTTTTATCATCAGGAAAGATTATATATTTAGGCAGATAAAAATAATCTTTTGTATTTATCGCATGGGAAGCTTCATGTATTAGCACATGTTCAAACAGAGCCGAATTACGCATTTCAAAAATTTTTTCAAATATAAAAACCCCGTAGTGCTCCCGATTAAAAAATAAAGGAGGATCTCCCTCAACGAAGCCAGAAAGCAATACAATCCTGTCCTCACCCTGCAAAAAATATATTTTACAAGCCTTTTCAATTTCCAATACTCGCTCTTTTAGGATAACAGCCTGGCAATCATTTATTTTTACGCCCGTATACTTAGCAAAAGAGTCTTTTATCTGACTGTTCGTCATTTTACTTATTTTTTTTGCCGCAGATTGGCTTGCTCCATAAGCATTATGCATGCTCCCTTTTAGGAGCCTGTAGCGTACAGGATTAATCTCTAATAGCTTAATTGGCAGAAAACCCTGTATTGACCTGCCATCTTCTAAGTTAAATTTTATAAAGTCATTTGGCTCACAAAGTTCAAAGGCTACGTTTTCAGACAGTTCCGTGATACCTCGCTTGAAACGGTGTGTGCACTGTATGACGAGATCCTTCCGATGAGGAACATGTGAATTTTCAGCTTTTACATTCCCATTTTCTAAATTAGCTTCTGCCCCTTTTATTTCTAAATCACCAACATGTTCCTGATGTGGCTTTTTACCTGAAAAATCCGATATGCGTCTGAGATTTCCCTTATCAAGGTAATAAGCCCCGCCCAACGCCTCTCCTGTTTCAGGATTAATAATCACATATACTTCCTTTTCGTGTTCTCCTCTGAGCGATTTTATCGGGACTTTTATCGCTGAATTTGGCAGAAATGCCTGTTTAAAAGCAACAGGCTCTTCGGGACTTATCACATCGACAGCTTTCATTCTTTGCAACAGGCTTTCCATTTTTTTTATTTCGTCAGCGTCCTTTCCGGCCCTGACCCAGTCCGTGAGTTTCTTTAGTTCCCTGTAAGAATATTTACCCACGCCAGTCAGCAGTTCAAATCCCGGATCCAGCGTCCGTATAGCAGTTTTGCCCACGGAGGCCAGCTCACTGATGGTGGGCAAACTGACTTCTTTCAAAGCCTGCTTTCCGGCCGTTTTTACTATATTTTGAGACAGGGTTTCAACAGATAAAAATTTCATTCCGGCCCCTGCTGCTCTGGAAAGACTTATCCCAAACTTCCCGCTCAGACTTGCAGCCTGGCCAAACAGGGGTATAAAGGCCAATGCATCGACGATACAGGATGCGAGATTAGCGGGGAATTTATCATTGACGCAATCATAGAAAGGAATTAAATGTTTGAAAAAATCCCGGATCTTCTCATTAGTGGAAGCATCATATCCTGACGCCCACATTTTTTATAAAAATCGATTTGGTGTTTGTCTTTAATAAACTTTACTAAGTTAACCAATGTCACATCCGCCCCCTTAATGGGGGAGGGAAAAACAGAAAAACTTTGAACGTAGGGAACGCGCGGCTTACCTGATACAGTTGTGGGGAATAACACGACACCATCATTTCTTACGGCCACCTGACTTCCCTTGCCTGACCCGAAAAGATCATACTCAATATATTTTGCAACATCCCTGTCAACCCGCCTGACATCATATCCCCCCTCCTTTTTGGCCACGAATGTGTAGATCCTCTCGTCCTTACCAACGACAACGGAGAAAAGGTCAGTATTCTTTAGCTCCTTTACTCCTTCCTTAATGGAAGGCGCAACGCGGCACAGTTTTGATGTCACCTGTCTGATAGTGGCTTGTTCTGAATGAATAAAGTCCAGCTCACCTTTATCAAGAGCGGCCAGCGCCATGCCGATGATATATTCATCAACCTGAGAGAATGCAACCGCCAGCCGTCGGGTTATTGATGTGAACTCGGCGGTGACATCAGTGAGTGGGCATCCAGGCGTTGTCTTGCCGTTGAGATAGGCTTGTCTGACGGCCTTTTTACCACTTTTGAGCACTGGATCAGAGGGTAAATCCTTTGAATTAAACGGATAAGGTCGCCCCCCCAACACCGGGGGAAGGGGAATGTCTCCCATATCGATCAGCGTTTGATCTGGACATTGCCCGACATAGTTATCCGCTATCGCTCCCCGCGATTTCCAATCCTTTGAAGCCCCGTTGAATTCGTCAACTTTTGCGCGAAAGTCGGCATAATACAGCGCAGTGATCCTGCGAAATTCAGCATAATCATTAACCGCTTTCAGGCGGTGTATAAATTCATCATCTTGGTTACCGAAAGCCTTTCCAGGATGGCTCACCGCCTCAAAAAGCAGGGCCGGCAGGGTGAGGTATCTCAGATAACTGACATTCATATCGCCAGCCTCCGCCCGCTGCCAGAGCGCCTTCCCGAACGTCTGACACGCTTCTGCACTGAACTCACCCAGTGTCGCCCCCGCGTCTTTCAGCCACAGCGCGCCGGAATGTAACCAGACAAAATCGTCGTCCGTGGCGCTCAGGGAGTTCGCCCCGCCCGCTTCGGCAAAACGCCTGACGGGCAGCGTATTGTCCAGCGCGTAGTTCCAGAACTTTTCGAACTGCTGAGTTTGTCCAAAACTGAGCGCTTCCAGATCGATTATACCGGCCGATCGCAGTACGTCTGACTCCAGCAGGGTATTCATGACGGAGGCGGTAAAGTCCTCTGGGTTGGTAAATGCCGCCAGCTGTCGGGCGAGAAAGGATTCGGCTGGCATCCCCAGTACGTTTTTAAACAGCCAGCTCCGCACCACCATCCCGGCACGCACGGCGCTGATCCCCTCGTCCGCCCAGCCGCCATAAAGCTCTTCTGCCCTCAGGATCGTTTTTGCCACCTCTTGCAGCCTGTTATCAAATTCGGTTACGCCGTAAACAAAATGCGGGTCGGGTGCAAACAGCGCGATGCCGACGGCGGCAATGATTTCCTCCTTCTGAAAGGAGCCGGCACGCCTCGTTTCATCAAGAATGCCCAGCTTCTGCATTTTCCTCGCCAGCCGCGTGTTGGTTTTCTCCGTCACTGTCCGGTGGTGTTGCCGGTTGCCCTTATGCGCCTCCGGTGATGGTGCGATATCCTCGCCGCGATGCGGCGAAATGAACGTGTCCCACAGCTTCCTGCCCCCGAATGCAAGCCCGGTCAGGGCGGTGACGGCGCCGGCAGCCATCACCACCCGGCTTTTCATCGCCAGCGTACGGGGGTTTGCACTGAGTACTGAAGCAGAGGCTGCCACGGGAATAACGGTGTATACGTACGGCCTGTCTGCCGCCTGGCTCCTCTGCGGTACCGGCTCTTGCGCTTGCTCCTGAAAAACCGTGGCGGATGCGGGCAGCGCAACCGGATGCGGCGTGGCGTCACACCGGGTATTGAAATGCGTGTGGGTGATGTCCACGCCGCCCTGCCGCTGGCGCGTCCGTGTCCGGCGGGTGGCGCAATAATCCAGGCCGGACAGCCCGCTTTCCATCATCAGCTTCTGCGTTGCCAGAACGTGTGCCTGCTCTGCCACGCCGTACGCACGTCCCCGGCTTTGCCTCTGCCGGTTTGCTGCCGTTGCCTTTGTGTAAGCTTCAGGGGTCACCGTTGAGTTCGATGTCAGGCCGGTGATGACGGTTTTTGCGGCACCGTCAGCCACGCCGGAGCCTGAAGCTTCCCCGGCGCAGGCGGTCGTTTCAATGCTGGAGTCGACCTCGAAAGCCGGCGGGCGGGCGGTTTCCTCCGCGAGAGTGCCGTTCTGCACCATGACGCCCAGCGCCCGCCAGTATTTACAGGCACGCAGCAGCAGCCGGGTCAGGGCGGCCGGTACCCGGCAGACGGCGCGCTGCGGGGAGCTGTTACCGGTGATAAAGCAGCTGGCAGCAACGGCCGCCAGGGCCAGCGCCGTGTACAGCTCATCCTGATGGCCGTCATGGCCGCCCGGGGTCTCCTGCAGGAACCCGCCGCCCGGACAGCTGATTAGCGTACTCCTGATAAAAGCGGCCAGCCCGGAGATGGCGGGAAGATAGCCGGACATCAGCCCGAGGGCATGTAATACGGCGCTGTCGGTTTCTCTTTTTTCAATAATGGCCGTGTACAGACTGCCGGCGGCCATGATGATACCCGCCGGCAAATCAGGAAACATTTTTGCCATCAGTACGGAAATCAGCTCGCTCTGACCCGCATCGCCCATTATTCTGATGACCTGCCTGAGGCCCCGGAGGCAGTCTTCCCCTGGCGAAACCGGCGGATCTGCAGATTGAGCTGCGGGACTGTTGTCAGCAGGAGGTCCGTCTTCGGCATCATACCAGGCGTCATCCGCTTCCGCCTCAATGACATCGTGCCAGATGTCGGTCATCTCATCTTTTGCATTGAACCAGCGCTCTTCGGGTTCTGAAGCCACGCGGGGGTTGGTCATGTGAGTCGGAAATAGCGATGTATTCGTGGTTGTTTTAGCCAGCACGGTTTATTTCCCAGGTTGAGATATTATGTTTGAATGTAATAAAAAAATTACCTGACCTTGCGCGCGAAAAAATAACTTCCCGGACACCACAATATATAGCGGTCCTGCCGACAGTAATCTCCGCTGGCTGGGGTAATTAATATCATGCCTGAAACAACAACGGAACTTATTATCATTTTCATTAATTAAAAAGACGCACTGAAAATTCAGCAGAAGCAAGAGTATGCAGAAGAATATATAGCGGGGGATGGTTTTTCAATAGAATTAAAAAAATAATATATGATTGAGTTTTTTATAAAAAAATTAGTAAGAAATAGAAATTAAAATCATGTATATATCACAACTTCAATTTAACCTTCACGCCTGTTTAAAATTAAATTGATATAAACCCTGTGGACCGTTCACAGGTCATTACCTTAAAGCAACCTTCATTAACATCGTAAATTCAACTATTTAAATGACTTCCCGGTGCTGCTGTGCCACATAACGATAAAAACCCTATGCCATCACCAGGCACGGGCAATGCAGAGATCGCTCTCTGCTTTTTTCATCCTGCCCACGTTGCTGTTAAGTCGATGAAGGCCGTTTTTTTTGCCAACCCGCAGAATCAGCTACCGGGGCATCAAAAAGCCAATAAGAGAGGTTCAATATTGCAACGGCGGCGGGTGAGATTCGCACTTAAACAAAAATGGCAAATGCTTCAGCTGGGGTGACCTGCATACTCGTCACCCCCAAACATTATATTTAGAAAATCATCGGAATACGCTGATCGCTTCTACCAGACGCGTAGACTGGCGTGCCATACGTTCGGAAGCTTGCGCCCCTTCTTCCACCCTCGCAGCATTCTGATGAGTAATATTGTCCAGTTCCTCCACCGCCAGATCAATCTCACTGATAGCGATCTCCTGTTCGGCGCTGGCTTCGCTGATCTGAGCAATCAATGACGACACGTTCTGCACCTGTGAAACGATATTTTCCATGGTTTTGCCCGTTTCATTGACATGTATTGTGCCTGATTTCACCTTATGTGCGCTGCTTTCCACCAACGTTTTAATTTCGCTGGCTGCCTTGGCGCTACGCTGCGCAAGGCTGCGAACTTCTCCCGCCACCACCGCAAAGCCTTTGCCCTGCTCCCCGGCACGGGCAGCTTCCACGGCTGCATTAAGCGCCAGAATATTAGTCTGGAAAGCGATACCGTCGATCACACTGGTGATACTGGTAATTTTTTTCGAGCTCTCGGTAATTTCCGCCATCATTTTGACCATGTCGGTCATGGCATTTCCGCCCTTAATGGCTGCGTTGCTGGTATCGTTCGACAGGTTGTTTACTTTGGTGGCGGTTTCGGTGTTGCTCTTCACCGTTGCGGTCATCTGATTCATGGTGGCTGCCGTCTGCTGAACGTTGGCCGCCGTCTGCCCGGTGCGGCGGCTCAGTTCACCGTTGCTTTGCGCAATGGCGTCACTGGCACTCAATACATTGATTGCCTGACCACTGACATCATCCACCAGCCAGCGAAACATCAGCCCCAGCTGACCGATGGCACGCAGCGTGGTGCCAACTTCATCAACCCGTTCCATCTGCTCTACTCTGTGGTCAGCGCCGCTGGCAACGCGCAGCGCCTGCTGGCAGACACGCTCAATTGGCCGTGAGACTTGCATCTCCAGCCAGACGCAAGCCAGCAGCAGCAGCAGCGCCATCCCTGCAGTGAACATGGCCAGTGCGCTGTGGCTAACTCCTAATCCCCATACGCCCAGCGTTGCCAGCGGCAGCATTAGCATTAGCGTGCTGCGGATCCGCCAGCGCAGTGGCAGCGTTTTAAACAGGGAGCGCCAACTCATCAGTCCGCTACGCACAATCAACCCTTTATGGAACCGCAGCCCCTTGGCTCTTCCTGCACGGAATTTCTCATATAGCCTCTCGGTGGCGCGGATCTCCTGCTGGTTGGGTTTAGTTCGAACTGACATATAGCCCTTTACATGACCATTGCGCACGACCGGGATAGCGTTGGCTCGCACCCAGTAGTGGTCACCATTTTTGCGGCGGTTCTTCACAAGGGCCGTCCATGGCTCGCCCTGTTTCAGCGTCGACCACATATCGGCAAAGGCTTCCGGCGGCATATCCGGGTGGCGCACGATATTATGTGGCTTCCCGTTAATCTCTTCAGACGTGAAGCCGCTGACCTCAATAAAAGCATCGTTGGCGTAGGTGATCACGCTGTTAGCATCGGTTGTTGACATCAATGTCGCATCGTCGCCGAAAACATATTCTTGCTGAGTGATGGGAAGATTGTTGCGCATAAATCAAATCCTTTTAATGGATCAGCGTAAAGCTGGCAGGAAGAAACGATAATTTATTTTATGTTTTCGGCAGACATTAATGGAACTTTAGCGAATTGAAGAAATTTTGTTAACGGGGAAAAACGAATGGCAGCTCGTGTTCAGGCACTGTGCAATAAGCTAAAGGGTAAGCTAACTGCACAGACATGCATCTTCATTAAAAATACTCTTCAGACTAATTTATAATCTGTGCTGTTTGAATCAGTAAAAAGGTAACAGCTCAGAGGAATGATGTGACCAGAAGGGATGAATTCGCCAGCCAGCAAGGGGCAGACAAAACGGGCCGGGGGAGGATCCCAAGCCCGTTAGCTTATCAGACTGAAGGCAGGCCCTTAAGCTTTACCTCATAGGATGCTGCCTTTTCGGCATCAAACTGGTTTTCCCACTTGGCAATGACCAGCACCGCCAGCGCATTACCCACCACATTGAGCGCGGTACGCGCCATGTCAAGGATGCGGTCTACACCGGCAATAAAGGCCAGCCCTTCCAGCGGAATCCCTACGCTGCCCAGCGTGGCCAGTAACACCACGAAGGAAACACCGGGTACGCCAGCGATCCCTTTCGACGTCACCATGAGCGTCAGTACCAGTATCACTTCCTGGCCGATCGACATTTCAATACCGTACAGCTGGGCAATAAATATCGCCGCGATGCTTTGGTAAAGCGTGGAGCCGTCGAGGTTAAACGAATAGCCGGTTGGTACCACGAAGCTGGTGATCGACTTCGGCGCGCCGTAAGCCTCCATCTTCTGCATGATACGAGGCAGCACGGTCTCAGAACTGGCGGTAGAGAATGCGAGGATCAGCTCATCCTTAAGAATGCGTATCAGAGTGGTGATACGCAGATTGCAGAAGCGTGCAACGGCTCCCAGCACGACCAGCGCGAAGAACAGGATTGCAAAGTACACCAGCAGCACCAGCTTTGCTAACGGCCATAATGAAGCAAAGCCGAAGTTAGCCACGGTGACCGAGATCAGCGCGAACACCCCGACTGGCGCATAGCGCATGATCATATTGGTGACTTTAAACATCGTTTCCGACGTTGAACGGAACACCTTCAACAGCGGCTCACGGTGTTCAGCGGACAGTGAAGAGAGACCGAGGCCAAACAGCACCGAGAAGAAGATGACAGGCAGCATCTCGCCCTTAGCAATCGCTGCAAAAATATTCTGCGGGATCAACGACAGGATGGTGGCAACCAGGCTATGTGGTTGTCCCTGCACCTGCGCCGTAGTGGCTTCATATTTAGAGATATCCACCGTTGCCAGCGTAGACATATCGATGCCGGAGCCGGGTTGGAACACGTTCGCCAGGGTTATTCCTGCCACGATGGCAATGGTGGTGATCACTTCGAAGTAGAGGATGGTTTTTACGCCGATCCGCCCGAGTTTTTTCGCATCCCCTACGCCGGCAATACCGACAATCAGAGTGGAAATCACGATCGGTACGACGATCATTTTAATCAGATGAATAAAGATATCACCTGCCGGGCTGAGAATGTTAGTGACTAGCCATTCACGATTCTCCGGCTGGTTATGCAGCACGGCACCAACGCTAATCCCCAGTACTAACGCAATCAGTATTTGCCAGGCAAGGCTGAATTTTACTGCTTTCATAACTTGTCTTTTTCCTTAACAAAACCTGCTTTCCGCGTAGTTCATACGGAGTGAATGACACTCAAAGGAGGCTGACCGATATTCGGCAATTCACAGGTAATTGATGGGTGATGCCTGAATAGAGGCGCGTAATCAGTACCATTTCCGATAGTGTGAATGCAACCCTACGCGATATGTGGCTACTTGCTTTGCTTCCGGCTGGAGAAAAGCCAATTAACAATAAGGGAAAATAACTCACTGTTATTAAAGAAAATTTTTCCCATTAATAACGCATATCTATGCATAACACATGCATTTCCCCGCAGAAACTAAATGGTCTATGTGCTTATTTTTTAGGCACCCCGATCAGGGTTTTAGGAATGTTGTTATGGTTTAGCTGATTTTAGGTCATCCATCCATCTATTCCATCTGCGTGATCTGCCGCGCAAAAAGAAAACAAAGCCATGCTTATACCTCCCTTTAACCTTTGATTGACATATCATCAACAATCTTCAAGGAGGGCAGCCATGAGCCATTCACATATTTACCCTATCCCGGCCAACATTGCGCAAAATACGCTGATAAATCCCCGGCAGTATCACTTAATGTATCAGCAATCGATACAGGACCCCGAGGCATTTTGGGGAGAGCAAGGCAAGATCCTGGACTGGATAAAACCTTACGCTACGGTAAAGAACACCTCCTTTGCCCCTGGCAATATCTCCATTCGCTGGTATGAGGACGGCACGCTTAACCTGGCCGCCAACTGCCTCGACCGGCATCTGGCAGCGCGCGGCGATCGCCCGGCAATTATCTGGGAAGGGGATGACGCCAGCGAAAGCAAAACCATTACTTACCGCGAACTGCATCACGACGTATGTCGCTTTGCCAATGCCCTGCAAGCGCTGGGAATCAAAAAGGGTGATGTGGTGGCGATCTATATGCCAATGGTGCCAGAAGCCGCTGTGGCAATGCTGGCCTGCGCGCGCATCGGTGCCGTGCATTCGGTTATCTTTGGCGGTTTTTCACCGGAAGCCGTCGCCGGGCGAATTATCGACAGTCATGCCCGTCTGGTGATCACCGCCGACGAAGGCGTGCGTGCCGGACGCACCATTCCGCTGAAGCAAAACGTCGATGATGCTCTGACTGATCGCGGGGTGACCAGCGTCGACAAAGTCATTGTCCTCAGGCGCACCGGCAAAGATATTCACTGGCACCACGGCCGTGACCTTTGGTGGCATGAGCGGATGAACAGTGCCAGCGAGCAGCATCAGCCTGAAGAGATGAACGCGGAAGACCCATTATTCATCCTGTATACCTCCGGTTCTACCGGCAAACCAAAGGGGGTGCTGCATACCACTGGCGGTTATCTGGTTTATGCCGCGACCACTTTCAAATACGTTTTCGATTATCACCCGGAGGATATCTATTGGTGTACCGCCGATGTCGGGTGGATTACCGGACACAGTTACCTGCTGTACGGTCCGCTGGCCTGTGGTGCCACCACGCTGATGTTTGAAGGAGTGCCTAACTGGCCAAAACCAAGTCGTATGGCCGAAGTGGTGGATAAACACCAGGTGACCATCCTGTATACGGCGCCCACGGCAGTGCGCGCGTTAATGGCCGAAGGGGATAAAGCGATTGCCGGCACCCATCGTTCCAGCCTGCGCATCCTTGGCTCAGTAGGTGAACCGATCAACCCGGAGGCCTGGGAGTGGTTCCATCAAAAAATCGGTAATGGCCGATGCCCCATTTCAGATACCTGGTGGCAGACGGAAACAGGCGGTTTTATGATCGCTCCGCTCCCCGGAGCCACCGCGCTGAAACCCGGATCGGCTACCCATCCATTTTTTGGCGTACAGCCAGCGCTGGTCGATAACGAAGGTAATCTGCAGGAAGGTGCCAGCGAAGGCAATCTGGTTATCGTTGATTCCTGGCCTGGCCAGGCGCGCACGCTATTTGGCGATCATCAGCGCTTTGAGCAGACCTACTTCTCCACCTTCAAAAACCGCTATTTCAGCGGCGACGGCGCTCGCCGTGATGAAGACGGTTATTACTGGATAACCGGACGCGTCGACGACGTACTGAATGTTTCCGGTCATCGGCTGGGCACGGCAGAGATCGAGTCCGCGCTGGTCTCGCATCCGAAAATTGCTGAAGCCGCCGTGGTCGGGATTCCACACGCTTTAAAAGGCCAGGCAATCTACGCCTATATAACGCTGAACAGTGGTGAAGAACCTTCGCCGCAGCTGTACAGCGAAGTGCGTGCCTGGGTGCGTAAAGAGATTGGCCCCATTGCTACGCCGGACGTGCTGCACTGGACCGATTCATTACCCAAAACCCGCTCGGGGAAAATTATGCGCCGTATTTTACGCAAAATTGCCACCGGCGATACCAGCAATCTCGGCGATACTTCTACGCTGGCCGATCCCGGCGTGGTAGACAAATTACTCGAAGAAAAACTGTCGATTAAAATGCCATAACCGCAACGGGGGCTGCTGGCCCCTGTTGATTGCCTGTCTTATTACCTCCTGATCGTCAGCACGATAGATTGATAACAACAATATGTATCCCACATCATTGCCGTTGCCGCGGTTAAGGCAGCAGATTCAATCATGAGGGATATCACCTCTGGAGATGCTGTGATGAATGATGTCCTCTACGAAAGAATTGAGAAAAGCAATCGTTTCAAGGTGTTGGTGGAAAAACGCCAGCGTTTCGCCGCCCTGCTATCCATCATGATGTTAGTCCTCTACGTCGGCTTTATTCTGCTGATCGCCTTCGCGCCCGGCTGGCTTGGTGCACCGTTGTATCACGGCACCAGCGTCACGCGAGGCATTCCCATCGGGGTTGGGCTGATCGTTGTCTCATTCCTGCTGACCGGTATTTATGTCTGGCGCGCCAACGGCGAGTTCGATCGCCTGACCCGCGAACTGCTGAATGAGGTGAGAGGATGAAAAAACGTGATCTGTTACCCGTACTGGCGGTGCTGCTACAGCGGCCTGCAATGGCCGCCGATGCCATTAGCGGTGCGGTTGAACGCCAGCCAGTCAATGTTGAAGCGATTGTGATGTTTCTGCTCTTTGTCTCACTGACGCTGGGAATTACCTGGTGGGCTTCCAAACGTACTCGTTCACGCAGCGATTACTATACGGCTGGCGGCAATATCACCGGGTTTCAGAACGGGCTGGCAATGGCCGGGGATTTCATGTCTGCCGCCTCGTTTCTCGGCATTTCCGCGCTGGTTTACACTTCGGGTTATGACGGGCTTATCTACTCGCTCGGCTTCCTGGTCGGCTGGCCGATTATCCTGTTCCTGATCGCCGAGCGATTGCGTAACCTTGGCCGCTATACCTTTGCCGATGTGGCCTCTTACCGGCTGCAGCAGAAGCCAATCCGCACGCTGTCGGCCTGCGGTTCACTGGTGGTGGTGGCTTTGTACCTGATTGCGCAGATGGTGGGCGCGGGTAAACTGATCCAACTCCTGTTCGGCCTGGACTACCATGTTGCCGTGGTGCTGGTGGGCATACTGATGGTGATGTACGTGCTGTTTGGCGGCATGCTGGCCACCACCTGGGTACAGATCATCAAAGCTGTACTGCTGCTGTTTGGTGCCAGTTTTATGGCCATCATGGTGATGAAAAGCGTTGGATTCAGCTTTGATACGCTGTTCAGCGAAGCAATGAAGGTCCATCCGAAGGGGATTGCCATAATGCGCCCTGGCGGGCTGGTCAACGATCCGATCTCTGCCCTTTCACTCGGCCTAGGCCTGATGTTTGGTACTGCCGGCTTGCCGCATATTCTCATGCGCTTCTTTACCGTCAGCGATGCGCGGGAAGCGCGTAAAAGCGTGTTCTATGCTACCGGCCTGATGGGTTACTTCTACTTCCTGACCTTTATCATCGGTTTTGGCGCCATTTTGCTGGTCGGAGCCAACCCGGCGTTCAAAGATGCCGGCGGGGCGCTGCTCGGTGGTAACAATATGGCGGCGGTTCATTTGGCCGATGCGGTCGGCGGCAGTCTGTTCTTAGGCTTTATATCTGCCGTGGCCTTTGCCACTATCCTTGCGGTGGTAGCCGGGCTGACGCTGGCGGGAGCCTCAGCGGTTTCACACGACCTGTATGCCAGCGTGATGCGTAAAGGCCAGGCCAGCGAACGTGACGAGCTGCGCGTATCGAAAATCACCGTTGTCGCGCTCGGTATGGTGGCAATCCTGCTGGGCATTTTATTTGAAAAGCAAAACATCGCCTTTATGGTCGGACTGGCATTTTCTATCGCTGCCAGCTGTAATTTCCCCATTATCCTGCTGTCGATGTACTGGTCGAAGCTGACCACGCGAGGGGCGATGACGGGCGGATGGTTGGGCCTGCTGACGGCGGTTATTTTGATGATCCTCGGCCCAACCGTTTGGGTGGAGGTGCTGGGCCATACGCGGGCAATTTTCCCGTATGAGTATCCCGCTTTGTTCTCCATGCTGGTAGCGTTTATTGGCACCTGGCTCTTCTCCGTCACGGATAATTCCGCACAGGGTGCCGGGGAACGGCTGCGCTTCCGCGCGCAGTTTGTACGTTCACAAACCGGTGTGGGGATTGAAGGCGGGAAAGGGCATTAGTTAGCAATCAGCTACTCACCCGCTGCCGGGGCGACCCGTTTACGGTCGCCCCACGTTAATATCAGAAGTGCAGTGCCGCGCCGACGTATGGGCCATCTGCGACCACGTTGTCTTTACGCCCGTCCTTGCCGTTCAGGGCCATGTACTTGTAGCCCACGCTGAAGTCAACCAGCGAAATCGGCTGGAAGCTCATGCCAACAGAGGCTTCCTGATAGTTGTCGATATGGCTGGAGAAAGCATCCGGTGAAAAGTAATACTCGCCATACAGATTAAACATTTTGGTTACCGGCACGCGTACACCGCCGCCAACCGCAATCGCGTAGCCATCTTTCGAGTCTTTCGGGTTAGTCGACATGGCTTTCACCGTCGGAGACAGGAACACATCGCCAATTGCCACGTTGTAGCCCAGGCCAATGCTGGACACATTGCCGTCATGATCGCTGCGCAACCAGTCACCAGAGAGCGCAAAACCGGGCGTAGTGGTGCCCAGCCCTGCATGCACGTCGGTGTAATCTTTGCCTACGTTCACGCTACCTTCGATAGCCTGAGCAGATCCCACCAGCGCCAACAGCGCCACCGCGCCCGTTGTCAATGCCACTCTTTTCATTATTTTCTCCCGGTTAATGTAACTTACGCCTTGATGCGTTTGCCCTGAAGAGTAAACCAGGCGTACAAGGAATTATATGGGAAGCCGGAGTAAAATATTGCATTTAAGTAACATAACAATACAAAATGCAAGTATCTGTTTCAGCTTGTTGCCCACATCATATGGCCAATGGCAGGGGCGATCATCACCGTCACCACGCCTGAAAGCATCATCACCAGGCTGGACACCACGCCCTCCTGCTGCCCGATTTCATAGGCGCGCGCCGTGCCGGCACCGTGTGATGCGGCACCCAATCCGGCTCCTTTAGCCACCCCCTGTTTAATCGCCAGGCGCAGAAACAGCAGATCGCCGGTTGCCATGCCGAACACGCCGGTAATAACCACAAACAGCGCGACCAGGTCGGGCTGACCTCCTACCTGCTTCGCTGCCGCCAGCGCAAAGGGCGTGGTGATCGAGCGCACCGCAAGACTGCGCTGGACAGCTTCCGGTAGCGTCAGCAGCCGCGCCAGCCACACGGAACTACAGACGGCCACCAGGGTTGCCGTGAACACCCCGGCGCTAAGAGACAGCCAGTGACGGCGAACGATCGCCAGGTTCTCATATAGCGGTACGGCGAATGCCAGCGTCGCCGGGCCAAGCAGCCACAGCAGCCAGCGACTTTCGCCGATATAGTCTTGCCAGGAGATGCGAGTGAATACCAGTAGCGCCACCAGCACCATCGGCGTCATCACCAGCGGCATCAGCACCAGGCGACGCCAGCGGCGATACAGATGCTTATTACAGAAGTACACCACCAGGGTCGCCAGCAAACACAGAATGCCGATCACAAAATCACTCATTGCGCTGCCCCTGTTTCCGCGCTGCCAGCCAGATCTCTAAACGGTAAACGCGGTCCACCACCAGCGATGTCGCAGCCATTACCAGCAGGGTGCTGATGACGATCACCAGCAAAATGCGTCCGCCTTCTACGCGCAGCAGATCGGCGTAATTAACCACAGCCACCACCGCCGGAATAAAGAACAGCAGCATTTCAGCCAGCAGCCAGCTGGCTCCCGCTCTCACCCAGCCGAGCGGCAGCACGCGCAGCACGATCATCGCCAGCAGCAGCAACATGCCAACGATATTGGCTGGCAGCGGCAGGCGCAGCCAGCTAACCAGCTGTTCGGATATAATAAAAATAGCCATAACAAGAGCCACCTGCAGCGGAACCTGTACCCGTTGCAGCCAGCCCATTGCCTGCTGACGCGTTACCAATGCCATATCGTGTTTACTCACAGGGGGAGATAAGTTGACAGAGAGTATAAAGCGCTGGCGAAGGGTGAAAAAAATGACTTAAAATTATTCGAACTATGCCAGACAGGAATAATTATGGACGTTCGTGCACTGCGCTATTTTGTCGAAGTGGTTCGCCAGCAGAGCTTCACCCGTGCCGCAGAGAAGCTGTACGTTACCCAGCCCACCATCAGCAAGATGTTACGGCAGCTGGAAGATGAACTGGGCTGTACATTACTGATCCGTGAGGGCCGCAAACTGCATCTGTCCGACACGGGCCAGGCGGTCTATCAGCGCGGGCTGACCATTCTGCAAGAGTTTAAGCAGCTGGAGGCGGAGATCGGCGATATTAACCAGTTGAAAACCGGCGAGTTGCGTCTTGGCATTCCACCGATGGTTGGCATGCAGATTGCCGGTTCAATATCCGCTTTCCGCCAGCGCTACCCTGGCGTGGAGTTAAGGATCGCCGAATTCGGTGGCCTGACGGTGCAACAGGCGGTGCTGTCAGGCAGTCTGGATATTGCCATGACCGCCCTGCCGGTGGCGGACGACCTGCCGCTCAACTCGCTGGCGCTGATGAGCCACCCACTGTGCGTGTTGGTTCCACGTACCGAAGAGTGGTTACGCCGTAGCCATATGCCCATCGGTGAGCTGGCCGGGCACCCGATATTGATCTATAACGAAGAATTTTCGCTCAATCGCCAGCTGATGCGGGCTTTTCAGTCCAGCGGATTTACGCCGCAAATTGCGGTGCGCAGCGGACAGTGGGACTTTCTGGCGGCAATGGTACAGGCAGGGATGGGAGTAGCCATTCTGCCGGAGCCGATCTGCCAGCGTCTGGACAAAAGCCAGCTGCTGTGGCTGCCGCTGGAATCGGACCTGGTGTGGGATCTGGGGTTAATCTGGCGCGAGGGCAGCTATTTGTCGCGCAGCGCCCAGGCCTGGATAGGCTGTTGCCGCGAGTTTTGGCCGGGTGAAACGCCTCGCTTATCGCTATAAGGTGGCAGCAGGCGACCAGCATCGCCCGCTGCGCGGCAGCAACAGAGCGCTATTCCTCTTTATCCGTCAGCAGCGTTTCCATCAGGTCGAGATCGTGCTGTAACTTGCGCATGGTTTCGTTGCTGATTTTCTGCGTGGCGCGCAGATGATACAGCTCGCCACGTTCGGCACGCAGCGCGTTGAGACGGAAACGGCGCTCCAGATTTTCCGCATACAGCGCACGTTCCATATCATCTTTGCCATCAACCCGGCGGCGCAGGTTGCCCGACACGCGCAGGCTAACCTCTTTTAGCAGCTCGCTATCGATGTTCTCATCGGCATCGGAGGCCAGCCGCTCTTCCATGTGATGCAGGCTTTCAATAGCAGTGGCCGCCATCAATGCTCGCGCCGTTTGTACTTCGCGCCGATGCACGGATTTATCAATCCCTTCAACGCCGCGCAGCAGCACCGGCAGCACCATCACCCCGATCAGCAGCGAGAACAGGATCACCCCGGTTGCCAGGAACACCAACTCATAACGCGCCGGGAAATCACTGCCGTTGGTCAGTAACAGCGGAATAGACAGCACACCGGCCAGCGTGATTGCCCCACGTACGCCGGCAAATGAGGCAATCAGCAGCTCGCGCGTTGAGTAATTGGAAAACTCCATCGGGCGTTTTTTCAACATTCGGCGGCTGATCAAACGCATCGTCCACAGCCATCCGAAGCGCACAATCATCAACGCAGCATAGATCAGAACCACCGAGGCAAACAGCGCCCACAGCTCGACATCAGGATCGGCATTCGCCTGATTTAACGATACCTCGAGAATGTCCGGCAGCTGCAAGCCCAGCATCAGGAAGACCATGCCGTTAAAGACAAATTCCAGCATCTGCCAGACGCTGTTAGCACGCAGTCGCATTGCCAGCGGAGCATGGCGAATAATGCCGGAACGCGAGATGGTCATACCCGCTGCCACCGCCGCGAGAATGCCGGAAACGCCAATATGTTCCGCAATCAAATAGGAAGCAAACGGCAGCAGCAGCAGCAGTACCGTCTGCGTTGCCGGATCGTCACCGCTCCAGCGGCTGAACAGGCGCAGAGATTTACCGTACAGCCAGCAGATGGTGATGCCCGCCAGCAAACCGCCGATAGCCACTTTGAGGAACTCCAACGTCGCACCGGAGACGGTAAACACCATCGTACCCATCGTCACGGCCACGGCAAACTTCATGGATACCAGACCGGAAGCGTCGTTCATCAGCGCTTCGCCCTGCAAAATGGCCATAATTTTTTTCGGGATGCGCCCCTCGCCAACAATGCCGGAGAGCGCTACCGCATCGGTAGGGGACAGCACGGCAGCCAGGGCAAAGGCAGACAGCAGTGGGATCCCCGGCACCAGCCAGTAAATCAGATAGCCAATGCCAACAACGGTAATCAGCACCAGCATCAGCGCCAGGCCAAGGATCTCACGCCCGTGGTGTAAAAACTCGCTGGTGGGGGTTTTCCAACCATCGGCAAACAGCAACGGCGGAATAAACAGGACTAAAAACAACTCCGGGTCAAAGTCGACATGCAGGCCAAACGTTGGCCAGGCAAGCAGCGCTCCCATCGCGATTTGCACCAGCGGCAGGGGAATTTGAAATGGAATGATACGAGCAGCCACGCCTGACAACGAGACAACCAGCGTCAGAATGAGGATGGTAAAGAAGATTTCCATGTTTTCCTTTTTTATACGTCTTCCAGTGGGATTGGGGCATGGCGATGTATATGCCCACCTGATAGTAAAGCAAATTCATCAGACGTTGAAAAACAGGAAGTGCGTTAAGCGGGAAAATTTGGCTGCATCTGCAGCCGGGGCCGCAAATTACGGCCCCAAACTGGATTAAATTGCCCAACCGCCGGCATAGAATGCGACCAGGATGACACCAATAACGACCGTGCCCACGTTCAGCTTACGCCACTCACCGGCAACAAGGCGGCCAACGATCAACGAACCGAAACCGAGCATGATACCGGTGACGATATTGCAGGTTAGCACGATAAATACCGCTGCCAGCAAACCAGACATCGCATCGACAAAATCGTTAAAGTCGATTTTTGACACGTTGCTCAGCATCAGCAGCCCGACGTACATCAGTGCTGGTGCGGTGGCATAACCCGGAACCAGGTAGGCCAGCGGTGACAAAAACAGGATGAGCAGGAACATCACGCCGACCACAACCGCCGTCAGCCCGGTTTTGCCGCCCGCTGCCGTACCGGCCGCCGACTCGATATACACCGCGGCAGGAGCCGCACCGACCAATCCAGAGAAGATGCTGCTCAGTGAGTCGCTGGTCAGCGCCCTACCGCCGCTGATAATCTGATTGTTTTTATCCAACAGATTAGCCTGACCCGCCACGGCACGAATGGTCCCGGTGGCATCAAATACGGCCGTCATCACCAGCGCCAGCACGCTTGGCAGCACTGCCGGTTTCAGCGCACCAATAATATCCAGGCTAAATACCAGTGAGTTCCCCTGCTTGTCGCTCAGGCTTGGCATGGAAAACAGCCCTTGATAGCGCACGGCAGGATCGAATATCAGACCAATGACCGATATCACAATAATGGTCAGTAAAATACCGCCGGGGACGCGCCGCTTTTCCAGACCAAAAATCACCGCCAGGCCCAGCAAAGTCATGACAATCGGGAAAGAAGGGAAATGCCCCAATGCGACCGGCAGTCCCGGCCCCGGATTTTTTATCACCAGACCGACGCCGTCCGCCGCGATAAGCAGCAAAAACAGCCCGATACCCACGCCGGTGCCGTGTGCCACGCCCATTGGCAGATTGCGCAAAATCCAGGCGCGGATGCCGGTCGCGGAGATCAGGGTAAACAGCCCCCCCATCAGGAATACCGCCCCCAACGCCACCGCCAGGCTAATTTGCTGGCCCAGTACCAGGCTGAAAGCGGTAAACGCCGTCAGAGAAAGGGCACAACCAATTGCCATCGGCAGATTGGCCCACAGCCCCATCAGCAGAGAACCAAATCCGGCAACCAGGCAGGTTGCAACGAAGACGGCAGCCGGCGGAAAACCCGCTTTACCGAGCATAGATGGGACAACAATCACTGAATAAACCATCGCCAGGAAGGTCGTCAAGCCGGCGATCACTTCCTGGCGTACGCTACTGCCGCGTGCGGAAATTTTAAACCAGGCGTCTAAAGAGCCGCTCGCCGGTTGAGAAGGAGTAGACATAGTATTCCTCTGAGCTTTTTTTATGAGTTGTTGCTGCGTGGCATCGCTGCGGCGCGCAGCGATCTCCGTTTGCATCCCTGGTGCAATATTCGCCGCGCACAGTACATCGTACGGGGCATAAACCGAATACAGGCAAACGTTTTTATTCCACGCATAGTGTGCGTAATAAATATTCTGCGTCATTGGTGCCGCTGGCAAACGCTAAGCCGGGACTGTGACGAATACCCGTCAGCAGAACACAGACTTGCAAGATGACGATTAATTGCAGGCAAACGATTATCCAGTGTTTTATGTCGTACTTTCAACACCTGTTCGCGCTGACATGCCATTGTCTGGCGATGCACCAACATCCGCCATAAGCGCTGATATAGTACCGGGATTAGCCCCGGTACACTGCAAAGATTTTCTTATAACCGTTATCCGGCACGGGAGGGGTAAAACGTTTTTTCACAGACGGGAAAACTGTTCACACAAGGTGAATTTCGCCCCCTTTATCCAAAGCGCGCTGCCAGGCCGCGCGGCACTGCACTTTTTCCAGCCAGGCCTGAATCGCAGGGCTGCCAGCGGCACCACCGCGCGCGGTCATCGCCTGTATCGGAAAGCTCATCTGCACATCGGCAATGCTGAATCGACTGCCGGCAAACCACTCATTGCTGGTCAGATGCTGCTCGATAAACTGGCGATGGGTGGCCAACTGGGGATCGATATAGCCCTTCTGCACCCCTTTACCAAATGCACTACCAATCGGTCGCAGCAGCCAGGGTACCGGCGCTTTACCCATCCGGCTGAAGATCAGTTTCATCACCAGCAACGGCATTAATGAACCTTCGGCATAGTGCAACCAATAACGCGATTGTATTACCTCTTCATCATCAAAAAGTTTCAGCCGATCTTCGGCGTCATAATGCGCCGCCAGGTACTCCAGGATCGCGCCGGATTCCGCCACCACGCGATTCCCATCGGTAATAACCGGGGATTTGCCCAGCGGGTGCACTTTTTTTAGCTCGTCAGGAGCCAGCATGCTGGCCTCACGCTGATAGCATTTAATCTGATACGGCACTTCCAGCTCTTCCAGCAGCCACAGCACTCGCTGCGAACGTGAATTGTTAAGATGGTGCACAGTGATCATCATCACTCCTTAATGTCGGCAATCAAATCATCAGTATAGGAGCTCAGACGCTTTTTACATCCAGCAGTATGGCCCCGGTACCCTGTTCGCTCAGGCGGTCATCAGGATTACGTAGCGGGCAATCCTCCATCGACAGGCAACCACAGCCGATGCAGCCGTCGAGATCGTCTCTCAGGTGGGTCAGCGTTTCAATACGACGATCCAGTTCATCACGCCACTGCTGTGACAACAGTGCCCATTCTCTGGTGGTCATACGCTTACCGGGGGAATACTGCATCAGGCTATCGCCGATGGTGGCAAGCGGTATGCCGATACGCTGGGCTATTTTGATCACCGCAACGCGACGCAGCACGTCACGGGTGTAACGCCGCTGATTGCCCCCGTTGCGATAGCTGCTAATTAACCCTTTGCTTTCATAGAAATGCAGCGTAGATACCGCCACGCCGCAGCGCTGCGCCACATCACCAGGAGTCAGTTCCCGCTTGTTGGGATTATGGGTACTTTTTTTCATTTAGCACTTTACCTCAAGTAAACTTGAGGAATTATACTCACCGACCAGTGAGGCCGCGAGAGGTATCAATCCATTTTCGTCAGAGATTTGGGAGAAAAATGTATGCATGACGACATCATCAACACCCTGACCAACTGGATCGACAATAATCTGGACAAAGCCCTGTCGATTGAGGAAGTGGCTGCAAAATCAGGCTACTCAAAGTGGCATTTACAGCGAATGTTCCGCGCGGTGACAAAACAGACGTTGGGTGGATATATCCGGGAACGCCGTTTAATGCGGGCTGCCGAAGCGCTGCGCCAGAGTCAACGCCCGGTTTTTGATATCGCCATGCAATATGGTTACGATTCGCAGCAAACTTTCTCCCGGGTATTTCGTCGTCAGTTTTCCCAGACGCCAACGGCTTACCGTAATACCATGCGCCGCCAGAGGCTACAGCGCAGCAGCTGGAATTTTGACTGCGGCGACTACCCGGCCAGCAGCTTTCAACCGCAGCGAAATGACAAAAGCTGCCCAATCTGTAACTAAATGCCCGTGCGGGGATCCGCAGCGCTGATGCCCGCCACAACCTCATGCCCGCTCGCCAACCCTTTTCTGCCACAGACAGCAGGCGACTGGCTCATCACCGTTTGAGTCTCGACACGATGTTTCACGCCAGCCCCCTAAATGCACGGTGCCGCCGCCGTCTTATGCCAGCCGCTTTTGCCGGTATTGATCTCGCTATGTCAAGCTGGTTACCAGCGGGCTGTTGGCTATGTCGTTGCATACGCGAAACCTGCTTAACGCCTGGCATAGTAGCAAAGAGGGGTTTGCCGATGTAACAAGCCAAACACCCACTGACGAGCCTACGCCTTAGCACTAACCCGGCTTTACATCGCCTGTCTGACGTCCCCGGATTGTCCACCTTGCTTGTTAAAGATATGAAACCTTTACAAGCTGGCAAAGCTCAGGTGGTGATTGCTGATATACTACCGATGCGGAACTTTCTCATTAAAATTTTCGTTTACGGATGTCAGGCGTCTTTTCACATGTTTTGCTTTAGAAAGTTTTATCCAGGTCAAACCAGGGCGTTTTTCGACCGGGTAAATACAACCTTTCCTTATTTCCGCTTTGATATTTAACATCGTTTAACCTGTCTGTGGGTTTTATCGCTGGTGGCAAATTTGAATTTTTAAAATAATTTCACCCTTCAAAATACCCGGGTTTTAAAAGGGCACGTTGTTACTGCTTGAAAAGCCTGATTTTAACCTGTCCCTGATTCAATTTTACTATCAGGGGGATCTCTGGCGACGACAGTTAGCGGTAATTTTTACATAACCCGTTGAACCGGATTGAAGTAGCACAGTTTTTACATCCCGCGCGAATTTTCCTAATTATACTAATGGTTTGAATTGAGATGAGAGGAACTGATAGCAAAATAAACAATATCAAAAGCCGTCAAAACTCTTTTTTAAAAAAATAGGATGAATCCCATAATGTTATTTTCCTCATAATAACCTAACGTAAGGTATGACAGCCCAATCACCTGATTTCTCAGGATTAGATAATATCTGAAATAACAGATCCATTTATTAATTAAGTCACACTTATTCAAGTATTGTTAAGAAAGGTAATAGCATTATGAGAAAGTCACGATACAGCGAAGAGCAAATCACCAGCGCCATTAAAGCTTCTGAAGACGGAACCAGGGTAAATGTAATCTGTGACGCATTGGGAATTTCCGCAGCAACCCTGTACAGCTGGAAAAAGAAGTATGCTGATTTATCTTCAGAAAAGGGGAGGAAAATGAGAGACATGGAGGAGAAACTTCACCGTATTGAACGTGAATTACAGCTTATGTCCTCAGACAAAGAGATGCTGCAAAGCGTGCTGAAGCACTTTTTCACCACCAAAGACAAGCGTCAAGCCGTTAATTTTTTACAAAATACTTATCAAGTTGGCACACGCCGCAGTTGCCGTCTGCTGGACATCAGCCGCAGTGTTTACCACTATCCCAACAGTGGTGAAAACTGATCGTGGCATTGGTGATGGCAAGTTTAGGGTAGGCGGGGCAAAAAATATTTTTATGGCTAACTGAATATCCCGTTTGCCTGCCCGGTGCGGACATTGACAGATGGCCTGTTTAACGCCTGGCCGCACTGGTAGAAATTGAATATCATCAATGAGTTCGCTGCACGTTTATCTTTAACACCAGGGTCAAGGTGCCATCCTTAAATCCAGCTATCAACCGTCCGGTCAGGATAATTTTCTATTTCCATGATGAATTCGCCCAGGATTTAGCAACAGTGCCAGAGAACAGTTCATCACCATGACATTTGTTCCAGCGTAACGTTTATTACCCGCAGAAAAAAACATTAAACATACTTACCAGTTAATATCACAGTTATGCAGTTTTTACGTCCTGATGGCAATTTAACTTATCATTAGCTGGATCTCAGGCTGCCGGTACAGTCAACATCTCATGATTTTTTACAGCAAAATTTGATTAAGAGCGGGGCTGCACACGAGTAGCCCGGCGTAAACATGGCGTTTAGCCGCGGCTGACTAATGAAGCGCAGCGGTCAGCGGGTATGACTTGTCGGTGTTTTGCAAGGGGCGCACGGCGAAACGATCCGCCAGGCGACCCGATGCTGTGAGAGACTGTTGACTGAACGGCGGCGGCTGGAGGATCTTCGCCAGCAGTTCACGCGTTTCCACTTTAATGAATTACTGCTCAGGGCGTTCCGATTCGGGTTGGACCTCGTCGATCTTCCAACCGTCGTGTTGGTGAATCAGCGTAACCAACAGATGTTGACTGTCGCCGGGATCGCTTCCGAGCGTGACGTCACCCGCCGCGCGGTTACCCTCACAGGTGAAACTGCTGACGCTGACGTTATTGACCCAGCCGTCGCTGTAGTCCTGATCCTGCAGGAAATAGTCGTCTTCCATGCCGTCCGGGCTTTTAATCAGCAGGTTAATTTTTTGCAGCAGTCGCTGGGTAACATATTTATTTAATAGCGGATCGTGTTCATCGATTGGGCTTTCTTCTTGACTTAGCGCCGTCAGATACCAGCTGTAAAAGGCCCGGCTGGTGCTCTGTGGATCGTTATTATGCTCCGCCGCCGCCGCCCCGAAGGCGGCGATTGCTGTCACCAGCATCAGCAACCACTTTTTCATGCAGACCACTCCGGATAACTCACGTCTTTACCTCATTATCAATCATGCATTGCCATGCGCCTGTGATTGTATTGAATTTAGCCGGCTAATCCACCCTGCTCCTTCACTTTATTGCCGTTTCAGTCACCGTTTATCCTGGAACTGGCACAAATAGCCAGGTGGCACGCTCTGGGCGCAGCTCGTGGCCAGAGATCCCGACGTTGGCGCAGTGGGCCAGATTTATGCCCGCGGCTTCTTTTTACTGGTTTTATTAATGGCCGGATTACCGGTATGGGTTGGGTCAGGCCGTTGCAAGGTTAATGCATACTGCATCTTGTGCCGCCTCTCCGTCGCTCACTTTTTCAGCGGAAATTGCACCGTGGAGACTGTAGCCTGGGTGAATGCGAGTTGCCTCAAGCCGCTGTTATTGACCGGCTGGCGATGGTCACCGCTGGCTTCAGCTGTTGCTTACCTTCTTGCCGCGCACGCAAACCGGCGCGACGGGCAGTACCTTCCTGCTGAAGTCCACGTTTCAGGTTTCCAGCTCAACCACCCGCAGTTATCAACTTTGCCGCCCCGTTGAGGGTCAGATTGCCATTCAATGTCAGGGCGCTGGCGTCCGGCGTGCGTTTCATAAAACGCTATGGTGCCCCCCTCCGCATTGGGCGTTAAGGACAGGTCATTGATCCAGAGATCCTTCCGCTGCCCCTTGTTGTCCTTCACCCGAACCTGCGCACGCTGCTGGCATCAATAGCCAGCTGCGCTCCATCGCCGTTATTTTATGCGCCCGACGGTATTCAGATGCAGCGTCGCAGTAGCTGCCATCACCGCATCGCGCCCGTGATTGTCAACGATGCGCGCCCGCACGATGATATCGTCGCCCATCACGGTGGCCGGTTTATCCGGCGAGTGATGCAACGAAGCGGCTCTCTGCGTCTCCGGTCTGAGGCCAGACGGCCTTCTGGCTGAACAGATTGTTGCCGGTAACATCCCACTGGCCAGCTCTGACTTGTGCCTGTCGCGCGTCGATACTGCCTGCCGTATTGATGACCCGCATCCCGCTGTCAACCGTTGTCTGACGGAGCACCACGCCGCCAGATCCTTTACTAAGCGTGGTACGACCGGCCGCAAGCTGACTCTGGCTGATATCAACCCGCCAGCCGTTCAGGTTTATATTCTTGTCACTCAACGGGCTGCCGCTGGCGCGGGGCTGCCCCTCACTGGTCAAGGTTAAATCTGCGGCGCGCATCAGCAGGCTGGTTTCATCACTGCCGGCCAACAGATGCCCGCTGCTGCCAATACCCTGTCCGACATGCATCAGCACGTCACCGGCCGCCACCAACGTACCGGACTGTTTCAGATCGCCGCTGCGGCTTGTAACAGACAGCGATCCGCCGCTGTGCAGCTTGCCGTGACGTGCGATATCGCCCCGGGTAGCAAGGCCGATATTGCCGCCCGCCCGGGTTAGCGACTCCCGATCGGCCGCTTGCCAGACAAGTTTTCCTTCGCTGCTGATGCTTAGCGTTTTGACCGCCTGTAAGTCGATAGGGTGAAAAGCGCCCGTCGTTTAACAAACAGAGCGCATCAGATTTCCAGATTAAGGCTGAAGCCAGCGGTGGCACCGGAGGTATGAAATGACCGTGGTTTGACCAGCGGCACGCCAGCAAACAGGTCATAGCTCAGGCGTTGCCACAGCGCGCCGCGCACCCCCAGTGCACTGCCCACCAACTGATGCCGGGCCAGAGAATGGGGGCCGGGGTCGGCAACGCGCCCGTAATCAGCGGCAGCGTAAAGCTCATGCCCGCGAGACAGCACATTCCACGCCAGCTCATTGCGCCAGATAACCGCCCTTTCTCCGGATAACATGCGTTCACCGTCAAATCCGCGCACCGTGTAACGCCCGGCGATGGCCATTCGATCCGGCGACGTCAATGCTTGACGGCTCCACTGCCCGCGCACGCTGGTGACAAAACGCCATGTCTGCTCGCCGAAGGCCAAAGGCTGATTCAGGCTGATATCACCCAACGCAATACCGGTACGAGCGCTGCCGCTATGCGTATTCTCTTCAGGCGATCTGAGCGCTCCTGATGCGGCAGTGCCCCGCCGCCAGTTGAGGTTAACATCCAGGGTGGCAGCCCCGATATAGCTGCGCTGGCTAAAGCCCAGCTCCCAGCCGGCGGTGCGCCGCCGCCGCTGCTCAATGTCAATATCGTTGACCGCAATGCTGGAGTGACGCCGCCAGGCGCGCATAATGAGCGTGGTCTTGTGCAACTGATTGCGATACAGCAAGCGGGATAAAGTCAGCTGCACATTGCCGCTCTTGCCCCGGTAGGTCAGCATCTGGTTCGTGCCGGCGATATTCTGGTACCAGTTGTAGTGGTTGTAGTTGGCGGAAAAGCCCCAGTAGCCAACGGGGAAGAAGTAATACAGGGTATGAAAACGGTTACCGCACGGGCCGCGTCCGGGCAGATCTTCACCCAGGTTGGCATAGAACAGGTCGTTGTGAGCAAAGGGGGCATCAAGCGCCAGCGTGGCGGAGCCGAGGTAGCGGCCAGTGCTTTTCGATCCGCTGTCGTCCAGCCCCAGACTAAGTCGGGCCGGGTTGCCCTGTTGCCAGCTCACGCGCAGATCGCTGGTCGCGTCCCGCTGGCCGCGCACAATTTTGATGTCGGCAGTGGCGCCGGGTAGGCGTTTGACGTTCTCCGTACCTTGTTCTGTCGCCCTCAGGTTGAGCATCTCGCCCGACGATGTCGGAATAGCATTCCACAACCGATCGAAACGGATGTCGCCAATGCGATCGGGCTGAATAGTCTGCGTCAGCACCCCTTTCGTCAGACTCTGTTTCCGGGCCATTACCCGAGTGATGGCATAGCCTTCGGCCAGAATGACGTTCTGTACCTGATTGATAAGCAACAAGATAACCGGCCCACCCAGGCAATGATCTTGTGCCACATCTGCCGCATTCAGCGCCCACCGAAAACGTGCGTCAGGAACCCCTATCAGCCGCAGAGTATTAACGATAAAACAAGAGGGTTCATTGCCAGGGTAATCAGGTAAGACGACTTCAGACGGCGCCAGACGCACTTCACTTTGCGCCGTATTTTGCTGTTGCAATATGCGCTCGCGCGTCTGTTGCCGCTGCTGTTGCTGCGCATCAGGGATTTCGCCTTGCAGGGCATGACTACCGGGTACAGGCTCAGCCAGGGTAAACGGAAATGAAACCAACAACATGCCGTTCAGGACGGGCATATGGGCTACCCGCCGCAAAAAATGTAATAATCCAGCCATTAAATTGAAAATCCGTTTTCAAAATGTAACACAATGTAATTTTAAGTTATTATCCATTGCATCAAGTGAAAAGCAAGGTAATCAATAATTTTTTTAAACAATCTGCATAAATCAAAGCAAATTTCTTTATGGGAAACACGTTTGGATCTTGGGGGTAATCCCTCCAGGAGGGTATTGAGTGAGTTAATCACTAAGAAAATCTGTATAAAAGGTGAGGAGAAAAGGCATATCGTTCGCAGATAATCATGCCTTGCCAACAGCACTCCTCAGGAGAGTGAAGGTCAAGGAAAGCATGGATGCACGGTGTTTTCCGGCTATTTATTGATAAAAAAACCCCGCCGAAGCAGGGTTTTAAGCGTTCTCAATTAACTGACAGGTATTTTTCAGAACGGAATATCATCATCAAAGTCGATTGGCGGTTCATTATTCGCCGGTGTGCTGTTCTGCTGCGGCTGCTGCGGCTGCGGGCGGGACTGCTGTGCGCCGCCGCTGAACTGGTTGCCGCCCTGCGGCTGCTGCGGCTGGCCCCAACCATTGTTATTGTTCCCACCACCCTGGCCACCGGCTGGTGCACCGCCGCCCTGTGCACGACCGCCCAGCATCTGCATGGTGCCGCCAACGTTGACCACCACTTCGGTGGTGTATTTCTCAACGCCAGCCTGATCGGTCCATTTACGCGTTTGCAGAGCGCCCTCAATATATACCTGAGAGCCTTTGCGCAGATACTCACCGGCCACTTCGGCCAGCTTGCCAAACAGTACCACGCGGTGCCATTCGGTTTTTTCTTTGGTTTCGCCAGTCTGCTTGTCACGCCAGCTTTCGGAGGTGGCCAGAGTGATGTTGGCAACGGCGCCGCCATTTGGCATGTAGCGGACTTCCGGATCCTGCCCCAGATTTCCGACTAAAATTACTTTGTTTACGCCTCTGCTGGCCATGTCTCTGTCTCCGGTTAAATGTTCTGTCTTGTAGTCTACGCGCAAAATTCTAACATGGCATACCCGCAGATCCTATATTTAGGAGATGCCCCGAAAAACGCGGCAAAGGGTCACCGCATAACATCAATGTGTATGGCATTACTGGTCAAAACACTGGTTATCCATTCAGGCTTTTTTGTGCCATACTAACTCGTTTGTTTCTGGCCGTGCCAGCCAGGCATGGTGAGGTTTGTGCTAATCCGGGAATCGTGAATGGATAACATCGAAGTACGGGGTGCCCGCACCCACAATTTGAAAAACATTAACCTGATCATTCCGCGCGATAAACTGATCGTTGTCACCGGGCTGTCAGGTTCCGGCAAATCCTCGCTGGCGTTTGACACGCTGTACGCGGAGGGGCAACGCCGCTACGTTGAGTCGCTCTCTGCCTATGCGCGTCAGTTTCTGTCGCTGATGGAAAAGCCGGACGTCGATCACATAGAAGGGTTGTCACCGGCGATTTCGATTGAGCAAAAATCCACCTCACACAACCCGCGTTCTACCGTCGGGACCATCACCGAAATTCACGACTACCTGCGTCTGCTGTTTGCCCGTGTCGGTGAGCCGCGCTGCCCGGATCACGACGTAACGCTGGCGGCGCAGACTGTCAGTCAGATGGTAGATAACGTGCTGTCACAGCCCGAAGGACGCCGCCTGATGCTGCTGGCCCCGATCGTTAAAGACCGCAAGGGGGAGCACAGCAAAACGCTGGAAAATCTCGCCAGCCAGGGGTATATCCGCGCGCGCATCGACGGTGAAGTATGCGATCTGTCAGATCCGCCAAAGCTGGAACTGCACAAGAAACATACCATTGAAGTGGTGGTCGATCGTTTTAAAGTACGCGACGATCTGACGCAGCGTCTGGCGGAATCGTTTGAGACCGCGCTGGAACTCTCCGGCGGCAGCGCCGTGGTCGCCGATATGGACGATTCCAGCGTCGAAGAGCTGCTGTTTTCGGCCAACTTCGCCTGCCCGATCTGCGGCTATAGCATGAACGAGCTGGAACCGCGTCTGTTCTCCTTCAACAACCCGGCCGGCGCCTGCCCAACCTGTGACGGGCTGGGCGTACAGCAGTATTTTGATCCCGATCGCGTGGTGCAAAACCCCGAACTGTCGCTTTCCGGTGGCGCAATCCGTGGCTGGGATCGTCGTAATTTCTACTATTTCCAGATGTTGCGCTCGCTGGCGGAGCATCTGAAGTTCGATATCGAAGCACCGTTTAACAGCCTTGACGACCGCTCGCGCAAAGTGATCTTGTACGGTTCCGGCAAAGAAAATATCGAATTTAAATACGTAAACGACCGTGGCGATACTTCCGTGCGCCGCCATCCGTTTGAAGGCGTTCTGCATAATATGGAGCGCCGCTATAAAGAGACCGAGTCCTCTGCGGTGCGTGAGGAGCTGGCGAAATATATCAGCAATCGCTCCTGTGTCAGCTGCCACGGCACGCGCCTGCGTCGTGAAGCGCGTCACGTTTTTGTTGAGAACACCACGCTTCCCACTATTTCGGATATGAGCATTGGTCATGCGATGGAATTCTTCCAAAATATGAAGCTCAGCGGCCAGCGCGCTAAAATTGCCGAAAAAGTGCTGAAAGAGATCGGCGACCGCCTGAAATTCCTGGTAAACGTTGGCCTCAATTACCTGTCGATGTCACGTTCGGCAGAGACGCTGTCCGGTGGGGAAGCGCAACGAATCCGTCTGGCCAGCCAGATTGGTGCCGGGCTGGTGGGCGTCATGTACGTGCTGGATGAGCCTTCCATCGGCTTGCATCAGCGCGACAACGAACGTCTGCTGGAAACCCTTGTTCACCTGCGCAATCTCGGGAATACCGTGATTGTGGTAGAGCACGACGAAGATGCCATTCGCGCCGCTGACCACGTTATTGATATCGGCCCCGGTGCCGGGGTACATGGTGGACAGGTTGTTGCTGAAGGTACGGTTGACGACATTATGGCGGTCGAAGCATCCCTGACCGGTCAGTTCCTCAGCGGAAAACGCGGCATTGCCATTCCTGAGCAGCGGGTGAAAGGTAATCCGGCCAAGGTAATGAAGCTTACCGGTGCCAGCGGTAACAACCTGAAGGAGGTTACTCTGACGCTACCGGTCGGGCTGTTTACCTGCATAACCGGGGTTTCTGGTTCCGGTAAGTCGACGTTGATTAATGACACCCTGTTCCCGATTGCCCAGCGCCAGCTCAACGGCGCGACCATTGCTGAAGCGGCCCCTTACCGTACCGTTACCGGTATGGAGCATTTCGATAAGGTTATCGACATCGACCAAAGCCCGATTGGTCGTACCCCGCGCTCCAACCCGGCAACCTATACCGGAATCTTTACCCCGGTGCGTGAGCTGTTTGCCGGCGTGCCGGAATCGCGCACCCGTGGTTATACCCCCGGGCGCTTCAGCTTCAATGTACGCGGCGGGCGTTGTGAGGCCTGCCAGGGCGACGGCGTTATCAAGGTTGAGATGCACTTCCTGCCGGATATCTACGTCCCCTGCGATCAGTGTAAGGGCAAGCGCTACAACCGCGAGACGCTGGAAGTGAAGTACAAGGGTAAGAACATTCACGAAGTGCTGGAAATGACCATTGAAGAAGCGCGTGAGTTCTTTGATGCCGTTCCGGCGCTGGCGCGCAAGCTGCAAACCCTGATTGATGTTGGCCTGTCTTATATTCGTCTTGGGCAGTCGGCGACCACGCTGTCCGGCGGTGAAGCGCAGCGCGTGAAGCTGGCGCGTGAACTGTCAAAACGCGGCACCGGCCAGACGCTGTATATCCTTGATGAACCCACTACCGGCCTGCACTTTGCAGACATCCAGCAGCTGCTGGCAGTCCTGCATCAGCTGCGCGACCAGGGCAATACCATCGTGGTTATTGAGCACAACCTTGATGTGATCAAAACCGCCGACTGGATTGTCGATCTGGGTCCGGAGGGCGGCAGCGGTGGCGGTGAGATCCTGGTATCCGGTACGCCGGAAACCGTTGCGCAGTGCGAACGTTCCCACACCGCACGCTTCCTTAAGCCACTGCTGGAGCAATAAGATGACCCGCTACGAGACCCCTTGTAGCGATGTCTCTTCCAGCGGCCGGGCAGTTGCCCGGCCTTTTTTATGCAAAGAGTTTTTTCCGCTGTTTGCGCTTCTTTTCTTACCTTTACCACGCATTCTTGCAGGATCAGGCAAGACTTAGCGAGTTTTAGACCAATACCGATCTCCCTTCTATAGCTATGCTTAATCTTCGCCATTCTGCGGAAAAGGTAAGCTTTACTTACCGGCTCCCGCGATGACGGCCATTGCGCCACATCATCAACAACTGGAGACAACAATGAATATTACGCACGCTTATGCTGCCCAGGACGCAAAATCTCCGCTGGCTCCATTTAAGTACCAGCCGCGCGAACTGCGCGAACATGATGTGCAGATTGAAGTACTCTACTGCGGCGTCTGCCACTCCGACCTGCACCAGGCACGTAACGAATGGCATAACACCGTCTTCCCGGTAGTGCCCGGCCATGAAATTGTGGGCCGTGTCACGGCGGTTGGCGCACAGGGTCACAAATATAAGGTCGGTGACCTGGTCGGCGTGGGCTGTATGGTTGATTCCTGCCGTACCTGCGAGAACTGTAAAGATGACCTGGAACAGTACTGTGAAGAGGGCTTTGTCGGCACCTATAACGGCCAGGACCGCATCAGCGGCGATATCACTTTCGGTGGTTATGCCACTCAGGTCGTGGTGCATGAAGACTTTGTGCTGAAAGTTCCGTCGAACCTCGATCCGGCCGGTGCCGCCCCGCTGTTGTGCGCTGGCATTACTACTTTCTCACCGCTGCATCACTGGGGCGTTGGTCCGGGTAAAAAAGTTGGCATCGTTGGCCTGGGGGGCCTCGGTCACATGGGCGTGAAAATCGCCCATGCGATGGGCGCCCATGTCGTGCTGTTTACCACATCGGCGTCAAAAATCGACGATGGTAAGCGCCTCGGTGCAGACGAAGTGGTGATCTCTAAAGATGCCGGCCAGATGGCACAACATACCAATAGTTTTGACTTTATTCTCAATACCGTTGCCGCCCGGCACGATCTGAACCCATTTATCAGCCTGCTGCGCCGCGATGGCACCATGACGCTGGTTGGAGCACCTGAACATGATCATCCGTCACCACAAGTATTTAATCTGATCTTTAAACGCCGCAGCATTGCCGGTTCACTGATCGGCGGAATTAAAGAGACTCAAGAGATGTTAGATTTCTGCGGTAAGCATAATATCACCTCAGATATCGAGATGATTAACATTGACCAGATTAACGATGCTTACGAGCGCATTTTGAAAAGCGACGTGAAATATCGCTTCGTTATCGATATCAGTTCACTGCGCGCGTAATCCTTCAACGGTCGTTGAGAAACCGTAATAACCCTGGCCATACGGGAAAAATAACATCCCGTATGGGCTTATCTCTCTGACTGGATTTTTGCCATAATTATAAACGATCGGCCACGATTAATTATGATATCGCCCGCTGAACAGCAACATATTGCAACCCGCACCGCCTCTTTGTGTAATAACACCCGGCTTCCGCATCACCAACAATCATTACAGTGGGGCTGGAGTTTTCCTTCACCCATATCTTCTCCCTTATACCTCCGCTTGCATGCCTGAATTTTACCGAACTATCGCTGCAGTAAAAGCGGCCGACCCGAATCTCTGAGGCTAAAATGATATAATATCGCTATTGCGGGCCTTCCCAATATAAACAACGACGGACAGAGTGAACTACGGACAATATGGTATTATCAGGGTGACTTACAGCCGCATCAATCCAGTTATTAATAACGTGCTACTGCGCAAAAATGGTGAATTGAATAAAAATAGCAGCATATATGATAACTTAATTATCAATAATACCAGAATTATGCTCCATCATGCCGATTTAGCCCTGCCAATCCAAAAATAAAAAAACTATAAATTTCACAACCTGAGACAATGAAAAACCAAAAATATATTAAAATCGCTAAATAAAATTAAAATATTGATAATAATTAGCGGTGGTTCTACCCATTTCTTTAATTCACTGCTCGCTCATTAATTGTAACAAATTGCTTCAAGATTTTTTCTATGCCCGATGCTGTGCTGCATTTTAACAGAGACATGCATCCCAGGAACATAGCAACTCAACTATGAAATATAAGGGTTTTTTTTGTAACTCCAGAAAAATAGGTACATTTATCTCGATCAATAGACATTATATTGATTTGCGAAAGCTATTAATAATGACTTTTTGATCGTTTTTGACCAATTTTATATTTTATGTACAATTACGCTGATGAGCATTCAGGCAGCTTCCCTACAACATTCAGGTTGCCTGCCTGCAATATTAGCTGAAGGATTAAACCTGTATTTAACACTGGTAAAAACCAGCCACAACCAATGGCGAAATTATCTTTTACTGCGGTTTAAATATAGTTCATCGTTATGCAAACCATTAAATAAGAATAACAGCGTCGCCAAGGGATGGAGTATATGACAAACGGATACGTTTATTTCGGGGTCGGGAATGACCTCCTGTTTGCAAAGAATGTCACAGAAGTAAATTATATCTCAGCGAAACTCTGTCGAATTTCCTCAGATAAAATGGCAAGATGCCGGGTTATTTACCTCAGTGTCATTCATGCACTGATCACCATTTTTACTCCATTTTATTGCCCTGATCACACCGCTGGCATGATTTTAGCCAGACGTCACCTGATACCTTTTCGCCCGTTCAGGATGGTGAAGCGCCTCTGTATTTCTTCTGTACCTAACCATGCCAATGCGATAACCATCCAGCTAAGCACTCAACCGCATGGAAATAAATTTCCTGCCCCCTTCGCGCACCAGAATAAGACTTATAAGTACTTCCTGAAGCTTTTTCTTCGAAGATGAAGTGCTGGCTTATCGAATACCTTAGTCAACAAAACGACCACCGTTAACGCCTGGAAATAAACATGACGAGGAAATTTGGCCCATACCAGCCTCAACGTCCTCATCTTTCCGAGTGATAAACGGTTACCTGAATATTTAACAAATCCTGTCAGGATTTTCTTGCCATCTGACGGTGGCCTTTCTATGGAGTCCATTTGTGAAAATAACACACCAGCAGCCCATCCCCTTACGCATAAAGCTATTTGCCTGGGCAAATATTGGCGTACAGTCCGCTTTTCCGTTAACTCTGGCTTTTACGCCAGCCACGGCAGGAGCCGGCATTGACCGCCATATTTACGAGACGGCGAAGGAGCAACCCAGCAAGACACGGATATACGTCCTGTCTCATGGTGAAACCTCCGCGTCGGTAGCAAAAAAATTCCACATAACCCCGGAAGCACTGCGCAAGCTCAACCTGCTGCGCACCTTCGCACACGGTTTTGATAACGTGCAGCCCGGCGATGAACTGGATGTACCTGCAGTTATGCAGGGGGGTAAAGCGGCTCCTCCTGCAATAATCTGGGACAAAGATGAGCCAGCCACGTCGACCTCGAAGGAAGACGCCGGGGCCAGGAAAATGGCCGATATAGCCTCCCGGACAGGCGATTTTCTGTCAAATAGTCCAGGCGGGGACGCGGCTTTATCCATGGCTCGCGGTCAGGCCAGCGCCGAGGCCAGCGGGCAGGTACAGAAGTGGCTGAATCAGTTCGGTACCGCGCGCGTTCAGCTGGAGGCAGATGAACATTTTTCGCTGAAAAACTCTCAGATTGACCTGCTTATCCCTTTTTACGAGCGAAAGGACAGGCTTCTCTTCACACAGGGCAGCCTGCACCGTACTGATGACCGCACCCAAGCTAACTTCGGGTTCGGGCTGCGTTACTTCGCGCCCTCGTACATGCTTGGTGGCAATATCTTCGGTGACTATGATCTCTCACGCGACCATAGCCGCACGGGGGTAGGCGTGGAATACTGGCGTGATTTCCTGAAGCTGTCTGCCAACGGTTATCTGCGCCTTAGCGACTGGCGGGATTCGCCGAATATGATGGACTATCAGGAGCGCCCGGCCAACGGTTGGGACATTCGTGCACAGGCCTGGTTGCCATCGCTGCCACAGCTGGGTGGTAAGCTCACCTACGAGCAATATTACGGCAAGGGGGTGGCGCTGTTCGGCAAGGAAAACCTGCAGCAGAACCCACACGCCGTCACGGCGGGGGTGAATTTCACCCCGTTCCCGCTGCTAACGCTTGGCGCAGAGCATCGTCAGGGGGCGTCAGGAAAAAATGACAAGCGAATAAGCGCCGACTTCAGCTATCGGCTGGGCATGCCGTGGCAGCAGCAGATTAATCCACAGGCAGTAGCCACAATGCGCAGCCTGGCGGGAAGCCGTTATGACCTGGTAGAGCGAAATAATCATATTCTGCTGCAATATCGCAAAAAAGAGATGGTACGGCTGCATACGGTCGATCGGGTGACCGGCTATGCCGGGGAAAAGAAGTCGCTGGGCGTATCGGTCAACAGTAATTACGGTCTGGAACGCATCGATTGGTCGGCCTCCTCCCTGCTGGCTTCCGGAGGGAAACTGGTACGCGAAGACGCGGGCAACTGGAGCGTGATACTGCCGGAACATAAGCCCGGCGCTCAGGCCGTTAATACCTGGACAATCAGCGGTGTAGCGGTGGACAAAAAAGGGAACGTTTCTGCCAGAGCCGATACGCAAGTGACTGTCTCACAGGCAGCCATCGACGCCAGTATGAGTCCGGTTACTCCGGCAAAAATAACGCTCCTGGCAGATGGAAAAACGCAGCAGCAGCTGGTCCTCAAGATTAACGATCGCGATGGCAAACCGGTTGATATTGCGGAAAGCGAAATCAGCGTTTTGAAGGAATCAAAACTGCGTGCCGCTGGCGTCACAACGATGACTGAATTCAGCCGCAGCGCAGTCGGAGAATATATCGCCACGCTCACGGCCGGCACGCTGCCGGAATCGTTCACCATCGTCCCTTCAGCGCGAAACATTCGTTTTGCACCGGTAAGCGTAGAGCTGGTGGCGAACGCGGATTCGGTGGTGATTAAAGATCCCATCAGCGTCACGCCGGCTTCTGCCGTCGTGGGAACCACAGTGACCTATGCTGCCGTATTGACGGATAAGCAAGGCAACCCGCAGGGAGCCGGTATCCCGGTGAACTGGAGCGCCAATGATGGCAGCACCTTAGATGCACAGACGACCAGTAGCGACGAAACCGGCACGGTCGTGGTGACCCTGACGCGCATGCAGCCGGGTACGGCAAAGGTCAGCCTGACCATACCATCGGGCAAATATCCCGCGCCGGATGTCGTGTTTAGCGCTGATGTTCCTGATGAAAGCCGCTCTGAACTCACTCTGTCACCGCCAGTTATCAATGCCGGAAAAGATCGGGCAACGCTGGCGCTGATCCTGCGTGATAAAAATGGCAATCTGCTGTCCGGTAATTCGGTACGTGGACAAAGCGACAACAGCATGGTCAACATTAGTGACGGCGAGGAAATCCCGAATAATCCAGGCCACTATCGTATGACGGTCACCGCCATTAAAGCAGGTAAGGCCACGCTGTCAGTGAAGGTCGACGGTAAACCATTCGGTCATAGCAAGACGCTGACCATAACGGGCGCCAGCCTGACTCCCGATCTGAGCTTTGCTCATGCCCAACAAAATGTGACCTGGACCAAAAACTTTAGCGGATCGCAGGCTGTAAACGGCCTACCCGATGGCGTTGAACAGAAGTGGTCGAGTGCGGATGAGAGCGTGGCAACGGTGAATGAAGTGGGCAAGGTGACTTTACTGAAATCGGGTCAAACTACCATCACGGTGAAAACGTCAGGGAATGACCAATTCATTCCGGGACAGGCCAGTTATCTGCTGAAGATTGACAGGGCAGATCCACAGCTGCAAGTCCGGGACGGTAGCCCCATTGCAACCCAGTGGGCCGACGGTAAGGTCTGGAGCGTTACGCCAACCTTCGGCAATACCGACGCAAATAATAGCCTGGAAGCGACCTATACCAGCAAAAACACCGAGGTCGTGACGGTGGCAGATAACGGAGAATTAAAGGCAGTGAAACCGGGCAGCACCAGCATAACGGTAAGTACGCCGGAGACAGCCCAGTTTAAGGCCGCCTCTGTTGATGTGGCCTACCAGCTGGAAAAAGGAACCGTCGACCTCAGCTTCAAAGAGGATGTAATAACTACAACGGATGAAGAAACCTTCACGCTGCAATTGCCCGAAAAACCAATTCCCTCAGATGCCGTTATCAGATGGAAGTCTGCCGATGTAGAAGTACTGAACATATCCAGTACGGGAAGCCTACAGGGAAAAGCCAGTAAGGGTAAAACCCGGCTCACGCTCAACGTGGCTGACAACGACTATTACCACGCCAGTTCCGGCTATTACGATGTGCGGATTTACAGTAAACCCTCTGTCGTCATAGATCATGTTAATTATATCAACAAAGGCTCGTTAGCGAATAAAGGTGCGTGGACGCCGGTATTTACCGTGGACAACCTCTCTGTGTCATGGGCTACCGATAATTCAAATGAATTCAGCAAAGCAAAATTAATTAGTGTTTCCCTGAAAGACAGTAAAGGAAATGTGCTTGCGCAGAAAATAGTGGATCACTCTTCAGGAAGTGGAATGGCCACATTCGAGCCGAAAACTTCGTTCTGGGGTACGGAACTTCACGTAGAGCTGATGGCGCAAGGATATGGCAAGCTCATCAATACGAATAAATCAGCCGGGATACACGTGAAAAATTTACCGCCAGATCAAATCTGGAAAAGATTATCCGTAAAATCTCGCGCCAGAATTTATTCTGATAATGGAGTCGAATCAACCTGCCGGGAAATCGCGGGACCAGCGGGAAAAGAACATTGGGTTAATGCCATTGTTGACGGAGGTGAGATAGATTTTAACGGTAAGGTATTAATATCGCCGATGAACTTTACCGGACTGATGCGCGGAGAACAAAACGGTCATGCTCGCAGTGGTCAATTTCCAAATATCCACCGCAATATAGTTTCAACAGCACCGATTACATTCGGCGCCACACAAATTGGCCGTGAGTGCTGGAAAAGCCACGACGGCAGCTATTTTGTAGGGGCGAGAGTTAACTATTACGGTAAAGATTTTGAATATTGGGCTGCTGATCCTCATAACTGGTTTGGCAGCGGCAGCGCAATAAACAAGCCTTATGTTGATATTATAAAATAATTGCTCAATAAGGATGATTTCTGCTTATGCCAAATATTGGAAGCTATCTGCTGGTAGTATACCTTTCGTGATAGTTGGTGCACCGCTGGCTTCTGTTTACAGCATCGCCATCTCCGGAATTAGTGTTTTATAACGGCGGCGATCGCAACTAAGCGCACCAGTGGTCAACGAAGAAACATCGCACGGGGGGCCAGTAAAACGGCCCCCCGCTTCAGTCTTGACGGCCGCTTTCGCTTAGCGCTGCACCTGCTGCAAAGACGCATCCACCAGATAGTAAATTTGCGAATCATTCAGCGATCCATCCAGCAGCACGGTGTTCCAGTGCGACGGATTCAAATACGTGCTCGCCTGCACGTCGCCATGCTGGTCACGTATCATGTCAGCCAGCGTTGGGCTGCTTTTTAAGTCTATTGCCGGGCGCCCGCCCACCTCGTAGAACATCGCAAACAGCACCTCATTCACCTTGAACTGGATCGCGTTCCAGTCGCGGTGTTCGCTCTGCTGCGCGCCCGGTTTACTTGCGCAATAAGCCAGTAGTTCAGATACTTCCATGATTAATCATCCCCCTGTAACGTGGCAACAATGCGCCTGGCACCGCCGTGGATACGGTGCTCACCCAGCCAGATACCCTGCCATGTACCCAGCACCAGGCGTCCACGGCTGACTGGCAGCATCAGTGAGGTGCCCAGCAGCGATGATTTGATATGTGCGGGCATATCATCCGCCCCTTCGTAATCGTGCTGATACGCTGCGTCTTCCGCTACCGCACGCAGAAAATGTTGCTCCATATCGCTGCGCACCGTCGGGTCACAGTTTTCATTCAGCGTCAGTGAGGCAGAAGTATGTTGCAGCAGCAGGTGTAACAGTCCGGTCTGGACGTCGTCCAGTCGCCGCAATTCACTAACGATTTCGTCGGTCACCAGATGAAAGCCACGCGATTTTTCGCCGAGGATGAGGGTTTGCTGATACCACATTGTGCCGCTCCTGAACTTAATCGTGTCATTAAGTGTGCAGCAAGTGGCGAAAAGGTAAACCTGAAAAGACAAAAAAGAGCAGATCTGCTGGCCGGGTCACCCGGCCAGAGACAATTACATAACGGCAGCCAGGGCTTCCGCCACCGGGTAGACGTTGTTGCGGTTAAGACCGGCCATGCATACACGGCCACTGGCGATCAGGTAGACAGCGAATTCATCGCGCAGGCGGTCTACCTGTGCCGGACTAAGGCCGGTGTAGCTAAACATACCTCGCTGCTTCAGCAGGTAGTCGAAGTTCTTACCGGGCACGGCCTTGCCAAGAACCTCCGCCAGCACATGACGCATTTCCACAATACGCGTACGCATTTCTTCCACTTCTGCCAGCCAGCTGGCTTTCAGTTCGGGATTATTCAGCACGCATGACACGACCTGAGCGCCATAGTTTGGCGGGCTGGAGTAGTTACGGCGCACGGTCGCTTTCAGCTGGCCGAGCACGCGTGCGGCTTCGTCGCCATCTTGACAAACGACAGACAGGCCGCCAACGCGCTCACCGTACAGCGAGAAAATTTTAGAGAATGAGTTACTTACCAGAGCAGGCAGCCCCGCCATGGTAATCGCCCGGATGGCGTAAGCATCTTCTTCCATGCCGGCACCAAAGCCCTGGTAGGCGATGTCGAGGAATGGGATCAGCTCGCGGGCCTTCAGCACCGCTGTCACTTCATCCCACTGCGCATCGGTCAGATCGGCTCCGGTCGGGTTGTGGCAGCACGGATGCAGCAACACGATGCTTTTTGGCGGCAGGACGTTCAGTTTTTCCAGCAGCGCATTAAATTTTACGCCCTGGGTCTGCGCGTCATACCACGGATAGCTGTTCACGATGAAGCCGGCACCGGTAAAGATGGCAACGTGGTTTTCCCAGGTCGGGTCACTAACCCACACCTGGGAATTAGGAAAGTAGCATTTAAGGAAGTCAGCGCCCACTTTCAGCGCCCCGGAGCCACCCAGCGTCTGAATGGTGGTGATATGCCCGGCTTTCAGCTGTGGATCCTCTGCACCAAAAAGCAGCGGGGCTACCGCACTGCGGTAAGACGGCAAACCTTCCATCGGCAGGTAGAGCGAGGCGCCCGGCGGCTGCGCGTTAATCAGTGCTTCAGCTGCAGCCACCGCCTGCATTTGTGGGATCACACCATGCTGATCATAATACAGGCCGATGCTCAGATTCACCTTATGCGCACGGCCGTCATGCTTGAAGGTCTCCATCAGAGAGAGGATAGGATCGCCAGCATAGGCATCAACGTTTTGAAACACGGTGCAAGTCTCCATTAAAATAATTAGTGATGCACACGAAGCCAGTGCGGCATCGTGCTTAAATCAGCCAGGCCAGGGCGATGGTTCACAGCGATGATCGGGTTCAGCTCCACGGCTCCGGTCATCGACGCCGCGAGCATCTCGCGTGAAGCAACGAAAAGCGAGGTCAGCACCACACAGGTCTCCAACGCCATTTGCAGTTTACCGGCACGAATACCGTAACGATCCTGTCGCCATAACGCCAGACTGTTGATGCCGTCAGGACTGGCCTGATGACTCAATAGCACTGTAAAGCCAACGCCCATCACTGCATTTCCAAATAGTGTCGCATAAAAGGGATCCAGCGCAGAGAAATGAATAAATAACGGATGCAGTTGGCTGAAAAGTGGCACCAGCGCTGGCGCAAAGGGGGTTTCAGCATGAAAGCCACCCCCTACGTCTGGACGCCAGCCGGTAAAACGGAATATTGATCGGTAAAAACGAGGCCGAACACGTGTTAAGCATAAGGCACTTTACTGACTGATTTTGTGTGCACCCTCAGGGTTATGCCATCAATACATGCAAAAACTCTGATGTGACGTTGGCCGGCACGCGCAACAGGGTTATTCGTCGTCGTACTGTGGCCCGGCGTAATTATCAAAACGTGACCACTGCCCGTTAAAGGTCAGGCGCACGGTACCGATTGGGCCGTTACGCTGTTTACCCAGGATAATTTCCGCTACGCCTTTCAAATCGCTGTTCTCGTGGTAAACCTCATCGCGATAGATAAACATGATTAAGTCGGCATCCTGCTCGATAGAGCCGGATTCACGCAGGTCGGAGTTGACCGGGCGCTTATCGGCGCGCTGCTCCAGCGAGCGGTTAAGCTGCGACAGCGCCACCACCGGCACCTGTAGCTCTTTTGCCAGCGCTTTCAGCGAGCGCGATATCTCGGCGATTTCCAGTGTGCGGTTATCGGACAGTGCCGGAACACGCATCAGCTGCAGGTAGTCGATCATAATCAGGCTAAGCCCACCGTGCTCGCGGAATATACGGCGCGCGCGCGAACGCACTTCGGTCGGCGTCAAGCCGGAAGAATCATCAATAAACATGTTCTTCTTCTCCAGCAGAATACCCATAGTGCTGGAGATACGCGCCCAGTCCTCGTCGTCGAGCTGGCCGGTACGGATGCGGGTTTGGTCAACGCGTGACAGCGATGCCAGCATGCGCATCATAAGCTGTTCGCCGGGCATCTCAAGGCTGAAGATCAGCACCGGTTTTTGTTGCAACATTGCCGCGTTTTCGCACAGATTCATGGCGAAGGTCGTTTTACCCATCGACGGTCGGGCGGCGACGATAATCAGATCCGAACGCTGAAGACCGGCGGTTTTCTTGTTCAGATCCTGGTAGCCGGTATCAACCCCGGTGACGCCGTCATGCGGTGTCTGATACAAGGATTCGATACGCGCGATAGTGGCTTCGAGGATTTGATCGACGCTTTTCGGCCCTTCATCTTTATTGGCGCGGTTTTCGGCGATCTGGAATACGCGTGATTCAGCAAGATCGAGCAGATCCTCACTGCTGCGCCCCTGCGGATCGTATCCCGCATCGGCGATCTCATTCGCTACGGCGATCATCTCGCGCACCACCGCACGTTCACGCACGATATCGGCGTAGGCTCCGATATTCGCCGCGCTTGGCGTATTTTTTGACAGCTCGGCCAGATAGGCAAAGCCGCCGACCATGCTCAGCTCGCCCTTGGTTTCCATCGATTCGGAGAGGGTAATGAGATCGATCGGTTTACTCTGTTCAAGCAGGCGCTGCATTTCCGCAAAGATCATCCGGTGCGGGCGACTGAAGAAGTCCTTCGCGACCACGCGTTCCGACACGTTATCCCAGCGTTCGTTATCCAGCATTAAACCGCCCAACACCGACTGTTCTGCCTCCAGCGAATGCGGTGGCAGCTTCAGACCTTCCATCTGACGGTCACGCGGCTCGCGGTTTTCGTAGGATTTGTTGGTGGGTTTATTTCCTGCCATAGTGATGTGATACCAAAAATCTCGTGGGGGAACGCGCGAGTATACCTGTTTGCAGGGCTGGCGTCCTCCTTCACATTACGGGTAATCCGAGGACTGAAGATGGCAAAACGTATACAAATCAGCCAGCACGGCGCGCCCGAGGTGATGCAGCTGGTGAGTTTCGACCCTGCTGCCCCTGCCCCCGGCGAAGTACAGGTGGCTAACAAAGCAATTGGTATCAATTACATAGATACCTACGTGCGCAGCGGCCTGTACCCGGCGGTGCTGCCTGCCGGATTGGGGACAGAGGCGGCCGGCGTAGTGATGCACGTCGGCGCGGGCGTTAGCGCAGTAAAACCCGGTGACCGCGTGGTGTACGCCCAGTCGCCGCTTGGGGCCTATAGCGAGGTGCACAACGTGCCGGTGGATAAACTGGCATTGCTGCCGGATGCCATTTCATTCGAGCAGGCGGCGGCCTCGTTCCTGAAGGGGCTGACGGTGCACTATCTGTTGCGTCAAACCTATGTGGTGAAGCCGGATGAAATGTTTCTTTTCCACGCGGCGGCGGGTGGGGTCGGCCTGATTGCCTGCCAGTGGGCAAAGGCGCTCGGCGCACATCTGATTGGCACAGTAGGTTCGGCAGAAAAAGCGCGGCGGGCTGAAAACGCCGGCGCCTGGGCCACCATAAACTATCGGCAAGAGGATATTGCCGAACGCGTCTGTGCGCTGACCCAGGGCAAGAAGCTGCGCGTGGTGTATGACTCGGTGGGTAAAGACACCTGGGAGGCCTCGCTCGACTGCCTGCAACGGCGCGGTTTGATGGTCAGTTTCGGCAACTCATCCGGCCCGGTAACCGGTGTCAATCTGGGCATTCTTAATCAAAAAGGGTCGTTGTACGTCACCCGCCCATCGTTGAACGGTTATCTTACTACTCGTGAAGCGCTAACCCATGCCGGTAATGAACTGTTTTCGCTGATAGCCAGTGGGGCGATTAAGGTGGAGGTACCCGCTGCACAACAGTTTGCGTTGGCGGATGCGCAACGGGCGCATCAGATGCTGGAAGGCCGCGGTACCCAGGGTTCCTGCCTGCTGATCCCTTAAGCTACAAATGGTCAGGGCCTCCCGGAGGAGGCCCTGTGGTCTTTCTTTTTATTGTTCGCACGGATTGTAGGATCAGCGGCGATGAATACGTTTTGCTTTAGCGAGAACATCCTGCCAGAAATCATAAGTAAAAAATATGTTTAGTTGCTCAAATGCACCCGGCAATATGCCATGATGTGATCCAGTCCGCATAACATCAGCTGAAATTAGCGGCAACCCGTTGATATTAACGGGATAACCCATCTTTATCGCGCAGCCGCGGTTTAAGATAAGCACGATAGAGCCAGGCAGCCACCACCGCCAGCACCAGCCATGGCAACAATTTCACAACAATTGCGAACAGCCCGCCGATAAACATCACCAGGGTTGCCACCAGCAGCGCCGCAATAATGCCCAGCAGCGAGATGCCGGTCAGTAACAGCATCGTAAAGAAACCAACAACAAACAGGATCTCGAACATGGCCTTACGCTCCAGAACAAAGGACTCTGCAAGGATAATTACAAAAAGCATGCCAGCAATACGGAAAATTAACTCGTTGAAACGTAAAGCAGAAATTCACCAGGGATGCAGAAAGCCTGGTGAATTTCATCATTAAGTGGTTAATTTTTGACGAAATCAGCTATCGGCGGGAACCTTTTCTGCCACCATAGACAGCGCTTTTTCGACAACATCAATACCTGCACCCGCCTTATGGGCATTTTCACTCAGATATCGACGCCACTGACGCGCGCCGGGGATCCCCTGGAACAAACCGAGCATATGCCGGGTGACATGGCCTAAATAAGTGCCGCCAGCAAGCTCGCGTTCAATATAAGGATACATCGAGCGCACTACCGCTATCGGATCGATTGAAGGCGATGTACAGCCAAACAGTTCGCGGTCGACCTGTGCCAGCAGTCCCGGGTTCTGATAAGCTTCACGCCCCATCATCACGCCGTCCAGATGCTGTAAATGGATCTTCGCCTCCGCCAGGGACTTTACGCCGCCATTAATCGACAAAGTCAGATGCGGGAAGTCGCGCTTAAGCTGGTAAACGCGCGGGTAGTCAAGGGGCGGTACCTCGCGGTTCTCTTTCGGGCTAAGGCCGGAGAGCCAGGCTTTGCGGGCATGGATAATAAACATCTCACAGCCGCCCTGCTCCGACACCGTGCGCATAAAGTCACACAGGAATTCGTAGCTGTCCTGGTCATCAATCCCGATACGGGTTTTCACCGTTACCGGTACTGACACCACATCGCGCATCGCTTTAATGCCGTCCGCAACCAGCTGCGCTTCCCCCATCAGGCAGGCACCAAACCGGCCGTTCTGGACACGGTCTGACGGGCAGCCAACGTTGAGGTTGATTTCCTGATAGCCGCGCCGTTCAGCCAGTTTGGCACACTGCGCCAGCGCAGCCGGATCGCTGCCACCCAGCTGGAGGGCGACGGGATGCTCCTCGCTACTGAATGCCAGGTAGTCACCTTTGCCATGAATAATGGCTCCGGTAGTCACCATTTCGGTATACAGCAGCGTCTGCCGCGTCAGCTGACGATGGAAGTAACGGCAGTGGCGGTCGGTCCAGTCGAGCATCGGAGCAACGCTGAATCGTGAAGGGCTGTATTTTGGCGCTGAATCACTGTTTACGCTGGTTTTATGCGAGTTGATGGATTCTTTATTTTCGTGCATTTTTTTCTTTATGTCGTATTTTTGCTTTCTCAGTACACCATAAGGTACACCACATCAATGGTGTACCGAGATACAGGAATTGGCAGAAGTATGGCTTACTATAACATAGTAAAACGTCCGCGTGCTGACGGTACTGTAAGGTACCGCTGCACTGCTGGCGTAAAAGAAAGTGGCAAACATCTACACCGAGAAACGCGAACCTTTGGTAAATTAGCTCAAGCCAAAACATGGGGGGCAAAACGCGTAACCGAACTGGAAGAAAATGGTGTACCCAACAGCAACGACATCGGGAAAATGACTGTAGGGGACCTGTTAAAACGTTATATCAACGATCCAAATCTTGGTGGCAAGGCTGGCCGCACAAAACGCTATGTGCCCGATATGCTGCTGGATTGCGACATAGCCGATGTTTTACTTACGGATCTTTCAACCAGCCATGTTATCGAGCATTGCCGCCAGAGAAACGGTGCTGGCGCTGGCCCATCCACAGTTAACCACGATGTGAGTTACCTATCTTCTGTGTTAGCTTCTGCCAAACCTGTCTACGGCATCGACTACACCACCAACCCCGCAACCGATGCAAGATCGCTCCTGCTCCAGATGGGGCTGATTGGAAAATCTAAACGCCGCAGCCGACGCCCGGTAAGCGACGAAATGGATAGATTACTGGCAGGGCTTAAAGCCAGAAGCGATCATGTCGCGGCAAAAATCCCCTTCGTTGATATTCTGAACTTCTCCATACTAAGTTGCATGCGGGTTGGCGAGGTGTGCAAGATCAGGTGGGAGGATGTGGACGAGAAACAAAAAGCGGTACTGGTGAGAGACAGAAAAGACCCGCGCAAAAAATCAGGTAATCACATGCTGGTTGCGCTGCTGGGAGAAGCCTGGAACATCGTGCGACGCCAGCCCAAAACAACGAGTTAATTTGCCCTTACAACTCCCGTTCTGTAACGGCAGGTTTTCAACGTGTCAGGAACGCCTTGGGCATTGAAGACTTGCGCTATCACGATCTGCGCCGCGAAGCCGCCTGTTTGAAGCAGGATTCAGTATAGAAGAAGTCGCTCAGGTCACCGGCCATCGCTCGCTGAACGTTTTATGGCAGGTTTATACGGAGCTATACCCAAAATCTTTACATGAAAAATTCGACGAACAACAAAAATCTAAGTTGATCAAAAAATAACTTAACTGTACAAATAACCAGGTAAAAATTAAAGGAGGGTTATCATGCTACATGTTGAAGTGACTATCGATAAAAAAAGAAAAAAAGCTCCCCGCAGGCGCAGCCTCCGCTTTAGCCGTCGAACTGAAAAAGAGGCTACGACGAAAGTTTACCGATGTTGATGCTGTCGTTCGTATGGCTGGCATGGATGGACTATCAGTGCGAAATGGTACGCCAGAAGACAAAGAAGTCATTGAAGAGATCCTGCAAGAAACGTGGGAAAGTACTGATGCTTGGTTTGTTCGTTAACTACCGTGTAAACTCTGCGCCGGCTGGCAACCATTCAATACTCGCACTATCGAACGATCGCCAGCTGGTCGCAGCCCCTCTTGCATACGGGGAGTTGCGGCCTCACCTTACTATTCAAGCATCGGCCATACCGCTCAAACTGGATCTCAAAATGTCGATCTGATTTTGCATCAATGTTAAAATGGCTCCCTTCTTATTCGGCCTGTTTTCATAATGATAAAACTATTATCCCGTTACATTTCCGCAGGCATCATCAATACAGCATTGCACTGGGCCGGGTTCGGTATAATGGTGTTCATCATGAAAAATGACCAGGCTGTAAGCAATGTGGTGGCATTTTTAATCGCCGTAACATTTTCATTTTTCGCTAACGCAAAATTTACGCTTGATGCAAAAGCCACCGGTAGGGGATACTTACTATTTGTTTGCTTTATGGGGTTGTTGAGTTTTATCTCTGGTCAGCTATCTGATCACTACAACATCTCCCCTCTCATAACGTTACTTGAGTTCTCATCAATTAGCCAGGTATGTAGCTTTATATACTCCAAGTTTGTTGTTTTAGGGAGCAGAAATGAAAATTTCTCTGATTGTGCCTGTTTTCAATGAAGAAGATACAATACCTATTTTCTACAAGACGGTGCGAGAGCTTACGGAACTAAAAAGCATGATATTGAAATTGTGTTTATCAACGACGGCAGCAAAGACGCAACAGAATCAATCATCAATGCTCTTGCCGTAGCGGATAAGCTCGTAGTTCCAATTTCATTCACACGCAATTTTGGAAAAGAACCAGCAATATGCGCAGGTCTTAAGTATTCCACCGGCGAAGCCGTCATTCCTATTGATGTGGACCTGCAGGATCCGATTGAAGTCATTCCTCTCATGATAGATAAATGGCTATCTGGTGCTGATATCGTGCTAGCAAAGCGCTCTGACCGTTCCACGGATGGGAAACTAAAACGAAAGACCGCTGAATGGTTTTATAAATTTCACAATAAAATAAGTGACCCGAAAATCGAAGAGAACGTTGGCGACTTTCGGCTAATGTCCCGTGAAGTAGTGGAAAACATCAAACTCATGCCTGAACGTAATCTCTTTATGAAAGGTGTCCTTAGTTGGGTAGGTGGCTGTACTGATGTTATAGAGTACACACGAGCAGGGCGAATTGCTGGTAAATCGAAATTTAATGGCTGGAAATTGTGGAATCTTGCATTGGAGGGCATTACCAGTTTTTCGACATTCCCTTTACGCATCTGGACTTACATTGGATTTTTTGCAGCCGCTTTATCATTCCTATACGGCGCGTGGATGATTACGGACAAAATAGTTTGGGGAAACCCGGTAGCAGGATACCCATCTATTATTGTTTCAATACTATTCCTTGGCGGCGTACAGTTAACAGGGATCGGTGTACTCGGAGAGTACATAGGTAGAATATACATTGAAACCAAACAACGCCCACGCTACGTAATAAAAAAGAGAAGAAATTTTAAATGTTTTCTAAAGCCGACAAAAAAACATTACTTATTTACTCAGGTTTTGCTCTATTATTCATTTACCCGATAATTCAATCAGGGGGGTTTTATAGAGACGACTTGGATAGGTCTATCACTGGTCAGTACGGTTGGCGTGGTTTAGGTCGTCCTGTTGCAGATATCTTGATGAAAATTCTGTCTGCCAGTGGTCACTATAACCTTGACCTGTTCCCTTATACAATGATTGCATCTTGTCTTTTTATAGCCGGAGCTTCCCTTTTACTCAGCAGACATTTAATTAAATTAGATATACCTAACGAAAAAATAGTTGCTGCACTATTAATTTTCAACCCATTCATTCTGCAAAACATGGCTTATAGATATGACTGTTTGGGGATGTCAGTTGCTTTCTTCCTTGCCACAATGGCTTACACTTATGACAATAGCAGTGTATTCAAATCAATTTCAGTAAAGATAATAACTGGCGTATTGTCTTTAACTTTGTATCAACCATGTGCAAACATTTTTATTGGCTTTCTCGCCATTGATTTCATAATCATCGCAATAAGAAGACACGTATCAATCAAAGAGGCTATAGCCCTTACATTCAGAAAAGCGATCTTATTTATATCGTTTTATTTTATATACGCTCCATTCTTTGCACCTAAAAACAATTCTCGCGCAGAGTTAATACCATTAAATACTGAGGGCTTAGCGCATTTGTCTGGAACATTAAATTCTTTAAAAGAATTGGTTCTCTCCTACTTTTACAATCCGGTATATATTTACTTCACAATTCCAATCGTGATAATTTGTGTATTCATGGTGGTATCTTACTACACACACAAAGAAAAAATATTACCCTTTATCATCTATGGTTTTATTTCATTCCTTATATTCCTCGTTTCACTGCTGGGGCCAGCAGTATTACTCCAGGATGCACCAGTATTCCCTCGTTCTCTGGTTTCATTTTCAGTCATACTGGTTATAATCGCCATACCGGTTATGCATTTCGCACCTTGCCTTAAATACGTCTCGCTTATACCAGTTATCACCGTATTTGCTTTTAGCGCCCAACTAAGCAGCGCCATGAAGTCACAGCAAGATTATGAAAATTTTGTTTTTAACATGATTGCAAAAGACATTTCCAGTCATAATAATCTAACCTCCATTGGAACTGTAGGATGGTTGAACTTTAATGAACGAACAAAAATTTTAATAGAAAATAAACCATTGATAGGTTATTTTGTTTTCCCAGCGACTGAGTTTTTAGCATCCTTTCAGTTGATCAACAAAGGATTGCCGCAAACTCTACATGGTTACGGTGATGAGAAAGGAAACAAAGATCGACTTGCTAACATGATAAATAAAGGAGTTACACCTGTATCATATAATGAATACTACTCATTATTCATATCTGATAACAATGCTATAGTCGTCCTAGGAAGAAACTATTTTTGATATTTATAAGCCCTCAATTTTGAATATGAGGGCTTTATTTTTACTCTCGTCGAAACAGTTCATCATGTCAGATAAAATAACTGGCCGCATACGGCGAGGGAGCTTATTTATATAATAAAGATATTTTGCAGGTTCAGGCGGCCAATCAATATTCGGTGCTGTTGAGATATCGACCCGATTCAATAATACCCGATACTTTTTCCAGTCTGCCAACGTCTGTTTTTCCACATCTGTAGCCATATCCAGATCAACAGCATCCTGTAATGGTGCAATCTGATTGTTCGCTGATTGCATCAAACTGGTTTTTTTAGCCTCAGTCTCACTTAGTAGCGCCGCTTTTTCTGTTTCTTCATCCTTTACCCACTTTTTTCCATCCCATTTCTTGGCTACCCTCCTACGGGGTTAGACGGTTTTTCACTGTCGACTGTGTTGTTACCACCCTCAATGTTTTTAACCTGGTGATCATGGCCGTTGTAAGCCTCTCGTAGCTGCTTAAGGGTCGCTGTATTACTTTCACAGTTATCAATAATGTCTCCAGTGCATTTCAGTACCGGCGTTTTAACCATAGCCTCCTGGCTAGCCGTAATCGTCACGATCGTTGAGTTCACAACGTCCATCGGCTGACCCGCTGCGTCTATGGTTATGCCTGTTTCTGTGAGCTTTACGAGCTGGCCCCACTGGCTATAGATAACCGTTTATCCGGGTTTCATGTCAGATTGCCGATGGGCTTGATGATATGACGCAATAATTACGCCTGATGAACGGTCTCCACCTAAAAACGCGATTACCACGTCAGAGCCCACCGGCAAACCAGACAAAAACCAAAGTCGCTCATACGCGGCGTATCGCCTCGCACCTCTAAGGGAGTCTGTACCTGTAGCTTTTGAATGGGGCCGCTATCGCTGGCCGCCGTCACGCGGCCAATAGATAGCGCCATCTGAACGCGGCGCAAGAGTTGCCGGTAAGCGGCGCTGATATCCATTAGTAATTAAGCTCCCTGACCTGCTGATAGAACTGGTACGGCTCAACGGTGAACGCCTCTGGCGGCATCATAGTAAGCTCGGCCGTTGTCCCACGCTTATCGCGCGTAAACGTCACCTCACAGAGCAACCAATACATATCAGTAATGTTAAAAACAGGAATGCTAACTGCCGCTGGTTGTCATCATTAACTCCGAAACGATTGCCGATAAAACGCAACGCAAACGCACGAAACGCGTCCACGCCGATAAATCCGATACCACCGCCAATAGCGATAGATATCGATTTTGGAAGGTCGGGGTATTCAAGGGCTGAAGCAAAGGTGAGCGTTAACGCGCCACACAGCAGCCCTTCCAGGATCATCTTTTTCCAGCCGCCGCCCGTATAGGCAATGCGTATTACCGCCATACCACAGGCCATCAGTACTGCGCCGATCGGCGTTTCTCCACGCCACCAGCTATGCATCACGTCATACAGATCTGGCCAGGAGTTAGGATTGTTAGGCATACGCATATCTCTCACCTCCGGCCAGCCGTGGTGTGTGGGTTAAAGAAACAAAAAACCCACCTGAGCGGGCTTGTGATAAATACACACAATACACATTAATTCGTGGCGTTTTGGTGTGTGTGGTGTCTATAATTACCCTATCAGTTAGCGAGACGGAGGATGCCTGAAGAGTTCGAAACTGATAGAGCGGTTAGAAGAAAATGGATGGACGTTGGTAAGGGTAAAAGGGAGTCACCACACGTTCAAAAATCCAGATTTTACTGACTTAGTCACAGTACCCCATCCCAGCAAGGATATTAAACCTGGAACTCTCAGGCAGATATTGAAGAAGGCCGGGATCAAGTAACCAGGAAGCGTCTCCGGGGCGCTCCTTTACGACGAACTCTACGGGGAGATAAATATGCATTACCCAGCATTTATTGAGATCGACAAAGACGGTACGGCCAGCGGGTGGTTTCCCGATGTAGATGGCTGTATTTTTGCCGGAGACTCCATTGATGATGCCTATGCTGACGCACAAAGCGCCATTGATGCGCACTTTGAAGCGTTGACCGAAAATGATATGGAAATTCCTGTACCTAAAACTATGCAGGACCACATCACAAAAGATGCGGCGCAATACACAGCTGGCCAGTGGGCGCTGGTATGGGTAAACATGGATAAGTTTGATGGACGGGCAGAGAGGATTAACATCACGCTGCCGCACCGGTTATTACACCAAATTGACGATGTTGTCAGAAACAAACCAGAGTACAAGAGCCGGAGCGGATTCATTGCCTCTGCTACGCGTAACGAGTTACACAAAGCAGTTTAGCGGCATGCCTCCGCCTTAACTTTCCCTCCCCCGGTATTTTGCCGGGGTTTTATTTTATCCAATCTCTGCTTTCGTCTGAAGAAATCGCTCTTCTTCCAGCTCAACGCCTATTGCCGTCCTTCCAAGCTTCAGCGCCGCTTTCACTGTAGCGCCCGATCCCATAAAGAAGTCGGCAACCACATCGCCCGGCCTGGTGCTGCTGGTGATGATATGTTCCATCAGTTCGGCTGGCTTCTCACAGGGATGTTTTCCCGGATAACTGGCAACCGGCTTGAACGTCCAGACGTCGGTATAAGGCACTTCGGAGGTAACGCTAAACGGTCGGCGCAGGTTTTCATACTGCTGGCGCAATTCATCGAACTGTTTACGTAGCAGCCCGTAATCCTGTTGCAGGTTTGCGTGGTTTTCCACCAGTCCTGAATAGTCATTATCGAGCGTTGAGTGCAAGCCCTTAGCTTTCGCTTTGCTGGCGAAAAGGCGTTGCAGGCTTTCGTACTGCTCACGATTTGGCAATTGCCATTGGGAACGAGAGAACCAGTGGCTGCACATCTGCCGCCCTGTTGCCTCGTTAATCTCTTTCGCAGTGACGCCCAAAGATTCCCTCGCATTGACGAAATACTCTATCAGTGGCGCGAACACGTCACCTTTCAGCTCTGCGCATTTTGAAGCATACCCGGCCTGCCCTTTGGCAAAACCTTCAGCCCCATAATGGCCGGCAAAGATAATGCTGTTTTAACATGTCTTTTATCCGTTCCGTGTCTGATGACGCACAGATAACTCGTGTTCAATTCAACAACAACTCATTTATCGCTTTCAGAATAAAAAAAGCCCCGGCAGAGGCCAGGGCTGTGAATTTTTACGATGGTAAGCTGTTGTCGTTGTCACCACCCTTAACACGTTACAATACTTTTTGCGTAACGCAGCAGAATTATTTACTATTGCAGCGCGATTGCCTTGAATAACTGAGTATTATGGCCAGCTGACGCCATGCTCAAACTCAACGGAGAACGGATGCATGGCACGTCAGATTGCGCCTGGTTACTGTATTGTCGAACGTCCGGGAAACCTGGATTTCCAGGCGCGGGAGCTGTTCAGGGATACCCGCTCCCCTGCGGCCAGCCTGTTTATGAAACTCAATGCTGATACACAGTGGCTAAAGCCCGGTCAGATATTGATTGTGGCCGATCCGGATACGACCGCACCTGTCACTACGCAGATGCTGCACAAACTCAGGCAGGCAAAACAAAATACCAATAACGCCCTTATCGGCGTCAGCGCAGAGGATGCCGGCTTTCTTCAAAAGCACTACGGCATGATTGCCGGACTGACCAGCGCCGGTGATAAAATATTTGGCACTGCGGGAGACGTGGGAGAAAAGTATTTTTCTGCCATTGAGCAGACCCTGAAGAAAATCGAAGCCAGCTATCAGAACCAGTACCGCACGCAGGGTACGCTCATCGGTCAACAGTTTTATGCTGAGCGCAATCAGCTACTGCATCAGTTAAAAGAGCTGGTCAACAAACCGCTGGTCAAATCCCTTGCCCGCCACTCCGTAAAATTCAGGCCCTACGAAGATATGCGCAGGGCGCTAAATCTCTCCAGTCGTTCTATTGTGCATGAATGGTCAACGTCCGGCGTCACTGGCATACCGGGCTATTCCACCTATGTCGGCAACGCCGCAAAAGCCGCGCGCTTCCTCAAGTACGGGGGGTATATTGGCATTGGGTTCGCTTTTGCCGGAACGACTAATGATGTGGCGGATGCCTGCACCAAAGGGCGTGAAGGTGAATGCGGCAAAGTTGCTTTCAGGGAATACGAAAAGTTCGGGGCAACAACAGCGATTGGTATGGGTGCGGGTGCGATAGGTTCTGTTGGAGGTATTGGGGTATGCGCTGCTGTAGGTATAGCAACAGCAGGCGTAGGAGGCTTGGCCTGTGCTGCAGTAGGTTCTATTGCCGCTGGTTATGCTGGCAGTCAGGCCGCTGACTGGGGTATGGAAACGCTATATAACTACTGGGGCATTTAAAATGACATTAAAGTACTTTGCAATATTCATTATTTCTCTTGCAAGCATTTGCTTTATTGCATCTGTCATTATGTACGGGTTAAATCGAGCAAAATACCATGAGTTATTGAGCCTGTTTCAGAAAGAGCATCACCTTCCAGCCCCTTACTCCTTTAACTCACAGATTGGTTTTTTTGGCGCCCCCCTTATAGCTTATTTTTTTCGCGGATTAAAGAATCAAAGGAAGGTTTTTTTTCTTAATAAAAATAGTGATTCTTATCTTTTTTTTATTAATAAAAATTCCAGCTTAGTTAAATGGATAAGCCCATTCTATTATCTATTTATCACTAGTTTTTTCTGTTATTCATTTCTGATCATTCTTGCTATTTTATTAAATGCTAAAGAAAAAATTCAACTATAGGCACCTTATCTATCGTTATGACTTGATGAAGTAGCTCATACCAGTACTGTCGGGCAGGAAAGTGCATGCGCAGCAGTCTGATCTATCGCCGGAGGTTACGCTGGTAGTGTGGCTGGCGAGAAACTGGTCAACATGTTTTTGGAGTCAACCGGTGATTGAACATATACTAGCCAAAGTAGGATTATTCTTTGGGCTATTCGCCAGCACGCTTATTTTTGTATCATTTTTTCTCTACCTGGCTAATAAAAGTAGTTATGAAAATTTAGTCTCTCTTTTCAAGGAAAAATATACATTCCCAGCCCCGAGCTCATTTTACCATATGGTTGGTTTTTTTGGTGTTTTCCCCGTTAGCAGATTTTTTATCAAATTGAGTAAGAAAAAGAAGATTTTCTTACTCAAGCAGGATGACCCGGCTTATAATTTTTTTGAGGAAAATGATTTAAAAATTCAACCGTGGATGAAATATTTGTCAGCCATGTGGATGACTGGAACGGTGCTTTATCTGATTTCTGCTTTAGCTGCCGTTATCTTATCTATGGTCCGGTAAGCAAAAAAATATCAATTTAGCAAAACTGCCCGCATCGCTGTGGGGTCAGTTTTTGGTGGATATATGGGAAGCACAGGCGCAGAAGCAATAATCAACAAAGTAACAGAATATTATGATAACTAACAAAATATTAGCTCATGCCGCATTATTTTTTGGACTGGCTGCCAGTGGCCTGATATTCATCTCATTTTTAATCTATGCAGTAAAAAGGCAAGATTATTATAAGTTAGTCTCATCCTATACGAAAAAATACACATTCCCTGCCCCATATTCTTTCTATCATATGGTCGGTTTCTTTGGTGCCTTTCCGGTGATTCGATTCTTTATAAAATCAAGCCAGAGAAAGAAAGTTTTTTTTATGGACCGCAATGATCCGGCATATTATTTCTTTGATGATAATCAAATCCAAATACATACATGGATGAGGTTCTTTTCTTTCCTGTGGCTTGCAGCGACGGCGTGTCTTATCACTTTCGCTTTTTTCGGCCTGCTTTTGCCTTAATTACAACAGTGGCCCTCATTAGAGCCACCGTTTCGGCAACGTTACTCCATTTCAAGCCTGACATCCAGCATCGACAGGCAGCCCTCAATAAACCCTTCTGCCATCTGAAACTTTATCCTGATCATCCCCTCAGACAACTTCAACTTTCGCCCCAGCGCGCGTTTTGAAATATCTTTGATATAGTGGTCAGACAGCAACGCGTACTCATCCGGACGTTTCTGTTTCAACCGTCCCACGCATGCATCAATGATCAGCGCATCGTTTTCGGTGCAACTCATACCCGTAGAGTTTTCAGCTAACAGCCCTTCAAACCCGGCTGCAATGGCAGAATACCCAACGTCACTTTCAATCCGGTGTTTTGACCAGTTGCCCCAGCGCTCCAGTATCAGCTGAATATCACGCATTCTTGTCTCCGCTATTTTTCGTTGCCGTGGCAATAACGCCTATCGCCAGTACCCGGTCGATAAACCGAAACAGCAGCTCCAGCTGCGTACCGTTTTTTTGCTCGAAGGCGGCCACGTCAGCGTGCAGCGCGTTGTGACAACTCCGGCAGAGGGGAATAACAAACAGATCGTGGGATTTGGTGCCGGTTCCACCCATACCATGACCGATAACATGATGCGGATCGTCTGCAGGGCGGCAGCAGGCGGCGCACGGTTGCGTTTTCACCCAGCGCGTATATGCCTGATTTTCCCAGCGGCGGCGCTTCGGTCTCAACATAAATGATTCCGGGCTTTCGGGGTCGACCGCAAGCTTCAGGACAGGCTTTTCCTGCACCTGCTGGCTTTCGTGATCCCCGAATGCGGTATCAACTGATTGTGCTTTCGCCAGCACGATGCCTGTGGCCTGTACTGCGGGTACAATGTCACTTTCCCGGGTTACTGACTGAATCACCTCATCCGGCATACGCAGAGATTTACGTGCCATCCCGTCCGGCAGCGCCGCGACAACATCACAGCGAATTGCCCACCAGCACAGCTCGGGCAAAGTCAGCACGTGGCAATTCTGGAACGATAGCGACATGCGCACCATGGTGTTGCTCGGCAAGCAGCTTGGTTTCGACTCCAAGCGCGACATGCCATTCGCCGGCGAGCGCCACAACGCACTGGCCGATGCTATCCACCAAGCCAAGTATGTTTCTGTCATCCATCAGCTGTTAATGGCTTCTCACGGCGTGAGCGCTTAACTAATTGCGACATCAGCGGGAGTAAACCTATGAATACTGTGTTTCTGCTTATGGCGGAGTTCGAGACCTCAACGATCCCTCTCGCTGTTATTGCTGAACGTTACCTCGGCATGCGCCCATCCACTGCCGATAAAAAAGCAAGCTGCGGCGAATTGCCCCTCGCTTCATTCAGGATCGGAGCAGGTCAGAAATCACCCCGCATGGTGCATGTTTCAGATCTAGCGGAGTTTATTGATAAACGAAGAAAGGAAGCAAAAGACGAGTTGCAAAAGATGCAATGACCCCGAGGGTAGCCGAAAGGCAGCCCTTTTTTTTTGGCTGCAGTTAAATGGTGAATAAAAAGAGAAGTGCTAACGGCTAAAAGCAAAAAACCCCGCCGAAGCGAGGTTTTTCTTAGTTCATTGAGACGATTTACATCTATGCGGCTTCACGGCAACGGCGACGGCCCTGCTTTTCTTGGCCAGGAGCCTGCGCCCTTTCGTCCAGTGTAGGACCAATTTTCATAAGGAAATCGAGAGCTGCACCAGCTTTTTTGTAAGTTTGGATCGTATCAAACATACGTTCTTCATGCATTTTCATAGAACACCTCAATGGAATCTCATATTCCAGATATTAAATGAGGTAGCGTCTTCAATGTACGACAGCGATGCGTGCTAACGTTCACACCCTAAGTCTAATACATATCAGACGTGCCATAACCTGTTTCCACCTATCGATACATTCGTAACGACAGAGGAGCCGCTTGGTAGCTGCCAAGCTCTTTACAGGCTACAACTACATTTCACAGATACACTATAACACATGGTGTGCATCCACTTAATTTTCAAGACGAAATTTAGTCAGCTAAACTTGCCATGGTTTCTTGGAGTTTCGCTAAAGAGCATGTCATGACGTAAGAACAATCACTTACCTCGAAACCAAAGGATTCAAAGTAAGGGATGCTTTCTTTTACTGGTTCGATGATACGTATAGTTTCACCACCAGCTTGGTTCATAAAAATCACTGCGGCGTATAGAGTATACAAAACCATCCGTCGGCGCAAATGGGTGATCCTCTGAGTCCTTGGACAAATTATCAACAGCATGAATGTCAAATGTCTTGGCACTGATGCTATAGGTGGACATTGAGACACCAGCTGGCGAACTCTCAACTAACTTGTGCTCACGCGATGTAATCAGCTTGATGCCAAGCTCAAAACAGTCGTCCCTGTTGCCTGTCTCCGTTATGTACCACTCCCAGTTAAGATCGGGATGCCCTACACAGTGAAGTTGTGTCAGCCACGGTTGATGGTCAAACGGCAAGATCAATGCCGCGCTGATCCATGTAGTACTGAAGGGTAGTATAAGTTAGTTGCGCTAATTCATTTAAAGAGAGCATAGAGACAACCAAAAAGTAATCAATTTATGCATGTTAACAATTGCTTTCAGACTTATCAGCGGATAAATATGGACAAAAATTTTTACCCCTCATAAACCTATCGGCAGACTGGGAGGAAAGCTTAGCAAGAACAGGTAAAACTGTAGAGCGAGGACGCCAATAGGACACCACAACCATGTAACTAATTGATTTTATTTAGCAGTACGTCCTATCGAGCATCGGAGCAATGGAAAAGCGGTGTGCAGGTCATTTTTCGGTCATCAAAAGCGCTAACTCTGTATCAGAAAAAATGTGACGATAATGTGCGCAATGATAACACGGCGGTAAGCGCGGATATAGCGCAGGGTGGAGATTGCCTCCCCCCTGCAACCGCAATGATTAGAAAGTAAAGTTCAGCTGTGCGACCGCCCCCCAGGTGTTGTCTTTCCCTACCATCCCGGCGAGGTCAAGGTGCACCTTGTTATAAGGTGATATGCCGAAACCGCCGGTAAACACGTTAGTGTCGTTTGACTTCATATCGGCACGGTAGCCACCACGCAATTGCAGCCAGTCCAGCAGACGATATTCGGCACCGATGCCCGCGTACTGGCTATCCTGCTGGATTTTAAAGCGCTTAGTCGGGGTGATATCGACATCCAACGCGGCGGTCAGGCGTTCGGTGTGAAAGGATACGCCGGAAGTCACCAGCGGGCGGATCTGGTAAGTATCCTGATATCCGTTCACTTCTTTAGTATCGATATCGCGCGGGATCAGGTTTTGGCCGCTCAGACCCAGCGTCCAGTTGTCACCCAAATCGGTTGCTGCCCCCACGTCAAGGTTAAAGCCGGTATCGGTGTTTTTATATTTACCGTCGGTGAGATCCGATCTTTTATAGCTGTAAACCGAGGCGCTGTAGTTATACAAGGTGGTTTTTTGTAACTTCGGCGTAACGCCCAGTGAAAACGGATGGCCGACAATATCAAACTCATGTGCCACGGCAACACCGATATCATAAACAACTGCCGCCCGACCCAGTGCGGTGGAGGTCAGCTGGTCCTCAGAAGACGGAAATGTCGTCGCATCTGCGATTCCCTGTAACAAGTCGATATCATGCTGGGTGATATTGCTGGTGCCATAGGCAGAGCCGTAAGCTTTAGTAACAAAGGCAAACGGTAGCGCGTAGTCAGGGATCGTGACGGCAAGGGCCGCACCGGCCTGGCCCCAGGCTTTTTCACCACGGATATCACGCAGTCGGTCAGCCAAATCGCCGCTGGCTGCAAGCAGGTTAGGAATATCTTCAAAAGTGATGTTATCCCGCATGGCCTTGTAGTGATCGACGGTATCCGAAAGGTCATCGACCTTATCAACCAGTTTATTTTTATCGCTAAGCTGCGCACCGGCCGCCGGCAGAATAATGCTGACTTTGTCCAGTGGCTGAGCCTTGACCATCAACGCGGGGTTGGCCAGAACCGCCGATCCGTAAGTGGAAGAAGCGACGCCAGTTCCACCCATTGCATCGTTACGGGCATCAAAATAATTACCGGCAGCCAGCGCACCCAGCGGGGCTAATAAAAGTGAAGTCAATGCTACCGATGGTCGCAACGAGGCTAATACTTTGAATTTGTTTGTCATTTTCCCTAATTCACCCTAGAAATGAAAATGCGAATGCTAAAAAGTGCGCAGTGCTCTTATTCCTTGATCATGGACATAAAGTCTGCATTTCATTGCTGTGAATTCAGTGAAGATAAGGGGGCTGATTGGTTTATTGTCTTTTTATGGATCTGCTACAAAGCTTACCGTTACGTTTCAGGTAAGGGTTTTATAACCGATCATTTTCAGCCTCTGCTCAAAGGATAATCAAGACAGTTAAGGGATGTAAATATATTTTGTCGTTTTAAATCAATGGAAAGGTTCAAAACGGCAGGGGAAAAACATTAATATATATTATTATCATACTGTTAGATCAACCCGCTCACGCGACATATAATCTTCAACATAACTACTGAAGAGATAATCTGAAGTGCCCCCGGGGATGGCAAACTCGGTGTTTTGTACCAGACGTGATAAAATAACATCCTGATTCTGGCCTGATGAGGAACAATAAACATGACCAGCGTTGAAAAAATTCTGACGCAGGCAGAAATTTTCTGTCAGCAACGCAGCGTGCGGCTGACGCCACAACGTCTTGAAGTTCTGCGCCTGATGAGTGAGCATAACGGAGCGATTAGCGCTTATGATCTACTGGATTTATTGCGTGCTTCTGAACCACAGGCAAAACCCCCGACCATCTATCGCGCACTGGACTTTCTGCTGGAGCAAGGCTTTATTCATCGTGTTGAGTCGACCAATAGCTACGTTGTCTGTCACCATTTCGAGCAGCCGTCACATACCTCGGCGATGCTGATATGCGATCGTTGCGGTCTGGTGACGGAACAGCGGGCAGAAGGCGTGGAGGATATATTGAAATCGCTGGCCATGACGTCAGGTTTTGTCCTCGGCCACAGCGTGATTGAAGCACATGGTTTTTGTCGGCAGTGCGGTGAAATAGAAGCCTGTACACGTCAGGATGTCTGTCATCACGACCACAGCGTACAGAGTAAGAAACGTGGGCGATAAACGCGGATTACCGTGTTGGCCTGAGTCGGGTGGCACTGTCCTTGTGCCTGTCAAGGCGGTTTGCCCACTAAGGGCCGCTAATTACCAGCGGTGATCGTGACGAGTTTCCCAGTCGCTTAACTCTTTCTCGGCCTGATCTTTCTGATAACCATAACGCTCCTGAATCTTACCGACCAGCTGGTCGCGTTTGCCTTCAACAACCGTCAAGTCATCCTCAGTCAGCTTACCCCACTGCTCTTTAACTTTACCTTTAAACTGTTTCCAGTTACCGCCGGCTTCATGTTTATTCATAATATGCATCCTCTACCTTGCGTTAAAACCGCTTTTTAGCTTCGTAGTTAAGCTTATAACCAGGTTAATATCTGGTAAAAAACCTGACACAGAGATAATTGTAGTAGGGAAATAACATTACGGAAGTCAACTCGCTGGCTTTCAGGCGGCATTAAATGAAAAAACCTTTAAATCAGGGTGATATCAAGCATTCGGGTTGCGTAATAAATTGTGTCAACGAACAAACCAGCTGCCGTTACGCCAGTGTCTTCGCCATATCGTCCAAAGCGTCATGCCCCGCAGCAGCATAAACACGGTTAATGACAGCCAAAGGCCGTGATTGCCTAACCACGGCACGCTAAACAGCGTCAGTGCAAAGCCCAGAGCGGCTATCGCCATACCATTACGCATTTCGCTGGCGCGTGTGGCACCGATAAACATTCCGTCCAGCAAATAACAGCCGACGCCTGCTAACGGCATCAGTACCTGCCACCACAAATAGCGGTCCGCCAGCTCGCGCAGCGGCTCCAGTGACGTTAACAGCGCAACAATCTGCATTCCGCTTACGGCGTAAATCAGCGAGAAGGCCAGCGCCACCACCAGCGCCTGCCTGCAGGCGGCATGCCATACAGTAAGTAACTGCTTACTATCCTTCGCGCCACAGGCTTTTCCTGAGCAAGCTTCAACCGCATAGGCAAAGCCATCAAGGGCATACGCAGTGAAGGTAAGGAACATCATCAGCACCGCATTCACCGCCAGCACCTCATTCCCTAAGCGCGCGCCAAGGAGAGTCAGGGTGGCAAAGCAGATTTGCAGTAATAACGAACGCAGCATAATATCGCGATTTAGGCGCAGCAGGCGAGTGAACCCCCCACGCCAGGCCGTAAGCATCTGACGCAGCGACAGCCCGCGTAACACCATTACCCGCCTCACCATCAGCAGCCCGACGATCAGGCTGACGTATTCAGCAATCGCCGTCGCCGCACCCGCCCCCTGCACGCCCCATTTAAGGCCGACCACAAACCACAGAACCAGCAGGATATTCACCAGGTTGCCAACGACCATCAGGATCGCCGGCGCACGAGCATATTGTACGCCCAGCAGCCAGCCAAGCAGTACCAGGTTTATCAGCGTAGCGGGGGCGCTTAGCCAACGCACCTGCATAAATAGCGCAGCCTGATGCAGAACCTGCTCGCTGCCGCCGGTCAGTTTCAGGGCCAGATGGATAAGCGGCATTTTCAGGGCGATAAACAGCCCTCCCGCCAGCAGGGCCAGCATAAGTGGCTGTATTAACGCCTTGCCCAGCGCGAGTTTGTCGTTAGCACCAAACGCTTGCGCGGTAAGCCCGGTGGTACTCATGCGCAAAAAAAGCAGCAGCATAAACAGGAAGCTGGTCACCGTGGTGCCAATCGCCACGCCGCCAAGATAAGCAGCACTATCAAGATGCCCAATCACAGCGGTATCCACCAGTCCCAGTAACGGGACGGTGATATTGGAGAGGATCATCGGCAGCGCAAGCCGCCAGAGGTTTCTATCATCAGGAGATAATAAACGCATTAACGCCTTAGTGTGCCAGCAGCAGGTGGTACGTTAGCCGCTCTCTTTGCCCGCCGCATCGCTTATGCTGACAAGCACGTTGGCTTAACTGCTAATCGCCCTGCTGCAACTCGCATTATCTTGGGAAAAATTGCTGCTCCGGGGAGCTACGCGCCGTGGGTACAGCGCGCAATATTGAATAAAGGACGACGATCAAAGCCAGTTTCCGTTGCGGATGACGCCAACTGCCAGTCCTTCAATGGTCAGCGTTTGCTGACGCAGGTCGACCACAATCGGCTGGAACTCCGGGTTTTCCGGCAGCAGCTCCACCATATTTCCGTTTTTTTTCAGCCGTTTAACGGTAACTTCATCATCGATGCGCGCCACAACAACCTGGCCATTGCGCACATCTTCCGTTTTATGCACCGCCAGCAGGTCCCCATCCATAATACCGATGTTTTTCATCGACATACCGCTAACACGCAGCAGAAAATCAGCACCTGGTCTGAACAGAGCCGGGTCGACCTGATAGTGCCCTTCGATATGCTGTTCTGCCAGCAGTGGCTCACCGGCTGCTACCCGGCCAATTAACGGAAGCCCGCCTTCTTCTTCCATCATCAGGCGAATACCGCGTGAAGCACCGGAGACAATTTCAATCACGCCTTTACGTGCCAGTGCTTTGAGGTGTTCTTCAGCCGCATTCGGAGAGCGAAAACCGAGCTGCGCAGCTATTTCTGCCCGAGTCGGGGGCATGCCGGTTTGATTAATGTGGTCGCGAATCAGGTCATAAACCTGCTGCTGCCTTGCCGTTAGTGCTTTCATTCCGCCCCCTGGTTGTTTATACAGTCGACTGTGAGTATATACAGGTATTTCTGTATTGAAAACCTAAAGCTGGACGAAATTCAGTTTGTTGCGTTTTCTGAGTGACTCATCACAAACGCGGCACCAGCAACATTATCCAGACAAAGACGGCCAGCAGAAGTGTTATCAATACGGCGGCAGAACCCATATCTTTTGCCCGGCCGGCAAGGGGATGGATTTCATTACCGATACGGTCAACGACCGCTTCAATGGCGCTGTTCAGGATTTCGACGACAATCACTAATATGACGGAGCCGATCAGCAGTACACGCGTTATCGCGTCGACATCAAGAAGACCCGCAATAACAACGGCGAGAATCGCAGCCGCTGCTTCCTGGCGAAAGGCCGCTTCGTGCCGCCATGCGGCGCGCAGACCTTTCCACGAATACCCGGCAGCCTTAAAAATTCGCGTCAATCCGGTGGCATTATTTGCCATAATCAGGTGGCCCTTTAAGAAGTTGAATGTTAATCACTGGGTGTTCAGCTTTTGTAACATCACAGATTCCGCTGGCACTTTCTGGTATGCTTGCGTTGCTTTGCTAACAAGAGGCTTCATGTTATCTATGTCAGGTTGGCGTAATTTATATTATAACTTATTGAATTTACCTGTTAAATTTCTGGTAAAAAGTAAAGCAATTCCGGCTGAGCCGGTTGCTGAACTCGGGCTTGATACGTCGCGCCCTATTATGTATGTACTGCCTTATGATTCAAAGGCCGATCTCCTGGCGCTGCGCGAGCAGTGTCGCAAACAGGATTTGCCCGATCCACTGGAACCGCTGGAGATCGATGGCAATCTGCTGCCACGCCACGTGTTTATCCATGATGGCCCGCGCGTATTCCCCTATTTCGTGCCGAATCTGGAGTCAGTTAAGCTGTTCCATGACTATCTGGATTTGCACCGCAACCATCCGGAACTTGATGTCCAGATGGTACCCGTCTCGGTGATGTTTGGACGCGCCCCCGGTCGCGAGGTGCAGGGCGACCAGCAGCCGCATCTGCGCGTGCTGAACGGCATCCAGAAATTCTTTGCCGTACTCTGGCTGGGCCGTGACAGTTTTGTGCGCTTCTCGCCGATGGTGTCGCTGCGCCATATGGCAACTGAACACGGTACCGACAAAATTATTGCCCAGAAGCTGGCCCGCGTGGCGCGCATGCACTTTGCCCGCCAGCGTTTGGCGGCAGTCGGGCCACGCCTGCCGGTGCGTCAGGATCTGTTCAATAAGCTTTTACAGTCCAAGGCCATCGCTAAAGCGGTAGAGGATGAAGCGCGCAGCAAGAAGATCTCCCACGAGAAAGCGCAGCAAAATGCGATAGAACTGATGGAGGAGGTCGCTGCCGACTTCTCTTACGAGGCGATTCGCCTCACTGACCGCATCATGGGCTGGACCTGGAGCAAACTCTACCAGGGGATTAACGTCAGTGGCGGCGAACGCGTGCGCCAGCTGGCACAGGACGGGCATGAAATTGTGTATGTGCCTTGCCACCGCAGCCATATGGATTATCTGCTGCTCTCTTACGTGCTGTACCACCAGGGGCTGGTACCGCCGCATATTGCCGCCGGTATCAACCTGAATTTCTGGCCTGCCGGGCCAATCTTCCGTCGCCTGGGCGCGTTCTTTATTCGCCGCACCTTTAAGGGCAACAAACTCTATTCGACGGTGTTCCGTGAATACCTCGGCGAACTGTTTACCCGCGGTTATTCGGTTGAATACTTTGTGGAAGGTGGGCGCTCACGTACTGGCCGTTTACTCGACCCCAAAACGGGTACGCTGTCGATGACCATTCAGGCGATGCTGCGCGGCGGCAACCGCCCCATCACCCTGGTGCCTATCTACATCGGGTACGAACATGTGATGGAAGTAGGAACCTACGCCAAAGAGCTGCGCGGAGCGACAAAAGAGAAAGAGGGCTTAATGTCGATGGTACGCGGACTGCGCAAGCTGCGTAACCTCGGCCAGGGTTACGTTAACTTTGGTGAGCCGCTACCGCTGGTCAACTACCTCAACCAGCAAGTACCGGAGTGGCGTGATGCCATCGATCCGATTGAATCCCAGCGCCCGGCATGGTTAACCCCGGCGGTTAATGATATTGCGCAGCAGGTGATGGTACGGATAAACAACGCCGGGGCGGCGAATGCCATGAACCTGTGTGTGACGGCCCTGCTGGCCTCACGTCAGCGCTCCATGACCCGTGAACAGCTCACCGGGCAGCTTGACTGCTACGTTCAACTGTTGCGTAACGTGCCGTATTCTCCTGACTCCACCGTGCCAGCCGTAGCGCCCGAAGCACTGCTTGAACACGCACTCGGCATGAATAAGTTTGAGCTGGAGCAGGACAGCATCGGTGAAATCGTCATTCTGCCGCGTGAACAGGCCGTGCTGATGACCTATTATCGCAATAACATTCACCATATGCTGGTCATGCCGTCGCTGATCGCCGCCATTCTGATGCAGCACCGCGAAGTGAGCCGCAGCGAACTGTTGCGCCAGGCAGCGGTGATTTATCCTATGCTCAAAAGCGAACTGTTCCTGCGTTGGCAGCAGCAAGATCTGCCTGACTTACTGGACGCGTTAGTGGCTGAAATGGCTCGCCAGGGGCTGTTGATTGCGGAACAAAGCACTCTGCGCCTGAGCGCTGGCCGTTTTCATACTCTGCAATTGCTGGCCGCCGGCGTACGCGAAACCCTGCAACGTTACGCCATTACTTTCTCAATCCTCAGTGCCGATCCGACGATTAACCGTGGCACGCTGGAGAAAGAAAGTCGCACTATGGCGCAGCGCCTGTCGGTGCTGCACGGCATCAACGCCCCGGAGTTCTTCGACAAAGCGGTATTCACTTCGCTGGTATTAACACTGCGTGATGAGGGCTATATCAGCGATTCCGGCGATGCTCAGGTTGAGCGTACCGGGCAGGTTTACCAGCTGCTGGCTGACCTGATAACGCAAGATGTGAGAATGACCATTGAGAGTGCCGTCGGCCACGAGTGATGGGATGTGACGGTCAGGCCGGGCGAGACGCTCCAACCTGATACAGCAGAGCCGCTGGTTTTCCAGCGGCTTTTTCCATCAGAGGCTGAGCGCCACGCCGATAAACAGCAGCAGCCCTACCCAGTTGTTATTCAGAAAAGCCTTAAAGCACAGCTCGCGCTGACGCCGGGCTATCAGCTTTTGCTGATAGATAAACAGTGCGCCCGCCGCCAGCACCGTGCCGTAGAAGATGCCGTTCAGCCCCGTCCGCCAGCCCACCAGCGTCAGCAGAAGCAGCGTCGCCAGCTGCAACATGCCAATAATCAGTTTGTCATAACGGCCAAACAGGATTGCGGTAGATTTCACGCCGATTTTCACATCGTCATCGCGGTCAACCATCGCGTATTGCGTATCGTAAGCCACCGTCCAGCAGATATTCGCCAGGAACAGTAGCCAGCAGGTCAGCGGCACGCTTTCACTCACCGCCGCCCACGCCATCGGGATCGCCCAGCCAAACGCCGCCCCCAGCACCACCTGTGGCAGATGGGTGTAACGCTTCATAAACGGGTACATCCAGGCCAAACCCAGCCCGCCCAGCGACAGCCAGATGGTCATGCTGTTCATCGTCATCACCAGCGCGAAGGAGATGAGCACCAGCCCGGCAAACAGCAGCTTCGCCTCACGCGCTGTCACCGCGCCGCTTGGCAACGGCCGCTCACGGGTGCGCTTCACGTGTCCGTCAATGTTGCGGTCGGCAAAATCATTGACTACGCAGCCCGCCGCACGCATAAAGAATACGCCCAGCACAAATACCAGCAGCACCTTGAGCGGCGGGACCTGCATCCCCGCCAGCCACAGCGCCCATAATGTGGGCCATAGCAGCAGCAGTGAACCAATGGGTTTATCAATACGCATCAGACGGCAGTAAGCCGAGAACTTACTCATTTGCACACTTTTCTCCATACTACTGCTCCCCTTTTGCCAGGCTTTCATACAGGGGGCAAGCGGGTAAAAACAGTTCGCTGAGTAACAGCGGTTTTCCCGACAGGCGCAAACGCGAGCGTCGCGCCCACAAACCTGCGCTCTGGCCAACATCGATGAAGTCACGTGTCAGGGTTGAGGAGGCAAACAGATAACGCCCCAGCGGTACGGTACCCAACTGCTGTAACTTCTGCTCCGGGCCAATCAGCGTCGACTCCGGCACCAGCGTCCGCGCCACCAGCCACGGCACCCCGTCGGCACAAAGCTCAATTTCACGCAGCCAGTAACGGCTTTCTGCTGGCAGCATAATAACTTCTTGCGCGATTTCCTCTGGGCTGACAAACCCCTCACGTAACAGATTCACCGTCACCCGCTGGCAATGGCGTTCAAAACGCCGGGTCATGGAGTCAACTTCCATCAGCCAGTCAAGCAGAGGGGCGGTCAGCAAGGGTGATGAGTCGGGGATCCATTCGATCGCGCTTAATAGCGACAGCGCGTTCTCCGCCATAGCACTTCTCCGTAAAACTTTCAGTGCGCCAGTGTAACGCAGACCCTGTCAGCAAACCTATCAATGCGCGGCAAAATTTTGCCGCGTTGTGCCTGTCACTGCCTGCGTGGCCTTTCCGCAGCAGGCTTCGCTGACGGTTATTCGCGCTTCAGGCGATTGGTGTTCGCCAGCCACAGGGTGATGACTAATATCAGGATCGCTATGGCATAGGCCAGAGTATCAAACGGGTTTTTATGATCGACGATAATCAGGCGAATAATCGCGGTAATACCGATATAGACGAAATAGCGTAACGGGAAGTGATAACCCGACTGGAAGTATTTGATGATTAAGGCAATGAACTCGAAATAGAGAAAGTAGATGACGATGCCATCAATCAGTAGATAAGACGAGGTCTGTTCCCCGGTATTCAGCAACACATTACCGAGATGCATAGTCTCTTTGCCGAGGAAGATAATCAGGATACAGGCAAGTACAATCAGGCCAGCGTTTAGCACCATTTGCAGGGCAAACGCCAGGCGAATGGCAGGAGTACTGCGCACAGGGGAAGTCATGTTACACCTCAAAAGTCATAATGAACCGTCGGGGTTTCCGACGGCTACAATATGCTTTAGCGTGATGCAGATCACAAGACATCCCGGCGACCGTGATGCTGCCGTTCCGCGATATACCGGCTTAACGAAGCGCATGGACAGGCCAATATACGCCCGATCGCAGCTGCTGGTAGCCAGGCATATGGCGCATCTTGCCAGCAGCCACTCCTGAGGATTATCGGTAGCTGGCGTCGCGATCGCTGGTCATATCATACAACTGGTATTTACGTCCCAACATCTGACCACCGTCACGCGTCAGCGGCGTCCAGTTGATCTGCGCACGATCCCGGGTTGGTATCACGCTGAACACATCCAGCGGGATGGAAATATAGAAACCTTTGGTAAAGTCCCCTTCGCCGTACTCTTGCGATGAAACGTTGGTCTTGGTGGCATAAGCCCCTACGATAATCCCGCTGTTAAAGCGCTTCGACACGTCCAGCGTAACGCCTTTATCCTCGGCCAGATATTGGCCAACGCTGGCTTTTACCAGCAGGTTACGCATAAACCACGGCTGCCAGTAAGCGGTGATATTGCCCACCCTGGCCGTATAGTCGGTGAACTTCATCATATTATTCCAGTCGCGACGCTTGACATAGTTAGCATCGACCCCCACCGCCCAGCTGGCGTCCAGCGGGCGATACAGCACTTCGCCGCCGGCCCCACCGAACATCGTCTCCAGATAGCCGCCGTAGAGCTGGCCGTAGAATCCGTTACCCAGCTCATGCATGTAGTTAACCTGCAGGTTACTCACATACACGTCATTTTCAACGTAGTCTCGAATATGGGTGCGTACCCGTGGCAGCGTCGAGTCATTCGGCGCGCCGTCGTAGTTGAACTTATCGTAGTTGTTGGACAGATTGCCGAACAGGCTGCCATCCAGCAGCAGATGATCCGTTAGCCAGAAGCTGGCATTGGCCATGACGCCAACCTGATACAGATAAAAACTTTCTGGCCCCCCAACCGACTGGTTAAGAATTGGTGAGAGGCCGTAGTCCAGGCGATTGTCACTGATGTGGAATCCCTGCTCGACATGCCGCGGCGCAATCGGGTTAACTCGCTGCTGCTGTAATTTCTCTTCCTTCCCGAGTGGATAGCCCGCCAGCTGACGTTGCAGGCTGGCAACATCGGTTTGCGTAGTGACCTGCGGCATGTGACTGCGCGTTTGGGTCACGCGTAGCGTATCGATACCGGCCGGCAGATGATTCGCCATAATCACATTGGCGCGATCCACGCTGAGCTGGGTATCACGGTATTTATCCTGTTCTCCGGTGACATACAGAGTACTGCCGTCCACCTGCATATTCGGCGCGTCCAGCCCGGCGTTGTATTTCAGCTGGTTCAGCTGTTCAGCGGTCACGGCCGGATCGAGGAAACGTTCCTGCGGCTGCGGGTTATAGGACGGTTTGGCGCTATCCAGCTGATTTTGATGCAGATCGTTGAAGTTGGTACGCAAGGTAAAACCAGCCATTAAGGTGTTACCACGCTCGTAGCTGACGTTGACATCTGCCCAGTCGGTCAGGCGGTAAATGGCACCGACGTTAACCTTGCTGTTCTGCTTCAGACGGCCAGCAAAGTCACCCTGATAGTCATTGCCTTCATACTCCACCTTCAGGCGCAACGGTCGCCACGGGGTTTGGTATTCAACCCCGCCAAAGAACGCCGTAGGTCCTTTGAACATCTCGCCGGCGCTGAGCGAACCGGCAGTACCGTTGCCTTTGGTGCGCTGGCAATATCTACTCCCGATCGAACAGAACGGATTTTTCACCGTACCGCTGTTGCCGATATAGCCCCACCCCAGGCCAAGGGTGAAATCAAACGGGCCCCAGGCTTTACTGGCCGCCAGATATTCGCTGTCAAACAGTCCGGTGCCGCCCAGATCGCGCGCTCCCAGGGAAACCTGCGGTAGCCAGAACCCCTCCTGCCATAGCCGCAGCTTGAGGTCGAAAGCCTTATCTTTGTAAGTCTGTGTGCCGGAGAAGCTTGAATCCGCGCTGTACTCGCGGGTTTTCACATCGGTATAGCGGATTGTTGCCTCCATCCACGGGAACAGCTGAACCGAGGATGAGTAGAAAACATACTGGTCGTTGTAGCGATAGTTAAGACTGAACTCGCCCTCGCGGGCCATGCGCGCACTGGGTACCTGTAGCAAGCCTGCGCCACCAAAGTCGGACTGTGACGGGCCAATGGGGTCTGCATAGATGTCAGCCTGAGCCTGGCAGGCACAGGCAACGGAAAGTGACAGCAGGCTGAGAAGATAGCGTTTTTTCATCAGTCAGGGATCCAGTGCGTCAGGACAGAAACGATCTGTATGTTGAGATCGGCGTAGGCGCGCGGCAGCGTCCAGGCGGAGAAGCCGACAAACAGCGTACTGCCCGCCTGCGGCTCTGTGTGGCGGTGATTCCAGTACGCTACCGGCACCTCCGACACTTCACCACCGGGTGAGATAAGCAGCGCGATGTTGCGCTCGGCACCGCTCATTCGCGGATGTTCACTCAGATACCCGGACGCTGACCGACCTGCTACCCAAGGGGTTCTCCCTGAATTTTCAATCACGCCTGCCAAGGTGATCGAAGTCGGTTTCTTTAACGTGTAGACGCTATATTCGCCCTCAAGCCGGCGGTTGGCTCCTGGCCGTAATCGCACCCAGTCCGGGTCCAGGTTAACAAATTGACGCCCGGTAACCTTCAGCGCGGCGATCTGCTGACGGACGTTTTCCACTGCTGCTGCCAGTGCGCCGTCATCGTCATTGCGCAATTGATCGCGCCACGTCTGTAAGCGTGCCAAAAGTTGCTGTTGCTGTTGGATCACGCCCGCCGTTGCCTGCTTTTCGCCGATCGCCGTACCCGGCCACCAGGTTTTCTGCGCCAGCGCCGGGTTGGTGACCAGCTGTTCCAGATCCGCCATATGATTAACTACCAGCGGCTGATTCTGTCCGGGATAAAAAATATTGACCTTCCCGTCCGCACGGGCCTGCAGCGAAAGCACTGCCAAAATTCCCGCTAGTAAAATGGTTATTTTTTTCATGATGTTGCAGGTTTCAAAATGGTAGCTTCGATAGAGAGAGCGTCTGTTCCCAGTGTTTGCTGTGACTGACGAACCTGCCCACTGGAGGCATCAACCCAGAATGTATTGCGCCAGGATGCGCCATTTTCAGCCAGCGCAACCTCTTCGTACCAGACGCGACAGGCTACCGGCTGACCGGCCAGTTGCAGCACCTCATCTTGCCCCTGGATAAAGCGCGAGGTTACCGTAGCGGCTCGCGATTTACCGTTTACCGTCCAGCTGACAATACGGCTCCAGCTCGCCCCTTCACTCAGGTGCAGCGCATCTCGCAGCGGGTCACGCTGCAGATTACTGACCTCGTTGAGGTTATCCGCCAATCCTACGGTTTTAACCAGGCGGCCATGCTCCATCGCCAGCATCGCTTTATCACGCGTTATCCACTTCTGCTGGCCGTTTTCGTTATAACCCAGCACCACAAAAATTTGCTGCCCGCCGTTTACCCGCAAATACATACTGGCGTAGGGCAGATTGTTGATCTGTCCGTTAGTCATCCGGATGTCATCTGCGCCGAACAGGGCCAACCGGAGGGATTCACCCAATCCTTTTTGAGTTTGGCTACATGCCTGAAGCAAAAGGCAAAGCAGCAGCAGTGGTAGGTTTCGCAACGAGGGATCCTTGAACAAAATAGAATAAAGCTAAAAAATAACCACACAAATGTGTGGTTATGATTAGTTTTTGCATACTTAACGGGTCGTAGCGACAGTCGTACTGGTTGCGGTATTAGAACCACTACTACTGCCGCCAGACGAGGCTACGGCAATACCGGCCAAAGCGCCGACAACACCGATACCTACGGCAGTCGTGGTACCGGCTGATATTGCACCTGCTTCGCCACCGGCTGCACTGCCGTTTTGCAACGCTGCACCAGTAGGCTCGGCGGCAAATACGCCAGAAGCGCCCGCTAAGTACATTATGGCTGTTAGAGCCCATAAGACTTTTTTCATTAAATTTCCCTTCACTTGATGAATGGAAACCAGGACCGGGATGGTTTCTGGCCCCCCTAGTATGTAAAAATAATGGTGAGAATGCAGCGGATGGCTCCCCGTCATGACCCGAAGAAAGGCGCCTGGTTATATCAGCCGAAAAAAGATGAAAATTAGTTTAATAAGCTACATTAAAAATTTAGGTTAAGATATTGAACTAATAAATTTATAAATGTTAGGATTTAATCCTGAAAAATCAATCAGGCAGGTTATTCATCGCATTGCATTGATAAACAGCCGAATTTTCATAAAAAAATATATTTTTCAAAAAGATAAATGAATTACCGCCGATTTCACCGGTCATTACTGGCGTGATATTTTAGGAATTTCCCATTTGAAAAAAGCGCTTTTCTCGACTATTTTAGGAAAAAACTTACTCCATTAACCCGCGTTTTAGCCCGTCCCGGATGACAATTTCTACTTCCCCACCCAGTAAGAGCCAGCCCAGAGTGGAGCCGGTGAAAACGTAGCCTGGTGTCAACCAACATCAGCAATCACCCGATTTTGGCATCGCTCCCCGCCCCTTAAGAACTGTTTTTAACGGCATAGCGGATAAAAGCCCCCAGGATATGGAGGCTAAAGCAGTAACGGGACCAGCAGCCTGGCTGCAGCCAGGGTTTATCGCATCGACGATTAACGCCAGGATTTATAACGGTTAATCAGCCCGTTAGTAGAACTGTCATGGCTGCTGACTTCTGACGCATCAGACAGCTCAGGCAGAATCCGGCTGGCCAGTTGTTTACCCAGCTCAACACCCCATTGATCAAAGCTGAAGATGTTGAGTATTGCGCCCTGAGTGAAGATCTTATGCTCATACAGTGCAACCAGCGCACCGAGGGTGTACGGGGTGATATCGCGCAGCAGTATTGAGTTGGTAGGACGATTACCCTCGAATACCTTGTAAGGCACAATGTGTTCGACTGATTTCGCATCCTTGCCTGCATCGGCAAACTCTTGTTCCACCGCCTCGCGCGATTTACCAAACGCCAGCGCTTCAGTCTGGGCAAAGAAGTTCGACAGCAGCTTGCTGTGATGGTCGCTTAGCTTATTATGCGACACCGCCGGGGCGATGAAGTCACAAGGGACCAGCTTGGTGCCCTGATGGATCAGCTGGTAAAACGCATGCTGTCCGTTTGTACCCGGCTCTCCCCAGATAATTGGGCCAGTCTGGTAAGAAACCGCATTGCCAGCACGATCGATATACTTACCATTGGACTCCATATTGCCCTGCTGGAAATAGGCGGCAAAACGGTGCATATACTGGTCGTATGGCAGGATCGCTTCAGTTTCTGCGCCAAAGAAGTTGTTATACCAGATGCCAATCAGCGCCAGCAGTATCGGCAGGTTTTTTTCTTCCGGGGTATCCGCAAAGTGGCGGTCCATGGCGTGTGCACCGTCCAGCAGTTTCTCAAAGTTTTCGAAACCGATAGAAAGCACGATAGACAAGCCAATCGCTGACCACATCGAGTAACGGCCACCAACCCAGTCCCAGAACTCAAACATGTTGTCGGTATCAATACCAAACTCACTCACCGCTTTGCCGTTAGTCGACAATGCGGCAAAGTGTTTCGCCACATCCCGCGGTTGGCCTGAGGTCAGGAACCATTCACGCGCGCTATGGGCATTGGTCATGGTTTCCTGAGTGGTGAACGTTTTTGAGGCGACGAGGAACAGCGTGGTTTCCGGGCTTAGCATTTTCAGCGTTTCAGCAATATGGGTGCCATCAACGTTAGAAACGAAATGCATTTTAAGATGGTTCTTATATGGACGCAGCGCTTCTGTCACCATAAACGGGCCAAGATCGGAACCACCAATACCGATATTCACCACGTCGGTGATGGCCTTTCCGGTAAAACCTTTCCATTCGCCGCTGATGATGCGCTCAGAGAACGCTTTCATTTTCGCCAGCACCGCATTCACCTCAGGCATCACGTCTTTGCCATCAACGACGATCGGCGTATTACTGCGGTTACGCAGCGCAACATGTAGCACCGCGCGGTCTTCGGTACGGTTGATCTTCTCACCGGAATACATCGCTTTAATCGCGCTCTGCAAATCAGTCTCTTTCGCCAGCGCCTGCAATTTTTCCAGCGTTTCACTGGTGATGCGGTTTTTTGAGAAATCCACCAGCATCCGATCGTCGAACGTGGCAGAGAAGTCAGCAAACCGGTTGGCATCCGCGGCGAAAAGGTCAGAAATGTGGACATCTTTCATCTGTTCAAAATGCTGCTGCAGCGCCTTCCAGGCTGCGGTTTTTGTCGGATTGGTATTTTTCATAGCAACACACTCTTTTTAATTGAGAAACATCATTCAGATCGGAAGATATGCTACCCGCTACGGGATATTGCCTCTCCTTTTCCTGCAACAGGTTGCGGCTATCATCTCATGAGATGGGTATGCAACCGGTGAGGACAGTTCCACTCAGAACTTGAGTATGACTATTCATACGCTGTTATGACAAAAAATTATAGCCCGAACAGTTCTGATAAAAGTTGGCGTATTCGATCTGCACGGTCGTTTTCAGACCAAAAATTATTAGCTCAGGTGATATCAAAGAGGATTAAATAAAAATGCCCAATCGACAGGCGACAGGCGTTGACAGCAGAGTCATAACCCGATATTTCTATGCCGCAACTTGCGCATCTTTGCGCTTGCCAGAAGAGGCGCGTCGCCCAGGCAGTGTGCTTGAGGAACCGAATCCATTGATAGCACATCAGGGGGAGTGACGCCGAGGTATTAACCACGCGGAGTGGGGCGTATCGACCGCAGAGGCTGAATCCTCTGGGTTGTCACCAGCAACGTCCGGTAGTCGGGCGGCGAGGTGGGGCGCTTCTGGGTGACTCGTAGTCGTTTACTTCTACGTCTTCTCCTGGTCGTGCCCTTTCCTTGTGCCAAGCTGATGTAATAAATCCTGACATGAAGGTAGTCAATGTAATGTCTCAAAATTTGATCGTGGCGAAATTCGGCGGCACCAGCGTTGCCGACTATACCGCTATGAACCGCAGTGCCGATGTGGTGTTATCCAACCCCGATGTGCGTCTGGTGGTTCTCTCCGCGTCTGCGGGCGTAACCAATCTGCTGGTTGCCCTCGCTGAAGGCCAGCAGCAGGAACAGCGCACCGCCCTGCTGGATGAAATCCGCCGAATTCAATACGCGATTATCAACCCGCTTAACCATCCGGGCGTTATACGCGAGGAAATCGACCGCATCCTGGATAATATCAGCACGCTGTCTGATGCCGCCGCGCTGGCGACATCGACTGCATTGACCGATGAGCTGGTAGGCCACGGTGAGCTAATGTCCACCCTGCTGTTTGTTGAGGTCCTGCGCCAGCGCAACGTGGCTGCCGAGTGGTTTGATGTACGTAAAGTGATGCGTACCAATGACCGTTTTGGCCGTGCCGAGCCAGAATCCACAGCCTTAACCGAGCTGGTCAACAGCCAGCTGAAGCCCCGCACTGCCGAAGCCTTAATCGTCACCCAAGGCTTTATCGGTTGCGAAGCGCAAGGCCGCACCACCACGCTGGGCCGTGGCGGCAGTGATTATACCGCGGCACTGCTGGGGGAGGCGCTACACGCCAGCCGCATTGATATCTGGACCGATGTACCGGGCATTTACACTACCGACCCACGCGTGGTCCCCTCTGCCAAGCGTATCGACGAGATCACTTTTGAAGAAGCCGCTGAAATGGCGACCTTCGGTGCGAAGGTGCTTCACCCGGCCACCCTGCTGCCTGCGGTGCGCAGCGATATTCCAGTGTTTGTCGGCTCCAGTAAAAATCCGTCCGCCGGGGGGACGATAGTATGCAATGAAACCCGTCACCCACCGCTGTTCCGCGCTCTCGCGCTGCGCCGTAAGCAAACGCTACTGACGCTGCACAGCCTGAATATGCTACACGCGCGCGGTTTCCTTGCTGAGGTATTTAATATCCTTGCACGTCACAGTATCTCCGTGGATTTGATTACCACCTCGGAAGTCAGCGTGGCGCTGACGCTGGATACCACCGGTTCGACCTCGACCAGTGACAGTCTGCTGACTCAGGCACTGCTGACAGAACTCTCCTCATTGTGTCGCGTAGAAGTCGAAGAGAACCTGGCGCTGGTGGCGATTATTGGGAATCAACTCTCGAAGGCGTGCGGCGTGGGTAAAGAGGTATTCGGCGTGCTGGAGCCGTTTAACCTGCGCATGATCTGTTACGGCGCAAGCAGCTATAACCTCTGCTTCCTGGTACCGGGTAATGATGCGGAGAAGATCGTGCAGACACTGCATCGCAATATCTTTGAATGATACTGAAACCGGGCCTTGCCCGGTTTTCTTCACTGCGCTGTCAGTAAATGCAACGATTGCCGGCTCCGTGGCGCCTTACGAAGCCGTTCCAACGGCGAACCGCGCGATAGTAACCACTCACTCCTCGACGCGTTGATCCTCAGGCACTTCCAGCACGCTGTAAGCCACTGCACAAAACAGCGAGTTCAGACGCTTCATATCGCCTAACAGCCCTAAATGCAGCGAACTGGTTTCAATGCTCTGTACATTTTGCTGGTGGAGGCGCTCAACGTGAGTGTATGAGTAGCGGCGGTTGGTGATGCGAAAACGATGCTTGGCGCGACGCAGCCGTTTAGCGCTGGTGAGATCGCAAGATAAAAACACCGACAGACTGAGACGCAAATTGCTGGTGAGCAGCTCCAGCTGGGCATCCAGCTCTTTCATGCCCTGCAGTGAAAAGGCCCGTCCTGCCGCCAGCGACTTATCCGCCACATCACCACTCATCCGTTCAAGAATATCCCCGGCCATTTCAAGATTGAGCGCCATTTCAATCGTTTCTGCCCAACGGCGCGAATCCTTTTCCGGCAGATCTTCTTTCGGCATCTGCGCAAGATAGAGTTTAATGGCGGTATACAACACATCGACATCGTCATCGAGCTTACGAATTTCCCGATCTTCACTCCGTTCACCATGCACCACCTTGCTGAAGGTGATGAGCATTTGTTCCAGTACATCCCCCATGCGCAGCGTTTCGCGCGCCGCATTCGCCAGCGCCAGTGCCGGGGTGTCCAGTGATGCGCTGTCCAGGTGTTTGGGTTTAAGTCGAAGATCGGTTTCCGCTTCATCGCGGATCAGGCGCTGACATAATGAGGCCATCGGCCCGACAAAAGGCACCATGATCAGGCAGCGGATCAGGTTATAAAACACATGGAAGAAAATCACTAACTCTTCATTGTTAACCGGCATTTTCGCCAGCCAGTTCGCCAGCGGGTCAATAAAAGGCAGTACCAGCAGCGAGCCAATAAACTTAAACAGCAGGCTGCCGAGCGCCACCCGTTTACCGGCGGCGTTGGACTTACTGTTGTTTAACATCGCCAACAGTCCGCTGCCGAGATTAGCGCCAATCACCAGACATAATGCCACTTTAAAAGAAATAACCCCGGTAGCCGCCAGGGTAGCAGTGAGTAATACCGCCGCCAGGCTTGAGTAACTGATAATGGCAAACAGTGCGCCGATCAAAGCGTCGAGCATCACGTCCCCGGTCAGCGATGAAAACAGCACTTTTACCCCGGCTGCCTGAGTAATGGGCGTGGCAGCGGCAACGATCAGCTGCAGTGCCAGCAGAATTAAACCAAGGCCAATGCTGGCACGACCTAACTGACCGGTGCGGGTCTGCTTGCGACTCAGAAAGAACACCACGCCAAAAAGATAAATAGCGGTGAAAGCCATGAAAGATCGAATGTCAGGATACGCGCCATTAGCGCAGTTCCCACATCGCCACCAAGAATAATCACCAACGCCGGGGCTAATCCCACCAGTTCCTGTGCCACGAATGAGGTAACCAGCATGGTGGTGGCATTACTGCTTTGTACCAGCGCAGTTACGCCAATACCGGCCAGAAACGCCACGGGTTTTTTTGCCATGCTGCGACTCAGTACCCGCCGCAAATCAGCACCATAGACACGCATGATCCCCGTACGCACGATATGAGTTCCCCATACCAATAACGCGACGGCCGCAAAAAGATTAAGCAGAGTTAACACCGATATTGACCTCCCTGAGTTAAAAGCACCGCATATCAATCGCGCCAGCTATACGTCGTTTATTTTAGCTGATATTTAGATAAAGTATTTTGTGAAAAAAATATAAGGTCGTGTTTTGTGGCGTTGATGCGTCGGTTTCCTGGAAGAATGAGCTAAAATGCCAGATCGCGTTATGCCGATAAAAATCGATAGTGCGCCGATAATCTCAGGTAACGGGGTATTGTAAGACAGTTTTATTCGTAATTGATAGCTACTGCCATCTTATCAGTTAATTTCTGGCCAATAACCGGGCGCAATGACCGACGATTTATCTCACCAACGTGCCGAATTTACCCTTTACGGCAACCCTCTGGGGCAGAACGCGCAAATAGCGTATTGCCAGAAAGCCTCTTATAACAAAAAAAAAGTTAGCGAATACTTACATACTCTTCAAGTCTTGACCCTTTGAGGGGTGACGTTCAAAAAATGGAAGAAAATCAGCACACAGGCTAACAGTCGCATTATAAACGGCGTAGTAAGTCAAAGCAGATATCTTTAATAAAGTTATATTCTAACAGGGATAAACATCTGCCATAAAAAGAAAGTCACTTGCAAGAGAGGGATTGACGCAAGGATTTTAAAATCCTCTAAAAATGATATTTTTGCGCAGAAGAGATTATTTACTATGTGTTTATAATCACTTGTAGATTAACGATAATATAATTTAGCATTAAAAAATTATGTCAATAAACACCGACGGCTATCTATTGTCATGGTATCAGACTCATAATTTTTCATCAGCTTCAGAGGTTCTCTTTTATCCCTGTAAGCTGTTAACATTGCATTATTTGAAGTTCAGGATGTTGTAATGGCAGCCAGTAAGGCATGCCTTTTGCCGGGCTGGATATCTACGAACGTCAGACGATTAAGATGTCGGGTACAGGCTGGAGCCTGTGCTGCCATCAATCGCCGGCAAACTGGGCAGAACTGCATATGCCCCCGGCAGCTCAATCCAGCGTTGGATTCATATGGCGCAGATCGAACGGCGTGATCTGGTAAACATAGTAGTTTAACCAGTTAGAGAACAGCAGGTTACCGTGACTGCGCCAGCTGGCACGCGGAGGCAGCTGCGGATTGTCTTGCGGGAAGTAGTTAAACGGTACTTGTGGATTCAAGCCTGCCTCATAATCCCGGTGATATTCACCCGCTAAGGTTAACGCATCATATTCAGGGTGACCGGTCACGAATGCGAGACGCTTATCCTTACTGGCGAACAGATACGCGCCGGTATGTTCTGATTCAGCATATATCTCCAGGTCGGTATAGTCACGTAGCAGTCCCGTAGGGAAGTCAGCGTAACGTGAATGAGGCGCCAGAAAGTTATCATCAAAGCCACGGGTTAGCAGAGCATGCGGATGTAATATACGGTGATCAAATACGCCAGACAGTTTGCTATCGCGCGTCTGCTTAGGAATGCCATACAGGATGTTTAGTGCGGCCTGTACTGCCCAACAGACAAACAGCGTGGAAGTTACGTGCTCTTTTGCCCAATGTAGCACCTTCTGGATTTGTGGCCAGTAGGCAACATCGCAAAACTCAATAAGACCAAGCGGCGCGCCGGTTACGATCAGCCCATCAAAGTTATCATTCTGTATATCTTCAAAATTACAGTAGAAATTATTCAAATGTTCCGACGGCGTATTGCGAGATTCACGTGTATCGATGCGCAATAGCTGGATATCGATCTGCAATGGTGAGTTAGAAAGCAAACGCAGAAACTGGTTCTCCGTTTCAATTTTCTTCGGCATCAGATTCAGCACCAGTACTTTTAACGGGCGGATCATCTGAGTGCTGGCACGAGTAGAGGTCATCACAAAGACGTTCTCGTTGCGCAAAAAACTCACCGCAGGTAATTCATCGGGTACCCTGATTGGCATCGCCTACTTCCTCATTACATACGCTTATACGTTTAGACATCCAGACAGCTAAAAATAACGTTAAGCGAAGCTAATGTCTAGTACTTATCGGATAATTGAAAATGTTTCATTACATCGCAGGTAATGGCATAACGAAGATGAAAATTTGTCGTTTATATTATCCTCATCTGATATCAGGGACAGTTAGCTGGGGTATATAAATTTTTTTCCTCAGAACGCAAAAAGGCCATCCCGCAGGATGGCCTTTTGCTTTATTTGATGCCTGGCAGTTCCCTACTCTCGCATGGGGAGACCCCACACTACCATCGGCGCTACGGCGTTTCACTTCTGAGTTCGGCATGGGGTCAGGTGGGACCACCGCGCTACAGCCGCCAGGCAAATTCTTTGTGCTCTGTCCTGTGTCTTTTGTGCTGATGCTGCGTTGGCCGCCCTGGCAACACATCAGTCACATACTGATGTATGCTTCTTCGTGCCGTCTCGGTTACCGCCTTGCCTCAGCGCAAAATCCTTCGGACTTAATTCCGGTGAACAAGCTGAATATCGTTTTTCGTCTCTCAACACAACCCAGAACGCTTCTGGCGTTGTAAGGTTAAGCCTCACGGGTCATTAGTACCGGTTAGCTCAACGCATCGCTGCGCTTACACACCCGGCCTATCAACGTCGTCGTCTTCAACGTCCCTTCAGGACTCTCAAGGAGTCAGGGAAGATTCATCTCGAGGCAAGTTTCGCGCTTAGATGCTTTCAGCGCTTATCTTTTCCGCACTTAGCTACCGGGCAATGCCATTGGCATGACAACCCGAACACCAGCGGTGCGTTCACTCCGGTCCTCTCGTACTAGGAGCAACCCCTCTCAATCTTCCAGCGCCCACGGCAGATAGGGACCGAACTGTCTCACGACGTTCTAAACCCAGCTCGCGTACCACTTTAAACGGCGAACAGCCGTACCCTTGGGACCTACTTCAGCCCCAGGATGTGATGAGCCGACATCGAGGTGCCAAACACCGCCGTCGATATGAACTCTTGGGCGGTATCAGCCTGTTATCCCCGGAGTACCTTTTATCCGTTGAGCGATGGCCCTTCCATTCAGAACCACCGGATCACTATGACCTGCTTTCGCACCTGCTCGAGCCGTCACTCTCGCAGTCAAGCCAGCTTATGCCATTGCACTAACCTCACGATGTCCGACCGTGATTAGCTGACCTTCGTGCTCCTCCGTTACTCTTTGGGAGGAGACCGCCCCAGTCAAACTACCCACCAGACACTGTCCCCACGCCGGATTACGGCGCCAGGTTAGAACATCAAACGTTAAAGGGTGGTATTTCAAGGTTGGCTCCACGCAGACTGGCGTCCACGCTTCAAAGCCTCCCACCTATCCTACACATCAAGGCTCAATGTTCAGTGTCAAGCTGTAGTAAAGGTTCACGGGGTCTTTCCGTCTTGCCGCGGGTACACTGCATCTTCACAGCGAGTTCAATTTCACTGAGTCTCGGGTGGAGACAGCCTGGCCATCATTACGCCATTCGTGCAGGTCGGAACTTACCCGACAAGGAATTTCGCTACCTTAGGACCGTTATAGTTACGGCCGCCGTTTACCGGGGCTTCGATCAAGAGCTTCTCCTTACGGATAACCCCATCAATTAACCTTCCGGCACCGGGCAGGCGTCACACCGTATACGTCCACTTTCGTGTTTGCACAGTGCTGTGTTTTTAATAAACAGTTGCAGCCAGCTGGTATCTTCGACTGGCTTCAGCTCCACGAGCAAGTCGCTTCACCTACGCGCCAGCGTGCCTTCTCCCGAAGTTACGGCACCATTTTGCCTAGTTCCTTCACCCGAGTTCTCTCAAGCGCCTTGGTATTCTCTACCTGACCACCTGTGTCGGTTTGGGGTACGATTGGATGTTACCTGATGCTTAGAGGCTTTTCCTGGAAGCAGGGCATTTGTTACTTCAGCACCGTGGTGCCTCGTCATCACGCCTCAGCCTTAAAGAGTTCCGGATTTGCCTGGAACTCAAGCCTGCACGCTTAAACCGGGACAACCGTCGCCCGGCTAACATAGCCTTCTCCGTCCCCCCTTCGCAGTAACACCCAGTACGGGAATATTAACCCGTTTCCCATCGACTACGCCTTTCGGCCTCGCCTTAGGGGTCGACTCACCCTGCCCCGATTAACGTTGGACAGGAACCCTTGGTCTTCCGGCGAGCGGGCTTTTCACCCGCTTTATCGTTACTTATGTCAGCATTCGCACTTCTGATACCTCCAGCATGCCTCACAGCACACCTTCGACGGCTTACAGAACGCTCCCCTACCCAACAACGCATTCGCGCCGCTGCCGCAGCTTCGGTGCATGGTTTAGCCCCGTTACATCTTCCGCGCAGGCCGACTCGACCAGTGAGCTATTACGCTTTCTTTAAATGATGGCTGCTTCTAAGCCAACATCCTGGCTGTCTGTGCCTTCCCACATCGTTTCCCACTTAACCATGACTTTGGGACCTTAGCTGGCGGTCTGGGTTGTTTCCCTCTTCACGACGGACGTTAGCACCCGCCGTGTGTCTCCCGTGATAACATTCTCCGGTATTCGCAGTTTGCATCGGGTTGGTAAGCCGGGATGGCCCCCTAGCCGAAACAGTGCTCTACCCCCGGAGATGAATTCACGAGGCGCTACCTAAATAGCTTTCGGGGAGAACCAGCTATCTCCCGGTTTGATTGGCCTTTCACCCCCAGCCACAGGTCATCCGCTAATTTTTCAACATTAGTCGGTTCGGTCCTCCAGTTAGTGTTACCCAACCTTCAACCTGCCCATGGCTAGATCACCGGGTTTCGGGTCTATACCCTGCAACTTAACGCCCAGTTAAGACTCGGTTTCCCTGCGGCTCCCCTATACGGTTAACCTTGCTACAGAATATAAGTCGCTGACCCATTATACAAAAGGTACGCAGTCACACCACGAAGGTGCTCCCACTGCTTGTACGTACACGGTTTCAGGTTCTGTTTCACTCCCCTCGCCGGGGTTCTTTTCGCCTTTCCCTCACGGTACTGGTTCACTATCGGTCAGTCAGGAGTATTTAGCCTTGGAGGATGGTCCCCCCATATTCAGACAGGATGTCACGTGTCCCGCCCTACTCATCGAACTCACAGCAAGTGCCTTTTTGTGTACGGGGCTGTCACCCTTTACTGCGCGACTTTCCAGACGCTTCCACTAAGGCACAAACTGATTCAGGTTCTGGGCTGTTCCCCGTTCGCTCGCCGCTACTGGGGGAATCTCGGTTGATTTCTTTTCCTCGGGGTACTTAGATGTTTCAGTTCCCCCGGTTCGCCTCATGCCACTATGTATTCATGACATGATAGTGCAACGGATTGCACTGGGTTTCCCCATTCGGGTATCGTCGGGTATTGCGGTTCATATCACCTTACCGACGCTTATCGCAGATTAGCACGCCCTTCATCGCCTCTGACTGCCTGGGCATCCACCGTGTACGCTTAGTCGCTTAACCTCACAACCCACAAGCGTCCCGAAAGACGTGTGTCGGTTGCAGGCATTGAGAGACTCGAACATATCGTGGCTTCATTCTGATTACGGAGAATGAATACGACATGTCGTTTCAATTTTCAGCTTGTTCCGGATTGTTAAAGAGCAATATCTTAAACCTGACTTTGCAGTCAGCTTTAAGATATTTTTAGCGACACCTTTCACCTGTCACCAAGCAAGTGGCGTCCCCTAGGGGATTCGAACCCCTGTTGCCGCCGTGAAAGGGCGGAGTCCTAACCGCTAGACGAAGGGGACACGGTGTGTCGCGACTTCGCAGGCGCCTTGCTCATTACTTCTATCAGACAATCTGTGTGGACACTGCGCCGGAAGGTATCTTCAGGTAAGGAGGTGATCCAACCGCAGGTTCCCCTACGGTTACCTTGTTACGACTTCACCCCAGTCATGAATCACAAAGTGGTAAGCGCCCTCCCGAAGGTTAAGCTACCTACTTCTTTTGCAACCCACTCCCATGGTGTGACGGGCGGTGTGTACAAGGCCCGGGAACGTATTCACCGTAGCATTCTGATCTACGATTACTAGCGATTCCGACTTCACGGAGTCGAGTTGCAGACTCCGATCCGGACTACGACGCACTTTATGAGGTCCGCTTGCTCTCGCGAGGTCGCTTCTCTTTGTATGCGCCATTGTAGCACGTGTGTAGCCCTGGCCGTAAGGGCCATGATGACTTGACGTCATCCCCACCTTCCTCCGGTTTATCACCGGCAGTCTCCTTTGAGTTCCCGACCGAATCGCTGGCAACAAAGGATAAGGGTTGCGCTCGTTGCGGGACTTAACCCAACATTTCACAACACGAGCTGACGACAGCCATGCAGCACCTGTCTCACGGTTCCCGAAGGCACTTCCGCATCTCTGCAGAATTCCGTGGATGTCAAGGCCAGGTAAGGTTCTTCGCGTTGCATCGAATTAAACCACATGCTCCACCGCTTGTGCGGGCCCCCGTCAATTCATTTGAGTTTTAACCTTGCGGCCGTACTCCCCAGGCGGTCGACTTAACGCGTTAGCTCCGGAAGCCACTCCTCAGGGGAACAGCCTCCAAGTCGACATCGTTTACGGCGTGGACTACCAGGGTATCTAATCCTGTTTGCTCCCCACGCTTTCGCACCTGAGCGTCAGTCTTCGTCCAGGGGGCCGCCTTCGCCACCGGTATTCCTCCAGATCTCTACGCATTTCACCGCTACACCTGGAATTCTACCCCCCTCTACGAGACTCTAGCCTGCCAGTTTCGAATGCAGTTCCCAGGTTAAGCCCGGGGATTTCACATCCGACTTGACAGACCGCCTGCGTGCGCTTTACGCCCAGTAATTCCGATTAACGCTTGCACCCTCCGTATTACCGCGGCTGCTGGCACGGAGTTAGCCGGTGCTTCTTCTGCGGGTAACGTCAATGCAGGAGGTTATTAACCTCTCACCCTTCCTCCCCGCTGAAAGTACTTTACAACCCGAAGGCCTTCTTCATACACGCGGCATGGCTGCATCAGGCTTGCGCCCATTGTGCAATATTCCCCACTGCTGCCTCCCGTAGGAGTCTGGACCGTGTCTCAGTTCCAGTGTGGCTGGTCATCCTCTCAGACCAGCTAGGGATCGTCGCCTAGGTGAGCCGTTACCTCACCTACCAGCTAATCCCATCTGGGCACATCCGATGGTGTGAGGCCCGAAGGTCCCCCACTTTGGTCCGTAGACGTTATGCGGTATTAGCTACCGTTTCCAGTAGTTATCCCCCTCCATCGGGCAGTTTCCCAGACATTACTCACCCGTCCGCCACTCGTCACCCAAGAGCAAGCTCTCTGTGCTACCGTTCGACTTGCATGTGTTAGGCCTGCCGCCAGCGTTCAATCTGAGCCATGATCAAACTCTTCAATTAAAAGTTCGATTTGCTGAAACCAGTCCAGCGATGCTCAATCGTAAAACGTCATAATGAATTTCATTATGTGTTCACTCTTAAGACTTGATATTTTTTTTACGCCCGGAGGCGTCTGATATCAATCCTGCGAGTGCCCACACAGATTGTCTGATAAATTGTTAAAGAGCGGTGCGCACAGTGCCTTGGCATCCTGTCGCGAGGTGGCGTATATTACGCTTTCCTCCTCCGGAGTCAACCTCTTTTACAGAAGTTTTTCCAGGCGGTTCAGAACTTCCTGAACCTCTCAACACGCCGGCCGGTAAGCCGTTGTTCCGTGTCAGTGGAGGCGCATTATAGGGAGTTTCTGACGGCTGACAAGGGCTAATTTGCGATAATATGCCTGTTTGCCGCAATCCCCAGCAAAACCCCACTTTATACCCTGTTATGCACAAACTTATCCACACTGCTTGCATCGTGGCAATTTTGACGAGCAACGCGCAAACGTTTTCGCTACAATGCCCGCGCAAAGAGTCAGCCCCCTCAGGGGCGTTATCTGAAACTTTTCTTGTTTATAGAAGAAAATGAGCAAGCTTCATATAACGCTCTTTTTATGCGATCCAAAGCCAAGGGATAAACCTCATGCAACTACATCGTCCTGTACGCCGCGCGCTGCTCAGCGTGTCTGACAAAGCCGGTATCCTCGAATTCGCACAGGCGCTTTCCCGGCGCGGCGTCGAACTGCTCTCCACCGGCGGGACTGCCCGCCTGCTGGCTGATGCCGGTCTGCCCGTTACTGAAGTCTCGGACTACACCGGTTTCCCGGAAATGATGGATGGGCGCGTTAAAACGTTACATCCGAAAGTGCATGGCGGTATTTTAGGACGCCGTGGTCAGGATGATGCCGTTATGGCCGAACACGGTATCTCGCCCGTTGATATGGTCGTCGTTAACCTTTATCCCTTCGCCCAAACCGTAGCTCGTGCAGACTGTTCGCTGGAAGATGCGGTTGAAAATATCGATATCGGTGGCCCCACAATGGTGCGCTCTGCCGCCAAGAATCATAAGGACGTGGCTATCGTGGTGAAGAGCAGCGACTATCAGGCCATCATTGCAGAACTGGATGCCAATGAGAATTCACTGACGCTGGCAACCCGTTTTGATCTGGCGATCAAAGCTTTTGAACACACTGCGGCTTACGACAGTATGATTGCCAACTACTTTGGCAGTATGGTCCCCGCCTATCACGGTGAGACAACCGAACCCGCCGGCCGTTTCCCGCGCACGCTGAATCTGAACTTTATTAAAAAGCAGGATATGCGCTATGGCGAAAACAGCCACCAGCAGGCTGCCTTCTATATAGAAGAGGAGGTCAGTGAGGCGTCCGTTGCCACCGCACAGCAGGTACAGGGTAAAGCCCTCTCTTATAACAACATCGCTGATACCGACGCCGCGCTGGAGTGCGTAAAGGAGTTCAACCAGCCGGCCTGCGTTATCGTCAAGCATGCGAACCCGTGCGGCGTGGCGACAGGCAGCTCAATTCTCGATGCCTACGGGCGTGCTTACCAAACCGACCCCACTTCTGCTTTCGGCGGCATTATCGCCTTCAACCGTGAGCTGGATGAAGCCACCGCACAGGCGATCAGCAGCCGCCAGTTTGTAGAGGTTATCATTGCGCCTTCCGCCAGCGATGCGGCGCTGAAGGTGACCGCTACTAAACAGAACGTGCGCGTGCTGACCTGTGGTCAGTGGCAGCAGCGTCAGACGGGTCTCGACTTCAAGCGTGTCAACGGTGGCCTGCTGGTGCAGGATCGCGATCTCGGCATGGTAGGTGAAAGCCAGCTACGCGTGGTCAGTAAGCGCCAGCCAGGCGAGCAGGAACTGCGTGATGCGCTGTTCTGCTGGAAAGTGGCTAAATTTGTTAAGTCAAACGCCATTGTTTATGCCCGTGATAATATGACCATCGGCATAGGGGCCGGTCAGATGAGCCGCGTTTACTCGACTAAAATCGCCGGTATCAAAGCCGCTGATGAAGGTCTGGCAGTCACAGGTTCGGCGATGGCTTCTGACGCTTTCTTCCCGTTCCGCGACGGTATTGATGCCGCCGCCGCCGTTGGCGTGACCTGCGTGATCCAGCCGGGAGGCTCAATTCGAGATGATGAAGTGATCGCTGCGGCAGATGAACACGGCATTGCCATGATCTTTACCGACATGCGTCACTTCCGCCATTAATTACGGAGTCCCAGATGAAAATTTTAGTCATTGGTAACGGTGGCCGTGAGCACGCGCTGGCCTGGAAAGCCGCTCAGTCTCCGCTGGCCGATCGTGTATTTGTTGCTCCGGGCAATGCCGGAACCGCGCTGGAACCGGCCTTACACAACGTGGCTATCAGCCCCACCGATATTCAGGGGCTGCTGAACTTTGCCCTGAATGAAAACATCGACCTGACGATTGTCGGCCCGGAAGCGCCGCTGGTTATCGGCGTGGTGGACGCATTCCGCAGCGCCGGACTGAAAATATTCGGCCCGACTCAGGCCGCCGCACAGCTGGAAGGTTCGAAGGCATTCACCAAAGATTTTCTTGCACGCCATCAGATCCCGTCCGCTGAATACCAGAACTTCACCGCGGTCGAACCGGCTCTTGCTTACGTACGTGAGAAAGGTGCACCGATTGTGATTAAGGCCGATGGCCTGGCCGCGGGTAAAGGGGTAATCGTTGCCATGACGCTGCAGGAAGCGGAAGACGCTATCCAGCATATGCTGGCGGGCAATGCGTTTGGCAACGCCGGGCACCGCATCGTGGTAGAGGAGTTTCTCGACGGCGAAGAAGCCAGCTTTATTGTGATGGTCGATGGCAAAAACGTGCTGCCAATGGCCACCAGCCAGGATCACAAGCGCGTGGGCGATGGCGATAGCGGCCCGAATACCGGTGGTATGGGGGCTTATTCCCCGGCACCGGTGGTCACCGATGTCATTCATCAGCGGGTGATGGACGAAGTGATCTGGCCAACCGTGCGAGGCATGGCTGCTGAAGGCAATGTCTATACCGGGTTCCTGTATGCCGGCTTGATGATCGACAAAAGCGGTCAGCCAAAGGTGATTGAATTTAACTGTCGCTTTGGCGATCCGGAAACCCAGCCGATCATGCTGCGTCTGCAATCCGATCTGGTCGATCTGTGCCTGGCTGCCGTTGAAGGTAAGCTGGATCAGAAAAATTCCGTCTGGGATCCTCGTCCATCACTGGGCGTGGTTCTGGCAGCCGGTGGCTACCCGGGAGACTATATCAACGGTGAGCAGATCCACGGCCTGCCTGTGGAAGAAGTGGCAGACGGGAAAGTGTTCCATGCGGGGACGACGCTTCAGGACGGCCTGGTGGTAACCAGCGGCGGCCGCGTGCTGTGCGTCACCGCGCTGGGCGAAGACGTAGCCGCAGCCCAACGACGCGCCTACCAGCTGGCAAAGCCCATTTACTGGAATGGCAGCTTTTGCCGCTCGGATATTGGCTATCGCGCCATCGATCGTCAATAACGTTGCCGGCGGGTCAGTGCTGTTGCACTAAACGGTATGACACAGGGGCGATCTTTACTCGCCCTTTTTCATGCTCAGAAGCCGTCTTCTTCAGGCTCGCTTTGACACAGATCGGTAGCGGTGACCATCAGCAGTTCCGTGCCGGCTGGCGCCTCCAGCCATGCAATGTCTGGAGAACCGGATGTGTCACGCTGCTGGCGTGCAATACGGCCTAACTCCGTGCTATCCAGTTGAGGTCGAACACGCCCGCCCTGGCAGCTGACGACCGTACCATCCGGCTGCCATTTCCCTTGTTTTAGTAAAACCCTGCCTGACAGCAAATCGTCGCTGACTTTCAGCATACGCTGGCTATCAAACTGATATAGCGCAACCGCATCCGCAGAGAGCGCTTCACGCCGCCCGGCAAGCTGGCGCTGCATAAAGCTTACATTGCCATCCCGATCGAAGCGCAGGGTCACATTATCGGGCTGTCCCCCGGTGACACGGCGCTCTATCGAAATCAGTTTCCCCTGCTGCCAGAGATAGTCGCTGCTTTCCACGGCTGACCCCCTGAATGGCGTATACTCGGTCATCAGGCGTACCAACTGCTGCGGCTGGTTTTTACGCCAGATACGTACGGCACCGCGATCGGCAAGATAGCCGCTGGCGGTGAAGTCTGGCAGATTGGAATGCGAGCTGCAGCCTGCTAACAGCATCAGCAGGGCAAGGGCGTTATATTGGATAAAGGTGGTTAGTTGCATCATGATAAAAGTATTCCAGAACCAACGCCTTACTTAGCTGTGGAATCGCTTAAGCCGGAGGGGCGTACGTCAGGAAAACAGGCTAAACAAAAGGGGCGAAATCGCCCCCCTGTTTAAACCTGTCACCGTCAGACGATTACTTAACAGCGTCTTTCAGAGCTTTACCAGATACAAATGCCGGCACGTTTGCAGCAGCAATTTTAATTTCTTTGCCAGTCTGTGGGTTGCGGCCAGTGCGCTCAGCGCGGTGATTAACTTTAAAAGTACCAAAACCAACCAGTTGTACTGCATCACCTTCTTTCAGAGACTCAGTAATCGCTGCCAGGGTGGATTCCAGTGCAGCTTTAGCCTGGGTCTTAGACAGGTCCGCTTTGTCCGCAATTACATCAATCAGTTGAGTCTTGTTCATAAGTTATCCTTACAGTGTATTTATCGCTTGCTAAGCATCAAGTGCGAGGGAAAAACCAGATTCTGGCACTCTCCTGCATACACGCACCGATAGCAACATTTTTCAGCCCCCCAAATGTAGACCAGACAGGGGGCGAATGTGAAGCCCAAAGGCGCTACAATTCAGAGTTGAAGTCACGTTTTATGGTCTTACTGCTGAAAATTTATACCGATATTACTTATCCCTGATTCTCGCAGGTCAGATCGCAGTCCTTTGATCAGTTCCACATCCCGCTCTTCGCAGGCCGCGAGCAGGCGGAATATCTCCCACTGGATGTCCCACTCTTCTTCCACGGCGGGGTTAGCCTTTAGCTCTTCTTCGGTCATTTCGCGGCCGGCCTGGGTCATCTCCAGCATGGCGACGGTGGTGATCGAGGTCTCGCTAACGGCAATGGCGTGCGCCAACGTTTCACCACTGAGGCGCGAGTGCAGCAGTTCGCTCAGCGCCACACAGGCATCAATCGCCGGGTAAACGCCGTACAGGTCGTAATCCTCTGCGGAGGGGATCGCCTCCTCCAGCTTCTCCAGCTGACTGTCGAAGTTTACCTTCGCATCTTTCACCACCAGCGTTTCCCACAGGAGGTCGAGAATACGGCGATACAGCTGACCGTCAGCAAATCCCGTTTGCTGGCAAAATTCGCGGTAATTAGGGGCCATGCGCTCACACAGGCAGGCCATAAAAGTAACGTGCTGCCAGCTTTCCAGCTTTTCCAGCCGCAGATGAATCGGATTACGTAACATATCGGGATCTCAGAATGAATGCGCTTGCCGCAGTGTACCTGAAAAGCCATGAGGCAGCACGGGGGGGTTAACCGCGTAATAGCGTGTCGGAAGCCGGACGCCGCGAGGCGATGGCATCAGCCCAGCGCGTCGGTTCCGGCAAACGGTAGCCATGCAGGCATTTCTGCACCCAGTCCAGCGCCGTTGCCTGACTCACCCGATGGCCAGGGGAGATAAACAGGGGATTGCAGCGTGACTTGCTGCGCAGTACCCATCCCAGCTGCTGGTCGGTATCCATCAGAGGCTGACAGCTACCGGGATCCGCATCGGGCGGCGTGAACTGGCCACATAAGCGCTTCTTGGCAACGCCGATGGTCGGAACATCCGCCAACAGGCCAAAATGGCTGGCAACGCCAAGTCGGCGCGGATGGGCAATACCATGACCGTCTACCAGTAACAGATCGGGCCGCTGCGCCAGCTGCTGCCATGCGGCTTCCAGCGCCGGAATTTCACGGAATGACAGAAAACCTGGAATATAGGGCATGGTGGTGGCAATACGCGCCACCTGGTGTTCGATAAGCTGTAAGGAGGGATACTCAAGAATAACCAGCGCGGCGCGCGTTACCTCACCACTCTGTTCAAACCCGACGTCCGCACCGCCGATAAAGCGCGGCGGCATAACGTCGAAATCATCCTGAGTCACTATCTCTGCGGCATGCTGCCGCTGCTGGTCGCGTAATGCAGCAAGATCCATGCAGCCCCCGGCGTATCTTTTTTAACGGCAAGCGTTACCCAAGGTGGTAAGGGCGCGAGAGCCGGTGTACTGCCTCAACAAATACGCCCGCGTGTTCTGGCGGCACATCCAGATGGATGCCGTGGCCGAGGTTAAAGACATGCCCGTTGCCATGACCATAACCCTCAAGGATGCCCGCGACTTCCTGTTCGATGCGTGCAGGAGAAGCGTACAGCATAGACGGGTCCATATTGCCCTGCAGCGCGACACGGTCGCCAACGCGACGGCGGGCATCAGCCATATCGGTGGTCCAGTCAAGACCCAGCGCATCACAGCCGGTGGCGGCCATCGCTTCCAGCCACTGTCCGCCACCTTTGGTAAACAGCGTGACCGGCACACGACGCCCGTCGTTTTCGCGCAGCAGCCCGTCGACAATTTTATGCATATAGTTGAGCGAAAATTCCAGGTAATCACGCCCGGTCAGTACCCCACCCCAGGTATCAAAAATCATCACCGACTGCGCTCCGGCGCGGATCTGCGCGTTAAGGTACAGCGTGACGCTGTCCGCCAGCTTATCCAGCATCAGGTGCAGGGTTTGCGGCTCCGCGTACATCATCTTTTTCAGCCGGGTAAACGCCTTGCTGCTGCCGCCTTCGACCATATAGGTTGCCAGCGTCCACGGGCTGCCGGAGAAGCCAATCAGCGGCACTTCGCCGTTAAGGTTTTTACGGATGGTGCGCACCGCGTTCATCACGTAGCCCAGCTCCTGCTCGGGATCGGGGATCGGCAGCTTTTCGACATCGGCACGGCAGGTCACGGGGGAGGAAAAACGCGGGCCTTCGCCCGTTTCAAAATAGAGTCCCAGGCCCATCGCATCAGGAATGGTCAGAATATCGGAGAACAGGATCGCCGCATCCAGCGCGTAACGCCGCAGCGGCTGCAGCGTGACTTCACAGGCCAGTTCAGCATTTTTGCACAGCGACATAAAGTCACCGGCAACGGCGCGGGTAGCTTTGTATTCTGGCAAGTACCGCCCGGCCTGGCGCATCATCCACACCGGGGTAACATCAACTGGCTGGCGCAGCAGGGCGCGCAGATAACGATCGTTCTTCAGTTCACTCATCACAGGACTCTCTCTCCAATCAGGCCCGTAGTGTAACATTCATTGCAATTTGCGGTGATTCGGCGCTCAAAAAAATACCTTTCTCCGGGACGACACGATGCGCTGACTGACCATCCCCGCACCGCTGATTTCCCCCGGCCGGCCGCATCTGCCACAGGAGGTACGGCTGGCAAAAATCCACTGGGTTAATCCGGCGATTCACCGCGGTGATCCTTCGTCGGCACGACACCGTGCCACCGTGTCTTCGATAAGGCGGCGTGCCACCGTACCGGCAGGGGGCAATCGCGGTAATGCGTCGTAACGATACCAGCCTGCATCCAATAGCTCTTTCTTATCAATTTTGATTTCCCCGCCAGCATAATCAGCCATAAACGCCACCATCAGCGACTGCGGAAAAGGCCAGGGTTGGGAGGTGACATAACGCAGGTTTTTGACCTGGATGCTGCTCTCCTCCATCACTTCGCGTGCTACCGTCTGCTCCAGGGTTTCTCCCACTTCGACAAAACCCGCCAGCACGGTATAAACCCCGTTACGCTGGCGGTTATGCTGCGCCAGCAGGATCTCCGGTCCGCGTCGAATGGCGACGATAATGCAAGGAGCAATCTGTGGATAGTAGCGCTGGCGGCAATGATGGCATAAACAGGCCCATTCCGTTTTGCTGCTGTGCATTTTATGGCCGCAGTAGCCGCACCATTGGTGGGAGCGGAAGAACTCTGCCAGCTGAATGCCGCGCCCGGCCAGCTGAAACAGGCCGCTATCCTGACCGAGCAGCTGGCGTAACGATCCCATCTCCACCGGGCGCGAACCCCGGATCAACCACACCGCTTCCCCTTGCCACTCGCCAATGTGCGATCCTGACAATCCTGTCAGGCCCAGCGAGGCGGCATTGCCATGCGGCAATTCACCTCCTGGTAGCCAAATTTTATGTTCCTCGCTGACAACCCACCAGCCTTCGTCTATGCTTAGAATTTCACGTACCATAATTTACTCATCGTCCTCAGTTTAGAGACTGAATTGAGGCCAGGGTTAAAATTATATCCCGGAGCTATACATGCTTAACCAGTTAGAAGTCATCACCGCCCGCTTTGGCGGATGCAGTGAGCTGGTAGACTTTTGTCTGCATGCCCGCAGACAGCTGCTGGTTGCGTATTATCAGATGGTCGGCATAAAGCCTAACAAGGAATCGCTGACTACGCTTGATGAAAATGCCCTTGATGCTTTCTGCCAGAATCTGGTTGATTACCTTTCCAACGGTCACTTCACCATTTACGAGCGCTTTATCAAGGAGCTGGAAGGAACCGAATTGCTGGCTAAAGCGGCGCTGATTTATCCTTCTTTACAGGAAAATACTGCGCAAATTATGCAGCTGTACGACACGCATTTCGAGGCCGCTATCGACCATGATAACGACCACAACTTCCAGCATGCACTTTCCGTGGTAGGCGAAGCGCTTGAAGCGCGTTTCACGCTGGAAGACAGATTTATTCAGCTGGCACTAAAAAAAAATGCCGGGTTACAGAGTGCAGCCAATGATCTCTCCCTCGCCCGTCCCGCCTGACGCGCGAACAGAATGTGAATTTCTTGTAGTTTCCTGCAAGCCCCTTTATGCTGACCGGGATTAAGGTGAGATTTCCTCACCGAATTTTCCAGACTGAATTTCTGGCTTAGCCGTCGGAAAATCAGTCATTATCTTGTCGGAGTGCCCTTAGGGGCTGAGACCGTTCATTCGGGATCCGCGGAACCTGATCAGGTTAGTACCTGCGAAGGGAACAAGAGTAAATCAGTGATGACGATGTCGTATCCTTTTCTCACCATCGTTGTCATTACTCCCGCCTCCAGGCAAGCCAATTTCCGTCCTACTATCAGGAAGTTGCTATGTCTATCGTTGAAAAAAAACCCACCCGCCGCGAACAGCGCGCCCAGGCGCAGCAGTTTATTGAGTCGTTGCAGGGCAGTGCCTTTCCCAACTCAAAGCGCATCTGGTTGACCGGATCGCAGCCCGATATTCGCGTGCCGATGCGTGAGATCCAGCTTAGCCCCACCGTAACAGGCGGCAGCAAAGATAACCCAACGCTTGTCGGCAATGAACCGGTGCCGGTCTATGATACTGCCGGTCCCTATGGCGACCCGGAGGCGAGCATTGATGTTTATGCCGGGCTGGCCAAACTGCGTGCTGACTGGATCGTTAAACGCGATGACACAGAACAGATCGCCGAACTGAGTTCCGCCTATACCCAGCAACGCCTGGCCGATGAAGGACTGGATCATCTGCGTTTCGACAATTTGCCCTGTCCTCGCCGCGCCCGTGCCGGCCGCTGTGTGACCCAGATGCACTACGCGCGTCTTGGGGTGATCACCCCGGAAATGGAATTTATTGCCATCCGTGAAAATATGGGGCGCGAGCGTATTCGCGCTGAGGTGCTGTTACAACAGCATCCGGGTAACAGCTTTGGTGCCAGCCTGCCGGAAAATATTACCCCTGAATTTGTCCGTCAGGAAGTTGCCGCCGGGCGCGCCATTATTCCCGCCAATATTAACCACCCGGAATCCGAACCGATGATTATTGGCCGTCATTTCCTGGTGAAAATCAACGCCAATATCGGCAACTCGGCGGTCAGCTCCTCTATCGAAGAAGAGGTGGAAAAGCTGGTGTGGTCAGCGCGCTGGGGCGCAGATACGGTGATGGACCTGTCCACCGGGCGTTATATCCATGAAACCCGCGAGTGGATCCTGCGCAACAGCCCGGTTCCCATTGGTACTGTGCCGATCTATCAGGCGCTGGAAAAAGTGAACGGCGTGGCGGAAGACCTCAACTGGGAAATCTTCCGCGATACCCTGCTGGAACAGGCTGAACAGGGCGTTGACTACTTCACCATCCATGCCGGCGTACTGCTGCGCTATGTGCCGATGACCGCCAAACGTCTGACCGGCATTGTTTCGCGCGGCGGCTCGATTATGGCGAAATGGTGCCTGTCACATCATCAGGAGAGTTTTCTCTATCTGCACTTTCGCGAAATCTGCGAAATCTGCGCCGCTTATGACGTTTCGCTGTCGCTCGGCGATGGCCTGCGCCCCGGCTCGATTCAGGACGCCAATGATGAGGCCCAGTTCGCCGAGCTGCGCACGCTGGGTGAACTGACTAAAATCGCCTGGGAATACGACGTGCAGGTGATGATTGAAGGGCCTGGCCATGTGCCAATGCAGATGATCCGCACTAATATGACGCAACAGCTGGAACACTGCCACGAAGCGCCATTCTACACGCTTGGCCCGCTGACCACCGATATCGCTCCGGGATACGACCATTTCACCTCCGGGATTGGCGCCGCAATGATTGGCTGGTTTGGCTGCGCCATGCTGTGCTACGTCACACCCAAAGAGCATCTTGGCTTGCCGAACAAGGAGGATGTCAAACAGGGACTGATTACCTATAAAATTGCGGCCCATGCCGCCGACCTGGCCAAAGGCCATCCCGGCGCACAGATCCGCGACAACGCCATGTCAAAAGCACGCTTCGAATTCCGTTGGGAAGATCAGTTTAATCTCGCCCTCGATCCGCATACCGCCCGCGCCTACCACGATGAAACTCTGCCGCAGGAATCGGGCAAGGTGGCGCACTTTTGTTCGATGTGCGGACCGAAGTTCTGTTCCATGAAAATCACTCAGGAAGTGCGGGAATACGCCGCACGACAGGAAGCGGAGGCAAAGCCTGTCGAGATGGGTATGGCACAGATGTCACGGGAATTCCGCAGCCGGGGAGGCGAGCTTTATCACCGCGCCGATAGCCCGACGCCGGAGGAAAAAGTATGAGCCGTGGAGCATTTCCAGCAACCGCAGCACGGCTGGGGCTTTATCCGGTGGTTGATAACGTGCAGTGGATCGCCCGTCTGCTGGAGGCTGGCGTACGCACCATTCAGTTACGCATTAAAGACCGGACGGAACAGGAAGTTGAAACACAGGTCGCCGGGGCGATTGCCCTCGGTAAGCGCTATCAGGCACGGCTGTTTATTAACGACTACTGGCGGCTGGCCGTAAAGCATCAGGCATACGGCGTACACCTGGGGCAGGAGGATCTCAATATCGCCGATCTGGACAGCATTTACGCTGCCGGACTGCGTTTGGGGCTGTCAACCCATGATGATGACGAGTTGGATCGCGCACTGGCTGAAAAACCTTCTTATATTGCACTGGGCCACGTATTTCCTACCCGCACCAAGGATATGCCTTCCGCGCCACAGGGGCTGGAGGCGCTGTCGCGCTATATAAAGCGGCTGCCGGGCATATCTACCGTGGCGATTGGCGGCATCAGCCTTGAGCGTGCGCCAGCTGTTCTGGCCACCGGCGTGGGCAGTATTGCCGTGGTGAGCGCCATCACCCAGGCCAGCGACTGGCAGGCCGCAACGCGTCAGCTGCTGGCGCTGGCAGAAACGCAGCGCCCGCCAAGAGCCTGACCATGCAGTCTGAATTATCGCAGACGATATCTGGAATGGATGGCACAGATCTATGTCATTTAAGGTAACACCGAAATAAAGTTTTGAACGCATTGCGCAGCCCCGCTGCTGCGCACTTTCCATCCAGCGTGAGGCTTATATAGTGATGCTGCCGGTGACAATGACGCCGCCGGCCAGGGTCAGTCATTTTTCCTTTATGCTGGCCCTGCCTTCCCCATTTCTCAGTACCGGGGCCTGCCACCAGCGCGGAGCCTGACAGCATTGCCTGACCGGTCGCTGTTCACTAGCCGAACGGGCAGAATGTCAGTCAAATCTTCAAAGAAATCACTTTCTGAAAATAAACAGTTTGCAGAGAGCCTAAAGAAATCAGAGATAATGCGATTAAGTGAATGAGTCTGTTTAGGATCTCTCTAACTTTTTTAAATCTGGCAATATCAATTTTGGCCAGCAAGAATTTGCCAGCACGTGATTATTTTCAAATGATCCATATCTTGTGCTCTTGCAAATCAGCCATCGATTAATTACGAAACTTCTCATTATTTTTATTACATTGCCACTTCAATGACCTGAAAAACATCATTCAGTCGCTTTAAATAAAAACAGCCAGTGGATAGCCGGCGTTTAAAAGGCCACGCCCTCATTAACTCATTCCTGCTCTTTATTAAACCCCGAACCATATATAAACACCCATCGATTAAACGTTGACTGACTGTATTATTACAATGATATTAACGAGCAGATTAACTAACCATTCAATAATAAGGATATAAAGGTTATGCGCTTCAAACTTTTAGCTTTAGCTCTTTCCTCGCCGCTGGCCTTTGCGGCCATAGCCGATACCGTAACCGATTCTTTTACTCATGGTAAAGTAAGCGGTGAAATGGCTGCAGGAACTTTAAGCGGCAAAACGAAGGAGCGTGTTTACCATCCTGTATCTGCCGACAAGGTCAGCCAGCTCAACTGGAAATACAGTAATGCAGCAATCGTTAAAGGTGCTCTTTATTGGGATTTCATACCGTGGCTATCGCTCGGCGCTTCAGCCTGGACAACCATCGCCAGCCGTGGCGGTTATATGGATGATACCGACTGGCTGGACGAAAGCTCGCGCAGGTGGACCGCACAAAGTAAACATCCTGCCACACGGCTGAACTACGCGAACGAGTTCGATCTCAACATCAAACAGTGGTTGTTAAACGAACCTGATTATCGCCTCGGCGTCATGGGGGGTTATCAGGAAAACCGCTACAGCTTTAAATCTAACGGCGGCTTTTACAACTATCCTGGTGAGGACTCAAGCATACGTGAAATTGGCGCTTTCCCGGCGGGCACTACGGTCATCGGCTACAGGCAACGTTTTAAAATACCCTATATGGGTCTGACAGGTCGCTACCGCTATGAGCGTTTCGAATTCGGCGGCACCTTTAAATTCAGTGGATGGGTAAGTGCATCTGACAATGACGAACACTACCTGACAAATACCACCTTTAAGGCGAACACGGCAAACCAGAAATTCTACTCTCTCGCAGCAGACGCTGGTTATTACGTGACGCCCAAGGCTAAAATTTACCTGGATAGTATCTGGAGCCGCACAACAAATAAAAAAGGTAATATGTCTGTCAACAATCACACCGACGGCACCGAAGAAACCTTTGCAAACGTTAGCGGAATTGAGAATAACAACTATATGATCTCGGTTGGCCTGAAATACGCTTTCTGAATCAGTTAGCCGGACGGTTGATCCGGCTTTTATTTTTTTACCTATACCTGCCCCAATTCGCCCCCGCCTTAAGTTATCTTAAGGGCGTCAGATCGGAATAAGGCATAGGGTATGCTCAGGCAGCCACGCTTTGGCGGATATCCCTACTGATACTCAATACTGACCGGCAGTGACACGTGCCAGCGCCGGGGAAGCGCTCCTTTGAACCGCAGCTCGCCACTTCCCGCCACCACTTGCGCGCCGTACACGCCCTCAATCTGACGAAGTTCCGCATTCGCAAACTGACTCAGTCCGGTGGTACTACTGGCCGCCGCGTCCTGAAGCCATGCAGGACCTTCACCGGCAAACATTGTCGATAGCAGCCGTCCCGTCTGCTCCGGGTCCGCTACCCATACCTGCTCCGGCAGCCCATTTCCCGCCAGGTCGTCATAGACTCCGGCAACCACCGCCTGTCCGCTGATAGCATGACGCAGCAGTGCTGCCGCCGTCATGCGGAAACTGAAGGTGCCAGCCTGAAGAATTCCCTCCCCCGTCACGGGCAGGATCACCTGTGCCATCCCCGGATCCTTCCAGGTCAGAGAAAATCCTTCCACTCCCCGTCCAAATGTCACCCGCGGCACTAACCCTTCCCGCCCTGCTGGCGTGCTCCTGGTCGTCTTACCCAGTAATATTTTCAGCGCCGGAATGGCGACCGTAATCACCCGTTCATCCCCCGGGAAGCTGACGACTTCGCATCGAGGTTTTCCGCTCCTTCGCTTAGCTGCCACTCCCAGGGATTGCGGGTACTGGTCACGACTCCCCTCAGATTCAGTTCGCCGCTAAAATTTTGCCCGGGAGTGCTCCAGGCCAGGGCAGCCGCCGGCAACAGACTGGCAGTTAGCAATAAATACGTTAGCCTCTTCATTCTGTTTCTCTCCCTGTTCCGCGATTACTGCACCGTTACGGTCACATTCAGCCCGGCATGCCACCGTGCCGGTGTGCCTTCGGCCGGCAGACGCAACTCCAGGCCTGATATGGCCGAAGCATAGGCAGCGGCCAAATCGACCACCCGCGCATCAGCCAAAACGCTCTGGCTGATAACCTGACCACTGCTGACGACATTCATTCCGTGAGCAAACCCACTGTTCATTAATAACAGGGCAGGAAGACGGTTCATTACTCCCTGGGGTAAAGTCGCCGTCTGAACAGCCGTCACGCTTTCCCCACTGACCAGTGACATACCCGCTGGCAGCATGATGCTCTCTTTCTGGTAGCCGCCACTCACTGCCATTCCCTGGTCAAGGGTGAAAAAGAGTTGCCCTACCGTGTTACCAGTATCCGGGTCGCGCACGGGAACAGAAGCCCGGAATTGTTGTGGCCTGGTGCTGCCCCCCCCAGCAACCAGAAAAGGCTGACCACCACTGCTGAAGGTAATAACAGGCGTTAATCCAGGGCCACCGCGCTCCGCCACCTCATGCAGATGACCTTCGAGAAATGGCAGCGAACTTTTATCATGCAGGTCCAAAACAAGCTGGCCGTTCTCGTGGCGGGCATCGGCAGTGTCCACCGCCCAGTTCTGTTCAGGCGACGCCACCTGCCAGGTCCATTTAGGAGCCTGGTCAGTAACAAAACCCTGAAACTGAATTTCACCACCGTCGAGGATCTCTGAACGGGACAGTAGTGAATAAGAAAGCGCTATAATGGATAAAGCAGAAATGAAATATTTTCTGTTGCTCATTATATTTTCTCGCTTTATTTATTGTTATCGATCACAAAAGAAAGAGATAAACAACTCACAATAAAAAATAGCTTAAGCCCGACCGTGGTATATTTCGGCCACCCAACAAGAAAGGGAGACAACCAGAAACCAAGACGCCGGGCTTATATATTCGAACTCTCTTCCCGCAGAAAGATAATTCTTACTTCAACAGAGAAGGCTGACTAATATAGAGTTACATAACCCACAACAAAATTAAATATAGGTCACAGTAACTGGCATAGAGGCTTTCCAGCGAACCGGAATATCGGCTGATGCAGGGGAGTCCAGAGAAATATTGATTGTCTGACCCGTTTCAATTCCGGAAGCATAAAAACCACTGTACAAGGTACTTGGATACTTAAAACTGACCTTGTCCATGCCACTTAATTCATAGCCTTGCTTGTCAAAGTTATTTGCAATGTCAGGCATTAAACCCAGCGCAATCTTCATCTTACCAATGGGATCATGATTATAATTAGCGAGTGGCAAACCGCCGAAGAATCCATCCCCAACGTCGGCGGCATACATCCCGGTAGCACCACCGGTGCCAGAGGATTTGAAGGACATAATGCCAGCCACAGCGAATGGCGCTGTCATGGTCCCTATCTTAGCGTCGTCCATCCCTTTGACGGGCAGAGTCAGTGTGAATTTTCCTTGAATAAAATCTTCAATTTCAAATGCGTCACCGAAGTTAATTTGTGGGCAATAACCTGAGTTTCCCGCAAATGCATTTTTCTCCTTAGTACGAATACCCAGAACCGGGATTGGGTTATTAACCTTAATATCGACCTTGGTCTGACCTTTCTGAACCTGCGCATCCAAAGCGGTCATCGCATCTCCCACCTTCACTTCCCAGGGGGTCTCGCTGTCAAAAGGATTCAGTGAACCACCCAGTTCAACATTACCGCCGGTACCGCTTGCAGTCCACGCCATGGCCGAGCCGGAAGCGGCTGTTGCTACCAGCGCCAGTGTAATTAGTGTCTTTTTCATTACGGTCATTCCTTTTTGATATCCTTAAAAAGTCAATATTCCTCTGGCGAGTCTTACCGGACTTACCGCAAAGTCATCCCCTGCAGTTTTCATTCATTACAGCATTGATTTATTCAAAACATTAGAAATGACTGTGCGTTATACCCGATAAATAACGGCAAATCCTTTTACTCTGGGTATTTGATCCTGCTGCTATTTTTCAAGATGCCTGTTCGCCCTCCACCTGCAGTGCTAACTGCACATTGCCCCGATAATTCGCCGGGACCTCCAGCTCGGCCGGAGAATCTGTCCTTAGTTCCACATTTTTCTCCGCCGTTGGCAGTGTTATCACCATATCAACTCCCTGCGGTGTAAAGATCAGCGGTACTTTTTGACCATCAACCATTAGCAGGGTCTTCAGCGTGATCCGCGCCTCCTGCCCGCTTTCAGGCTGTACCTGCTTAACGGTTACCCAGGCCGTACCGCCAGACGCCGGCCGACCTACAGCACTGCGGACAATCAGGCTGTGCGGCAGCGTATCTGGCGGCTCCGCCCGGAACAGCACGGGATCCGGCAGCGTGCGCGTGACCTTTACCACACTGTTGCCCTGCACCTGGCCATTCAACACGCCGAGGTACATCACCTTTTCTTTATCGCGGCTGGCCAGCAGCGGTGACGGGGCTATGGTCAGCACCACCAGCACCGTCAGCATGAATTGGATTACCTTGTCTTTCATTCATCCACTCCTCATGTTCCCCCGGCGGGCTTTTCTTCCGTTGGCCCGACCGCATTGACTGGCTGTTTCTGGTTAATTGTCCAGGATTGCCGCTCACCGTAATCATTCAGCGAATCCACCTTCACTACATTCCCGCTCACCGCCACCTCGTCTCCCGGCATAAACATCAGCAGCTTCTGGGCCGTATCGTTGCTCACATCCAACGTCTTACCCGACTTATCCTGCAGGCTGCCGATGGCATAGATGTATGGCGTGGTATTGACCAGTATTGTTTTACCGCCTGACTGAGACCGCAGGCTGATGCCTTCTTCCGCCCCTTTACGGCCTTCCAGCAGGGCTTTAGGACGATAAAAGAGTTTCAGCTTGGTGCGCAGTGCAATGGCAATGCCACTGCCGCCCAGCGCCGGTGGAATATCCTGCAGGTTCAGCCAGTAGACGGACTCTTTGTCCTGCGGCAAATGGTCCGATGCCATGATGATCCGTAGCGACTGCTGACCGTTTGGTTTCACCTTAAAAAACGACGGCGTAGCCACAAACGTTGGGCGTGTATCTTTCTCAACGATATTATCTAACCAGGCCTGCCCTCCGAACGTTCGCTGCCTGTCGTTGTTGGTTACCGTAATGGACAGGCTATCTTTGTCTCCACGAAAGATGTAACGCGTCTGATCTGTTGCCAACGATGCCTGCGGGCTCTGGATCGTCAACGCCAATGCCAGCGTCAATCCCAATGCTTTTATCCGTTTATTGCCGAAAAGCTGTTTTACTGTGCCAACCTTATTCACACGTTATCTCCTGTAACTTTTCTGTCTCTTGCAGCTTCGCTGCCGGTATTCGGCACTGCCCAAGCGTGATATCACCGGGCACGTCAACCGTGTTAATCAGCAGTACACCGTGGTTAGCGATAAAGCCCAGCGGCGTGTTTTTATCGTCGCGTGCCCAGGTGCCGCCCGCGACGAACGCCCCGTCCTTCTGTTTCACCTGTAGCAGGTAGCGGCGCACTTTTAATGCTTCAAAAGGCATCCATATTACCGCCTTGTCCGACGGCACCACCCTATGACTGGTTGTGGTCAATTCTGTATTCAACGGCAGGCTGCCGGCCTCCACGGTCACCGTGTTCACGTCATAGCTGTTCACCGCAACGACCAGGTTGCCGTCGCTATCCGTTTCGCCATAACCGGAACTGACCTTCACGCCAGGCGTATCTTTCACGTTTACCACTGCCACCGTGTCACCGGTGGTGCGACTGAGCAGGATCCCCCCGGCCGCCGGCATCCCCATCATAGAACCACTGGCTGATACCGACCCGCTGGTTCCTCCTGACGTGGATTGATTCAGCGCCCCACTCATCCATGCTCGCTCACCCGCAAACGATGCATTCAGGTAACTGCTGGTTCCGCCGTCACCGTCGCGACCGCCCCCCAGGCCGTAGCTAAAGCTGTCGCTCAATGATCCAGAGACGCCGCTATTTATTCCCAGTCCGCCTCCTCTGCTGCTGTTGATCGACGTGCTGCTGCTGTATTTACGCTCCAACAGCGTAAACGGCACGGAGATCGAAGCAGACAGCGCCCAGTTGTTCTCACCCTGTGAATTCCTGGAGCCTGAAGTACCGATGTTCAGGCTTGCCCCTTTGATCTGGGTACTGAGCGTACCGGTGGCTCCCGTCTCCTGACCATTATCCGCCGCATAGCCATAACGAGCACTTTGCGGGTAATAGCTCCTTTGCCAGCCCGACATCGACAGGCTAAACAGCCCGCCAATCGGTTGACTGATACCGCCGTTGAACTCGTCCTTGATGCGGCGGCCCTTATTATCGTTCTGCCACAGCCCTGTCGGGTTATTCGACGGGGTAAAAGAAGACATCGTCTCAAAGGCTTCATGTTGCCTGGACCAGCTCAGCCGCAGCCCGGTGTTGGTCATTGCCAGCTGCTTTGTCCAGGCCAGCTGGACTTTATTGCCACTGCGGTTCGGCTGTTTTTGGTATTTCGCCGCCATGTATGCCCCTTGCGCAGAAACGGCTCCGAGATACCCCAGCCCCACCACGGCACCGACACTGCCTCCCAGCCAGTGCTGATTGAACACACCACCAGCCTGCAGGGTAAGACCGTTAAAACCGTAACCATAGGACGCGGCAAACACCCCTCCTTCCATGTCACTGTCGTTGTCGGGTAACCCGGCAGCAATGCTGAACTGGTGCTGTCCCGGGCTAAGCTGCCCACCGATCACTGACAGAGGAAATACCTGTTCCTGTGTTTTACCGTTCTCGCCTGTCACCTTCATGGTGACGTCTCCACTGTTGTACAACGGGACATCGGCGATGGAGAACGGCCCCGCCGGTACCATCTCCGAGTACAATATGCGTCCGTTCTGGGACAGAGTGACGCGAGATGGCCCGTTTGCACTTCCCGAAAAAACCGGGACGTATCCAGGGTTGCCCGGCACCATGCTATTGTTTCGTGACAGAGACATCCCATATGTCCCTGCACTGCCCAGCAGGCTGTTGCCGGTTTGGGTTTTGCCAACGGCCAGATCTGCACGGAGCGAGCGGATAGATCGGGTGGCTGTGAACATGTCCAGAGAGGTCTCATTACCTCCACCTTTCCCACCGCTGGCCGTGGCCGTCGAGTTCACTACCCAGCGACCGATATTCGCCTTAAGGTCTGCCGAACCGAACGCAGACATGTTGTTTCGCCCGGTATTGGCGTTAGCGTTGTAGTTGACCCGAAACGCTGAAGTCCCATAGTCCCATTCCACGCTTTCCGGCATTTTTATCAGCCCCCTCTGCGGTATAGCCAGCGCCAGGCTTTGGGTGGAAACATCAAAATCCACCTTCACTGATGGCGCTTTCGACAGGACATAACACTGTCGGCTCCCGTCGTACCCCTCACGAAAGTATTCACGACTAAGGTATATGCCGGATTTTTCAAGCCAGCTTTGCGTAAGGCACAGTGCCTCGGTTTCATGCGGCGTAACGTTCAGAATCTGCTTACCAACATCCTTACTGTTCAACGAGACATCCACCAGATAACGCCCGGGAGCATAAGTCCCATTCAATGCAGCCCAGCTTTCCCTGTCAATGCCAGCTCCGCCCTGAATAAAGGACATGTCCAGCTTATCTCCGGCACGAGCCGCACCAAACCCCATGGCCGTTGCGATGGCAAGAGTCAGGCCAGCACGGCAGAAAGCTTCGTCAAATAGCACATACCTCTTCACCTTAGGCGTCATCCCTGAATCCCTTATTGATAAATGACCACAAAGGAGAGGGCTCCGCTGTATTCTCCAGCCTTAACTCCATGCGGAATAACGGATTGTGCGCGGAAACGAAGTTGGCCCTTCGCAGCGAAATCCACCGGATAATTTACGCTGTGGTTTTCCTGCGTCAGCCGCCCACGAAAATCAGCCTGGGCATCCAAAGCCCGAACCTCCACCCGAATCCCGTCCCCGGCACCGCGGGTTACCACGCCTCCGGCGTCTAGCTGCCCCGGGTTGCCAAAGTCCATCGTGGCTATCTGACCGGCCAGAAATGCAGAGCAACCCTGTACGGTGGCACCAGGTTCAAACAGTCGCACGATAAAATCCCGCGGCGGCACGGCAGCCGCAATGGATTTGCGGTAGTTATCAAATATCAGGCGGCTGCCTCCGCCACCCACGGCTTCGACAACCACATGACAGGCAGAAGACACAACATCAGCGCTAAATAGCGTGCGTTGTACCATCGTACCCGGTGCAATAGCGCAAGCTTCACCCGCACCTGCCAGCAGCAGGAAAATAAAGTTGATTACTTTTTTCATATCCCACCCAGAACATCTGAATATTGCATTCCGGTGATTAGCGGCGATTGATGTAATATGGGAAAATTTTGAGATCGTCTGGTTAATACATCAAGACGCCCGGGACTTGTTCACAAATAGCCCTTATTTAACCCATGATGTTCACTGACATCCTTTGTTGGTTCCAATAACACCGGTTAATCCCTCCCTGATATGATCTACCGTGGCAGATCATTACTGGAATAATAAAACACACCCTTAAAAGTAATAATTGACCCGACTTCACTGCAAGGCAGATAAAAATCTATCAAGCGCTATTTTTTACGATTTCGAAGACCCTTTTCGGCCGCCAAATTGATTACCCGGATCTTGACAGCTTTCTTAGAATATAATCATCACATAATTCGAATAACGCAGACTGACTCCATCACTCCGCATTTAAATACGTCATATCGCTATCCAGGACAGATTTCAGAACATCTGAAAATTAAATATCACCTATTTTAAAAATCACATTGCTAATGCCATTTCGGTGAATGAGAGGTTTTCTTAAATCACAAGAATGCTATATGAAAATTCACTAAATAAAAAGACATAAAAACTGATCAATGAAACATGTAAATATTAAAAAAATGAGATACGAAAGTTAAAATAAATAAATAACAAGGTTAATATATCGAAATTTAAGTATGGATTAGTAGAAATGGCAATATTTCAAAGAGAACATTGCGGTAGTGCGACTCACTACTCTTGGTGAGGAGAGTGATAATCGGCAGTCGCCCGACGTTGGTCAATAACGTACGGGGAGAGTATTATCAAATACTGTTAATGTATGCTTAAGCGTATTATCTGCAATTAGTGAAAACATGCAAATTACACTACACTGGCTCATCGTTAATTTATGGCTTACTCCAGGCCATGTTTCAGGTGTGAATAAGGCTCAATATGACGCAATTGATGAGTAATAGGGAATATTTTACGCAAGCCTATGCCAGGCTTGATCTGTCCTCATGCGGTATTGAGAATACCCTCTTCGAAGAATGTGAATTTGAACATTGCAACTTCACTGCCGCTCAGTTTTCCCGCTGTAAATTTATCGACTGCGACTTTCGTCATTGCAATCTGAGCCTGATGGAAATACCGGCATCGCGCTTTAACCATGTCAGTTTCCACGAGTGCAAGCTAAGTGGCGTAGACTGGACGCAGGCATACTGGCCGGCTTTCAACCTCGACCCCGGCTTGCATTTCAACAAAAGTATTTTGTCGCATGCATCTTTTTTCGGTCTGAAGCTACCGGGCATGAAAATGGAGGAGTGTAAACTGCATGAAGTTGATTTCAGGGAATGTGATCTGGCAGGTGCTGAGATGACGGAGTGCGACCTGTACGGGAGCCTTTTCAATCATACTGACCTGAGCGCAGCGGATTTCACCGACTCCTGGGACTATCGTATCGACGTGCTGAATAACACAGTCGCACGCGCTAAATTTTCGCGTCAGGAAGCCGTAACATTATTGGAAAGCCTGGGTATTGAACTGGTTGATTGATATGTGATGGCATTGGCGCGACCTGGCACCAGTGGTGGTTTTGCGTCGGCGAGGAGATTCAGTCGTGGGGCAAGAAAACGGATATGCCCAAAGTGGTATCAGTGCATGGCTAACGTTATGAGACATCATAAAGCAGAAAAAAAAAGCCTGAGTCCGGTGAAGCACCGAACTCAGGCCCAACTCGCTGATTAACGCAGTGAGCGATTACTCGTCGTCACGACCACCGAGACCGGCGTTCAGCAACTCGGCGAGGCTGGCAGAAGCTTCATCCGCGGTGACCTGCGGAACCACTGGTGCTTCACCCGCTGCTTTACGGCGCATACGATCCTGATGATAAGCGTAACCGGTACCGGCTGGGATCAGACGGCCCACGATAACGTTCTCTTTCAGGCCGCGCAGTTCGTCGCGTTTGCCCGCAACGGCTGCTTCGGTCAGCACGCGCGTGGTTTCCTGGAACGAGGCCGCAGAGATAAACGACTCGGTTGCCAGAGAAGCCTTGGTGATACCCAGCAGATCGCGCACGAAGGTCGCAGCGATTTTGCCATTGGATTCCAGATCGCGGTTAGAGATCTTAACGCGAGAGAATTCAACCTGCTCACCGTCGAGGAAGTCAGAGCTTCCCGCGCTTTCGATGGTTGCTTTACGCAGCATCTGGCGCACGATAACTTCGATGTGCTTATCGTTAATCTTAACGCCCTGCAGGCGGTAAACTTCCTGCACTTCGTTAGTGATATAACGCGTCACCGCATGCACGCCGCGCAGACGCAGAATGTCATGTGGCGATTCCGGGCCATCGGAAACCACGTCACCACGCTCTACGCGTTCACCTTCGAACACGTTCAGCTGACGCCATTTCGGGATCATCTCTTCGTACGGATCGCTACCGTCGATCGGGGTGATCACCAGACGACGTTTCCCTTTGGTTTCTTTACCGAAGGAAATGATGCCGCTGATCTCAGCCAGAATTGCCGGCTCTTTCGGACGACGGGCTTCGAACAGGTCGGCAACGCGTGGCAGACCACCGGTAATATCCTTGGTACCGCCGGATTCCTGTGGAACACGCGCCAGGGTATCACCCGAGCTGATCTTGATGCCGTCTTCCAGCTGGACAATCGCTTTACCCGGCAGGAAGTACTGAGCAGGCATATCCGATCCTGGGATCATCACGTCATTGCCGTTAGCATCAACGATTTTCAGCGCCGGACGCAGATCTTTACCACCGGCAGTACGTTCCGCACTGTCCAGAATCACCAGAGAAGACAAACCGGTCAGGTCATCCGTCTGGCGGGTAATGGTCTGGCCATCAATCATGTCGGTGAAGCGAATGAAACCGCTCACTTCGGTGATAACCGGCATGGTGTGTGGATCCCAGTTTGCGACGGTTTCGCCCGCTGCAACCTGCTCGCCGTCACCTTTCGCCATGGTAGAACCATAAGGAACTTTGTAGCTCTCTTTGGTACGACCAAATTCATCGATCATTTTCAGCTCGGTGTTACGTGAAGTAACAACCAGCTTACCTGCGGAGTTGGTCACCGACTTGGCGTTGATCAGCTTCAGCGTACCTTTGTTCTTCACCTGAATGCTGGATTCAGCTGCCGCACGCGATGCCGCACCACCGATGTGGAAGGTACGCATCGTCAGCTGTGTACCCGGCTCACCGATGGACTGTGCTGCGATAACGCCGATGGCCTCACCTTTGTTGATGATGTGGCCACGCGCCAGATCACGACCGTAGCAGTGCGCGCACACGCCGAAGTCCGTTTCGCAACTGACCACCGAGCGCACTTTCAGGCTGTCAACAGAGTGCTCTTCCAACAGGTCACACTGCTGTTCGTGCAGCAGGGTGTTGCGTGGCAGCAGGATGTCAGCAGTACCCGGCTTGAGCACGTCTTCTGCGGTCACACGACCCAGTACACGCTCACGCAGCGGCTCTTTCACGTCGCCGCCTTCGATAACCGGAGTCATCATGATGCCTTCGTGCGTACCACAGTCATCTTCAGTCACCACCAGGTCCTGCGCGACGTCAACCAGACGACGAGTCAGATAACCGGAGTTAGCTGTTTTCAGTGCGGTATCTGCCAAACCTTTACGCGCGCCGTGCGTGGAGATGAAGTACTGGAGTACGTTCAGACCTTCACGGAAGTTGGCGGTGATTGGCGTTTCGATGATCGAGCCATCTGGTTTCGCCATCAGGCCACGCATACCGGCCAGCTGACGGATCTGCGCCGCAGAGCCACGCGCACCGGAGTCAGCCATCATAAAGATGCTGTTGAAGGAAACCTGACGCTCTTCCACGCCGTCGCGGTTAATCACGACTTCGGTAGAGAGGTTTTCCATCATTGCTTTAGCAACGCGTTCGTTGGCCGCAGCCCAGATATCGATCACTTTGTTATAGCGTTCGCCAGCGGTAACCAGACCAGACTGGAACTGCTGCTGGATTTCAGCCACTTCCGCTTCCGCTTCGGTGATGATTTCCACTTTCTTCTCTGGGATAACCATGTCGTCGATACCCACAGACGCACCCGAGCGTGCCGCATAGGCAAAACCGGTGTACATCGTCTGGTCAGCAAAGATAACGGTCGGCTTCAGTCCCAGGATGCGGTAACAGGTGTTCAGCATCTTAGAAATAGCTTTCTTACCCAGCGCCTGGTTGACGATAGAGTAAGGCAGCCCTTTTGGCACGATCATCCACAGGATTGCGCGGCCAATGGTGGTGTCGACGATGCTGGTTTTAGCAACCCATTCATCATGCTCATTTTTCTCGTGTTCGGTGATACGCACCTTAACGCGAGCGTGCAGCGAGGCGAGGCCGGCGCGGTAAACGCGTTCCGCTTCTTTCGGCCCGGTCAGCACCATGCCTTCGCCTTTGGCGTTAACGCAGTCGCGGGTCATGTAGTAAAGACCCAGTACAACGTCCTGAGAAGGAACGATGATCGGTTCACCGTTCGCCGGAGACAGGATGTTGTTGGTAGACATCATCAGCGCACGCGCTTCCAGCTGGGCTTCCAGCGTCAGCGGTACGTGAACGGCCATCTGGTCGCCATCAAAGTCGGCGTTATAGGCCGCACAAACCAGCGGGTGCAGCTGGATAGCTTTACCTTCGATCAGTACCGGTTCGAACGCCTGGATCCCCAAACGGTGCAGGGTGGGTGCACGGTTCAGCAATACCGGATGCTCGCGGATCACTTCATCCAGGATATCCCAGACGACGGATTCTTCGCGCTCAACCATTTTCTTGGCGGCTTTGATGGTGGTAGCAAGACCACGCAGTTCCAGCTTGCCGTAGATAAACGGTTTGAACAGCTCCAGCGCCATTTTCTTCGGCAGCCCGCACTGATGCAGACGCAGGTATGGACCTACGGTGATAACCGAACGACCGGAATAGTCGACACGTTTACCCAGCAGGTTCTGACGGAAACGCCCCTGTTTACCTTTGATCATATCGGCCAAAGATTTCAGCGGACGTTTGTTAGAACCGGTGATCGCACGGCCGCGACGGCCGTTATCCAGCAGCGCATCGACCGCTTCCTGCAGCATACGTTTTTCGTTACGTACGATGATATCCGGCGCAGCCAGATCCAGCAGGCGTTTCAGACGGTTGTTACGGTTGATAACGCGACGATACAGATCGTTCAGATCTGAGGTGGCGAAACGACCGCCGTCCAGCGGCACCAGCGGACGCAGATCCGGTGGCAGTACCGGCAGCACGGTCAGGATCATCCACTCTGGCTTGTTGCCAGACTGGACAAACGCTTCCAGCAGCTTGATACGCTTGGTCAGCTTTTTACGCTTGGTTTCGGAGTTGGTTTCGTTCAACTCTTCACGCAGAGTTTCACACTCTTGTTCCAGGTCCATGTTTTTCAACAGGGCCTGGATCGCTTCCGCACCCATTTTAGCGTCGAATTCGTCACCAAACTCTTCCAGCGCGTCAAGATACTGCTCTTCAGTCAGGATCTGGCGCTTTTCAAGGTTGGTCATGCCGCCTTCAATCACCACGTAAGACTCGAAGTACAGGACGCGTTCGATGTCACGCAGTGGCATATCCAGCAGCAAACCGATGCGCGAAGGCAGCGATTTCAGGAACCAGATGTGCGCGGTTGGCGAGGCCAGTTCAATGTGACCCATGCGCTCACGGCGAACTTTAGTCTGCGTGACTTCAACGCCACACTTCTCACAGATCACACCGCGATGCTTCAGGCGCTTGTACTTACCGCACAGGCACTCATAGTCTTTTACCGGCCCGAAAATACGCGCACAGAAAAGGCCGTCACGTTCAGGTTTGAACGTACGGTAGTTAATGGTTTCCGGCTTTTTAACTTCACCAAAAGACCATGAACGGATCATATCTGGCGAGGCCAGAGCGATCTTGATCGCATCAAACTCTTCGGTCTTAGTTTGCGCTTTCAGAAACTTAAGTAAGTCTTTCACGGATTAGCTCCCGTCGGAGTGAGACTTCTCAGAGACGCCCGGAGTGACCCGGGCGCCCTGTAACCAGTACAGCAGATGCGAGTTATTACTCGTCTTCCAGCTCGATGTTGATACCCAGCGAGCGGATCTCCTTCAACAGTACGTTGAAGGATTCCGGCATGCCCGGTTCCATCTGATGGTTGCCGTCGACGATGTTCTTATACATCTTCGTACGGCCGTTGACGTCATCAGACTTCACGGTCAGCATTTCCTGCAGGGTATACGCGGCACCGTATGCTTCCAGTGCCCACACTTCCATCTCACCGAAGCGCTGACCACCGAACTGCGCTTTACCACCCAGCGGCTGCTGAGTAACAAGGCTGTAAGAACCGGTAGAACGCGCATGCATTTTGTCATCCACCAGGTGGTTGAGTTTCAGCATGTACATGTAGCCAACGGTAACCTGGCGTTCGAACTGCTCACCGGTACGACCGTCGAACAGGGTGATCTGACCGGAAGAAGGCAGGCCGCCAAGCTGTAACAGCTCTTTGATTTCGCTCTCTTTCGCACCATCAAACACCGGAGTGGCGATTGGCATACCTTTTTTCAGGTTCTCTGCCAGACGCAGCACTTCGTCGTCGCTGAAGGTGTTCAGGTCAACTTTCTGACGCACGTCGGTGCCCAGATCGTAAGCACGCTGAATAAACTCACGCAGTTTGGACACTTCTTCCTGCTTCTTCAGCATGGCGTTGATTTTCTCGCCAATGCCCTTCGCAGCCATACCCAGGTGGGTTTCAAGAATCTGACCGATGTTCATACGTGAGGGTACGCCCAGCGGGTTCAGTACGATGTCGACCGGCGTACCGTTCTCATCGTAAGGCATATCTTCAATCGGGTTGATCTTGGAGATAACACCTTTGTTCCCGTGGCGACCTGCCATTTTATCACCAGGCTGGATCTGACGTTTAACCGCCAGATACACTTTAACGATTTTCAGCACGCCAGGTGCCAGGTCATCGCCCTGAGTGATTTTGCGGCGCTTGGCATCGAGTTTTTTCTCAAACTCGTGCTTCAGCTCGTCGTACTGCTCGGCCAGCTGTTCCAGCTGGTTTTGCTTATCTTCGTCGCTCAGGCCCAGTTCCAGCCAGCGCTCGCGTGGCAGCTTGTCCAGTTTTTCCGCTTCGACGCCGCCGGAAACCAGCAGGTAGTTAATGCGGCTGAACAGGCCAGCTTCGAGGATCTGCAACTCTTCAGACAGGTCTTTCTTCGCCTGCTTCAGCTGCATCTCTTCGATTTCCAGCGCACGTTTGTCTTTTTCTACACCGTCACGGGTGAAGACCTGAACGTCGATAACGGTACCTGACACGCCGTTCGGTACGCGCAGAGAAGAGTCTTTAACGTCAGACGCTTTCTCACCGAAAATAGCGCGCAGCAGTTTCTCTTCTGGCGTCAGCTGGGTTTCACCTTTCGGCGTTACCTTACCCACCAGGATGTCACCGCCGGTCACTTCAGCACCGATGTACACGATACCGGACTCATCCAGTTTAGAGAGCGCAGCTTCACCCACGTTCGGGATATCCGCGGTGATCTCTTCCGGCCCCAGCTTGGTGTCACGCGACACGCAGGCCAGTTCCTGAATGTGGATAGTGGTAAAGCGATCTTCCTGAACCACGCGCTCGGAGACCAGGATGGAGTCTTCGAAGTTGTAGCCGTTCCACGGCATGAACGCCACGCGCATGTTCTGGCCCAGAGCCAGTTCGCCGAGGTCGGTTGAAGGACCATCAGCCAGCACATCACCGCGTTCAATCGGTTCGCCCAGGTTGACACACGGCATCTGGTTGATGCAGGTGTTCTGGTTAGAACGGGTGTATTTGGTCAGGTTGTAAATGTCGATACCGGCTTCGCCTGGGTACATTTCGTCTTCGTTAACTTTGATAACGATACGCGATGCATCCACATACTGAACGGTACCACCACGTTTCGCTACGGCAGTAACACCGGAGTCGACCGCTACCGCGCGTTCCATACCGGTACCTACCAGCGGCTTATCAGCGCGCAGAGTCGGTACCGCCTGACGTTGCATGTTTGCACCCATCAATGCGCGGTTGGCGTCATCGTGTTCCAGGAACGGGATCAGTGACGCACCAACGGAAACCACCTGCTGGGTGGAAACGTCCATGTAGTCAACCTGATCGCGGCTGAACAGGCTCGATTCGCCTTTGCTGCGGCAGGTCACCAGGTCGTCAACGAAGTGACCTTCGTCGTCGAGGTTGGTGTTTGCCTGAGCAATAACGTAGTTACCCTCTTCAATGGCAGAGAGGTAATGAATTTCGTCGGTCACCACGCCATCGCGCACGCGACGGTATGGGGTTTCCAGGAAACCGTACTCGTTGGTCTGTGCATAGACAGACAAGGAGTTGATCAAACCGATGTTCGGACCTTCCGGGGTTTCGATTGGACATACGCGACCATAGTGAGTCGGGTGTACGTCTCGCACTTCGAAGCCCGCACGTTCACGCGTCAGACCGCCCGGGCCAAGTGCAGAGATACGACGTTTGTGCGTGATCTCAGACAGCGGGTTGTTCTGATCCATAAACTGTGACAGCTGGCTGGAGCCGAAGAACTCCTTCACTGCCGCAGAAATTGGCTTGGCGTTGATCATGTCCTGTGGCATCAAGGTATCCAGATCGCCCAGAGACAGGCGCTCTTTCACCGCACGCTCTACGCGCACCAGGCCGACACGGAACTGGTTCTCGGCCATTTCGCCAACGGAGCGGATACGACGGTTGCCGAGGTGATCGATATCATCCACTTCGCCGATGCCGTTACGGATGCCGATGAGCTTCTTCATCACCTGAATGATGTCGTCTTTGCTCAGGATACCGGAACCTTCGATCTCGTCACGCAGCAGAGAACGGTTGAACTTCATGCGACCAACCGCAGACAGATCGTAGCGGTCTTCGGAGAAGAACAGGTTCTCAAACAGGTTTTCAGCCGCTTCACGCGTTGGTGGCTCACCAGGGCGCATCATGCGGTAGATCTCAACCAGCGCGCTCAGGCGATCGCTGGTTGGGTCGACGCGTACGGTTTCAGAGATGTACGGGCCGTGATCCAGATCGTTAGTGAACAGCGTTTCGATACGCTTGTGACCCGACTGGCTCAGTTTGGCCAGCAGATCCAACGACAGCTCCATGTTGGCTGCAATCAGCAGTTCACCGGTGCTCTCGTCGATATAGTCTTTAGCGACGACTTTACCCGCAATGTACTCAACCGGAACTTCGATATGAGCAACAGCGTCTTTTTCCAGCTGACGAATATGGCGCGCGGTAATGCGACGGCCTTTTTCGACGTAAACGGTGCCGTTCGACTCGATGTCGAATGACGCAGTTTCACCACGCAGGCGCTCCGGGACCAGCTCCATCTGCAGCTTGTTGTCGCGGATCTGGTAAACCACTTTTTCGAAGAACAGGTCAAGGATCTGCTCAGTGGTGTAATTCAACGCGCGCAGAATGATGGTCGCAGGCAGTTTACGCCGACGGTCAATACGGACGAACAGGTTGTCTTTCGGGTCGAACTCGAAGTCCAGCCATGAGCCGCGATAAGGAATGATGCGTGCGTTGTACAGCACTTTACCCGATGAGTGGGTTTTACCCTTATCGCTGTCGAAGAACACACCAGGACTACGATGCAGCTGAGAAACGATAACGCGTTCTGTACCGTTGATGACGAAGGTACCGTTATCGGTCATGAGTGGAATTTCACCCATGTACACTTCTTGTTCTTTGATGTCTTTAACCGTGCCTTCCGGCGCTTCGCGCTCGTAGATCACCAGGCGCAGCTTAACGCGCAGAGGGGCAGAAAACGTGACGCCACGGATCTGACACTCTTTAACATCAAATACAGGCTCGCCTAAACGGTAGCTGACGTACTGCAGCTCAGAGTTACCGCTATAGCTTTGGATTGGAAATACGGAACGGAATGCCGCTTCCAGCCCATATTGACCTTCCGGATCTTGCTCGATGAACTTCTGGAACGAGTCAAGCTGGATAGAAAGGAGATAAGGAATGTCCAGAACTTGTGGACGTTTTCCAAAATCCTTACGAATACGTTTTTTCTCGGTATAGGAGTAAACCATGGGGTTCCTCAGCTCGCTGAAAAGTAGAACCTTTCTGTCCGTCCAGCGGGGACAGTTCATGCAACGCTGTTTTGTCACGTGCGAAGGGCAGATCGCCTTTCGTAATACCTCTTTCTATCACGCTTAAATCATTTCATTGCCGTTGTCCGGGCAGGGAACCCGTGCAGGAAGGCAGTATATTAAGTCGTCGATAGAGAAAGATATTAAGCTAATCAATGACTAAACAGTGTGAAATATCATTGACGCTGTAGAGCGCAAAAAGGCTGGTGACCAAAAAGTCACCAGCCATCAGCCTGGTACAAACTACAACCAGGCTGCAACCTGAAAGGTTGGCTTATTTAACTTCAACTTCTGCGCCAGCTTCTTCCAGTACTTTCTTCAGTGCTTCTGCGTCGTCTTTGCTGATGCCTTCTTTCAGGGCAGCAGGTGCAGACTCAACCAGATCTTTAGCTTCTTTCAGGCCCAGACCGGTTGCGCCACGTACTGCTTTGATCACGGCAACTTTGTTCGCGCCGATAGCTTTCAGTACCACGTCGAACTCGGTTTTTTCTTCTACAGCTTCAGCAGCAGCAGCAGGACCTGCAACGGCAGCAGCAGCTGACACGCCGAATTTCTCTTCCATAGCGGAGATCAGTTCAACGATTTCCATTACAGACAGAGCTGCAACGCCTTCAATGATTTGGTCTTTAGTGATTGACATTTCGTGTTCCTAAATTCAGAAAGTAATTTATACGTAAGCAAGTGAACGGAGAAGAAAGGCGCGCTGATTAAGCAGCAGCCGCTTCTTTCTGATCGCGTACAGCAGCCAGAGTGCGAACCAGTTTGCCGGCAGCGGCTTCTTTCATGGTTGCCATCAGGCGTGCGATTGCTTCATCGTAAGTAGGCAGAGTTGCCAGGCGGTCGATCTGAGCCGCACTGATCAGCTCGCCTTCAAAGGCCGCAGCTTTAACCTCAAATTTTGCATTCGCTTTCGCGAACTCTTTGAACAGACGAGCAGCAGCGCCCGGGTGTTCCATAGAGTATGCAATCAAGGTTGGACCGGTTAACGTGTCTTTCAGGCACTCGAACTGAGTACCTTCAACGACGCGGCGCAGCAGGGTGTTACGAACAACACGCATGTATACGCCAGCTTCACGACCTGCTTTACGCAGTTCGGTCATTTTATCTACGGTAACGCCACGAGAATCCGCAACTACCGCAGACAGCGCGCCTTTGGCTACTTCGCTGACTTCAGCAACAATCGCTTGTTTGTCTTGAAGATTTAAGGCCATTAGCTTGTGCTCCTGGATTTTTGGCCGGGGATGGATTTCCCCGGAACTCACTTCACCTGAACCGTGTTACCACAGACAGGCGCTAAAACACGGTGAGCAGAATCCAGCAAAGACTATAAAAATATTCTTTTGGTTCTGTCACCGTCTACGCAGGAGATTAAGTTTCTGACAAAAGAAACGCCTGCGGTCTTGGACGGAGGCCTGGATAAGGCCAGGCTCCAACCTAAAAATTCTTTTCTAATTCCCCGCGTTCAACATGGTGAAGCCAGGATTAGACGCTCAGTATCTTAACCGAGCAGCGGGCGTAAGATTCTAGAGGAAAAACACGCCCGCGTAAAGCACAGATTAGCTAGCAGAAGCGTTCAGGCCAGCCTGATCAACTGCCACACCTGCACCCATAGTGGTGGAGATGCTTACTTTCTTGATGAAAACGCCTTTAGCCTGTGAAGGTTTGGCTTTTTTCAGCGCAACCAGCAGGGATTCCAGGTTTTCTTTCAATTTATCCGCGTCGAAATCAACCTTACCGATAGTGGTATGGATGATGCCGTTTTTGTCGTTACGGTAACGAACCTGACCGGCTTTGGCGTTTTTCACTGCTTCAGCAACGTTAGGGGTTACAGTGCCAACTTTCGGGTTTGGCATCAGACCGCGTGGGCCGAGAACCTGACCCAGCTGGCCAACAACGCGCATTGCATCCGGTGATGCAATAACAACGTCGAAGTTCATTTCGCCTTTTTTGATCTGATCAGCCAGATCTTCCATACCTACCAGTTCAGCGCCGGCTGCTTTAGCAGCTTCAGCGTTTGCGCCCTGAGCAAATACGGCAACGCGAACAGAACGGCCAGTACCGTGTGGCAGTACGGTTGCACCGCGTACGTTCTGGTCAGATTTACGTGCATCAATTCCGAGGTTTACCGCTACGTCAACGCTTTCTACGAACTTAGCAGTAGCCAGCTCTTTCAGCAGAGCAACGGCTTCGTTGATATCATACTGTTTAGTTGCATCAACTTTGTCACGGATCACGCGCATGCGCTTGGTCAGCTTAGCCATTTCTTAGTCCTCTACTACCAGGCCCATGGAACGAGCAGTACCTTCGATTGAGCGAGTCATCGCTTCAATGTCAGCACCAGTCATGTCCGCAGCTTTGGTTTCTGCGATTTCACGTACCTGAGCACGCGATACTTTACCTACTTTGTCTTTGTTCGGCTTGCCAGAACCAGACTTGATACCAGCCGCTTTCTTCAGCAGTACTGCTGCAGGAGGGGTCTTAGTAACGAAGGTGAAAGAACGGTCAGAGTAAACGGTGATGACGACAGGGATCGGCAGACCTTTCTCAAGAGATTCTGTTTTGGCGTTGAACGCTTTACAGAATTCCATGATGTTAACGCCTTGCTGACCCAGAGCCGGGCCTACCGGAGGACTTGGGTTTGCCATACCAGCTGCAACCTGCAACTTAACGTAGGCTTGTACTTTCTTAGCCATGATAATTCCTCTATTGGGTGATAACGCTCCTGAAGGAGCTCCCCGTGATTAATATTCATACGCTGTGACAGCGCATAAAAACAAAAGGCGCGAAATTGTATTGCAATTTCGCGCCTCTCGCAACCACCAGATGACGGCGACTGGTAATTTTTTGTTCACCCTGACTGTTCAACAGCAGGGGATATCAGGGGAACTACCCTTTCTCCACCTGACCGAAGTCCAGCTCAACCGGTGTTGCACGGCCAAAAATAGACACGGACACTTTCAGGCGGCTTTTCTCGTAGTCGACTTCTTCCACCACACCGTTAAAGTCGGCAAACGGGCCGTCATTGACACGCACCATTTCGCCTGGCTCAAACAGCGTTTTCGGACGCGGTTTATCCCCAACCTGCTGCAGGCGGTTCATGATTGCGTCAACTTCTTTGTCACTGATCGGTGCCGGGCGATCGGAAGTACCGCCGATAAAGCCCATCACGCGTGGCACACTGCGCACCAGGTGCCAACTGGCATCGTTCATCACCATCTGGACCAGCACGTATCCGGGGAAGAACTTGCGCTCGCTTTTACGACGCTGGCCACCACGGATCTCAACCACCTCTTCGGTGGGAACCATGACCTCGCCAAACAGCTCTTCCATGTTATGTAACTTGATATGCTCGCGCAGCGATTGAGCTACGCGGCCTTCAAAACCGGAAAACGCCTGAACGACGTACCAGCGCTTTTTTGGAGCTTCAGACATCTCAGAACCTCAGGCCAGTGATAAACGATACCAGGCGAACCAGAATACCATCCAGTCCCCACAAAATCAGTGACATCACGGCAGTCACCGCGGCAACGATCAACGTGGTGTGCAACGTTTCCTGACGAGTAGGCCAGACGACTTTACGCACTTCTGTGCGTGCTTCGCGGGCGAAAGCCAACGTTGCTTTACCCTTAACGGTCAACAGGGCAAGGCCAGCTGCTGCAGCCATCAGGACCACAACAGCCAGTGCACGCAGCGGTAATGTTACATCGCGATACCAGGCGTTGCCGGCAACAGCGGCCACCAGAAGCACCACCACACCCAACCACTTCACTATTTCCAGGCCGCGCCCGTTTCCTTGAGCTTCTGTATTAGCACTCATAAACCAACCTGCCACAATAAATCAGAAACACTTTAGCCTCGTAAGACGAGGCAACCGAACCGAATGATGCTGTTAGGCTTAACTCGGCATATCCTTTAATTTCAGGCCTTAGCTTGAAAACTATTGGCTTTACGCCGTGCTACAGAGCCTGCCTCAGCAATGATTATGGTCGAAAAAATCACTGATGAGTCAGGTTCTATGTTACAGCGTGCAAAAAGGGCATCAAATGATGCCCTTTTCGTGTGCATTGCGTCAAATATTATCAGCGATTAAGCGATAACTTTAGCAACAACACCCGCACCAACGGTACGACCACCTTCACGGATGGCGAAACGCAGACCGTCGTCCATGGCGATCGGGTGGATCAGGGTCACAACCATCTGAATGTTGTCGCCTGGCATCACCATCTCAACGCCTTCTGGCAGTTCGATAGTCCCGGTCACGTCAGTAGTACGGAAGTAGAACTGTGGACGGTAGCCTTTGAAGAACGGAGTATGACGGCCGCCTTCGTCTTTAGACAGAATATAAACTTCTGACTCGAACTTGGTGTGTGGCTTGATGGTGCCTGGCTTCGCCAGAACCTGACCACGCTGGATATCTTCGCGCTTGATACCGCGCAGCAGGATACCACAGTTCTCACCCGCACGGCCTTCGTCCAGCAGCTTACGGAACATCTCAACGCCGGTACAGGTTGATTTCACGGTATCTTTGATACCAACGATTTCAACTTCTTCACCCACTTTAACGATACCGCGCTCTACACGACCGGTAACAACGGTACCACGGCCAGAGATGGAGAAGACGTCTTCAATTGGCAGCAGGAACGGTTTGTCAATCGCACGCTCTGGTTCCGGGATGTAGTTATCCAGATGGCCAGCCAGTTCGATGATCTTCGCTTCCCACTCTGCTTCGCCCTGCAGCGCTTTCAGCGCAGAACCACGCACGATTGGCGTGTCGTCGCCTGGGAAGTCGTACTGTGACAGCAGGTCACGTACTTCCATTTCAACCAGCTCCAGCAGCTCTTCATCATCAACCATGTCACATTTGTTCAGGAACACGATGATGTATGGCACGCCAACCTGGCGACCCAGCAGGATGTGCTCACGGGTCTGAGGCATTGGGCCGTCAGTCGCAGCAACTACCAGGATCGCGCCGTCCATCTGCGCAGCACCGGTGATCATGTTTTTCACATAGTCGGCGTGGCCCGGGCAGTCAACGTGCGCGTAGTGGCGAGACTCGGTGTCATATTCAACGTGTGAAGTGTTGATGGTGATACCACGCGCTTTTTCTTCCGGTGCGTTATCGATCTGATCGAATGCACGCGCCGCGCCGCCGTAGGTTTTAGCCAGAACGGTGGTGATAGCAGCAGTCAGGGTAGTTTTGCCGTGGTCAACGTGGCCGATAGTACCAACGTTGACGTGCGGTTTGGAACGTTCAAATTTTTCTTTAGACATCGCTTGTCCCTCTAAGACACGGATTAATCGGTGATATCACCACATCAACCAGGCATCGCCTGAATAGTTGAATTGTTTTAACAGAGAAGAAGCAGGGAGGGAGATTTTGAAAGTGGTGCTGATACCCAGAGTCGAACTGGGGACCTCACCCTTACCAAGGGTGCGCTCTACCAACTGAGCCATATCAGCACGGCTTGGAGCGGGCAGCGGGAATCGAACCCGCATCATCAGCTTGGAAGGCTGAGGTAATAGCCATTATACGATGCCCGCATCCTGGAACTCGGCTACCTGTTCTGTCTGTAGCTTGCTGAACAGAAAAGAATATGTTTCTTTGCCGCTCAAGCCACCATGCTTTTGCCTGATGACCCTGACTGTGCTTGAGCTCAGTCTAAATCTTGATGAGCATGCCTTCAGAAGACTGCCATCTTTTCCAGTTAAGTGATTGCTCAACTCTTCTAGTTTCGACTTAAAAGCGCTAAGTCGAAAATGGTGGTGGGAGAAGGATTCGAACCTTCGAAGTCGATGACGGCAGATTTACAGTCTGCTCCCTTTGGCCGCTCGGGAATCCCACCTGGGGTACTTGATGGTGCCGGCTACCGGAATCGAACTGGTGACCTACTGATTACAAGTCAGTTGCTCTACCAACTGAGCTAAGCCGGCATCAAGTGGTGCGCATTCTAGAAAGACCTGAGCCGGGATGCAACAAAAAATTTGCGATATTTGTTCTTACGTTCACTATTTATGCAAACAGGGTGAAAACAGCCGCTTTTCAGTGCGAATTCGTTCAAATATCCATCACCTCAATTTGCTAACTGGCATCATATCGAAAGTTCGCATAACAAAGCACTTTGCGCAGAGAGGTTTTATTTGGATAAATCATATTCAGCCGGTAGGTGCGCCTTGCCGCAGTTGAAGTTCAATCAGTTCGCCCTGCTGATTGCCAGCGGTAATTATCATTTATGCGGGCGCGATTACGTTTGCAGCTGCCGCGCATCTTTTTCCTTCTTTTTGCTGCCCGTCTGGTGGTAACCTCCGCCCATTGTTTTATGAACTTTCCCTTCGTAGCCTTGCTGTGTGGCAAGTAAGTGTTGCTGTTACATTGTGCGCTAACTTTTTTTGAAGGGTAAAATCGCTGACAGAAGCAGGCATATGAGCAAAAAAGACTCTCTGTTAACCACACCCTATTTACAGTTCAACCGGACCCAGTGGGCTGCGCTGCGCGACTCGGTGCCAATGACCCTTTCGGAGGAGGAAATTGCCCGACTTAAAGGCATAAATGAAGATCTTTCGATAGAAGAAGTGGCGGAGATCTACCTTCCGCTCTCTCGCCTGCTGAATTTTTATATCAGCTCTAATTTACGGCGCCAGGCAGTACTTGAGCAGTTCCTTGGTACTGATGGACAGAAAATTCCCTATATCATTAGTATTGCAGGTAGCGTTGCCGTCGGTAAAAGTACCACTGCACGTGTGTTGCAAGCATTGTTGAGCCGCTGGCCGGAGCATCGTCGCGTTGAATTGATCACTACTGACGGCTTCCTGCATCCAAATTCCGTACTGAAAGAACGTGGGTTGATGAAGAAGAAGGGCTTTCCCCTCTCCTATGATATGCATCGCCTGGTTAACTTTGTCTCAGACCTGAAATCGGGTGCCGCTCAGGTTACTGCTCCGGTCTATTCTCATCTGATTTATGATGTCATTCCAGCGGGGGACAAAATCGTTCAGCAGCCTGATATTTTGATCCTTGAGGGGCTGAACGTATTGCAAAGCGGTATGGATTATCCTCATGATCCACATCACGTTTTTGTCTCTGACTTCGTGGATTTTTCGATTTACGTTGACGCGCCGGAAGATTTACTGAAAAACTGGTATATCAACCGTTTCCTGAAATTTCGCCAGGGCGCATTTACCGATCCAGATTCTTATTTTCACCACTATGCGCAACTGCCTGAACAAGAAGCGGTGGCTATTGCCAGCCAGCTATGGAACGAAATTAATTACCGGAATCTGAAAGAGAATATTCTGCCTACACGCGAACGCGCCAGCCTGATTATGACGAAAAGCTCCAACCATGCAGTCGATCTCGTCAGATTAAGAAAATAACCACAGAGGGGCGTTGCTCCTCTCTGTCAGTCCTGTGGCCGGAGCGAAATTTCCCCGCCGACCCAGGACTTGGTAACACCATCCTGCTCCAGCATTAAGCCACCCTGTTGGTCGATACCTCTGGCAATACCAACAATTTCCCGGTCGCCAATCAAGAGTTTTACCGGGCGATTAATGAAGTTATCTAACGCAGCCCAGCGTTGAATAAAGGGGGTAAGGCCATCCTGTTCAAACTGTGCCAGCGCCGTGCGCATCTTGTTAACAATCAGCGCAGAAAGGGCATTCCGATCAACATTGCACCCCGCTTCATGCAAGTTTATCCAGCCCTGATTAATCTCGTCTTGCGCCGGATCGCGCATCGCCAGATTAATTCCCGCACCAATCACGATTTGTGCCGCATCCCCCGTTTTCCCGGTCAGCTCAACGAGAATGCCGGCCAACTTGCGATCGTTAAGGTAAATATCATTGGGCCATTTTACCCTGATATCGGGCGCGCCCTGTTGCTGAAGCGCTTCGGCGATAACGATGCCGATAACCAGACTTAATCCCATTGCCGCTGCCGGTCCTTGTTCCAGATGCCAGTACATTGATAAATACAGATTAGATCCAAAAGGAGAAAACCACTGCCGTCCACGCCTGCCGCGCCCCGCCTGCTGATATTCTGCCACACAGGCGTCCCCCGATTGCAGACTGGCCATTCTGTCCATCAGATACTGATTGGTTGAGTCAATTACCGGGATCACCGTGAGTCGGCCATCTTCCAGCTGTGCATTAATCGCTTTCTCATCCAGCAACTGCATGGTCAATGGCAAGCTATAGCCTTTCCCGGTGACGGTAAAGACGTCAACCCCCCACTCTTTCAATGTATGAACATGCTTGTTAATTGCCGCACGGCTCATGCCCATTTGTTCACCAAGCTGCTCTCCTGAATGGAACTCCCCATCCGCCAGAATCTGTATCAGCTTTAACGGTACGGTATTGTCTTTCATGCAATAGCCTCTACAGCATCTGTTTCGCCCTTAGCAGCAATAAAGCGCACTTCAGGTTCCAGCCATATATTGAATTTCTCCGCCACGCGCTGACGCACAGTACGTGCTAAATTCACGATGTCCTGCCCACTGGCGGATTCAGCATTGATTATTACCAGCGCTTGCTTTTCATGCACTGCTGCGCCACCCAGGCGGAATCCTTTTAGTGAACAGCGTTCAATCAGCCAGCCGGCGGCTAGCTTAACCTCACCACTTTCCTGTGGATATTGTGGAATATCGGGATACCGGTTATGTAGTTCAGCAGCGACTTGAGCGCTCACCAACGGGTTTTTGAAGAAACTACCCGCATTACCCGTGATTTGAGGGTCGGGCAGTTTGCCACGGCGCATTTGGCAAACGGCATTAAATATCTGTCGTGGTGTGACTGCCTGCGGATCAAGAGTGCGTAATTCTCCGTAGCTTAATACGGGCTGCCAGCTTTTCCTTAGTCTGAATCCTACGGCCACGATGGCATAACCATCACGATAGCGATGCTTGAATATGCTGTCGCGATAGCCAAACTGGCATTCAGCTGCGCTCAAACGCTGGCATAAGCCATCACCAAGAGAGACAATATCTACGTACTCACATATTTGTTCCAGCTCGACACCGTAGGCGCCGATATTCTGGATAGGGGCGGAGCCTACACATCCCGGGATCAGTGCAAGGTTTTCGAGTCCGGCAATACCTTTATCCAGCGTGGTTTCAACCAGTTGATGCCAGTCCTCCCCCGCACCTGCATGTAATAGCCATGCATCGGCCGTCTCCGTAATGCTGATGCCCTTCAGGCGGTTGATCAGCACCTGACCCACAAAATCTCCCAGAAACAGTACGTTACTTCCTTTGCCCAATAACAGCACCGGCTCGTTTTGCTGCACGCTTTGCTGCCAGCACTGGCAAAGTGCTTCCAGGCTGTTTGCCACAGTAATTTTTTTTGCATAGGCGTCAATACCGAAGGTATTCCAGGATTTCAACGAATATTGCTGGCGGGACATAGTGCGACCTTTACCGATTAAACTACCGGATAGTGTACCCGATCCGTATGCAGCGAGTTGAGGACTTTCAGCATGAGATAGCAGCGGGAATGCAAACTACCCGGATCTGCAATGTCTTTCCACCAGTGCGTTCCGATAGCCGTCATAGCCATCCGTGATTGAGCAGATTAGCCCGTTTCATTTATGGACTGACGGGGCACTTTCTGAATGATTACGTATTCCACGATCTGAGCGATGTTGCAGCTGTTGATTCATTTTTCTCTGTTCTTATCCATCAGTGCAGTTGAGCCTGTTTGTAGGTCATTTCGCTTTTTTCAACCTGCTCAACAACGTCGATTTAAAACGACAAAGGATAGTGTGCCTCTAAAATCAGTCATTATCACGTTTTCAGGGATCAAGCCGAAACGTGTCAATGCTATTCAGTACGGGTCACAGCAAACAGATAAGCCCCATGCTTGCGCATGGGGCTTATCTGTTGTTTTGTTGTCCGGCCGTTTATAAGCGACTCCGTCATTCACCCTCAGGGCCGTTGCAGGCGACACGCAGAAGACTTCGTCTTCTGCCCTACTTTGTCTGGATTAGTGAAATGCCCTCAGGCTACAAGATGTGTTGCTAAATTTAGTAGCGGGTTAGAATTGAATTTTTGCGCAATATTTAAAACGCAAAAAGGCCATCCCGCAGGATGGCCTTTTGCTTTATTTGATGCCTGGCAGTTCCCTACTCTCGCATGGGGAGACCCCACACTACCATCGGCGCTACGGCGTTTCACTTCTGAGTTCGGCATGGGGTCAGGTGGGACCACCGCGCTAAAGCCGCCAGGCAAATTCTTTGTGCACGAAACGGATCTTTTTCACTGGTGCCGCACTGGCCGCGCCTGTAAACTCAGTCACATACCTCAGTATGCGCTTTCCTTCACTGCACCTGCCGCCTTGCTTCAGCACAAAATCTTTCGTTTCCTGCAAATCTGTTTTCCGGTGAACAAGCTGAAAATCTCTTTTCGTCTCTCAATACAACCCAGAACGCTTCTGGCGTTGCAAGGTTAAGCCTCACGGGTCATTAGTACCGGTTAGCTCAACGCATCGCTGCGCTTACACACCCGGCCTATCAACGTCGTCGTCTTCAACGTCCCTTCAGGACTCTCAAGGAGTCAGGGAAGATTCATCTCGAGGCAAGTTTCGCGCTTAGATGCTTTCAGCGCTTATCTTTTCCGCACTTAGCTACCGGGCAATGCCATTGGCATGACAACCCGAACACCAGCGGTGCGTTCACTCCGGTCCTCTCGTACTAGGAGCAACCCCTCTCAATCTTCCAGCGCCCACGGCAGATAGGGACCGAACTGTCTCACGACGTTCTAAACCCAGCTCGCGTACCACTTTAAACGGCGAACAGCCGTACCCTTGGGACCTACTTCAGCCCCAGGATGTGATGAGCCGACATCGAGGTGCCAAACACCGCCGTCGATATGAACTCTTGGGCGGTATCAGCCTGTTATCCCCGGAGTACCTTTTATCCGTTGAGCGATGGCCCTTCCATTCAGAACCACCGGATCACTATGACCTGCTTTCGCACCTGCTTGAGCCGTCACTCTCGCAGTCAAGCCAGCTTATGCCATTGCACTAACCTCACGATGTCCGACCGTGATTAGCTGACCTTCGTGCTCCTCCGTTACTCTTTGGGAGGAGACCGCCCCAGTCAAACTACCCACCAGACACTGTCCCCACGCCGGGTAACGGCGCCAGGTTAGAACATCAAACGTTAAAGGGTGGTATTTCAAGGTTGGCTCCACGCAGACTGGCGTCCACGCTTCAAAGCCTCCCACCTATCCTACACATCAAGGCTCAATGTTCAGTGTCAAGCTGTAGTAAAGGTTCACGGGGTCTTTCCGTCTTGCCGCGGGTACACTGCATCTTCACAGCGAGTTCAATTTCACTGAGTCTCGGGTGGAGACAGCCTGGCCATCATTACGCCATTCGTGCAGGTCGGAACTTACCCGACAAGGAATTTCGCTACCTTAGGACCGTTATAGTTACGGCCGCCGTTTACCGGGGCTTCGATCAAGAGCTTCTCCTTACGGATAACCCCATCAATTAACCTTCCGGCACCGGGCAGGCGTCACACCGTATACGTCCACTTTCGTGTTTGCACAGTGCTGTGTTTTTAATAAACAGTTGCAGCCAGCTGGTATCTTCGACTGGCTTCAGCTCCACGAGCAAGTCGCTTCACCTACGCGCCAGCGTGCCTTCTCCCGAAGTTACGGCACCATTTTGCCTAGTTCCTTCACCCGAGTTCTCTCAAGCGCCTTGGTATTCTCTACCTGACCACCTGTGTCGGTTTGGGGTACGATTGGATGTTACCTGATGCTTAGAGGCTTTTCCTGGAAGCAGGGCATTTGTTACTTCAGCACCGTGGTGCCTCGTCATCACGCCTCAGCCTTAAAGAGTTCCGGATTTGCCTGGAACTCAAGCCTGCACGCTTAAACCGGGACAACCGTCGCCCGGCTAACATAGCCTTCTCCGTCCCCCCTTCGCAGTAACACCCAGTACGGGAATATTAACCCGTTTCCCATCGACTACGCCTTTCGGCCTCGCCTTAGGGGTCGACTCACCCTGCCCCGATTAACGTTGGACAGGAACCCTTGGTCTTCCGGCGAGCGGGCTTTTCACCCGCTTTATCGTTACTTATGTCAGCATTCGCACTTCTGATACCTCCAGCATGCCTCACAGCACACCTTCGACGGCTTACAGAACGCTCCCCTACCCAACGGACGTATCCCGAAGCCGACTCGACTTTGATGGCGCATTGACGTCGCTGCGCTCCGTCAATCGTTATCCACTTCAGTGAATCTGCTTGGGTGATACGTCCGCTGCCGCAGCTTCGGTGCATGGTTTAGCCCCGTTACATCTTCCGCGCAGGCCGACTCGACCAGTGAGCTATTACGCTTTCTTTAAATGATGGCTGCTTCTAAGCCAACATCCTGGCTGTCTGTGCCTTCCCACATCGTTTCCCACTTAACCATGACTTTGGGACCTTAGCTGGCGGTCTGGGTTGTTTCCCTCTTCACGACGGACGTTAGCACCCGCCGTGTGTCTCCCGTGATAACATTCTCCGGTATTCGCAGTTTGCATCGGGTTGGTAAGCCGGGATGGCCCCCTAGCCGAAACAGTGCTCTACCCCCGGAGATGAGTTCACGAGGCGCTACCTAAATAGCTTTCGGGGAGAACCAGCTATCTCCCGGTTTGATTGGCCTTTCACCCCCAGCCACAGGTCATCCGCTAATTTTTCAACATTAGTCGGTTCGGTCCTCCAGTTAGTGTTACCCAACCTTCAACCTGCCCATGGCTAGATCACCGGGTTTCGGGTCTATACCCTGCAACTTAACGCCCAGTTAAGACTCGGTTTCCCTGCGGCTCCCCTATACGGTTAACCTTGCTACAGAATATAAGTCGCTGACCCATTATACAAAAGGTACGCAGTCACACCACGAAGGTGCTCCCACTGCTTGTACGTACACGGTTTCAGGTTCTGTTTCACTCCCCTCGCCGGGGTTCTTTTCGCCTTTCCCTCACGGTACTGGTTCACTATCGGTCAGTCAGGAGTATTTAGCCTTGGAGGATGGTCCCCCCATATTCAGACAGGATGTCACGTGTCCCGCCCTACTCATCGAACTCACAGCAAGTGCCTTTTTGTGTACGGGGCTGTCACCCTTTACTGCGCGACTTTCCAGACGCTTCCACTAAGGCACAAACTGATTCAGGTTCTGGGCTGTTCCCCGTTCGCTCGCCGCTACTGGGGGAATCTCGGTTGATTTCTTTTCCTCGGGGTACTTAGATGTTTCAGTTCCCCCGGTTCGCCTCATGCCACTATGTATTCATGACATGATAGTGCAACGGATTGCACTGGGTTTCCCCATTCGGGTATCGTCGGTTGTTGCGGTTCATATCACCTTACCGACGCTTATCGCAGATTAGCACGCCCTTCATCGCCTCTGACTGCCTGGGCATCCACCGTGTACGCTTAGTCGCTTAACCTCACAACCCACAAGCGTCCCTCTCCGGTTCACGTAATGGCTGCGCGTCGTGACGGCGGCGTTATGCAGTGCTCGCAATGCTCATGGACTCAAGTCCACTCCGCGTTGCTGCGCGCTGACGCCTTGCCTTCACTTAGCTCGCTCATTACTCAACCTGAGTAAGAGACCCTTTCGGGTGCAAGTATTTGAGAGACTCGAACATATCGTGATTTCATTCTGATTACGGAGAATGAACACGACATGTCGTTTCAATTTTCAGCTTGTTCCGGATTGTTAAAGAGCAATATCTTAAACCTGACTTTGCAGTCAGCTTTAAGATATTTTTAGCGACACCTTTCACCTGTCACCAAGCAAGTGGCGTCCCCTAGGGGATTCGAACCCCTGTTGCCGCCGTGAAAGGGCGGAGTCCTAACCGCTAGACGAAGGGGACACGGTGTGTCGCGACTTCGCAGGCGCCTTGCTCATTACTTCTATCAGACAATCTGTGTGGACACTGCGCCGGAAGGTATCTTCAGGTAAGGAGGTGATCCAACCGCAGGTTCCCCTACGGTTACCTTGTTACGACTTCACCCCAGTCATGAATCACAAAGTGGTAAGCGCCCTCCCGAAGGTTAAGCTACCTACTTCTTTTGCAACCCACTCCCATGGTGTGACGGGCGGTGTGTACAAGGCCCGGGAACGTATTCACCGTAGCATTCTGATCTACGATTACTAGCGATTCCGACTTCACGGAGTCGAGTTGCAGACTCCGATCCGGACTACGACGCACTTTATGAGGTCCGCTTGCTCTCGCGAGGTCGCTTCTCTTTGTATGCGCCATTGTAGCACGTGTGTAGCCCTGGCCGTAAGGGCCATGATGACTTGACGTCATCCCCACCTTCCTCCGGTTTATCACCGGCAGTCTCCTTTGAGTTCCCGACCGAATCGCTGGCAACAAAGGATAAGGGTTGCGCTCGTTGCGGGACTTAACCCAACATTTCACAACACGAGCTGACGACAGCCATGCAGCACCTGTCTCACGGTTCCCGAAGGCACTTCCGCATCTCTGCAGAATTCCGTGGATGTCAAGGCCAGGTAAGGTTCTTCGCGTTGCATCGAATTAAACCACATGCTCCACCGCTTGTGCGGGCCCCCGTCAATTCATTTGAGTTTTAACCTTGCGGCCGTACTCCCCAGGCGGTCGACTTAACGCGTTAGCTCCGGAAGCCACTCCTCAGGGGAACAGCCTCCAAGTCGACATCGTTTACGGCGTGGACTACCAGGGTATCTAATCCTGTTTGCTCCCCACGCTTTCGCACCTGAGCGTCAGTCTTCGTCCAGGGGGCCGCCTTCGCCACCGGTATTCCTCCAGATCTCTACGCATTTCACCGCTACACCTGGAATTCTACCCCCCTCTACGAGACTCTAGCCTGCCAGTTTCGAATGCAGTTCCCAGGTTAAGCCCGGGGATTTCACATCCGACTTGACAGACCGCCTGCGTGCGCTTTACGCCCAGTAATTCCGATTAACGCTTGCACCCTCCGTATTACCGCGGCTGCTGGCACGGAGTTAGCCGGTGCTTCTTCTGCGGGTAACGTCAATGGAAAAGGTTATTAACCTCTTCCCCTTCCTCCCCGCTGAAAGTACTTTACAACCCGAAGGCCTTCTTCATACACGCGGCATGGCTGCATCAGGCTTGCGCCCATTGTGCAATATTCCCCACTGCTGCCTCCCGTAGGAGTCTGGACCGTGTCTCAGTTCCAGTGTGGCTGGTCATCCTCTCAGACCAGCTAGGGATCGTCGCCTAGGTGAGCCGTTACCCCACCTACCAGCTAATCCCATCTGGGCACATCCGATGGTGTGAGGCCCGAAGGTCCCCCACTTTGGTCCGTAGACGTTATGCGGTATTAGCTACCGTTTCCAGTAGTTATCCCCCTCCATCGGGCAGTTTCCCAGACATTACTCACCCGTCCGCCACTCGTCACCCAAGAGCAAGCTCTCTGTGCTACCGTTCGACTTGCATGTGTTAGGCCTGCCGCCAGCGTTCAATCTGAGCCATGATCAAACTCTTCAATTAAAAGTTCGATTTGCTGAAACCAGTCCAGCGATGCTCAATCGTAAAACGTCATAATGAATTTCATTATGTGTTCACTCTTAAGACTTGATATTTTTTTGACGCCCGGAAGCGTCTGATATCAATCCTGCGAGTGCCCACACAGATTGTCTGATAAATTGTTAAAGAGCGGTGCGCACAGTGCCTTGGCATCCTGTCGCGAGGTGGCGTATATTACGCTTTCCTCCTCCGGAGTCAACCTCTTTTACAGAAGTTTTTCCAGGCGGTTCAGAACTTCCTGAACCTCTCAACACGCCGGCCGGTAAGCCGTTGTTCCGTGTCAGTGGAGGCGCATTATAGGGAGTTTCTGACGGCTGACAAGGGCTTATTGCAAAAAAATGATTGAGCGCCTTATTTTTCATCGAAACGCGTTTTTTTACTGCAATTTGCTGGATAATTCAGCAAATTCATGGGCAAAGCGGCTCACCTGCTGCCAGTCGGTGTACTCGACTTCCTTACTGGTATCAGTTTCACCTTTCGTCATGCGCATAATCAGCTGGATCATAGTGCGATCAAAGAAGCCATAGAGTGGATAACGCAGTGCGCCGGCAAAAACCGCGCAACAGTCGGGTTCCCACGGGGACTGAAGCAAGAACTTACGTGTGTAAGCGTTAGTTTGCGGCGTGCGCTTCTCAGGCTTTCTCGCCGTCAGGTTCACAGAGAAGAAACCACTCGCGCGCTGCTGCAATGCGTTGAGGTTTCTTTTCACAAACTGGGCTACCACCGGCTGGAAGTGACCGTAACGGATCGATGCCCCAATCAGCACCCTGTCATATTGAGACCAGTCGATGTCATCAACATGCTGAATGTTGAAAACATCGCATTCACGCTGCTCCTTAAGAAGGTTGGCAATATAGAAGGCAATCTGGCGGGTTTGACCATCACGGCTGGAAAAGAGGATTAGCGCTTTCATTATTAAACTCTCGCTTACTCACGCCAGAAAGTTGGCGTAAACAGAACTAATAAGGTAAAGACTTCAAGACGCCCGAACAGCATCGTCAAAATCAGAATCCACTTGGCAGTATCATTCATTGAAGTGAAGTTTTCCGCCACTACCCCCAAGCCTGGGCCGAGGTTATTCAACGTGGCAGCGATCGCTGCAAATGCCGAAAAGTCATCCACACCGGTAGCAATGATCGCCAGCATGCTGAGGATAAACACCAGGGCATAAGCAGAGAAGAACCCCCACACCGCTTCAAGGATACGTTCAGGCAAGGCACGATTGCCCAGCTTGATAGTGTAAACCGCATTGGGGTGCACCAGCCTTTTTAACTCACGCGATCCCTGTTTAAACAGCAGCAGAATGCGGATAACCTTCAGACCGCCGCCGGTAGAACCGGCACAGCCGCCGATAAACGCGGAACACAACAGCAATACCGGCAGGAATAATGGCCAACGAGCAATACTGTCCGTGGTGAAGCCAGCGGTGGTCGCCATCGAAACAACCTGGAAAAAAGCCTGGTTAAGCGTCTGCATTCCGCTTTGGTAGACATCGTGGAACCATAACACCAGGGTACAAATCACTACCAGCGTAATCTGCACACCAATAAACATGCGAAATTCCGGATCGCGCCAGTAAACACGCAGATTACGTCCGCTGAGTAATGAGAAATGTAAACCATAGTTACAGCCGGATATCAGCAGGAAAACGGCAATAATGGTATTTATTGTTGGACTGTTAAAATAGCCAATGCTGGCATCATGGGTGGAAAAGCCACCAATGGCGATGGTGGAAAAGCTATGGCCAATTGCGTCGAACAGCGACATGCCGGCCAGCCACAGGGCCAGCGCGCACGCCAGGGTCAGCAAAACGTAGATCAGCCATAACGTTTTCGCCGTTTCAGCAATGCGCGGGCGCATCTTGTTGTCTTTCAGTGGACCGGGCATTTCGGCACGATAAAGCTGCATCCCCCCCACGCCAAGGATAGGAAGAATTGCAACGGCCAGCACGATAATTCCCATCCCCCCCAACCATTGCAACATCTGGCGGTAAAACAGGATGGCCTTGGGCAATGCGTCCAGCCCCACCAAGGTTGTCGCGCCGGTGGTTGTCAGCGCAGAAAATGACTCAAAAAAAGCATCGGTCAGCGTGAGATTCGGCTGTTCGGCGAAGATAAACGGCATGGCCCCCACGCTGCCCAACACCGTCCAGAACAGCACCACGATAAGGAACCCTTCACGCGGCTTCAGTTCACTCTTCTTTTTGCGGTTTGGCCACCAGAGTAACGTGCCGATCATCAGCGCCATAAAAAAAGTCTGAGTAAATGCACGCCCTGCACCGTCGCGGTAAATCAATGCCACCAGTCCGGGCACGATCATGGTGCCTGAGAATAAAATGACCAGTAAACCCACTATGCGGGTAATGGCGCGAAAATGCATTCTGCCGTTCCTTTCCTGACGTGAAATGTTATTTAAGCGAGACTAACTGCAGAGCGCCCCGGCTGAAGTCTGACAAATTCTGCCTGAAGCCCGCCACCCGTGCATGGGGCAAAGCCAGGGAGAGGGTGATGTTTTCCACAAACTCGCTGTTGAGCACCTGCCCGTCGAAGCGAGCGACCAGGCGTTCAATTTCACTCAACTGTGCATAGTCGCAGATAAGGCTGAACGTGAGCATGGGGACTTTAACCCGGCGAGGCAGCAGGCGTAGCGCCTGCTGGACACCGCCACCGTAAGCTTTAACCAGCCCGCCGGTTCCCAGCATAATGCCGCCGTAATAGCGCACAACCACCGCCGTGATTTCGCCAATATGGCCTCCCATCAGCTGGGCCAGTATGGGTTTACCGGCGGTGCCGGACGGTTCACCATCATCGGAGAATCCCAGCTGCTGCGAATCATCGGGCGCCCCGGCGACAAATGCCCAGCAATGGTGCCGTGCTGCCGGATGCTGCTGTTTGGTCTGCCGGACAAAGGCCCGCGCCTCGTCAACACCATCAGTATGGGCCAGCAGCGTGATAAAACGGCTTTTTTTTATCTCTTCGCTAAAGCTCCACGGCTCTGCCGGAATATCGTAAGCGTCCATCAGGCCAGATGAAGATCGCGCGTCATGTTTTCCACGCTGTGTTTATGGATAACCACATTGTCTTCAATGCGAATGCCGCCACAGGCTTTCAGCTCATCAATTTTCGCCCAGTCAAAGTACTGGCTGAATTTACCGGCACGCCAGGGGGCCAGCAGCGAATCGATAAAATAGATCCCCGGTTCAATGGTCAGTACCATTCCCGGCTCCAGCACGCGGGTACAGCGCAGATAGGGATACTGCTGCGGCGCAGCGAGATGCGTGCCGCGATCGTCCTGCATAAAGCCTGCCACGTCATGGACCTGTAAGCCCAGCGAGTGGCCTACGCCATGCGGCATAAACGGCCCTGTGAGGTCCTCTTTCACCATCGCTTCTGCGCTAAGCCCGTTGACCAGCTGATGGTTAAGCAGCAGGCTGGCGATGCGAAAATGCATCTGCTGATGATATTCGGTGTAGCGTACGCCCGCTTTCATAGTGGCGATCAGCTCCAGTTCTTCCCTATTCATGTCTTTGATCAGCTGCGCATACTCGCTACCTTCATTCGCCGCATAGCTGCGGGTGATATCTGCCGCATAGCCATTGTATTCTGCCCCGGCATCAATCAGAAAACTGCGGCGCTTTTCGGGCAGCTGCTGGTCGAGTTTTGTGTAATGCAATACCGCTGCATGCTCGTTCATCGCGATAATATTGCCGTACGGGACGTCAGTATCCCGGTGGCCGGTGGCACTGAGATAAGCCACATTAATATCGAATTCACTTAACCGCGCTTTGAATGCCTCTTTTGCCGCCCGGTGGCCGGTTACCGCAATCATCTGCGCCTGGCGCAAACAATACAGCTCATAGCCGGTTTTGTAGGCACGATGGTAATGCAGGAAATCGATAACGCCCCGGGGATTAATCGCCTTGCTATTGAAACCCAGCCCGGTAGCACGGGCGGCCACCGGGCCAATGTAGGCGACATTCTGACGCTGTGCGGGCAACAGCCGGGCAATATCATCGGCGTTTTTCAGCGGCATAATATCCATTTCGCCTGTCCAGAAACTATTCGGCAGCGGCTCCACGTTATGCCAGTAATCAACCGGAGAATAGAACCACAGCTTAGGCTTGCTGACGCCATCTATCCACAGCCAACAGTTTGGCAGCTGGGTAACAGGCACCCAGGCTTTGAACTGCGGGTTCACTTTGAAAGGATAGGGGTGATCGTCAAGGAATACCGTCAGTAATTCACCGGAATGAATCAACATTGCATCAAGATTATGGCGCGCCAGCACCTGCTGTACACGCTGTTGCAGGATTTTAATATGCTCCTGATAGAGCGTAACCAACGACTCCATGACCCGTCTCCTTTATAGCGAAATTGTTATCATCTTATCACAGCCAGCAAGGGTATGCCGTCTCGCCGCAGTTGTGAACCTGCCCGCAAATCCACAACGCCAGGTTTGCAAAACATAAATATCAATTCCACACTCACGAAGATCTGGTATGACCAGATCCCTTCATCGCGGTTCAGGAGACAGATATGCTCTACCAAGGCGCAACCCTTTCCCTCGACTGGCTGGAAGACGGCATAGCCGAACTGGTTTTTGATGCCCCCGGCTCGGTGAATAAGCTTGATACGCAGACCGTTACCAGCCTGGGCGAAGCCATCACAACGCTTGAACAGCAGCCAGGATTGCGCGGAGTGCTGCTTAGCTCGCGCAAATCGGCGTTTATCGTCGGTGCCGATATTATGGCGTTTTTGTCCCTGTTTGCCGCACCAGCGGAACAGCTGGCTCAGTGGCTGGCGTTTGCCAACGGCGTCTTTAACCGGCTTGAGGATCTGCCGGTGCCTACCGTTGCGGCCATTAATGGCTACGCGCTGGGCGGCGGTTGTGAGTGTGTGCTCGCTACCGATTTTCGTATTGCCAGCGCAGATACGCGCATCGGGCTGCCGGAAACCAAATTAGGCATTATACCCGGTTTTGGCGGATCGGTGCGTATGCCGCGCCTGCTGGGCGCTGACAGTGCGCTGGATATTATCGCCGGCGGAAAGGACATTGATGCCGCACAGGCACTGAAGGTTGGCCTGGTGGATGCCGTTGTGTCTGTGGATAAACTCCACGCGGCAGCACTTTCCGTGCTGAAAGAAGCCATAGCGGGCAGATTACCCTGGCGTGAACGTCGGCAGATCAAACTGGAACCGCTGAAACTAAGCAACATCGAGGCAGCAATGAGTTTCAGCACCGCCGAAGCGATGGTGCTGCAAACGGCCGGCAAGCACTACCCGGCACCGCTTACCGTGGTGCAAACCATTGAGGCAGCGGCAGGATCAGGCCGCGATGAAGCCCAGAAACTGGAGACGGCTGCCTTTGTGCCGCTGGCGCGCTCTGATGAAGCCCGCGCGCTGGTTGGCATCTTTCTTAATGACCAGATGGTGAAAGCTAAAGTTAAAAAACAGATAAAAGACGTCGCAGCCCCTGAGCGTGCTGCCGTATTAGGTGCCGGCATCATGGGCGGCGGCATTGCTTATCAATCTGCCTGCAAAGGCGTGCCGATCATGATGAAGGACATTAGCGAAAAAGCACTGACGCTGGGGATTGGTGAAGCGGCGAAGCTGCTTAATAAGCAGTTGATGCGTGGCAAGATTGACGGCCTGAAGCTGGCCGGCATCATAAGTACGATCCAGCCAGTGCTTCACTATGCTGGCTTTGATCGCGTCGACGTGGTGGTCGAAGCGGTGGTGGAGAACCCACAGGTGAAAGCCGAAGTGCTGGCGGAAGCCGAGCATCATATCCGTCCGGATGCCATTCTCGCATCGAATACCTCAACCATTCCAATCGACCAGCTCGCTGAAGCATTAACCCGCCCGGAAAATTTCTGCGGCATGCACTTTTTCAATCCGGTACCGCGTATGCCGCTGGTGGAGGTGATTCGCGGCAGCAAAACGTCAGATGCCACCATCGCCAAAGTGGTGGCCTGGGCCAGCAAAATGGGCAAAACGCCGATTGTGGTCAATGACTGCCCCGGCTTCTTTGTTAACCGCGTGTTGTTCCCTTACTTCGCCGGTTTCAGCCTGTTACTGCGCGATGGTGCCGACTTCCGCCAAATCGACAAAGTGATGGAAAAACAGTTTGGCTGGCCGATGGGCCCTTCGTGGCTGCTGGACGTGGTGGGCATTGATACCGCACATCATGCACAAAGCGTGATGGCAGTCGGGTTCCCGTCGCGGATGAACAAGGATTATCGCGACGCCGTTGATGTGCTGTTTGCGGCGAAACGCTACGGGCAGAAAAACCAGCAGGGCTTCTGGCGCTGGGAAACCGACAGCAAGGGCAAGCTGCAGAAAGTCTCCGACAGCGAAACCGATGATCTGCTGCAAAGCGTCTGCCAGCCAAAACGTGTTTTCAGCGATGAAGATATCGTGGCGCGCATGATGATACCGATGATCAACGAAGTGGTGCGATGTCTGGATGAAGGCGTGATCGCCAGCCCGGCAGAGGCCGATATGGCGCTGGTTTATGGTCTCGGTTTCCCACCATTCCACGGCGGTGCTTTCCGCTATCTGGACACCGTAAGCAACGATCGCTATATCGCGCGCGCCGAGCCGTTCAGCGCGCTAGGCCCGCTCTATCAGGTGCCGGCAAGTTTACGTGAAAAGGCAACTCAAGGCGCGAGTTGGTATTCCACGGCGACTCCGCCGGATGAGACAAAATTAAAAACGGCGTGAGGAAAGCAAAATGGAAAAAGTTGTCATCGTTGATGCCATCCGCACGCCGATGGGTCGTTCAAAAGGCGGTGCATTTCGTCATGTGCGGGCGGAAGATCTCTCTGCGCATCTGATGCGCAGCCTGCTGAGTCGCAATCCGTCGATAGCGGCCGCCACGCTGGATGATATTTACTGGGGCTGCGTACAGCAAACCCTGGAACAGGGGTTTAACATTGCACGCAATGCCGCGCTGCTGGCGGAAATCCCGCATTCTGTCCCTGCCACCACCGTCAACCGTTTGTGCGGCTCTTCCATGCAGGCGCTGCATGATGCCGCTCGTGCCATTATGGTCGGGGATGCACGTATCTGCCTGATTGGCGGCGTAGAGCATATGGGTCACGTACCGATGGATCACGGCGTTGATTTCCATCCGGGGCTGAGCCGCCGCGTTGCTAAAGCCGCCGCAATGATGGGGCTGACCGCTGAAATGCTGGCGCGGATGCACGGTATCAGCCGTGAGATGCAGGATCGGTTTGCTGCCCGCTCACATCAGCGCGCTGCGGCAGCAACCCAGGCCGGGCACTTTGCCGCCGAGATTGTTGCCGTTTCCGGCCATGATGCTGATGGCGTACTGATATGCTTTGACGCAGACGAGGTGATACGGCCCGAAACCACGCCGGAAAGCCTGGCGGCTTTACGCCCGGCTTTTGTTCCGGTTAACGGCACGGTGACCGCCGGCAGCAGCTCGGCGCTGTCCGATGGGGCGGCCGCCATGCTGCTAATGAGTGAGTCTCAGGCGCGGCAACGGGGCCTGAAAGCACGCGTGTGCATCCGCTCGATGGCGGTGGTTGGCTGCGATCCGTCGATTATGGGTTATGGCCCGGTACCCGCCTCTCAACTGGCTCTGAAGCGTGCCGGGCTTAGTACCACGGATATTGACGTGTTTGAGCTAAATGAAGCTTTTGCCGCACAGACGCTGCCGTGCATTAAGGATCTGGGTTTGATGGATAGAATTGACGAGAAGGTCAACCTCAACGGCGGTGCGATTGCACTCGGCCACCCGCTGGGCTGCTCAGGAGCGCGTATCAGCACCACGCTGCTGCACCTGATGGAGCGGCGCGATGCCCAGTTCGGTCTTGCCACCATGTGTATCGGGCTGGGCCAGGGGATCGCCACCGTATTCGAACGTCTTTAACAGAATAATACCGTCTGTCTGCACCTCAGTTAACCGCCTTTCAGGCAAAGGCGGTTTTTCATTCCGGTGAATTAAGCAGGAACAGCAAAGCGATCCCCTGCCCGTCAGATAAAGGCAAAGGCATCGCCAAACATGCGCGCTTCCTGCACGTCACGTTCGGCGCAGAAGCGCTCCCGCGCAATTTTCGCCATTTCAAAACGGCCAGCGATATAAATATCGTGCCCGGACAGGCTGCCATAATCCTGCATCACCGCCGTCAGAACGGTGCCATTACGGCCAGTAAAGCCCTCTTCCGGCTGTTCAACCACCGGGACAACCTTCAGGTGCGGATGCTTGATCGCCAGCGCATTCAGTTCGTCCAAATCATACAGGTGCTTCAGCTCGCGCCCGCCCCAGTAAATCGCAATGTGGCGGTCCGGCTGTTGCGCCAGTGCCGTCAGGAGGATTGAACGCACGTAGGAGAAACCGGTGCCGCCCGCAATCAGTAGCAGCGGACGATCGCCCTCTTCACGAAACCACGCATCGCCATGGGGAATATCTACGGTAATCTGGCGCTGCTGCTGAATACGCTCCATCACCGCCATGGCATAGAGGTTAAGCTCGGAAGCACCAATATGCAGTTCGATAATGTCTTTTTCCATCGGCGTGGAGGCCAGAGAGAACGGACGCTTATCGTTCTCGTCCATAACCACCATCAAATACTGACCCGCACGAAAACTGAAGTCAGCCTCCGGGATCAGACGGACACGGTACACGGTATCGGTAATCGCCTCTACTGAGGTCACTTTACAGCTTAAGGTTGTCATGCGTTCCCCTGTCGGGTCGTCATTGTCATTTGACCACCAGCGCTTCAGCGCGCTGGTGTATCACTCAAGATGCCTAACTCATCCCAGATCGCATCAATACGGGCGACAACAGCGGGGTCCTTACGGATGGGAGTCCCCCACTCGCGCTGCGTTTCACCGGGCCATTTGTTGGTCGCATCCATCCCCATTTTTGACCCCAACCCGGAAACCGGCGAGGCAAAATCAAGATAATCAATCGGCGTGTTTTCCACCAGAACCGTATCGCGTGCCGGGTCCATACGCGTGGTAATCGCCCAGATAACATCATTCCAGTCACGCGCATTGATGTCTTCATCGCAGACGATAACAAATTTGGTGTACATAAATTGCCGCAGGAAGGACCAGACGCCCATCATGACGCGTTTGGCATGACCGGCATACTGCTTCTTAATCGTCACTATCGCCAGGCGATAGGAACATCCTTCGGGCGGCAGATAGAAGTCGACGATCTCCGGGAACTGTTTTTGTAAAATCGGAACAAAAACCTCATTCAGCGCCACACCGAGCACCGCGGGTTCATCCGGCGGACGGCCGGTGTAGGTAGAATGATAGATCGCATCACGGCGCTGCGTAATATGAGTAATGGTAAATACCGGGAAATCATCCACTTCATTGTAATAGCCGGTATGGTCGCCGTAGGGGCCTTCCGGCGCCATGTCACCCGGTTCGAGATAACCTTCCAGCACAATCTCCGCGCTGGCCGGTACTTCCAGATCGTTAGAGACGCACTTAACCACTTCGGTTTTAGTGCCGCGCAACAGCCCGGCAAAGGCATATTCGGACAGCGTGTCCGGTACTGGCGTCACCGCACCGAGGATGGTCGCCGGATCGGCACCGAGCGCCACGGAAACCGGGAAGCGTTCCCCCGGATGCTGCTGGCACCACTCGTGGTAGTCCAGCGCGCCGCCACGGTGGGAGAGCCAGCGCATAATCAGTTTGTTTTTGCCGATCACCTGCTGGCGATAGATGCCCAGATTCTGCCGCTCTTTTTGCGGGCCACGCGTTACGGTCAGCCCCCAGGTCACCAGCGGGGCGGCATCGCCCGGCCAGCACTTCATCACCGGGATGCGCGACAGATCGACATCATCGCCTTGCCAGATCTGCTGCTGACAGGGTGCATTACGCAGCCGTTTGGTCGGCATATTCAGCACCTGCTTCCACTGCGGCATTTTGTCAAAAAAGTCGCGGAAGCCACGCGGCGGTTCAGGCTCTTTCAGGAAGGCCAGCAGCTTTCCCACATCGCGCAGTGCTTTCACATCTTCCTGGCCCATTCCCATCGCCACGCGATCCGGGGTGCCAAACAGATTGCAAAGCACCGGCATGTTGTAACCTTTCGGGTTTTCGAACAGCAGCGCCGGACCACCGGCACGCAGCGTGCGGTCGGCAATTTCGGTCATTTCCAGATCGGGGTCGATCTGTTGTTTGATACGTTTCAATTCCCCACGCTGTTCAAGCAGAGAAATAAAGTCGCGTAAGTCGTGGTATTTCATGACTTTCCATCAATGCGGCCAGTGAGTCAGCCATTATAGTGCCGATCCACCGCTGAGGGTTAATTTTGTTGGTAAGTTTAGACACTCTGTTGCCTTGCAAATACGATAATTAATGCCGATTTAAAGTCATCGCGCGATGCGATAACCTGTCATCAAGACATTTGGCAACCCACTGTTGTCTCCGATCTCGCTATAACTATGATAACGTTTTTGCTATTCTTGCAGGCAAGATAATTGGAAAGCGATGTTATGGAATCCTGGTACTTACTTTACTGCAAACGAGGCCAACTACTACGTGCACAAGAGCATCTTGAGCGCCAGGCAGTCCATTGCCTGAGTCCGATGGTTGCTTTAGAGAAAATGGTGCGTGGTAAACCTACTCAAGTCAGTGAACCGCTGTTCCCTAATTATCTGTTTGTCGAATTCGACCCGGAATTAATCCATACCACGACCATCAGTGCAACGCGTGGAGTCAGTCATTTTGTTCGATTTGGCAATCAACCTGCCACCGTGCCGCAAGGTGTAATAAACGCTTTGCAGGTCGGTCCTGGGTTACCTCGTGACGGCGGTCAATTGCCACTACCAGGCGATACGGTGATTATCACTGAAGGGGCGTTCGAAGGACTGAAAGCGATATTTACTGAACCGGATGGTGAAGCGCGTTCGATGCTGCTGTTAAACCTGTTAAACAAACAGGTCGTGCGCAGTGTCGCCAATCAGCAGTTCAAATGCTGTAAACCTGCCCCTTAGCAGGGGCACATATCATGTCCCGGCCCGACTAAAGACCGAACAGCGCACGCGCGTTTAACGCCGTTTGCGCCGCCAGTTCATCAACGTCATCGCCACGTAATAAGGCTACCTGCTGCACAATATGCGGTAAGAAACAGGGCTCATTACGTCTTGATGGCGGTCGCGGCCGCATATCTCGCGGCAGTAGCCAGGGAGCATCCGTTTCCAGCAACAGGCGGTCTGCGGGGATCAGTGGCACCAGTTCACGCAGTTCCTGTCCGCGCCGCTCATCGCATATCCAGCCGGTAATACCGATAGATAAACCCTCTGCCAGGCAGGACTCAAGCTCTGCGCGCGCGCCGGTAAAGCAGTGCAGTACCGCCGCCTTAAGACTGGGTAGCCAGGGTTTAAGAATTGTAATGAAACGCTCGTGGGCCTCGCGGCAGTGCAGGAATACGGGCAGAGACAGCTCTGCGGCCAGCGCCAGCTGGGCATTAAACGCATAGACCTGCTGTTCCGGCTGCGAGAAATTGCGGTTGAAATCGAGGCCACATTCCCCGATAGCCACAACTAGAGGGCTTTCCGCCAGCCGACGCAGCGTGGCAGCGGTTTCTGCCGACCACTCGCTGGCATGATGAGGATGAACGCCGGCCGTTGACCAGCAATAATTTGCATGCTGGCGCGCCAGACTCAGTGCCTGCTGACTTTCCAGCGCGTTGGTGCCGGTGATGAGCATACCGCTGATGCCCGCTTCACGCGCACGTTTTACCACCTTATCACGATCTTTCGCAAACTGGGTGCTGGTCAGATTTACACCAATATCAAACATAATTCCTTCCAAACAGTAACCGCCCTGACGGGCGGTTAGTTAATTCAACATGTGTTGCCAGCGGCGGCCGTTGGCTCAACCTTGCTCCGATTCGTCGTCGTGATCCTCATCACGGCGGTTCTTACCCACATAGAAACGTGAAACAAACACACCGACTTCAAAAAGACAGTACATCGGAATGGCTAACAGCGTCTGGGAGAAAATATCCGGTGGCGTGAGTAACATGCCGACGACAAACGCGCCAACCAGAACATAAGGGCGTTTGGCCTTGAGATCTTCAGGCGTGGTGACGCCGGTCCAGCACAACAGTACGATAGCAATCGGAACTTCAAACGACACGCCAAACGCCATAAATAACGTCATCACAAAATCGAGATAGTTATTAATGTCGGTGGCAATTTGTACGCCCTGAGGCGCAGTTTTAGCGAAAAAGCCAAACGCCAACGGGAAGACGACAAAGTAGGCGAAAGCCATCCCCAGATAGAACAGGAATGAACTTGAAAACAACAGCGGCATAACCAGCCTGCGCTCGTGGCGATAGAGCGCCGGGGCGACAAAGGCCCAAACCTGATAAAGGATCACCGGCACCGCAAGGAACAGCGAAACGATGATGGTTAGCTTGATCGGGGTGAAGAACGGTGACGCCACGTCGGTGGCAATCATACTGGCCCCGGCAGGCATCTGTTTGATCAACGGCGCGGATACCAGCTGGTAAATATCGTTCGAGAAGTAAGCCAGGCACAGGAAAATGGCCAGAACAGCAATAATGCAGTGCAACAGGCGCTTACGCAGCTCAATCAGGTGGCTGATAAGCGGTTGGGTATCTTCTACAGCCATGTTTAACGTTCGTCGCCAGGTAAAGTAGAGGTCGCGGATGCACGCGGGGCAACGGGTGCTGGCGGCTCCTGTTTAACATCAGGCTGCGGCTCCGATGATGCCTTCTGAGTCACCGTAACAGGTGCCAGCGGCGGAGCATCAGCCTGATGATCCGCCTGCGCCGGGGTTACACCGTCATGGGTTTCCTGCGCATCTTTCAGCAGCGGATTGTGAATAGTATGGGCTTCGTCATCCGCTTTTTCATTGTCGCCGAGGTATGAGCGCTTCATCGAATTTGCAGTTTGCTTCAGCTCCTCAACCGAGGCTTTCAGCTCAGGAGAGAGGTTATCTTTGCTGGCCTGCTCGATTTTTTTCAGGCCGTCCTGCAGTTCCTGGAGCTTCAACTCCTGGGCCAGTTCGTTTTGAACACTGGTTGCCAGCGAACGCAGCGCGCGGATCCAGCCCATCACCGTCCTGACCGCCACCGGTAACCGTTGAGGGCCAAGCACCACCAGGCCAATAACGAAGACCAGAACCAGTTCACTAAAGCCTATGTCGAACACGGTTTATACCTTGTCGTTCTTAACGTCTTCTTTCTTCACTTCAGTATGCTGTTTATCAGCCAGTTTGGCGTTGAAATCAGCATCTTCAGCAGTTGCTTTCTCTTTTTCTTTTTCTTTATCGTCTTCTTCGCTCATGGCTTTTTTGAAGCCTTTGATAGAAGAACCGAGGTCAGAACCCAGCGAACGCAGTTTTTTAGTACCGAACAGCAGTACTACCAGTACGGCGATAATCAATAAATGCGGAAGTGTAATGCCACCCATTATTACCTCTGATATCAATAATTGATGCGAATTTTTAGTATATAACAGCTTATGTCTTACTGACGATGCGCAAAGCCTTTTACGCGCGCTATAAGCTGTCTATTTACCTTTCATGACAGTCAGCTTGTCCTGCGCCAGCCAACCAGCCAGGCCACCAGGCCTGCGGCCATCATCCCGGCAGAAAGCATGTCCCAGGCCGGTCGCGACAGCAGAACCGCGGTGCCGCTCAGTAGCAGAGTGGCACCAATGCCAAATAAATAATGCGACTGATGTTGCCTGACGCGTTCCCCCTTCAGGTCTGTCGTCAGTCGGTCAACGCTATGCTGTAAATGCTTGTGTTGGCGCAGACTGTCATAGAACAGCTCCGGCAACTCCGGCAGTTTCTCGGCCCAGTACGGCGCTTTCTCTTTTAACGCACGCACGATGGCCGGAATACCAATCTGATCTTTGATCCAGTTTTCAAGAAACGGCTTGGCGGTCTTCCACAAGTCCAGCTGCGGATAAAGCTGGCGGCCAACCCCTTCTACATACAGTAACGTTTTCTGTAACAGAACCAGTTGCGGCTGAACTTCCATGTTAAAGCGACGTGCGGTATTAAACAGATTTAACAGCACGTGGCCGAAGGAAATTTCTGCCAGGGGTTTCTCGAAAATAGGTTCGCACACGGTACGGATGGCAAACTCGAAATCTTCCACATTGGTATCTGCCGGAACCCAGCCCGAATCCACATGCAGTTCTGCAACCTTGCGATAATCGCGGTTGAAGAAAGCAATGAAGTTTTCTGCCAGATAGCGTTTGTCTTCCTTGTTCAACGAACCGACAATGCCGCAGTCAATCCCGATATACTGCGGATCTTCCGGGTGCTCGTAGCTGACAAAGATATTGCCAGGATGCATATCCGCATGAAAGAAGCTGTCGCGGAATACCTGGGTAAAGAACACCTGCACGCCACGTTCGGCCAGCAGTTTCATGTTGACACCGTGCTGTTCCAGCGTTGCCATATCAGAGATGGGAATACCGTAAATTCGCTCCATCACCAGCATGTTTTCACTGCAATAGTCCGAGTAAATTTCCGGCACATACAGCATTCTGCTTTGATCAAAGTTACGCCGTAATTGAATAGCATTGGCGGCCTCGCGCAGCAAATTTAGCTCATCAAGCAGCGTTTTTTCATAGTCAGCAACCACTTCCTGCGGACGCAAACGGCGGCCATCAGGCAGCAAACGCGGGACCCAGCGCGCCAGGCGGTAGATCAGCTTCATATCGGCTTTGATCACCGGCAAAATATCGGGCCGGATCACTTTTATCACCACTTCGCGGCCGTTCTCTTTCAACGTTGCCGTATGCACCTGAGCGATGGATGCTGACGCCAGCGGAACGATATCAAAGTTGTCAAACTGGCTGTCAATGGAGGCACCTAACGATTGCTCAATGAGCTTCAGCGCCTGTGCCCCATCAAAAGGAGGAACCTTGTCCTGCAGCATGGCCAGCTGATCGGCTATATGGGGCGGGAACAGATCGCGACGGGTAGACATCATCTGACCAAACTTAATCCAAACCGGTCCCAACTGTTCCAGCGCCAGGCGCAGACGTGCACCCAGGGGTTGATCTTTATGAATGTTTGGCATCCAGAACAGGCACTTGCGCCAGAGTAACAGAGGAAGGGCCAGGCGCGTTTTAGGGATGAGTTCGTCAAGGCCGTAACTAAGAAACACGCGGATAATCAGATACAGACGGCGCAGTTCACCGTAGGTCATTTTTCCTCCAGACGATGAATACGGGCATCAAGGGCATTTAACGAACGCGTCAATGCATCAACTTCTTCTGCGAACGATGCCAGCTCAAGCGGCCCCGGAGCCTGGCGCCACTCCTCGGTCAGCGTTTGCGCCAGATAACCCTGCTTACGTTGCACATCCCGCCGCACGGCATTAAAGCCACCAAGGAAGAACCGGGTCATGCCCTGCGCAGCAATGTCACCCACCCACGGAGACAGGTACTCTGCCGGGTCCAGTTCAGCTAAATCCAGCAAAGCTGAGAATTGCTGCACCACTTGCAGGTCGCCTTCTACTTCCAGCTCACCGCTGCGGATAAGCGTAGTCAGCTGCTGACGATCGCGAAGTTTTGGCAGCGTGACAACACGGGTTTTCACCGTACAGTCGGGCGTATCACTCCAGTGACCAATCACATCCACCCGCTGTTCGCTGAAAATAATCGTGACTGGCTGCTTCAGCTCGGCCAGGACAATCGCCAGACTGCGCCCGCTGAGACGCTGACGAGCCAACTTCAGGCCACGGTCGCGATATAAAACATGGTTAAGCGCGGTCTCGAGACTGGCAGTTAACAGCGGCATTAATGTCATGCATATCCCTGTTTAAAACTTAAATCCACGGTGCAAAGCAACAATGCCGCCCGTCAGATTATGATACGTGGTGTTTTCAAAGCCGACATCCGTCATCATCTGCTTCAGGGTTTCCTGATCGGGATGCATACGAATGGATTCTGCCAGATAGCGATAGCTGCCGGCGTCTTTTGCCACTATTTCACCAATTCGCGGCAGGATGTGGAAAGAGTAGGCGTCGTAGGCCTTGTTCAGCGGCTCGAACTGCGGTTTAGAGAACTCCAGCACCAGCAAACGGCCACCTGGTTTAAGCACCCGAAACATCGACGCCAGCGCTTTATCTTTATCGGTAACGTTACGCAGCCCAAAAGCGATGCTGATACAGTCGAAGTAGTTATCCGGGAACGGCAGGGCTTCTGCATTCGCCTGTACATAGCTGACGTTGCCGATAATGCCTCTGTTGCGCAGCTTTTCACGGCCCACTTTCAGCATCGAACTGTTAATGTCCGCCAGCACCACTTCACCGGTTTCCCCGACCAGACGCGAGAACTTCGCCGTGAGGTCACCCGTACCGCCGGCAAGGTCGAGCACGCGCTGCCCGCGACGCACGCCGCTGCAGTCGATGGTAAAACGCTTCCAGATGCGGTGAATACCAAATGACATCAGATCGTTCATCAGGTCATATTTAGCCGCAACCGAATGGAAAACATCAGCAACCATATCGGCTTTTTCATCTTTCGCTACGGTGCGATAGCCGAAGTGGGTAGTGTCCTTTGATTCATCTGCCATTTGTTTTGCCTGCTCTACAATCAAATATTAGCCAAGTGTACCAGAGTTGGGCCAGCCAAACACTGACCCTGCGCTTATTCATTGATGCCGTGAGGCGTACTGCGAGAAGAATAGCCGATATGTTCAGGCCCATGCTAACACGCATCGTCCTGCGCTTCTTCGGCTTCTTCCGGCAGAGCCTGTGCCACCAGCCGTGGGTCAATCGGCCGTTTTATCTCCACGCCCATCTGGCGAAAACCTTCACTTTGGGCAATCAGGTTGCCGCGCCCTTCCGACAGTTTTTTCATTGCCTGACGGTAGCTGCCCTGAGCCTTATCAAGGCTTTGTCCGATGGCGCTCATATCATCGACAAACAGACGCATTTTGTCATACAGGCGGGCAGCACGGTCAGCAATACGCTGCGCATGACGGCTCTGATGTTCATAACGCCACAGGTTGTTGATGGTACGCAGCGCCACCAGCAGCGTAGTCGGGCTGACCAGCATGATATTTTGGTTCAGCGCTTCGTTGACCAGTTCAGGCTGCCTGTCGATAGCCAGCAGGAAGGCTGGCTCCACCGGAATAAACATCAACACATAATCCAGCGAGCGTAAACCCGGCAATTGTTGATAATCTTTTCGGCTTAGTTGGCGTAAGTGTCCGCGAACAGCAGCGATATGCTCGCTGACCGCCGCCTCACGCTGCGCTTCGTTTTCGCCGTTAAAGTAGCGCTCATAGGCGACCAGCGTCATCTTCGCATCAATAACCACATCCTTGCCCTGCGGTAAACGGACGATGACGTCGGGCTGCATGCGTCCATTCTGCTCCAGCTGAATGTTGACCTGGGTTTCGTACTCGTGCCCTTCACGCAGACCGGATGCTTCCAGAACCCGGCTGAGAACCACTTCCCCCCAGTTACCCTGAGTTTTGTTGTCACCTTTCAGCGCTTTTGTCAGGTTAATCGCTTCCTGGGCCATCCGGGCATTGAGCTGCTGCAGGTTGCGAATTTCGTGGGCGAGCGTATGGCGTTCACGCGCTTCCTGACCGAACCCGTCCTGTACCTGACGGCGGAACCCCTCAAGCTGTTCGCGTAAGGGGGTGATCAGGCCATGCAGGCTTTGGCGGTTTTGTTCATCGACCCGGCGTCCGCTATTTTCGAAGATGCGATTCGCCAGATTTTCAAACTGGGCATTCAGGCGTTGTTCGCTGTTCACCAGCAGCCGCTGTTTTTCCTCGGCGGCCATGCGCGTTTCCTCCAGCCGGATGGTGACTTCTCGCAGCTCCGCCTCCTGAGCGCTGTTAATCTCCAGCTGCGTGCGCAGCTCACGCGTCAGCTGCTGGGTTTCACTGCGCCAGTGTTCAAGGTGGTGGAGTTTTTCCTCGGCCGCCGCCAGGGAGCCATGCAGCTGGCGCTGCTCCTGCTCATTCTGTTTTTGCAGCAGCAGCTGGCCATCAAGCTGCTGCTGCAAACGCTGGCGTTCATGCTGCGCCTGTTCCGCCGACTGCATCAGCAGCTGCCGTTCTGTTTCGCCTTGCGCCAGCTGCTGCTGACTGCGTAGCAAGGCAAGCAGCCAGCCTGCCAGTATCCCGGCCAGAGCAAAGCCCGCGCCGTAAATGATTGTAACATCCACCCCTATTCTCCTGCTGAACCCCTGACAGGGGAAAAATAGAGGCGCACTGTATAAATGTCCAGACAAAATACACCAGAGAGCGCCCCGTCAAGCTAAAAAAGCGGGGCAGCTCGAAGATATATTGCAAGCAAGCGAAATTTGCAGGCCGGTAACAGGCGTGGCCCGCAGCGGGGATCATTTCAGCAGACGGCGGGCAGCTTCAACCACAATTTTCACCGCATCATTCTCGGTTCTTTGCAGGGTTTGTGCCTCGGGGATCTCCTGCTGGGTGCGGTTAACGATCACCCCGGCCACCATGCCGGCACGCAACCCCTGGCTGGCACACATAGTCAGCAGCGTTGCCGACTCCATTTCATAGTTCAGCACGCCCATCTGTTGCCATTCCTGCATTGAATTCTGGAAGCGACTGACCACCCGGCCAGAGAAGGTGTCATAGCGCTCCTGGCCAGGGTAAAAGGTATCGGAGGACGCCGTGATGCCGATATGCATTCTCGCGCCCTGCGCTTTTGCTGCATCCACCAGCGCGGTAGTACAGGTAAAGTCCGCCACCGCCGGAAATTCCAGCGGCGCAAAGTGCAGGCTGGCACCGTCCAGCCTTACTGAACCGGTGGTGACCAGCACATCACCCACCTTGATGTGCGGCTGGATAGCGCCGGTAGTCCCGACGCGCAGAAAGGTGCGCACGCCCAGCTGCGCCAGTTCTTCCACGGCGATGGAGGTGGAAGGCCCCCCAATTCCGGTTGAGCAAACTACAACGGCTTTACCTGCGATCTCACCACGCCAGCTGGTAAATTCACGGTGCGAGGCCAGATAAACCGGATTATCCATCAGGGCGGCAATTTTCTTCACCCGCTCCGGGTCACCGGGCACAATGGCCAGAGTAGCGCCCTGAAGATCGGCTTGAGTCAGGCCGAGATGGAAAACGTCAGAATGTGCCATGTAAAACTCCTGATACAAAACCTGCGGATGATTAGCGAACTGCTAATGTAAGAAAATTGCTCGTGACTTTATGTGATGAACATCCTTAATCAAAATGAAAATTGCATCTTCCGAACTTACAAAAGGTGATACAAGTCGCAATTGACCATCAGTTATCGCCATTTTCCCACATCCGGAGCTGTAGACAGGCTTTATCTGGTGATAAAGAGTTACCCTGATTCGATCGTTAATCCCAATGCATTCCTGACTATAGTTAGCTGACAACACGTAGCGCCTGCACGGAGATGACCATGAAACCCGAAAATAACATGACGCAAGAATTGAGCAACAAAGGCTTCGCGCCAGCGGTCGTTCCTGCCGCTGCCAGCACGATGATTACCGACAGCGCCGACATTCTCTGTGGTGAGACCTCCATCCCAACTCAGGGCGAAAATATGCCCGCGTTCCACGCCAAACCACGCCATGCGCAAGGCCCTTTGCCGGTAGTAATGGTGGTGCAGGAAATTTTTGGCGTTCACGAACATATTCGTGATATCTGCCGTCGACTGGCGCTGGAAGGTTACCTGGCGGTCGCACCCGAACTCTATTTTCGTCAGGGCGAGCCTGCTGATTACACCGATATTCCTACGTTGGTCAAACAGCTGGTCAGTCAAATCCCAGACAGTCAGGTGCTGGCCGACCTCGATCATGTGGCGAACTGGACTTCACGCCACGGCGGCGATATACGGCGTTTGGCAGTGACCGGTTTTTGCTGGGGTGGGCGCATTACCTGGCTTTATGCCGCGCATAACCCGCAGCTGAAAGCCGCCGTTGCCTGGTATGGCAAGCTGGTGGGAGATAAGACGATGAAGCAGCCAAAACAGCCGGTGGATATTGCGGTGGATCTGGATGCGCCAGTTTTGGGGCTTTACGGCGGTAAGGATGATGGCATTCCGCCCGACAGTGTCGAAACCATGCGTCATGCACTGCGTGCCGCCAATGCCAACGCCGAGATTATTGTCTATCCCGATGCCGGGCATGCGTTCAATGCTGACTATCGCCCAAGCTATGAGGCCGGCTCCGCTAAGGACGGCTGGCAGCGAATGCTGGCATGGTTCAGGCAGTATGGCGTGACGCCGGCAGCATAAAAAAAGGGGCGCTAAGCGCCCCAAATAATAGTTACATCAAAACACAACAACACAGATATTTAAGCTTTTTGTGCATTTCGCAAGTTTTGCGCCGCTTTAACCATGTTTGCCAGCGCCTGGCGAGTTTCCGGCCAGCCACGGGTTTTCAGTCCGCAGTCCGGGTTCACCCACAGACGTTCAGTAGGGATGCGCTGTGCCGCTTTAAGCAGCAGCGCTTCCATCCACTCTACGCTTGGCACGTTTGGCGAGTGGATATCGTAAACGCCCGGACCGATTTCATTTGGATACTCGAACTCTTCAAACGACTCCAGCAGTTCCATATCAGAACGTGAGGTTTCGATGGTGATCACATCCGCATCCAGCGCGGCAATCGAATCCATGATGTCGTTGAACTCGCAGTAACACATGTGGGTATGGATCTGGGTGTCGTCCTGTGCCACGGCGGCGTTCAGACGGAAGGCATCGACCGCCCACGTCAGATAAGCCGCCCAGTCGGACTGATGCAGCGGCAGCCCTTCGCGCAGTGCAGGCTCATCAATCTGAATGATACCAATGCCCGCTTTTTCCAGATCTTCAACTTCATCACGCAGCGCCAGCGCAATCTGTTTGGCGATAGTTTCACGCGAAACATCTTCACGCGGGAATGACCAACACAGGATAGTTACCGGACCGGTCAGCATGCCTTTTACCGGCTTGTCAGTCAGTGACTGAGCATATTTTGCCCATTCTACGGTAATCGCTTCCGGGCGGCTGACATCACCGATGATAACCGGCGGCTTCACGCAGCGTGAACCGTAGCTCTGCACCCAGCCATTCTGCGTGAAAATGAAGCCGTCAAGGTGTTCGCCGAAGTATTCCACCATGTCGTTACGCTCCGCTTCGCCGTGCACCAGCACGTCCAGCCCTAAGCGCTCCTGCTCAACGATAGCCTGCTTAATGTGCCCGGCGATGCCGGTGCGGTAGCGGGTGCCGTCCAGACGGCCCTGTTTGAAGTCGAGTCGCAGCCCGCGAATTTCCGTGGTTTGCGGGAATGAACCGATGGTCGTGGTTGGCCACGCCGGCAGCTGGAAGCGCTGACGCTGGGCTTCAGCACGTACCTGATAGCTGTTCTTACGCAAGCTGTCCTGCGGTGAAATCGCTGCCAGACGCTGGCCGACGGCGGCATTGTGCACGCGAGTAGAGTGCTGACGGGCGCGAATTGGCGCACTCCATGCTTCCAGTGAAGCCGGGTCATTGTTGTTCAGCGCATTGCTTAACAGTGACAGCTCGGAGCACTTCTGTAGGGCAAAGGCAAACCAGCTTTTCACTTCTTCGTCCAGGCGGGTTTCCACGCTCAGGTCGATCGGGCTGTGCAGCAGTGAGCAGGAGGAGCCAATCCATAGCTGTTTGCGCTGTGCAACCAGCGGCTGCAGGCGTTCAAACCAGCTACTGAGATCCGCACGCCAGACGTTACGGCCGTTAATCACACCAACGGACAGCAGCCAGTCTGCCGGTACTTTGCTGTTCAGCAGGGCGATGTCGTCTTTACCGTGCACCAGATCAACATGCAGCCCCTGAACCGGCAGCGCGCTGATGGTTTCAAGGTTCTGGCCAATGCTGTCGAAATAGGTGGTCAGCAGCAGTTTGGTTTGCCCCTGAAGCGCGTCATAAGCGGGCTTAAAGGCAGCCAGCCACTCGGCGGGCAGTTCCAGCGCCAGCGCCGGCTCATCAATCTGCACCCATTCGACATCGCGCTTAGCCAGTTCCGCCAGCACCTGCTGGTACACCGGCAGAATATCTTGCAACAGGTTAAGGCGATCGAACTGGTCGCCCTTCACTTTGCCCAGCCACAGATAGGTCACCGGGCCAAGTAGCACAGGTTTCACTTTATGACCCAGCGCCAGCGCTTCGTCGACTTCATTCAGCAGCTGAGTCCAGGTCAGTTTGAACTGCTGGCCCTGCACAAACTCCGGCACCATGTAGTGATAGTTGGTGTTAAACCATTTGGTCATTTCTGCTGCAGCGGCGGGTTCACCGCTCGGTGCACGGCCACGGCCCAGGCGAAACAGGGTATCGAGGTCAACTGAACCATCTTTATTCTGGTGACGTGCCGGCACGTTACCCAGCAGCAGGCTGGTGGTCAGTACGTGGTCGTACCAGGCAAAATCACCTACCGGCAGCAGATCCACGCCAGCGTCTTTCTGCTGCTGCCAGTGGCGGGCGCGCAGCTCACGTCCAACTGCCAGCAATTCTTCCTGGGTGCTGTTACCCGCCCAGTAGCTTTCCTGCGCTTTCTTCAGTTCGCGCTGCAGGCCGACACGGGGGAAGCCGAGAGTATGGTTCAGAATAGTCATCAGTTGTGCCTCTTTACATTAATCGTTAGCTGAACACGTCCTGATTTACTCGATATTCATTTGGACGTCCAGATGTTTACACCGCTATAATCCGCAGGTACTGTATTAACCACAAGCGCAAAATATTCACTGTCGATGTGAAGGACTCTCATGATCGAACTCAAACACCTGCGAACGCTTCAGGCTCTGCAAAATACCGGCTCGCTGGCCGCCGCTGCCGCCCAGCTTCACCAAACACAGTCGGCGTTGTCACACCAGTTCAGTGACCTGGAACAACGTCTTGGTTTCCGACTGTTTGTGCGTAAAAGCCAGCCGCTGCGCTTCACGCCGCAAGGCGAAGTTCTGCTACAGCTGGCTGAGCAGGTATTGCCGCAGATACAGCAGGCGTTACAGGCCTGCCACGAACCGCATCAAACCACGCTGCGTATCGCCATTGAATGCCACAGCTGTATTCAGTGGCTGACCCCGGCGCTTAACGAATTCCGCCAAAGCTGGCCTCAGGTGGTGATGGATTTTAAATCCGGCGTCACCTTTGACCCGCAGCCGGCTCTGCAACAGGGCGAGCTGGATGTGGTGCTGACATCCGATATTCTGCCGCGCAGCGGACTGTTTTATTCGCCGATGTTCGATTTTGAAGTACGCCTGGTATTGGCTCCCAACCATCCACTGGCGCAAAAGACGGTTATCTCACCCCAGGATCTCGCCAGCGAAGTGCTGATGATCTACCCGGTGCAGCGTCAGCGCCTGGATATCTGGCGTCATTTCCTGCAACCCGCGGGCGTCAGTCCGGCGCTGAAAAGCGTGGATAATACGCTGCTGTTGATTCAGATGGTTTCAGCCGGCATGGGTATCGCTGCCCTGCCGCACTGGGTGGTAGAGAGCTTTGAGCACCAGGGACTGGTGGTCACTAAAGCGCTGGGCGATGGCCTGTGGAGCCGGCTGTATGCCGCAGTGCGCGACGGTGAACAGCGTCAGCCTGTGATTGAGGCGTTTACCCGTTCCGCGCGTCAGCACGCCTGTGAACATTTACCACGGGTACGCGATGCATCACGTCCCGGAACGCCACTCCCTTCTGCTTACAACGTCTGAGCCAGGCGTCGGCATTGAGCAGGCGGCTGTTTAGCGGGATGCAGCTTTGGCAATGAAGGGGTATACTGCGCGCACTGCAACAGTTTCACTGAAGAGAGTTTTTATGACCAATAATGACGTCCTGCGCAGCGTGCGATACATGCTGAATTTAAGCGATGCTCAAGTTGTAAGCATTCTGGCGCGGGCAGAGAGCGAAGTCACCGAAGCCGAAGTGCACAGCTTGCTGAAAAAAGAAGATGAGCCAGGCTATCGCCCCTGCCCCGATGTCATCATGGGTTACTTTCTTAATGGCCTGATTTTTGAACGCCGTGGCAAAAGCGAAGACGCACCAGCCCCTTCCATCGAGCGAAAGATGACTAACAACATCATGATGAAGAAGCTGCGTGTGGCGTTCGACCTGAAAACGACCGACATCATCGAACTGTTAAAAAGTGCTGATTTTGCGGTGGGTCAGTCGGAGATTGGGGCGATCTTCCGCAAACCGGGGCACAAGAACTATCGCGAATGCGGCGATCAGATCCTGCGTAATTTCCTTAAAGGTTTGACGATGAAAATCCGCCCGGCAAAAAAATAAGCTCACCGCATTGTGACTGATTAACGCTATTTAACCGCCCCGCATGGCGTTAATCATTCTCCTCCCCATGCGCCATCCCTGCGGTAAAATGCTTTCTTGTGAGCACGAGCAATCCGCAAACGAACCCGATAATCCGCCCGTGTCACAAACGCGATGCGGTTAACGATGTCATCTGCCAGTGTGAAGCCAGACAGCGATCTCTGGTCACATTCAGCGCCATAACGTCATAAAAATGTCACATTTGTGCCTCTCTTCACGGTCATTTTTACCGACAGCTGCCAGGCTGTGTGCGCAATGGAACATGGCGGCCATGCGCGGCTGCGTGTTGTTCTTCCCCGGCACATTTCACCGGGATATCCGTATCTGAGCCACGGGAGGCTTAACCGTTGAGTATTTTCCAACCCGCCGTGCATCAACCTCGCGTTGATGGCGACCGCCTCGATCCGCTGTATCGCAAGCTGCGCTGGCAGATCTTTCTGGGCATTTTCTTCGGCTACGCCGCCTATTATCTGGTGCGTAAAAACTTTGCGCTGGCGATGCCTTACCTGGTTGAGCAGGGCTTTTCACGCGGCGATCTCGGTTTTGCGCTCTCAGGTATTTCAATCGCTTACGGGTTATCTAAATTCATTATGGGTTCGGTTTCTGACCGCTCCAACCCGCGCATATTTTTACCTGCCGGACTGCTCCTCGCCGCGGCCGTGATGCTGTTTATGGGCTTCGTGCCTTGGGCGACATCGGGCATTATGGTGATGTTCGTTCTGCTGTTTCTGTGCGGCTGGTTTCAGGGCATGGGCTGGCCCCCCTGCGGGCGCACTATGGTGCACTGGTGGTCACAAAAAGAGCGCGGCCGTATCGTATCGGTATGGAACTGCGCGCATAACGTCGGCGGCGGTATTCCTCCGCTGCTGTTTCTGCTGGGCATGGCCTGGTTCAACGACTGGAAAGCCGCGCTGTATATGCCGGCCTTTGCCGCTATCCTGGTCGCCATTTTCGCCTTTGCGCTGATGCGTGATACCCCGCAGTCCTGCGGCCTGCCGCCGATTGAAGAGTATAAAAATGACTATCCGCCTGATTACGATGAAAAGCATGAACAAGAGCTGACCGCTAAGCAGATTTTTAAGCAGTACATCCTGCCCAACAAGCTGCTGTGGTATATCGCGCTGGCCAACGTGTTTATTTATCTGTTGCGTTACGGCATCCTCGACTGGTCACCGACCTACCTGAAAGAGGTGAAACACTTCACCCTGGACACGTCTTCATGGGCCTACTTCTTTTACGAATATGCTGGTATTCCCGGTACGTTGCTGTGCGGCTGGATGTCGGACAGGATCTTTAAAGGCAACCGCGGCGCGACCGGCGTTTTCTTTATGCTGCTGGTGACCCTCGCTACCGTTGTTTACTGGATAAATCCGGCCGGGAATCCGGGCGTGGATATGGCCTGTATGATCATTATCGGCTTTCTGATTTATGGGCCGGTGATGCTGATTGGCCTGCATGCGCTGGAGCTGGCCCCTAAAAAGGCGGCAGGAACCGCCGCCGGGTTCACCGGGCTGTTTGGCTATCTGGGCGGTTCAGTCGCCGCCAGCGTCCTCGTCGGTTACACCGTCGACTATTTCGGCTGGAACGGTGGCTTTATCATGATGGTGGGCGGCTGCGTGCTGGCCGTTATTTTGCTGGTCATGACCATGCTCAGTGAGAAAAAGCAGCGCACAACTTAATGAAGGACGCCTGAGGTTGTAAATCGTTTTCGCTAGCGGCTTCGGCCGCGACTACCAGCCCATGCCCATCGCGGCGCCATTCGCCGATCTGCCGCAGCACGCTCTGCCTGTTTAAATCTGGCGAATGTGGCGGCAGCAGACGTAACAAGTCGCTACACAGCCTGTACCGGTTTTCTAAACGCCAAACAGTCTGCGCAGAGTGTGCGGCACCGCCTGTTCGCCGTTAGAACCGATCACTTCCAGTTCTGGCAGTACGTCCTTCAGCCGCTGATGAGCGTTATTCATGATGTAACCTTTACCCGCCATGCGCAGCATCTCTTTGTCGTTCATGCCGTCACCAAAAGAGAGGCACTCGCGCAGCGAATAGCCCAGTGATTTTGCTACCGCATCCAGCGCGTGGCCTTTTGAGACGCCGCCGGCCATCACTTCCAGACAGGTTGGCAATGAGAAACTGACGTTTACCCGATCGCCCCAGCGCGCTATCAGCGCCTGCTCCAGCGGGATCAGCAGTTCAGGAATGGCACAGGTGAAAAAGACTTTGCTGATGCCGTCGGCCGCCAGCTGCCCCGGCTGGTAAATTTGACAGGTGAAGTCAGATTCCTGGAAGAAATCCATTTCACCGGGACGATGACGATTCAGGAACCACTCTTCGTCCCGGTAAACATTGGTACAGATATCCGCATGAGTATGCTGCATGGTGAACAGCTCGCGCGCGATATCCTGATCAAGATTCTGACTGAATATCAGTTCACCGGCGGTGTTGTGTACGCGTGCGCCGTTAGAGGTGATCATCCAGGCATCAATGCCGAGGCTGTCACGCATCTGCGCCACGTCAATATAGTGACGTCCGGTGGCGAAGATAAAATGAATGCCTTTAGCGGTTAGCAGCTGCAGCGTTTCGCGGGCAAAGGGGGAAAGCGTGTGGTTTGGCAGCAGCAGCGTGCCGTCCAGGTCTGAAGCAACAATACGGTACATAACACCTCTGGTTAATATTCTCCGGCGGGAAGCGCCCACCGGTAATTTAATTCTGGCCACTCAGGCATGGCGGGCAAAAAAGGCGAGGACGGCTTCAAGCGCCGCTGCGCGCATCCGGTCTTGCTCAAACAGGATCTCATGGCGCGCACCCTCGATAATCATCGGCTTCCCCCCCTGACAGGGCTGACCCGCGGCCACCATCATCTGGCAGAACAGGTCCTGAGCACGGTTGTCGACCACCTTATCGTTAGCGGCCTGCAGCAGCAGCAGCGGGGTGGAAATCTGTGCGGCCTGGCGCAAAACGCGTTGCCCGGCCCGCACGCCTTCCCGCACCCAGTGATAGGTCGGGCCACCAACGCGTATACCGGGATCGTCAGCATAAAAACGCACATTGCGGCGATAGCGTTCGCGGCTATGCGTCAGATCGTTTATCGCAAACGGGCGCGCACGCCACTTCCCGGTACCCAGCGCATAATCATCGCGTACCGTCGGGCGTTTTTCCGCCCAGTTGAGAATGCGGCGCGCCATCCATAATGGCAAAGGCAGGAAAATGCCAAACATCGGTGAAGACAGCGCCACCGCGTCAAAGGCTGCAGGCTGTCGTGCCAACATCAGGGCGAGGATCGCCCCGCCCATTGAATGCGCCAGCGCATAGCGATGGCGATAGTGGCGTGTGGCGATCTCCTGTAAATACAGCGTTTCCAGATCCTCAACGTAGTCTTCAAACGCCACAACGTGCCCACGATGCGAATCCTTTAGCAGTCTGCCCGAACGCCCCTGCCCGCGATGATCGATAATGAAAACGTCATATCCGCTATGAAACAGGTCGTAGGCCAGCTCCGGGTATTTGACATAGCTTTCAATGCGCCCCGGACACAGTAATATCACCTTGTCATGTTGCGATGAGATGAAGCGGACGTAGCGGATCGGTACGTTATCCACTCCTGAAAACTCGCCCTCTTCGCGCTGCCTCCAGAAATCCAGCAACGGGCCGGTGGCAAAAGCCGCGAAGGCTTTTTCACGCGTTAACCAGCTTTTCTGGTGTAGTTTCATCAGGCGTTTTCCACACGGAGCACTTATCTCAACGGGAACAGAGTGACCCGTAGCAAGGCGTTCGACAATAACGTATTGTGTCACAATTGAGCGTTTTACGGGAGTTTTACCATGACGACTGAGTGGTGGCTGACCTATCTGTTAACAACCCTCATTTTAAGCCTGTCGCCGGGTTCCGGCGCCATCAATACCATGAGCACCGGCATCAGCCACGGTTATCGCGGCGCTGTCGCCTCTATTGCTGGCCTGCAGGTGGGGTTGTCGCTGCACATCGTGCTGGTCGGTGTCGGGTTGGGCGCGCTGTTCTCGCAGTCGCTGCTGGCCTTTGAGTTCCTGAAATGGGCCGGAGCGGCTTATCTGGTGTGGCTCGGCATTCAGCAGTGGCGATCTGCCGGAGCGATAGATTTGAACGCGCTGGCCGCAGCGATGCCGCGCCGCAAGCTGTTTAAGCGTGCGGTGATGGTGAACCTGACCAACCCCAAAAGTATCGTCTTCCTGGCGGCTCTTTTCCCACAGTTCATCCTGCCGCATCAGCCACAGGCGATGCAGTATCTGGTTCTGGGCGCGACGACGGTAGTGGTCGATATCTTCGTTATGATGGGTTACGCCACGCTGGCGCGACGTATTTCAGCGTGGATCAAAGGCCCGCAGCAGATGAAATTACTCAACCGCCTCTTCGGCGGCCTGTTTGTGGCGGTGGGCGCTTTACTGGCTTCAGCACGACGCATTGCCTGAACAAAAAAAAGCAGGCTCCGTGCCAGGAACCTGCTTTTGCGTGAGCGGCGGCGCGGAGATTATTCGTCATCACCGCCGTCGATATGTTCCTTTATCATCAACAGGAACGGCTTGCCAAAGCGCTCCAGTTTTTTGTGCCCGACGCCGTTAACGCTCAGCATCTCTGATGCGGTGATCGGCATCTGCTCCGCCATTTCAATCAGCGTCGCGTCGTTAAACACCACGTAGGGCGGGAGGTTGTCTTCATCGGCAATCGCTTTGCGCAGTTTGCGCAATTTGGCAAACAGCTTGCGATCGTAGTTGCCGCCGAAGGATTTCTGGCTGCTGCCGCGTGTTTTCACACTGACCAGGCGCGGCACGGCCAGCAACAGGGACACTTCACCGCGCAGCACCGGACGGGCGGCTTCGGTTAATTGCAGAGCCGAGTACATAGCGATATTCTGCGTCACCAAACCGAGGTGGATCAGCTGGCGCAGCACGCTGGTCCAGTGTTCATGGTTTTGATCGCGCCCGATGCCGTAAACCGGCAGCTTATCGTGCTGCATATCGCGAATACGCTGGTTGTTGGCACCGCGCAAGATCTCAACGATATAGCCCATGCCAAAGCGCTGGCCGACGCGATAGATGCAGGAAAGCGCTTTTTGCGCTTCGACCAGGCCATCGTAGCGACGCGGCGGATCCAGGCAAATATCGCAGTTATCGCACGCCTGCTGACGCCCTTCACCGAAATAGTTCAGCAGCACCAGACGTCGGCAGGTCTGTGCCTCGGCAAAGGCCCCCATCGCATTCAGCTTATGACGTTCAATATCCTGCAGTGGCCCCTGTTTTTTCTCCTCCAGACAGCGGCGCAGCCAGGCCATATCGGCCGGATCGTACAGCAGCAGGGCTTCAGCAGGCAGGCCATCGCGCCCGGCACGGCCGGTTTCCTGGTAATAGGACTCGATATTGCGCGGGATATCGAAATGAACCACAAAGCGCACGTTGGGTTTGTTGATGCCCATCCCAAATGCCACCGTCGCCACCACAATTTGCAGGTCGTCGCGCTGAAAGGCTTCCTGCACCTGGGCGCGGTGCGCGTTATCCATTCCGGCGTGATAAGCCCCGACGCTCAAACCACGGCTTTGCAGGCGGGCAGCGGTATCTTCAACTTTCGCCCGGCTGTTGCAGTAAATAATGCCACACTTGCCGCGCTGGTCCTGAACGTAGCGCAGCAGCTGTTCGGTCGGCTTAAATTTCTCCACCAGCGTGTAGCGAATATTCGGCCGGTCGAAACTGCTGATCTGGATCAGCGGGTCATTAAGCTGTAACAGGCGGGCAATATCGTTGCGGGTGGTCTCATCCGCTGTCGCCGTTAACGCCATCACCGGGACGTCAGGCAGCCGCTGACGCAGCTGGCCCAAAGCGCCATATTCCGGGCGGAAATCATGGCCCCACTGCGAGATACAGTGGGCTTCATCCACCGCCAGCATCGCCGGGTTGCAGTGCGTCAGCTGCTCAAGGAAGTTGTCCATCATCAGGCGTTCAGGAGCAATGTAGAGCAAACGCACTTTTCCGCTGCGGCAGCCTGCCATCACGTTCTGCTGTTCTTCACGATTTTGCGTCGAATTGAGACAGGCCGCCGCTACCCCGTTGGCCAGCAGCTGATCGACCTGGTCTTTCATCAGCGAGATCAGCGGTGACACCACCAGCGTCAGTCCCTGACGCACCAGCGCCGGAATTTGATAGCAGAGCGATTTGCCCCCACCGGTTGGCATCACCACCAGGCAGTCACGCCCGTTCAGCGATTCCTGGATGATGGTTTGTTGTCCCGGGCGAAACTGCTGATAGCCGAAGGTATCACGCAATACCTGGTCTGCCAGCGCTTCGTTATTGATGACTGCTGCCGTAGACACATTGTCCCCATATCTGCAATGACATAAATTCAACCGGGCAGCTCCACCCGGTTGCTGTGACCTCAGAACAGGTCGTTGAGCGTTACGCCGACACCAACGCGCGTTTGGCGATGGTTGTAGTCGATCAGAGACTCCCCGTACCCGCTGAACACCTGGGTGTAAAAGCGCACATGCTCAGTCAGGGGATAGCTCCAGCCCAGCTCGGCACCGCCGTAGCCGCTGTTCCAGTTGTAGTTGCTCTTCAGGCTGAAGATACTGTCACCCCACTGGTAGCCCACCGTCAGGCGATAATACCCCATGTACCTGGTGATATCCGGGTTATCATCATTATTTTCACTTTCTGGAATACGGTACCAGGGTTTGACTTCCACCAGCCAGTGACCGTTTTCAGCCATCAGACGCGCATAGACCCGGTTCCAGCTGCGTGAGGTCGGTTCAGAACGGCCGTTAGACTGATGATTGAAACCGGTTTCGACATCACGTAATGTCCAGCCGGCAAACCGGTAATCCGTGGCCCAGCCAAGGAAGATCTGCGGTTCATAATCGGTTTCGCGGAACGGTGAAGATGCACCGCGATTAGAAAGCTGCCACCAGGATTTCTGGGTATAGGAAGCGGCCAGCACCGAGTTATCGCCAACAATACCGCGCCACAGCGGGAAAGCCAGGCTCAGTTGAAATTTCACCTCATCGTGCTTAGCTTTATCGCTCCAGCTGTAGGACTGGATCGCTTCCTTATTCAGATTGCTGGTATCGGTATACAGCAGATAATTACTTTCGTAAGGATACATCACGAAGGGGTTGTCATGTTTTTCCAACAGGTTGGCGATAATACTGCCAGGCACTGCGGTACTGTCATGCACCTCTTTGATCGAGGCTTCCTGTGCCATTACTAACGTCGGCAACAGCAATGTTGTTGCCGACAATCCTTTCAGCAGAGCCATAATTTTCTCCCGGCAGAAACTGATAAAATGGTTCAAAACACGTCATTCTACACAGAAAATTCTTATTACATGAGTGCAGATTTCCGAAAGCAGCAAGTACGGATAATCAAGCATAAAATAAGGCTACCTTTTCACTTTTTTTCGCTGATCGCGTTCAAAGGAATCCGTTATCATGTCCGCGCTGACATTAGAACCAGCGGCCGCGCGCCGTTTGCTTGGCAAGATTTTTGTTTATGATATGCCGTTTAATCGTGCGCTCGGTGTGGAACTTGACCGCCTTGAATCCGACTTCGCCCAGCTGAGTCTGGTTAATCAGCCCCGGCTGGTCGGCAATGCGGCACAGGCCATTTTGCACGGTGGCGTTATCGCCTCCGTGCTGGATGTGGCCGCCGGGCTGGTGTGCGTCAGCGGCGCTTTGACCCGCCAACAGGTCATTTATGAAGACGAGCTGCGCCAGCGCCTGGCGCGCATGGGCACCATCGATCTGCGGGTGGATTATCTGCGGCCCGGACGCGGGGAACGCTTTATTGCCAGCAGTAGCCTGCTGCGCGGAGGAAACAAGATTTCCGTTGCCAGAGTAGAGCTGCATAATGACGCTGGCGTACATATTGCCAGCGCCAGCGCCACTTATCTGGTCGGTTGACGACGCTGCTGCGGGTGGTTTACAGCCAGTTTTTCCGCTTAAAGTAGGCATAAGGTGCCAGCCCGGCGAGGATCATCAGGACAATCGCCGCCGGATAACCCAGGCTCCACTTCAGCTCTGGCATAAACTCGAAGTTCATGCCGTAGCTTGACGCCACCAGCGTTGGCGGCAGAAACACCACCGATACCACCGAGAAGATCTTGATGATGCGGCTTTGCTCAATATTGATAAAGCCCATCGCCGCCTGCATCAGGAAGTTGACCTTCTGGAACAGCGACTCATTGTGCGGCAGCAGGGATTCGATATCGCGCAGAACCTCACGCGCCTGCTCCAGCTGATTGCCCGGCAACCGCGCCTTACGTACCAGGAAGTTCAGCGCACGCTGGGTGTCCATCAGGCACAGGCGTACCTTCCAGCCGACATCCTCCTGCCCGGCCAGCGTCGACAGGGCGTCATCAAATTCATCACCCTGCTTCCCTTCCATAATCACCCGGCTAAGTTTTTCCAGGTCGCTGTAGACGGTTTCGATCTCATCCGCCAGCTGTTCTATTTTGGTTTCGAACAGATCCAGCAACAGCTCATAGGCATTGCCGTCGATCAGGGTCTGACTACGGGCGCGCATGCGGTACAGGCGAAACGCCGGCAGCTCACGCTCACGCAGTGTATAAAGACGCCCTTCGCGGATAGTAAAGGCCACCGTTGAGTTACCGGCATGATCCTCTGCATCTTGATAAAAGAAAAAGGAGTGGATGTGCAGGCCATCCTCATCTTCAAAGAAACGCGCGGAGGCTTCGATGTCCTCCAGCTCCGGGCTGGTGGCCAGCACCTGGCCCAGTTCGTCCTGCACGCGTGCGCGCTCGGCTTCTTCCGGCTCGATCAGGTCAACCCAGACGGAATCGCTCAGATCGTCTCTGGCATCGGCATCATCCAGTTCAAGGCGGGTCAGACGGCTTTTTTCCAGTTTAAATGCGCTTAGCATAGCTGTATTCCCAATTCGCGGTGATTATTGGCACAAAGCGCTTGAACACGGGAAACATGCGTTTCAGTCAGCGATAGGAAAGGACTCACAGCGAAGGGGGAAATAGCATCGCCAACAACCACGAAGGCTATCGGTAATGGAGGATAGCCTTAGGAGTTGTACCTGTTGTCCAGGTCAGTGAGCCAGTATCTACTGGGTGTGTCCAAGGCGGATGTCCTCTCAGGATAATAGTGGGCGCATGTTACGCCGAGACGAAAAAGGCGTCAAGCCAACAGCAAGCCTGAACGCCCTCCCCGGCTTCACATCGCTTCCAGTTTGGCATACGCGGCGACCAGCCATTTAATGCCCTGGCCCTGGAACGCCACCTGCAAACGGCTGTGCTCGCCGCTGCCCTCCAGATTGACGATGGTGCCTTCGCCAAATTTCGCATGATGCACCCGCTGGCCAAGGGTAAAACCGCTGTCGTTTTTCGCCACCGGCGTGCCCATGCGCTGATGACTGACCGGCCGACTGACGCTGGCGCGCAGCCGCACCTCTTCCACGCACTCCACCGGCAGTTCGCCAATAAAGCGCGACGGCCGGTGATAGACTTCCTTACCATACAGCCGCCGGGTTTCGGCGTAGGTCAGCGTCAGTTTCTGCATCGCCCGCGTCACGCCGACATAGGCAAGACGGCGCTCTTCTTCCAGCCGTCCGCCCTCTTCAAGCGACATCTGGCTGGGAAACATGCCTTCTTCCATGCCGACGATAAACACCTGCATAAACTCAAGCCCCTTTGCAGCGTGCATGGTCATCAGCTGCACGGCATCCTGCCACTTATCGGCCTGGCCTTCCCCCGCTTCCAGCGCGGCATGAGACAAGAATGCCTGCAGCGGCATCAGGTCTTCATCCTCATCCTGATAGCTGTACTGGCGGGTGGCATTGACCAGTTCTTCAAGGTTTTCGATACGCGCCTGGCCCTTCTCGCCTTTCTCCTGCTCATACATCAGCCACAGGCCGGAGTCTTTGATCACTCGATCCGTCTGAACGTGCAGCGGCATGTCGCTGGTTTCCTGTGCCAGCGAGTCCACCAGTTCGGTGAAGCGTTGCAAAGCGGAAGCCGCACGCCCGGCCAGCGCTTTTTCCTGCAGCAGCGCCCGGGCGGTTTGCCATAAGGTTAGCTGGCGCTCACGCGCCGTCTGGCGCACCACATCAAGCGTGCGGTCGCCGATACCGCGCGTCGGGGTATTCACCACGCGCTCAAAGGCCGCATCGTCATTACGGTTGGAGATCAGGCGCAAATAGGCGAGAGAATCCTTGATTTCCTGGCGTTCGAAGAAGCGCATACCGCCATAAATACGGTACGGCATGCTGGTTTGTAACAGCGCTTCTTCCAGCACGCGCGACTGGGCGTTGCTGCGGTACAGGATGGCGCAGTCGTTTAGCGCGCCGCCCTTTTCCATCCATACCTTGATACGATTGACGACAAAACGCGCTTCATCCAGCTCGTTAAAGGCGCAGTAAATCGCGATTGGCTCGCCGTCGCTGTCTTCAGTCCACAGCTCTTTGCCCAGACGACCATTATTGTTGGCAATCAGGGTATTCGCGGCTTTGAGGATATTGTTGGTCGAACGATAGTTCTGCTCAAGGCGTATGGTTTCTGCCGCCGGGAAGTCCTGCAGGAAGCGCTGAATATTTTCCACCTGCGCGCCCCGCCAGCCGTAAATCGACTGATCGTCGTCACCAACGATGATCACTTTCCCCGTGTCACCGGCCAGCATGCGGATCCAGGCGTACTGGATATTGTTGGTATCCTGGAACTCGTCTACCAGGATGTTGGTGAACCTTTCACGATAGTGGTTAAGGATATGCGGTTTGTTCAGCCACAGCTCGTGGGCGCGCAGCAGCAGCTCGGCGAAGTCCACCAGCCCGGCGCGATCGCACGCCTCCTGGTAGGCCTGGTAAATACGCAGCCAGGTTTGCTCAATCGGGTTGCCGTAGCTTTCGATATGCATCGGGCGCAAGCCTTCGTCTTTCTTGCCGTTGATGTACCACATCCCCTGACGGGCCGGCCACTGCTTCTCATCCAGATTCATCGCCTTAATCAGGCGTTTCAGCAGGCGCAGCTGGTCTTCACTGTCAAGGATCTGGAAGTCCTGCGGCAGTCTGGCATCGAGATGGTGCGCACGCAGCAAGCGATGCGCAAGCCCGTGGAAGGTGCCGATCCACATCCCGCCCTGGCGGGTGCCGATCAGCTGCTCAATACGATGGCGCATTTCCGCCGCCGCCTTATTGGTGAAGGTCACCGCCATGATCGAATGCGGCGAACAGTTTTCTACCTCCATCAGCCAGGCAATGCGGTGCACCAGCACGCGCGTTTTACCACTGCCTGCTCCGGCCAGCACCAGCAGATTACTGCGCGGCGCGGCCACGGCTTCACGTTGTTTGTCATTCAAGCTATCGAGCAGGTCAGAAACGTCCATAGGCACCATCGGGGATCGGGAGCGTCAGACCGCTCCACTGGTTAAATAACCAGGTTATTATATCAGCGCAGTGAGCGATGCCAACTGCGAAATTTCCAGCGTGGGCAGCAGGCGGGAATCATCAACGTGCATCAGACTCCTTTCACACGGGTTAATCCAGCACGCCTGCATCCCGGAACGTATTGCACCAGCCACATCGGTGGTCAGATCGTCGCCGATATGCAGGACTTGCTCAGGCCGCAGTTTCAGGCGTTCAGCGGCGCGGTGATACATGTCCTGATAAGGCTTGGCGCGGCCATCCGGCCCGGCACGTAATATAAACCGGAAGTATTGATCCAGCCCGCACAGATGAGGTTCCGCATTACCGTTAGTGATCGCCACCAGTGGAATACGTGCCGCCAGCGCCGCCAGCGTGCTGTGCGTCTCTGCGGGCACGTCAATCTGGCTACGCCAGTGGGCGAAAACGCCCATGACTTCACGCGCACCGCTGACGGCCTGCGCTAACGGTATGCCGACTTCCCGCATAGATTGTTCAACGGCGCGACGCCGCCATTCAGTCACATCGTGGTAAATTTCCGGCTCGGCGGCCAGCAGCCGTTCACGCACCTGCTGATACTGCTGCACGCTAAAGTCCTGTAACGCCGGATGATGCGCCTGCAACGCGGCGTGAGAGGCCTGCGTGGTGCGGCGGATCACCGGATGATTATCATACAGGGTATCGTCGAGGTCGAAGGTCATGGCCGCGACAGGACGCAGCGATCGGTAAAAGTGCATCAGGATTTTCCTCGTTTCGCACGGGGATGGGCAGCATCGTAAACCGATGCCAGGTGTTGAAAGTCAAGATGGGTATAGATCTGCGTGGTCGTGAGGTTTGCATGGCCAAGCAGCTCTTGCACCGCGCGCAGATCGCCGCTGGATTCCAGCATATGTGTGGCAAACGAATGACGCAGTTTATGCGGGTGAATATGGCTCGACACGCCCTGCTTCACCCCCCATTCGGCAAAGCGTTTTTGCACATTACGCGTCGAGATGCGCTTCCCCTGATTTGACAGGAACAGGGCGTTGTCTTGCGGCTCAAACAGTTCGCGCATTGCCAGCCAGTTTTCAACCCAGTGCACGGCGGTACGCCCCATCGGCAGGCGGCGCTCTTTACTTCCCTTACCGATAACCCATACCTCGCCGGACGCCAGATCGAGATGGCCGAGGTCAATGCCCACCAGTTCGGATAAGCGCAGCCCGGCCCCGTACATCGCTTCCAGCATTGCGCGATCGCGCACCGCCAGCGGATCATTGAGATCAATTTCCAGCAGGCGGTTAACTTCATCGACATCGATATTTTTCGGCAGGTGGCGTGCCGCACGCGGCGTTGCCACGCCTTTCGCCGGGTTGGCTTTGATCGCGCCCTGGCTCACCAGCCAGTCAAGAAAGCTGCGTAATGCCGAAAGGCGCAGCGCGAGGCTGGCGGGTTTCAATCCGCTGCGGGTACTGCGTGCAGCCAGAGAGCGCACCAGCGACGCATCCAGCCGCGCCCACTCAACAACTTTTAACTCGTCGAGCAGGACAATGATGGCGCTAAGCTGGCGGCGATAGTTGACCTGGGTAAGCGGACTGAGCTGACGTTCCACCTTCAGATAGCGCAGAAAGCCCTCTGTGGCGGTCAGCAGAGGGGATTCGCTGTTCACTCGCGTTCAATCCAGCGCGACAGCAGCTGCGGCAACATCAGCGACAGATGCTGTAACAGCACCGTTCCCATGCCAGCCTGATAATGCTGGCTGTCACGACTGCTGAAAATCAGTACGCCGAGATCGCCCTCTTCGCCCAGCAGCGACACCGCCACTGAGCCGATCGCTTTAGCTTGCGGCAGCAGCAGCAGCAGTTCGGGGCCATTCAAAGGGCCTAAGTAGTGATTCTGCTTACCCAGCCGCTGAATGCGCAACGGCTCAAACTCCTGGCGCGACAATGCCAGCTGGGTGAAATCAGAAGGAGCGCCGATACGCCATTTCTCACTGAATAAGCGGATGTTGGCTCCCGCCAAGCCAAATTCACGCGCCCAGCGATGCAGTCTGTTAAGCATATCATGCAGGCTGGAAGCCGAGGCCAGCAGCCCCTGCAAGGCGAGCAGACGTTCGAACAGCTGTTGATTGGCGCTGGCCTGCTCCATCAACAACGTGATCTCTTCTTCCAGCTGCTGGATATGATGACGCTGACGTTTCAGCTGCCATTCGACCAGCGATACCGTGCCACGCACCGGGTGCGGGATCAACATCTGCTCGACCTGGCGCGCATTACGCATAAAAAAGTCTGGGTTTTGGCACAGAAAATCACTGACGATGCTGTCGTTCAGCAAAATGGTTTCAGCGTCCTGTGCGTGTTCTCCAACCTGTTTCATAAATGGATAAATCCGTCATAAACGTGAGTGGCGGGACCGGTCATAAACAGCGGGTGCCCTGGCCCTTTCCAGGCGATATTCAGCGAACCGCCAGGCAAGTCGACCCGCACTTTTTCTGCCAGCAACCCCTGCTGAATACCCACCGCCACCGCCGCGCAAGCCCCGCTACCACAGGCCTGAGTTTCACCAGCACCACGTTCATAGACGCGCAGACGAATATGTTCACGATGCATCACTTCCATAAAGCCCACGTTTACCCGCTCCGGGAAACGCTCATGGCTTTCCAGTACCGGGCCCAGTGTTTCAACTGCCGCAGTTTTGACGTTATCAACCTGTATGACGCAGTGCGGATTACCCATTGATACCACCCCGCACATGACGGTTTGTTCAACGGCCCGCATCAGATAGATGTTTTCCGCTTTGTTGGCGCGGAACGGTATCTGCTGTGGCTCGAAACCCGGCTCGCCCATATTCACGCATACCAGCTCATCCTGAGTCACGCTCAGTATCATCCTGCCAGACTGGGTGCTGACGCGGATCTCGCTTTTATTCGTCAGGCCCTTAAGCCGGACAAAACGGGCAAAGCAGCGCGCGCCGTTGCCGCACTGCGCCACTTCGCTGCCGTCAGCATTGAAGATACGATAGTGAAAATCAAGCTCGGGGTCGTAAGGTGGTTCGACGATCAGTAACTGATCGAAGCCGATCCCCAGATGGCGATCGGCCAGACGACGGATCAGCTCTGGAGAGAAATAGACATTTTGCGTGACGGCATCAACCACCATGAAGTCATTGCCAAGACCGTGCATTTTCGAGAACTGCATTTTCTGCTCCGCCGGGTGCGTCATAATTTACTGAATCGGTTGCGCACTCTGGCCTTTAGCGGTCGCAGACTGTTGTGCATTGCTGCCGGATTGCGTCGATGGCGCTGTCCGGATGGTTTTCGGCCCGGACTGCTCATGATTCGGAAAATAAAGCGGGCCTTTTAAACCACATCCCGCCAGGCTGGTGACAGTGATGATTAACGCCAGCTGGCAAATTCTGTTCTTCATTCTCATTCTGCTCATCTTCGATCTGTTGATGCCGCCTATCATCGCAGCTGAAGTCCGAAAAGCAACAGGAAAAGCGAATCTGAGCTGGCGGGAAGTGATGAATGCTAATGCATCTGGTAGCGGTGGGTACTGTCTTCCCCGGCAGCACCGTCCGGCAAAGTGGCGCCCAGTTGCGTCATGGCCTGGCTGCGAAAAGGGATCACCTGGCAGCGCTCATCGACCTGCACAATCTGATAAAACTGCGGCAGGTTGAAATTGATGAAGCTCGAACCGTAGGTGAAACGATCGTGGGTAGAAGAATAGAAGCGGCTGACGTCGCGCACCAGCTCCTCTTTACTCCCCTCGCAATGGTGATAAACCTCAACACGATTTGTTTCATCGAGAATATAGATATTGAAGCCGTGATCGTTACGGGTATCTTCAAAGAAGAACTGAATAATCCCTTCACTGGCGTAGCCATTAACCGCCGCCGGCAGCCGGGCCTGATCGCTTTCTACCTTCAGCGACAGCCCGTGCAGCTTATTATTCGAGATAGCGCCGTAGAACTCCACCGCGTTCTCAAGTTTCTGTACCGAGACGCTGAGGCGCTCAAAGAACAGCCCCCAGGTCTGGCCCGCCACGCGTAACGCTTTGAAACGGCCCGGCTCCTGGCGCGTGCTGGACAGACGCAGTTCAACACACTCTGATACCAGCTGCTGCACGCGGGTGCGAATCAACCCACGCAGATGTTGGCTGTAGCAAAATACGTCGACCGAATCCGGCGGCGAGGCATCCTGATGCATTTTGCCAAGGATCGTTTTCAACGCTTCAATCATCGACTGCTCGCCGCTGAAATGCAGGGTACGCACTTCATTCCATGAGTTGCGGTACAGCAGATCAACGCTGCCCACCAGACATTGCTGCTGCTGGCCGAAGCTGAATACGTCCAGCTTACGAAAATCGAAATGCACCACCTGGTTGCGGAAGGCTGCCGTCGGGTCAACTTCCAGGTTGATGATAATGGCCAGATGGCGAATTTCACACGGGCTGTAGAGCGCTTTCGCCGTTGGCGCTGTAAGGCGCACGGGAAAATGATGTGTCACATCTGCCACCAGTTCCTGCAGGCGGGCAAGATCGCAGCTCTCATTACCTTTGATATGCAGGCGCGTTTTACTGGTCAGCAAACCGTTGAACCACGCCCATGCCACCAGCTTATTCAGATAGCGGTTATATTCGAGTGGCTGATGGCTGATAATTGAATTCATGTGCGGAGACTGGTTATACAGATACCAGCCCGCACGGTTTGCCCGGCCATTTGGCACATGGATAAAGGTGAGATCTGCTTCAGAGAGATCGGGCGATATCTGCGGATTAAGCAGCGTCACTTTGCCCGGCAGCGCTTCGAACGCGGCGTAGAGTTTGCGCGTCAGCACGCCAATATCCTGCGGGCTGGCGCTGACGCTAAGATTATTGCGCCGGGCGAAGCGGATCAGATTGCGATAGCTCTGCATCATCGCATCCAGCAACTCGTTGTGCGCTTCGCGTACCTGCCCGATTTTCCAGTCGGCACGGCTGTCAAGCATGGCAAGGCGCTGCTTATCCCAGCCCCACTCCTGCACCAGCTGACTGAGAATTTCGCGCCGCCAGCCGTTATTTTCTGTGGCCAGCGACAGCTTCTCGCAGACTTTCAGATAGAAACAGCGCCGTACCAGGTCGAGGCGGGCATGGTCATCAATGCCGATGAGATAACGGGTAACCCGTTCAAGCATCATGCAGTAAGGATCAAGGCCGTAAGAAACAATTTCTCCATCATGCAGGCGCTGTTTAATGTCCATCGCCAACAGGCGCGTGTCAGGGTACTCCCAGGAATACGCTTCAAGCAGCAGGGTTTTCAACACCGCTTTGTACGGCGAGTCGATACTTTTATACAGCTGCCACAGGCTGGCACCAAAATACTCTTCTGCCGATAGCGTACCGAGACCGCCGAGATCCAGCCACTCGTTAGGCGTTAATACCCCACGCTGATACAACGACATCACATAGTCGTCGTAATGATCCTCTTCCTCACGCGGCACCATATTCCACAGAATACGTTTGCCCGCCATGCGGACAGCCGTGCGGTAAAACTCATCAAGCAACAAAATATGTTGTGTTGATCCACAATCTTCCCCGCCAAGGCTACCGCTTTCATTGTGGCGGAAGCGATTTTCATCGATCAGGAAGAAACTGACCTCAACGCCCATTTCCTCACACCAGTTTTGCAGCAGAATACATTTTTTTTGCAGGCTCAGACGTTCGTCATTGTCCAGCCATGACTGGTGGCAGACCCAGATATCAAGATCGGAAGTGGCGTTTTGCCCAACGGAAGAGGTGCTGCCCATTGAATATACGCCGGTAACAGGCATTTCGCCGTGCGGAGGAACGGCAGCGTCGAAGCCGGATTGTCCTTCCAAACCGTGAAGATAAGAGAGTTGGCTTTCATCAGGCGTGTAAAAGCTGATGCCGTGTGGAACGTTACCTTCCAGATAACCGGGCATCAATGGATGATGATAATGTAATAAGGTTGGCAGCAGACTGTAAACCTGTTGGAATACAGGTCCCATCGCAGCCAAAGCGCGGTCAACGCGCAGCTGATTGATGGCATCCAGTCTCTGTTTCAGTGTCTCTATGTAGAGGTACAAGACGTCTCGCCTGATTATCCCAGTGCCTATACCCCGTTGGTGAATAACGCAGGTATAAAAAAGTTCGGTTTCCGAAATCTGCCGTTTGCTGTAAAAATAGTGATACAAATTATGGCTGGAAACGTGATCAATCTAACGCCCGTCAGATTGACCAAAGAGAAAGTTACGCTACCAGCTAGTCTAGCACATTTTACGTTCAAACTCGCGCAATACCACCCTCACCGCCGTTAAACTGACAGCATTCCCGGTTCAATGATAGGATTATCAATGAACGATCAAAACGGTATCGAGCATGTCAGACAAAATTTTAAGAATTGCCACCAGGAAAAGTCCGCTAGCTCTATGGCAGGCTAAATATGTGCAACAGCGTTTAATCGACTGTCATCCGCGGCTACGCGTTGAGCTGGTGCCGATGGTGACGCGTGGAGATGTGATCCTTGATACGCCACTGGCAAAAGTGGGCGGCAAAGGGCTGTTCGTGAAAGAACTGGAAAATGCCATGCTGTCGGGTCATGCAGACATTGCCGTGCACTCAATGAAAGATGTCCCGGTTGCCTTCCCGCAAGGGCTGGGACTGGTCGCTATCTGCGAGCGTGACGACCCACACGATGCATTTGTTTCAAATCACTATGCATCGGTAGACTCACTGCCAGCGGGCGCAATTGTTGGCACATCCAGCCTGCGGCGTCAGTGTCAGCTTAGCGCCCGCCGCCCGGATCTGGTCATCCACTCCCTGCGTGGGAATGTGGGGACCCGTCTCGGTAAACTGGATGCGGGAGAATATGATGCCATTATATTAGCCGTCGCCGGGTTAAAACGACTGGGCCTGAGCGGTCGTATCCGTCAGGTGATGCCTGCTGAAGAGTCACTGCCCGCCGTTGGCCAGGGCGCGGTCGGTATTGAATGCCGTCTCGATGATATGCGCACGATCGGTTTACTCGCTGCGTTGAATCACGATGATACCGCCTGCCGGGTTAGCGCAGAACGTGCCATGAATACCCGTCTGGAGGGCGGTTGTCAGGTGCCTATCGGCAGTTATGCACTGCTGGAGGGAGATCGACTGTGGCTGCGTGGGTTAGTTGGCTCACCGGACGGTAGCCAGATGGTACGCGGCGAACGCCGTGGTTCGCGAGCGGATGCCGAAAAAATGGGCATCTCACTGGCCGAAGAGCTGCTGGATAATGGCGCGCGCGACATTCTCGCCGCCGTTTATCAGGGAAATCCGCCAGCATGAGCATTCTGGTCACCCGCCCGTTGCCGGCAGCCGATCAGTTGGTTAGCCGTCTGCGTCAGCGGGGGAGTGTTGCCTGGGCGTTCCCGCTGATAGAGTTTGCCCCGGGCAAACAGCTGGATATTCTGCCCGAACGCCTGAAGGCGCTGAAGGCAAGAGACCTGGTGTTTATTTTGTCACAGCACGTCATTCATTTTGCCCGGCCCACGTTTACCGCTGAAGATTCTCCCTGGTCTGCCAGCCTGGACTATTATGCAATAGGGCGCAGTACAGGGCTGGCGTTTCATGCCGCCAGCGGGCATGACGTTTCCTGGCCGCATGAACGGGAAACCAGTGAAATACTGATCCAGCTTCCGGCTTTGCAGGCCGTAGCGGGCAAGCGTGCTTTAATTCTGCGCGGCAACGGTGGGCGTGAATTACTGGCAGAAACTTTGCTTAGCCGGGGCGCTCAGGTAGAGTTTATTGAATGCTACCAACGGCGGGCAAAGTATTATCACGGTGCGGAAGAGGGCCGGCGCTGGCGCAACCAGGGTATTGATACGCTGGTCGTAACCAGCGGTGAAATGTTGCAACAGCTTTATTCACTATTCCCCGATGTCGATCGGGATGAATGGCTACTGCACTGTCGGCTGGTGGTCGTCAGTGAACGCCTGGCCACTCTGGCGCGAAAGCTTGGGTGGGCGAACGTTGATGTCGCCGACGGTGCCGATAACGATGCGCTGTTACGCGCGCTATAATTATGCCCTTAACCATTTCGTGCAGCAGATAAGCGAGAACTGAGCGGATCGCCGACAATGACCTCATTCGATTGGGGAAAAAAGCAGTCAATGCGCCAGTAACACGAAAGAATAAGGCTTTTTTACTTAAAATATGGGATTAGCCATTATGACGGAACACAAAGCTTCCTCCGCCATGGTTGAAGAGACCACTCCAGCGGTTGAAACCTCGACCAGTCAACCACAGCCGCCGCCTGAAACCCGGCGCAGTGGCGTGGTGCCTGGCGTGATCGCCATCGCCATCGCTCTGGCGGTGGGCGCGGGTCTCTACATGTATGGAAAACATCAGGCGCAACTTCAGACTGCTGCCAGTCAGACGCTGGCAGCACAGATCGCAGAGCTACAGCAGCAGTCGATCAGTGATAAGCAATCCCTTATGGAGAAGCTAACGGCGCAAACCAGCGCCCTTGATACGGCACGTCAGCAGCAGGCCGCCATGAACCAGCAATTGGATGAGCTGAAGCAGAAAGTCGCCTCCATTTCAGGCAGCGATGCCCAGACGTGGATGCTGGCGCAAGCCGACTATCTGGTGAAAATGGCCGGACGCAAGCTGTGGAGCGACCGGGATGTCACCAGCGCTGCCGCCCTGCTGAAAAGCGCCGATGCCAGCCTGGCAGAGATGAACGACCCCAGCATGATCGGCGCACGCCGTGCGCTGGCCCAGGACATCAGCACGCTTTCCGCTCTCAGTCAGGTTGACTATGACGGCGTCATTCTCAAGCTGAATCAGCTATCTAACGGTATCGATAATCTGCGTCTTGCTGATAACGACAGCGATGATGAGCCGATGGATGCCGACAGCGGTGCGCTCTCCTCCTCTTTGCGTGAATGGCGTCAGAACCTGGTGAAAAGCTGGCATAACTTTATGGATGATTTCATTACCATTCGCCGCCGTGATGCTACTGCCGAACCCCTGCTGGCACCGAATCAGGATGTTTATCTGCGTGAGAACATCCGTTCACGTCTGTTAATCGCCGCTCAGGCGGTGCCTCGTCATCAGGATGAAATCTACAAACAGTCGATCGACACCGTCTCTGCGTGGATACGCGCCTGGTACGATACCAGCGATGCGAACACCAAAGCTTACCTCGATCAGTTAGATGACCTGAGCCAGCAGAGTATCTCGATGGATGTACCCGAAACACTGATCAGTCAGCCTATTGTCGACAAACTGATGCAGACACGCGTGCGCAATCTCCTTGCACAGCCTGCCGCTGCTGCCACCTCGCAGCCAGGACAGGGAGACTAATCATGTTAAAAGTTCTGCTGTTATTTCTGCTGTTGATTGCCGGCGTGGTCGTAGGGCCGATGATTGCCGGTCATCAGGGCTATGTGCTGATCCAGACCGATAACTGGAATATTGAAACCAGCGTCACCGGCCTGGCGATCATTCTGTTGCTATCTCTGGTCATCATTCTGGCGATTGAATGGCTGCTGCGTCGGCTATTTCGCACCGGCGCCCGCACCCGTGGCTGGTTTACCGGCCGCAAAAGACGCAGTGCACGTAAGCAGACTAACGCCGCGCTGGTGAAACTGGCTGAGGGCGACTATAAGCAGGTTGAGAAACTGCTGTCGCGCCATGCTGACCACGCCGAACAGCCAATGGTGAACTACCTGCTGGCGGCAGAAGCCGCGCAGCAGCGCGGTGATGAAACACGCGCTAACCAGCATCTGGATCGTGCCAGCGAACTGAATGACAATGACTCACTGCCGGTTGAGATCACCCGCGTGCGCATTCAGCTGGCACGTAACGAAGATCATGCGGCACGCCACGGCATCGATCGCCTGTTGGAGATCGCACCGCGCCATCCTGAAGTGCTTCGGCTGGCGGAACAGGCTTACATGCGTACTCAAGCCTGGGGTGCTCTACTGAACATTCTGCCTGCCATGGAGAAGATCCAGTTAGGTGATGCCACTCATCGCCTTGAACTGCAACAGCAGTGCTGGCTTGGCCTGATGAACCAGGCCATGGCCGACCAGGGCAGCGACGGCCTGAAGCGCTGGTGGCAAAATCTAAGTCGAAAAACGCGCAATGAAACCGCGCTGCAGGTAGCGATGGCTGACCATCTCATCGTCTGTGACGATCACGATACCGCGCAGACAATCGTGCTGGAGGGGTTGAAACGTCACTTTGATGAGCGCCTGGTGCTGCTGATGCCCCGACTGAAAACCGGCAATCCGCAACAGCTGGAAAAAGCGTTGCGTCAGCAGATTAAGCAACACGGTGCCACGCCGCTGTTGCACAGTACGCTGGGGCAGCTGTTGATGCAGCACGGAGAGTGGGAGCTGGCCGGCGAAGCCTTCCGCGCCGCGTTGCAACAGCGCCCGGACGCTTTCGACTATGCATGGCTGGCCGATACGCTCGACCGACAGCACAAGCCGGAAGAGGCCGCCACCATGCGGCGCGATGGCCTGCTACTGACGTTAAAAAACAATCCCTGAGTCATCAAGGATTTCACCACGCCGGGCATAGCCCGGCTTTTTTGTGTTCACAATCCTATCGCAGATAGCCAGGGCTTATGCTGCTATAAACCGACGAAAAAAAACCTGCCGGTTGGCAGGTGTCAATATCAGGTCGGTCAAGACAACCGATGGGTACCCGACTCAACGTTTTGTCCGATAATCCAATAAGGCGTGAACCATATTGGCTGGTTGGACAACAGGTACCGTAATGGCTCTGCGTCATTCCCCGGTTTATGCCGCTTGCGCCCACATAAGAGATGGAATGAGCATCTACAGGTATGTCACTGCACATGACGTGCCATATCGGTAACTCTGGCAGAAAATTTCTACCTCAATGATTTTCCTGTTATTTATTTTCAAACAGCTCTCACTGGCTAAGTTCACTGACACCAGAAGATAACGGAAGGATGCCGGATGCGTCGCCAGCGAAAGACACATCGCAAACATTTTAGTAAAACATTTTTAAATCAGTACGTTATACGTCTGCAAACGGCGACAATCCGTATCATCGCTTTATCAACAGCGCCGATAAAGCCTGACCATTGCGATCTGTTTCACCGGCTAAGTATTCCTGTGGCAAGAAGATCACCCGGTTCCCACGTTCAGACACCGCTTTGATTGATACAGCGTTTGGATGGCGGCGAAAAAAAACCGGCATTATCTGCCGGTTTTTTATCTGTTCAGTGACGATGGGGGGTCGCTTTCAGGAACCATGCTGATTGTGTCTGTCAACAGGATGCGCACCGGGAGGAAAACCCAAAGGCATAACCGGCGTATGGCTCTCTTTGAAAGGAGGTAGCCCAAGTGATAAGCCTGGCTACTATTCTTGTCACGTTGGAGGTTGTCCTCGTTACATTGCAGATGATCGTTGCCATCAAGCAGCTGAACGGATGCCCGTAAAGGCTGAAGAAACCTGAATAAAGGCGGGGGAATTACCATCCCGCCTTTATTCGTTTCTGGCTTGGCCTGTTAACCTGAGACGAAAAAAAACCTGTTTTTCAGGCAGGTTTCTGAAATGGTCGGCGAGAGAGGATTACGGCTCTTCGAGCCGCCCTTCGGGCCGTTGCTGAAGCAACGTTGTCTCGCTTCGCTCGGCTCAAACCTCCTTCGGAGGTTCTCATCCTGTTAACTTCAGACGAAAAAAAACCTGCTTTTTCAGGCAGGTTTCTGAATTGGTCGGCGAGAGAGGATTACGGCTCTTCGAGCCGCCCTTCGGGCCGTTGCTGAAGCAACGTTGTCTCGCTTCGCTCGGCTCGAACCTCCTTCGGAGGTTCTCATCCTGTTAGCTTCAGACGAAAAAAAACCTGCTTTTTTAAGCAGGTTTCTGAAATGGTCGGCGAGAGAGGATTACGGCTCCTCGAGCCGCCCTTCGGGCCGTTGCTGAAGCAACGTTGTCTCGCTTCGCTCGGCTCAAACCTCCTTCGGAGGTTCTCATCCTGTTAGCTTCAGACGAAAAAAAACCTGCTTTTTCAAGCAGGTTTCTGAAATGGTCGGCGAGAGAGGATTCGAACCTCCGACCCACTGGTCCCAAACCAGTTGCGCTACCAAGCTGCGCTACTCGCCGAATACTTCTTTTATTGCCACTACTTTTCTTATCTTTGCTAAAACCCTTCCGGTTTAAGCAAAAAACCCGCAACTGCAGGTTTATTGATCTTTATACACAACCCGCTTTTACCAGCAGGTTGTCAAAATTGGTCGGCGAGAGAGGATTACGGCTCTTCGAGCCGCCCTTCGGGCCGTTGCTAAAGCAACGTTGTCTCGCTTCGCTCGGCTCAAACCTCCTTCGGAGGTTCTCATCCTGCAACCTTTCGGTGTGCACAACCCGCTTTTAACAGCAGGTTGTCAAAATTGGTCGGCGAGAGAGGATTCGAACCTCCGACCCACTGGTCCCAAACCAGTTGCGCTACCAAGCTGCGCTACTCGCCGAAAACTGCATTTAACGCTGACGATGTTGTGGTGCGAAGAGAGGGACTTGAACCCTCACGTCCGTTAAGACACTAACACCTGAAGCTAGCGCGTCTACCAATTCCGCCACCTTCGCATACAACAAAATCTGGGGTGGCTAATGGGACTCGAACCCACGACAACTGGAATCACAATCCAGGGCTCTACCAACTGAGCTATAGCCACCACAACTACCAGAACAACTTCACTTCTTACTAACGCGGTAAATGTTACCACCGCAGCTCTTGCGCACAAAGTTAATGGCGCGCCCGACAGGATTCGAACCTGAGACCTCTGCCTCCGGAGGGCAGCGCTCTATCCAGCTGAGCTACGGGCGCGTAGCGCCGTTGCGGATGTGCATACTACGGATGAGAGCCTTACCTGTCCAGTGCTTTTTTCACAAAAGAACGCGTTTGCTTACGCTTTGTGCATTACGTCTAAACTCGCAGCGTTTTTGTGCCTTTTTGCTGCGAAAACAGGGGCCATACGATTTCTGGCGAACAAAATACGTCGCCGGTTAAAGATCGCCGCGCCGGTGATAGTTAAGGTATTTAAGCAATTTTAGCTGACGACCAAGGCGTGACGGCTGCAAAATAAGTCGGTACAACCATTCCAGCCCCATTTTTTGCCAAACCTCAGGCGCTCGTTTGACCTGCCCGGTATAAACGTCATAGGTTCCGCCTACGCCCATATACAGCGCCTGCGGGTAAACAGCCTTGCATTCCTGCATCAGGATCTCCTGGCGTGGCGACCCCATAGCCACAGTGACAAGCTTAGCGCCGCTGGCTTTGATGCGCGCAAACAGCGCTTCGCGCTCTCCCGGGGCGAAAAAACCATCCTGAGAGCCGACAATATTGACCTGCCACTGTTTGATGAGCTTATCTGCCGTCTGCGCGAGGATTTCAGGCCGCCCCCCGACCAGAAATACCGGCGTGCCTTCACGTCCGGCACGCTTCATCAGCGCCGCCCACAGATCGGCACCGGCAATGCGTGACACCTTTGCCTGCGGATATTTCTTACGGATGGAGCGTACAATGCTGATACCGTCGGCGTATTTGTATTCTGCCTCGTTTAGCAGTTGATAAACGGCGGGGTCGGCTTCAGCGGCCAGCACTTTTTCAGCATTAATTGCTACCAACGTGCCTTTTTTCAGCTCTCCATGCTGATTGAGGTAATCCACAAACTGCGCCATATCGGCAAAGCCTGTCAAGGTTAAACCGCGAATCTGATATTGCGGCACGGTTAGAGAGGCACTCATCAATCGTTCCCTTCAAGATAATGTTGACGACCGGGCCGAAAGCGGGCTGGGCATGGCGCGCGCGCGCACCAGTCCTGCACTGTCGAGCAACCAGTAAAGCAGTTTCGCCACCAGCACACAGGCGGCAAAGATAATGCAAAAAAAGACCACGCGAGAAGCAAACGCATCTAATCCCTCACGCGCCAGCACAATCATATTAAATACCGCGCCGAAGCAAAAACTTTGCAGGATAGCCGCTTTATAACGGTTATGTTCACGACGACCTTTTTCATACAGCCAGTCAAACCATTTGATAATCAGTCCAACAGTAATAGCGCCCGGCAGAATAAACAGCGCGCCGCCCATCACCACCAGCGATCCAATCAGCGTGGGAGAAATGGCCAGGCCCGAATGATTATCCAGCACTTCCCAGGTAAAATAGTTGGCGCTGTTGAGGACCACAGAAGGTCTTTCATGCCACAACCAGCCCGGGATGAACACGTAGAAATCACGCCAGATCGGAGCCAGTCCCTGGAAGTCTATTTTGTCGTAGTTTTGCAGCAGCAGACCAAGGTTTTCCCACGGCGAGAAGGTATCGCGCGTCAGATAGAGGAACGTGTAAAATGCCTGTGATCCGCTGACGTCAAGGTTATATCGCTTCAGCGCCAGCCAGAACATCGCGACAATTGCACCAACGCCCGCCAGGGCCAGCATCCAGAGTGTTATCCAGCCACGAATAATGCCGATAAACAGAAACAGGGCGAAGGCAATAATTATGTTGGCGCGCGTACCGCCGACGATGGTGTAGGTTAACAGGCCAAACGCCACGGTGCCGACCAGGAACAGCAGCCAGCTGCGAACATCCTGCTTGAGAAAATAGATAACCAGCATGGCTGGCATGAAGAAATAGAAAAAACGTTTCAACGCCACGCCGGAGACGTCAGCGGAGAAGATCTGACTGTAACTGTGCAGTCTGAACAGCAGGAAGCCATTGTGCAGAAAGAACACGCTCAGGGTGCCTAATGCCACCAGCGCCATGATCGCCCAGCTCAGGTGCGCTTCAATGCGATTAATGGTAAATGCCGGACGCGACGGGGCGCGATGGCGTGCACGCAAACGCGTTTTGTAGGTGACGTAGTAGACAGCATAAAAACAGCCTGCCGACAGCAGCGCCTGTAGCAGATACTCCGCGGGGACTACCTCAACATCAAAAGCGAACACCAGCAGGCTCGTCAGCGGGAAGCCGAAGAAAAAAGTCAGCAAAAACAGCATTGAGAAGAACACATTAAAGTTAAAGCGCACGCGGCGGAATTCACGCCAGGTCAGCGTGAGGATAAAACCGCAGCACACCAGCCAGACCAGCAGCAGGCCGGCGAACTGTAATAACGTCATGCGTTATCTCCTTCTGCCAGACGCAGTGCCTGTCGCCAGCCCGCCAGATAACCCGGTTCGAAGAAAGCGATGTGTCTTTTATCCAGCAGCTGCATCTGACGGCGGGCCTCACCTATCGTGGCCACGTCCAGCCTGTCGCTGGTGAACAGCACCGGCACCTGCTGTTCGACCAAATCCCGCCAGAACGGGTTTTTGCGACTCACTACAAAAGGCACATTCGCCTGCATCAGCAGGCAGAGCGTGCCGATCCCTTGCTGACGTTGAAACAGGAAGTAGCCCAGATGGCAGCGGGAAAGCAGCTGCAGATAATCACTGAACGCCAGCTTCTCCGTGAGCAGCTGCACGGTTCCGGGCGCAAACAGATCGTCAGCGACTGCTCGCACGCGCTGGATATAGGCTTCGTTATTAAGCGGATATCCCAACGGCACGACCACCTTAATCTCTGAGCCAAACTGCCGTTGGATCTGCTGCAGGGCCTGAATATGGCGATTGCTGGCGTCCCCCGAATTGCCAAGCAGGATCGTTAATGGCCCCGCCGGCTGCTCGCTGGTCACTGCATGCTGTGCCAGGCGGGTAGGAAAGTAGAGTAATGAGGCCGGGATCTGCGGGTTGCGCTGGTGAAAACGGTGGATATCGCCACGCGTGGCGAACACATGCGCCACGCGTTTTTGCGCCAGGCGACGCATCAGGTAAAACAGGCGGAATTTTAGCCCGGCCGCATCTTCATACAGATCGGCACCCCAGATATGCCAGTAAACCTGGTTGCGCCTGAGCTTGCCAGACAGCAGGGCCAGCCACAGGCGTGGATTAAACTGACCGTGGCAGAAGAAGCGTAGCTCGCGCTGCTGGCAACCGGCATCGATGACGGCGCTGGCCAGCGCCGCTTTGTCGGCAAAGACGCGGATATGCAACCGGGGAAACTGTTCTGCCCGTTCTGGCTGCCCACTGACCAGCCAGAACTGACGCGCCGCCGCCGTGGGCACCTCGTGGTACAGGGTCCGATCGAAGAAACCCAGCACCGTCTGGTTATGATGCGGGATATCAGCGCCTAAAAGATGAATTACTGTGGTCATACTCTTCTACGATAGATGATAAATACGCCAGCACAGAGTGCAAAGTAAGCGATATAGGTCGCCATATAAGCCTGAGCCGCGCCGGCTGCGCCATGCAGCGGGATCAGCCAGCGGGAAAATGCGCTAAGCAGGACAAACTGGCTCACTTCCGTTAGCAGGTAAAAACGCAGTGAGGCTTTTGCGATCACCAGATAACCAAAAACGTAACAGCCGACTTTCAGCACATCGCCGATCAGCTGCCAGACAAACAGATCGCGCATGGCGTGAAATTCGCTGGAGAACAGCAGCCAGATGGCAAAATCACGTAGCAGCCAGACGGCAAGGCTCGCCGCGGTCACTACCGGTAACACAACGCGCAGAGCCTTGACGATTTCCCGCGTAATATCCGCTTTATGTTGCAGCCGCGCCAGCGTTGGCAGCAGCCAGACGCTGAACGAAGCGGTAATAAACTGCAGCCAGGCATCCGAGATGCTGCTGACCCCCTGCCACAGTCCTACCTGCTGCCAACCGGCGTGCTGCGCCAGCAGATTACGCATCATCATCCAGGCAACGGGCAACGTGGCGGCAGTGATTAATGCCATCAGGGTAAATTTGCCCAGGCAGCGAGCCAACTCCGGCTGCCAGCAGGGTAACAGAGAGTTCATCGGCAGACGGCCGCGCCGCGCCAGCAAGACAAAGGCTGGCACCACCACCAGTGCAGGCACCATAGCCAACCCGACCAGCGCACCGCTGTAGCCGCCCAGCCAGTAGCAGACAAACCATGCGGCCACGCCAATCAGGCTACCGACAATCAGGGCAATAGCGTTACCGGCAGCGTCACGGTAGCCTTTCATGATCGCCAGCGCCAGATTGGCCCAGGCGATGCCCATTTGCAGAAACGCGACGATGCGGATCACCTGCTGATACTGCGCATGGCCGAACAGCGCCCGACTGACTGGCGCAGCAAACAACAGAAATATCAGCGCCAGAATCAACGAAAAACCCAGCACCATTGATGATGCGGTACCAACAACCGCCCGCAGCTGCGTGGGCTGCTGCTGATACTGCGCCACGTATTTAGTGACGCCGTTGAAGATGCCGGCTCCGGCCAGCACCCCCAGCACGGTAATCAGCTGACGGAAATTCCCCGCTTGCCCAACCCCGCCAGGCCCGTAAGAAACCGCCAGCATCTTCACCACCAGCAGTCCGGCGACAATTTTTACCAGCGTGGAAGCCGCTGTCCACGCTGACGCCTTGGCCAGTGACATATCAGCAGAAATAACTTAACAAGGCGCTAATCACCGTTTTCTGCTGACTGTCAGAAAGGTTGTAAAACAGCGGTAGCCGTAACAGACGGTCGCTCTCCTGCTGCGTGTAACGATCCTCACCACAGAGGCGGCCGAACCGCTTTCCGGCAGGCGAACCGTGCAGCGGAATGTAGTGGAACACGGCAAGGATCCCGGCTTCTTTCAGTCGGGCAATCAGCGCGCTGCGATCGTCGTTATCACGCAGTTTCAGCCAGAACATATGTGCATTGTGCGCGCATCCATCCGGTATGGTGGGAAGCGTGATCCGCCCACGTGCGGCAATGGGTTGCAAAGCATCATGATAATTTTGCCACAGGCGCAGACGCTGCTGGTTGACGGTTTCTGCCACCTCCAGCTGCGCCCAAAGATAGGCGGCCTGCAAATCGGCCATCAGGTAGCTGGAGCCGATATCCCGCCAGGTGTACTTATCGACCTGACCTCGGAAGAACTGGCTGCGATTGGTGCCTTTCTCGCGAACGATTTCTGCCCGTTCGACCAGCGCAGCCTCGTTGACAAGCGTCGCTCCCCCTTCTCCTCCGGCAGTATAGTTTTTGGTTTCATGGAAGCTGAAACAACCGATGTGACCAATCGTGCCGAGCGCCCGGCCTTTGTAAGTCGACATCACGCCCTGAGCGGCATCCTCGACCACCCACAGCCGGTGCTTTTTCGCCAGCGCCATGATGGTATCCATCTCACAGGCCACGCCGGCGTAATGCACCGGGACAATCGCTTTGGTTTTTTCAGTGATGGCCGCTGCAATCAGGTTTTCATCGATATTCATTGTGTCCGGACGAACATCGACAAACACAATGGTCGCACCACGCAGTACAAACGCATTGGCGGTAGACACAAAGGTATAGCTCGGCATAATCACTTCATCACCGGGCTGAATATCAAGCAGGATCGCCGCCATCTCTAACGACGCCGTACAGGACGGGGTCAACAACACTTTATGGCTACCAAAACGCTGCTCCATCCACTGCTGGCAGCGGTGGGTAAAGCCACCATCACCGCACAGCTTCCCGCTGCGCATTGCTGACTGCATGTATTCTATTTCAGTGCCCACCACAGGTGGGGCGTTAAACGGAATCATATTATTTCCCTATATAGCCAGTAGGCGGTACGTTCAATGATGCCCCCGCAGCGCAGATAGAGGCGCAACGCGGACAGATTACCCAATTGGGTTGCAACCTGAAGACGCGAGAGACGGCGGGCCAGGCACCAGTCGTTAGCGGCGTTCATTAGCCGCTGGCCGATGCCCAGCCCCTGTGACTCGGGCAGCACGGCCAGCAGGCCGATGCGCCCCGTGCCATCCGGCAGTTCACGTAGCGAGATAAAACCCTGCATCGCGCCTGCCGCATCCACCGCCAGCAGGCACTGGTGATCAAAAGTGCCGCGCACGGCATTCTCTATCCACTGCGCGTAGAAACGCCCGCTGTCGCCGGCAGCAAACCAGGGGGTTCGAAAACGGCTAAAGGTGAATGCTTGTTCTGCGGCGTGGCGAAGCTGCGCAATATGCTCCACGCGGGCAATACGGATACCGGCCGGACGATCAGCGGCAGCGATGCCCAACGCGCAATCGGCTTCCCCTTCTACCAGGCGAAAACCGAGCGCGCTCAACGCATCCAGTTCGGCGCTCTGCTGCGCCATCACTTTAACCTGCACCAGATCCCAGTCATTCAGCCGTGCCACATCCAGCACGCTGTCACCTTGCAGCTCCAGCAGTGCGCAGCGGCGGCCAAAAAAGGCGCTCTCCCACGCCAGGGGCTTAATACTGGCGAGGACGGACATGCAGCAGATCGGATAAGTACTGGCCGTAGCCGGTTTTTGCCAGCGCAGCAGCAGAGCGGCGCACCTCGTCGTCCGACAGCCAGCCGTTACGCCAGCCGATCTCTTCAAGGCAGGCAATCTTGAATCCCTGGCGCTTTTCCACCGTCTGTATAAAAGTGCTGGCTTCAATCAGGCTGTCATGGGTGCCGGTGTCAAGCCAGGCAAATCCCCGGCCCAGTAGCTGCACGTTAAGCTCGCCGCACTCCAGGTACATCTGATTGATCGAGGTAATTTCCAACTCACCCCGCACCGACGGGCGCACCCGTTTAGCGAATTCAATTACACGATTGTCGTAAAAATAGAGGCCGGTCACCGCCCAGCGCGACTTCGGCTGGCTGGGTTTTTCTTCCAGCGACAGCGCGCGGAAGTTGTCGTCGAACTCGACAACGCCAAAACGTTCCGGGTCCATCACCTGGTAACCGAATACGGTCGCGCCAGTGGGGTTTTCCACCACCTGCTTCAGTTTTGGGCTGAACCCCTGGCCGAAGAAGATATTATCGCCCAGCACCAGGCAGCAGCTGTCGCCGTCAATAAATGCCTCGCCGATGATAAACGCCTGCGCCAGTCCATCGGGACTCGCCTGTTCGGCATAGGTAAGCCGGATGCCGAATGCATCTCCTGCACCCAGCAAGCGCTGGTAGTGGGGTTTGTCTTCCGGGGTGGTAATAATGAGAATGTCGCGAATGCCCGCCAGCATCAGCACTGACAGCGGATAATAGATCATCGGTTTGTCATAGACCGGCAGCAGCTGTTTGGACAGCCCCCGGGTAATCGGGTACAGGCGGGTGCCAGATCCACCGGCAAGAACGATGCCTTTCATCGTTTACCTCTCTTCATAGTCAAAGATAACCCCAGGCGTTCACCGCGGTAGCTGCCATCCAAAACGCTTTGCCACCAGGCCGGATGATTAATAAACCAGCTTACGGTTTTACGCATGCCGCTTTCAAAGGTTTCCTGCGGACGCCAGCCCAGTTCACGCTCAATTTTCCCGGCGTCAATGGCATAGCGTCGATCGTGGCCCGGCCTGTCGGCAACCCGGGTGATCAGGTCGCGGTAATGACGCAATCCGGCCGGTTTTTCAGGCGCCAGCTCTTCAAGCAATGCGCACAGTGTTTCTACGACGTCGATATTGCGCCGTTGGTTGTGCCCGCCGATATTGTAGGTTTCCCCCACCCTACCAGCGGTGACAACCTGATAAAGCGCACGCGCATGATCGTCAACATACAGCCAGTCGCGAATCTGCCCGCCATCACCATAAACCGGCAGCGGCTTACCCGCTAACGCATTGATAATCATCAAAGGGATCAGCTTTTCCGGGAAATGGTACGGGCCGTAGTTATTGGAGCAGTTGGTCACTATTACCGGCAGCCCATAAGTACGATGCCAGGCGCGAACTAAGTGATCGCTACTCGCTTTCGTCGCAGAATAGGGGCTGCTGGGGGCATAAGGCGTGGTTTCGGTGAAGAAATCCGTGTCGTTTGCCAGATCGCCGAACACTTCATCGGTGGAAATATGGTGAAAAACGAAAGTCGATTTCTCTGGTGCGGGCAACGAAAGCCAGTAGTGTCTTGCTGCCTCCAGCATCATGCAGGTGCCAACAACATTGGTTTCAACAAACGCCCGCGGGCCGTCAATAGAGCGGTCAACGTGGCTTTCTGCCGCAAGATGCATAATCAGCTGCGGCTGAAAAGCGGCGATCGCGCCATCCAGCGCGGCGCGGTCGCAGATATCTGTTTTGCTGAAGGTAAAACGCGGGTTGTCCGCAACCGGAGCCAGAGAGGCCAGATTACCTGCATAACTGAGCTTATCCAGCACCAGAACCCGATCCGACGAGGAAGACAGGATGTGACGCACAACGGCAGAACCGATAAAGCCTGCGCCACCGGTCACCAGAATACGCGTCATTTCCATACCCCTTTAGTATCTACGATCCACGGCTGATTGAGCGTGGCCGGATCGATGGCCTTAAACTGACGGTGATCGACCAACATGACCAGTACATCAGCCTGTTGCAGGGCGTCGTCCAGAGTGACCAGCGTGGCTTTTTCCTGTAGTGCGGCGGGAAGGTGCGGCACGTTCGGCTCCACCACCAGCGTGGTCCCCTGATGCCAGGCGGCGATCATGCTGGTCACCTGTACCGCCGGGCTTTCACGCAGATCGTCAATGTCGGGCTTAAACGCCAGGCCAAGACAGGCTATCTTCAGCTCGCTGGCACGGCGGTTGCTGGCCATCAGGCAATCGGCAACCTGCCGCTGTACCTGTTCCAGTACCCAGTGCGGTTTGCTATCGTTAACTTCACGCGCGGTGCGGATAATCCGCGCCAACTCAGGATTCTGTGCCACGATAAACCACGGATCGACGGCAATGCAGTGACCGCCAACGCCAGGTCCGGGTTGCAGGATATTGACGCGCGGATGACGGTTTGCCAGCCGGATAAGTTCCCAGACGTTGATCCCCTGTTCAGTACAGATCAGCGACAGTTCGTTGGCGAAAGCAATATTCACATCGCGGAAACTGTTCTCGGTGAGTTTACACATCTCGGCAGTGCGTGCGTGCGTCACCACGCACTCGCCTTCCACAAACAGCTTGTAGAGATCGCTGGCCCGCTGCGAACAGGTGGCGGTCATGCCGCCGATCACCCGATCGTTTTTACGCAGTTCGGTCATTACTTTCCCTGGCAGTACGCGTTCCGGGCAGTAAGCCACCTGGATATCAGCAGCTTCACCCGCCTGCTGTGGAAACGACAGATCCGGCCGGGCAGCCGCCATCCATTGCGCCATCTGCTCGGTGGAGCCTACTGGCGAGGTGGACTCAAGGATCACCAAATCGCCCTTTTTCAGTACCACTGCAACAGACTCTGCGGCTGCCTGCACGTAAGTCATATCCGGCTGGTGATTGCCTTTGAACGGCGTAGGAACGGCAATCAGAAAGGCATCAGCAGGCTGCGGCCGGGTTGCAGCGCGTAAAAAACCGCCCTCTACCGCCGTTTTCACCACGCGATCCAGCTCCGGCTCGGTGAAATGAACTTCTCCGCGATTGATGGTGGCAACCGCATGCGCATTGATATCAATACCAATAACCTGCCTTTGACATGATGCAAAGGCTGCGGCGGTGGGCAAGCCGATGTAGCCCAGCCCGATGACTGAAATGGTTCTGAAGCTCATGAGGTTATCCAATTTTTTTCAGCGCCTGCACAATACGCTGGCACGCCAGCCCGTCACCGTAGGGATTATGCGCGCGGCTCATGGATTGCCAGGCTTCATCATCGGTCAGCAGACGGGTGACTTCACTAACGATTTTCGCGCCCTCAGTGCCAACCAGACGAACCGTGCCGGCAGTAACCGCTTCAGGGCGTTCGGTGGTGTCGCGCATCACCAGTACCGGCGTGCCCAACGAAGGAGCTTCCTCCTGAATGCCGCCCGAATCAGTCAGGATCAGCCGGGCGCGGTTCATCAACCAGACAAACGGCAGATATTCCTGCGGTTCGATAAGAATGACGTTATCAATACCGTGCAGAATGCGATTGACCGGCTCACTCACATTGGGATTAAGATGTACCGGGTAGACGATCTGTGTCTGCGGGTGCAGGCGGGCAATCTCTGCCAGCGCGTTGCAAATACGTTCAAAACCATCGCCGAAGCTTTCGCGTCGGTGTCCGGTGACCAAAATCATTTTTTTATCAGTACAGAGGAATGGGTAACGCGCCGCAAGACCGTTTCTTAACCCCTCATCACTTAACACCCGGTCGCGCACCCAGAACAGCGCGTCAATCACCGTATTGCCGGTAACGAAAATCCGTTCAGCAGGTACATTCTCACGCAGCAGGTTCTGCTGCGTGCTGGCGGTAGGGGTGAAATGATAGCTCGCCAGATGCCCCGTCAACGTTCGGTTCGCCTCCTCAGGCCACGGAGACCAGAGATCGCCGGTGCGCAGCCCGGCTTCCACATGCCCAACCGGGATACGATGATAAAAAGCGGCCAGACTGGCCGCCAGCGTGGTGGTGGTATCGCCATGAACCAGAACCACATCCGGGGTGAAATCAGCAAATACCGTTTTCAACCCGGCGAGAATGCGGCTGGTGATCTCGGTCAATCCCTGCCCCGGCTGCATGATATTAAGATCGTAATCCGGCACGATGGCGAACAGCTGTAGCACCTGATCGAGCATTTCCCTGTGCTGCGCAGTCACGCACAGGCGCGACTCTATTCCGTCTTCCTGCGCCAGCGCATGCACCAGCGGTGCCATTTTTATCGCTTCGGGGCGCGTGCCAAAAACCGTTAATACTTTCACCGTGGCTCTCTTTATTCGAATGTGTTTAACCGCATGAGTCTGTGACAACTTAACGACGGGGACGGCGGATCAGCACCGTGCCAGCGCCCACTAATACGCCCACTGCGCCCCACATCATCATAAGTAACGCACGGCGCGGGCTATCGCGCTTCACCGGTTCTTCCGGGGTACGCAAGTAACGCCAGGCCTGGAATGATTTGACCAGCGTTGGCCCAACGTTCAGCGTCGTCATCATTGCCCGGTTTTGATAGTACGCCAGTTCGTAAGACGGGCCGCTGGCCAGCAGATTCTCCAGCCGCGCCTGTAGCATAGGGCGACCAAGCAGGAACAGTTCGGAGTCTGGCAGCTGTTCGGAAGGCGTTTGCGTCCTTGACTGCTCGAAACCCTGTTGCTGAGCGATCTTCAAAGCCTGCCGGACGCTGTTCAACTGACGGAGGTAAATCGCTTTAGCGACATCTTGCTGACGTTTGATCTGCGCTTTTATCTGTATGCTGCGTGCGGCCCACGCCGCGCGCAACTCCTGATTAAGATGAGCCGTAGCGCGTGCATTGGCGAACGCCACATATTGACGTAACAGGGTGTTCGCATCGGCTGCCGTTTCCGCCACAATCTTAACGGTATCATTGATATTTTTTGCGCTGTCGGCGGGCTGCAGCTGGATATTGGCTATCAGTTCATCCAGTAACGCGGCATCTTGACGCGCATTGCCGCTCTTCCTGTTTTGGTAGTAGCTGGAATGCAGCCAGAACTCACGCCGACTGTCCCAGGCGAACAGCTGCATGATGAATTCCTGATACGCTTCATCAATGACCGTTTGCGGTGCAACGGTCAGATTATCTGCAGGCATATCGAGATTTTTCAAAAACTGCTGCTGAGAATAAAACCCGGATAACGCATTCACCGTTGGCCGATCGACGATCGCAATCGTACTCCATTGTGGCGTCACCAGCAGTGAATAGACCCAGGCCAGCAGTGCAAACAACCCGCCACCGGCGATAATCCAAAGTTTACCACACCATAGCGCGCAGCAAAGGCCGCGAATATCCAGTTCGTTATCGCCAGCATCAGGATGATTCATACTTCAATTTCCTTGTGGTCAGGCTTTTAGCTGTCATCAGAGGGTTTATTAGCGTTATTGCTATTGCGCAGCCGGCGCTTCAGGCGTTTTATCATGCGCGCCACACGCCATGCGCGTTTGATGCAGTAGCCATACAGCATAAAGGCCAGTAAAAACAGCACCAGCATGAGCCATTCAGGCACGAATGAAAGATATTCCCCAAGCCCGCCAATCAGCGCCAGCAACGCCGCCGCTGCGGTGATCAGCACAAACGCCTGGCGCGAGGTAAAACCCGCACGCATGATCAGATGGTGAATATGTTGACGGTCAGCCGAGAACGGACTCATGCCTTTGCTCAGTCGGCGATACATAATCGCCACCATATCCATCAGCGGGATGGCAATCAGCCACAGGGCCGTAACGGGCGTGATAGGATGATTCTGGCCTTGAGTGGTTTCCAGCAGGATCCAGATAATAGTAAAACCAATCAGCGTGCTGCCCGCATCACCCATAAAAACTTTATAACGGCGGCCAAGCATGCCGAGATTCAACATAATATAGGGAATGATGGCGGCAATCATGATAAAGCACCACATGGCGAGGCTATTCTGGCCGTCAAAGAGTAAAATGATGCCCATAGCCAGGAACGTGACGCAGGACAACCCGCCCAACAGCCCGTCGATTCCATCAACCATATTGAACGCATTGATAGCAGCCCAGACGGCAAACAGCGTCAGGACATAACCAAATGGACCGACAATCAGCTCCCAGGGGCCGAAGATATAACCCAGGCTAAGCAGATAAATCTTAGCTTTCATCATCATGACGACGGCAACAGCCGCCTGGACCACGGCGCGAAATTTCACGCTGATGTCATAGCGATCGTCCAGTGCGCCCACCATGACCAGACAGCCGGCACAGCCTGAGTACAGCCAAATATGAGGAATGTAGAAATCCGTTAATGTAAAGGCGAAGCAACTTCCGGCAAAAACTGAAATACCGCCGACTAACGGAATCGCTCCCTGATGACGCTTGCGGTAGTTAGGTTTATCCACCAGTCCAATTTTCTTAGCGGCTTTACGCGCAAAAAAAAGAAACGCTAACGAAAATAAAAAAGTTAGGGCAAGCTCCGTACTCGTATTGAGTAAATTCACATTAACCAGCTCTCTGCTAGGAATCGCGTCATGTTACAAGCAAAATTTATGCCACATACACTCGTCTGATTCTGATTTTATTCATCAGGGCGCGCATAATCAACGCTCCCTGCGGCTTCCATCCTGTGCCGTATATTATGGTGTAAACGTGCTTGTTGAGAAGATCCTATAGAGCAAAAACAAAAAACGCCACGACTTAGCGTGGCGTTACCCGAGTTTTGTTCGGTTTAGTTGCAGCAGCTGCAGGCAATGACGACAGCCTCGTCGCTAAGCTACGCAAACCTTACTCAGTTATGAACGTTTCATCATATCGAAGAATTCATCGTTGGTTTTGGTCATCGCCAACTTATTAATCAGAAACTCCATCGCATCGATTTCGCCCATTGGGTGAATGATCTTACGCAGGATCCACATTTTCTGCAGCTCTTCTGACGTCGTCAGCAGCTCTTCCTTACGCGTACCGGAGCGATTGTAATCGATAGCAGGGAACACGCGTTTTTCGGCGATTTTGCGCGCCAGATGCAGTTCCATGTTACCTGTACCTTTAAATTCTTCGTAGATCACTTCATCCATCTTCGAACCGGTATCCACCAGCGCGGTAGCGATAATGGTCAGGCTACCGCCCTCCTCCACGTTACGTGCAGCGCCAAAGAAACGCTTAGGACGGTGCAGGGCATTGGCGTCCACACCACCGGTCAGTACCTTGCCAGAGGCAGGAACCACGGTGTTATAGGCACGCGCCAGGCGAGTGATAGAGTCCAGCAGGATGATAACGTCTTTTTTGTGCTCAACCAGGCGTTTGGCCTTCTCGATCACCATTTCAGCGACCTGAACGTGACGTGATGCAGGTTCATCAAAGGTAGAAGCGATGACTTCCCCTTTCACCAGACGCTGCATCTCCGTCACTTCTTCCGGGCGTTCGTCAATCAGCAACACCATCAGTACGCAGTCAGGGTGGTTGTAGGCAATACTCTGCGCGATATTTTGCAGCAGCATGGTTTTACCCGCTTTGGGCGGGGCGACAATCAAGCCACGTTGACCGCGACCAATCGGCGAAGCCAAATCAAGTACGCGTGCGGTTAAGTCTTCGGTAGAACCGTTGCCACGCTCCATGCGCAGACGGGAGTTGGCATGCAGCGGAGTTAAGTTTTCAAACAGGATTTTGTTACGGGCATTTTCCGGTTTGTCATAGTTAACCTCGTTAACCTTCAGTAGCGCAAAGTAACGCTCTCCCTCTTTAGGCGGGCGGATCTTGCCAGAGATGGTGTCACCAGTACGAAGGTTAAAGCGGCGGATTTGGCTGGGGGAAACGTAGATATCATCGGGACCGGCGAGGTAGGAGCTGTCGCCGGAGCGGAGGAAACCAAATCCGTCCTGCAATATCTCGAGTACGCCATCGCCGAAGATGTCTTCGCCGCTTTTAGCATGTTGCTTAAGGATGGCGAAAATGATGTCCTGTTTACGCATACGGGCCAGGTTTTCCAGCCCCATATTTTCGCCGAGAGTGATCAGGTCAGAAACCGGCGTATTTTTTAATTCGGTAAGATTCATAATGGTGGGTTCTTAAACTCGGGGTATATCTTGAACTGTTTGTCGTGAATGGTATGGCGAAAGATCCATGCCTGTTTATATCGGTTCCTGGTTCTGAGGTCCGCTCGACGATCGCGTGCAGGAAAATGCAGATCTGAAACGAGGGAGACGGTAAACAGGAATCCGGAAATCAGTTGGTACTAACCGTCAGATTGCTGAACCTTTGTAAGGCTTAGATGGATACGCTGTTCAGCAAAGGAATAATTCTAAAGATTTAAACTACAGGTAAAGGTAAGTTCGTCGTGCAGTAGACTTAAATTAGCACGCTTAATGCCGGGCGTCTAGCGGTCAACGAAAAATTCGAACCGCAAGGCGCCGGCAGGACATAATTAGCCCAGATTCGCGTTCAGGAACTCTTTAAGCTGGCCTTTAGACAGTGCGCCAACTTTAGTTGCAGCAACCTCACCATTTTTGAACAACAGCAGGGTAGGAATACCGCGAATGCCGTATTTAGGTGCCGTGGCCGGGTTCTCATCGATGTTCAGCTTAGCAATAGTCAGTTTGCCTTCATATTCGGCAGCCACTTCGTCAAGAATCGGGGCGATCATTTTGCACGGGCCGCACCATTCTGCCCAGAAGTCGACCAGCGTTAACCCATCAGCTTTGAGGACGTCGGTTTCAAAGCTGTCATCGGTCAGGTGAACAATTTTATCGCTCATGTTTACTCCAGGAGATTATCTTTACCTTTGATGTCGCACTGAGCGGCATCAGGCTGAGTTTATTTCACTGCTTTTATTTCACCGGATATGCTTTCGTAAAGCAATAGTAAGCTGATATTCTACCACACTATGAGCAAAACACACTTAACAGAACAGAAGTTTTCCGACTTCGCCCTGCACCCTCAGGTGATTGAAGCCCTTGAAACTAAAGGGTTTCATAATTGCACGCCTATTCAGGCGCTGGCATTACCGTTTACGCTCTCCGGGCGTGATGTAGCAGGTCAGGCGCAAACAGGTACCGGCAAAACGATGGCGTTTCTGACGTCAACGTTCCATCATCTTCTTTCTCACCCTGCTCCGGAAGGCCGTCAGGTTAACCAGCCCCGCGCACTCATCCTTGCCCCAACGCGCGAACTGGCGGTACAAATCCATGCAGACGCCGAACCGCTGGCGCAGATAACGGGCCTGAAGCTCGGCCTTGCCTATGGCGGCGACGGTTATGACAAACAGCTAAAAGTGCTGGAAAGCGGTGTCGATGTACTGATCGGCACCACCGGCCGTTTAATCGATTACGCTAAACAAAATCACGTCAATTTGGGCGCCATTCAGGTCGTGGTACTCGACGAAGCCGATCGTATGTTCGACCTTGGCTTCATCAAAGATATTCGCTGGTTATTCCGTCGCATGCCAGCCGCCAGTCAACGCCTGAACATGCTGTTCTCTGCCACCCTGTCATTCCGCGTACGAGAACTGGCGTTTGAGAACATGAACAATGCCGAATACGTTGAAGTCGAGCCGGACCAGAAAACCGGGCATCGTATTAAAGAAGAATTGTTCTATCCTTCCAACGAAGAAAAAATGCGTTTGCTGCAAACGCTGATTGAAGAAGAGTGGCCGGATCGCACCATCATTTTCGCCAATACCAAGCATCGTTGCGAAGATATCTGGGGCCATCTGGCTGCCGATGGCCATCGCGTCGGCCTGCTGACCGGCGACGTGGCGCAGAAAAAGCGCCTGCGCATCCTTGATGACTTCACCAAAGGTGATGTCGATATCCTCGTGGCTACTGACGTTGCCGCGCGTGGTCTGCACATTCCCGCCGTGACTCACGTCTTTAACTACGACTTGCCTGACGACCGTGAAGATTACGTACACCGTATTGGTCGCACCGGGCGTGCGGGCGCTAACGGGCATTCAATCAGCCTGGCCTGTGAAGAGTACGCGCTGAATCTGACGGCCATCGAAGAGTACATCGGCCACAGCATCCCGGTTAGTCGGTATAACAGCGATGCGCTAATGGGCGATCTCCCGCCGCCTAAGCGTTTAACCCGCAACCGTTCAGGGAATGGTCCGCGCCGTGGCGGTAACAACAACCGCCGCAGCAGTGCACCACGTGGCCCTAACCGTAAACGTTCAGGTTAAGGGGCTATGCTGAGCGCATCATCACTCTATGCGGCGATCGATTTAGGGTCGAACAGCTTTCACATGTTGGTGGTGCGTGAGGTGGCTGGCAGCATCCAGACCGTCGCCCGCATCAAGCGCAAGGTGCGTCTTGCCGCCGGACTTGATGCGGATAATAACCTTTCCGATGAGTCAATGGAGCGCGGATGGCAGTGTCTGCGGCTGTTTTCTGAACAGCTGGAGGATATCCCCTCCGAACATATCCGCGTGGTGGCTACGGCTACCCTGCGCATTGCCGCCAATGCGGGAAGCTTTCTGGTTAAAGCGCAAGAGGTGCTTGGCTGCCCGGTCAACGTGATCGGCGGCGAGGAAGAAGCGAGCCTGATTTATCAGGGCGTGGCGCATACCACCGGTGGATCGGATAAACGTCTGGTGGTCGATATCGGCGGTGGCAGCACCGAACTGGTGACCGGCAAAGGGCCGCAAACCACTACGCTGTTTAGCCTGTCTATGGGCTGCGTCACCTGGCTGGAGCGCTATTTCAGCGATCGTCAACTTGGCAAAGTGAATTTCGAACGGGCCGAGCAGGCCGCGCGCGCGATGATCCGCCCCATAGCTGGCTCGCTAAAAGAGCAAGGCTGGCAGGTGTGCGTAGGGGCATCCGGCACCGTCCAGGCGCTGCAGGAAATCATGATGGCGCAAGGTATGGACGAGCGCATTACGCTGAACAAACTGCAGCAGCTGAAACAGCGTGCAATTCAGTGTGGCAAGCTGGAAGAGCTGGAAATTGAAGGGTTAACCCTTGAACGCGCGTTGGTCTTCCCGAGCGGGCTGTCGATACTTATCGCCATTTTTAACGAACTGGGCATCAGCAGCATGACGCTGGCGGGCGGTGCGCTGCGCGAAGGGCTGATTTATGGCATGCTGCATCTGCCGGTCGATCGCGATATCCGCAGCCGCACGCTACACGATGTCCAGCGTCGTTTTGCTATCGACGCGGAGCAGGCAGAACGGGTGCGCCAGCTGGCGGATAGCTTTGCCCGCCAGGTCAGCCAGCGCTGGAAGCTGGACGAACGCAGCCGCGAGCTGCTGGCCAGTGCCAGCCTGATCCACGAAATTGGGCTAAGCGTCGATTTCCGTCAGGCACCGCAGCATGCAGCCTATCTGGTTGGCCACCTGGATTTACCCGGTTTCACTCCGGCGCAGAAAAAACTGTTGGCCACCCTGTTACAAAATCAGGTCGGCCACATCGACCTGCCGTTACTGAGCCAACAAAATGCCCTACTCCCGCGCATTGCTGAACGCCTGTCTCGCCTGCTGCGTCTGGCGATCGTTTTTGCCAGCCGCAGACGCGATGACAGATTACCGGCGGTGCGCCTGCTGGCCGATGATGACAATCTGACGGTGATGCTGCCGTCCGGCTGGCTGCAAGCGCACCCCTTACGTGCTGAACTGCTGCAGCAGGAGGCACGCTGGCAGAGCTACGTGCACTGGCCGTTGATCATCGTCTGAGGCAGAGGTGCTTTGCAGCGCTGAAGGCTGCATTACTTCCTGGCTTTATCCAGCATCGCACGCAGACCGGCCACTCTGCTTTGGCCGGTCTGCATTCTTTCTTCAGCGCTCACCACCTTACGTTCGCTTTCCCACTGCAAATCGTCCTGCGGCAGCTCCAGCAGAAAACGACTCGGTTCCGGGCGCACCAGTTCGCCATACTGACGGCGCTCACGGCACAGGGTAAACGTCAGCTCTTTCTGCGCACGGGTAATGCCCACATAGGCCAGCCGGCGCTCTTCTTCGACGTTGTTTTCATCAATGCTGCTCTGATGCGGTAACAGCCCTTCTTCCATCCCCACCAAAAAGACATACGGGAACTCAAGACCTTTGGAGGCATGCAGCGTCATCAGCTGTACCTGGTCGGACTCTTCATCGCTTTCACCGCGTTCCATCATGTCACGCAGGGTGAAACGCGTGACCACCTGAGTCAGCGTCATCGGTTCATCAATGTCACTGCCCTCCAGCATTTCCGTCATCCACTGGAACAGCGTATTGACGTTTTTCATGCGCATTTCGGCCGCTTTCGGGCTGGCAGAGGTCTCAAACAACCAGCTTTCATAGTCGATGCCACGGATCAGATCGCGCACCGCCGCCACCGGCTCACGTTCCGCCAGCCTGGCGATATCCTGCAACCAGTGGGTGAAACGCTGCAACGATTCCAGCCCGCGCCCGGTCAGGGTTTGCCCAAGGCCCACATCGAAGCTGGCGGTAAACAGGCTTTTGTTGCGCTGCATCGCCCATTCGCCCAGCTTCTGCAAGGTTGCTGAACCGATCTCCCGGCGCGGCGTATTGACGATACGCATAAAAGCGCTGTCATCGTCGGCGTTGGTCAGTACCCGCAGATAAGCCAGCAGATCTTTGATTTCCGGGCGCGAGAAAAATGACGTACCGCCCGAGATGCGATACGGAATGCGGTTCTGCATCAACAACTTTTCGAACACCCGCGACTGATGGTTGCCGCGATAAAGAATGGCGTAGTCTTTGTACTGCGTTTTGTTGATGAAATGGTGGGCAATCAGTTCACCAATCACCCGCTCCGCTTCGTGGTCTTCATGGTTGGCGGTGACCACTTTCAGCTCGGCACCATAACCCAGTTCAGAGAACAGACGTTTTTCAAAAACGTGCGGATTGTTAGCAATCAGGATGTTAGCCGCTTTGAGAATGCGCCCGGAAGAACGGTAGTTCTGTTCCAGTTTAATCACCTGTAACGCCGGGAAATCCTGCTGTAACAACACCAGGTTTTGCGGCCGCGCCCCGCGCCAGGAATAGATAGACTGATCGTCATCCCCCACCACGGTAAAGCGCGCCCTGGTCCCCACCAGCAGCTTTACCAGCTCATACTGGCTGGTGTTGGTATCCTGATATTCATCCACCAGCAGATAGCGGATGCGCTGCTGCCAGCGTTCGCGCACTTCCTGATTGCGCTGGAAAAGCAGCGTAGGCAGCAGGATCAGGTCGTCAAAATCAAGGACGTTACAGGATTTAAGATGCTTATCGTACAGCGCGTAACAGTGGGCAAACAGCCTGTCACGCTCTGACAGTGCGCCCGCCGCTGCGCGCGACGGATCCATCAAATCGTTTTTCCAGTTTGAAATGGTTGAAACGAGTTGTTGCAGCAGATTTTTATCGTTTTCCAGCCACTGTTCGGTTAAATCTTTCAGCAACGCCAGCTGGTCCTGATCGTCAAACAGGGAAAAGTTCGATTTCATCCCCAACGCGGCGTATTCACGCTTGATGATCTCCAGCCCCAGCGTGTGGAAGGTGGAGATCATCAGCCCACGAGCTTCTTTGCGCCCCAGGGTTTGCGCCACGCGTTCTTTCATCTCACGCGAAGCTTTGTTGGTAAAAGTCACTGCCGCGATATGGCGCGGCTGATAGCCGCATTCGCGGATCAGATGGGCAATTTTGTTAGTAATCACCCGCGTTTTCCCCGATCCGGCTCCGGCCAGTACCAGACAGGGTCCGGTAACAAATTCCACGGCGTGTTGCTGACCAGGGTTAAGACGCATAGATAAATCACTCGATGAAATTACGGGAGGAGGGGAATTACAGCGTGGTAGTATAGCGAGCGTAATCCACAAAACTCAAGGCAACATCATGGCAAAAAACGCAGCAGCACTGCACATTCTGGTAAAAGAAGAGAAGCTGGCGCTTGACCTGTTAGAGCAGCTCAGGCAGGGCGCGGACTTTGAAAAACTGGCGAAGAAACACTCGACCTGCCCGTCTGGCAAGAAAGGCGGCCACTTGGGCGAATTCAAACAGGGTGCCATGGTACCGGCATTCGATAAGGTGGTGTTTTCCTGCCCGCTGATCGAGCCACAGGGGCCGCTGCATACTCAGTTCGGGTATCACATCATTAAGGTGCTGTACCGCAATTAAAAAAAGCGCCGTAAGGCGCTTTTTTTATCGGGGCGGATAAATCATCCGCCCGGCAAGCTTAGCCTGCTACCGCAATACGTTTCATATCGGTCATATAACCGCGCAGTTTGCGGCCAACGGTTTCGATATCATGGTGACGAATCGCTTCGTTAACGTCGCGCAGCTGCGCGTTATCAACGCTGGTCGACGTGTTGACCTGTTTGCCCAGATCGCCCGCCTGCAGGGTGGTCATAAACTCTTTCAGCAGCGGTACCGCCGCGTAAGAGAACAGGTAGTTACCGTATTCGGCGGTATCAGAGATAACCACGTTCATTTCATACAGGCGCTTACGCGCAATGGTGTTGGCAATCAGCGGCAGCTCGTGCAGAGATTCGTAGTAGGCAGACTCTTCAACGATCCCGGCAGCGACCATGGTTTCAAACGCCAGCTCAACGCCCGCTTTCACCATCGCGATCATCACTACGCCCTGATCGAAGTAATCCTGTTCGCCGATTTTACCTTCAAACTGCGCGGCGGTTTCGAACGCGGTCTTACCGGTCTCTTCGCGCCAGCCCAGCAGTTTTTTATCGTCGTTGGCCCAGTCAGCCATCATGCCGGATGAGAACTCACCGGAGATGATGTCATCCATATGCTTCTGGAACAGCGGAGCCATGATGGTTTTCAGCTGTTCAGACAGCGCATAAGCACGCAGCTTAGCCGGGTTGGACAGGCGATCCATCATCAGGGTGATCCCGCCCTGCTTCAGCGCTTCGGTGATGGTTTCCCAACCGAACTGGATCAGTTTTTCTGCGTAAGCCGCGTCGGTACCTTCAGCCACCAGCTTATCGAAGCACAGCAGCGAACCGGCCTGTAACATACCGCACAGGATGGTCTGCTCGCCCATCAGGTCAGACTTCACTTCGGCAACGAAGGATGACTCCAGTACGCCCGCACGGTGACCGCCGGTTGCCGCAGCCCAGGCTTTAGCAATCGCCATGCCTTCGCCTTTCGGATCGTTTTCCGGGTGAACCGCAATAAGCGTAGGCACGCCGAAACCGCGTTTGTACTCCTCACGTACCTCAGTACCCGGACATTTTGGTGCCACCATCACGACCGTGACGTCTTTACGTACCTGCTCGCCCACTTCAACAATGTTGAAACCGTGCGAGTAACCCAGCGCAGCACCGTCTTTCATCAATGGCTGAACCGCCTGCACCACGGAAGTATGCTGTTTGTCCGGCGTCAGGTTAACCACCAGGTCAGCCTGTGGGATCAGTTCTTCGTAGGTGCCGACTTTGAAGCCGTTTTCGGTCGCCTTACGCCATGAAGCACGCTTTTCGGCAATCGCTTCAGCGCGCAGCGCGTAGGCAATGTCCAGGCCGGAATCACGCATGTTCAGCCCCTGGTTCAGGCCCTGAGCACCACAACCCACGATGACCACCTTTTTGCCTTTCAGGTAGCTGGCTTCATCAGCAAATTCTTCGCGCGCCATAAAACGGCATTTGCCTAATTGCGCCAGCTGGTTGCGCAGATTCAACGTGTTGAAATAGTTCGCCATGGGTACTCCGTATGAGGTTGTGTTCGCATTGTTGTTTGTTGTCCGGGCATTTATTTCCCTGCCCTGAATAGACCTTATCATATGACAGGAAATACATTGCTTAAATTGATATATTAACAACGTGTTGTTGCACATTCTGCAACGTGAAAATAAGGGCTGAATCCGATGGATCTGCGTGACCTGAAACTGTTTCTCCATCTTGCCGACAGCCGCCATTTCGGCCGCAGCGCACGCGCCATGCACGTCAGTCCGTCCACGCTGTCACGGCAGATCCAGCGGCTGGAAGACGACCTCGGCCAGGCGCTGTTTTTACGCGACAACCGCACGGTGACCCTGACCGATGCCGGAGAACGTCTGCGCCAGTTCGCTCAAGAGACGTTGTTACAATATCAGCAGATGCGCCATGCGCTTGGACAAAACGGCCCGTCACTGAGCGGCGAGTTGAGGCTGTTCTGCTCGGTGACCGCAGCCTACAGCCATCTGCCGCCGATCCTCGACCGCTTTCGCGCCGAACACCCTTTAGTCGAAATCAAGCTAACCACCGGTGACGCCGCCGATGCCGTGGAGAAAGTGCAGTCCGGTGAGATGGATCTGGCCATTGCCGGCCGGCCGGACACGCTGCCCGCCAGCGTTGGTTTTACCCCGCTGGGGCTGATCCCATTGGTGCTGATAGCCCCGGCACTGCCCTGCCCGGTGCGCGTACAGGCAACGCAGCCGAAACCTGACTGGTCACACATTCCTTTTATCCTGCCCGATCAGGGGCCTTCGCGCCGCCGCATCGATCTCTGGTTTCGCCACCGCCGCATCGCCAACCCACAGATTTATGCCACGGTTTCCGGGCATGAAGCGATTGTCTCTATGGTGGCGGTTGGCTGCGGGATCGCCCTGCTGCCGGACGTGGTGCTGGAAAACAGCCCGGAATCGGTGCGTAACCGTATTCTGCAACTGGCGGACGTGGAGATGGTGGATCCGTTGGAAATAGGCGTGTGCGTACAAAAAAAGCGGCTCATGGAGCCGCTGATTGATGCTTTCTGGAAACTGCTTTAGCCGGCAAGGAAGAAGCGGAACGACGGGTTATCGCTTTCATCGTGGAAGTCATAACCCAGCGCCGCCAGGTGCTCTTCAAACTGTGGCTCGCTGTCGCTCAGTTCAAATGCTGCCAGCACGCGGCCGTAGTCAGTACCGTGACTGCGATAGTGGAACAGCGAGATATTCCAGTGGGCGCCCAGCGTTTGCAGGAAACGCAGCAGCGCGCCGGGCGCTTCCGGGAACTCAAAGCTGAACAGGCGCTCGCGCAGCGGTTTGGAAGGACGCCCGCCAACCATATAGCGTACATGCAGCTTCGCCATTTCGTCGTCGGACAGATCCACCACCTTGTAACCGCCCCCGGTCAGCAGGTGCAGGATCTCCTGCCGCTCTTCCGATCCACGCGTCAGCCGGACGCCGACGAAAATACAGGCTTCATCAGCATCGGCATAACGGTAGTTGAACTCGGTCACCGCCCGCCCCCCCAGCAGCTGGCAGAAGCGCAGGAAACTGCCCTGCTGCTCCGGGATGGTGACGGCCAGCAGCGCTTCGCGCTGTTCGCCCAGTTCGCAGCGCTCCGAAACGTAGCGCAGACCGTGGAAGTTAACGTTGGCCCCGGACAGCACATGGGCCAGGCGTTCTCCCTGGATCTGGTGCTGCTGAATGTACTTTTTCATTCCTGCCAGCGCCAGCGCGCCCGAAGGCTCGGCCACCGCACGCACATCGTCAAACAGATCTTTCATCGCGGCGCAGATGGCATCGCTGTCAACGGTGACGATGTCGTCAAGATACGCCTGGCACAAACGAAAGGTTTCGCTGCCGATCCGCTTCACCGCCACGCCTTCGGCAAACAGCCCGACGCGAGGCAGATCGACCGGCTGCCCCGCATCCAGCGCCGCTTGCAGACAGGCTGAATCTGCGGCTTCCACCGCAATCACTTTGATTTGCGGCATCAGCTGCTTGATCAGCACAGCAACCCCTGCCGCCAGCCCGCCGCCGCCCACCGGGACGAACACGCGGTCAAGATGCGCATCCTGCTGTAGCAGCTCCATCGCCAGCGTCCCCTGCCCGGCGATCACCATCGGATGATCGAAGGGAGGCACAAAGGTATAGCCATGCTGCTGCGCCAGCTCCAGCGCTTTGGCTTTGGCTTCGTCAAAGTTGGCACCAAACAGATAAGCCTCACCGCCAAACGCCCGCACCGCATCAACTTTGATATCCGCCGTGGCAACCGGCATCACAATCAGGGATTTGATGCCCAGCTTGCTCGCCGACAGCGCAACGCCCTGAGCATGGTTACCCGCCGACGCGGTCACCACGCCCTGCGCTTTCTGATCTTCATTCAGCCCGGCGATCATCGCGTAGGCACCACGCAGCTTGAAGCTGTGTACCGGCTGGCGATCTTCACGCTTAACTAAAATCGTATTGCCGAGGCGCGCAGAAATTTTTTCCATCTTCTGCAACGGTGTAACCTGTGCAGCTTCATATACCGGTGCGCGCAGTACCGCACGCAGATATTCAGCCCCACTGGGTTGTTCGGACAGCGGTTGAGACTCAGCCATCGTTGTTAGCCTCCCAGCTTACTTTTGTCGCGTACGGCGCCTTTGTCAGCGCTGGTGGCCAGCGTTGCATAGGCGCGCAAAGCAAAGGAGACCTGACGCTCACGCCCGTGCGGGGTGTAAGCCGCTTCACCACGCGCGTCTTCTTCCAGACGCCGCGCCGCCAGCTCGTTTTCCGCCACGTCCAGTTGAATACCGCGCTGCGGGATGTCGATATTGATGATATCGCCATCTTTCACCAGCGCGATGGTGCCACCGCTGGCCGCTTCCGGCGATGCATGGCCGATCGACAGCCCGGAAGTCCCGCCGGAGAAACGGCCATCGGTGATCAGCGCACAGGCCTTGCCCAGCCCCATCGATTTCAGATAGGTGGTGGGATAGAGCATCTCCTGCATGCCGGGGCCACCTTTCGGGCCTTCATAGCGGATCACCACCACATCGCCAGCGACCACTTTGCCACCGAGGATCGCCGCCACGGCGTCGTCCTGGCTTTCGTACACTTTCGCCGGGCCGCTGAATACCAGGCTGCCTTCGTCAACGCCAGCGGTTTTCACGATACAGCCGTTTTCAGCGAGGTTACCGTACAGTACCGCCAGGCCACCGTCCTGACTGAAAGCGAATTCGCGGGAGCGAATACAGCCCTGCTGACGGTCGTCATCCAGCGTCTCCCAGCGGGTGTCCTGCGAGAATGCCTGAGTGGTACGGATACCCGCCGGGCCGGCGCGGAACATCTTTTTCACCGCTTCATCTTGCGTCAGCATAATGTCGTAGCGATCCAGCGTTTCACGCAGACTGAGGCCCAGCACGTTACGTACCCTATTGTCCATCAGGCCGGCGCGATCCAGTTCACCAAGAATGCCGAGCACGCCCCCGGCGCGGTGCACATCTTCCATATGATATTTCTGGGTGCTTGGTGCCACTTTGCACAAATGCGGCACCTGGCGTGACAGCCGATCGATATCAGAAATATCGAAGTCGATTTCCCCTTCCTGCGCCGCCGCCAGCAGGTGCAGAACGGTATTCGTAGATCCTCCCATGGCGATATCCAGCGTCATGGCGTTTTCAAACGCCGCTTTGCTGGCGATACTGCGCGGCAGCACGCTGTCGTCATCCTGCTCGTAGTAGCGTTTCGCCAGGCCAACGATACGGCGCCCCGCATTAAGAAACAGTTCGCGACGATCGGCATGCGTGGCCAGCAGCGAGCCGTTACCCGGCTGTGACAGGCCCAGCGCTTCGGTCAGACAGTTCATTGAGTTCGCGGTAAACATGCCGGAGCAGGAGCCGCATGTCGGGCAGGCAGAGCGCTCGATCTGATCGCTATCGGCATCGCTGACGTTAGGATTCGCACCCTGGATCATGGCATCGACCAGATCCAGCTTGATGATTTGATCGGACAGTTTGGTTTTGCCGGCTTCCATCGGGCCGCCGGAGACAAAGATCACCGGAATGTTCAGGCGCAGTGACGCCATCAGCATGCCGGGAGTGATTTTGTCGCAGTTGGAGATACAGACCATCGCGTCAGCACAGTGCGCGTTAACCATGTACTCTACGGAATCGGCAATCAGCTCGCGCGACGGCAGAGAATAGAGCATGCCGCCGTGGCCCATGGCGATGCCATCATCCACCGCGATGGTGTTGAACTCCTTCGCCACGCCGCCGGAGGCTTCGATTTCTTCTGCCACCAGCTTACCCAGATCGCGCAGATGAACGTGACCCGGTACAAACTGCGTAAAGGAGTTAACTACCGCAATGATCGGCTTGCCGAAATCATCATCGGTCATCCCTGTGGCGCGCCACAGGGCGCGGGCGCCGGCCATATTGCGCCCGTGGGTGGTGGTGGCAGAACGGTACTTAGGCATGCTCTTATACTCCAGAAATCAGACAGTGCGCGGCCGTCATCTGACCACCGCGAAAATTAATTTTCTTATGGGTTTACCGGATCCAGCCAGCCCCATTTATCTTCCGTTTCGCCAGTGAACAGGCCAAAGAACGCGGACTGGATGCGTGCGGTGACCGGGCCGCGTTTGCCTTCGCCAACCTGGATGCCGTCAACGCTACGCACCGGAGTGATCTCTGCGGCGGTGCCGGACATAAAGACTTCATCGGCCAGGTAGAGAGATTCACGCGACAGCACCTGCTCACGCACTTCAATGCCCATATCCTGCGCCAGTTTGATGATCGCATCGCGGGTAATTCCCGGCAGCGCTGAAGAGGTAAATGGCGGCGTAAACAGGATCCCGTCTTTCACTTCAAACAGGTTCTCACCGGCACCTTCAGAGATATAGCCCTGGGTGTCCAGCGCGATGCCTTCCTGATAGCCGTGGCGGCGCGCTTCGCTACCGACCAGCAGCGATGACAGATAGTTACCGCCGGCTTTCGCTGCGGTTGGCAGAGTGTTTGGCGCTACACGGTTCCAGGACGAGACCATCGCGTCGATGCCCTGTTCCAGCGCTTCCGCGCCCAGGTACGCCCCCCACGGGAAAGCAGCAATAATGATATCAGTATCGTAGCCCGCCGGCGGGTTAACACCCAGGCCGACATCACCAACAAATACCAGAGGACGAATATAAGCACTTTTCAGGTTATTTTTGCGCAGAGTGGCGCGGCAGGCTTCCATCAGCTCATCAACGCTCAGGCTCACAGGAAAACGATAGATTTTTGCCGAATCGCGCAGACGCTGCATATGTTCACGATGGCGGAAGACCACCGGCCCTTTGTGCGAGTCGTAGCAACGGACGCCTTCAAAGACTGACGTACCGTAGTGCAATGCGTGGGACATCACGCTGACCTTAGCCTCTTCCCACTTTACCATCTCGCCATTGAACCAGATAAAGTCTGCTTTCTTCGTCATTCTTGTTTCCTTGCGCGCTTATGCGCGGATTTGTTGTGTAGTTTGTTGTTGGATCTGAACGCATGCGACATCCATCAGTTTACTCAGCTGCGTTGACAGTAAATCGACAGAGCGCTGGCTGGCAACGGTCATCTCAATATTAATATTGGATGTATTGACCAGCGATGCCATATTCATCGAGCACACCTGAAAACCACGGTGGCGTACCACGCGCAAAATGCGTTCCAGTATTTCCGGGCGAAAGCGCGCTTCTATAGACAATTGATGCTGTTTCATGAGGTTTTCTCCATCATATTTTCGTTGCTGGCACCCGGCGGCACTAAAGGCCAGACGTTCTCATGTTCGTCAATGGCCACATGGAGCAGATAGGGGCCTTCACTGTGCAGCAAGGCGTTTAATGCAGCGTCGACCTGATCTTTTCGGCTAATACGCTGGCCTTTAATGCCAAAAGCACTGGCCAGCACGAGGAAATCGGGGTTATCTGACAAATTGGTTTCACTGTAGCGCTCTTCGAAGAACAGCTGCTGCCACTGGCGCACCATGCCCAGGCGTTGGTTATCCAGCAGCAGAATTTTCACCGGCAGCTGTTTGCGCTTGATGGTACCCAGCTCCTGGACGTTCATCATGAAAGATCCATCGCCAGAAACGCAGATCACCGTGTCATCTGGGCGCGCAACCTGTGCACCAACGGCTGCCGGCAGGCCAAAGCCCATCGTGCCCAATCCGCTGGAAGTAATGAAGTTTTGCGGGTGGCTGAAGCGCATGTGTTGCGCAGCCCACATCTGGTGCTGGCCAACATCGGTAGTGACGACCGCACTCTGTGGCTGACGGTCCGACAGTTGTTTCAGCAGCAGCGGAGCATAAATGGCGTCGCCCGGGTGATCATAACGCCAGCCGTGCCCGGCTTTTAAGGACATGACCTCTTCACGCCAGGCGCTGATGTCTGCCGGCTGATGCAAATCCGGTAACAGCTTATTGATATCGCCCTGCAGCCCGACATGCGCCCGGCGCAGTTTATGCAGTTCAGCCGGGTCGATATCAATATGGATCACGCTGGCACAGGGTGCAAAGGTGTCAAGCTTGCCGGTGACCCGGTCGTCGAAGCGTGCGCCCACGGCAATCAACAGGTCGCAGCGCTGTACCGCCAGGTTCGCCGCTTTTGTTCCGTGCATTCCCAGCATCCCCAGATAACAGGCATCATCCGCATCCGGCGCGCCCAACCCCTTCAGGGTTGCCACGGTGGGAATTCCGCTGGCGCTGGCGAAAGCACGCAGAGCATCAACCGCGTCCGCCATGCCCACGCCACCGCCAACATACAAAATGGGTTTTCTGGACTGTGCCAGCAGCTCACGCGCCTGCTGTAATTCTGTGTGAGGGTGCGCCATCTCCGGTTCAACCGGCATCAGGTGCGCGCTTAACTCGCCGTGAGCCAGCTGGATATCTTTAGGGATATCAACCAGCACCGGGCCAGGGCGGCCCGATTTCGCCATCGCAAAAGCTTCAGCCATCACCGACGGCAGTTCAGCAAGCGATTCAACGAGGAAACTGTGTTTGGTGCAGGCCAGCGACAGGCCCAGAACATCGATCTCCTGAAAGGCATCGGTTCCCATCACCGCTGAAGATACCTGCCCGGTGATGGCCACAATGGGTACCGAGTCCAGCATCGCGTCAGCCAGCCCGGTGATCAGGTTAGTGGCACCCGGCCCCGAGGTAGCAATGCAAACGCCGACTTTGCCGGTGGCACGGGCAAAACCGATAGCGGCCATTGCTGCACCCTGCTCATGGCGGCACAACAGGTGTTCAACCCCGCCGTCATAAAGCGCGTCGTAGACCGGCATGATAGCCCCACCCGGATAGCCGAAAACCGTTTCGACTCCCTGTGTACGCAAAGATTGAACTACCCACTGAGCACCATTCATTGTTATTCCACCATCTCTTGCCGGATAGAACAGCATTTTATTCTGCCATCCCTTATCCGTTTATCTGCCGAAGATACCTTGACAAAAAAAAACCCCCGGACCTTTCGGTGCGGGGGTTCTTTCGAAATCAGGCTTGTTTTTTAAGCCTTTCTTCCTCCGAGCGTAGCCCCGCACGGCGTGAAAATAATCACGACGACGTTAATTAGGACCAGGCTGACGACTCGTAGAAGGGCTTTCATTGGAATTCTTTTCGTTCGCTTGTTCGAAGTAATACCTACAGAGGTATCACAGTTTCTGGATTTGATTCAACTTTTTTCGTAATTTAATTGCAGAGCGACGCGACCAGATTTGTAAAATATGCTTTATAATCAGTGTTTAATCACATTATGAATGTTTTTCATTAATCACGCTGCGTCACTTCCTCACGTGGCATGGCGGTATGTTATCACTTCGTAGAGGAGAGGGCAGGAGCTGGTTGGGCCTGGCAGTATTGCGGGATGCTGCATAATTCTGATATTTCCTGCTCGCCGAATAAAACGAGGTAGCGCACAGTAGTATGGACAAGGAGAGTCTATGTCGCTATCAGTTGCTTACACCCGTGCCGCGATTGGCATCCAGGCACCACTGGTGTCCGTGGAAGTTCATCTCAGTAATGGCCTTCCTGCATTATCACTGGTTGGATTGCCGGAAACCACCGTTAAGGAGGCTCGTGACAGAGTGCGCAGCGCCATCCTTAACAGCGGTTTTTTTTTCCCGGCTAAACGGATAACCGTTAGCCTGGCACCGGCCGACCTGCCTAAAGAAGGCGGCAGATATGACTTACCTATCGCTGTCGCCATTCTCGCGGCTTCAGAACAGGTTCCGGCAGAAAAACTTATTCAGTATGAATTTCTGGGTGAACTGGCCCTCACAGGCACGCTACGTGGCGTACAGGGCGCTACTCCCGCTGCGCTGGCGGCGTTAGACGCTCGTCGGCAACTGATTCTCTCAGCCGAGAATCAGCATGATGTTGGGTTGATTCGGCATGGCGAGAGCCTGATTGCCACCCATCTTCTGGAGGTGTGCGCCTTTTTACATGGTAAAGCACCACTGGATGCTGCGCACTGCGAACCTGAAGAATCCCTGCCGTCCACGGGAGATTTAAATGAAATTATCGGCCAACAGCAGGCAAAGCGCGCGCTGGAGATCACGGCAGCGGGAGGGCACAATCTGTTGCTCATCGGCCCGCCGGGAACCGGCAAAACGATGCTGGCATCCAGACTTAGTGGCCTGATGCCGCCCCTGAGCGATCGTGAAGCGTTAGAGAGCGCCAGCCTTGCCAGTCTGATATCCGGCAGCGATTTTCGGCATAACTGGCGCCAGAGACCCTTCCGCGCCCCTCACCATAGCGCATCACTGTATGCGCTGGTGGGTGGAGGATCACTGCCTAAACCCGGGGAAATTTCGCTGGCCCATAACGGGGTACTGTTTCTGGATGAGCTGCCCGAGTTTGAACGCCGTGCGCTGGATGCACTGCGTGAACCGCTTGAATCGGGAGAGATTAGCATTTCGCGAGCCAGAGCAAAAATTACTTATCCGGCCCGCTTCCAGCTGATTGCAGCAATGAACCCCAGCCCAACCGGACATTATCGCGGCCCGCATAATCGCTCATCACCCCAGCAGACGCTGCGCTATCTGAGCCGCCTCTCCGGCCCATTCCTTGACCGTTTTGATATTTCTCTGGAAGTACCACTGCTGCCAGCAGGAATGATGAGTGCTCAACATGGCGAAAGTGAGTCCAGCCATCAGGTGCGCGAACGGGTGCTGTTGGCCCGTGAACGGCAGCTGGCGCGCTGTAATAAAATGAATGCAGCAATGAGCAACCAGGAAATCCGGGCTTGTTGTAAACTGACGCCTGAGGATGCTGAATGGCTGGAGCGGGTAATGATCCAGCTGGGTCTGTCGGTACGCGCATGGCAACGCATTCTGAAAGTTGCCCGCACTATCGCAGACATGGCCGGGGAGCCATGGATTAGTCGGGAACACCTGACCGAAGCCGTTAGCTACCGGGCTATCGACCGTTTACTGATCCATCTACAAAATAGTCTGGATTAGCTTAATAAAAAAGGGCCGAAGCCCTTTTTCGTTAATCATCGCTGTCCGAATAGTCTTCAACGCCTTCCATTTGTGGCTTGCCACCGGACAGGGTATGAAAACGTTTAGGACGTTTAATGCGGGTCATGTATTTTGACCATACTTTTTCAGCCTCGGTCTGTGGCTCACGCACACCACGGCATACCTCAATAAACAAACGCTCTTCTTCCGTAGTGGGTTGACGCTTTGCCAGGTCCAGCTCATTAAAAGCGTTACCATAATGCTCAAGAAGTTGAGCTTCTTTAATAGTAAAATCACCGTGACGTGAGAAACCACGAGGGTAATGTTTGTTGTCAAAAAACCGATTAGTTGTTGCGAAGCTTTCCGCCATTGACACGCTCCTGACTCTTATATGGCCGTGCTATTTATGGCGCGGAGTATTAGATAGGCTTGACAGAGTGTAAAACAAAACATTTAAATCATGACGATAAATGTTTTTTAGGAGTCAGATGTGGATACGGAATTACTGAAAACCTTCCTTGAAGTGAGCAAAACACGACACTTTGGCCGGGCTGCCGAAGCGCTCTATCTCACTCAATCTGCTGTTAGTTTTCGTATCAGGCAGCTTGAAAACCAGCTGGGCGTGAATCTGTTCACTCGTCACCGTAATAACATCAGACTGACAGCAGCGGGTGAGCGTTTATTGCCCTATGCGGAAAACCTGATGAGTACCTGGCTGATGGCAAAAAAAGAGGTGGCACATACCCAGCAACATCACGAGTTGTCGATAGGGGCCAGTGCCTCACTATGGGAAACGTGCCTGACTCCATGGTTACAAAAATTATACGAAAAACATGAAAACTTACATATTGAAGCGCGGATCGCGCAGCGAAATTCGCTGGTTAAGCAATTGCACGAACGTCAGCTTGACCTGTTGATCGCCACTGAAGCGCCAAAAATGGACGAACTGGCCAGCCAGCAAATTGGTCACATTGCACTGTCGCTATTCCGCTCGCGTAAATCGAACAAAAATGAAAAATATCAGTATATCAGGATGGATTGGGGCGCTGATTTTCACCAGCATGCAGGCTTCCTGGCCGGTGCTGATGATGTGCCAGTGTTAAGCACGACTTCTGCACACTTAACCCGCCAGCTGCTTCATACTACCGGGGCCTGCGCTTTTTTACCGGAAACCTGGGGCAAAGAATACAGCGACCTTATGGTTGTTCCTGACACAGCAATCGCTCGCAGACCGCTGTTTGCGGTATGGTTGGGAAACAGCGACCAGCAGGCGCATATTCGTCAGTTGCTTAGATTCCCGGTGAATAGCCAGTCATAAAACCCGCCGGGTCAGAATACTGGCCCTCTTTTACAGGATGTCTTAGGCGTTACAGCAAGGGAATGACGTGAATTTCAGGCAAAAAAAAACCTTGCATAAGCAAGGTTTTCTTATTTTTGGCAGGGGCGGAGAGACTCGAACTCCCAACACCCGGTTTTGGAGACCGGTGCTCTACCAATTGAACTACGCCCCTAAAAGGGTGGCGGAACGGACGGGGCTCGAACCCGCGACCCCCTGCGTGACAGGCAGGTATTCTAACCAACTGAACTACCGCTCCACCGATTCTGTACTGATATCAGAAAACGTCTGATTTCAGGTGTATCACCTTTACCTTGTCAGGGGTAAAGTCGCGACCAGATGACTGGTCTGTATTTGATGCCTGGCAGTTCCCTACTCTCGCATGGGGAGACCCCACACTACCATCGGCGCTACGGCGTTTCACTTCTGAGTTCGGCATGGGGTCAGGTGGGACCACCGCGCTAAAGCCGCCAGGCAAATTCTTTGTGCACGAAACGGATCTTTTTCACTGGTGCCGCACTGGCCGCGCCTGTAAACTCAGTCACATACCTCAGTATGCGCTTTCCTTCACTGCACCTGCCGCCTTGCTTCAGCACAAAATCTTTCGTTTCCTGCAAATCTGTTTTCCGGTGAACAAGCTGAATATCGTTTTTCGTCTCTCAACACAACCCAGAACGCTTCTGGCGTTGTAAGGTTAAGCCTCACGGGTCATTAGTACCGGTTAGCTCAACGCATCGCTGCGCTTACACACCCGACCTATCAACGTCGTCGTCTTCAACGTCCCTTCAGGACTCTCAAGGAGTCAGGGAAGATTCATCTCGAGGCAAGTTTCGCGCTTAGATGCTTTCAGCGCTTATCTTTTCCGCACTTAGCTACCGGGCAATGCCATTGGCATGACAACCCGAACACCAGCGGTGCGTTCACTCCGGTCCTCTCGTACTAGGAGCAACCCCTCTCAATCTTCCAGCGCCCACGGCAGATAGGGACCGAACTGTCTCACGACGTTCTAAACCCAGCTCGCGTACCACTTTAAACGGCGAACAGCCGTACCCTTGGGACCTACTTCAGCCCCAGGATGTGATGAGCCGACATCGAGGTGCCAAACACCGCCGTCGATATGAACTCTTGGGCGGTATCAGCCTGTTATCCCCGGAGTACCTTTTATCCGTTGAGCGATGGCCCTTCCATTCAGAACCACCGGATCACTATGACCTGCTTTCGCACCTGCTCGAGCCGTCACTCTCGCAGTCAAGCCAGCTTATGCCATTGCACTAACCTCACGATGTCCGACCGTGATTAGCTGACCTTCGTGCTCCTCCGTTACTCTTTGGGAGGAGACCGCCCCAGTCAAACTACCCACCAGACACTGTCCCCACGCCGGGTAACGGCGCCAGGTTAGAACATCAAACGTTAAAGGGTGGTATTTCAAGGTTGGCTCCACGCAGACTGGCGTCCACGCTTCGAAGCCTCCCACCTATCCTACACATCAAGGCTCAATGTTCAGTGTCAAGCTGTAGTAAAGGTTCACGGGGTCTTTCCGTCTTGCCGCGGGTACACTGCATCTTCACAGCGAGTTCAATTTCACTGAGTCTCGGGTGGAGACAGCCTGGCCATCATTACGCCATTCGTGCAGGTCGGAACTTACCCGACAAGGAATTTCGCTACCTTAGGACCGTTATAGTTACGGCCGCCGTTTACCGGGGCTTCGATCAAGAGCTTCTCCTTGCGGATAACCCCATCAATTAACCTTCCGGCACCGGGCAGGCGTCACACCGTATACGTCCACTTTCGTGTTTGCACAGTGCTGTGTTTTTAATAAACAGTTGCAGCCAGCTGGTATCTTCGACTGGCTTCAGCTCCACGAGCAAGTCGCTTCACCTACGCGCCAGCGTGCCTTCTCCCGAAGTTACGGCACCATTTTGCCTAGTTCCTTCACCCGAGTTCTCTCAAGCGCCTTGGTATTCTCTACCTGACCACCTGTGTCGGTTTGGGGTACGATTGGATGTTACCTGATGCTTAGAGGCTTTTCCTGGAAGCAGGGCATTTGTTACTTCAGCACCGTGGTGCCTCGTCATCACGCCTCAGCCTTAAAGAGTTCCGGATTTGCCTGGAACTCAAGCCTGCACGCTTAAACCGGGACAACCGTCGCCCGGCTAACATAGCCTTCTCCGTCCCCCCTTCGCAGTAACACCCAGTACGGGAATATTAACCCGTTTCCCATCGACTACGCCTTTCGGCCTCGCCTTAGGGGTCGACTCACCCTGCCCCGATTAACGTTGGACAGGAACCCTTGGTCTTCCGGCGAGCGGGCTTTTCACCCGCTTTATCGTTACTTATGTCAGCATTCGCACTTCTGATACCTCCAGCATGCCTCACAGCACACCTTCGACGGCTTACAGAACGCTCCCCTACCCAACGGACGTATCCCGAAGCCGACTCGACTTTGATGGCGCATTGACGTCGCTGCGCTCCGTCAATCGTTATCCACTTCAGTGAATCTGCTTGGGTGATACGTCCGCTGCCGCAGCTTCGGTGCATGGTTTAGCCCCGTTACATCTTCCGCGCAGGCCGACTCGACCAGTGAGCTATTACGCTTTCTTTAAATGATGGCTGCTTCTAAGCCAACATCCTGGCTGTCTGTGCCTTCCCACATCGTTTCCCACTTAACCATGACTTTGGGACCTTAGCTGGCGGTCTGGGTTGTTTCCCTCTTCACGACGGACGTTAGCACCCGCCGTGTGTCTCCCGTGATAACATTCTCCGGTATTCGCAGTTTGCATCGGGTTGGTAAGCCGGGATGGCCCCCTAGCCGAAACAGTGCTCTACCCCCGGAGATGAGTTCACGAGGCGCTACCTAAATAGCTTTCGGGGAGAACCAGCTATCTCCCGGTTTGATTGGCCTTTCACCCCCAGCCACAGGTCATCCGCTAATTTTTCAACATTAGTCGGTTCGGTCCTCCAGTTAGTGTTACCCAACCTTCAACCTGCCCATGGCTAGATCACCGGGTTTCGGGTCTATACCCTGCAACTTAACGCCCAGTTAAGACTCGGTTTCCCTGCGGCTCCCCTATACGGTTAACCTTGCTACAGAATATAAGTCGCTGACCCATTATACAAAAGGTACGCAGTCACACCACGAAGGTGCTCCCACTGCTTGTACGTACACGGTTTCAGGTTCTGTTTCACTCCCCTCGCCGGGGTTCTTTTCGCCTTTCCCTCACGGTACTGGTTCACTATCGGTCAGTCAGGAGTATTTAGCCTTGGAGGATGGTCCCCCCATATTCAGACAGGATGTCACGTGTCCCGCCCTACTCATCGAACTCACAGCAAGTGCCTTTTTGTGTACGGGGCTGTCACCCTTTACTGCGCGACTTTCCAGACGCTTCCACTAAGGCACAAACTGATTCAGGTTCTGGGCTGTTCCCCGTTCGCTCGCCGCTACTGGGGGAATCTCGGTTGATTTCTTTTCCTCGGGGTACTTAGATGTTTCAGTTCCCCCGGTTCGCCTCATGCCACTATGTATTCATGACATGATAGTGCAACGGATTGCACTGGGTTTCCCCATTCGGGTATCGTCGGGTATTGCGGTTCATATCACCTTACCGACGCTTATCGCAGATTAGCACGCCCTTCATCGCCTCTGACTGCCTGGGCATCCACCGTGTACGCTTAGTCGCTTAACCTCACAACCCACAAGCGTCCCGAAAGACGTGTGTCGGTTGCAGGCATTGAGAGACTCGAACATATCGTGGCTTCATTCTGATTACGGAGAATGAACACGACATGTCGTTTCAATTTTCAGCTTGTTCCGGATTGTTAAAGAGCAAATATCTCAAACGTGACTCGCTTTCGCGGAATCAGTTTTGAGATACGGGTGATAACGTCTTTCACTTCGTTACCGGTATGGCGTCCCCAAGGGGATTCGAACCCCTGTTACAGCCGTGAAAGGGCAGTGTCCTGGGCCTCTAGACGATGGGGACTCTGGTGTGACTTTGCTCGTTACTTTTTATCAGACAATCTGTGTGGACACTGCGCCGGAAGGTATCTTCAGGTAAGGAGGTGATCCAACCGCAGGTTCCCCTACGGTTACCTTGTTACGACTTCACCCCAGTCATGAATCACAAAGTGGTAAGCGCCCTCCCGAAGGTTAAGCTACCTACTTCTTTTGCAACCCACTCCCATGGTGTGACGGGCGGTGTGTACAAGGCCCGGGAACGTATTCACCGTAGCATTCTGATCTACGATTACTAGCGATTCCGACTTCACGGAGTCGAGTTGCAGACTCCGATCCGGACTACGACGCACTTTATGAGGTCCGCTTGCTCTCGCGAGGTCGCTTCTCTTTGTATGCGCCATTGTAGCACGTGTGTAGCCCTGGCCGTAAGGGCCATGATGACTTGACGTCATCCCCACCTTCCTCCGGTTTATCACCGGCAGTCTCCTTTGAGTTCCCGACCGAATCGCTGGCAACAAAGGATAAGGGTTGCGCTCGTTGCGGGACTTAACCCAACATTTCACAACACGAGCTGACGACAGCCATGCAGCACCTGTCTCACGGTTCCCGAAGGCACTTCCGCATCTCTGCAGAATTCCGTGGATGTCAAGGCCAGGTAAGGTTCTTCGCGTTGCATCGAATTAAACCACATGCTCCACCGCTTGTGCGGGCCCCCGTCAATTCATTTGAGTTTTAACCTTGCGGCCGTACTCCCCAGGCGGTCGACTTAACGCGTTAGCTCCGGAAGCCACTCCTCAAGGGAACAGCCTCCAAGTCGACATCGTTTACGGCGTGGACTACCAGGGTATCTAATCCTGTTTGCTCCCCACGCTTTCGCACCTGAGCGTCAGTCTTCGTCCAGGGGGCCGCCTTCGCCACCGGTATTCCTCCAGATCTCTACGCATTTCACCGCTACACCTGGAATTCTACCCCCCTCTACGAGACTCTAGCCTGCCAGTTTCGAATGCAGTTCCCAGGTTAAGCCCGGGGATTTCACATCCGACTTGACAGACCGCCTGCGTGCGCTTTACGCCCAGTAATTCCGATTAACGCTTGCACCCTCCGTATTACCGCGGCTGCTGGCACGGAGTTAGCCGGTGCTTCTTCTGCGGGTAACGTCAATGCTGGAGGTTATTAACCTCTCACCCTTCCTCCCCGCTGAAAGTACTTTACAACCCGAAGGCCTTCTTCATACACGCGGCATGGCTGCATCAGGCTTGCGCCCATTGTGCAATATTCCCCACTGCTGCCTCCCGTAGGAGTCTGGACCGTGTCTCAGTTCCAGTGTGGCTGGTCATCCTCTCAGACCAGCTAGGGATCGTCGCCTAGGTGAGCCATTACCCCACCTACCAGCTAATCCCATCTGGGCACATCCGATGGTGTGAGGCCCGAAGGTCCCCCACTTTGGTCCGTAGACGTTATGCGGTATTAGCTACCGTTTCCAGTAGTTATCCCCCTCCATCGGGCAGTTTCCCAGACATTACTCACCCGTCCGCCACTCGTCACCCAAGAGCAAGCTCTCTGTGCTACCGTTCGACTTGCATGTGTTAGGCCTGCCGCCAGCGTTCAATCTGAGCCATGATCAAACTCTTCAATTAAAAGTTCGATTTGCTGAAACAAGTCCAGCGATGCTCAATCGTAAAACGTCATAATGAATTTCATTATGTGTTCACTCTTAAGACTTGATATTTTTTTGACGCCCGGAGGCGTCTGATATCAATCCTGCGAGTGCCCACACAGATTGTCTGATAAATTGTTAAAGAGCGGTGCGTACAGTGCCTTGGCATCCTGTCGCGAGGTGGCGTATATTACGCTTTCCTCCTCCGGAGTCAACCTCTTTTACAGAAGTTTTTCCGGCGGTTCAGAACTTCCTGAACCTCTCCACACGCCGGCCGGTAAGCCGTTGTTCCGTGTCAGTGGAGGCGCATTATAGGGAGTTTCTCACGGCTGACAAGGGCTAATCAAAAAAAACTTTCTGAGTGTTGCTTTTTCATTCTAAAGAGCCTTAAAGCGCCAGTTTTTCGAGCGTTTTGAAACCGTAACGTTGCAGAACGGGTATTAATTGTACTGCCTGTTCGGTATTGTCCAGACATAAAGCCATGTTGTCATCGGTTGAAACCGCTACAGGCGACTCATTTTCCAGTAACCATACCGTGCGACGAGCTATCGCCGCTCCCGAATCAATCAGCCGGGTACCTTCCGGCAGTACCTGCTGAAGCTCTTCGCTGATAAGAGGGAAATGCGTGCAGCCCAATACCACCGTATCAGGCGGTTCCGACATACGCAGCCACGGCTGCAAAATGCGTCTCACCTCTTCAATCGCCACCGGCTGTCCGTGCAGTTTAGCCTCGGCCAGTTCGACCAACTCTCCTGAACCTAACATTTCGGTTCTACATTCACCGGCGAAGCGGGCTACCAGTTCATGTGTATAAGGGCGCTTAACCGTGCCCCGCGTTGCCAGCAGGCCGACAATACCATTTCGGGTCAGGCGGGCGGCAGGTTTGATTGCTGGCACCACCCCAACCACAGGAAATGCAAAGCGCGCACGTAGGGCTGGCAGTGTAACAGTGCTGGCAGAGTTGCAAGCGATTACCACCAAAGCAAGGGGATAGCGGCGGGTAACTGCTGTAACAATGGCCAGCACGCGCTCGACGATGAACTCTTCCGACTTTTCACCATAAGGAAAGGCGACATTATCGAAGGCGTAGAGATAATGGAGATCGGGCAACAATGCGCGGATTTCACTATAGACAGAAAGCCCACCCACGCCGGAGTCAAAGATCAGCACGGTGGGACGTGGAGCAGAAGGTGTCGCGTCCTCTGAAGTCATATTCCCTTCCAGGGGTTTCATAGCCATACGCTGTCTCGTGAGATTTATCGAACAGGTCGGCAATTCTACCACGAACGTTGAATCCGAATATCACTGGATAGGAAACGGGAAAAAAAACCACAAGCCAACGCAGCTCATTCTGACGGCTTGCCGATAAGGACAACGCTGGACATGAGTTGCAGAATCCCTACAATCGGCCGGCTATCACTGACAAATCATCAGGAATCAACATGACCCCCGAACAGCTGCCAATTGAGCAATATGAAGACCAGCTCACTGAGAAAGTGACACGCCTGACATCAATGATGTCTGCGTTTAACGTCCCTGAAGTGGAAGTCTTCCGTTCAGCGGTCAGCCATTATCGGATGCGTGCAGAGTTCCGCATCTGGCACGAGGGTGACGATCTGTACCACATTATTTTCGACCAGCAGACGCGTGAGCGCATTCGCGTCGACAGTTTCCCGGCAGCCAGTGAGCTAATCAACCGCCTGATGCCGCGTCTGATTAACAGGTTACGTGACCAGCACGTACTGCGATTTAAACTGTTCCAGATTGACTATTTGTCAACGGTTAGCGGTCAGATGGTGGTATCAATGCTCTATCACCGTAAGCTGGATGAAGAGTGGCAACGGGCCGCCACTGCGCTACGTGATGGCCTGCGGGCGGAAGGTTTCGATCTGCATCTGATCGGCCGCGCCACTAAAACAAAAATCTGCCTCGATCAAGATTACGTTGATGAACGTCTGACCGTAGACGGCCGTGAGATGACCTACCGCCAGGTGGAGAACAGCTTCACGCAGCCAAACGCTGCTGTAAACGTCAAAATGCTGGAATGGGCGCTGGATAGCACGCGCAATGCCAGTGGCGACCTGCTTGAACTTTACTGTGGTAACGGTAATTTCTCGCTGGCGCTGGCGCGCAACTTCAACCGCGTGCTGGCGACCGAGATCGCCAAACCCTCGGTGGCCTCTGCTCAGTACAATATTGCCGTTAACCAGATAGACAATGTACAGATTATCCGCATGGCGGCAGAAGAGTTCACGCAAGCAATGAATGGCGAAAGGCGCTTTAAGCGACTGGAGGGAATCGATCTCACCAGCTACCAGTGCGAAACCATATTCGTCGATCCGCCGCGCAGCGGGCTGGATGATGAAACGGTGAAAATGGTACAGGCCTATCCCTGTATTCTTTATATATCCTGCAACCCGCAGACGCTGTGCGACAACCTGGCCACGCTGTCCACCACGCATGACATCACTCGCCTGGCGCTGTTTGACCAGTTCCCGTATACCCATCATATGGAGTGCGGTGTATTACTCACGCGCCGCAGTTAATACCACACGCCCCTGTCAGCAAGGCAGGGGCGTGATAGCAAACTCTGTCGTTAACCTGTCGCCTTATTGGCTGGAAAGCAGGCAACATGGAAAGAGCGGCTAGGTGGAAGAGTACCGTTTTAAGCGCATGCCAATCCAGAAAACGACTATCACCATCAGTATTACAGGCACAAAGTTAGAGCCTATATCAGGGTACTCTGCTCTGACTATCGCGCTGTATACCAGAATACCCAGCAGGAAGAATGCCGCCGCCAGCGACGGCATACCGTCCGGCATGGCACGGTTGAGATAACGTTGATGCAGGCCCCAGGTAGAAAGGCCCAGCACAATCAGAGGAAATATTGAAAACGGCACCACCGTACTGAACAAAGCGGCAAAAGAGCCGTTGATCGCCAGTCCGCTAAGAAATGTCAATAACAGGGTTCCCTTATCGCGACCCGTAGCTAAACTCATGTCGTCTCCTTTTTATCGTTGGATTGCAGCATCACCGCCAGCTTCTCCTGTTCCCGCCGATACCAATAGTATGAGCCTTTCGAAATCATACGAAGCTGGAGTACCAGCCGCTCTTCCAGCTGACGACGCTGGCCGCCATCGATATCCAGCGCTTCGGCACCGGCATTGAACACAATAATGACCATCGCTTCCGCCTGGGCTTCAGTAAAGCTGCGCGGCACGCGGTTTTCAATCTCCAGATAATCCGCCAGCTCGGCAATGAAATGCTGTATTTCGCGGGCAACGGCGGCACGAAACGCGGCTGACGTGCCGGAACGCTCACGTAGCAGCAGGCGAAATGCGTTTGGATTATTGTCGATAAACTCCATAAAGGTGGAGACGGATGTGCGGATCACACTGCCGCCTTTAGCGATACGCTGGCGCGCCTGGCGCATCAGCTGCCGTAACATCAAACCGCTTTCATCGACCATGGTTAAGCCTAATTCATCCACATCACGGAAGTGACGATAAAATGAAGTTGGGGCAATACCCGCTTCCCTGGAAACTTCTCGTAAACTGAGACTGGCAAAACTTCGCTCGGCACTAAGTTGACTGAAAGCCGCTTCGATAAGTGTACGCCGTGTACGTTCTTTTTGCTGCGCCCTGACGCCCATTTTTAAGCCTGTTGTGCATGCCAGAGGGGCACTATAACAAAAATTTCAGCGTACAGTCCGGCAAACTTCGTCAATCCCTGTTAACTCGGCATTTTATCAATTGATGGTATAAAATACGGTTAGAATTGGGAAGTTGCCGGCATGATGTTACAATCCTGTTGTAAATTTGTATAAAATATAGGGCGTATTGGTATGCAAAAGTCTTATGATTACGACGCCATTGTCATTGGATCAGGTCCCGGCGGTGAAGGTGCCGCAATGGGGCTGGTGAAACAGGGTGCGCGCATCGCCGTGATTGAGCGCTATCACAATATCGGCGGCGGTTGTACACATTGGGGGACCATCCCTTCGAAAGCGCTGCGCCACGCTGTCAGCCGTATTATCGAGTTCAACCAAAATCCCCTCTATAGCGACCATACACGTCTTCTGCGTTCCTCTTTCGCCGACATCCTCAAGCACACCGAAAATGTGATTAGCCAGCAAACCCATATGCGCCAGGGCTTCTATGAACGCAACCACTGCCAGATCTATCAGGGGGATGCGCGTTTTGTTGATGCCAACACCCTCGAAATTGAAAGCCATGACGGCAGCATTGAACGGCTGACGGCGGAAAAGTTCGTCATTGCCTGTGGTTCTCGTCCTTATCACCCACCGGACGTCGATTTCAGCCACCCGCGTATCTATGACAGTGACTCGATCCTCAATCTGCACCATGAGCCAGGCCATGTGATTATCTATGGTGCCGGAGTGATCGGCTGTGAATACGCATCTATTTTCCGCGGGCTTGCCGTTAAAGTCGATTTGATTAATACCCGTGACCGCCTGCTGGCATTCCTCGACCAGGAAATGTCAGATTCTCTTTCCTATCATTTCTGGAATAACGGGGTGGTGATCCGCCATAACGAAGAGTTCGACAAGGTTGAAGGAGTGGCTGATGGCGTCATCATGCACCTGAAATCGGGTAAAAAGCTGAAAGCTGACTGCCTGCTGTACGCCAATGGCCGTACCGGCAATACCGATTCATTGTTTCTGGAAAATGTTGGACTGGAAGCAGACGGTCGCGGCCTGCTGAAAGTGAACAGCATGTACCAGACGGCACAGCCGCATATCTATGCGGTAGGTGATGTGATTGGTTACCCAAGCCTGGCCTCGGCAGCCTACGATCAGGGGCGTATTGCCGCACAGGCAATGATCAAAGGGGAAGCAACCGCCCATCTGATTGAAGATATCCCAACCGGGATCTACACCATCCCGGAAATCAGCTCCGTCGGGAAAACCGAGCAGCAGCTGACGGCGATGAAAGTGCCCTACGAAGTGGGCCGGGCGCAGTTTAAGCACCTTGCGCGCGCGCAGATCGTCGGCATGAACGTCGGCAGCCTGAAAATCCTGTTCCACCGTGAAACCAAAGAGATCCTTGGCATTCACTGCTTTGGCGAACGTGCCGCCGAGATTATTCATATCGGTCAGGCGATCATGGAACAGAAAAACGGTGGCAACACGATTGAGTACTTCGTGAATACCACCTTTAACTACCCGACAATGGCGGAAGCCTACCGGGTTGCGGCGCTAAACGGCCTGAACCGGCTATTTTAGATTCGACATTACGCCCTGCATATGTTCACGGATCGCCTCTGCCAGCTGTTCATAACGGCCACGCAAAGGTGAACCCGGGCGATACACCAGGGCAATCGTGCGCTGCGGCTCGGGCTTATAGCACGGCAGGTAGCAAACCCCATCACGCACCCGCTCTTTCGGCACCGCCAGTGCGGGCAGCAGCGTGATACCGCTACCCGCCGCCACCATATTTCGCAGCGTTTCCAGACTGGTGGCGCGGAAATGCGTGTCTTCGTCTGCTCCCGCCTGGAAGCAGAAGCCCATCGCCTGGTCGCGCAGACAGTGACCATCCTCCAGCATCAACAGTTTTTCCCCAGCCAGTTCGGACATCGCCACCCGATCGCGTTCATGCCACGGATGATCGGCATAAATTGCCAGCCGCATCGGCTCGTCGAACAACGGTACTTCAATAAAGGCTTCCGACTCTTTCACCAGCCCGAGGATAGCGCAATCCAGCTTACCGCTGTCAAGCTGCGCCAACAGCTGGTGCGTCTGCGCTTCATGCAGATACATCTCCAGCTTAGGGAAAGTCTGATGCAGATTGGGGATAATCTGCGGCAACAGATACGGGCCAACGGTGGGGATCAGACCAATATGCAGCGGCCCGGACATCGCTTCCCCCTGCTGGCTGGCCATCTCTTTCAGCACCTTGACTTCACGCAGTACGGTGCGCGCCTGATCCACCAGCAGCAAACCCGCCTGAGTAAATAACACCTTGCGGCTGGTCCGTTCCAGCAGCATCACGCCCAGTTCATCTTCCAGTTTACGGATTTGGCCACTCAGCGTAGGCTGGCTGACGTGACAGGCATCGGCCGCACGGCGAAAATGGCGGTGCTCCGCCAGCGCAACAAGGTACTCCAGATCACGAATATTCATCTTATCCTCCATTCCACGATAGCCCGTGGCGATAGATAGGATAGCAATCAACGATTATCCCTATCAAGCTTGAATGTTAATAATATGGCGGTTCACGTTAAATACTCCTTCATCTGTTAACCGAGAGGTCTTTTATGTTTGCAAGTCAGGAAGGTAAATCCATCCCGCAGGTCACTTTTCATACGCGTCAGGGCGATAGCTGGATTGATGTCACCACTGATGAGCTGTTCAAAGACAAAACGGTGATCGTTTTTTCACTGCCGGGCGCGTTTACTCCTACCTGCTCGTCCAGCCATCTGCCGCGTTATAACGAACTGTCAGATGTATTCAAACAGCATGGCGTGGACAGCATTCTGTGTGTCTCAGTCAACGACACCTTCGTGATGAATGCCTGGAAAGCCGATCAGCGCGCCGAACACATTACTTTTATTCCTGATGGCAACGGCGACTTCACCCGAGGCATGGAAATGCTGGTAGAGAAAGCCGATCTTGGTTTTGGCCCGCGCTCATGGCGCTACTCAATGCTGGTTCGCAACGGCGTGGTAGAGAAGATGTTTGTCGAGCCAAACAAACCGGGCGACCCGTTTGAAGTGTCCGATGCCGATACCATGCTGCGCTATGTGGCGCCGGAATATAAGGTGCAGGAATCAGTGTCTCTGTTCACTAAACCAGGCTGCCCGTTCTGTGCTAAAGCCAAGCAGATGCTGTTGGATCGTGGGATTCAGTTTGAAGAGATTGTGCTGGGTCAGGATGCCACCACCGTCAGCCTGCGCGCCGTCAGCGGCCGCGCTACCGTGCCACAGGTCTTTATCGGCGGACGCCATATTGGCGGCAGCGATGATTTAGAACAGTTTTTGACAGCGTAGTGACGCGAACAGAAGTGCGATCCCGGCGGGTCTGACGACCCGCCCTTTTTTTAAGCCAGAAGCCGTTTGGCTTCGGTAATCGCTTGCGATACCTGATGCAAAGACACGCCGCCTTTCGCGTTACGCTTATCCAGACAGGATTGCAGTGACAGAATCGGATAAACATCGTCGCCGATGACGCGACTGAACTGCTGCAATTCTGACAGCTTCAGCGCTTCGAGCGCCACGCCCCGTTTAATCGCTTCCACTACCGCTTCGCCAACTATATGGTGCGCTTCACGGAAGGGCACGCCTTTAGCCACCAGATAATCCGCCAGTTCGGTGGAATTGGCATAGCCCTGCTCGGCCGCTTCCTTACAGCGCGGACGTTTCACCTGAATGCCATCCAGCACCAGCGCCGCCATATGCAGGCAGTCAGCCCAGGTGTCGAGCGCGTCGAACAGCCCTTCTTTGTCTTCCTGCATATCTTTGTTATAGGCCAGCGGCAGGCCTTTCAGCGTCATGCTCATCGCCGTCAGAGCACCCTGTACGCGGCCAACCTTGCCACGGATCAGCTCCAGCGCGTCCGGGTTTTTCTTCTGCGGCATCAGCGAGGAGCCAGAAGTCACCTTGTCGGACAGCTCCACAAACCCGGCTTCACCGGTATTGAAGAAAATCAGATCTTCCGCGAAGCGCGACAGGTGCACCATGCCGATGGAAGCATCGGACAGCAGTTCCAGCACATGGTCGCGGTCAGATACGGTATCAAGGCTGTTGCGGGTAGCAGAAGCAAAACCTAACCAGCCGGCCAGCTGCTCACGATCGATTTCATAAGCGGTTCCCGCCAGAGCGCCGCAGCCCAGCGGACTGACGTCCAGGCGTTTCAGCGTATCCTGCAGCCGGCTTTCATCACGCGCCAGCATCTCAACATAGGCCAGGCACCAGTGTGCAAAGGTGACCGGCTGAGCGCGTTGCAGGTGAGTATAACCCGGCATCACCGCATCCTGATTGGCTTCCGCGGTGGCGATCAGCGCCTGCTGGAACTGACGCGTGGCGGCCAGCAGCTCGCTGACCTGCGCTTTGCACCACAGTTTCAGGTCGGTCGCGACCTGGTCATTGCGGCTACGCCCGGTGTGAAGTTTCTTACCCAGCGCGCCGACTTTATCAATCAGTTTGCCTTCCACCCAGCTATGAATATCTTCGGCATCACTGGCCAGAATCTGTTGCGGATCGGCGCGCACTTCATCCAGCAGCGCATTCAGCGCGCTTTCCAGCTGCTGCTGCTCCGCGTGGGTTAATACATTGACCGTTACCAGCGCTTTGGACCAGGCGACGGAGCCGATAATGTCCTGCTCTGCCAGACGATAGTCGAAGCGCAGTGAGTCATTAAACTGCTTGAAACGTTGATCTGCTGGCTGCGTAAACCGTCCACCCCAAAGTGCCATGCTCAGTGCTCCTTAACTTATCTGATAAGGACGGCACCTGTGCCGCCCCTGATATATTCAGCAGCGAGGTCAACCTCGCCCCGGGTGCAAATTTACTTCTTTTCGTTCAACGCGCGGATGCGTGAAGAGAGTGAGAACAGACGGATAAAGCCGCCTGCATGGCGGTGATCGTACACTTCGTCTTCGCCGAAAGTGGCAAACTCTTCGGAATACAGGCTGTTGGCTGATTTCTTCTGAATGGCGGTAACCTGACCTTTGTAGAGTTGCAGCACCACTTCACCGTTCACTTCTTCAGCCAGCGCTTCGGCGGAAGCCTGGATTGATTTACGCAGCGGTGCGAACCAGCGGCCATCGTAAACCACATAGGACATTTCCAGCCCCAGCTGCTCGCGCCATTTAAAGCTGTCACGATCCAGAACCAGCTGTTCAACCGCACGCAGCGCGTTGACCATAATGGTGCCACCGGGGGTTTCGTAGCAGCCGCGCGACTTAATGCCCACCAGGCGGTTTTCCACGATGTCGATACGGCCCACGCCGTGACGCGCACCAATTGCATTCAGCTTGTCCAGGCAGCCGAACGGGCTTAACGCTTCGCCGTTTACCGCCACGACGCGACCTTTCTCAACGGCAACGGTGACCTGTTCTGGCTGGTCCGGCGCTTCCAGCGGATCGACGGTCCACACCCAGCAGTCTTTGTTCGGGGCGTTCCACGGGCTTTCCAGCACGCCGCCTTCGGTGGAGATATGCCAGGCGTTTTCGTCACGGCTGTAGATTTTTTCCAGCGATGCGGTAGTCGGGATATGACGCTCTTTCAGATAGCCCAGCAGCGCCTCACGCGAGCGCAGATCCCATTCACGCCATGGCGCCACCACTTTCAGCTGTGGCGCCAGCGCGGTGTAAGTGGTTTCGAAACGCACCTGGTCATTCCCTTTGCCGGTTGCACCGTGGCACAGGGCATCGGCTCCCACTTTCAGCGCCAGCTCTACCTGGGCTTTGGCGATAATCGGGCGCGCCATCGACGTACCCAGCAGGTAGGTGCCTTCATACAGGGCACCGGTTTGCAGCACCGGATAAACGTACTCGCTGATGAACTCTTCACGCAGATCCACCACATGGCACTCTGACGCACCGGACTGCAGCGCTTTCTGCTCCACGCCTTCCAGGTCGCCACGCTCCTGGCCGATATCCGCCACGAACGCCACCACTTCGCAGCCGCCATAGTTCTCTTTCAGCCACGGAATGATGGCTGAAGTATCCAGACCGCCGGAGTAAGCCAGCACGATTTTCTTGATGCTTTTGTCTTGCATTGTCTTTTTTCCTTGAATGAATACGTTACTTATTGAGCGAGAATACGGGTGCCAATGGACACGCCGTTAAACAAGTCGGGCAGCCGTTCGGCATGGCGCCAGCTGGCAATATCGACCGGGCGGCCCAGCGTGCGGGCAGCCTCCAGTGCGGCATTCACTTTAACCACCATGCCGTCGGTGATCACCCCTTCGGCAATCAGCTTTTCAGCTTTCCCGGCCGTCATCTCTGCAATACGCTGCTTACTGGCGTCCAGAATTCCGCTCACGTCAGACAGCAGGATCAGGTCGGCGCCCAGAGTAGCAGCCAGCGCCGTAGCGGCCTGATCGGCGTTGACGTTCATCAGCAGGCCATCTTGCGTGATACCGATTGAGCTAACCACCGGCAGAAAGCCGGCAGCCAGCAGGGTGTTTATCAGGCGCGGCGTACCCGGTTTCGCCAGGCCAACGTGCCCCAGTTCATCGTCGAAGCGCTCCACATTGACGCTGCCGCCATCACCAAGACACAGGCCGACCGCATCGATACCGTGTTTTTTCGACCACGCCAGCAGGGTTTTGTTGGCCGTTCCGGCCAGCGCGCCGGTGATCACGTCAATCTGATCGGCAGGCGTCACGCGCAAGCCGTTTTTCTTTTTCACCGGAAGCGACAGTTTGCTCATCAGTTCATCGACCAGGCAGCCGCCACCGTGAACAATCAGCAAAGGCCGCTGATGCGTGCTACGGTAGCTTACCAGCGCAGTAAAAAGACGCGCCAGCGCCTCTTCGCTGTCCAGCAAAACACCACCTAACTTGATAATTAACGGGTTGGTCATAAAGTCGCTCTCTGTCAATCACTGCGCTGCGGGATGCCGAAGCGTTGGTGCAACCGCCGGCGGGTAAGAGAGAATTATCGGTTCCCATTCGCCCGCCGCTATTGTATTTTTATTCACTATTAATGCATGAATATTGATACTATCCTAACGCAAGGACTGTCAACAGTGAAGACAAAATTACCCAATTTTATTGAGATTTACCGCCAGTTGATTGCAACGCCATCAATCAGTGCTACCGACAGCGCGCTCGATCAAAGCAATGAAACTTTAATCAATTTGCTCGGCGGCTGGTTCCGCGATCTTGGCTTCAGCGTTGAGGTACAGCCGGTTCCCGGCACGCGCAATAAATTCAATATGCTGGCCAGGAGCGGACAGGGTGCCGGCGGCCTGCTGCTGGCGGGCCATACCGACACCGTTCCCTTTGACGATGGCCGCTGGACGCGCGATCCCTTCACGCTTAACGAGCATGACAATAAGCTGTACGGACTCGGCACCGCCGATATGAAAGGTTTCTTCGCCTTTATTTTAGACACGCTGCGTGATGTTGACCTGTCTGCGCTGAAAAAACCGCTGTACGTTCTGGCCACCGCCGACGAAGAAACGACGATGGCCGGTGCGAAATTCTTCTCTGAATCCACCGCTCTGCGCCCGGACTGCGCCATCATTGGCGAACCAACCTCGCTAAAACCGGTGCGCGCGCATAAAGGCCATATCTCAAACGTCATCCGTATTCAGGGGCAGTCCGGCCACTCCAGCGATCCGGGCCGCGGCGTCAACGCCATTGAACTGATGCACGAATCCATCACCCGGTTAACGGGGCTGCGCAACACGCTGAAAGAGCGCTACCATCACGCGGGTTTTGCCATTCCTTACCCAACGATGAATTTTGGCCACATTCACGGCGGGGATGCGGCCAACCGTATCTGCGCCTGCTGCGAACTGCATATGGATATTCGGCCGCTGCCGGGCCTGACGCTAAGCGATCTCGACGGGCTGCTGAATGAGGCGCTGGCTCCGGTCAGCGCGCGCTGGCCGGGCCGTCTGACCGTTGGCGAGCTGCACCCGCCCATTCCGGGCTACGAGTGTCCGCGTGACCACCAGCTGGTGCAGGTGGTTGAAAAACTGCTGGGTTGCGAAACCGAGGTGGTGAACTATTGCACCGAGGCGCCGTTTATTCAGCAAATCTGCCCAACGCTGGTGTTAGGCCCGGGATCGATCGACCAGGCGCATCAGCCGGATGAATTTATCGATACCGCCTTTATCAAGCCAACGCGGGAATTAATTGCTCAGGTGGTGCACCACTTTTGCCATCATTAGGTCACGTCCGGGGGATTCAACTGTAAAAACAGCCAGTTGCCCCCGATTTAGATTATTCCTGGTAATTAGAATAATTAATCTCACTATCGCGCCGTTAAATGCTATAAATTTCTTGGACTTAGCCGCACCATACGACGTACCCAAGCCAATTGACGGACGGGGCTTTACGTGGCTAGATAACAGTCTCCGTCAGGGTGAAAAACGCGATAAATACCAGAAAGGGTGTCAGGGGTCATATGAACGAACAATATTCCGCAATGCGAAGTAATGTCAGTATGCTCGGCAAACTGCTCGGGGATACGATTAAGGATGCGCTGGGAGAGAACATCCTCGACCGGGTAGAAACCATTCGTCAACTCTCTAAGTCATCTCGTGCGGGTAATGACGCTCACCGTCAGCAACTGCTTTCCACGCTGCAAAATCTGTCTAACGATGAGCTGTTGCCGGTTGCGCGCGCTTTCAGCCAGTTTCTGAATCTGACCAACGTTGCCGAGCAGTACCACACCATTTCGCCTAACGGCGAGGGCGCAAAGAACCCGGAACTGCTGGCGAAGACTTTTCAGCGCCTGAAGCAGCAGCCGGGCCTGACCGAAGCTGCCGTTCATGAAGCACTTGGGTCCCTGTCGCTGGAGCTGGTGCTGACCGCGCACCCGACTGAAATTACGCGCCGTACCCTGATCCACAAGCTGGTGGAAGTGAACAGCTGCCTTAAGCAGCTGGACCACAATGACCTGTCAGACTACGAGCATGCACAGATCATGCGCCGCCTGCGTCAGCTGGTGGCTCAGGCGTGGCATACCGACGAAATCCGTAAATACCGTCCTTCACCGATCGATGAGGCCAAATGGGGCTTCGCGGTGGTGGAAAACAGCCTGTGGGAAGGTGTCCCTCAGTTCCTGCGCGAGCTGAACGAGCAGGTGGAAGCCGCTTTTGGTTACACCCTGCCGGTCGACTTTGTCCCGGTGCAGTTTACCTCATGGATGGGAGGCGACCGTGACGGCAACCCGAACGTCACCGCCGATATCACCCGCCACGTCCTGCAACTTAGCCGCTGGAAAGCGACCGACCTGTTCCTGCGCGATATCGCGGTACTGATTTCCGAGCTGTCGATGTCCGAGTGTACGCCGGAAGTGCGCGCACTGTGTGGCAACCCGGAAGCGCTGGAGCCGTACCGCGAGATCATGAAAAACCTGCGTAGCCAGCTGAACGGCACTCAGGCTTATCTGGCTGCCTGCCTGCAGGGCGAACGTGTAGCGCGCCCTGCCAACCTGCTGATCTCTAACGAACAGCTGTGGGCCCCGCTGTATACCTGCTACCAGTCATTGCAGGCCTGCGGCATGGGCATTATCGCTAACGGCCAGCTGCTTGATACCCTGCGCCGCGTGAAGTGCTTTGGCGTGCCGCTGGTGCGCATCGATATCCGCCAGGAGAGTACCCGCCACACCGAAGCGATTGCTGAAATCACCCGCTATCTCGGCCTGGGTGACTTCGAGAGCTGGTCAGAAGCCGACAAGCAGGCGTTTCTGATCCGCGAGCTGAATTCTAAACGCCCGTTGACGCCGCGTCAGTGGGAACCCAGCGCCGAAACCCAAGAGGTGCTGGATACCTGTCGCGTGGCCGCGGAAGCGCCACAAGGATCGATTGCGGCCTATGTTATCTCAATGGCGAAAACGCCGTCTGACGTGCTGGCGGTGCATCTGCTGTTGAAAGAAGCGGGGATTGGCTATGCCATGCCGGTGGCGCCGCTGTTTGAAACCCTCGACGACCTGAATAATGCCAACGAGGTAATGAGCCAGTTACTGAGTATCGACTGGTATCGCGGCCTGATTCAGGGCAAGCAGATGGTGATGATTGGTTACTCTGACTCGGCAAAAGATGCCGGTGTCATGGCGGCCAGCTGGGCGCAGTATCAGGCACAGGACGCGCTGATCAAAACCTGTGAGAAAGCCGGTATCACCCTGACGCTGTTCCACGGACGCGGCGGTAGCATTGGGCGCGGCGGCGCTCCGGCACATGCGGCGCTGCTGTCCCAGCCGCCGGGCAGCCTGAAAGGCGGGCTGCGCGTCACCGAACAGGGTGAGATGATCCGCTTCAAGTACGGCCTGCCGGAGGTGACCATCAGCAGCCTGTCGCTGTACACCGGGGCGATCCTCGAAGCCAACCTGTTGCCGCCGCCGGAGCCAAAGCCAGAGTGGATCAGCATTATGGATCGGCTGTCGGCGGTCTCCTGCAAGATGTACCGTGGCTATGTGCGTGAGCACGCGGACTTCGTGCCGTACTTCCGCTCTGCCACGCCAGAGCAGGAGCTGGCTAAACTGCCGCTTGGCTCCCGTCCGGCAAAACGCCGTCCCAGCGGCGGCGTTGAATCGCTACGTGCCATTCCGTGGATCTTCGCCTGGACGCAGAACCGCCTGATGCTGCCCGCCTGGCTCGGTGCCGGGGCTGCGCTCCAGCAGGCGATGGCAGACGGTCAACAGGACCAGCTGGAAGCCATGTGCCGCGACTGGCCATTTTTCTCTACCCGCCTGGGGATGCTGGAGATGGTGTTCTCGAAGGCCGACCTGTGGCTGGCGGAATATTACGATCAGCGCCTGGTCGATAAATCACTGTGGCCGTTGGGCAAACAGCTACGCGATCGGCTGGAGTCGGATATCAAAGCGGTGCTGACCATTGCCAACGATGCGCATCTGATGGCCGACCAGCCGTGGATTGCCGAGTCGATTGCGCTGCGTAATGTTTATACCGACCCGCTTAACGTATTGCAGGCCGAACTGCTGCACCGCTCACGCCAGCAGGAAGCAGCGGGCAGCGAGCCGGATGCCCGCGTCGAACAGGCGCTGATGGTGACTATTGCTGGCGTCGCGGCCGGAATGCGTAATACCGGTTAACGCTGCGTCTGGCGCTGGCTATGCAGCTGGCCAGAAAATGCTCATTTTGCCCGGTCATCAGACCGGGCATGGAGTGCGCATCACTCCCTGTCTCTCGCCGGGATGTGCCATGATAAGAACATTAACTCGATGAAAGCAGGGGTTAAAATGGAAAAATCACCGTCTATAAACACCACCGCTCACAGGCAGTGCACCTGGCCAAAGCCCTGGCCTGCCGTGAGATATTAAGTGCGTTGATATGATTGCTATTGGCCGCACGCGCACAAAGCCACCCTTTTTTTCCTGTGCCGCTAAGAGGCGGCAAGCGCCAGACCCGGACGCACGCCCAGCGTATGGCAGATGGCATAGCTTAATTCCGCGCGGTTCAGCGTATAAAAATGGAAGTCCTTCACCCCTTCGCGACTGAGGATTTTCACCATATCCATCGCCACGTTGGCACCTACCATTTTGCGCGTTTCCGGGTCATCATCCAGCCCGGCAAACATGCTGGTCATCCAGCCCGGCACACGCACGTTGGTCATAGTGGCAAAACGCTGCAGCTGCCTGAAGTTCGATACCGGAAGAATGCCCGGTACAATCTCAACATCGATGCCGGTAGAGACACAGCGATCGCGAAAACGCAGATAGCTTTCCACATCGAAGAAGAACTGAGTAATAGCACGGTTAGCGCCAGCGTCTATCTTACGTTTAAGGTTGATCAGGTCAGACTGCGCGCTTTTCGCTTCCGGGTGTACTTCCGGATAGGCGGCGACCGAGATATCAAAATCGCCCACTTCCTTCAACAGCGCAACCAGATCGGCGCCGTACATTTCCGGCTGGCCGCCGCCCGGCGGCAGATCGCCGCGTAGCGCCACAATATGGCGAATACCATTGTGCCAGTAATCTTCGGCGATGCTACGTAACTCATCACGGGTGGCATCGACGCAGGTCAGATGCGGAGCCGCTTCCAGGCCGGTGCGCTCCTTGATACCTTTGATAATACTGTGGGTTCGGTCGCGTTCGCCCGAGTTCGCACCGTAGGTTACCGAAACAAATTTCGGTTTCAGGCTGCTTAAACGATCGATTGAGTTCCACAGGATGTCTTCCATTTCACCGGTACGCGGCGGAAAAAATTCAAAGGAGACATTAATCTGTCCGCTGATTTCGGCCAGACTCTGGTTCAGTGCTTCGCGCTGATTTGCATGGAAAAAACTCATACCCGGTTACCTCATCGATCGCTGCCATTACACGTCTATCCATTTAGACGTCCAGACATTCAAAATGGATGAGTTCAGTTATTCAGTCAACAGATAAATGAATAACAGCCTTGACATCTTCTCACGCCCAGATGAGGAAATTTCAGGTATTGTAAAACAGCGACGATTTCAGAAGGCACCAGAGGCGATGAAGCAAGGGCAGCATTACCCCAACGTAGCGCATGGTACGCCGGGGCATGTCTTTAAGGTGATATTACAGCAGCTGCGCCAGGCGGTTGAGATCTGACTGAATGGCTCCGGCAGTCACATCGCGCCCCGCCCCCGGCCCGCGGATCACCAGCGGATTATCACGATACCAGCGGCTTTCAATGGCGAAGACGTTATCACACGGCAGCAGCGCGGCCAGTGGATGATCGGCGCGTACCGCTTCCACGCCGACCCGCGCTTTTCCATTCGCATCGAAGCGTGCAACGTAACGCAGAACCAGCCCCATTTCCTGTGCAGCTTCAAAGCGTTGCAGCATCTGGTCGTTAAGCGCATCGCCATTGTCGAAGAAATGATCCACGGAACCCGTCTGGCAATCCACCGGCACAAGGGACTCAACGCGTACCTGATCCGGTTCGATATCATAACCGGCTTCGCGGGCGAGGATCACCAGCTTGCGCATCACGTCCTGCCCGGAGAGATCGACACGCGGGTCCGGTTCGGTTAACCCCTGCTGCCAGGCCTGATCGACCAGCTCGGTAAACGGCACCGTACCGTCGAACTGTAAGAACAGCCATGACAGCGTGCCGGAGAAAATACCGCTAATTGACAGAATGCTGTCGCCGCTTTCACGCAGATCGCGCACCGTATGGTTTACCGGTAATCCGGCCCCGACGGTAGCGTTATACAGCCAGTGCCCCCCGGTTTTGGCGAAAGCATCGCGGATCTGGCGATAGCTGTCGCTGGTTGAGGCTCCTGCCACTTTATTCGCACCGATGACGTGGAAACCGTAGCTGGCGAAGTCCAGATACTGCCCGGCCAGGATTTCACTGGCGGTGACGTCCAGCACCACCAGATCGTCAAACGGGTGCGCGCGCATCCACAAGAACAGCGACTCCTCATCCTGTAATACCGCTTCATCTTCGAAGAAGGCCATTGCCCGGCTGGCGTCCAGCCCTTGGTAGCTCAGCAGGCTGCGGCGACTGTCCACCACCCCCGCCAGAATATACTCAAACCCGGTACGGGCGGAAATCGTTTCCTGCTCGCGGGCAAACAGCTCCAGCCAGCGTGAACCGATATTGCCTTTGCCAAACAGCACCAGGCCGATCTGCTTTTCTGCGCGGAACAGCGTCTGATGCAGTCCGCGAATAAGATGCTCGGTTGGCCCGACGCGCAGCACCGCCACCAGGCTGATGCCGTCCTGCGACTGCCAGATAAACTCAACCGGCTGGTCTTTCATCTGCTGCCAGAAGCGGTGGCTGTGCAGCGGATTACGGCAAACGCCCGCCCCGACCATCGCCACCAGCGCCATGCTCTCGCGCAGCTGTAAGCGCCCCGGAAGAGCGGCATCCTGTAACAGGGTTAGCGCGCTGTTTACCACTTCCGAGGTGTAACAAAGCTGAAGCAGATTACGGTCGGGATGGATGCCGGTTGCCAGCGGACGCACCTGGGCGCGCTGCAGCAGCTGGTCAATCTCTTTATGCAGACTGGCAAAGTCATGCTGCGCCGGCACCTGGAACTCAATCAGACAGACATCATCATGGCTGGTCACGATGCGCGCGCCGGTGCCCGAGGCCAGTACGCGCTCAATGCGCGTCGACCCCTGCTCCGGCTGGTAGCTACAGCGCAGTTGAAGATCGATGTCGCTCCCGGAGACCGGCTGCAGGGTGCGGCTATGCAGCACCGGAGCCGCCAGACGCGCCAGCTCGCTGGCTTCATCCAGCCGCAGCAGCGGCAGCAGGCAGGCATCTTTTACCTTGCGCGGGTCAGCGCTGTATACACCGGCAACGTCACTCCAGATGGTCACGCGTGTTACGCCCGCCAGCGCGCCGATTTGCGTTGCCGAATAGTCACTGCCGTTACGCCCCAGTAACACCGTCTCACCGGCATCATTGCCACAGATAAAGCCTGTTACCACCATGCGCTGTGACGGATACTGCGCCATCAGCTGTTGCAGCAGCGGCAATGATTTTACTTCATCCACCTGCGGCTGAACCGCACGCTCGGCGCGTAAGAAATCGCGAGCATCCAGGCAAGCCGCTTCGATATCGCGCAGCGTCAGTACCGCTGACATCAGGCGCGCCGACCAGATTTCGCCGTGCCCTACCACCTCGGCGTAGATGGCATCGGTCATAACGCCATCCAGCAACGCCGCGAGTTTTTCAAGGTCAGAAATCAATTCAGCAATCAGCGTGGCGGCAACGTCCGGCGGTAGCAGGCTGCTAATCAGGTCACTCTGGTAACGCCGCAGCGCCTGTTGCACCTGATGGGCAGACAGCCGATCGCTCTGGCTCAGTTTGAGCCAGCTGATCAGCTGGTTGGTGGTACTGCCCGCTGCCGATACCACCATCAAATCGCCCGGCTGACTGTATTCCGCCATGATCCCGGCAACGCGCTGGTAGCATTTGGCATCAGCCAGGCTGCTGCCACCAAATTTGTGCAACTGCCGTGAACTGCCCGCCTTCGCTACTGCTGAATAACTCATGCTCACCTCTTGGCCGCAACCTGAAACGCATTATCCAGATCGGCGATTAAATCTTCATGATCTTCAATTCCCACCGAAATCCGCAGTAACGTTTCGGCAATGCCCGCCGCGGCGCGTGCTGCGGCCGACATGCCGGCATGCGTCATGGTGGCGGTATGGGAAATCAGGCTTTCCACGCCGCCCAGCGATTCCGCCAGAGTGAATAATTGCAGCGCTTTGAGAAAACGGCGCAGCGTTGCCTCGTCACCATCCAGCTCAAAACTCAGCATTGCGCCAAAGCCTTTTTGTTGAGTAAGTGCAAACTGATGCCCGGCGTTCTCCGGCAGCGAAGGATGATACAACTTTTTCACCAGCGGTTGTTGCTTCAGGTAATCGACAATCGCCAGTGCATTACGTTGTGCTGCGGCCATACGCGGAGACAGTGTGCGCAGCCCACGCAGCAGCAGGTAGCTGTCAAACGCCGCACCGGTTACGCCGATATTGTTAGCCCACCAGGCAAGCTCGGTAACATGCTGCGGGTCTTTGGCAATCACCGCCCCGGCCACCACATCGGAGTGACCGTTGAGATATTTCGTGCAGGAGTGAATAACCAGGTCAGCACCCAGCGCCAGCGGGTTTTGCAATGCCGGGCTAAGGAAGGTGTTATCCACAACGCTGATCGCGCCAGCCGCCGCCGCCGCCTGACAGATGCTGGCAATATCAACCACGCGCAGCAGCGGGTTGCTCGGGCTTTCAATCAGGACCAGCTTCGGTTTCTGCGCCAGCGCGGCCTGTAACGCAGCTTCGTCGCCCTGGTCGACAAATTCCACGCGATAAGCACCGCGCTTACTCAGGCTATCAAAAAGGCGGTAGCTGCCACCGTAACAGTCGTGCGGCGCGACCAGCAGGTCGCCCGGCTGCAGAAACACCGTGCACACCAGATGAATCGCTGACATCCCGGTGTTAGTCATGACCGCCCCGGATCCCCCCTCCAGCTCCGCCAGAGCACGCTGCACCACATCACGTGTCGGGTTGCCCCGGCGAGAGTAGTCATGAACGCGCGGCTGATTGAATTCGGTGAAGTTATAGGTGCTGGACAGGTGAATAGGGGGGACAACGCAGCCATACTGCTCGTCATCATTCAAACCGCTACGTACTGCAATGGTTGCCTGTTTACGCGTCATGGTGCATCAGTTCCTGCTGGAGAATAGAGAAAGCGTATAGAGTAAACAGCCGGAAGATAGACGTCAATACATCTGGACTTCTAAATGTCTTTGCGTATAGATTGAGCAGAAACGCAATAACCGTTAGAATTATGCCAATATAGCCCGGAAAAAGTGGTGCCATCCCGATGTGACAGCCACTGACTTCGGGCATAATTCACCAAATTTCGGCATTTCTCATTATACATATGACTAAGGTATCTCATGGCTGAATGGAACGGCGAATATATCAGCCCTTACGCCGAACACGGCAAGAAGAGCGAGCAGGTAAAAAAAATTACGGTATCCATTCCGTTGAAAGTACTGAAAATTCTGACCGACGAGCGCACCCGCCGCCAGGTGAATAACCTGCGTCATGCCACCAACAGCGAACTGTTGTGCGAAGCATTTCTGCATGCGTTCACCGGTCAACCCCTGCCGGACGATGTCGATCTGCGCAAAGAGCGCAGTGACGAAATCCCCGAAGAGGCAAAAGCGATCATGCGGGCTATGGGCGTCGATCCCGACAGCTGGGAATACTGAGCACGCACAAACCGGTTATCAGGTCGGGCAGCTGTTGTCATAGCAGGTGCCCACCCTGTCCTCGTTTCTTCATTGCCTGTCGGATGGCCACTACGCCTGCAACGGTCCGGTTATCCGCGCGGCCATTTAGCCGGGTCAGTCATAAATGAGAAATCAGAGACGAAGTTAGCTCTAATTCACCGCTTTTTTTACAAATTCGTTCAAAGGTTTACCTGTATACTGATATTTAACACATGCTATCAAGATAACAAATATGTTCACAATAACAGCCGGAACGTTATGGCCCATTGCAATAATGGCTCAGGCTAATTTGGCATGAAGCAGATGCGTAATATACAAAGTTTAAGATCAATCACCCAGAAAAATCGCCCAGCTTAACAGCTTTTTCCCAACGGGGGAGGTAGAATTGACCAGCCTGATATTGGTCACAAAGAAAAGAATGAAGTTGAGATAAACACCTGGTTTACATGACCAGCATCCGTCGTGCCGGTAAGAATAAAAATCATCAAAATTGAAAAGATGATACTAATGGCAGAAAATAAACTGAATTCGAATGTATCTCTGAAGCAGTAAACTATCATCCCCTACGAAAATGACAGACAATTAAAATCTGAACGAATATCCGGCTCATAAACCCATCCTCCCTTATCAGTATGAAAGTCATACCCCGCCATATAAGAGAGAAAGAAGTCATGGTTAAGATCGGCGGTATTCGCTTTATTTTTGTGACAAAATAAACGCTGTAAATAGCAAACTGTAGAATTACACCTCAGAAACGAGGTACCCCGATGCCATTGAAATAACAGAAAAATATGTTTTCGCCAACAAGGGCACAAGGTATCAGTATATATCCATCCTGCTAAATCGCGCGGTAACAATCAACTCTGAATAATATATTCCCGTAAAAAATATATCAATGCGGTTATTATCGTCCGCAAAACTCGCTAATGAAGAATGTGAAATATGAGATAATGCGTAGTGGAAAAAGGAAGGGGTTGCAAACACATGTTCAAGGAAAACGATGAATGAAGCAAGCCCCCTTAAAACCTGTAAATAACTCTTTCTCACAATCGCTTGTCTTAAGCTATATCTGCGGACTGAGGTTTTTTTTAGATACTGTTATATATCTTTATCACAAATAATCGAATTCTTGTTATTTTCTGACATCCGACAGGTCATGCGGGGCAAATTTGTGTCTTTTATCCAGGTTTTATCGATTGCTCCGGGAAGCGTCATGCCTCTGCAGCAACCGACATTTCTGACATCGTGTAAAATTCCCCCGGTCAGGCACACAGCATCGCCGCCATTGACTGAATAAACGCCATAAAAAAACCCAGCCGAAGCCGGGTTTTCTTGCATCCGAAACGGTAAACGTTTCTGGCGGATTGCTTATTTGCTGCCTGGGATGCTGAAACGCTTGTTGAAGCGATCCACACGACCACCGCTGGCAACGTCACGCTGCTTACCGGTATAGAACGGGTGGCAGTTGCCGCACACGTCCAGGTTCAGGTCATGACCCACGGTAGAGCGGGTTTTGATTTCGTTACCGCAAGAACATTTAGCAGTAACTTCAGCGTAATTTGGGTGAATACCTTTTCTCATGGGAAAACCTCAGTTAAGGCCGTGTCGCTCTCCCGCGCCAGGAATACTCCTGCACCGGCACCACACGAAGATTAATATTTAGGTGAAGTAGATACCAAAATGCCGTACCAACGGCGGCGGACTATACAGAAAATAACCATCCGCTGCAATCGAATCCGCACATTTCCGGTGACACAGTGTACACTAACTCGCTCTGTTTTTCACCCGGATGAATCCATGCCCGTTGTTCAGGTCGCGCTACCCGTTCCGCTAGCCCGCAACTTCGATTATCTGTTGCCCCCCCATCTCTGCCATGCGGTGATCGGCGGCCGCGTTAGCGTACCTTTTGGTCAACGCCGGGCGATTGGCGTGGTGGTGGCCATCGGCGAACACAGCGATTTTCCGCCCGACCAGTTGAAAAGCGTGCATGAAGTACTGGATACCTGCTCACTGTATCCCCCTTCCCTTTGGCGCATCTTGCAATGGGCGGCAGACTACTATCACTTTCCGTTAGGGGAAGTCCTATTTCATGCCATGCCGTTACTGCTACGACAGGGAAAGGCGGCCGAAGAGGCACCTCTGTGGCAGTGGCTGATAACGGAAGAAGGACGTGCCACCGCATCAGAAAGCCTGAAACGCGCCCCGAAGCAGCAACAGGCGCTGGCGGCGTTGCGTAACCGGGTGCTTTATCGCCACGAAGTCAGACAGCACGGCATCACCGAGGCCACGCTCCGGACGCTGTGCGCTAAGGGGCTGTGTGAACTTAAGGCGCAGCCGCGCGCGCAACAAGACTGGCGCGAAAACTATGCGGTAAATGGTGAACGTCTGCGGCTGAACACGGAACAGGCCACCGCCGTGGGTGCCATCCGCTGCACCGACGACCAGTTTTCTGCCTGGCTGCTGGCCGGCATCACCGGTTCTGGAAAAACGGAAGTTTATCTTAGCGTGCTGGAAAATATCCTCGCCGGCGGCAAGCAGGCACTGGTACTGGTGCCGGAAATCGGTCTGACGCCACAAACTATCGCCCGTTTCAGCCAGCGTTTCAATGCCCCGGTGGATGTCCTGCATTCCGGGTTAAATGACAGCGAACGTCTCGCCGTATGGCTGCGCGCGCGCAGCGGTGAAACGGCGATCGTGATTGGCACCCGTTCTGCACTGTTTACCCCCTTTGCCCGCCTGGGCGTGATCGTTATTGATGAAGAGCACGACAGTTCTTACAAGCAGCAGGAGGGCTGGCGTTATCACGCGCGCGATCTGGCGGTGTTCCGCGCACGTCAGGAAAATATCCCCATCGTCATGGGGTCAGCCACCCCGGCGCTGGAAACGTTGCACAACGTTCAGTTAGGTAAATATCGCCAGCTTAACCTGAGCAAACGAGCCGGTAATGCCACCAAAGCGACACAGCTGCTGGTCGACCTGAAAGGCGTTAAGCTGCAGGGCGGCCTGTCGCCGATGCTGGTCAAAAAAATTGGCCAGCATCTGAAAGCCGATAACCAGATACTGCTGTTTCTCAACCGTCGTGGGTTCTCTCCCACCTTGCTGTGCCACGAATGTGGCTGGATTGCCGAATGTCAGCGCTGCGACCGCTATTACACGCTCCATCAGCATCAGCGGCAGCTACGCTGCCACCACTGCGACAGCCAGCGACCGGTCCCGCATCAGTGCCCGCAGTGCGGATCCACCCATCTGGTGCCGGTCGGGCTGGGAACAGAACAGCTGGAACAGCATCTCGGAGAACTGTTTCCCGGCACCCCGCTAACGCGTATCGACCGTGACACCACCAGCCGCAAGGGGGCGCTGGAGCGTCAGTTGGCGGAAGTGCATCGCGGCGGCGCACGACTTCTTGTCGGTACGCAGATGCTGGCGAAAGGACACCACTTCCCGGATGTTACGCTGGTATCGTTACTGGATGTGGACGGAGCGCTGTTTTCCGCTGACTTCCGCTCCGCTGAACGCTTTGCTCAACTGTATACTCAGGTCGCCGGGCGCGCCGGGCGCGCGGGTAAACAAGGGGAAGTCCTGCTGCAAACCCACCATCCCGAACATCCGCTACTGCAAACGTTGTTGCATCAGGGCTATGATGCGTTTGCCAGCCAGGCATTGAACGAACGTAACAACGTATTTTTGCCACCGTTCACCAGCCATGCTCTGTTTCGCGCGGAAGATCATGACAACCAGCAGGCCAGCCTGTTTCTGCAACAGCTACGCAACCTGCTTGAGGCCAGTCCCCTTAACGATCAATCTTTCTGGGTGATGGGGCCAGTACCGGCATTACAGGCCAAGCGCAGCGGGCGTTATCGCTGGCAGTTACTGTTACAGCATCCTTCCCGCGCGTTACTTCAGCGTTTAATTAAAGGCAGCCTGCCGTTAATTGGCTCGTTGCCGCAGGCGCGCAAGGTCAAATGGACACTGGATATCGACCCGACGGAGAGTTAACGGGGGCACCGTTTGCATGCAAAATTGCGTAGCGCATCGAAAAAAGTCGCACAAGTCACAACTTTTATGCAAATTAAGTAACAACGTGCCGCAATATTTGTTAACAATGCAGGCCTGTCAGCTCAGGGACGATGCCTGAATCACTTTAAATTTTCATCGTTATAAGTTGGTCAGGTCAGCTGCTCAAGCTGGCGTGAGGAGGGAAACGTTGAAGCACTATCAAGATACCACCGTGGCGACCATGAAGGACGTGGCGAACAAAGCAGGCGTATCCACGGCAACGGTTTCCCGCGCCCTGATGAATCCGGAAAAGGTGTCCGCTGCCACGCGCAGCAAAGTTGAACAGGCGGTTATTGCCGTTGGTTACTCTGCTCATTCCATCGCGCGTAACGCCAGACGTGGTGAATCACGCACCATATTGGTGATTGTCCCGGATATCTGTGACCCTTTTTTCAGTGAAATCATTCGTGGCATCGAGGTTGTCGCTGCGGGGCACGGTTATCTGGTGCTGATCGGCGATTGCGCGCACCAGAACCAGCAGGATAAATCGTTCCTGAATATGATGCTGACGCGCCAGACAGACGGCGTGGTGCTGCTGGGGTCGCTAATACCGTTTGATATCAGCATGGAGGATCCGCGTATTTTGCCGCCGATGGTGATGGCCAATGAGTTTGCCCCGCAGCGGGAAATACCGACGGTGCATATCGACAACCTGACGGCGGCTTTTGAAGCAGTCAGCCATCTACAGAAGCTCGGCCACCGGCGTATAGCCTGTATTTGTGGGCCGGAGGAGATGCCGCTGTGTCAATATCGCCTGCAGGGCTATATTCAGGCATTGCGGCGTCACGGCGTCACCGTGGATCCGCAATACATTGTGCGCGGTGACTTCACTTTCGACGCTGGCTCACAGGCAATGAAACAGCTGATGAGGCTACCACAACCCCCCGACGCCCTGTTCTGCCACAGCGATATTATCGCTCTGGGAGCCATGTCACAGGCGAAAAGTATGGGGCTGCGCGTGCCACAGGCCCTGTCGCTGATCGGGTTCGATGATATAGAGCTGTCACGCTATAGCGATCCACAGTTAACGACCGTGGCCCAGCCGCGATTCAACATCGGCCGCGAAGCGATGCTACTCTTGCTTGAGCAGCTACAGGGAAAAACCGTCAGCAACGGCTCAAGATTGCTGGATTTCGAGTTAAAAATCCGTGGTAGTACTGCGCCTTCACTGCGCGATTGTGACTGATTTTTCCGCAGTGACGGGTTTCCCTCATTTCGGAGGGTAAATCAGTGCATTCTTAGCAAGATCGTCGCTGGTCAAACTTCCGCCCCTTGAGTAACATGGCGGACCATCGCCGGGCAACCTGCACCATTTTTCACCCGGCCCTACTTTCATAGAATATTAGCGGAACGATAGTGGCACAAAAAGATTATGTAAGCCGCGGGCGGGCGACAGGGACGCGTGGTAAAAAAGCCAGCAGTCGCAGCAAAAAACGCAGCAGCGGATCGGGCGTATCGAAAATCATGATAGTGCTGGCCGTGGCCGTTCTGATCACCTTCGTCGGTGGCCTGTGGTTTATTGCGCATCATAAAAAAGAACAGGCGCCGACGATGGCGGACCATAAGGCAGCCGGCAACGGGCTGCCACCCAAGCCGGAAGAACGCTGGCGCTATATAAAAGAACTGGAGAATCGCCAGATTGGCGTCCCAACGCCAACGGAGCCGACCTCAGGCGGTGAGGCGCATTCGCAGGCGCAGCTCACCGATGAGCAGCGACAGCTGCTGGATCAGATGCAGGCGGATATGCGCCAGCAGCCAACCCAACTCAACGAAGTGCCGTGGAACGAACAAACCCCGGTGCAGCGCCAGCAAACCCTGCAACGCCAGCAGCAGAACCAGTTACAGCAGCAGTCGCGCATGCCCGCGCAGCTCATTCCGTCGTCACGCACGCCGATTCCTTCTCCCCATTCCGTTACCATTACGCCGGCAACACGTGAGCCGGTTCGTCAGGCAAAACCGGAAGCAGCCTTACAGCCAAAAGCTGAAAACAAACCGAAAGAAGCGGAAAAACAGGCCGCCCAACGCTGGGTTGTGCAATGTGGTTCGTTTAAAGGCACTGAACAGGCTGAGTCCATCCGCGCCCAGCTGGCATTTGAAGGATTCGAAAGCCGCATCGCTACCGGAGGTGGCTGGAACCGCGTGGTTATCGGCCCGTATAACGGGCGCAACACGGCGGACAATACCCTGAAACGCCTGCATGGTTCCGGCCACTCAAATTGCATTCCCGTTGCCGCCGGGGGTTGAAACCCCTCAAATTCGCCCCATATCTGGTTACATCAGTGCCCTGCGCGAATGAGCAGGGCCGTTTTTTTGACTGTAACAAGGGGGCTGCCCGTGACAACAATAGTAAGCGTACGACGTAACGGCCAGGTAGTCATTGGCGGCGATGGCCAGGCTACCCTGGGGAATACGGTAATGAAAGGCAACGTTAAAAAGGTGCGTCGCCTCTACAATGACAAAGTCATTGCTGGATTTGCTGGCGGTACGGCAGATGCTTTTACCCTGTTTGAACTTTTTGAACGAAAACTGGAAATGCATCAGGGCCACCTGGTCAAAGCGGCGGTGGAACTGGCGAAAGACTGGCGTACCGATCGTATGCTGCGCAAGCTGGAAGCCCTGCTGGCCGTGGCGGACGAAAACGCCTCACTGATCATCACCGGCAACGGTGACGTGATCCAGCCGGAAAACGACTTAATTGCCATCGGTTCGGGCGGTCCATACGCTCAGGCAGCAGCGCGTGCGCTACTGGAAAATACCGATATTGGCGCGCGCGACATTGTGGAGAAAGCGCTGGGTATTGCAGGTGATATCTGCATTTACACCAACCATAACCTCACCATCGAAGAATTACCGTCCAAAGCGTAAGGATCCTAATTTATGTCTGCTATGACTCCGCGCGAGATTGTCAGCGAACTGAACAGATTTATCATCGGCCAGGATGGCGCCAAACGTGCGGTGGCGATCGCCCTGCGCAACCGCTGGCGCCGCATGCAGCTGGACGAAGAATTACGTCATGAAGTGACGCCAAAAAACATTCTGATGATTGGGCCAACCGGCGTGGGTAAAACTGAAATTGCCCGCCGTCTGGCCAAGCTGGCGAATGCGCCGTTTATCAAAGTGGAAGCGACCAAGTTTACCGAAGTGGGCTATGTGGGGAAGGAAGTGGACTCAATTATCCGCGATCTGACCGATTCTGCGATCAAAATGGTGCGTTCACAGGCAATTGAGAAGAACCGCTACCGCGCCGAGGAAATGGCAGAAGAGCGCGTTCTTGATGTGCTGGTGCCGCCAGCGAAAAATAACTGGGGCCAGAACGAAGCAGCAGCAGAGCCATCCGCCGCACGCCAGGCATTCCGCAAAAAACTGCGTGAAGGTCAGCTTGATGACAAAGAGATCGAAATAGACCTGGCGGCGATGTCCGGCGGGGTCGAAATCATGGCGCCGCCGGGCATGGAAGAGATGACCAGCCAGCTGCAGTCAATGTTTCAGAACATCGGCGGTCAGAAACAGAAACCCCGCAAGCTGAAAATCAAAGAAGCCATGAAGCTGCTGGTGGAAGAGGAAGCGGCCAAGCTGGTCAACCCGGAGGAGCTGAAGCAGGAAGCCATCGAAGCGGTCGAACAGCACGGCATTGTGTTTATCGATGAGATCGATAAGGTGTGTAAACGCGGCGAATCCTCCGGCCCGGACGTCTCACGCGAAGGCGTGCAGCGCGATCTGCTGCCGCTGGTGGAAGGCTGTACCGTATCAACCAAACACGGCATGGTGAAAACTGACCATATTCTGTTTATTGCTTCCGGTGCATTCCAGGTGGCCAGCCCGTCAGATTTGATCCCGGAGCTACAGGGCCGCTTGCCTATTCGCGTAGAGCTACAGGCATTAACTACTAATGATTTCGAGCGCATTCTGACCGAGCCGAGCGCCTCTATCACCGTGCAGTACAAAGCGCTGATGAACACCGAAGGGGTGGATATCAACTTTACCGCGGATGGGGTCAGCAAAATCGCCGCCGCCGCCTGGCAGGTGAATGAAACCGCAGAGAATATCGGCGCCCGTCGCCTGCATACCGTGCTTGAGCGTCTGATGGAGGAGATCTCCTATGATGCCAGCGACCTTAACGGTCAGTCGATCACTATTGATGCCGAGTACGTCAGCAAGCATCTGGACGAACTGGTCGCCGACGAAGACCTCAGCCGCTTTATTCTTTAACTCTTACTCCAACCCGGCTTTACCGCCGGGTTTCTGTTTTCCACGCCGCATTGCGACTCGCTTCTTGAATTGAAAGAATTCTTTATGCCCACGCATCAATGTTTAAAATTGATGATTTTGCCAACAGCCATCTTTAAGCGATATACTTAAGCATCCTGTGGCAAACAGACGATAACCTTATGAAATACGATACGTCAGAACTGTGCGACATCTATCACGAAGATGTGAACGTCGTTGAACCGCTCTTTTCAAACTTTGGTGGGCGCACCTCGTTTGGCGGGCAAATCATCACGGTAAAATGTTTCGAGGACAACGGTCTGCTTTACGATTTGCTGGAGGAAAACGGTCGTGGCCGCATCCTGCTGGTTGATGGCGGGGGGTCGGTGCGGCGCGCGCTGGTTGATGCAGCTCTCGCCAGGCTGGCGCTGCAGAACGAGTGGGAAGGCATCGTCGTTTATGGTTCGGTGCGCCAGGTTGATGACCTGGAAGAGCTGGATATTGGCATTCAGGCGATTGCCGCTATTCCGGCCGGAGCCGCCGGTGAAGGCATTGGTGAAAGCGATGTGCGGGTGAATTTCGGCGGCGTGACCTTCTTTTCGGGCGACCACCTGTATGCTGACGACACCGGTATGATCCTGTCTGAAGTCCCGCTTGATATTGAATAACCCAACCGAATAGCAAAACGGGTGCCTCACGGCACCCGTTCTCAGCTTTCGCTCTCTGTTTTAACGAGGGAGAGGCATCAGACCTCTTCCATTTTTCCCAGCAGCGCACGCAGGCGCTCTTGCCAGACGTGCTGCTCTTCTTTCAGCTGCTGATTCTCACGCACCAGCGTTTCTCTGCTGCCAGATGCCTGCTGAACCTGATGGTTCAGATTACCGTTTTGTTCTTTTAGCTCTTCGATTTCCATCTGCAACAGGGTGATGGTATCAATCGCCTGCTGTACTTTCGCTTCCAGTTTCTCAAACACTTCAAATGACATTTATCTAACCTCTCCTAATCGCAGGGCATTGATGATGCTAGCCGCATGGGTGAGGAATGAACCGGCATTCCGCGGATAACAACGATGCTTCGATTGTAAGTAGAGCAGCAGCTCAAGTCCAGCAGGGAACCCCAACGCGAGCGCAGTCTGTAACAATTTTCCGTTTTAAGCGGGCCTTGCTCTCTTATCACGCCGCCGGTGATGAATACGGCGTGAAGAAATCGCGCAACCCGTGAGCGATCAAATCCGCCTTGCGAGGCCCCGGGAAGGCTAAAATACGCGAAAACGCTCATTTTCATGACGCGGTACACATTTTTCAATTTCGCTATTTCTCGTTAATGTTCGTTAACGATAGATTCACATTAGCCCTACATCAGATTCGGCTGTTCCAGCAATGGACAAAACAACAACCCTTCACCTCGCCTACAGGAATGACATCATGAGTTATGCAACAAGCACACTTAAGGGGCAGTGCATCGCGGAATTCCTCGGCACGGCCACCATCATATTTTTTGGGGCAGGCTGTGTCGCGGCCATGAAAGTTGCAGGAACCCCCTTTGGTCAGTGGGAAATCAGCATTGTCTGGGGGCTTGCGGTCGCCATGGCGGTTTATCTCACTGCCGGCATTTCGGGTGCGCACCTTAATCCTGCCGTCAGCGTTGCCATGTGGCTGTTTGCCAACTTTGATGGCCGCAAAGTGATCCCTTATGCTACCGCCCAGGTTGCCGGGGCATTTTGCTCCGCCGCGCTGGTTTACGGCCTGTATCATAATCTGTTCCTCGATTACGAACAGACGCATCAAATGGTACGCGGCAGCGTGGAAAGTCTCGATCTCGCCGGCGTCTTCTCAACCTACCCCAATCCGCATATCAGCGTGGGCCAGGCGTTTCTGGTTGAACTGACCATCACTGCCATTATGATGGCGCTGATCATGGCGCTCACCGATGACGGTAACGGCCTGCCGCGTGGCCCGATAGCCCCACTGTTGATTGGTTTGCTGATCGCCACCATCGGTGCATCAATGGGCCCTCTGACAGGTTTTGCCCTGAACCCGGCAAGAGACTTCGGCCCCAAACTGTTCGCCTGGGTCGCTGGCTGGGGCCATATTGCTTTCACCGGCGGCCGTGATATTCCCTACTTCCTTGTACCCATTTTTGGCCCGCTGCTTGGTGCCAGCCTCGGTGCCTTTGGCTATCGGGCGCTGATAACCAGCAACCTTCCGGTCGAAGTTGTGGTAAAACACGAAAAACCAGCCTCGCGCGCTGAACAATGATAAGCGCAGTCCTGCTTACTGCTTACTCCATCAGGAACAGACTATGACCGCCGAAAAGAAATTTATCGTCGCCCTCGACCAGGGAACCACCAGTTCCCGCGCCGTGATCCTCGACCATGACGCCAACATTGTCGCGGTGTCGCAGCGCGAATTCCAGCAAATCTACCCTAAGCCTGGCTGGGTTGAGCATGACCCGATGGATATCTGGGCCTCGCAAAGCTCCACGCTGGTGGAAGTGCTGGCGCATGCGGATATCAGTTCCGACCAGATTGCCGCTATCGGGATCACTAATCAGCGTGAAACCACCATTGTCTGGGATAAACACACCGGTAAACCGATCTATAACGCCATTGTCTGGCAGGATCCGCGCACGGCTGATTACTGCGCAAAGCTAAAACAACAGGGCCTGGAAGAGTACATTCGCCACACCACCGGATTAGTGATTAACCCCTACTTCTCCGGCACTAAAGTGAAATGGATCCTGGATCATGTTGAAGGTTCGCGCGAACGCGCCAGGCGTGGCGAACTGCTGTTTGGCACCGTCGACAGCTGGCTGGTGTGGAAGATGACACAGGGACGGGTGCACATCACCGACTACACCAACGCGTCGCGTACCATGATGTTCAACATTCATAAGCTTGAATGGGATCGGCGCATGCTGGAACTTCTCGATATCCCGCATGAAATGCTGCCTGAAGTGAAGTCATCCTCTGAAATTTATGGTCAGACCAATATTGGCGGTAAGGGCGGTACGCGCATCCCCATCGCGGGTATTGCCGGTGACCAGCAGGCAGCGCTGTACGGCCAGCTGTGCGTTCAGCCGGGGATGGCGAAAAACACCTACGGCACCGGCTGCTTTATGCTGATGAACACCGGCACCGAAGCTGTCACCTCTACCCACGGCCTGCTGACCACCATCGCCTGCGGCCCGCGTGGTGAAGTCAACTATGCGCTGGAAGGCGCGGTGTTTATCGGCGGCGCGTCGATTCAGTGGCTGCGTGACGAGATGAAGCTGATCGGTGACGCCACAGACTCGGAATATTTCGCGACAAAAGTGAAAGACACCAACGGCGTTTATATGGTGCCCGCCTTCACTGGCTTAGGCGCCCCGTACTGGGATCCCTATGCCCGTGGTGCCATTTTCGGCCTGACGCGCGGTGCCAACGCTAATCATATTATCCGCGCCACGCTGGAGTCGATCGCCTACCAAACCCGTGATGTGCTGGAAGCGATGCAGAACGATGCCAACACCCGCTTGCAATCGCTGCGCGTGGACGGGGGTGCCGTTGCCAATAACTTCCTGATGCAGTTCCAGTCCGATATTCTCGGTACGCGCGTTGAGCGCCCTGAAGTGCGTGAAGTAACCGCATTGGGATCGGCTTATCTGGCAGGCCTGGCCGTTGGTTTCTGGAAGGACCTGGATGAAGTACGTGCCAAGTCGGTGATCGAACGCGAATTCCGCCCGGGCATCGAAACCACCCAGCGTAACGTGCTGTACGCCGGCTGGCAAAAAGCCGTTGCCCGTGCTCAGGCATGGGAAGAGGCCGACAACAGCTAAGCGCACCTGCCCGTGGCAGTCAGCCACGGGCATCTCTCCCCTTGCATCAGGTCCGCGACTGATTTTGCCGCATCTGCCCCAGCTGAGGCATCAGGCGGATGTAAAACAGCTCACTTAACAGCTCTACAAGAGTCTGCGTAATGATAATGGCGGGCAGAACCGGGATGGCTCCGGGCACGGCCAGCGCCAGCGGCAATACCACCAGAGAGTTACGGGTTGCGGCGCTAAATGCCACTGCCCTGCCCGCAGCAGGCTCAAGGCGGAACATTCTGGCGACCATCCACCCGGCCAGCGGGGCCAGAACGGCGAATGCCACGTAGATCGGTACGGCCTGCAAGGCCATGGGCCAAACCCCTGCCAGCCGTGGCAACATGGCCGCCACCACGATAAATAACACCACGGCGGTTGCCGGAACGGGCAACAGGCCAAGCCCCTCGCAGACTGAATCACCCAGCCTGCTGCGCCTGCTCCACCGTTGCGTGATAGCGGCAAGGCACAGCGGAGCCGCAATCAGCCAGAGAAAAGCCTCAATAAATGGTTTGGGCTTAATCAGTCCTGAAGCATCTTCCCCAAGGAAAATATGCAGATATAGTGGAAGCAGCAGCACCTGAGCGATAAGTAACACCGGCGTGGAGGCCAGCAGCAGGCGGGAATCACTGCGCCCAAGCTGGGAAAAAGTAACAACATAGTCGATACAGGGTGTCAGCAGCACCAACAGCACCCCGAGCAGCAACATCCTGTTTTCCGGCAGAAATGGTATCAACACCGCAACCAAAGCCGGGACGATGACAAAATTAGCCAGTAACAGAGGTAACAAGAAACGTAACCGCGTTATCGCTTTGCCAGGCTCCGTCACCGGCACCTGCATGAAGGTCACATACAGCATCAACGCCAACGCCGGGTTAATGGCGGATGCAAGGGCTGTTGTCGCTGGCAGAACAAGGGCGACAAGGCTGGCAACGACTACCGCGGTAAAATAAATGCTGACCTGATGGTGTTCAAACCCGTTCCTGATACGGGCTGCCATGCTGGCGGCAGACGCAGACACTTATCGTTCATCCTTCTGTTATGAGGTCAACGCCCGGTCATGGAGCGTGACGAAAAACGCGTTATTTTAGTCATATTGCCTGATGCGTCCTGAAATGTATCGCCTCTGAATCGGTTGCACCAGAACAAAGCCGATCTGCAACGCTACAGCCTTGATAAACAGGGGCGTAACGATGATAAACTTGCCGCCTGATGATTTTCCCGAGGCATAACATGAAACGAGAACTGGCGATTGAATTTTCCCGTGTCACCGAGGCTGCCGCGCTGGCTGGCTATAAGTGGCTGGGCCGTGGCGATAAAAACGCGGCGGACGGCGCGGCAGTAAACGCGATGCGTATCATGCTTAATAAGGTGGATATCGACGGACAGATCGTGATTGGTGAAGGGGAAATTGATCAAGCACCAATGCTGTATATCGGTGAAAAAGTCGGTACCGGCAACGGTGATGCGGTGGATATTGCCGTCGACCCGATTGAAGGCACGCGCATGACCGCGCTGGGCCAGGCCAACGCGCTGGCGGTAATGGCCGTGGGCGATAAAGGCACCTTCCTGCACGCCCCGGATATGTATATGGAAAAGCTGGTGGTCGGCCCGGCGGCAAAAGGCATGATCGATCTGAACCTGCCGCTGGAAGAAAACCTACAGCGCGTTGCCCGCGCCATGGACAAACCGCTAAGTGAACTGACGGTCACGCTGCTGGCGAAGCCGCGTCATGATGCGGTGATTGCCCGCCTGCAACGTCTTGGCGTGCGCGTGTTTACCTTCCCGGATGGCGATGTGGCCGCCTCAATCCTCACCTGCATGCCGGACAGCGAAGTCGATGTGATGTATGGCATCGGCGGCGCGCCGGAAGGTGTGGTTTCCGCAGCAGCGATCCGCGCGCTGGATGGCGATATGCAGGCCCGCCTGCTTGCCCGGCATGAGGTAAAAGGCGACAGCGCTGAACATCGCCGTCTGGGGGAGCAGGAACAGGCCCGCTGCGATGAAATGGGTATTAAGACCGGCCAGGTACTGGCGCTGGAACAAATGGCGCGCAACGACAACGTCATTTTCTCCGCCACCGGCATTACCAGCGGCGACCTGTTAAAAGGCATCACGCGCAATGGCAATATGGCCACCAGTGAAACGCTGCTGATCCGCGGCAAATCGCGCACCATTCGCCGCATCCAGTCGATTCATTATCTCGACCTGAAAGACGAAAATCTGCATCCGTATATTTGGTGATCCACCGGGCGGGCCGCGCAATAAAGCCCGGTCGCTGGCGTTTAAGCCCTGTACGGTTCGGGTCCCTTTGACAGCGGCAGCCAGCACAGCAGGATCAGCAGCGCAGTGGTAAACATCAGCATGCCGAGACTGAACTGACCGTTTTGCGGCAGCATGGCCGACAGCCACGCAGTCAGGCCGGAACCCAAATTCTGTAGCCCGCCCACCAGCGCCCCGGCGGTACCCGCCATATACGGCCACGGCTCCATCGCCCCGGTGGTGGCCAGTGGAAACAGCATTCCGGCACCGAAAAAGAACAGCGATGCCGGCACGATCAGTGTCCACAGGTTCATAATCCCCAGCCAGCCGGGGATCCACATCATCACGCCCGCCAGCAGGCAGCTGTTTACCGCATACCACATCACGCTAACAAAGGGTTTGTCGCTGCGTCCGGCAAACCAGGCCCCGAAGAAAGCGGCAGGCAGTGGCAAAATAAACAGCAGGCTAACGGCCAGGCTACTCATGCCCAGCACACCACCCATCAGTACGCCGCAGCTGGCCTCAAACACCGCAATGCCGGCCAGTGCACCTATCAGGATAACCAGATAGCGAACAAACTGACCATCGGCCAGCAGTGGGCGATAGCGTGAGAAAGACGGCCGCTGCGGCTGACCCGCTGGCCGGGTCTCCGGTAGCCAGCGCAGCATTGCCGCCGACACCGCCAGGCACAGCAGCAGTAAGAAGGCGAAGCAGGCCTGCCAGCCGAACAGATACGTCAGCCCGGCACCGATCGCAGGCGCAATCAGCGGACTGATCAGGATCCCCATGTTCAGCAGGCTGTTGGCATGACGCAGCGCGCTGCCGCCATAGAGATCGCGCGGCATGGTACGCGCCATGACGCCGGCCACGCCGGTGCCCATTCCCTGGATGGCCGCTCCCAGCACCAGTGCGTTCAGGCTGCTTGCCTGCAGCGCGGTAACAGAGCCCATAATAAACACCGCCATCCCCAGCAAAATCACCGGACGACGGCCAATGCTGTCTGACAGCGGGCCATAAAACAGCTGTGATGCCCCGTAGGTCATCAGGTAGGCAGCCATCACCTGTTGCACCATACCGTCACTAATATGAAATGCCGCAGCAATGGTCGGCATCGCCGGGACATAGATAGTCTGCGCCATCTGCCCTACCGCCAACAAAGTAATCAGCATCACCAACAGGTATCTGTTCTCAATCGTTTTCATCGACTCACATCAGTATCATTTGCGGAAAAAATCCTTTAGCCAGCAGGATCCGCCAGAACATCCGGCATTATGGCGGAGAAAATATCAGGATTATCAGACAAAGCGAGCGCGATGCCGTAAATAGCAGACGTATTGCTGTCAGTAAAAAAAGGCGCTGCTGTAAGTTTTTTTTTACGCCTGGGATCATTCGTGCGCATAATTTGTCGATATGAGCTTTCCCTACGCTCGCCAGCTGGAAAAAACCGTCATGGCTGGTAAAGATAGCCGCAGAAACGCCAATCATGTTGCAAACGAATTAAGGAGTGTTTTATGGCCGTATGGGTTAATGCCCGTGTGAAAAAAGTCACCGACTGGACCGACAGTCTGTTCAGCCTGACGGTGACGGCCCCCATCGATCCGTTTATTGCCGGGCAATATGCCAAGCTGGCGCTGGAAACTGATGGCGAACGCGTGGTGCGTGCTTACTCTTATGTTAATGCTCCGCGCAGCCCGGACCTCGAGTTCTATCTGGTTACCGTGCCGGAAGGCAAACTGAGCCCGAAACTGCATGCGCTGCAACCCGGTGATGAAGTGATGATTACCGCAGACGCCCAGGGGTTCTTTATCCTTGATGAAATTCCGCCGTGCGAGACGCTGTGGATGCTGGCAACGGGCACGGCAATCGGACCATATTTGTCTATCTTGCAGGAAGGGAAAGGGCTGGCGCGTTTTAAAAATATCGTGCTGGTCCATGCGGCGCGCTACGCGCAGGATCTGAGCTACCTGCCGCTGATGCAGCAGCTACAACAGCGTTACTGCGGGCAGCTACAGGTTCATACCGTTGTCAGTCGTGAGGAGATTGCCGGTTCACTGACCGGCAGAGTCCCGGCGCTGATTGAAAACGGGCAGCTGGAAAGCGTCACCGGCCTGAAGATAGATGCCGAAAACAGCCATGTGATGCTGTGCGGCAACCCGCAGATGGTGCGTGATACGCAACAGCTGCTGAAAGAGAGCCGCGGTATGCGTAAACACCTGAAACGCAAGCCTGGGCACATCACCAGCGAACACTACTGGTAATCGGCCATTCTGCGGCGTAGGAAATTCACCGACTGCGCCGGTTTACCAAAGCGATTGTCGCTGGGCGTGCCGGCTAACCCGCCGATCTCCACCAGCATGCCGATCAGGATCAGGGTTGGAATGAAACGGCCCACCAGCCATTGCGCTTCGTTCGGCAGCAGCGCCCAGTTTCCCGCCATCAGCATCCAGGCCACGACCACCAGCAGCGCCCAATGGCCCCCCTTGTTGCGATCGTGCAAACGCTTCACCAGTACCGCACTGGTTGGCCACAGCAGGGCCACAACGCAGAATGCGGCGGTCTGGGTCTCCAGTAGGCCATTGCCCGCCAGCGTAAATAACAGTACCAGCATTAACAGCCAGCAACACTGCCAAATCCAGAAGTCACGCCGCCTCAGACGACCGCGATAAGAAAAACACCATTTTTGTAAGGTCATTATTTTTATCTCAGGATTCGGGCGCCTTTGACTTGGACAGCCATTGTCCGTTTTAATCTTGGGCTGAAATGACGGATTAGGGCCGACGAAATGAAGAAAGCGATTTGGGCAGGGATTGCACTGCTTGCCTCCATAACGACAACTGCCGCATGCGCCGCTGTCGATCCAGCAGGCCAGACGGATCCAATCTCGTCCGCGCCGTACCTGCAAGCAGGTGCGCCTGTCTTCGATATCACGATTGCTCAGTTTCGCGAAAAGTATAATGCGGCCAATGCCGCACTGCCTTTAGCTGAATATCGCGCTATTGACAGCCGGAATGATAAAAGCAATCTGACGCGTGCAGCCACTAAGATCAATGAAAATCTTTACTCCTCTACCGCGCTGGAGCACGGCACGGGAAAAATCAAAACCTTGCAGATTACCTGGCTACCGATACCCGGCCCGGAGCAGAAAAGCTCACGCGATAAAGCCCTGGCCTATATGGCTGCTTTGATACGCTTCTTCGAACCGATGCTCAGTGTTGAAAAGAGCGTTCAGCGGGTAAACGCACTGTTGGCAAAGGGCAAGGGTTTACGTTTTTACCAGCAAACCGAGGGCGCACTGCGCTATATCGTTGCGGATAACGGCGAAAAAGGGCTGACCTTCGCGGTGGAGCCGGTGAAGCTGGCGCTGGCAACGCCTTAAGATGGCCGGCCCAAAGGATGACGAAAAGCAAAGCCTTTCCGATATTTACTCTTTATACTGTCCGGCAGACAATGCTGTCCGTGGCAGCTTTAACACTCTCTAAGCGTGGAGGATATAATGCGATATCCATTAGTTATGGGTAACTGGAAACTGAACGGCAACAAGCACATGGTCAACGAACTGATCGCCGGTCTGCGTACCGAGCTGAACGGCGTTGATGGTTGTGGCGTGGCGATTGCTCCACCTGTCATGTACCTGGATCAGGCGAAGCAGGCCATTTCCGGCAGCCCTGTCGCCTTGGGTGCGCAGAACGTGGACGTCAATCTGTCTGGCGCTTTCACCGGCGAAGTTTCTGCCGAGATGCTGAAAGACATCGGCGCACGGTACATCATTATTGGCCACTCCGAGCGCCGTACCTGGCACGCAGAAAGCGATGAAGCGATCGCCAGGAAATTTGCCGTGCTGAAAGCGGCGGGCCTGATCCCGGTGCTGTGCATTGGTGAAACCGAAGCGGAAAACGAAGCGGGTAAAACCGAAGAAGTATGCGCACGTCAGATCGATGCGGTCCTGAATTCACAGGGCGCTGATGCCTTTAACAACGTGGTTATTGCTTACGAACCCGTATGGGCAATCGGTACCGGCAAATCAGCTACCCCGGCTCAGGCTCAGGCGGTACACAAATTTATCCGCGACCATATTGCAAAGAAAGATGCGACAGTGGCCGCCCGGGTCATCATTCAGTACGGGGGTTCGGTGAACGATAAAAATGCGGCAGAGCTGTTCGCTCAGCCGGATATCGACGGTGCCCTGGTCGGCGGCGCATCCCTGAAGGCCGATGCTTTCGCAGCGATCGTCAAAGCCGCAGCGGCAGCGAAAAAAGCCTGATGCGGTTATCCTGCCCCATACGGGGCAGGTTCCTGCCAAACCGTTTTATCCCCTCTTTCATCTGCCCTACGCTCACACCAAACCGTTCAAACAGGTCATGCTGTTCATCATGCTGGCAAGCGCTAACGCTGCCGATCGTGCAAATATCAGTATAAATGTTACTTATTCTATGACCATTATCATTCTTACTTTTAATCTTTAAACAATTTTTTAATTTCCCCGTAACAATGGTATATTTCTGAAGCGTTTGCACAGCGATTAAACACCTTTAAACCAGGTGGTTTTTCACTGTCAGCAACCCTGGAATAGCGTGGCAGTCAGACTGGTTGCTGACACCCCAGCGCTGTTACCCTGGCTAACTGGTTGATTTAATTCAACACACGGAGATGTCGTCTCATGCGCAAAATGGCAGTAGACAAGCACGTCGATGTATTACTGATCGGGGGTGGCGTAATGAGCGCCACACTCGGTACTTACCTGCAAGAGCTGGAGCCGGAATGGCGCATCAGCATGGTAGAACGTCTGGACGGCGTGGCAGAAGAGAGCTCGAACGGCTGGAATAATGCCGGAACTGGCCATTCAGCCCTGATGGAGCTGAACTATACCCCGGAGAATGCCGACGGCTCTGTCAATATCAAAAAAGCGATAGAGATTAACGAAGCATTCCAGATTTCCCGTCGTTTCTGGGCGCACCAGGTGCAACGTAACGTGATGAGCAATCCACAAAGCTTTATCACCAGCGTGTCGCATATGAGCTTTGTCTGGGGTGACGCCAACGTCAAGTTCCTCAAGAAACGCTTCACCACCCTTCAGCAAAGCACGCTGTTCCGTGGTATGGAGTTCTCAGAAGATCCGCAGCAGATCAGAGAGTGGGTACCACTGGTGATGGAAGGCCGCGATCATACGCAGAAAGTGGCAGCAACCCGAATTCCGACCGGAACTGACGTTAACTTCGGTGAAATCACGCGTCAGCTGGTGGCTTCGCTACAGAAGAGCGAAAAGTTTGAGCGTCAAACCAACCGTGAAGTACGTGCCATAAAACGTCATTCCGATGGCAGCTGGTGCGTTACCGTATCCGACCTGAAAAACAACGATGAAAAAACAGTCATCAGGGCGAAATACGTCTTTATCGGGGCCGGTGGGGCCGCCCTGACGCTGCTGCAAGAATCCGGTATTCCGGAAGCCAAAAACTACGCCGGATTCCCGGTCGGCGGCGAGTTCCTCGTCACCGACAACCCGGAGCTGGTCAGGCGCCATCAAGCCAAGGTGTATGGTAAAGCCTCCGTTGGCGCGCCGCCCATGTCGGTCCCTCATCTGGATTCCAGAGTGCTGGACGGCAAGCAGGTGCTGCTGTTTGGGCCCTTTGCTACCTTCTCCACCAAGTTCCTGAAACAGGGTTCCCTGTGGGATATGTTCAGCTCCATCACCCCATCAAACCTGGCACCAATGCTGCGTGTCGGCCTTGATAATTTTAATCTGGTGAAGTATCTGGTCGGCCAGGTGATGCTGGGTGAAGATGACCGCATTAATGCATTACGCGAGTATTTCCCGCAGGCGCAGAAGCACGACTGGCGCAGGGTGAAGGCCGGTCAACGCGTGCAGATCATCCAGAAGGATGCTAACAGGGGCGGCGTGCTGAAGCTGGGTACCGAAGTGGTCACTTCACAGGACGGCACGATATCGGCGCTGCTCGGCGCATCTCCCGGCGCTTCTACCGCAGCACCCATCATGCTGGAACTGATGAGCAAAGTGTTCAAACAGCAGATGGCCACGCCGCAATGGCAGAGCAAGCTGAAGGCGATTATTCCGTTCTATGGACAGAAGCTGAACGGTAACGTTGCAGCTACCGAGAAAGAACTGGCTGAAACCAGTCGCATTCTGCAGCTGGATTATACGCCGATGGATCCGGCAGCCAACGATGAGCCGACCATCGCGAGCCGTTCTGTCATCGGAAAATAGCTGCGGCAAAGGCGACCGCGCAGCGGATCGCCTTTACCTTCCACCCGCATTAAGCCACTGCCGCTTTCAGCAACGACAGCGTTGGCATCGGTCATGACAGCGCCATCAGGCAGTGATACAGCCGCAGCTTCCTTGCCTCCTGTAAATGTCTGCCCTGCCGATCGCCGAACAAGGGCCAAAGCAACAAGTACGGCAGGTTCAGCAGCATAAAGCTCACCGTCAGTATCTTGCTGTTAACCGCATGCATCAGCGCGACGTTAACCGCCATCAGCCATGCCCGGCGCAGTCCAGAGTTAACGCCGGACGTGGCCAGCTTCAGATTGATTGGTCCCGGGTCATCGACCTCACGGTAATATAACGGATAAAAGAGAGATCAAGCATGAGGGTGTGCTGTAACTCCAGGCTACGGCTCTCCTGCTGCTATCCGTTCGATCAACGCTATATCTGAGCGCTGACAGGCACCGGCGCACTGGCCTGAGAGATGAGCGGCATCGCCGCCGGCGAAAATTAATGTTTAAGCATAATGCCATCCCTTTTTTAGCCATTATGTTCTATTAATACTGATGCATACTGACAACCGCCCCCTCATTAACCCTGACAGGTACCGCTATGACGCCACTACGCCCTTTTAAGCAGGTCGATGTTTTTACCTCCACCCCCTGCAGCGGTAACCCGCTGGCGGTTATTATGGATGCCAGCAATCTGAGCGATGCGCAGATGCAATCGATCGCCCGCTGGACCAATCTTTCGGAAACCACTTTCGTGCTGCCGCCAACCGATGAAGCTGCTGACTACCGGGTGCGTATTTTCACTAAGGATATGGAGCTGCCCTTCGCCGGTCATCCGACGCTCGGCACGGCCCACGCGCTGCTGGAAGCCGGTCATCCGCTCAAACAGCCCGGTCAGATGGTGCAGGAATGTCCGCTGGGCCTGGTAAAAGTCAAAATCAGCGCGGGCGGTGCGTTGGCTTTTGCCGCACCTGAAGCCATTCTCACCCCGTTCAGCGATGCGCCCATCACCAGCGCGCTGAACAGCGAACTGCTGGAGGAACAGCTACCGGTGATGATTGCGGATATGGGTATTCGCTGGCTGCTGGTGCCGATGACCTCTGCTGCGGCCGTTTTAGCGACGAAGCCAGATGCGGTGGAGTTTTCCCGCCTGGTGCAAAAAGCACGGGTGAATGGGGTAATGATATTTGCTCCGCTGCAAGGGGAAAATGAGCAGTACGAAGTGCGGGCGCTGATGGCTGAACAGGGCGCGCTGGCCGAAGACCCGGTGACCGGCAGCGCCAACGCCTGCCTGGCGCGTTATTTCCAGGCGCGCGGGGTGGAACTGGATTATCACGTCCGCCAGGGAACGGCGATACAGCGCGCGGGTCGGCTTAGCGTTAATTATGCCTGTGACGGTATCTGGATAGGCGGGCAAACCGTCACGGTGATTGACGGTAGCGTTCAGGTATAGATATCGGGGCCGGGGTGCAGTCTGGTCCGCCGCTTATTGCACGTTCGGGCAGGCAGTCTGGTCCGCCGCTTATTGCACGTTCGGGCAGATTGAATGCCTGATCTTCGCAGCAATGTCACGGGCTGATGAAAATGTGCGATCCACACCTCCTCCATCAGCCGTGCCAGTGATGCCTGGAAACATGGCAACTGGCGGTGATGCAAGCGTAGTGGATTGCTCATTCCGGATACGGCAACAAGCGGGTAAGGTAGCAAGAGAAAATCAAGATAATCCCTCATAAATATCCTGGTTATTTATCGTTTTGCAAGTATGACCATTAATGAAGCCAGGTTTTGTTCATCCTCCACAGAGACTATCGAGGCTCATTAACTGGTTAGCCATGCTATGAAACCTTACGTTGACTGGCCAGCAGGCTATAATTGGCAGCAGACAGTTTAGCAAAAGGATAAAAGAAGGATTCATGACGGATAATCAACAATGCGACATCGAAAACTCACCGCAGTCTGCGGATCACCCGCTGATTGCGATAAAAACCGGTAATCATACTATCGACAAATCCATCACCCGCGTCTCACGGCTGGTTAGCTGGTTCCAGGCTATTCCGGCGGTGGCGCACTTTTTGCGGGCAGGAGAGCGATTTAACGACCGCCTCGGCAGCCAGTTTGGCGCTGCCATCACCTATTTTTCATTTTTGTCACTCATCCCCATCCTGATGGTTTCGTTTGCCGCCGTCGGTTTCGTACTCGCATCGAATCAGGATCTGCTGACCGAGCTGATCGGCAAGATCGTCAGTAACATTAGCGATCCGTCGCTGGCCTCTACGCTGAAAAATACGGTAAATACCGCCATTCAGCAACGCACCACCGTCGGCCTGACGGGACTGCTGGTCGCTCTTTATTCCGGAATTAGCTGGATGGGGAACCTGCGCGAGGCCATCCGCGCCCAGTCACGTGATGTCTGGGAGCGGGCGCCGCAGGACCAGGAAAAAATCTGGTTTAAATATTCGCGCGACTTTATTTCGCTAATCGGTTTGGTACTGGCATTAATTATCACCCTGTCACTTACCTCAATCGCCGGGGCGGCACAGGCAAGTATCGTGCGGGCACTGGGGCTTGAAAATATTGAATGGTTACGCCCGGTGATGACGCTGATCGCTTTATCGATCTCGATTTTTGCTAACTATTTACTGTTTTTGTGGATTTTCTGGATACTACCGCGCCATAAACCGCGCAAACGGGCGCTGTTTCGCGGTACCCTGCTGGCAGCAATAGGTTTTGAAGCGATCAAATTCATCATGACCCTGACACTGCCTGAACTGGCTTCGTCGCCTTCCGGGGCCGCTTTCGGTTCAGTGCTGGGACTGATGGCATTTTTCTACTTCTTTGCACGGCTGATCCTTTTCTGTGCCGCCTGGATCGCCACGGCGCAATACCCAAACGACCCGGAAGACGCTGAAGACGCTGAAAACGCTGAGAAAGGCTGAACTCCCTGCGGGTCGATCCCCCTGACAGGTCGGCCCCGGAGTGGTTCTCGTCGCCCACGCTCCCGAATCCCACTGGTTAATGCTTTATTGCAACAATGCACAGCTGTGATCCTGCAGCTCCTCGGCAGAAGCCCGGTTTAACAGCAGCAGATGACGTTTCACGACCATCAATACCCGTTTATCATCCCCTAATGCCGCGACAGCGATGCTGTAACTGCCCATGTCGTCGCGTGCGCCGGGCAGTTCATTCGCCAGACGGATAAACGGGCTGGTGCGTTTAAATTCGTCGTGCGTCACTACCCGCAGCAGATATTCACGTTCTCCGAGCTGATAGGTTTGCCATGTGGCATCCAGCTGCGGGCCCAGCTCATCCAGCCGCTGACGAATATCCGGGCGTAAACAGGAGATATGGACATGAAGCTGATTTTGTGTGCGCCCCCAGCGTGAATTGACGGCCAGTGCATAGATGCGATCGTCGATACGCTCTCCGCGCCGTTCCTCCATAAAGTGGCGTGTCCGCCATGCTTCAGAGAGGAAATTAGGCGTTGCAGGATTCAGTAGTTTTTGACTCTCAATTCCGGTAATTTTGGCAACCGGGATCAGCAAAAATTGTAGCTGGCCATTTCGATCTTTCATCACCACGTATCCATCAGCAATATTGACCTGACGGCATGGGGCCGGGTTGCTTTTCAGCAGCTGGCCTGGAATGCATTGCTGACTGATTACCTGCCAAAGATGATTTGATTTATTGCTAAGATTCAGTGCGATATAGACACAAAATACTGTCATCAGTCCCAAGAAAACTATCAGAACGGTAATGACCCGTTTTCGCTCCTGCATTATTTCAAACCTCTACCCGAAAATTGCTCACAATGTAATCTAAGCAGGGCAGAAAATCATGGAGAATCACTCATTTTTAGCGCATTTATTGGAAATAAACTAACCGCGACATCCACTTAAATCAAATACGGTCCAAAAAAAGAGCCAACAGTTGTCAGCTCTCTTTGGCGGCATTAAGCAATGAATTAGCGCTTCATCACCTGGTCGTACGTGCCGCCTTCTGCAAAGTGAATTTTCTGTGCCTGGGTCCAGCCACCGAACTTGCCATCAATGGTAAACAGCTTTACCGGCTGGAAGATGCCGGCATACTTTTTAGCCACGGCGGCATCACGCGGGCGATAGAAATTTTGTGCGGCAATGTCCTGCCCTTCGGTCGAATAGAGGTACTTCAGATAATCATCGGCCACTTTACGCGTGCCGCGATCGTCGACCACTTTATCGACCACGGAAACGGTCGGCTCAGCGAGGATCGACTCGCTTGGGGTAACGATATCGAACTGGTCTTTACCCAGCTTATTGACCGCCAGACAAGCCTCATTTTCCCATGCGATCAGCACATCACCAATGCCGCGTTCAACAAAGGTGTTGGTTGCACCGCGCGCGCCGGAGTCCTGTACTTCAACATTTTTAAACAGCGCCTTAACGTACTCCTGCGCTTTTGCCTGATTGCCGTGATTCTGATCCAGCGCCCATCCCCAGGCAGCCAGATAGTTCCAGCGCGCTCCGCCGGACGTTTTGGGATTTGGGGTAATCACCGAAACGCCTGGCTTAATCAAATCCTGCCAGTCTCGAATCTGTTTCGGATTGCCTTTGCGTACCAGGAACACAATCGTGGAAGTGTAAGGTGCGGAGTTATCCGGCAGGCGTTTGATCCAGTTTTTATCAATACGGCCACGTTCGGCAATCGCGTCCACGTCAGACGCCAGCGCCAGCGTTACCACATCGGCCTTGATACCATTAATTACCGAGGTTGCCTGCTTGCCGGATCCTCCGTGCGACTGACGAATGATGACGTTATCGCCGGTAGTCTGCTTATAGTGCGTGCTGAAGGCTCTGTTGTACTGTTCATACAGCTCACGGGTCGGATCATATGACACGTTTAATAACTGGATGTCCTTCGCCAGTACGCTGGTTGAGGCCAGTACCAGGGTAACTCCCACGCTCCACTTATTCATTGCACGCACTCCCAAAGGTTTATCTGTTATGGAGCGTGACACAGAGTGTTGTACGTATTAAAGAATTAAAAATTAGTTATAATAACTATATGGAATAAACACTGGCATAATAAAGGCGCTGTCTCCCAGCGCCTTGTTTTTGTTCAGTATAGTTTCTTGGCAGTATCCAGCCAGTCACCTTTAAACGGACGTTTCATGTTTTCGATCGCGTCGATAATATCGTGATGCACCATCTTCTCGTTCTGAATGCCGACACAGCGGCCACCGTAGCCCTGTAACAGCAGTTCTATCGAGTAGGCACCCATGCGTGACGCGAGAATACGGTCATAAGCAACCGGAGCGCCGCCGCGCTGAATATGACCCAGCACCGTCGCGCGCGTTTCACGTTTGGTTTCCTGTTCGATATATTTCGCCAAATCGTCGATATCGCAGATATGTTCCGTAATCGCCACGATCGCATGTTTTTTACCTTTGGCAATCCCGGCTTTGATCTCACCCACCAGCTCTTCACGGGTATAAGGAATTTCCGGCAGCACGATAAACTCACAGCCACCGGCAATCGCCGCTGCCAGCGTCAGATCGCCACAGTAACGCCCCATAACCTCGACGATAGAAATACGCTGGTGCGAGGACGAAGTATCACGCAGACGGTCGATAGCCTCCACCACGGTTTCCAGCGCGGTAAAATAGCCAATGGTGTAATCGGTGCCGGCCACGTCGTTATCAATAGTGCCCGGCAGTCCAATACATGGGAAGCCCATTTCGGTCAGGCGCTTGGCCCCCATATAAGACCCGTCACCGCCGATCACTACCAGTGCGTCTATACCACGTTTCTTCATGTTTTCGATGGCGACGCTGCGCACGTCCTCATGGCGAAACTCCGGGAAGCGCGCGGAGCCCAGGAAAGTACCGCCGCGGTTGATCATATCCGACACGCTGTAGCGGTCGAGATTGATCATGCGGTCTTCATACAAACCCAGATAGCCGTCATAAATGCCGCAAACTTCAAGACCTTCGCTAAGGGCGGCGCGCACAACACCGCGGATCGCAGCATTCATGCCTGGGGCATCGCCACCACTGGTCAGTACACCGATTTTTTTGATCATGACAACCTCTGAACTTGTTGATGCAAATAATGAATTCTGGACGCCGCAGCGGGTCGACGTGCTAAAAAGACAATCGACTCAATTAATGGCAATAGTATATCAAACCCTGCAGGCTGAATTGGTTGAGGTCTGGCAGTATTTGGCTATTTTTTTGCGCTGTCGCATCTTTAAGACAATTTGAGCACGCCATTCTCCTGAGATCGTATTACTGGCCAAATTTGCCACGGCGTTCTTTCGCTACCACAGAGCGAGGATCCTGATGAATGATCACATCAGAACCAGGAAACTTATGCAGCAGCGCCTGTTCAACCTGGTCCGCCAGCTGATGCGCCTCACATAGCGGCAGATGATCGTCCATTTCCAGATGCAGCTGGATAAAACGCGTGGGGCCGGACTGCCGGGTACGAATATCATGAGCGCCACATACGCCAGGCCAGGCTGCGACAATATCAACAATCGCCTGATGTTCTGCAACGGGCAGGGCACGGTCGAGCAGTGCTTGCACCGCATCATATCCCATACGTAAAGCGCTATATAAAATCCAGCAGCCAATGCCTAGAGCAAACAACGCATCGGCGCGGTGAAAGCCATACCAGCTCAGCGCCAAAGCCAGCAAAATAGCGCCATTCATCACCACGTCAGACTGATAGTGCAGCATGTCGGCGCGGATTGCCTGGCTGCGAGTATGGCGAACCACCCAGCGCTGGAAAGTGACCAGAATCAATGTAGAAACCAGTGCGGTCAGCGTAACAACAATCCCCACCAACGGGGCTTTCATCTGTTCAGGGGAGGCAAGATGTTGTAAGCCGGTAAGGAACAGGAAAAGCGCGGAACCGCAGATAAACATACTTTGTGCCAGCGCGGCGAGAGACTCGGCCTTACCGTGACCAAAAGTGTGTTCGGCATCGGCGGGCTGCAACGAATAACGCACAACCAGCAGGTTAGTTAATGAAGCGGCAATATCAACCAGCGAATCCACCAGCGCCGCCAGCACGCTGACCGACCCGGTATACCAACAGGCGAAGATTTTAATAATCAACAGCAGCGAAGCCAGTACCGTGGCGGCAATTGCCGCTGCAAAGACCCGCCGCGCATAGTTTGCCATCATAGCGCTGCTCACCTGATTTAGTTGATCAAGTATACTGGATCTCCGGCAAAAAAAACCCCGCCATAAGGGCAGGGGTAGACAGGGATGTGCCGGTGGCAAGGTAAACAGGGATAATGTGTTTCTGCTGACCGTGTTACTGGTGACTAAGGGGTGCTATCGGTGCTGCTTGCTGCCTGCAGCGGTGAAGATAGCTGCATATTCGTCAGCCTGCGCAGTTCATCAAGGCGCTGCTGGTGTTTCTGTTGCAAAATACTTTGTTGCTGGGGCGTTAACAAATGGAACATCTGGTTGCGAACCCTGCCCATTTCGACCTGACGGATAGCTTCAGCATGGGCAATTTTCTTCGCCTGAGCCTCGTAGGCCGCTTCATCAAATTTATCTGCAATAATCAGCTCGTGCAGACGGTCTAAATCGCTAATACTTATAGGAGATCGATCGTACCTGGCCTGCTGCATCAGGTCACGCATCTGCTGACGTTGCTGCTCTGTCAGGCTGATGCCATCAAACATGTTGCTTTGTGGAACTTGCCTCAGTATACGGTTCGTTGCGTCATCCTGATGCATCTCTCCAGTCGTCGCGGCAATTGCAGCCCAGGCGGCGAAGAGAGTCATTATCAGCGCCGGAACCACAACGACGGCAGTTACTTTGCGCATCGTTCACTCCCAGATACGTTTCCGTATTTTGATTCAACCAAATCGAGTCTACGGAGCATGCTGCAAACATGCGTAAGGGGGTGTAAAACTACGTAAAGTCATAGATTGAGCGCATTCGTTCACGGTATTTTGCCTGCGGAGGGCAACAAAAAATGAATAAGATCTTATTGGTTGACGACGACCGCGAATTGACTTCGCTACTGAAAGAATTGCTTGAAATGGAAGGGTTTAACGTTCTGGTTGCTGGTGATGGCGAGCAAGCTCTGACGCTACTGGATAGCACCGTCGACCTGTTATTACTTGATGTGATGATGCCCAAGAAAAACGGTCTCGATACTCTTAAGGAACTGCGTCAACAACATCAGACGCCGGTAATTATGTTAACAGCGCGCGGAAGCGAACTGGACCGCGTACTTGGGCTTGAACTGGGGGCCGATGACTACCTGCCAAAACCCTTTAACGATCGTGAGCTGGTTGCGCGTATTCGCGCTATTTTGCGCCGTTCAAACTGGAGCGAACAGCAGCATCTGCAGCACGATAACAGCTCACCGACGTTGGACATTGATCTGTTACGCCTGAATCCGGGCCGTCAGGAAGCCAGCTTTGATGGGCAAACCCTGGATTTAACCGGCACTGAATTTACGCTGCTGTACCTGCTGGCACAGCATCTGGGCCAGGTGGTGTCGCGTGAACATCTCAGTCAGGAAGTGTTGGGCAAGCGTCTGACGCCATTTGACCGGGCAATTGACATGCATATCTCCAATCTGCGGCGCAAATTACCGGAACGCCAGGATGGCCATCCGTGGTTTAAAACCTTGCGAGGCCGGGGATACCTGATGGTATCGGCAACATGATATCCAGCCTGACCACCCGTATCTTTGCCATCTTCTGGCTTACTTTGGCGCTGGTACTGATGCTGGTGTTAATGCTGCCCAAACTTGATTCGCGCCAGATGACGCCGCTGCTGGACAACGAGCAGCGGCAGGGCACGATGATTGAACAGCACGTTGAAGCGGAACTCAGGCAGGATCCGCCCAATGATTTAATGTGGTGGCGCAGGCTGTTTCGCGCCATAGACAAATGGGCCCCCCCCGGACAACGCCTGCTGCTGGTCACCAGTGAAGGACGAGTGATTGGCGCGCAGCATAGTGAAATGCAGGTGATCCGTAATTTTATCGGGCAATCTGATAATGCCGATCGTCCGCAGAAGAAAAAGTATGGCCGGCTGGAGATGGTCGGTCCGTTCTCCATCCGTGATGCCGAGGATAATTATCAGCTGTATCTGATCCGCCCGGCAGGCAGCTCACAGCTGGACTTCATCAATCTGCTGTTTGACCGACCGCTATTGCTGCTGATTGTCACCATGCTGATTAGCTCCCCGCTGTTACTGTGGCTGGCCTGGAGCCTGGCAAAACCCGCGCGAAAGCTAAAACATGCCGCCGATGATGTCGCAGCAGGAAACTTGCGACAGCGGCCCGAACTGGAGTCAGGCCCCCAGGAATTCCTCGCGGCCGGGGCCAGTTTTAATCAGATGGTCAGCGCGCTGGAACGCATGATGAACGCACAGCAGCGTTTATTATCCGACATTTCCCATGAGCTACGTACCCCGCTAACGCGCCTGCAGCTGGCGACCGCGCTGATGCGCCGTCGTCATGGTGAAGGAAAAGAACTGGAGCGTATTGAAACAGAGGCGCAGCGACTTGACGGGATGATCAACGACCTGCTGGTGCTGTCGCGTACCCAGCACAAAAATGCGCTGATTAGCGAAGCAATCAAGGCTAACCATCTGTGGTCGAACGTTCTGGAAGATGCGCGCTTTGAAGCAGAGCAGATGGGGAAATTGCTCGAAATCCTTTATCCTCCCGGCCCGTGGCCGCTGTACGGTAACCCCAGCTCGCTGGAAAGCGCGCTTGAGAACATCGTGCGCAACGCCTTACGTTATTCGCACAGCAAAATCTCAGTTAGCTTCGCAGTAGACAAAAAGGGCATTACCGTGCATGTCGATGACGATGGCCCGGGAGTCAGCGAGGAAGACCGCGAACAGATTTTCCGACCATTCTACCGCACCGATGAGGCGCGCGACCGTGAATCTGGCGGCACCGGGTTGGGGCTGGCAATTGTTGACAACGCCATTCAACAGCATCGCGGCTGGGTCAGAGCCGATGACAGCCCGCTGGGTGGTTTGCGCCTGACAATATGGCTGCCGCTGTATACCACTCACAGCGAATAATTTGCTATCCTTCGGCCCTCGTTCCTGAGGGCCATAACATGCATATCGTTTTATTTGAACCCGAAATCCCGCCCAATACCGGGAACATCATCCGCCTTTGTGCCAATACCGGCTTTCAGCTGCATTTGATAGAGCCTCTCGGTTTCGCCTGGGATGATAAACGGCTGCGCCGGGCCGGGCTGGACTATCACGAATTCGCGGCAATCAGGCATCATGCCAGCTACGAGGCGTTTACCGCCTCGGAAGCGCCACAGCGTCTGTTTGCCTTAACCACGAAGGGAACGCCTGCACACAGCGCGGTAAGCTACCAGGCGGGAGATTACCTGTTATTTGGACCGGAGACGCGGGGTCTGCCGGCCAGGGTGCTTAACGCCCTGCCGGCACAGCAGAAAATTCGCATCCCGATGATGCCGGACAGCCGCAGCATGAACTTATCTAACGCGGTTTCGGTGGTGGTCTACGAGGCGTGGAGACAGCTGGATTACGCTGGCGCAATACTGAGAACCTGAATCACGTTGCAGGCGGGGCCGGGATGCCGGAATGAACGGGCCATACCCGGGAACGACGGGCACCGCCACGACCAGAATGGCAAACCTACAGCCTGTTGTCAGATCCCGTCACCAAATTCGAAACCAGGCACCATCCCGTTGAAGTGCTGGTCCATTTCCATCGATGGCTTGTCGCTGTTCGGCTTACCGACGATACGAGCCGGAACACCAGCGGCGGTGGTGTGCGGAGGCACAGGTTGTAGCACCACCGAACCAGCGCCGATCTTCGCACCGCGCCCGACTTCGATGTTACCGAGGATCTTGGCTCCGGCACCGATCATTACCCCTTCGCGGATCTTAGGGTGACGATCGCCACTGGTTTTACCGGTACCGCCAAGCGTTACCGATTGCAGAATCGAGACATCGTCTTCGATAATTGCCGTTTCGCCGACAACGATGCCGGTTGCGTGGTCAAGCATAATGCCACGACCAATTTTCGCCGCAGGGTGGATATCGACAGCGAATGAGACGGAAATTTCGTTCTGCAGATAGACGGCGAGCGCCCGGCGACCTTCGTTCCACAACCAGTGGCCAATACGGTAAGCCTGCAACGCATGGAAGCCCTTCAGATAGAGAAGCGGGGTGGAGTACTTGTCCACCGCCGGGTCGCGCAGACGTACTGCCTGGATATCGCAGGCGGCGGAGATAATCATCGACAGGTCTTGCCGATAGGCGTCCTGAATCACTTCGCGCACGGCAATAGCTGGCATAATCGGATTTGCCAACTTATTAGCCAGCATGTAGCTCAACGCGCTGCCCAGATCGTCATGTTTTAACAACGTGGCGTGGTAGAAACTGGCCAGCATCGGTTCACATTCGGCCAGCTCGCGCGCTTCCGTTTTGATTTCATCCCAGATCTGTTCAGGTTCCACACACATGACTTTCTCCCCATAAAAAAGGGCGCCCGGTCAGACGCCACAGACTGCGCACTGCATTCGGCTTAACTGCCGTTGTTCTCGTCCTTCCTTGTGCGCCCGAGCAAACTTAATGCTGCGTCATGCGCATTTTTGCCGCAATAGAGCACCTGATAAATTTGCTCAGTGATCGGCATCTCAACACCGTAGCGCTCCGCCAGCACTTTTACTTCTTTCGTATTGCGGAATCCTTCAACAACCTGGCCGATGGTCAGCTGAGCGCCCTCAACATCAGAGCCCTGCCCCAACATCATGCCAAAGCGTCGATTACGTGACTGGTTATCCGTGCATGTCAGCACTAAATCGCCCAACCCGGCCATCCCCATAAAAGTGGCAGGATCGGCACCCAGCGCAGCGCCAAGACGGCTCATTTCCGCCAGGCCACGGGTGATTAATGCGGTGCGGGCATTGGCTCCAAAACCAATGCCATCCGACATGCCTGCGCCGATAGCGATAACGTTTTTCACCGCTCCGCCCAGCTGTACGCCGATAAAATCGGGATTGTTGTACACGCGAAAACTTTTGCCACAGTGCAATAGCTGCTGTAGTTCTTCAGCAAAAATGCTATCCGTCGCCGCCAGTGCAATCGCGGTTGGCATGCCAGCCGCCAGCTCTTTGGCGAAGGTTGGCCCCGATATCACCGCCAGCGGAATGCGCTCCCCGAGGATCTCACGCGCCACATCCTGGAGTAATCGCCCGGTCTCTTTTTCCAGGCCTTTAGTAGCCCAAACCAAACGCGAATCGGCACGCAAGTGGGGCTTGATTTGCTGCAATACATCGCCAAATACGTGACTCGGCACCACCACCAGCAGATCGCGACTGGCCGCTATCGCCGCCGCAAGGTCGGTTTCAACCAGCAACGTATCAGGAAAAGGCACATCGGGAAGGAAAGCGCGGTGGCAACGGTCGGCCTGTAACTGAGCCTGGTGCCGGGGATTATGGCCCCACAGCACCACCTTATGGCCATTACGGGCCAGCGTTATCGCCAAAGCGGTGCCGTAAGAACCGGCACCGATGACGCTCATCGCAGCATAAGCGCTACGCATTACGCGTCCTGCTGCTGCACTGCACCTTCTGACTGCTGGAGATAGTTCATAAACAGCGCGTCAAAGTTAACCGGTGCAAGGTTCAGCTGCGGGAAAGTACCACGCGATACCAGGCTGGTAATGCATTCGCGGGCATACGGGAACAGGATGTTCGGGCAGTAAGCACCCAGGCAATGCGCCATCTGGGTGCCTTCAATGCCACCGACTGAGAAGATGCCCGCCTGCTGAACTTCGCACAGGAACGCAGAGTCTTCACCCACGGTAGCGGTCACCGTTACTCGCAGCACCACCTCATACACATCGTCAGCCAGCTGGCTCGACGCGGTATCGAGATCAAGCTTAACTTCAGGCTCCCACTCTTTCTGGAAAACCTGTGGCGCGTTTGGTGCTTCGAAAGAGATGTCTTTGGTATAAATACGCTGGATCTGGAAAGACGTCTCGGAATTGTTTTGTTCTGACATGGTACTTAACCCTATTAGTGAATAATCCGTTATTGTGCGGCAGCGATAGACAGGCAACAGTGCGCCGGATGCGCAGCCTTTCCTATTTTAACAGCGGCTCAAGACCGTTACGACCGTCAAGAGCAAACAGGTCATCACAGCCACCGATGTGCTGTGCATCAATAAAAATTTGAGGGACCGTAGTCCGACCGCTGCGTTTTATCATCACCTCTCGCCGGGAGGCGTCCCCATCAATCGGGATTTCCTGATAGCTGGCACCTTTCTGGTCCAGCAGCGCTTTTGCCCGGTGGCAGAAAGGACAGGTTGCTTTGGTGTAAATTTCAACGGTGGCCATGCTGACTCTCCAACATTTGTTTATATGGACTCTGCGGGTTATTTGCCGCGAACCAATGGCAGATTCTCGCTGCTCCAACCGGAAACGCCGTCTTTCAGCACGTACACCTGGCCGAAACCCGCTGCACTCAGTTGCGCTGCGGATTCGACAGCGGAGGTGCCGGTGGCACATACCACGATCAGCGGCTGGGCTTTATGTTTTTCCAGCTCGCCGAAGCTACCTTTTTTAATATCCGCAGCCAGCACGTTAATCGCATTGGAAATATGGCCCTTGCGGTAATCATCACGCCCACGCACGTCCACTACCACGGCTTCTTCTTTGTTAATTAATCGGGTCGCTTCACCACGGCTAATTGCTTTTACTTTGGAAAACATGCCCTTAACAGTGGCCACGATCACCAAAACCAGCAGAACAACCCACGCCAAAGCCAAAATGGTGTGATTGCCTGCGAACTGCATAATATCTTGCATGAGGGGTAACAACTCCCGAAAGGGTTAATAAGCTAAAACAAGGGTTCTGAGTATACCTGCCAGGAGTGCCATGTACAGTCGAGAAGCCCTTCAGAGTTATGTTTTCTGCGGCAGATGACAAAAAAAAGTTGCCATCAGTGAAAACGGTTATCCTGTGATGACATCGTAGCGATCTTAAGCGGTCAATTGTTGCGCAACCTCACATATTTGCACATGCTGATTGACCGTCCGCCTGCCCACATGAACATGTTCGCTGCTGCGCATGTCAGGCCGGAATTGTTACTACCAGAAATTGAAAACCACCGAGAGACAGCTGGTAAGCTGCTGTTCATCGTGGAATAATCCGCAGCTATGAGGGATAAAGTAACAGTGTTACATTCACGGACCCCGCGTTATCTGCAGGTGAAAGCACTGCCACAACGTGTAAGCTTGTCCATCCTGACCGCCAGTGCACTCTGCACCGGGGCACTGTTGTTCTCTTTTTTTGCGCTGGCAGCCGATGACAGCAAATCACAGCTGCAAAGCATTCAGCAAGATATCGCGGCGAAAGAGAAGAGCGTACAGCGGCAAAAACGGCAGCGCAGCGAATTGCTGGACCAGCTGCAAAGTCAGGAAAAAATAATTGCGCAAGCCAGCCGTCAGTTGCGCGTCACTCAGGACAACCTGTCTACGCTGAATAAAGAGATTGCCGGACTGGCCGCCTCAATGACTCAACTTCAGCAGCGGCAAAAGCAGCAGGAATCCAGCCTTAGCGCGCAGCTCGATGCCGCATTCCGTCAGGGTCAGCATAGCGGTTTGCAGCTCATCCTGAGCGGTGAAGAGAGCCAACGTAGCGAACGCATGCTGGCTTATTTTGGCTACCTGAACGAGGCGCGGCAAAAAGCGATTGAGGCGCTCAGACAGACGCACAGCGACCTGACGCTGCAGCAAACCAGCCTGGTCGCTAAACAGACGCAACAAAAATCCCTCTTAACGCAGCAGCAATCGCAGACACAGAAACTGGAAGGGGCACGCCTGGCGCGTAAAAAAACCCTGACTACCCTTGAGTCCTCCCTGGAAAAAGATCAGGCGCAGCTGGTTGAGCTGCAGCATAACGAGATTCGTCTGCGTGATAAGCTGGCTAAAGCTGAACGTGAGGCCAGGGCGCGGGCAGAGCAGGAAGCGCGTGAAGCCGAGAAAGTACGCCAGCGTGAAGCACAGGCCAAAAGTAAAGGCTCGACCTATAAACCTACCGACAGCGAGCGCGCCCTGATATCGCGTACCGGCGGGCTTGGGCGGCCAGCGGGACAGGCGCTATGGCCAGTTCGCGGCGGTATTGAACACCGCTTTGGCGAACAGTTACAGGGAGAGCTGCGCTGGAAAGGGCTGGTGATTGGTGCTCCCGAAGGGACCGAAGTCAAAGCGATCGCCGATGGCCGCGTCCTCATGGCTGACTGGCTGCAAGGGTACGGTCTGGTGGTGGTGATTGAACACGGTAAAGGCGATATGAGCCTGTATGGTTACAATCAGAGCGCGCTGGTCAGCGTGGGGACCCAGGTGCACGCCGGGCAGCCCATTGCTCTGGTCGGCACCAGCGGTGGCCGTGGCACACCTTCACTCTATTTTGAAATTCGCCGCCAGGGACAGGCCGTCAATCCACTACCGTGGTTAGGAAGATAAGTTTTGATGCAACAACTGCGAAAACTCGGCGAGGTGCTGATTGCCATCGCTATCGCCAGCCCGGCCTCGGCCGCTAAACTTTCGATTGTCATTGATGATTTTGGCTATCGTCCCGCACAAGAGCAGCAGGTGTTACAGATGCCTGCCGCCATTTCCGTCGCCGTGCTACCTCATGCGCCACACGCACGAGAAATGGCCACCAAAGCCCATCAGAGCGGTCATGAGGTGCTTATCCATCTGCCGATGGCACCGTTGAGCAAACAGCCGCTGGAGAAAGATACCCTGCGCCCTGATATGTCCACGGAGGAGATCGGCCGGATTATCCGTGAGGCCGCTGCCGCAGTACCCTATGCCGTCGGCCTGAATAATCACATGGGTAGCGCGATGACCTCCAGCCTGCCGGGGATGCAGAAAGTGATGCGGGTACTGAATCACTATCAATTTTATTTCCTGGACAGCATGACTATCGGCAACAGTCAGGCCACCCGCGCAGCGGCAGGTACGAGTGTGAAGGTGGTTAAACGTCGGGTGTTTCTGGACGACAGCCAGAATGAAGCGGATATCCGCGTACAGTTCACTCGCGCGGTGCGCCTCGCCCAACGCGACGGCTCAGCCATTGCGATAGGCCACCCTCACCCATCGACGGTCAGGGTACTCCAGCAGATGCTGACAACCTTACCCGCAGACGTTACCCTGGTGCGCCCCAGTCAGTTGCTCAATGCCACACAGCATATTAACCCGGCCCCTTTGCCCGCAGACAGCAAAGCACATCCGCTGAAACCGCGTAATCCTTTCCGTGGCGATGCTGTTTGCCCTGTAAAAGCGGCTCCGGTTCCGGCATCGCGGGCGCTGGGCACCATCACCGAGAGCATTAAGAACAACCAAATGGTGCAAGATACTTGCAGAAAACTTTCCGTGAAGTTCAGCTTTTAAACCGGGGCTGTGTTCTCGTGTATCCTGGGGATGCAACATGCGCAATAATTGCTGCCTGTCGTATAAACACTCAGGCGCGTTACAAATTCCGCAGGCTGTCGATGACGCGAGGAAATGTTATGATGTCAACCATTCGCGCGTGCAGCGTCCTGTTTCACCCCACTGTTTAGGGTTATAGCTCATGATTATCGTTACCGGCGGTGCTGGATTAATTGGTAGTAACATTATTAAAGCGCTTAATGACAAGGGTCTCACCGACATTCTGGTGGTCGATAACCTGAAAGACGGCACTAAATTCGCTAACCTTGTCGACCTGAATATTGCCGACTACATGGATAAAGAAGACTTCCTGATTGCGATTCTGGCAGATGAAGACTTCGGCGATGTCGAAGCCGTTTTCCATGAAGGCGCGTGCTCTTCCACTACCGAGTGGGATGGCAAATACATGATGGATAACAACTATCAGTACTCAAAAGAGCTGCTGCACTGGTGCCTGGAACATCAGGTTCCGTTCCTGTATGCCTCATCTGCCGCCACCTACGGTGGGCGTAACGCCGACTTTATCGAAGAACGCCAGTATGAACAGCCGCTGAATGTTTACGGCTACTCTAAAATGCTGTTTGATCACTACGTGCGTGACATTCTGCCAGAAGCGCAGTCGCAAGTATGTGGGTTCCGTTATTTCAACGTTTACGGGCCGCGTGAAGGGCATAAAGGCAGCATGGCGAGCGTGGCATTCCATCTCAACACCCAGCTGAAGAACGGCGAAAATCCTAAACTGTTCGCAGGAAGCGACGGCTTCAAACGCGACTTCATCTACGTGGAAGATGTCGCCTCGGTGAATTTGTGGTTCTGGGAAAATGCCGTTTCCGGCATCTTTAACTGCGGTACCGGTCGCGCCGAATCCTTCCAGGAAGTCGCCGACGCCGCGCTGAAATACCATCAGAGCGGTGACATTGAATACATCCCTTTCCCGGAAAAACTGAAAGGTCGTTATCAGGAATTTACGCTGGCCGATCTGACCAAACTGCGCGCAGCGGGCTACGATAAGCCTTTTAAGACCGTTGCAGAAGGTGTCGCGGACTATATGGCGTGGTTGAACCGTAACGCGTAAGAGGCGGTCCGCAGATGAAAATTCTGGTTATCGGCCCTTCATGGGTCGGCGATATGATGATGTCACACAGTCTCTATCGCACCCTGAAGACCGAAAATCCTGAAACGGTCATCGATGTGATGGCGCCCGCATGGTGCCGTCCGTTACTGTCACGCATGCCGGAAGTCAACCAGGCATTGCCGATGCCGCTGGGCCACGGTGCGCTACAAATTGCTGAACGCCGTCGCCTGGGTAAGTCGTTGCAGGCGACTGGTTATGACCGTGCTATCGTGCTGCCTGGCTCGTTCAAATCTGCGCTTGTGCCCTTTTTCGCCGCCGTTCCACGCCGTACCGGCTGGCGCGGTGAGATGCGTTACGGGCTGTTGAATGACCTGCGCGTATTGGACAAAACCGCCTTCCCGCTGATGGTGCAGCGCTATGTGGCGTTGGGCTATGACAAAGCCATCATCCGCAGCGCCAACGATCTGCCGCAGCCGCTGCTGCGCCCTGAGCTTAAGGTGCTGGACGCAGAAAAACAGACCACCATCGGGGCCTTCAAACTGGATAACCAGCGGCCGATGGTGGGGTTCTGTCCCGGTGCGGAATTCGGCCCGGCCAAACGCTGGCCGCACTATCACTACGCTGCACTGGCGCAACGTCTCATCGCACAGGGTTATCAAATCTTGTTGTTTGGTTCTGCCAAAGACCATGACACCGGGCAGCAGATCCTGACAAGCCTGTCAGAGGGCTCACGTCTACATTGCCGCAATCTTGCCGGTGAAACCCAACTTGAACAGGCCGTTATCCTGCTTGCCTGCTGTCACGCTATCGTCAGCAATGACTCCGGGCTGATGCATATTGCTGCCGCGCTGGATCGCCCGCTGATTGCACTCTATGGTCCGAGCAGCCCTGACTTCACCCCGCCGCTGTCTGAGAAAGCACGGGTCATTCGTTTGATTACCGGCTATCACAAACTGCGCAAAGGGGATGCTGAAGAAGGCTATCACCAGAGCCTGATCGATATTACGCCACAACGGGTCATGGCCGAACTGACCATGCTTCACCCCACTTCAGGAGTTTGAATGCAGGTCCTGATGATTAAAACTTCCTCGATGGGGGACGTACTGCACTCACTGCCGGCGCTCACCGATGCGATGCGAGCTATTCCCGGGATCCGTTTCGACTGGGTAGTCGAAGAGGGCTTTGCCCAAATCCCTTGCTGGCATCCGGCCGTGGATCGCGTGCTGCCGGTAGCGATACGCCGCTGGCGCAAGCACTGGTTTGGCAGCCAGACGCGCGAAGAGCGCGTAGAGTTTAAACGTGAACTGCAATCGCGTGAATATGACGCCATCATCGATGCTCAGGGGCTGATTAAGAGCGCAGCGCTGGTCACCCGCCTGGCAAAAGGCATAAAACATGGTGCCGATAGCCGCAGCGCCCGGGAACCCTTTGCCAGCTGGTGGTACGACAAACGCTATGAAATCAGCAAACAACAACATGCGGTACAGCGTACCCGCGAGCTGTTCGCCAAAAGTCTGAACTATCCGCTACCTGCAACAACCGGTGACTATGCTATCGCCCGGCACTTTACTCAGGAATTGCCCGAGGATGCCAGGCAGTATCTGGTTTTCCTGCATGCCACCACCCGCGATAACAAACACTGGCCGGAGAGCCACTGGCGTGAGCTGATCGCTTTGATGCAACCATCAGGTTTGCGCATCAAATTGCCTTGGGGAGCCGGACATGAATACCAGCGTGCGCTGCGGTTGGCAGAGGGCTTTGACTTTGTGGAGGTTCTGCCCAAACTGACGCTGGAGCAGGTCGCACGTACGCTGGCCGGTGCACGCGCCGTGGTGTCAGTCGATACCGGACTAAGCCACCTTACCGCCGCACTTGACCGCCCCAATATTACCCTGTACGGCCCAACCGATCCGGGGCTGATTGGCGGCTATGGCAAACATCAACAGGCGCTAATTTCACCTGATAAAAATATGGCAACACTTAACGCTGAGATAGTTCAGACAGCGCTACAGCAGGTTATAGCATGAAAAAACTCCATATTATCAATTTGGCAAAAATGGGTGGAGTCGAGCGCCTGTTTCTGCAATACATCAATGAAACCACCGATGGCAGCGATGCGGTAATCTGTGTAAGCAATGATATCGGTGAAGAAATTAAGCGCCAGATGCCGCAACAAAAGGTGACCTTTGCTACCCGGTTATGCAATAAGTTAACGCTACGCTGTCCGCAGTTTTTGCGTAAGTATCTGTTACAATGGAAAATATTTAGGGCCAATGCCGATGTCATCATTGTCTGGGATCTGATCCCCGGGCTGGCTGCCAAACCTGATCGAGGCAAGCTGCTCTACTACGATCACGGTTGTTCGTGGCGCTATGCTCGTAACGCAAAAACGCTACGCTTCTTTTCCATGCTGGACGGCGTCATTTCAGCTTCACATGCTTCGAAAAGAGTCATGGCATTGCGTTTCAACCTGCCCTGCCCGAACCCGGTAGTCATTAACCGTATTAAAACTCCGCCCGGCATAAGTCATCAACCAAAGGTACCGCACACACCGCTGCGACTCGGTACGGCATCGCGCTTAGTCAGCCTGAAAGGGATTAGCGTGTCACTGCTGACGCTGGATGAATTAATCCGCCGTGGTCATGACGTTATTATGGAAATTGCCGGAAAAGGCCCGGACAAAGAGGCTTTTGAAACTCTGGCAGATAAACTGAAGTTAAACGATCGCGTCACATTCAGTGGTTTTCAGCATAATGTGTCTGATTTCTTCAACCGCATTGATATTTACATGAGCACTCCGGTCACTGAGCCTTTCGGCTTGTCTTGTATGGAGGCTCTCTATTACGGCGTCCCGGTTATTTTCCCGCTTGTCGATGGTCAGCCAGAAGCCGTCAGTGATGGCGTATGTGGGCTGGGGATCTCACCAAAGGTGTCGGTAACAGAACATCACAAACTTTCAGGGTTAAACGTTGATTTTCCCTATGACGTTTACGATCCGGTGAATGACACTATGGTCCCACCAATGCTGCTATCCCATATTGATTGTGCTGATGCAGTAGAGAAGTTGATGGTGGAAGACACATATCGCCATTTAAGCCTTAATGCACAGACTTACTCCGTACAATTATCAAACTTTGAAATGTTTAAAAAAGAGTTTGACAACACACTCAATCTTTTTACCGGACAGTAATTTTAGGATTGCCGTTATTATGTTGACAGAAAAAAGTCCGCAGCCCATATTGAGTTACCTGATTTACACATGTTGTGCGATTGCTTTTGCTACCGTCCCTTTCGGTTTGAAATTCGGCCGGGATATCTTTTATGTTGCCAGTTATATTTCATTCATTGCGATTGTCTTAAACCTAAGATATTACACGCTGGATAAACTCAAGCTTGTTGTTTCGTTGTCATTTCTCGCTTTCGGTTTGGGAACGACATTCTGGCTTATTGCTTTTAAGCAACCGGGTGCATATATCGATATATATCGATCTTATATGTCGACTGCACGCCTGTTTAGCGCCATGTCGGTGGTGAGTCTGGTCGCGCTGAACGAGCGTCTTGCCATGCAGAAAATAACCCTTGTGGTGAGTGTAGCCGTTGGGCTGTTGGTTAACACATACGCGCTCTATCAGGGATTGTGGCTACTTCAGTCCAGAATCGAGCTAAACTTCGACCGCACGACGATAGTCGCCTATCTGCTTACGGCCATTAGCCTGGTTATGATGCAGTCGATTTTGATGCTTAAAATCCGCTATCGCCTTGGGTTTTATATCGCCGCATTTATTCTTAGCTATTCCGCCATTATTCTCACCGGCACCCGAGCTGCAATGATAGCTTACCCGGCCCTTATTCTGCTTACGGTAATTGTGACAAAAAACATTATTACCGTACGCCATAAGATCGCTGTAATCCTGTTAGTCCCTGTACTCCTTACCTCAACCAGTTTGGTATTTAAAGACCTGGTGATGAGCAGAATACATGATTTTGAAAGAAATATTATAGCCATCAATGATATTGAAGCAGAGAATTCGGTATTCTCACGCGTATGGATGCAGGTGGTCGCAATCCGCACGGGTAGCGAGGCGCCATTGGGTCAATCTGCAGAACAACGTGCCAGTGAGGCAATGAGAATCATTCAGGCTGACCCACAACTCTATAATGCCAAACGCTACCTGACCGTGCATATGCATAATGAAATTCTTGAAACCTGGTCACTGAAAGGGATCTGGGGAGTCGTTCTGCTATTAGCGTTTTATGGCAGCCTGACAGTACTTGCTTTCAGGCTGTCGCGTAATGCGATGCTGTTTGGATTGACTGTGGCGATGATCATCTATGGATTAAGTGATGTTATTTTCTTCAGTACCGAGGCGACTGCAACGTTCTTATTAGCGATTATCGCCAGCATCCTTTCCATGAAAAAAAATCAAACTGTGGCGGAGCAACCCATATGTTAACCTCCCCCCCGTTGCTCAGCGTTATTGTGCCATTTTTTAATAATGAAGCGTTTCTTATCCCCTGCCTTGAATCTTTATTCAGCCAAATCGATAATGATATTGAAGTCATTTTAATCAATGACGGATCGTCAGATAATTCTGCCTGTCTGGCGTCACAATGCCTTGCACGCTACCCTGAAGCAAGGGTGCGCTATTTCTCACAACAGAATTCCGGCATTGCGAGTACACGCAATGTCGGATTGCAACACGCCAGCGGGCGCTATATCACTTTTCTTGATGGGGACGATGTATTAAGCCCCCACTATGTTGAAATACTGAAACCCGTTTTATTTTCTGGCCAGTATGATCTTCTCGATTTTGATTATCACCGCTTTACTGATAATCCACCTGAAATCCATCAAGAAGAGGGCATTCGCATCAATGAATACGGCTTTGAAAAGAAGGGCGTAAGCTGTCTGGAACCCCTTTTCAGCCAATCGATGTGGCACCTGTGGAACAGGGTTTATAAACGTGAACTGTTAAATGAGGAGCGTTTTGAACCAGGTCGGCGCTACGAGGATGTTATATTTACACCGTTCATTTACTTTAAAAGTGAAAGGATGGCTCATCTCGATCATACGCTTTATTTCTATCGTGACAACTCTCAGGGAATTACCCGGAATGTGAAACCTGAAGATATTGAGGATATGCTTTTTGCGATAAATAAAATGGATCGCTACGCTGCAAAAAACACAGAAAATAGTGCAATAAAAAACCTGGCCGCGATGATGATCGTTAATTGTTTTGGTGAAGTAAAGAGTCTCACTAAGGCAGTTTATGGTTACTATCACTATAATAAACGGACCATTGCCACGTTGCAGCAGGCAGCGCGCATTTGCGCTGGCACCTCGGTGCCGGCAAAAAAGATCTGGCAAATGCGCCATCCTCAGGTGGATATGTTCTTGTCCAAAATCCGTCTGTTTTGCAAAAAATAGTGTGTTAAGCCGTCAGGATGCCTTTGAATGCAGTCCTGAAAACCTCACGACTTCGTCGTACACGCGTTGAGGCTGGATCACGCCAACGGGGCTTTCTGCTTCCAATGGCATGGTAAACCCGCTCCGGGAAGCGTGAATAATACAATGAAGGTCGTTATCCTGGATCGGCCCGGTGGTACGCGGATCGGCGGTCACAAACAGGCTAATGGTTTTTACTTTCAATGCCACTGCAAGATGCAACGGCCCTGTATCACCGGTAATCAGTACATCAAAACCGTCAATCAGCGTAATCAGTTGCTGTAATCCTGTTTTACCAATGCGGTCGTCTGTAAAGGTGCGGGTTTGCTCATTCACCTGAGCCATAAATTGCCGGGCTTTATTTTCATCACCGCCGCCGCCAATGAGCACGATTTGCACGTTATCATGCTGTGCAACCAGCTGCTGCGCGAGTGTGACGTAGTGTGAAACGGGCCAGCAGCGAGATTCCGTTGAAGCACCCAGCTGGAAGCCAATCGTTGTTTTCTGAGGATTTCTGATGGCCGCCCGATAAGGGGCAGGAATGAACATAGTGGGATCGTCGCTACGGCATCCCAGAATGGAAATTAACTCAAGTTTACGACGGATGAAATGACCGTAGTAATGGAAAATGTAGTTAGTCAGCCATTGCTCAAGCCCGCTGATCCCCGAACTGTAGTTATCTCTTATCACGTATTTGGCACCGGCCATAATCGCGCTGATAACGTCATACGGCAAGTGTGAGTGCAGAATAATCGCCAGGTCGGGCTGATGCTGACGCAACGACTTCAGTAGTGGCATAAGAGTTTTTATTTTACTGTTCCAGTAAACGACACGGTTATAGTCTTTTCCCCCCTCCACCAGCTCACGATTTTTTTCATGAACCACCAAAGTGATATGTGCATCCGGATATCTTTCACGTATGGCACGGATCGCTGGCGTATTGAACATAAAGTCGCCAAGTGCGGTGGTCGAATAGATGACGATATTATCGAACGAGAGGGCAGCGTCGAAGTTCTCCTTGTTTTCCAGACGTCCATGTTTAGCGGTATATTTCTTCAGAAACCAATTTGTGAGATTAATCTTCCATTTCTTCGACATGTTAATTCACTTTTTCCTGATAATATTCTGCCAATGTCATACCAACTGTTCTTATATGCAGCCAGTCAAATAACTGCTCCAGATCGTTATACAGCACTTCAATGTCGGCCTCCGTCTTAAATGTCGGGCTACCGCCGGGCATAAACTCGGAGGAGTGCAGCATAAACTCGACATAATCGCTGCCGTTGGACAGCGTTTTTTCCGCAACCTGAATCATCTGCGCCAGGTTCCCGCCCATCGGGCGCAGCCAGTGCACTGACGGGCTACGCTGCTTACCACGCAGACGATCGTAGACCGTTTTAAGCTGATTCATTAACGGTGGATGCTTGTATTGAATGCTCATCGGGACTTCAAGCAGCGCAGAGTTCCCCGCTTTCGCAATATTCTGTTCATCAATAAAATACGCGCGATCGGGAAAATGCTGGTAATCAGTGCCGCCGTTACCTTCGGGGTTTCCGGGGGAAAACTGCCAGTTTACGCGCGGGGTAACAGAACAATCCACCTGATATCCCTGCTCAATCAGTAAGCGGGCATAAAAGGCATTAAACGCCCAGCGCCCCGCCCGATGGCTGCGCATTTTTACCTGTAAACTATCTTCCAGCAGGCGAGTCATATAAATGACTTTTTCCCTGATGTTATCTTGCGGGTATTCTATCAGGTAAGGTTTATGCCGCCAGTCATCGCCTGTCAGATCATACAGCGGTGGACTGTTCCAGGCATGCAGGTGCATACCTATCTCACCGCTATCACGGGCGATAACATCGCGAGCGAACTCAACATATGCCGGGTCGACCGCCATCTCGTAGTTGGTCAGCCAGGTGGGCTTAAAAGCATATTTCTCACACAGTTGCTGAAAACGCGGCAAAAAACGGCTATTTTCCGTCATGATCCGATCATGATTTTGCCAAAGGTTATCGCCTTCGGTATCGATGGTGATGATAAACGCGGGCTTACCCATTTTCCTTCCTGCACGGTGGCTTAGATGCGGGTTATGTTACGTAGCGAACGCCGATTGCGCAAAATTATTCTGCCATTCATTAAGGCTGCTGTTGCGGTGCTGGTCACGCTAACAGGACTGCTTTAGAATCAGTGGCTGGTTTACTGAACAGCGATATAGCATGAAACGTCCGCACCTGCCGCCCTCTTCCCACCAGCCTGAACGCATCCTGGTGATCAAATTCCGCCACCACGGCGATATGCTACTTACCACTCCGGTGATCCGCTCGTTAACGGCGGCATGGCCTGAAGCGGAAATCGACGTCCTGCTGTATGAAGAAACCCGGGCCATGCTCGCCTGTCATCCGGATATTCACCGGATTTATGCTATCGACCGTACGTGGAAGAAAGAAGGGTTACGTTTTCAGCTTGGCCAGGAGTGGCGGCTGCTAAAAATCCTGAGACAACAACGTTATGATGTGGTTGTTAATCTCGCTGACCAGTGGCGCAGTGCGATAATCACGCGTTTTACTGGCGCTCCGGTCAGGCTGGGCTTTGATTTCCCCAAACGCCAGGGGGGACTCTGGCAGCGTTGCCATACGCATCTGGTTGCCACCGATCAACATCAGACTATGCATACCGTTGAGCAAAATCTGTCGCTGCTGCACCCGCTGAATCTTGCCGCTATCGACAGCACGGTGGGGATGCATTACAGCCCGGACGATGCACATGCGGTACAGCGGTTGCTCAACGGCACAGAGAAATACATCGTAATACAGCCCACCTCGCGCTGGTTTTTTAAATGCTGGAGCGAAGAGAAATTTGCCGCCGTATTGCAGTCGCTGCGCGATGACGGACATACCATCGTGCTGACCTCCGGTCCCGATACGAAAGAGCTTGGCATGGTTAAAAACATCATCAGCCTGTTATCGTCAGACGACAAGGTGATTTCACTGGCCGGCCAGCTAACGCTGAATCAGCTGGCGGCGCTGATTGACGAAGCCGGGTTGTTTATCGGCGTGGATTCGGTTCCGATGCACATGGCCGCAGCGCTTAAAACCCCCTGCATCGCGCTGTTTGGCCCGTCAAAACTGGTGTTCTGGCGGCCGTGGCAGGTAAACGGCGAGGTGATCTGGGCGGGAGATTTCGCCCCACTCCCGGACCCGGACAGCGTCGATACCAAAACCTCAGAGCGCTATCTTGATGCTATCCCGGTAGAAACCGTACTGAACGCGGCCAGGAGATTATTAGCATGAAACCCATTCGGCTGGCGATAGTCCGGCAGAAATACCGTCCGGACGGCGGCGCTGAGCGCTTTATCGCCCGCGCGCTGGAGGCCCTTGATCAGCAGGCGCTGGATCTGAACGTGATCACCCGTCAGTGGCAGGGTCAACGTCAGGATAACTGGCATTTGCACCTGTGCAACCCGATGAAATGGGGGCGCATCAGTCGCGAGCGCGGCTTTGCCAGCGCTGCGCGCGCACTCTGGCAGCGAGAAAAATTCGACATTGTTCAGAGCCACGAGCGTATTGCCGGTTGCGATATCTATCGAGCCGGAGACGGTGTCCACCAGCGCTGGCTGGAACAGCGCTGCCGACTGCTCCCTGCCTGGCGCCAGAAGCTGCTGCTGGCTAACCGTTACCATCGCTACGTGATGGAGGCTGAGCGGGCTATGTATCAGGCTCCTGAACTGAAAGCGGTGATTTGCAACGCGCACATGGTCAGGCAGGAGATCATCGAGCGGTTCGGCGTCGCCAGCGACAAAATTCACGTCATCTATAACGCGATCAATACCGCTCAGTTTATTCCGGTGGATGAGCAGCAGCGTCGGCAGCTCAGGAAGCAGCTCTCCCTGCCGCCTGATGCCAGCCTGCTTATCTATGTCGGTTCCGGTTTTGAACGTAAGGGGCTGGCAGCGGCGATGCGTGCGCTGGCTGGGACTAACCGCTATCTGGTGGTAGTGGGTAAAGACAAAGCGGAACGGCAGTATCGGGCGTTAGCCAGCAGACTGGGCTGCGCCAATCGGGTGATATTTGCCGGCATGCAGGCGGATACGCGTCCCTGGTATCAGGCCGCAGACGGGCTGCTGCTACCGACCCTGTATGACCCTTTTCCGAATGTGATCCTTGAAGCGATGGCCTGCGGTTTACCGGTTATAACCTCCACCAGCTGTGGCGGCAGCGAGTTTATTCGTCCTGGCGAAAATGGCTATATTTGCGATGCTCTTGATATCGCTGCTCTGCGTGACGCCATCATGGCGCTCCCCGAACAGGCCAGCGGCAGTCAGATGGCCTCACATGCCCGCGAGCAGGTAATGGGGTCAAGCCCCCAACGCCTGTCTCAACAGCTGGTTTCCCTTTATCAACAGATTCTGGAATAACCATGCGCATCCTGATGATTATCGACGGATTACCCGGCGGTGGAGCCGAGAAAGTCGTATTGACACTGTGTGAAGGCATGCAGCAAATGGGACATCAGGTCAGCCTGTTTTCACTGCGTGATGTTTGCCATTATGCGCTCCCTGAAGGTATCGACTATCAGGTGGTCGAAAGCCACAGCCGCTTACCCTGGCGCAAACTCACCGAGCTGTCGCGTCGGGCTGCCGCGCTGGACCGTGCCGTTGAGGCAAGCGAAAAACAGGGCGGTGATTACGATATTATTTTCTCCCATCTGCACAAAACCGACCGCATCGTTGCGGGTGCCAGGCGTCTGCCTGCGGATAAAGTGTGGTTCTGCATCCACGGTATTCTGTCCACTTCCTATCTTGGACATCGCCGCGGCCTGGACCGCTGGCTGAAGCAGCGCAAAATCGCCCGCGTCTATCAGGGTAAAAGTATCGTTGCCGTTTCAAAAGCCGTGGCGGAAGATTTAACGTCAAACCTGCCCATTTTACCGGGTCGGCTGGCGGTGATTAATAATCCATTTGATATCAAGAACATACTTGCTCAGGCCGCTCAACCTTTCGATCTGCCCGGGGAACCCTACCTGGTCCATGTTGGTCGTTTTCATCAGCACAAGCGTCACGATCGCCTGCTGCAGGCCTACGCGGCATCAGGCATCCCGGCAAAATTAGTGTTGGCGGGAACCGGAGATAAGCAACAGATCGACGCGGTAAAAAAGCAGGCAGAGCAGTTGGGTATTGCTGAACGGGTGATATTTGCCGGCTTTCAAAGCAATCCTTACCCCCTGATTAAACATGCGGCACTACTCGTGCTCAGTTCGGATAGCGAAGGTTTCGGTAACGTGTTGGTGGAAGCCTTACTGTGCGGAACACCGGTCGTCAGCACGCGCTGTCCGGGCGGACCTGCTGAAATTTTGCAGCGGGCCGGGATGGACATTGCCCTTGCGGAGTTAAGCAGTCGTTCGCTGGCGGAGAAAATGGCCGAAATCTACTATTCTCCGCCTGAAATAGACCTACAGCAGTTGATGAGCTACGACCTGCAGCCCATCTGCCAGCAGTATTTAACCCTCAACGGTTAAAGACGGCTCAGATGCTGCCAGACATCGTCCGCGCTGACGTCAACACAGTCTCCGGATGGAGTCTGCAAGATATCATACTGACCGGACCACGGATGCCAGACTTTCCGGTCAGTATCACCAAATAACACCACCTGCTTCTTATTCATCGCAGCGGCCAGGTGCATTTGCCCGCCGTCACTGCACAACACCCGATCACAGCATTCATAAGCAGCCACCAGTTCCCGTACCGACGAGGTAGGATAAAGCGATACGCGCGAGCTATGACACGCGGCGAGCACCTGCTCGGCCCGGTGCTGGTCGCCAATATCATCCGGGGCCAGCGCACCTTGTGGTGACCAGAATATCAGCACGCTGCCGTGGCTATTTTGCTGCAGATAACGCTGGATAATGTCGACATAGCGTTCCAGCGGCCAACGACGTTTTGCACTACGGCTACTGATATGTACCCCAAGCCCCGGACGCACGCCGGGGTGCAGCCCGTCAATACGGCAGAGAGCCTGCTGCCGCTCCTGTTCAGTCAGCCAGATACTCACCTCGGGGATGGGGATCTGTTTGTCAGAGAGAGCGGAAAGGTAGCTGAAAGTCAGTTCCACCTGATGCTGCCCGCTAAAATCAGCGCGGCTAAACGGCACGGTAATCGCCCGGTCTCCGGTATCCGCGCCAATGATGTGCTTCGCTCCCGCCATTTTGGCCAGGCGCACGCTGTATTTACAGGGTTGTGGATTAGCCAGAATCGCCGCATCAAAACGGATACGTCGTAATTGCAGGAACATCTTGAGGCGTTCAAAATGAACGCCCAGCTTCGCCAGTTTTCCGGCTGCGTGTTTGGCCTTGCGGTAAATAAAAGTCCGTTCAATGTACGGATTGTTTTTCACCACATCCTGGGACATGCTATTGATTAACAGATAGATTTTGGCATCAGGAAAAAGGGTTTTAGCGCCCTCAATCAACGGCGTGGTACAAACCAGATCGCCAATATTGTCACGCCGTATAATCAAAATATTTTTCATTACTGTACTGGTCTCAATGCCTCTCGCCTGCTGTGACCGGCGGCGTAAAAAGGACTCACTGTCAGTTTGAAAGCGCGTGGATCGCGTCTTCCTTAAGGGAAAGTGTGTTTTTGCTATACCCTGTGACAGCACAAATAACCAAATTGCACAGCGAAAGCAAAAAAACTTTTTGCCCTGTGTGGTGCCCGCCTGACCCGATTGCAACGGTGGTGACAGTTTTGCTCGCGGCGCTAGCTGGCGCTGTAATAAGGTGAGTCAGACTCTGTAAGATGAAGTAGGGTGAGCCGGACACACTTATCTGCTAACATGCCGTATTATTTTTCGGCTATCTCCGGACGCAAGTCTCTGCTCACCTGAAATCAAAGTGATGACGACCATTTATACCGCTTTGCTGTACCTCCTTCAGCCTTTTATCTGGCTTCGCCTCTGGCTACGCGGCCGCAAAGCGCCTGCCTACCGCAAGCGCTGGGCTGAACGTTATGGCTTCTGCACGGGTAAGGTCAAACCGGACGGTATTCTGCTGCATTCAGTTTCGGTCGGTGAAACGCTGGCTGCCATCCCTCTGGTGCGGGCTTTACGCCATCGCTATCCCGATCTGCCGATTGTGGTCACCACCATGACGCCAACCGGTTCAGAGCGCGCCAGCTCGGCATTTGGTAAAGATGTTCATCATGTTTACCTGCCGTACGACTTGCCCGGCGCCATGAGCCGTTTCTTTGATACGGTACGCCCACGGCTGGTGATCATTATGGAAACCGAGCTGTGGCCCAATATGATCACCCTGTTACATGCGCGCAAAATCCCGCTGGTCATTGCCAATGCCCGCCTGTCTGAACGCTCCGCCAGAGGTTATCAAAAAATTGGTAAGTTCATGAAGCGTCTGCTGCAGCGCATCACGCTGATCGCCGCGCAGAATGAAGAAGATGGGGGACGGTTTATTGGCCTGGGCGTAAAACGCTCGCAGCTGGCGGTCACCGGAAGCCTGAAATTTGATATTTCGGTGACGCCAGAACTGGCAGCGCGCGCGGTGACGCTGCGCCGGCAGTGGGCGCCGCACCGCCCGGTGTGGATTGCCACCAGCACGCATGAAGGTGAAGAAAGCATTATTCTGGACGCGCACCGTAAGCTGCTTGAGCGCTTCCCTAATTTGCTGCTGATTCTGGTGCCGCGCCACCCTGAACGTTTTGAAACCGCTCGCTTTTTGACGCAAAAGCAGGGTTTCAGCTACACGCTGCGCAGCAGCGGCGAGATCCCATCCGGCAGCACTCAGGTGGTGATTGGCGATACCATGGGTGAACTGATGTTGCTGTACGGCATTGCAGACCTGGCCTTTGTTGGCGGGAGTCTGGTCGAACGCGGCGGCCATAATCCATTAGAACCTGCCGCCCATGCCATCCCGGTGTTGATGGGCCCGCACACCTTCAATTTCAAGGATATTTGTTCCCGGCTGCAACGGGCCGATGGCCTGATCACCGTCACCGATGCCGACTCACTGAATAAAGAAATTGATACGCTGCTAACCGATGAAGACTATCGTCTCTATTATGGCCGCCACGCGGTGGACGTGCTGCATCAGAACCAGGGCGCGCTGGGTCGCCTGCTGCAATTACTTGAACCTCATCTGCCACAGCGGAATCATTAAATGAGCACACGTCAAAAACTGTCGGTGGTGACGATCGCCAAAGATGCGGCAGAGTTGCTGCCAGAATGCCTGGAGTCGGTCAGTTGGGCGGATGAGATTATTGTACTTGATTCCGGCAGCAGCGACGCCACCCCGCAGATAGCCGCGCGTCATGGGGCAAAAGTTTATCACTCCAGCGAATGGCACGGCTACGGCAAGCAGCGCCAGCTCGCGCAGAGCTATGCCAGCCACCCGATGATTTTGATGATCGACAGCGATGAGCGCATAACCCCAGAATTGAGGCAGTCAATCGATAAGGTACTACAACAGCCGCCGACAGAAGTCGTATACAGCCTTGCGCGCTGCAATCTGTTTCTCGGGCGATTTATGCGCCACAGCGGCTGGTACCCGGACCGCGTTATCCGTCTTTACCCACGGCAGTTCCGCTACAACGATAACCAGGTCCACGAGTCGCTGGAAACGGCACAGGCAAAAACAGAACGGTTGCGCGGCGACCTGCTGCATCTCACCTGCAGAGATTTTTCCGCCTTCCAATGGAAGCAGTTTGCCTACGCCGAAGCATGGGCAAAACAGCGCCATCAGCAGGGTAAGCGTTGCGGTATTGCGGCCATATTCGGCCACACCACCGGGGCATTTATCAAGACGCTGATCCTGCGCGCCGGCTTTCTGGATGGCAAACAGGGTTGGCTGTTGGCGGTGGTTAACGCCCAATATACCTTCAACAAATACACGGCCCTGTGGGCTCTCAATCATGCATCGAGGAACGGCAGACCATGAGCACTAAAGCCATCTATCCCGGCACCTTTGATCCGATGACCAACGGACATCTCGATATCGTGACACGCGCTGCGCTGATGTTCGATCGCATCGTCCTGGCGATCGCAGCCAGCCCGAGTAAGAAACCGATGTTCACCCTTGAGGAGAGAGTCGCGCTGGCAGGCGAAGTGGTCGCGCATCTGCCTAATGTTGAAGTGGTGGGATTCAGTGATTTATTGGCCAACTTTGCCAAAGCGCAGCAGGCTAACGTACTGGTGCGCGGCCTGCGAGCGGTGTCTGATTTTGAGTATGAAATGCAGCTGGCACAGATGAACCGCCACCTGCTGCCAACGCTGGAAAGCGTGTTCCTGATGCCTTCAGAGCAATATTCCTTTGTTTCCTCTTCCCTGATGAAAGAAGTTGCGCGCCACGGCGGTGATGTAGAAAGTTTCCTGCCGACGGCGGTTTACCAGGCGCTTAAAGCCAGATTCTGACCTCGTGGCCTATTTCTGGCAACGGCGGCAGAAAAAGGTGCTACGCTGCGCATGCTTACTGCTCTCTATCGGCAAAGCGCAAACGCGACAAGGCTCACCTTCCCGGCCATATACCTGAAGCTCCTGGGCAAAATAACCCGGCTTGCCGTCACTTTGTAAAAAGTCGCGCAGCGTGGTACCGCCCTGCTCAATCGAACGTAACAAAACGGCTTTAATGGTGCTGACCAACAGTCCGGCTTCCTGCTCGCTGAGCGCCATCGCCGGACGATCGGGCAGGATCCCAGCGACAAATAGCGATTCGCTGGCATAAATATTACCCACGCCCACCACGACTTTGTTATCCATCAGCCAGGGTTTAATAGCCGTGCGTCTACCCCTCGATTTTTCAAACAGATACCGAGCGCAAAAACCCTCACTTAGCGGTTCAGGCCCCAGATGAGATAACACCGAACTGCCATTCAGGTCGGCGCACCACAGCCAGGCACCAAAGCGGCGCGGATCGGTGTAGCGCAGTACTTTGCCATGGCTCATCACCAGGTCGACATGGTCATGCTTTGCCGCCGGCAAATCTTCTGGCAGAACACGCAGGCTGCCCGACATCCCCAGATGAATGATAATCCATCCGGTGGGAAGCTCCAGCAACAGGTATTTTGCCCGGCGCTGGACGCTGATCACGGGCTGGTCACTGAGCGTATGGATTTCCTGAGAAACCGGCCAGCGCAGACGATTGTTACGCACTACCGCGTGCAGAATGGTGGCTCCCACAAGGTGCGGTTCAATTCCGCGTCGACTGGTTTCTACCTCTGGTAACTCTGGCATATCCTCGCCTCCGTTGCTGTGTCGTCACATCTGAATGGGTGCTGTATCACTATACCGCAAACAAAAAAAAACCCGGCCGAAGCCGGGTTTTCCATTCACCGAGATTAATTACTTAATCTTAGCTTCTTTATAGATCACATGCTGGCGGACAACCGGATCGAATTTCTTCAGTTCCAGTTTTTCCGGCTTAGTGCGCTTGTTCTTCGTGGTGGTATAGAAGTGACCTGTACCAGCAGAAGAAACCAGCTTGATCTTCTCACGAATACCTTTAGCCATGTTTCAGTTCCTTACCTTAGTACTTCTCACCGCGGGTACGCAGATCGGCCAGGACCGTCTCAATACCCTTCTTATCGATTACACGCATGCCTTTGGCAGAGACGCGTAGTGTAACGAAGCGCTTTTCGCTCTCAACCCAAAAACGGTGAGAGTGCAGGTTCGGCAGGAAACGGCGTTTCGTCGCGTTCATTGCGTGGGAACGGTTGTTACCCGTTACCGGACGCTTGCCAGTTACTTGGCAGACTCGTGACATGTCTATTCTCCAAAAATCAAATCAGCTCGAGCTTTAAAAATAAGGTTCTGGCCGCCTCGTCAGGCTTATAGCCCATCCAGGCGAGTTCTGTGTGAACCCGCTGAGCAGGCCCAAACGCCAAACCCGAGATTCTCAAAGGTGGCGTAGTATACGCTCTGAAGAGCAAGTGCTCAAGTCCCGAACAGATAAAGATCTCTATGGATCGCTGACAATCGTCCTGTTTGCACGGGAAATGCACGGATTTGGGCCTGTAAAATAAAATTAACTGGCTAAATGGCTTAGGTGTTGCCGCAATTTTACATCCAGCCCCGTTCAGCAAAAGAGACATATTCACCGCGGCCGATCACCATATGGTCAAGCACCCGAATATTCATCAGAGAGCAGGCACGCACGATTTGTAGCGTAATATCGCGATCGGCACGGCTTGGTTCAGCCAACCCAGAAGGGTGATTATGCGCCAGTATCAGCGCAGCTGCATTACGTTTTAACGCTTCACGCACGATTTCTCGTGGATGGACCTCCACGCTGTTCAGCGTGCCGCTGAACATCTCGCTGGTATGAATCACCCGATGTTGGTTATCAAAAAAGATCACCTGGAAAATTTCTCGTTCCCGATGTGCCAGCGAACCGTTTAAAAAGTCCAGCATCTGCTCAACACTGCTGACAACCTGATCCTCCAGCGCTTCCTGACAGCTAAAACAACGTCGGGCCAGTTCGGCCACCGCATTCAGCTGGGCATATTTTGCCATGCCAACTCCGCAGATAGCCTGAAACCGATCGTGCGGGGCGTTCATCAGGCGGTGTAACGAGCCAAACTCCTTCAGTAATTGCTGCGCCAGCGTCATCACATGTACCCCACGCACGCCGGTACGCAGGAAAATCGCTAATAACTCTTTATCGCTAAGCGATGATGCGCCGCACTTCAACAGTTTTTCACGCGGGGGCAGCCCCAGCCAGTTTTCATCCATTTGCGCTTCTCCTTCCTGAATGAGGGAAAGCATGGCATTATATACAGTACTTTTACAGGGTTATCCGTTGAATTTACGAGACGACTCGCAAAGCTGGCAGGGGACAAAATTAACGACCTGGCTGGCTGTGGTAAAATAGGCAGATTGTGGCATAAGAAGATGTCGGCAGGCTTAAGCAGAAGGCGTACAGCAAAATGATGGAACTGACCGGAAAACGAATTGTACTGGGCGTCAGCGGCGGTATTGCGGCATACAAAACGCCAGAGCTGGTACGTCGGCTGCGCGATCGCGGCGCCGAAGTACGAGTGGTGATGACGGACGCCGCAAAAGCGTTTATCACCCCGTTAAGCCTGCAAGCGGTATCAGGTTATCCGGTGTCCGATAGCCTGCTTGATCCGGCTGCCGAGGCGGCGATGGGCCACATCGAACTGGGGAAGTGGGCCGATCTGGTCATTCTTGCTCCCGCTACGGCTGACCTGATTGCCCGCGTGGCGGCCGGGATGGCGAATGACCTGGTGACCACCATTTGCCTGGCAACGGCGGCCCCGCTTGCCATCGTGCCGGCGATGAATCAGCAGATGTACCGCGCCCTGCCCACTCAAGACAACTTACGGCTGCTGGCCCGGCGCGGCGTGATGATTTGGGGACCGGACAGCGGCAGCCAGGCCTGTGGCGATATCGGCCCAGGCCGCATGCTCGACCCGCTGGTCATTGTTGACCACACCGCAGCATGGGCGACCCCCGTCAACGATCTGCAACATCTTAATATCATGATTACCGCTGGCCCGACTCGGGAAGCCCTGGATCCGGTACGTTTCATCAGCAACCATAGCTCAGGGAAAATGGGCTTTGCCATTGCCGCCGCCGCTGCGAAACGCGGCGCGACCGTGACGCTGGTTGCCGGCCCGGTAGAGTTACCGACTCCGCAAGGGGTCAATCGACTTGACGTCACTACGGCGCTGGAAATGCAGCAAGCGGTGATGGGCCTGGCGGCCAGCCAGCAGATATTCATCGGCTGCGCTGCCGTGGCAGATTACCGTGCAGCCTCGGTTGCCGGGGAAAAAATCAAAAAACAGGGGGATGAAATCACGCTAAAGATGGTAAAAAACCCGGATATTGTTGCCGGGGTTGCAACCATGCAACAGTACCGTCCATACGTAGTAGGATTTGCCGCAGAAACACAGAATGTGGAAGAATACGCACAACAAAAACGGGCGCGCAAGAATCTGGACTTGATCTGCGCCAACGATGTTGCCAAAAGCGGGCAGGGTTTCAACAGCGATACCAATGCCCTTCACCTTTTTTGGCATGAAGGAGAAAAAATCTTACCGCTCAGCGATAAGCAACTCCTTGGCCAACTTTTATTAGACGAGATTGTCAGCCGATATGATGAAAAAAATCGACGTTAAGGTGCTGGATGCCCGGGTAGGGACCGATTTCCCTTTACCGACTTACGCCACTTCTGGCTCTGCCGGGTTGGATCTGCGTGCATGCCTGGATGAAGCAACGGTGTTACCGCCCGGCGCCACAACGCTAATCCCAACCGGCTTAGCCATTCATATTGCTGACCCACAGCTGGCAGCCGTCATCCTGCCGCGCTCCGGGCTGGGTCACAAACATGGCGTGGTGCTCGGTAATCTGGTGGGGTTAATCGACTCTGATTATCAGGGACAGCTGATGGTATCAGTATGGAACCGTGGACAGGACTCCTTTACTATCGAGCCAGGCGAGCGTATAGCGCAAATGATCTTTGTACCGGTGGTACAGGCAGAGTTCAATCTGGTGAATGACTTTGATGCCAGCGCAAGAGGTGAAGGTGGTTTCGGCCACTCCGGTCGCCAGTAACTCTACTGCTCCCGTAACGACAATAACCTGTTTTTTCTCCCGCGAGCGATAACTCACGGGCGTTGCGTGGGCTTTTGCCCGTTTATGGTGATGTTTCAGGGGTCTTTTAAAAGATGGTTGAAAAAAAGAGTGCGAAAGGGAATCGTCGCGAAGAAATCTTGCAGGCACTGGCGCAAATGCTGGAGTCCAGTGATGGCAGTCAACGTATTACCACCGCCAAGCTGGCGGCGAGTGTTGGGGTCTCTGAAGCGGCACTTTATCGGCATTTTCCCAGCAAAACCAAGATGTTTGACAGCCTGATCGAGTTTATCGAAGACAGCCTGATCACGCGCATCAATCTGATTTTGAAAGACGAAAAAGAGACGATGCCCCGCCTGCGCCTGATTACCCAGTTGATATTAGGCTTTGGTGAACTGAATCCCGGTCTGACACGTATTCTGACCGGCCATGCGCTGATGTTCGAACAGGATCGCCTGCAGGGGCGAATTAACCAGCTGTTTGAGCGAATTGAGATGCAGTTGCGTCAGGTGATGCGCGAGAAAAAAATGCGTGAGGGTGAAGGCTTCACTACCGACGAAGCGCTGCTGGCCACTCAGCTGCTGGCATTCTGTGAAGGGTTACTGTCGCGCTTTGTTCGTTCCGAATTCCGCTATCGACCCACCGTTGACTTTGATGCGCGCTGGCCGCTAATGGCCGCACAATTAATCTGACGTTGATCTTGCTGCCCCGTCGCATGACGGGGACTGACTCTCTTTTTTGTCAGCCCGCCAGGGCTTTATTGCATCAAATACCGAACTCGCTGCGATAGGCGCGTACCGCCGCCAGCCGATCGGCCAATTCAGGTTTTTCTTCCAGATATGCAATCAATTCGTTCAGCGTGATGATCGAAATCACCTTGCAGCCATAATCACGTTCAACTTCCTGAATGGCCGAGATCGCACCGCGTCCACGCTCCTGACGGTCGAGGGATATCAGTACGCCGGCCAGTGTCGCCTGATTGGCTGCAATAATTTCCATCGATTCGCGAATGGCGGTTCCTGCGGTGATCACATCATCCACCAGCATGATTTTACCCTGCAGCGCGCTGCCAACCAGCGTGCCGCCCTCGCCATGATCCTTGGCTTCCTTACGGTTAAAACAGTAAGGCACATCGCGATCGTGATGATCTGCCAGCGCCACCACGGTGGTTGTGGCAATGGGGATGCCTTTGTAAGCAGGCCCAAAGACCAAATCAAAATCAATGCCCGAATCCACCAGCGCCTGAGCGTAGAAACGGCCCAGTAAAGCGAGGTCGCGTCCGGTATTGAACAGGCCTGCGTTAAAGAAATAAGGGCTTTTCCGCCCCGATTTCAGCGTGAACTCACCAAACTTCAGCACCTGCTTGTTGATAGCGAATTCGATAAATTGGCGCTGCCAGGCTTTCATGTCGTGTTCCTCAATATTCAGGCAAAAAAAGGCGACCCGGAGGTCGCCTGAAGGATCAGTGGGTTAACGCGGCTTTCTGCGCGGCAACCAGCGTATCAATACCACCTCGCGCCAGTTCCAGTAACTTCAGCAATTCTTCGTGGCTGAATGGTTCGCCCTCTGCGGTCCCCTGCACCTCAATCATGCGGCCATCTTCGGTCATGACCACATTCATATCCGTCTCGGCGGCAGAATCTTCGACATACTCCAGATCGCACAGCGCTTCACCGTTGACGATACCCACTGAAATCGCCGCCACCATGCCTTTCATCGGATTGGCCTTAAGTTTGCCGATAAAAACCAGATGGTTTAGCGCATCAGCCAGCGCCACACAGGCACCGGTGATAGAAGCTGTGCGGGTACCGCCGTCGGCCTGCAACACATCACAGTCAAGGGTAATGGTGAATTCACCCAGCGCTTTCAGGTCAATGGCTGCACGCAATGAACGGGCGATCAGGCGCTGGATCTCCAGCGTGCGCCCACCCTGTTTGCCTTTCGCCGCCTCGCGCGCGTTACGGCTGTGGGTGGCGCGTGGCAGCATGCCATATTCGGCGGTGACCCAACCTTGTCCCTGACCCTTCAGAAAGCGCGGCACGCCCTCTTCGATGGTGGCGGTGCACAATACTTTGGTATCACCGAATTCAACCAGCACCGAGCCCTCTGCATGTTTGGTGTAATGGCGAGTCAATGTGACAGGGCGCACCTGCTGTGCGCTACGGCCTGATGGACGCATAGTTTATCTCCGGCTGGCAAAACATAATTGGCTGCGCATTATACGGATTTCGCAGATGATTGCCCATCGCAGACTAAGCTAAAAGCAAGTTGTTATGCGACTGAAGACTATTTGAAGGATAAAACAGTCTGAGTCTGACTGACAGGATGTAAACCGTAGCGAAATATGGCTAAATGCCTCTCTGTTTCGATTCCGGATGCTGGAGCTGCCCATGATCTCTGTTTTCCATTTTATTCTGGCTTTGGCCGTTATCGGCTTGCTGGCGTTGCTGGCCAGTTCTGACCGCAAGAAAATCCGCCCGCGCGTACTGCTGCAACTGGTGGTTATTGAAGCAGCGCTCGCCTGGTTCTTCCTGCATGCCTCCGCCGGGCTGAAGGTGGTGACCGCGTTCTCCGGCTTCTTTGAAGTGCTGCTGAAGTATGCCGCACAGGGCACCGATTTCGTATTTGGCGGCATGAGCTCACAGGGGCTGGCATTTATCTTCCTCGGCGTACTCTGTCCTATCGTGTTTATTTCTGTACTTATCGGCATCTTGCAGCACGTAAAAATTCTGCCGGTGCTGATCAAAGTGATTGGCACCCTGTTGTCAAAAGTGAACGGAATGGGCAAACTCGAGTCGTTTAATGCTGTCAGCACCCTGATCCTCGGACAGTCGGAAAACTTCATCGCTTACAAAGGCATCCTTACCGATATTTCTCCACGCCGCCTCTACTCAATGGCCGCAGCGGCAATGTCTACCGTGTCGCTGTCAATCGTCGGGGCTTATATGTCGATGATTGAACCGCGCTACGTGGTGGCCGCGCTGATCCTCAATATGTTCAGTACATTTATTGTCCTGTCGATCATCAACCCGACGCCTGCCGGCGACGAGCCTGAAATTCGCCTGGAAAAATTGCATGAGGATCAGAGCTTCTTTGAGATGCTCGGCGAGTATATTCTGGCCGGTTTTAAAGTCGCGATGATTATTCTGGCGATGCTGATCGGGTTTATTGCGCTGATTGCGGCGGTGAACGCCGTGTTTACAACCCTTTTCGGCTTCAGTTTCCAGCAGATCCTCGGCTACCTCTTCTGGCCATTTGCCTGGCTGATTGGCATTTCGACGGCCGATGCCCTGCCAGCCGCCAGTATTATGGCGACCAAGCTGGTGACAAACGAGTTTGTCGCGATGATCGAACTGAAAAAAATCGCCGCAGAGCTGTCGCCGCGCGGCCTGGGCATTCTGTCAGTCTTCCTGGTTTCTTTCGCTAACTTTGCCTCAATCGGCATTGTGGCCGGGGCGATTAAAGGATTGAACGAACAGCAGGGCAATGTGGTATCGCGTTTCGGCCTGAAGCTGATTTATGGTTCCACGCTGGTTAGCCTGCTGTCAGCAGCTTTCGCCGGACTGGTACTTTAACAATGCCACCCGGCGTATGCGCGCCGGGTCATCTTCAGAAAGCGACACAGACCGGGTTATCAACCCGCATCACGGCGTCTTGAGCAAAACGCTGTTTATACAGCGTGCGTAGCGCTTCAATCCCCTGTTCACTGGTTTGATCCGCCGCATGGATCAGCAACAATGCTTTGCTGTTTTCCCGCGCCAGCTGGCCATCATTGCCCATCCACTGTCCCTTTGCGGCGAATATTGTAAGTCCATCCTTAAAGCGCGGCGTCACCTGCTCGTCAACAAAAGACTGCCACTCTGCTTCGGTAATCGCCGTACCCTGCGGGCGATTAAGGCCAAAATAGAGTGTGGATTGCGTCATCGCATCTCCCCTGGCACAGGCCGCCCACGGAGATGAGATAAGCTGGCTCGTCGGAGAGCTACAGCCCGACAAAGCCAATAGCATGAGGATAGAAAGCATTATGCGCGACGTCATCAGTACTCCTGGTTTAAGGGTTTTACTGTCAGCATCTTAAGCCCTGAGCGATCAAACGTCAGCCAAAACGCCGTCATTTAAGCGAATGCCTGTTAAGCCAGCGCCTGCATCGCTATAATCTGCACATCTTTCCCTGACACGGTACGCAATATGATCCGCAGCATGACCGCCTACGCCCGGCGCGAAACCAAAGGCGAATGGGGCAGCGCAGCCTGGGAGCTGCGTTCTGTCAACCAGCGCTATCTTGAAACCTATATCCGCCTGCCGGAACAGTTCCGCGGTCTTGAACCGGTGGTGCGCGAACGCATTCGCAACCGTCTGACGCGCGGAAAAATCGAAGTTAATCTGCGTTTTGACGCCGACCCGCGCGCGCAAAGCGCGCTGGTGCTGAACGAAAAGCTGGCGGTTCAGCTGGTACAGGCGGCAAACTGGGTGAAGATGCAGAGCGATGAGGGGGAAATCAACCCGGTCGATATTTTGCGCTGGCCAGGCGTGATGTCCGCAGAGGAACAGGATCTGGACGCCATTTCCGCCCAGCTGCTGACCGCGCTGGATGCCGCCATCGATGAGTTTATTATCGCTCGCGAAAGTGAAGGTGCAGCGCTTAAAGCGCTGATCGAGCAGCGCCTGCAAGGCGTTAGCGCCGAAGTGATCAAAGTACGTGCGCATATGCCGGATGTGCTGAAATGGCAGCGTGAACGCCTGCTCAGCCGCCTGGAAGATGCGCAGATACAGCTGGAAAACAACCGTCTGGAACAGGAGCTGGTGATGCTGGCCCAGCGCGTTGACGTGGCGGAAGAGCTGGACCGACTGGAAGCGCACGTAAAAGAAACCTATAACATTTTGAAAAAGAAGGAAGCCGTCGGCCGCCGTCTCGACTTTATGATGCAGGAGTTCAACCGCGAGTCGAACACCCTCGGTTCTAAATCGATCAATGCCGAAATCACCGCATCGGCCATCGAGCTGAAGGTGCTGATTGAGCAAATGAGAGAACAGATTCAGAATATCGAGTAAATACCAACACCGCCCATTATTATCCGCAAGCCCATGTTAAATGGGCTTTTTTATAGTATATAAATTCCACTAATGAACATGTTGCTCCGCTTAAATCCAAGAAATATCGGGGGGGTAGAATGGGGGTAATTTGCTTTACTAGAAAAATATAACAGTCTATAACCAGATACCCCCCACTAAAAATGACAGGTCAGGTATATGGGTTCATTAACAGCAAAAGCCGTTCAGTCTCTGATAAAAGCAGGCGGAGTTGGTAAGTTTGGAGATGAGCGAGGTTTATACCTGAAAATCCCCTCCAAGGGTGAACCATACTGGATGCTGAGATACACAGCACACACAAAGAGACGGGAAATCACTTTAGGTAAGGTTTCTATAGTGTCACTCGCAGAAGCCCGTAGCCTTGCAGAAGATGTTCGCAAAAAGGTTATAGCTGGAGATGACCCTATCGCGGAAAGAAAGCTAAACAGACCTAAAGCACTGACTACAGTGAATGAGCTGTTTGAAGACTGGCATAAAGATCTTGTTAAAAGATTAAAATATCCGGGCATACCAGAAAGAGTTTATAGAAAAGATATCGCACCAACGATTGGTGGACTCTCTTTGATGAAAGTTACTCCCATAGATGTTCGTTCTATCATCCAGAAAATTACTGCGAGTGACAGACCAACTATCGCAAATGATGCCCTTCTCTACATGAAACAGCTCTTCAATCATGGTATCAAACTCGGTCTTGTTCAGAACAATCCCGCCACAGCATTCCGAGTAAACGATGCTGGAGGAATTGAAAAGAGCAGAGAAAGAGCACTGAGCCTGGATGAGATTGCTCATGTTTTTAAAGTGTTCAGAGAACACTCTGACAGCTTCTCTCGTGATAATTATCTGGCCTGTGCACTTCTATTGCTTCTTGCTGTTCGTAAAAGTGAGCTAACGGAAGCACCTTGGTCCGAATCTGATTTAAAAGAGAAAAAATGGTCTTTACCAAAAGAAAGAAGCAAGTCTGGTGTAGGAATCGCCATCCCACTTGCTCCTCTCGCTATTGAGATTTTAGAAGAGTTAAAGGTAAGAGCATGGGATTCGCCTTATGTCTTCCCTAATCGCCGGACAAGTAAAAATCAGCACATGGGAAAAGACACTCTTAACAGAGCCATAGCGAAGTTGTTCGGGGTTGAACCTGGCAAGAAGAAGAAACCAAAAAACGTTATGGGCGATATTGAATATTTCACTGTCCATGACCTGAGAAGAACCAGTCGGAGCCTGCTTGCTTCACTAACTGTTCCACCACATGTGGCCGAGCGGTGTTTGAACCATAAACTCAAAGGAGTCGAAGGGATTTATGACAGATATGACTATTTTGAGGAAAGAAAAGAGGCATTACAGAAAGTAGATTATGCAATTAGAGCAATCATTTACAAGTCAAACTAAAGCAAGATTTATAAAAATCAATAATTTTTAACAAGATTGAATAAAGACTCTGCAAGCTCAGACTCTTCATTTTCAAGGTCTGGGTTAGAGAGATCTATAAAATATTCATAGACATTAATTTTTAAAGTGTCGCCAACATCACCGATCTTTCTCATCTTTTCCCCATTATGATTTTCAGGTCTTGGAGAAATCAGCACTGTATATTTACAATCAAAAGAAACAGCATGGCTTATTATTTGATATCTATCTGTATCTTTTGTCTTGCTTTTATATTTAGCATCTGCAATTAAAAGAGTGCTTTCACCTTTTTTAATGATCACATCAGGCTTAGCATCTCCAGTGGCAAGACTTTGCGCATTGAAAAATTTCTTCTTACCATCAGTATTCCCATCTTTAACAGAAAGTTCAGGATGATTATTTAAAAAGTACTCTTTCAAAAACACAAATAAATACTTCTCAAATATTGTTTCCATGTCTATATAGTAAGAGTTAAGAAATACATTTTCCTCTGTTAGCTCAAAACTTATCCCTTTCTTAGAAAGAATAAGCTCTGCGGATTTTACTATATTTTTATAATAATTTCTTATAATTCCAAAATCATTGTAAGGATTATATAGATTTAGAGGATTAGATCCTTGAAAACTTTTTACTCCATCAAACATTTCTAAGAAAAACACATTATCCTGTATTAGCTTTTTTAGTTCACGATGATTTCTTCTTAGCTCAACCAAGCTTTGAAAAAGTGCACACTTAATAAATTTATTGACATCATTGTCAGGTGTGAACTTATCAAAATCCACAGATGCTTTGTGAAACATCCCTTTAGACCATAATTTTTTTATTGAATGAGATACATTCAACTTTCCTTTAATATTAGAGCTGATCGCATTCCTCTTAATAAAGTCTTTTAATAATCCATTCTCATATAAGGCTTTCATTTCTCTGATGAAGCATTCGATCAAAAACTTAAAAGTGATGTTAGAATCAACAGCACTTTCACTATAATGCCTGTTGAAAAATGTCAAAGCCTGAAGGTATTCTCCCGAGGTAAGGATCATACGGTTAATATTACCAATTGAAAACTTCGGTTTAATATCAATTGCTAAACTTTCATTTATTGGAATCAGACCAATATATTTACCTGAAAAAAGAATAAGAGCATTGTTTTTCGGTTTATAATCAATGCTGAAAAAATTTCTTATTTCAGGATAAATGTCGAGCTTATTCCCATTTTTGACTATGAGATTAATATCTACATTAACTTCTGTTCTTTCCTTGGCTTCAATGATCATCATTTAATTTCATCCTTGAATTCTTCATCTAAGATGTCCATAAAAAGTTGTTTCAATTCAGTATAAGTTTCGGGATTGAATTTAAACATCTTGGAAAAAATAAATTTAAGTTTATGATTCCATAGCAGAAGTAAATCATCGTCAGATTCGATATTTTTGAAGTAAGTATGACCAAAACCATGAGTTGATAGCTCATTACTCCTGCTAAAGAAAAGTAATATTTTACCAATCTTTTCCCCAGACAAAAGATTTTGTTGGAGTATAGACCTCAAAATATTTTGACTTGGCTCCATTTCGATAATTTCAAATCGCCTTTCCATAGCTGAATCAAGTTCCACAACCGAACGGTCGTATGGATTCATGGTGGCAAATATTACTATATTTTGAGGGATAGAAAAATGTTCCTCAGAATAAGGCAAAATAAAACTTATGTCTCTATAGTCTGGTTCTATATAAGTAAGAAGCTCGCCAAAGATCTTACTCGGTTCACCTCGACTAAACTCATCAATTATAAGGAAATATGAGTTATCTATATCTTCCCGTGCTCTTTTGCAAATTTCTAAGAAAATTTTATGTTTTGGTTTAAATAAAGGTTCAGAGCTATTTATTGCTCCATTAGGAACTAATCCTTCAATGAAGTCCTCATATGAGTATGATGGATGGAATTGAATCCTCTCAATGCGTCTCATATCTGAAGAAGTTAACTTCAAGGCTATTTTCAAAGCATACCAAGTTTTACTTGTACCTGGAGGTCCTGAGAAAAGAATGCCTTTAGCTCCCTTACTTAATAATTTTTGAGTAATAATAAGAATAGGATCGTCATCGTTTAAGTTGTCTTCTAAAACGAGAATATCTTTTTCTGATAGTATTGATTTATCTTCGACAGAAGCAAATTCCACTTTGTTTTCGATTTGATCAATAACTCTTTCATCTTTAATAACTTCAACATAAAATTTGTTTGGGGAAAAATAATCATCTTTTATGTTAGTAAAGAACAAATTTACATCATTCAAATCTGGAACTAATGATTTATAAACATCGGCAGTAAAATTATTTCTAAGATAAAGTTCAATTATTCCAAGTATTGTTTCATTTGGAGATTTTATATCATCAATATTGATTCCCTCCCCTCTCATAAGCCAAATGCATAGTGCTACTTTGATAGAATCAATGTTATATGATTTTTCCAGAGTATTTTTAACATTTTCTTGTATAGCTATATTTTCATATGCGAGCTTAAGCAGGGGTGCAGGCCTTCCAGGATAATTTATAACTTGTGAACGACTATAAGCTAAACGGGTGGTGTAAAAATTACTACCAATTCCATAATCTTTTTTTACATCAAATTCTGAGTTAAAGTCTTTTGTATATAATCCTTGAGAGTCCAGGGATACAACCTCCCCAACGGTTTTAATGAATTCGTCACGATATTCAGAACCAACTTTCATGTCAATTTCATTTTGGTCAGTTCTTTTCAGAAGCATAGAAGTAGCTAAGAGATATCTCAAACCACTAATTTTTTCCATACGAGATTTTCCATTTGAAGAATCAATTTTTTTGATACCTTCAAAACTCTTCCTTATGACATCTTCAGAAAAAAACATATATATATTCCTTTAAAAAAGAGCTAAGCTAACTTTTTGAACATGTATAGGCTGATTAACATTTAGGTGAGTGCTTTCAACCATAGTTCTTTGTATTTTGGATAGCTCTACTTTGTGTATGTAATTTTTTATTTGCTCTGCAATCTTTCTTCCAATTAGTGGAGGCACTGCATTACCTATTTGCTGATATTTTGACTTTATACTTCTACCTTCAAAAACAAAATCGTCAGGGAAAGTCTGGAAACGAGCGATCTCTCTGACCGAATAAATTCGGTCCTCTACAGGATGCCAAACTCCAGCATTCTCAGGTTTAAATGCGGCCGTAATTGTGCCTTGAATTTCATGCAAATCATATCTTCTGAAAAAGTTTGGATAATGGTATCGGGGCATGTCATCCCGAATTTTTTTCCAACGATCTGGTAACAATTCATATGGAATGTTTTTCCAAGAACCACCTGCTGGAATCATAGAGCCGTAATGAAGTGCTTGAGGATTTAGTTTCATCAGCTCATTTTGGTTTGGAAGTTCATCAGTAATACCTGCCAGAGTTTTAGCCAAAGTGAGATCCTTGTTCATCTCAACTTCAGGGAAAATATATGGTAAATATTCTAAATCTTTAATGGCAATCAATATTACTCGGATCCTGTTTTGCGGAACCCCAAAATGGCTGAAATTAACGAGTCTATACATCACATGGTATCCTAAAGAATTAGTGAGTGTATCTACGATCTCATCAATCAGCTTGCCATTTTCAACTTTTGTACTCAGCAGACCTCTAACATTCTCAAAAACAACGACCTTAGGTGATAGTTTTTTGATAAATTTAAATGTCTGCTTATAGAGTTGACCTCTTGGATCATTTATACCTTTTCGTGAGCCAGCATTAGAGAAAGGCTGACAAGGAAAACCAGCAGTCAAAACATCCAAATTTTTAACATCTGGGACATCAAGAGTAGTAACATCCCCGTGAATAATATCACCAATATTTCGCTTATAAGTCAAGCAAGCATCAGCATCAAAATCATTAGCCCAAACAACATCATAGCCTGCTTGAACAAAGCCTAAATCCATGCCACCACAACCTGAAAACATCGAAACGACAGTGGGTTTATTAACTCCTTCAAATTTCATTGATAATTGTACTCCAGACACTATGATTGTAATGCATTACTATAGCATAATGCTGTCATTTTATACAGTGGATTTTCATGTCTTCGTTCATTTATCGACCAATTCTTTAACAAGGAAACTATCATGAGTAATGCTACTAAAGAACCATCAATAGTCGATTTATTTTTCCAAGCACTGAGCTTTTCGGATTACTTTTTTATTGCCCTATTCTTTTTACTTCTTTGGTGGGTAATAGAAGTTCACAAATCAGATTATAGCAAAGATAAAGCAATCAAGTTCAAACTGGCAAGTTTCCTTGCCGTGATTGTGCTTTTAATTAATGTGGCAAACATATATTCAGTTATTAATAATTCACCAACTACAATCGGAAAAACTCATAACAGCTTCGGCGACATGTAATAATCATGTTATTTTCGATATAAGATAAACCAAATAAAATAGAGCAATAAAATTAGACAATACCAATAAGTATACTTCGGCACTATATTTATTTTTTAAAAATTTCATATTAACCCTCCTTTCTTTTTAGATTTTGAATATCACTTGAAGTTTATTTATCAAGTTTAAACTTAGATAGATTAAAAATTATTCTTAGCAAGGGCTAACTCAGCGAAGCTGAGTTTCCCTTGTTTTTCTTCCTTGTAGTCAGAAAAAGAAAAACCAACATCAAATTAACACCTAAGCCATTGACAGACTTGCATATTATGCTATTCGTTATAGACAGCATACGGATTTGCTGTCCATCTAATATCAAAAGGAGTTGATATGAAAAATTTTAATAATATATTTGATGACGATTTTCCCTCGTCTTTCACCAACAATGGTGAATCTAAGAAACTTCCCCAGAATCGCATTCGCAGGCATACCGTTACTGTTCGTTTAAATGATATAGAACTTGCGAGAGTAAATATTTTGAGAAATCAGCTCAGCAAAAGCTGTTGGCTGAGAAGCTCAGCTCTTCAGCAACTCCCTCCAACAGTTCCAGAACCCAACAAAGAAGCCTGGCAAGAGCTTACCCACTCACTACAGAAGCTTAATGATCTTGGATCATTCCTGCTTCGTAAAGGAACAGATGCTCAGCTTCTGTCGCATGAAGTAACTGTTTTGAAGTTAAAGCTGTCGCATGTAAGAGATGCTCTACTAACACTCGACAAGTGACCACTATTGATGAAGGGCATGAATAGAATAAAAAGAGGTAAGAGCTTCTGGGGTGTCATCTCGTATGCTCTTGCCCCTGCTACTCATCACTCCACCCCTCCTGTTCTGATAGGAGGTAACCTGGTAGGCATTACAGTAGACGAGCTGACAGCAGAGTTCGCAAGAACTCAGAATCTGAGAGAAGATGTTGAGAAACCTGTTTGGCACAATTCTCTAAGATTACCCACAGGCGAGACTCTTACAAAACAGGAGTGGATAGCTATCGCTGACGATTACATGAAGCGAATGGGCTTCTGCGACACTCATCTTCGCTGTTATTTTCTTCATGACGACGAAGCTGGTCAGCACATACATATCATTGCTTCCCGCATAAATGTTTTGGCAAATGGCCAACTCTATCTTGGCAGGAACGAGAACCTCATCAGCACTCGTATCATTCAAGAGCTTGAACGAGATCATCAGCTCACCAGAACGAAAGGTCCTTGTCCTGCTAAACAGCCCCAGAAGCAAAAGTGTAGTGGTCAACAAAAACTGGCCACAGCTTTAGAGTTTTTCCAGAACAATCGTTCTGATTCATTCGGCGTCAAACCACCATTATATTGATGAGGTCTGAGCTGGCTGTAATATCCTGTGATGTAATTCGTTATTGCCGTGCTGGCTTCGCTAAAATTCGCCTAGCCATTATCCGGTACCCACTCTGTTTTCAGGCTTCTGAAGAACCGTTCCATTGGGCTGTTATCCCGGCAATTTCCCCGGCGACTCAGGCTTTGCTTTATCTGATATCTCCACAGTAACTGTTTGAAATTCCTGCTGGTATAGTGGCTGCCTTGGTCCGAGTGATACAGTTAATTAGCCGGCTTTCCTCGCGCTTCCCAGGCCATGGACAGCGCTTTAGCTGTCAATGCAGAATCCGGGAAAAATGACATCGCCCAGCCAACCGGTTTACGGGAAAACAAATCGAGTACAACAGCCAGATAAACCCAGCGTTTTCCCGTCCAGATATAAGTCACATCACCGCACCAAGCCTGATTAGGCTCGGTAACAGCAAACTGGCGATCCAGATAATTAGGGATCTCAATGTGTTCCTTAGACGCCTTCTTATAACGATGGCCAGGTCGCTGACAGCTGATAATATTGAGCGCTTTCATCAGCTTTGTTGCCCGCCAGCGGCTCAGTTTTATACCTTGGGTGGTGACCATTGCGGCAATGCTTCGCGCTCCTGCTGAACCGTTACTTTCGCGATAAACTTCACGCACAAGGCTCAGTAATGCCACTCTCGTGGCGTCAGGCTTCCTGGGCTGCCGCCAGTATTTATAACTGCTGCGATGAACCCCAAACACGTTGCACACAACGGCAACAGGAAACCGCGCCCTGAGTTTCTCAACGAATGAGAATTGTTCAGTGAGTCTGACATCAAGAGCGCGGTAGCCTTTTTTAATATATCCCTTTCCATTTCAACGCGTTGAAGTCTTTTCTTCAACTCACGTATCTCAATCTGCTCAGGTGTCATGGGTGAAGCTATGGGTGATTTTCCCGTTCGCTCTTCTTTCAGTTGTCGAACCCATTTATCCATCGTGGATTTGCCGACATTCATCGCAGTGGCAGCGGCGGCAACGGTGTAATGCTGATCGAGTACAAGCTGGGCAGCCTCGAGGCGAAACTCGGGGCTGAAATTGCGTCTGTTACGTCCGGTCATAATGTCACCTGTTTTGACTATGGTGATGATATCACCTCTATTCAGGTGGCCAAATTCACTATGCCACTACACTTTATCCTCTGCATGCCCTTCATGAGGAATGGACACTCCAGATTTCAGTAGATAGCAGACGTGAGCGAAGATCGCTGATTTGGCGTTTCACCACAAATATCTCTGTTTTGGTCAGTGGGCTGCATGCTTGCTTTGAATTGAGGTGGTTTAAGAGCTCGTTGAGCTTTTGATTAATCTCACCAAACTTTTGCCAGGCGCTTCGATTAATTTCTGGTACGACAGCAGGCTGGTTTTTCATGAAGCACATGCGAAGCCACTCCCCCTTTGCGTGTTGTTTTCGCTCTTGGTCAAGCTTTACGAGCTCTGAATTATTAAGTCTGACACTGACACAATGAATGCGCAGATTTTCAATAAGCGGAGGGTTATAATCATTCATAGGAACTCCTTTCCTGTATTTAAGCATAATCCGTATGCTTAACTATTTATATTCGATAGCTAAATTTTATCAAGAACTGGAATTTGACTTACCTTTTGCAATCGAAGAGCAGAAAAAGCAAGGACGCTCAGCTTCGCTGAGTTAGACCTTGCTTTCAAAAATTATTTTGCAGATGCAACAGTAACTGTTAGTCCACGCTGCGAAAGATTTGAATACATATTAATCAAGTTCACCTTGCTAAAGAAAGGCAATCCTTTTAATAATTCATGAGGATCACATCCAAGAACTAATAGCACAACTTCAAATTGGCTACTATTGATTTTCTTAGCAGGAATTAATCGCATAGCAGCTTTTCCATGATGCTCTCTAATTACTTCTCTGGCCGCTGCTCTAAACTCTTCGTCACCGAGTATCAGTTCAGAAGCAACACTTGCTTGTGCGAAAAGATGGCTCAAACCGGAAGATCCGCCCTTACGATGTTTTGCATGAATCAATATTTTATTTTTAACATCAGCTAAGTCACACAGCTCAATGGAAGTCGTGGCCCGACTGCTTTTTACCAACTTTCTGTCCATTAATATATAATTATTGCTTTTAGCTATCCGTTCATTATATTCCCCCTCTGACTCTAGCTTTACTACTTTCGTAGTTTGATCAAGGGTTCTTATTAAATCAGGGAATGACTTTGAATGTGTTTTTATAGCCTTTAATTCTTTTTCAACGTATTCCGAAAAATTCTTTCTTATTTCGAACCACTGTCCTAAAAATAACATATACCTAGTTTTATTTTCTACTATCTCGAAACTCAAACACTTATACATTGAAAAACTTTCAACCTCAGCCTCTTGGTTGTTGAATGCAAAAAGCTTATCTCTTTTAATTTTTTCAATATCTAAATTTGAGTAATCAACAGCATTAAAGTAAACAGACTTATCTATGCTATAGGAAATGACACCTTTTGCTCTTGTATAACTGAAATATTCAACATCCTTATCAGTCATAATTTCTGGCACAATAATTGAAATGTCTTCATGTTTTTTACTTTTTATCTTTTTTAATAAAACCCCATCTAAACCTTCAATTTTATTTTGCTTTCTTACTTTTTTTAAGTTATCAACCCAAGAGAATTTTTCCAGATATTCCTTACCATCATAGTAGCCTAAACATTCTTCGAGGTAAGAAACTAAATCTTCTGGCTCTAACTCTATCTTAACTTGTAATGAATTATCACCTCCACAAATTTTTTTAAAAGAAACTTCATCTAAGGGCGACCCCGTTACCGCTCTTAAAATATCTTTTGATATGTCTACTCCAAACATTGATATTTCAGTATCTAAAGAGGCTTGTGTCTTTTTTTGCACAGGGGAATCATCGATTGTGAATGTATCCACGCTTCTTAAAGAATCAGGTTTAAGCATGTTTAAAGCTGACTTTATACCAAAATCAGAAACAAAATAAGATTGTTCTAATAAACTCCTTCCATATCCAAAAGTTATAGCAAATATTCTTGATTTATATTTTATAATTAATACAGCCGAGCTAGATCTGGTGATTAGACTATCAATCTTATCTCCGGCAAATTCTTCAAAAAATTCTTTCCATTTAGGGGTATTATCCTGAACATCTTTTATAAAACATTTTCCCTTTACTCCTTTAACACCTTTAAGTGGATACTCCTTGCAAACTTTTGAGAGGAAAAAACTATAATCTTTAGAGGAATATTTATCCTCTGCTAAAAATATATTGAGTGCCATCATCTTTTTGGACATAATAACCTCAGGATTTTATAAATAAACATTCTAATAACTTATAATCAAGTTAATATTCTGAAATATGCCCTAGTTTAAAAAAGCTAAGCCATTATAATAGTTATCTAATCTTCACACCAAATAAAACTCTATTTATTATCTATTTTAATGCTGAACCAAATTAAAATTATTTCTTTTACAGAACAACACAACAAATCAACTATCTCATCCATCCTCTCGATATCTATTTCTTCTTCAAGAGTCATCCCAAAAAATGTGGAAATAGTTAGAAGATTGTTTTTATACTCCTCTTTTTTTTCATCTTTAATCAAACTTAAAAGACCGTGACTCCCCCTATTTTGATAAAAAGATTCAATCAAAACCTTTGCTTGTAAGTTAAATTTAAGATCATTCATAAATAGAGCGCTGAACAGCTTTTTCTTATTCAGTGACTCGAATATCTCTTTTCCTTAAAAGAATTTTCTTTAATGTATGAATAAAAATCCCTTTCTTTATTCATGCAATTATTTAATTTTGAGTTAACTAATGAAAGCTTAAAATTATATAGTCCTATAAAAAAAACAAATACAGGTATGAATATTAGAGATTGCTTAAGTATATATAGTGGTGTGCTAAACAAAGTTATCGCATATTTAAAGCAGGATTCAGAAAAACACAAAGTTAAATGATGGTTACTATAAATATTAAAGAATAAAAACAACGAACTCAATATCATTGAAACAAATATAACAACTGTGATAGTGAGTGTCATTATTGATAGTATAAGCGTGGCTCTGTATTCATTTATCATTTTTTTTAGGGCTTATCAATTTCAGTCGCTTTTTAAATTCCTCTGCTTCTTTTGAGTATAATTTTTTTAAAATACTCAACCTAAACATAACTTTAAAGTAGCGACTTTTGTACCTTTCAGATTCACCTAAAGTATCAAAATCTCTCGACAAATTAGTGATAACTCTGTTCAGGCGAATAATTTCTTTGTGGTCTGGTAAAGGATCGCAATGCCTTTTTAGCATTTTCTTGAATATCGGGTAGTCAGAACAATCTACTCTTTTTAACTTCGTGATCTTACCTCTTACAGAAAAATAAAGATCATGAAAACTTTTCTTCATTCTTTCGTTATCTTTGCCGTACCCTGTTTTCACCACTCTATGAACGTGGTCTTTAATTTTTAATCTTTCTACCTTGGGAAATTTTGGTTTTTCACCCTCAATACTTAAACTATGAACTTTGAATTGTTGAGGCGATGATGAAGATATTGAAATGGTTTTATCTTTATTAATTGAAAGGTGCTTTTGAGTTATAAATTCACCAATATAAGATTCAACATATTTCCAACTTCCTTCTTTTGTTGCGCGTGATATAGTTATATCGTCAATTAATCGAGTATAACGAAAACCGTTATTACGTAAATGTTGTACTTTTTTTGGTTCACTATCAAAAAAGTACAAATTTGCTAGATATGTGCTTGTTGGTGCACCTTGCGGAACATAACCATCAAAAGTTGTTAATTTGGTTAGTATTGCTGAAACTTCTTCTGAACATTTCAATAGTTTATTGAATATACTGTAGACATATTCTTCCCTCATAGTTGGGAAAAAATTTTCTATATCTATCTTAATTAAAACCTTAGCCTTGCAGTGCTGTTCTGCACATAGTATATAATCACGTGGATTTTCTCTATCGGGAATAGAACCAAAAAGATAATCAGGATAATTTATTTTAGTAAAAATCTTTTGGTTTATTTTACGAAGTAATGATTTAAGCATTTTATTGGGCGCATAAACGATTCTTTCCCCTCCATTTTTTTCTTAATTGGAGGTTTTACGTAATAAGAACTTTCAGCACCGTTTCTGATCAAATCATCAAACTTCTGCGTATCTTTGACACCAAGAAGATTTATTAGACTTTGAACGTTTTGAATAGGCGTAAACGTTTCTTTGAATGAGAATGAACTAGCCATATAATCCTTCTTAGATAAAAGTTAGCGTCCTCGCGGCCAGAAAGGGTAGTCGAATCCGAAGGAAGCAACGCAAAAGTATAAAATCCACCCAATCTTCACTAACTTTTTCCAACTGTGTACTGTACTCCGTGGTCTAGCTTTCGCATGGCTCGCCAGAGTGCACCCAGAAAGACCTTACGGTCGTCCCGAACTTAAAGGACATGCTTTTTGCTACACGCTTCCTTGTTCATCAAGTGAGTTGTTCATCCCACGCTATTTTTTTACCAGAAAGCAGATTAATCTTAAAGAAAAATTTTACAATTTACTAAAATTGATGTTTTGGGGTATTGGAAAGCACTAAAAAATCAGTATCGAGTTAAAAATAAAACTTAGCGGGTAGCTATATGGGTATAAAATTTAAAAATCCGTTATAACATACATTTAATTGATTGTATTTACTGAAAATTTTATATAAATCAACATTCAGATCCAGAATATCGAATAACGATTTACTGGCTATCAGCAAACAGCAGAAACCCAGACAGCCCGCTCACAGCGGGCTTCTTTTATGCGCATAAGCTACCAGGAAAGCGCATGTTTCACTTTTACCCCCACCTGTGCCCCTGCTATTTTCATCCAATATCAAGGCCATCCGGCAGAGATGGTGAGAAGGCGCTACAGCTGGCAACCCGTGCCGGAGAAATGCGCTTTCACCTGGACGGCAGTCGCTACACGGCGACCATCGGCGGCAGAGCATTACCCTCGAGAATCACCAGCACACGGGCGCGCTATAGCGTGCGGCGCTGCTACTTATGCCCCTGCTGCCATAACCGGGCAGCAACGCTGCTTATTGGTAAGCGGAATTTAGCCTGTAGAAAATACCGGGGGCTTTACTACGCCAGCCAGAGCGAGAGTAAATAAACCCCTTTTTGTTCCACATACTTTTTGGGGTGTCCGGAGTTTCCGCCATCAGCCGGTACTTTTTCGGCATTGCCAGCGGAGCCGGATTGCGCACTGGCAGACGTTTTTTACCCTTACGACGAAAAATTCAGTTCAGGCAGACAATCAATCCGGTGTACGCACTTGAGGTTCCGGACAATGCCCCTGACATGTCGGAAGATCCCTTAAAGTGAATGGGTCAGTTATGCGGAATACTTCCTGTCGCCAGACGCCGTTTTTATCATAGGCACCAGAACCTTCACAGGGTAAACTATCCCTTTACTTTATTAAGGCTTTAGTTAAGGACTTCCAATGCAAACTTTACCTCCCTGCCCGAAATGCCACTCCGAGTACAGCTGGCAGGATAGCGATATGCTCAACTGCCCGGAATGTGGCCATGTCTGGGCTGAAGGTGCCGATGCCGCTGCTGAAGATAGCCTTGTCGTGAAAGACGCCAACGGTAACCTGCTGGCGGATGGTGACAGCGTGACGGTGATTAAAGATCTGAAAGTCAAAGGCAGCTCTACACCACTGAAGATCGGTACCAAAGTCAAAAGCATTCGCCTGGTAGAAGGCGATCACAATATCGATTGCAAAATCGATGGCTTCGGCCCAATGAAGTTGAAATCTGAATTTGTGAAAAAAAACTGATCGTCCCCAGTGGGCCACTGCGCTACTGGTTTATTCGCATTGCTCCCTGGCTGCGCTGCCCGGGGGCGTTTGCCCCGCCAACTGTAGCTGCTAGTATCACACAACATGGCAACATGCTTAAGGGCGTGCGGCGCTCAATGGACCGACTCAAAAACTGGAGGCTGAGTGAATAAGACGTTAGGTGTGTTCTTCCCGCTTTATACTACTACGCTGTTAATGCTGCTCGGCTCCGGGTTGCTCACTACCTATGTTTCCCTGCGTCTGACCTCAGCCCATGTCTCGGGTGCTCTTATCGGGGCAATCATCGCTGCAAACTACATTGGCCTGGTGATTGGCGGCAAAGTCGGTCACTTTCTGATTGCACGCGTTGGCCATATCCGTGCCTATGTTTCCTGTGCAGGGATTATTACTGCCGCCGTGCTCGGTCATGGGCTGACCGGGTATATTCCTGCCTGGATTGCACTGCGGCTTATTATCGGCCTGTGTATGATGTGCCAGTATATGGTGCTGGAAAGCTGGCTTAACGATCAGTCTGAGTCCGAACAACGCGGAAAAGTGTTTGGCTGCTATATGGTCGCAACCTATCTCGGGATGTCGCTTGGCCAGGTTGTGCTTATGTTACAAACCGATCTTGGCCTTAGCACGCTGCTATTAATTGCGCTCTGCTTTGCTTTATGCCTGGTGCCAATTGCCCTCACCACTCGCACCCATGCACGCCAGCTCTCACCTGCGCCCATGGAGTTACGCCACTTTGTAGGATCGATTCCGAAAGTTCTGGCAACCACGCTGGCAATTGGTATGGCTGTAGGCTCTTTCTATGGTCTGGCACCGGTATACGCCAGCCAGCAGCAGCTGACCACCGGGCAAACCGGCCTGTTTATGGCTATCGCTATTTTCGCCGGGCTGGTTGCACAATTTCCGCTCAGCTGGCTGTCTGACCGTTATAATCGCACTCGTCTGTTGCGCCTGAACGCAATAATGCTGGCCGTTGCCGCACTTCCGCTGGCGCTACTGCCACAGCTCGGTTTTCCACTGTTGCTGACCCTCGGGTTTATCGTCAGCATGTTGCTGTTTTCGCTTTACCCGTTGGCCGTTGCGCTGGCCAACGACCTGGTCGAGCCAGAACGACGCGTCTCGCTGGCAGCCTGCCTGCTGATGGCCTTCGGCGTGGGTGCCAGTATTGGCCCGTTAATGGTCGGATTGCTGCTTGAGCCACTCGGTGGTAACACGCTGTATGCGTTCTTTGCCCTGTGCGGCCTGTTGATTGTTGCTCTGAGCCGGGCGGTGAAAAAAGATGAGGCCCAGTTTGTTGAAGATGCGCCGGTTCCTCATATCGCGATGCCGGACAGCCTGATGAGTTCGCCCCTTTCACCAGCCCTTAATCCGGCTTTTGATGAACAGATGATTGAGGAAACCATGCCATCACTTGATATCGAGCCGGAGACAGAGCAAGAAGATGAAGTTACGACTCTGCAGGGGGCAAACCCCGATGAAGAGACCGGGCTTAAAAAAGCGTGGGAAAAATTGTAGCCCCATCGGCGTTTTTCATCCTTACTGACGTTGGACGATGAAGTTTTCAGCCTCCAGCGCATCAGCAGGATGTTAGCCGCGTAAAAGACACGAGGTTTTTCTTGCAAGGGAGCAGGATGAAAATGCCTGCAGCCTGGCTTTATCGTATTTAACTCGGCGCCATAGGTACAGAGCCGCATCAACTCTCTGAAAGATACAGCTTGCCGAAATGGACAGAAAAAATAACAGAAGTAAGAGTTTGAATTCCACCCGTTTGAACGCATGAATATGATATGACCCCTCCACTTCTCCTTTTTAATCATGTGGACATTCAAATTAATCGGGGAATTTCTTTTGACTGAAGGGAAAATTCATATCAAGCCTTGCGCATAGGCATAGCGTATTAATTCAACGTTAGAAGAGACTCCAAGGCGCCGCATAGCATTATACTTTTGCGTAGATACCGTGCTGATAGTTCTGTTCTGTCGCCGTGCTATCTCTGAAAGAGTATATCCTGATGAAAACAGCCTGATTACTTCTAGCTCTTTAGGCGTAAGTCCATTTCCTTTTTCGCCACTTTTCGACAGATAACTCTTGATGTTGCTCAGGGAAGATGAGAAGTAATAACCACTTTGGTTCATGACATGATGACATGCCATTACCGTATCCTCTACCGGGTCTGATTTACTCACGATTGCCTTAACCCCGTAATCGCATGTTTTTCTGAGTATGGCTATGTTCTTTTGTGATGTCAGTAAAACGATTTTCACCAGCGGAAAACGGCCACTTAGCGCACGTATTTTGGCAAAACCATCTATTGCAGAGCGTTTCGAACTCAACGAGAAATCAGTGATGACAATATCTGTTTGTGCCGATGCAAGAACAGCTAATAAGTCCTTACCACATTCTGTTTCTGTCGCGATGGTAAACTGATCATTATTTGAAAAAAGCATTTTCAGTGAATGAATGATATGTGGATGGTCATCAGAAACCGCCACCGTGAATCTGCTATACATATAGCCTCCAGATGCTTCATCATGAGTAGCCTGAAAAAATACACAACGAGTTAAACATAATAATTCCGTCCAGCATCAGATGGCAAGCAGTTTGCAATAAATATAAAAGCAACCAAAATGAAGTGAGAAAAAAGGAATTAATGGAAAAAACAATAAAATTAATAAAACGAGAACCTGATAACTCCAGTTAAATTAAGAAAATTGACAATTTATACGGCAGTATTAATCTTGCCCGTGAAAGAATTCACCTCAATAAAATTAATAGCTGTCCTATTTCATCGGCCCATCGAACCGGGTAATGCCTGTCATTGCTAAAGAGAGAAGTAACCATTCATTCAGGACTGGCAGGTACATTTTTCTGGTAACCAGCGCGGGTGTACAACCCTTGTACCGATACCGCAAAATTTCTGTCGCCGTTCCTGGCGGAACCCCTTAGGATTGCAGACTGATTTTATGGAGTTAGCTATGTTACTCACTTTCCTTTACATCATCGGTATCACGGCTGAAGCCATGACCGGAGCACTTGCCGCAGGACGTCGTAAGATGGACATGTTTGGCGTGATCATCATTGCCTCCGTTACTGCAATAGGCGGAGGCTCAGTGCGCGACATGCTGCTGGGGCATTACCCGCTCGGTTGGGTGAAACACCCTGAATACATCATGATTGTTGCCGCCGCCGCCGTTATCACCACCTTCGTAGCGCCACTGATGCCGCACCTGCGCAAGGTTTTTCTGGTGCTGGATGCACTGGGGCTGGCCGTATTTTCTATCATTGGCGCTCAGGTGGCGCTGGATATGGGGTTTGCAGGGATTATCGCTGCGATCAGCGCCGTAGTTACCGGAGTGTTTGGTGGCGTCCTGCGCGATATGTTTTGTAATCAAATCCCTCTGGTTTTCCAGAAAGAGATATATGCGGGTATCGCATTCGCTTCTGGCTGGGTATACATCCTGCTGCAGAAAACCGCCCTGCCGCTGGAAACGGTTATCATCATTACCCTGCTGACTGGGTTCATAGCCCGGCTACTGGCATTGCGCTTCAAGCTGGGATTGCCCGTTTTTAACTATCCGCACAACGACCATTAATTATCTTCCCTGCAAAGTCAGGGCCCGGGTGCTTCTAATACATCTATAAGCTGGCGCACCTCCTGCTGCTGGAGGTATGAGAAGATTTTCCGGGCCAGGGTTTGGCCCACACCGGGCAGCTGTTGCCAATCCTGCAGGCTGTGTGACAGCAACTGTTGCCAGTTATCGTCCGTCAACGTATTCATGGCCCGTTCCGGTATCGGCACCCCTAGTGCTTTAACCCAGCGTTTAAAGGGGAGTTGGCGACTCAACCTGAACTGTTGCCAGAAGAAATGCGCCCGTTGTTCTCCAATGCCCGGCACGGCTTTCAACTCTTCCTCCGACAGAGCCAGCCACGAGAATATATGCGCCATGCTGCCCGATTGCATCAACTGCTGCCAGGTTTGGCGGCCCGCGCCGCTAAGGTTAAGCACAGGCTTGCTGCTAAGCCACTCCAGCCTTGCCAGAAACTGTTGACGGCATTTTGGCGTCAGGTGAAAACAGCTCAGGCTGTTAAAGTGTGTGGCATCGGGTAGAGGGGGAAGCACGCGTTCTTTCACCCGCCATATAACCTTATCCATACGTGGAACCCCCATACCGGCCAGGCTGATACTCACCTGATCTCCTGCTATCACATCGGTTTGTTTCCAATGTTCAATCGAGCCTATATTGACCCGGCTTACCCGTTTATCGTCAAGCTGCACCGGCAGCAGATTCAAGACAGCATTAATACGGCCAGTACGACCGATAGCAAACTCAACTGACCGTACTTCGCTTGTCACTTCCGGTGGAGGATATTTCCAGGCAATAGCCCAGTCGCCCTGTTCAGGCAGCCAGTCAGTGCCTTGCCTGGTCGGCATACCGTGAACAACAATGCCATCGGTGGCAAACGGTAAGCGCTGGTGAAACCAGCGTTCACGCCAGCCCTCAACCTCATCCACATTTTCTACCCGATGGGTCCAGTCTTTGATGTCTGGGAATCCCAGGGCGCGTATCCCCGTCAGGCGCTTGGCGATGGAGTTGGGTCCATCCGGCCATGCCCAAACGAATATTCCGACACGTTGCAGAACTGTTGAGGCAGCTTTTGCCATTAGCGCCCCCGCAACGAGAGATCGTGCACTTTTCCCCCCATCGTTGGCCTGCTGATGATCGGTCATCTTGAGATACAGCTCCCCCTGAAAAACCTGCATTGCCGGGAACCGTGGAATGGATTTTGGAATATCGGGGATCTGGCGTGCTTTTGCCGTCCAGTCTTCTCCCTTAACGCCGTCTCCCCGGCTGATCATCTGCACCAGCCGGCCATCTCGGTAGAGTAACGTCACTGCCACGCCATCCACCTTCGGTTGAATCCACAGCCCGTCACGCTTTTCCATCCAGCGCGCCACCGCTGCTTTACCTGAAGCCTTTTTAACGCCTGTATGGGAGACAGGATGCAAAACTTTACCGTCAGTTTTGAGCAATGGCTGGCGCAAATCGCTGGCTGGAGAAAAACAGCGCTGCCACTGTTGCAGTTTGTCGTGCAGGGTATCGTAGCGCTCATCGGGGACCTGGGCTTCTCCACGCCGATAATAGGCCTCATCCCACTTTTCCAGCTGCGCTTTCAGCGCTGCGATTTCCGCATCGGCGCGCGATGGGGACCAAACCGGGCATTGTGCCTGTACCAGGGTACTGAACAGCCAGACGACCAAAATGGCATATTTCATTGCTGCTTCTCCCGCATGTAATGACAATGGCCGGCAGTAAAGCGCAGCATAGAAGGGTTAGCGAGAGGCAAAAGAGTATTTTTGAAGGCGGCTTCAGCACTTTTTATGCAAGCCATGCCTGGCAGGCAAATATTTGTATGGCGTTATCCAATTTCTGATAAATAAACCTGTAACAAGCCCTAAACGCTGCATGACGCGCTGCACCTGTGTATACTGTGCAGGAAGTAGACTCCGCTTTATTGGCATATCAAGAATAATCATGGCTCAAGGTACACTTTTTATTGTTTCCGCCCCCAGCGGTGCGGGTAAATCCAGCCTGATTCAGGCGCTGTTAAAAACGCAGCCGCTGTACGATACTCAGGTATCCATCTCACACACCACGCGTGGGATTAGGCCGGGTGAAAACCACGGTGAACACTATTACTTCGTCAATCACGACGAGTTTCGCAGCATGATTAGCGAAGAGGCGTTTCTTGAACATGCTGAAGTGTTCGGAAACTATTACGGCACTTCCCGTAAAGCCATTGAACAGGTGTTGGCAACCGGTGTTGATGTGTTTCTGGATATCGACTGGCAGGGTGCTAAACAGATCCGGCAGAAAATGCCGGCAGCACGCAGTATCTTCGTATTGCCTCCGTCGAAGGACGAACTGGATCGTCGCCTGCGTGGCCGCGGCCAGGACAGCGAAGAAGTTATCACCAAACGTATGGCTCAGGCCGTTGCCGAAATGAGCCATTACGCAGATTACGACTACCTGATCGTGAACGATGATTTCGACCTGGCGCTGTCAGACTTGAAAACCATTATTCGCGCTGAGCGTCTGCGGATGGGCCGTCAAAAGGCCCGTCATGATGCGTTAATCAGCAAACTATTGGCAGACTGAGGACAACTCAGTATGATGCCCAGTCATTTCGTCACCACCCGTGGAGTATCACACTTATGGCACGCGTAACCGTACAGGACGCAGTAGAAAAAATTGGTAACCGTTTTGACCTGGTGCTGGTAGCAGCTCGTCGCGCACGTCAGATGCAGGTTGGCGGCAAAGACCCACTGGTTCCTGAAGAAAACGATAAATCTACCGTTATTGCACTGCGTGAAATTGAAGAAGGTCTGATTACCAATCAGATCCTCGACGTGCGCGATCGTCAGGAACAGCATGAGCAGGAAGCCGCGGAATTGCAGGCTGTGACCGCCATCGCTGAAGGCCGTCGTTAATTCTTTGTGAAGGCCAGCCTTGTATCTGTTTGAAAGCCTCAATCAGCTGATTGAAAAATACTTGCCTGAGGAGCAAATAAAGCGCCTCAAGCAAGCTTATCTTGTCGCCCGTGATGCTCACGAGGGACAGACACGCTCCAGCGGTGAGCCCTATATCACCCATCCGGTTGCGGTGGCGTGCATCCTCGCTGAGATGAAGCTTGACCATGAAACACTCATGGCAGCTCTGCTGCACGACGTTATCGAAGACACGCCCGCCACCTATCAGGATATGGAACAGCTGTTTGGTCAGACTGTTGCTGAACTGGTAGAGGGAGTTTCTAAACTCGATAAGCTGAAGTTCCGTGACAAAAAAGAAGCCCAGGCTGAAAACTTCCGCAAGATGATCATGGCAATGGTGCAGGACATTCGCGTCATTCTGATCAAGCTGGCTGACCGCACGCACAATATGCGTACTCTGGGCGCCCTGCGTCCGGATAAAAAACGCCGTATCGCTCTGGAAACGCTGGAAATTTACAGCCCACTGGCGCACCGTCTGGGTATTCATCACCTGAAAACCGAGCTGGAAGAGCTGGGCTTTGAAGCCCTTTATCCGAACCGCTATCGTGTGATTAAGGAAGTGGTGAAAGCCGCGCGTGGTAACCGTAAAGAGATGATCCAGAAAATTCTCTCAGAAATCGACGGTCGCCTTGAAGAAGCCGGAATTACCCGCCGCGTCAGCGGTCGTGAGAAACATCTTTATTCGATCTACTGCAAAATGCATCTGAAAGAACAGCGATTCCATTCGATTATGGATATTTACGCTTTTCGGGTGATTGTGCGTGATGTTGATACCTGCTACCGCGTGCTTGGCCAAATGCACAACCTGTATAAACCGCGTCCGGGCCGCGTGAAAGACTATATTGCCATTCCCAAAGCCAACGGCTATCAGTCGTTGCATACCTCAATGATCGGTCCACACGGTGTGCCGGTAGAAGTTCAGATCCGTACTGAAGATATGGATCAAATGGCCGAAATGGGGGTGGCTGCGCACTGGGCTTATAAAGAACAGGGTGAAAGCGGGACCACGGCACAAATCCGTGCCCAGCGCTGGTTACAGAGCCTGCTGGAGCTGCAACAGAGCGCCGGCAGTTCGTTTGAATTCATTGAAAGTGTTAAATCCGATCTGTTCCCGGATGAAATTTACGTGTTCACCCCGGAAGGGCGCATCGTCGAACTGCCTGCCGGCGCCACACCGGTGGATTTCGCCTACGCGGTTCATACCGACATTGGCCATGCCTGTGTGGGGGCGCGCGTCGACCGCCAGCCTTACCCGCAGTCACAGGCGCTGACCAGCGGCCAGACGGTGGAGATCATTACCGCCCCGGGTGCCCGCCCGAACGCAGCATGGCTGAACTTCGTCGTCAGTTCGAAAGCTCGCGCCAAGATCCGTCAGCTGCTGAAAAACCTCAAGCGTGATGACTCTGTTAGCCTCGGCCGACGCCTGCTTAACCATGCCCTGGGCGGCAGCCGTAAACTGGCCGAGATCCCGCCGGCCAACGTCCAGCACGAGCTTGAGCGCATGAAGCTGGCATCGCTTGACGACCTGCTGGCTGAAATTGGCCTTGGCAATGCCATGAGCGTGGTGGTGGCAAAAAATCTGCAACAGAATGAGCCAAACGCTCCGGCTACCGGCCCTGCTTCCGCCGGTAGCTCGCGCAGTAAGCTCCCCATTAAGGGTGCTGACGGGGTATTGATCACCTTCGCTAAATGCTGTCGTCCGATCCCCGGTGACCCGATTGTTGCGCACGTCAGCCCCGGCAAAGGCCTGGTGGTGCACCATGAATCCTGTCGCAATATTCGTGGCTATCAGAAAGAGCCAGAGAAATACATGGCGGTCGAGTGGGATAAGGTAACTGAGCAGGAATTTGTTGCCGAAATCAAGGTCGATATGTTTAACCATCAGGGTGCGCTGGCCAATCTGACGGCGGCGATCAACACTGCAGGTTCTAATATTCAGAGCCTGAATACCGAAGAGAAAGATGGTCGTGTTTACTGCGCCTTTATTCGTCTGACCGCACGCGACCGCGTTCATCTGGCTAATATCATGCGTAAAATCCGTGTGATGCCGGACGTGATTAAAGTACACCGTAACCGCAATTAAGGAATAAGGCATGGCCCCCTTGTTCTGGCCCTCCCCGCGATAGCCGGTTGCTTAGTCGCCAACGTCATTATCCATTTTAGGGAGCCTGTTTCGCATGAATGCACAACGTTATGCCCGCATCCGCGCCATGCTTGCCGCCCGTCAGCACGACTTAACGGTCTGCATGGAGCAGGTACACAAGCCTCATAACGTTTCTGCGGTGATCCGTACCGCCGATGCCGTCGGTGTTCACGAGGTTCACGCCATCTGGCCGGGCAGCCGCATGCGCACCATGGTCTCCGCCGCCGCTGGCAGCAACAGCTGGGTGCAGGTTAAAACCCACCGCTCGATTGCCGATGCCGTAACCTGTCTCAAAGGCCATAACATGCAGATTCTGGCGACCCATCTTTCTGATAAAGCGGTCGATTTCCGCGAAATCGACTACACCCGCCCGACCTGTATTCTGATGGGGCAGGAAAAAACCGGCATTACCCGGGAAGCGCTGGACCTCGCCGATCGCGACATTATTATTCCAATGATCGGCATGGTGCAGTCACTGAATGTTTCCGTCGCCTCTGCCCTGATCCTGTATGAAGCCCAGCGCCAGCGGCAGAATGCCGGTATGTATATGCGTGAAGAGAGCACGCTGGAATACAGCGAACAGCAGCGTCTGTTATTCGAAGGCGGCTATCCGGTGCTGGCTCGCGTCGCGAAACATAAAGGGTTGCCCTACCCTGAAATCAACAATTGCGGTGAGGTGGTGGCCGATGCCGAATGGTGGGCGGCCATGCAGTCTAAGGCGCGTAAATAATGCAGGGCCGTCTGCTGGATGCAGTGCCGCTTAACACGTTATCCGGCGTGGGGGCCAGCCAGGCGACAAAGCTGGCAAAACTGGGTTTGGTAACGGTACAGGATCTGCTGCTGCATCTGCCGCTGCGCTACGAAGATCGTACCCAGCTTTACGCGATCAACAACCTGCAGCCGGGCATTTACGCCACGGTTGCAGGAGAAGTGCTGCACTGCGATATCTCATTTGGCCGCCGTCGAATGCTGACCTGCCAGATAACTGACGGCACCGGCACCGTGACTCTGCGCTTTTTTAACTTCAATGCCGGGATGAAAAACAGCCTTGCGGTGGGTCGTCGGGTTACGGCTTACGGCGAGATAAAACGCGGTCAGCGTGGTGCCGAGATCATTCATCCTGAATACAAGGTTCAGGGAGAACATAGCGTCACCGGGTTGCAGGAGACGCTGACGCCGGTCTATTCCACCACTGAAGGCGTACGCCAGGCCACGTTACGCAATCTGACCGATCAGGCATTAACCCTGCTCGATACCTGTGCCATTGCCGAACTGCTGCCGCCGCAGTTAAGAGGGGGATTAATCAGCCTGCCCGATGCCCTGCGCACCCTGCATCGCCCGCCGCCCGATATGGCTCTGGCCGATCTCGACAGCGGAACGCATCCGGCGCAGCGCCGTCTGATTATGGAAGAACTGCTGGCGCATAACCTCAGTATGCTGGCGGTACGCGCCGGCGCCCAACGTTATCACGCATTGCCGATGTCGCCCCGCCATCAGTTAAGCGACCGATTACTTGCCGCGCTGCCTTTCCGCCCTACCGCCGCGCAGCAGAGAGTGGTACGCGAAATTGAAAACGATCTGGCCCATGATTATCCGATGATGCGGCTGGTACAGGGCGATGTGGGTTCAGGTAAAACGCTGGTTGCAGCACTGACGGCGTTAAACGTTATTGCCTGGGGTAAGCAGGTCGCGCTGATGGCTCCGACCGAACTGCTGGCCGAACAGCATGCCAATAATTTCCGCCAATGGTTTGCCCCGCTTGGGCTGGAGGTAGGCTGGCTGGCAGGGAAGCAGAAGGGAAAAGCACGTCTGGCGCAGCAGGAGGCCATCGCCAGCGGCAGGGTATCGATGATTGTCGGCACCCACGCTATTTTCCAGGAGCAGGTACAGTTTAACGGCCTGGCGCTGGTGATTATTGATGAGCAGCACCGTTTTGGCGTCCACCAGCGTCTGGCGCTGTGGGAAAAAGGCGAGGACCAGGGTTTTCATCCTCATCAGCTGATTATGACCGCCACGCCGATCCCACGAACGCTGGCAATGACTGCCTACGCCGACCTTGACACTTCCACCATCGACGAGCTGCCACCGGGACGAACCCCGGTGACCACCGTGGCCATCCCCGATACGCGGCGCGCGGATATCATTACCCGCGTGAAAGATGCCTGCAGCAGTGAAGGCCGCCAGGCTTACTGGGTGTGTACGCTGATCGAAGAATCCGAACTGCTGGAAGCCCAGGCAGCCCAGGCCACGTGGGAAGAGCTGCAGCTGGCACTGCCGGAACTGACTATCGGGCTGGTACACGGCCGCATGAAGCCAGCAGAAAAGCAGGCGGTCATGCAGGCGTTTAAGCAGGGTGAAATCCATCTGCTGATCGCCACCACGGTGATTGAGGTCGGGGTTGATGTGCCGAATGCCAGCCTGATGATTATCGAGAATCCCGAGCGCCTTGGGCTGGCACAGCTGCATCAGCTACGCGGGCGCGTGGGCCGTGGCGCGGTGGCTTCCCACTGCGTGCTGCTGTACAAGTCACCATTGAGTAAAACGGCACAGAAGCGTTTGCAGGTGCTGCGCGACAGCAACGACGGCTTTATGATTGCCCAGTGTGACCTGGAAATCCGTGGCCCTGGTGAACTGCTGGGCACACGTCAAACCGGCAATGCCGAATTCCGGGTGGCCGACCTGCTGCGCGACCAGGCGCTAATCCCGGAAGTTCAGCGCGTGGCGCGCCATATCCACCAGCACTATCCCGAACAGGCCGTGGCGCTGATTGAACGCTGGCTGCCGGAAACCGAGCGATATACCAATGCGTAATTCGCATCGTCACTCACTCATCCCTCGCCTTGCGATATCCGCCGCCTGAGTCGGCGGCGGGATGTCGCCTGCCTGTTCGTTAAACCCCTTTGCCGGATATCGTCAGCCGAGCCTGGTGCCAACGTCTGAGCTGGCCTTAGGTACCGGCCGCCCAATGTAAGTTGGCAAGTAGCAAACGATTGCTTTTGCGCTGAAGAAGATTAAAATCGCCTCTTTATTGCCGTTGGGAAGCCTGTTAATGACCGTTAAAACCCGGGATGCCGCCGCCGCACCGCACATTGTCACTGCGGGTAAAAGCGAGCTGATTTATCGCCTTGAAGACCGCCCACCGCTGCCACAAACCCTGTTTGCCGCCTGTCAGCATCTGCTGGCGATGTTTGTCGCCGTGATCACACCCGCGCTTCTTATCTGTCAGGCGCTTGGGTTGCCGGCACAGGATACGCAGCACATCATCAGCATGTCACTGTTTGCCTCCGGCGTGGCGTCGATCCTGCAGATTAAAACCTGGGGGCCGGTGGGTTCGGGGTTGCTGTCGATCCAGGGCACCAGTTTTAACTTTGTCACGCCGCTGATTATGGGCGGCCTGGCGTTAAAAAATGGCGGAGCCGACGTACCCACCATGATGGCCGCGCTGTTCGGCACGCTAATGCTGGCCTCGTGTACCGAGATGGCGCTGTCCCGGGTGCTGCACCTCGCCCGACGTGTTATTACGCCACTGGTTTCCGGTATTGTGGTGATGATCATCGGCCTGTCGCTGATTCAGGTTGGACTGACCTCCATCGGCGGTGGCTTTGCCGCGATCGGCGATCACACGTTCGGCGCACCGAAAAACCTGCTGCTGGCGGGGGCAGTGATGGCGGTGATTATTATACTCAACCGCCAGCGTAACCCGTATCTGCGCGTCGCCTCGTTGGTGATTGCGATGGCGGTGGGTTATCTGCTGGCCTGGGCGATGGGGATGCTGCCGGAAAATACCGCACCATCTAACGGTGCATTAATTACTATCCCAACACCGTTTTATTACGGACTGGGCATCGACTGGAATCTGTTGATCCCGCTGATGCTGGTGTTTATGGTGACCTCGCTGGAAACCATTGGCGATATTACCGCCACCTCTGACGTTTCCGAACAGCCGGTCAGCGGCCCGCTGTATATGAAGCGGCTGAAAGGCGGCGTGCTGGCTAACGGCCTCAACTCCTGCGTCTCCGCACTGTTTAATACCTTCCCTAACTCCTGTTTCGGCCAGAATAACGGCGTTATTCAGCTGACCGGCGTTGCCAGCCGCTACGTGGGTTTTGTTGTCGCGCTAATGTTGATTGCGCTGGGGCTGTTCCCGGCGGTGAGCGGCTTTGTGCAGCATATTCCTCAACCGGTACTCGGCGGAGCCACCATCGTGATGTTTGGTACTATTGCCGCTTCAGGGGTGCGCATCGTCTCGCGGGAGCCGCTGGATCGTCGGGCTGTCATGATCATCGCGCTGTCACTGGCTGTCGGCCTTGGTGTTTCCCAGCAGCCGCTGATTTTGCAATTTGCACCGGACTGGCTGAAAACGCTGCTCTCTTCCGGCATCGCCGCCGGCGGCATCACCGCCATTATCCTGAATCTGGTGTTTCCCACAGAAAAATAAGCATATTCCTGGGATAAATGACGCGCGGGCGGATAATTTTCGCCCGCTCATCGTTGCAGGTTGAGATACCGCGATAAATCGGGCATAACAAGCCATTACCAAAATTCATAGGGATGGATACGATGAAGTTTTTCGGCAATGTTTTGCTCACGCTGTTACTGCTACTGTTGCTGGTGGCCCTGGGCCTTTATCTGCTGCTGCAAACCCATTGGGGAGCAGGATGGATCAGCCGCCAGATCGGGGAAAACAGCGACTATTCGCTGTCGTTCAGTAAAGTGGAGCATCATTTTTCCAATCCCAGTCATCTGATCCTTAACGACGTCTCCTTTGCCCGCAAAGGTCAACCTGCCTCACTGGTTGCGCAACACGTAGACCTCGGGTTGGGGCTGATACAGTTCAGTCATCCGCTGCACTTTGCCAGTATCCAGCTCGACAGAGGTACGCTGGATCTCACTACCCACAGCGCGCCGGTGTCTTTACAGGCCGATCGGCTTCAGCTTAGCCAGATGGCGTTGAACCGCAATCTGGCCAGCTGGCCGTTACAGGCGCAACGTGTCGACGGCGGTATTACACCGTGGCAACCTGAAAAGAATGATGTGCTGGGCAAAAACGCCAGCTTCCAGCTTAGCGCCGGTGCGCTGACGCTTGACGGCATCCCGGCCGCTAACGTACTGATCCAGGGCAGCATCAAAGATCGGCAGTTAATACTGAGTAACTTAGGTGCCGATATGGCATTAGGATCGGTCACCGCCAGCGCCCGGCGTGATGCACAAGGGAGCTGGCAGATAGCAAGCCTGCACCTTAACAGTATCCGCCTGCAAAGTGATAAGACCCTGAGTGATTTTCTGCAACCCTTAAGCTCGCTGCCGCCGGTGCACATTGAACGTATGGACGTCACGGATGCGCGGCTGGAAGGCAAGGACTGGGCGGTAACCGATCTCGATCTGGTACTGAAGGACCTGACGCTGCGTGATGGCGACTGGCAGAGCGATGATGGCACGCTGGCGCTGAATGCTAACAGCGTTGTCAACGGCGGTATGCAGCTGGATGACCCGATCGCCAGGATGACTTTCTCGCCACAGGGTATCGCCCTGAACCAGTTCAGTACCCGCTGGGTTAACGGACTGGTGCGCACCCAGGGTAACTGGACGCGCAGCGACAGAAAACTGACGCTGAATGAGCTGGTGGTGGCAGGATTGGAATACACCCTGCCGCTAAACTGGCGGGAGCACTGGCTGCGGCCGCTGCCTTCATGGCTGGATAGCGTGCAGGTCAGCAAATTCAGTGCCAGCCATAATCTGATTATTGATATCAGTCCGGACTTTCCGTTTCAGATGACGGCGCTGGACGGCAACGGCAGCAATTTGCTGATGGCGCGCGATGGTGAGTGGGGGATCTGGTCAGGCGAACTGAGCGTTAATGCCGCGGAGGCCACCTTTAATCGTGTCGATTTGCGCCATCCGTCTCTGGCTTTGACGGCCACCGACAGCAGCATCAGTGTGACAGAAATGAGCGCTTTTAGCGCTGACGGGATGTTGGAGGGGCAGGCGACAGTGAGCCAGCAGCCGCTGCGTGCGCTGTCGCTGAAGCTGCGCGGTCGCCAGATAGCACCCAATCTGCTACATGACTGGGGATGGCCTGAGGTCCCTCTGACGGGCGCCGCCAATCTGCAATTAAACATTCAGGCCAGTTTGCAGAACGGACAGTCGCTAAAACCAACCGTTAACGGTACGCTCGACGTAAGCGCTGATAATAAGTCAGTCTTGCAAACCATGCGTGCAGGCCAGGTCACCAGCGCGCAGTAACGCACCTACGGGGCGTGATCCGTCACGCCCCACTTCGCAACCCTGCATCGGTAAGGTATAGTCCGTTTTTTACGGAGGAACTATGCTGACCAACCCATCTATTCGTCTCAACAAATACATCGGCGAGAGCGGTATCTGCTCGCGTCGTGATGCCGATCGTTACATCGAACAGGGCAACGTTTTTATCAACGGCAAACGTGCTGCTGTGGGCGATCGGGTATTTGCCGGAGACGTGGTGAAAGTAAACGGTCAGCTTATTGAGCCGCGTAACGAAGACGATTTGGTCATTATTGCCCTGAATAAACCGGTGGGTATCGTCAGCACCACGGAAGGCGGTGAGCGCGATAACATCGTTGATTTTGTCAATCACAGCAAGCGTGTTTTCCCTATCGGACGCCTGGATAAAGACTCGCAGGGGCTGATTTTCCTCACCAACCACGGCGACCTGGTGAACAAAATCCTGCGCGCCGGCAACGATCACGAAAAAGAGTACCTGGTGACGGTCAACAAGCCGGTCACCGCGGAGTTCATTCGTGGACTCGGTGCCGGTGTTCCCATGCTGGGAACGGTGACCAAAAAATGCAAGGTGAAGAAGGAGTCGACGTTTGTTTTTCGCATTACGCTGGTGCAGGGGCTTAATCGCCAGATCCGCCGCATGAGCGAGCATTTTGGTTATGACGTTACCAAACTTGAGCGTACGCGCATCATGAACGTCAGTCTGAAAGGGCTGCCGCCGGGAGAGTGGCGTGATCTCACCGATGACGAGCTGATCGAGCTATTTAAACTGATTGAGAACTCATCGTCCGAGGATGCGGCGGTGAAAAAAGCCAAACCAAAGGCCACCGCCGCCAAAAAACCTGCCGCCAGCGGCGCGAAGGTAACCAGCAGCGCTAACGCTGCACCGCGTAAACGTTTTGCCCAGCCCGGGCGTAAAAAGAAAGGGCGCTGAAACGGCGCTAAACGCCGCAGCCCCCCTCTTCCAGCGGCCCGTCAGGATCGGCGGGCAGCACGATGTAAACACCTTCAAATACCGCGCCGCACTCTTCATTGCCAAACAGCTGCACCTCCAGCTGCACCCTGGCTTTGCGTCCACGCGCCAGGCGGTCAAGATCGCCACTGAGCGACCCCAGATTGGCCACCGCCCCCGGTTTGCCGCTGATTGGCTTGCTGTAACGAATATGAGCATCGGCCAGAATAATGGTCCCGCCAAGCTGGCGCTCGCGCAGCAGCAGCCAGATCAGCCCCCAGCCGGTTAAGGTTGCCAGCGAGAATAAGCTGCCGGCAAACAGCGTATGGTGGGGATTCTGGTTGCCGGTTTCCGGCATGGTGGTGGCAAATTTCTGCCCGGTATATTGCAGGATGCGCACACCCATCTTTTCACTTAGCGGAATATGCTGATACCACGCCTGCTGAAGCTGACCACACCAGTCGGCACGATGCAAAATATCGTCCAGCGTCACCACCGGTTTAATCATCAGGAAATGGCGTACTGGCGTAGTTTGCGGGGCGGTGATCTCCCCCTGATTGAAGTAGCCGAGTTTGGCAAAAAAGTCGACGGCGTCTTCTCGTGCGCTGCACACCACGCGTTTTACGCCTTCCTGGCGGGCAACGGACTCCAGCGTCATCGCCACCAGCGTTCCCAGTCCTTTACCCTGCACGGAAGGATGCACGGCGAGGAAGCGGATCGCCGCTTCGTTATCGGCATTTATGTACAGCCGCCCGACAGCTACCGGGTCACCCTGCTCGTCAACCACCATTTGATGATGCGCCAGCGCATCCCAGGCATCACGTTCTGACCCCATCGGCTGATGTAACGGCTTGCGCAGCATTTCCCAACGGAATTGGTAGTAGATCTCCAGTTCTTCTGCGGTTTCTGGTACGCGAAGGTGATACATAAAATGGTTCTCTCTGTATGAGCCAGTCAGGCTATTCCTTTGCCGCTCTGCCAGCTGTTTCAAACCTGCAGCCAGAAGGTAACGGGGCCATCATTGATCAGCGCCACTTTCATATCAGTCGCGAAGCGACCGGTTTCAGTGCAGACACCTTTTTCACGGCAGCAGGCGACAAAGTAGTCGTACAGTTTTTCGGCCTCCGCCGGAGCGGCACCACCGGAGAAGCTCGGCCGCATGCCTTTTTTAGTATCGGCCGCCAGCGTGAACTGCGACACCACCAGCACGCTGCCCCCCGCCTGCAGCACGTTCAGATTCATTTTGTCGCCTTCATCAGCAAAAATACGATAGCCGAGCACTTTATCCACTAATTTTTGCGCGCTTTCAGGGGTATCTCCTTTTTCCACACCCAGTAAAATCAGCAACCCCGCTCCGATCTCGCCGATGGTCTCCCCCGCGACTGCCACGCTGGCCTGCAGCGCCCGTTGTATTAATGCAATCATGGATCCTCGTTTTCTCTTTCTTGTTCTTCGCGCTTCAGCCGGCGATAGTCAGCCAGCGTGGCGGTAATTTCCGCTCCCAGCAAAACGATACACCAGGTCCAGTAAACCCATAGAAACAGAATGGGTACTACCGCCAGCACGCCATAAATCAGCTGATAGGAGGGAAACGTGGTGATATACAGCGTGAAGCCCTTTTTACCCAGCTCGAACAAAATACCGCCGACTATCGCCCCGACCAGCGCATCATGTCCCGCCACCGGAGCCGTCGGCACCAGGCTGTACAGCAGCCAGAAGGAGAGGCAAGAAAGCAGCAACGGGAATATGCGCAGCACCATATCTATCAGCACGCTCAGGCCGCCGATCGTCGCCCAGTGCAGCGATAGCAGGTAGGAGCTAATGGCCAGGCTGGCACCCGCCAGCAGCGGCCCCAGCGTCAGGATCATCCAGTACACCGCCAAAGAGTACACCAGCGGTCGCTTAACTTTGCTACGCCAGATGGTATTCAGCGCCGAGTCAATCGAGTACATCAGCAGGAGTGCGGTCACCACCAGCCCCCCCACCCCCACCGCCGTCATTCTGCTGACGTTGGCAACGAACTGTTCCAGGTAGTTTTGCACCGTGGTTCCGGCCGCCGGTACTAAGTTGTGAAAGGCAAAGTTTTTTAACTGCACGCTGACGTCCGAAAACATCGGAAAGGCGGTAAATAGGGCAAAAACCACAGCAATAAGCGGAACCAGCGACAGCAGCGAGACATAGGCCAGGTGCCCGGCCAGCACGGTCATCGCATCTTCGTCGATACGCTGCCACAACAGCTTGATCCATGTCCAAAATGCACGTAACCGGTGCAAAAAGTGGTTGAGCGGACGCATATTCTACCGGCGACCGTCGGGCATGCGGTCGGCAAAGAACGCCGGGATCACGCTGTTATCGGTTATATGCAGGCTGTGGATCCCCAGCGCACGCGCTGCTTCGATGTTTTCTGGATTATCGTCGAAGTAGATAGCCTCTGCCGCCGCCGTCTCTTCTTCGTTAAGCAAACGCTGATAAATGGCCGGATCGGGCTTACGTAACCCCATCTCCTGCGATAAATAGATTTTATCCGCGGCCGCCCGGACTTCCGGGTACTGCTCCGGCCAGAACTGGCAGTGCAGGTTATTGGTGTTAGAGAGGATAACGACCCGCTCACCCTGCTCACGCAGCTGGTGCATAATGGCAATGACGTCAGGGCGCACGCCGACAAATACCGCCTGCCAGCCGGCAGCAAACTGCTCAAAGCTCAGCGGCAGCTCCAGCTCGTCACAAATTTGCCGGGCAAATTCCTTATCACTGATTTCGCCGCGTTCGTGCTGGTCAAAGCTCTCACCCATCTGGAAGCGGCTTTGCAGCGTGGCCAAAGGTACACGGCCCAGATCGCTCCAGACGCCAAGCACCCGGTTGAAATCAATATCAACAATGACATTACCTAAATCAAAGATATACAGCATGGTCACCCCCTTGTATTGCACTGAGTTCATCACTCTAGCGGTAAAACGGAAGGCTGAACAGGTGGGAGAATTGAAAACTGCATGGCAGTTGCAGGGTCGGATAGGTTCCGCCCCTGAAGAACAGGCGATTTTAGCCGTCATCATTCAGGATGCAAAGACCATGGCCTTTGCATCCTGAAACCGACGACTAAGCGGCGGATTACGCTTCTTTCGGGCCGCGGCTTGCGCGCTTACGATCGTTTTCCGTCAGATGACGTTTACGAATACGCACCGACTGAGGCGTCACTTCGACCAGTTCGTCATCATCGATGAATTCCAGAGCCTGCTCCAGAGACATCTTGATAGCCGGAACCAGCGTAGTCGCTTCATCCGTACCGGAAGCACGCATGTTGGTCAGCTTCTTACCGGTCAGACAGTTTACCGTCAGGTCGTTAGAGCGTGAGTGAATACCGATAATCTGGCCTTCATACACTTCCGCACCGTGGCCGAGGAACAGCTTGCCGCGATCCTGCAGGCTGAACAGGGCGAAGGCCACCGCTTTACCCTGGCCGTTAGAGATCAGCACGCCGTTCTGGCGCTGGCCGATTTCGCCCGCACGCACGTCATCGTAATGACTGAACGTCGAGTACAGCAGACCGGTGCCCGAAGTCATGGTCATAAACTCGGTACGGAAGCCGATCAGGCCACGCGCCGGGATCAGGTAATCAAGACGAATACGGCCTTTGCCGTCAGGGATCATGTCTTTGACATCACCCTTGCGCTCGCCCATCGCCTGCATCACTGAACCCTGGTGCTGTTCTTCGATATCCAGCGTCACGTTCTCGAACGGCTCTTGCATGCGGCCATCGATTTTACGGTTGATAACCTTAGGACGTGAAACGGCGATTTCAAAGCCTTCGCGGCGCATGTTTTCGATCAGCACCGACAGGTGAAGCTCACCACGACCCGATACGCGGAACGCATCGGAGTCTTCGGTTTCTTCAACGCGCAGCGCCACGTTGTGCACCAGCTCTTTGTTCAGACGGTCAAGGATCTGACGCGAGGTCACAAACTTACCTTCTTTACCGCAGAACGGCGAGGTGTTGACGTTGAAGTACATGGTCACGGTAGGTTCATCAACGCTCAGTGCCGGCAGCGCTTCCACGTTCTGCGGATCGCAGATGGTGTCAGAGATGTTCAGTTCGCCCAGCCCGGTAATCGCGATGATATCGCCCGCTTCCGCTTCGGTCGCGTCGATACGCTCCAGGCCCAGGTGAGTCAGAACTTTACCGACTTTACCGTTACGGGTTTTGCCTTCGCTGTCGATGATCGTGATCTGCTGGTTCGGCTTCACTTTACCGCGCTTGATGCGGCCGATGCCGATAACGCCAACGTAGTTGTTGTAATCCAGCTGAGAGATCTGCATCTGGAAAGGTGCTTCCATCTCGACCTGCGGTGGCGACACATGTTTTACAATCGCTTCGTACAGCGGAGTCATATCTTCCGCCATATCGCTGTGGTCCAGACCGGCGATTCCGTTCAGGGCAGAGGCGTAGATCACCGGGAAGTCGAGCTGCTCGTCAGTGGCATCCAGGTTGACGAACAGGTCAAATACCTGGTCAACAACCCAGTCAGGACGCGCGCCCGGACGGTCAACTTTGTTGATTACCACGATCGGCTTCAGACCGTTAGCAAAAGCTTTTTTGGTCACGAAACGGGTTTGCGGCATCGGGCCATCCATTGCATCCACAACCAGCAGCACCGAGTCAACCATTGACATCACACGCTCAACCTCACCGCCGAAGTCGGCGTGCCCTGGGGTATCAACGATGTTGATGCGGTAGTCATTCCATTTAATGGCGGTGTTTTTTGCGAGGATGGTAATCCCACGCTCTTTCTCCAAATCGTTGGAGTCCATTACGCGTTCGGTTGCTTCGGTGCGGGCATCAAAGGTCCCGGACTGCTGCAGCAACTTATCAACCAGGGTAGTTTTACCATGGTCAACGTGGGCAATAATGGCGATGTTACGCAAATTTTCGATCACAGCTTTGCCTCAGGCATTAGAAATAGCGCGCTATTGTACACGGATTAATCGAAGGACTGAACAAGTTCGAGGACTTCGTATAAAGATAACTGTCCGGATGGTTATGACACCCATTTCCAGTGCAAAGATTGCACCGGAATGCTGAAATTGCACCAAAATGGTGACCAGCCACCACTCAACAGCACCAGAATGGTGCGCGACTTCCATCGTGGTGCATCCCCCGTCTGACGAGAGGGCGCATCATAGCGCCTTTTGCATAAAATAAAAAAGTTGGCACAAATTTCGCAAATACTCTGATAAGCGAAAAATGCCCTTTTCCACACGGTTGTAAGCTTGTCAGAGATCTTTATTATCGGAAGTAGCGCAGCGAAATGCAAAGCGCACCGTGGAAGTTCTCTAACCGCGACGACAATGACAAAATCCAGGAGAGTTAAGTATGTCAGCTGAACACGTTCTGTCGATGATGAACGAGCACGAAGTCAAATTCGTTGACCTGCGTTTCACCGATACCAAAGGCAAAGAGCAGCACGTCACTATCCCTGCTCACCAGGTTAATGCTGACTTCTTCGAGGAAGGCAAAATGTTCGACGGCTCCTCGATTGGTGGCTGGAAAGGGATTAACGAATCCGACATGGTTCTGATGCCGGATGCCACCACCGCTGTCCTCGATCCGTTCTTCGAAGATGCCACCCTGATTATTCGTTGCGACATCCTTGAGCCAGGCACCATGCAGGGTTACGACCGTGACCCACGCTCCATCGCCAAACGCGCAGAAGATTTCCTGCGCTCTTCCGGCATTGCCGACACCGTGCTGTTCGGGCCAGAACCCGAGTTCTTCCTGTTTGACGATATCCGTTTCGGCAGCAGCACTTCCGGCTCCCACGTTGCTATCGATGATATCGAAGCCAGCTGGAACACCGGTAAACAATACGAAGGCGGCAACAAAGGCCATCGTCCGGGGCTGAAAGGCGGCTACTTCCCGGTTCCTCCGGTCGACTCATCACAGGATATCCGTTCTGCGATGTGTCTGACGATGGAACAGATGGGCCTGGTGGTTGAAGCTCATCACCACGAAGTCGCCACTGCCGGTCAGAATGAAGTGGCTACCCGCTTCAACACCATGACCAAGAAAGCTGACGAAATTCAGATCTACAAATATGTCGTCCACAACGTGGCTCACGCTTATGGCAAAACCGCCACCTTTATGCCTAAGCCAATATTCGGTGATAACGGCTCCGGTATGCACTGCCACATGTCACTGTCAAAAGGCGGAACTAACCTGTTTGCGGGCGACAAATACGGCGGCCTGTCTGAAACTGCCCTGTTCTACATCGGCGGAGTGATTAAACACGCTAAAGCGATCAATGCGCTGGCTAACCCGACCACTAACTCCTATAAGCGTCTGGTTCCTGGCTACGAAGCACCGGTTATGCTGGCTTACTCTGCGCGTAACCGTTCCGCGTCTATCCGTATTCCGGTTGTCGCCAGCCCGAAAGCACGCCGTATTGAAGCGCGCTTCCCCGATCCGGCTGCTAACCCGTACCTGTGCTTCGCGGCACTGTTGATGGCTGGCCTTGACGGCATCATCAATAAGATCCACCCGGGCGATGCGATGGACAAAAACCTGTACGACCTGCCGCCGGAAGAAGAAGCGGAGATCCCTAAAGTTGCTGCCTCCCTGGACGAAGCTCTGGCCGCTCTCAACGAAGACCGTGAGTTCCTGACGCGTGGCGGTGTGTTCACCGACGACGCGATCGAAGCTTATATCGAGCTGCGTAAAGCGGAGATGGAGCGCGTGCGCATGACCCCGCACCCGGTTGAGTTCGAACTGTACTACAGCGTTTAATTTTTGTTATCCCGGCGAATGTCGTCTCGCAGCTGTGGCATGAAGGACGCCGGGTATTTGTTGCCGTGGAACTTTCAGCCCATCTCAGGATGGGTTTTTTTCACCGCGGATTTATCGTTCAGCAGGACGATTTTAACTGACACGGCTATAATGCACTAAGTTGGTGCAAAAAAAGTTCTGGAGAAGGCCGTATGGCAACTGGCACGCTGCCCGATGCTGGGCAGATTCTCAATTCGCTGATCAATAGTATTTTGCTGGTCGATGGCGAACTGGTGATTCATTACGCCAACCCCGCCGCGCAGCAGTTGCTGGCGCAGAGTTCCCGCAAGCTGTTTGGTACGCCACTGCCGGAACTGATGGGCTATTTTTCCCTGAATATTGAGGTCATGCGCGAAAGTCTGGATGCCGGACAGGGCTTCACCGACAGCGAAGTGACCCTGGTGGTCGACAGCCGCGCGCACATTATGTCGCTTACCGCACAGCGCCTGTCTGATGGGCTTATTTTGCTGGAAATGGCGCCGATGGATAATCAGCGCCGGTTGAGCCAGGAACAGCTGCAGCACGCGCAACAGGTGGCAGCGCGTGATTTAGTTCGCGGCCTGGCACATGAAATCAAGAACCCACTGGGCGGACTGCGTGGTGCAGCTCAGCTGTTGGCCAAAGCCCTGCCCGATCCGTCGCTGACGGAATACACCAAAGTGATCATTGAACAGGCAGACCGCCTGCGCAATCTGGTCGACCGTCTGCTGGGGCCGCAACAGCCCGGGATGCACATCACACAAAGCATTCATCAGGTGGCCGAACGGGTGGTTAATCTGGTTTCGATGGAGCTGCCCGATAATGTGTCACTGGTCCGCGACTATGATCCCAGCCTGCCAGAGCTTCCTCATGACCCGGATCAAATCGAACAGGTTCTGCTGAATATCGTACGCAATGCGCTGCAAGCCTTGGGTGATAAAGGCGGCACTATCATTATACGTACCCGTACCGCCTTCCAGCTGACGCTGCACGGTACACGTTATCGCCTGGTGGCACGCATCGATATTGAAGACGACGGTCCCGGCATCCCGGCGCTGCTGCAGGATACGCTGTTTTACCCGATGGTGAGCGGCCGCGAAGGCGGTACCGGATTAGGACTGTCCATTGCCCGCAGCCTGATCGATCAGCATTCGGGGAAAATAGAGTTCAACAGTTGGCCCGGACACACGGAATTTTCGGTTTACTTGCCTATTCGCCAGTGAGGTTTTTATGCAACGAGGGATAGTTTGGATCGTCGATGACGATAGCTCCATCCGCTGGGTGCTTGAGCGTGCGCTCACTGGAGCCGGTTTACAGTGCGCCACGTTTGAGAGCGCAAACGAGGTGCTGGAAGCCCTTGCGACAAAAACCCCGGACGTTTTACTGTCTGATATTCGTATGCCCGGCATGGATGGGCTGGCGCTACTGAAACAGATTAAGCAACGCCATCCTATGCTGCCGGTGATTATCATGACCGCGCATTCTGACCTCGATGCGGCGGTCAGTGCCTATCAGCAGGGTGCGTTCGATTATCTGCCAAAACCGTTTGATATTGATGAAGCGGTGGCGCTGGTGGAACGTGCCATCAGCCACTATCAGGAGCAGCAGCAGCCGCGTAATCAGCCAGTCAGCGGCCCGACGACCGATATCATCGGTGAGGCCCCGGCGATGCAGGATGTGTTCCGCATTATCGGACGGCTGTCGCGTTCCTCGATTAGCGTGCTGATCAACGGTGAATCCGGTACCGGTAAAGAGCTGGTTGCCCATGCCCTGCACCGCCACAGTCCGCGTGCCAAAGCCCCGTTTATCGCGCTGAATATGGCCGCCATCCCAAAGGATTTGATCGAATCAGAGCTGTTTGGTCATGAAAAAGGGGCGTTTACCGGAGCAAATCAGATCCGTCAGGGGCGTTTTGAACAGGCCGACGGCGGGACGCTGTTCCTTGATGAAATCGGCGATATGCCGCTGGATGTTCAGACTCGTCTGCTGCGCGTGCTGGCAGATGGCCAGTTCTATCGCGTTGGCGGCTATGCTCCGGTCAAAGTGGATGTGCGTATTATCGCCGCCACCCACCAGAATCTGGAACTGCGCGTACAGGAGGGGAAATTCCGGGAGGATTTATTCCATCGACTGAACGTGATCCGCGTGCATTTACCGCCGCTGCGCGAACGGCGGGAAGATATTCCGCGGCTGGCACGTTATTTCTTACAAGTTGCCGCGCGCGAGCTGGGGGTGGAAGCCAAAATCCTGCACCCGGAGACCGAAACCGCTCTGACACGCCTGCACTGGTCCGGTAACGTACGCCAGCTGGAGAACACCTGTCGCTGGCTGACGGTGATGGCTGCCGGTCAGGAAGTGCTGATCCAGGATCTGCCGCCGGAGCTGTTTGAGACCGCGACGCCCGAAAACCCGGTGCATTCGCTGCCGGACAGCTGGGCCACGCTGCTGGCGCAGTGGGCCGACAGGGCATTGCGTTCCGGTCATCAAAATTTGCTGTCCGAAGCGCAACCGGAGTTGGAGCGCACGCTGCTGACCACCGCGCTGCGCCATACTCAGGGCCATAAGCAGGAAGCGGCGCGTCTGCTCGGCTGGGGACGTAATACCCTGACGCGCAAGCTGAAAGAGTTAGGGATGGAGTAGCTCCCTTTTGTACGACAAGAAGGCGGCACGGTGACATTTCCGCAGCCGCCTTTTTTATTCAGATAACTCTTGAGAATCGTGCATCAGACGCTTTCTGACGAAGGTAACGATCGAAGCACATGCAGATATTCCTGATTAACAATCGTCCCTTAGCGGTGACGACAAGTGCGTTATCATGGCATTCCAGCAGCCCGTCGGCGATCAGCGGCTGTAGCTGTGCCAGATCCTGCGCAAAGTAGTCACGGAAGTGAATTCCCCAGCGCGCCTCAACGCTTTCAAATGACAGGGAAAAATGGCAAATCAGGCGCTTAATCACATCAGCACGCAGACAGTCATCCTCCGTCAGCTGTAAACCACGCCACAGCGCCGTATTGCTGGCGTGTATATGCGCATAATAGTGCTTCAGCTCCTTGTGATTCTGCGCATAACTGTCCCCGATCCTGCTTATCGCCGATACGCCCATTCCCAGCAAATCGCAGTCGCCCTGAGTCGTGTAACCCTGAAAGTTGCGATGCAGTTCACCCGCTCGCTGCGCTATCGCCAGCTCGTCGTTCCGGCGGGCAAAGTGATCCATACCAATAAACTGGTAATCCTGTGCCGTCAGGGTAGCAATGGTCTGTTGCAGAATAGCCAGCTTCTGCTGTGCGTCCGGTAGCTCGGCCTCGCGGATTTTGCGCTGGGCGGCGAACAGCGCGGGCATATGGGCATAGTTAAATATGCTCAGCCTGTCAGGATCCAGCTCGACCACTTTCTGCAAGGTAAAAGCAAAGCTTGCCGGCGTTTGTGCTGGCAAACCGTAAATCAGGTCAATATTGGTGGAAACAAACCCCAGCTGCCGTGCCCGGGCGACCAGAGCGAAGATCGTCTTCTCATCCTGCACCCGGTTCACTTTCTCCTGCACCTGCTTATTGAAGTCCTGCACCCCCATGCTCAGGCGGTTAAACCCCTCTGCACGCAGATGATCTAATACATCCAGCTCAATTTCTCGCGGGTCAACCTCAATCGATATTTCAGCCGTATCGCTGATATGAAAATGTTGCCGCAGACAGGCCATCAGGCGACGGATTTGCTGTTTATTGAGGAAGGTTGGCGTACCGCCGCCCCAGTGCATCTGACTGACGGTACGCTGTTGAAATAACCGGGCGCGGGCGGCAATTTCCAGCATCAGTGCGGCAAGATAGTCATCGGCTTTATGCTGCTGACGCGTCACCTGCTTGTTACAGCCGCAGAAATAGCAAAGGCGATGGCAGAACGGAATATGCAAATAGAGAGACAGCGGGCGTTGAGGATAGCGAAGCGCGGCCTGCAAAAAGGCCTGCTCGTCGTAATCTTGATGGAACTCCAGCGCGGTCGGGTAGGAAGTATAGCGGGGGCCGGATAGGTTGTATTTTTGAATAAGCGGGAGATCCCACTCTGTCGTCTGTATCTGCATGCTCACTGACCTTATCTGCGTCGTGGTGCAGGTCGCCGCGTCACAGTAAGCTGCTGGCTGACGATCCGGCCGCGCAGCCGGGTTTCCAGCCGCGATAGCCGCTGTAGTTTAACCCACATTCCGCCCAGCCAGCACAGCAAAATCAGCGCAATAATTGATCCAGGCCAAGTCATGGCCAGATAGCGCACAAAGTTAAGGCGGCGCGAAAATGCGCTGCCTTAGTCAGGACAGAAAACGGCGGGATCTGCCGCGGTCTCAATGATTACCTTTCAGCAGGCGATACATATCTTCTTCCGCCTTTTCGTCGTCGGCATCATCATCCAACGCAATGCCCAGCTGCTCCATCAGAACATCAATACGATCCAACGACTGATCGAGCCAGGCCTGATCTTCTGCTGACAGGGTCTCGCCACTTTCCAGTCGGTCAAGCAACGCATCCAGACGTTGGTCATTTTCCAGCATCGCCAGCTCTTCTTCCGGCGTCAGACGCGGTTTTTTCGCAACCGCCGTTTTAGGCGCTTTAACCGGCTTAGTGGGGGCGGCATCCGCACCCAGTGCAATCGCCTTCTTACTGCCAATGCGAGGATCTTTAGCGGCTTTGCTCTTCTCGCCCTTCTGGCTCACCGTGACCGGATTAGCCCGGCTGCCGGAGGCATTGCCGCTGTGCTTTTTATCACGTTTGCGATCGCGTGCTTCCTGATTGATTTCTTCACGGGTTTTGCGTTTCACTCGTGATGTCGGTTTCTTATCCCGGGGCGTGCGTGCAGGCTGCTTCATGGTTTCTGCTCTCAGACTTTTATATTCAGTATAGAATTGCGGCGGAATCTAGCAGAAAGCAGAGCAAGAAAAAGGCGGCAGGTCATCCTGTCGCCTTTTTTCGCACCTTCCGCGGAAGGACTGACATTTTCAGCATCCATTTTAGCAACCAGCATCCCTGTTTTCCTTTGCTCTGGCTGTGGTTCACCACTCCTGGTAAACTTCCCTGGTCCCTGTCGCGTACGCCTGTACACTTCTCCTGCCCGGCCCGTGGTCGTCCTGATACTCCCTGAGCGCTTCATCCTGAAGTGAAATATCCTGTTTCTGCGCTTAAATATAAACTAACCTGTCAGGCTCACAACATGCAGGCAGTGTTTTTTACTCTTTTTTTTAAGAGTTATCTTATAAGTATATGATAAACAGTAAAAAAAATAATCGCGCCGGCATAAAATACAGCAAGTGCTGGCAGCAAAAATAGTCAATGTCTTACAACCGCAAAGCAGGCGGGTGTCTTACCGGGCGCTTTACAGCCATAAAGGGTATAATCAGCCTTATTGCCCTTTTTCTGGAGTGTCTACATTGTCTGGCTGGAATTATCACCTCACCCATTTTGTCACCAGCGCCCCCGATATTCGCCATTTGCCCGCCGATACCGGCATTGAGGTTGCTTTTGCCGGGCGTTCGAACGCGGGGAAATCCAGCGCGCTAAATACACTGACTAATCAGAGGAGTCTTGCGCGTACCAGTAAAACGCCGGGGCGCACGCAGCTGATTAACCTGTTCCAGGTTGCTGAAGGCTATCGTCTGGTCGATCTGCCTGGCTATGGCTATGCAGAAGTTCCGGAAGAGACGAAGTTAAAGTGGCAGCGTTCTCTGGCGGAATATTTACACGACCGTCACTGCCTTAAAGGCCTGGTGGTTCTGATGGACATTCGCCACCCGTTGAAAGAGCTGGACAGACAAATGGTCTTGTGGGCCGTGCAGAGCGGGAGAGAAGTGCTGGTGCTGTTGACCAAAGCCGACAAACTGGCCTCCGGCGCGCGCAAAGCACAGTTGAATGCAGTAAGGGAAGAGGCTAAAACTTTCCTGGGTACGGTAGAGGTTGAACTGTTTTCATCGTTGAAGAAAATTGGCGTCGACAAACTGAGCCAGAAGCTGGACAGCTGGTATCGCGATCTTCCTCCGGCTACCGAAGAAGGCGCGGTCTGACCTGAAGCCGAGTGTCAGGCATTTGCCGCACAAGCTTAAAACACGCCAGCGTTTATCAGACAGTGACTGAGATGACCGGGCACGGCCGGCACGACAGAAACCAGACGACAGAAAATAAAAAAACGCCCCAGTCATTACGACTGGGGCGGCTAAAATATTCAGCCAAATCCGATTACGTGAAGTAAAAGGTCTGAAAGATAGAACATCTTACCTCTGTACCCTACAAAGCGAACTCTACATGATTTTTTGGGTGCTCAAAAGGGTTTTTTATAGTTAATTTTCAGCAAATGACACATTTAATCTAACTTAGCTCACAAAATACGGCCAATCTTGTGGCTTTATAACGAAAAAGATGATCTGGCAGGAGTGGTTCGCCAAATAGGTTGAATAACCGTATCAGGCAGTTGGCTGAACCGTTTAAGCCAGACATTGTCAGGAGAATGTCACCGCAACCCGCTAATACCCATTCCGGTGACTCGCTACTTAACGCGGTTAGTGGGCCTGGTCCCAGTTATCACCAACACCAATATCCACGCGCAGCGGCACATCCAGCTTCATGCTCCCTTCCATCAATGCGCGGATCTGCGCGCAAGCCGCTTCTACCGCATCTGCCTGCACTTCAAATACTAACTCATCGTGCACCTGCATAATCATTTTGACTTCAGGAGATGGCTGCTGTTCCAGCCAGCTATCTACGGCAATCATGGCACGCTTGATGATATCCGCTGCGGTCCCCTGCATCGGGGCATTGATTGCCGCACGCTCGGCCGCCTTACGGCGCATGGCATTACTGGCGTTGATGTCCGGCAGGTACAGACGGCGACCATCCAGCGTTGATACATAGCCTTTCTGCGCCGCCAGCTCGCGGGTACTTTCCATGTATTGCAGAACCCCCGGATAGCGCTCAAAGTAAAGGTCCATATACTTCTTCGCTTCTCCGGCGCCAATATTCAGCTGACGTGACAACCCAAAAGCGCTCATACCGTAAATCAAACCAAAGTTAATTGCCTTGGCGCTACGACGCTGCTCCCCACTGACCTTGTCCAGCGCCACGCCGAACACTTCTGCCGCCGTGGCGCGGTGAATATCCTGTTCGCTGGCAAATGCTGAGAGCAGCCCTTTATCCTGTGACAGGTGCGCCATGATGCGCAGCTCAATCTGCGAGTAGTCCGCCGCCAGGATGCGATGGCCTTGCGGCGCAATAAATGCCTGGCGGATGCGACGACCTTCATCATTGCGCACCGGGATGTTTTGCAGGTTGGGATCGCTGGAAGAGAGACGCCCGGTAGCGGTAACCGTCTGGTGATAAGAAGTGTGTACCCGTCCGCTATGCGGATTGATCATCAGCGGCAGCTTGTCGGTATAGGTCGATTTTAGTTTGGCAAGGCCGCGATGCTCCAGAATCACCTTCGGTAACGGATAATCCAGCGCCAGTTCAGCCAGCACTTCCTCACTGGTAGAGGGCGCACCACCAGGGGTTTTTTTGGTTGGTTTGATACCCTGCTTTTCAAACAGGATGGTTTGCAGCTGTTTCGGTGACGACAGGTTGAACGGCTCGCCTGCCAGTTCATGCGCTTTCAGTTCCAGCTCTGCCAGGCGACTACCCAGCTCCTGCGAATGCACGGCCAGAATGCTCTGATCTATTAATACCCCATTGCGCTCTATGCGCGAAATGACCGGCACCAGCGGCATCTCGACCTGCTCAAAGACGTTTTTAGGCCCCTGCTCTTTTTCCAGCTCCGGCCACATTTTCAAATGCAGCTGTAGCGTGACGTCGGCATCTTCTGCCGCATAATGCGCCGCCTGCTCCAGAGCAATTTGGTTGAAAGTGAGCTGATTCTTACCTTTACCTGCTATCTCTTCGAAAGTGACGGTCTTATGCTGCAACCAGCGCGATGCCAGCGTATCCATATCGTGGCGACCGGCCACACTGTTCAGGGCGTAAGATTCCAGCATGGTATCAAACCGGATACCCAGTAATTCGATGTCATAGCGCTTTAGCACGCCGCGATCGAACTTAAGGTTTTGCCCGACCTTCTGTGACTGCGGGTCTTCCAGCAGTGGCTTAAGGCGCGCAAGCACATCGCTGCGGTCCAGCTGTTCGGGGGCATCAAGATAGTCATGAGCGACCGGCAGATAGGCGGCCTCACCGGGCGCAGTCGCAAATGAAATCCCGATAATATTGGCGCTAAGCGTGTCCAGCGAATCCGTTTCCAGATCGAAAGCGAACAGCTCGCTGTGCTGTAACTTTTTCAGCCAGCTGGTGAACGTTTCTTCGTCAAGGATGGTGACATAGCCATCTGAGGAGAGCACGCTGGCCGCTTCTGCGACAGCCGGTTCATCCTGCACCGCCGCCACTTTTTTCGTTGACGGGTTGCCTTTATTGCCCTGCAACCACTTGCCGTCTTCGAGATCGGTTATCCAGCGCTTGAATTCGTAATGCTTGAATAGCGCCAGCAGCTCCTCTACCGCCGGTTGCTCTACCGTTAGCTGGTCGCTGTTCAGTTCCAGCTCAACGTCAGTTTTAATCGTCGCCAGCTGATAAGAGAGGAGTGCCATCTCTTTATTCTGCTCCAGCTTTGCGGCCATCGTTTTAGCACCGCGGAAGGTCAGCGTTGCCACTTTGTCCAGGTTAGCGTAAATATCTTTCACGCCGCCCAACCCCTGAAGCAGTGCCTGCGCCGTTTTCTCACCCACGCCAGCAACACCCGGGATGTTGTCAGAGGAGTCGCCCATCAGGGCAAGGAAATCAATCATCAGCGAGGGCGGGATGCCGTATTTTTCAACCACTTCATCAGGGCCGAGAATCGCGTTATTCATGGTATTGATCAACGTGATATCAGGCGTGACCAATTGAGCCATGTCTTTATCACCGGTGCTGATCAGTACCGCACGCCCTGCTTTCTCCGCTTCCAGCGCCAGCGTGCCGATCACATCATCAGCTTCAACTCCCGGGATGGCCAATAGCGGCAGCCCCATCGCTTTGACCATCTTATGCAGTGGCTCAATCTGTGCACGCAGATCGTCAGGCATCGGCGGACGGTGGGATTTATACTCCTCAAACAGCTCATCGCGGAACGTTTTACCTTTAGCATCAAAAACCACAGCCACATGACTTGGCTTATATTGTAACAGCAGGCTGCGCAGCATATTTAATACGCCGTACATTGCACCGGTGGGTTCACCTGCACTATTGGTCAGCGGAGGGAACGCATGATAAGCACGGTACAGGTAGGAGGAGCCATCTACCAGAATCAGCGGGTTTTCTGCAATTTGAGCCATAAGTCGTCACGTTCTTCTTTGGTTTTAATTGGGGTCAAGGATGCCACAGCTCACCATAAAAGATGAAATCACAACGACGAATAATTCGCAGACAATTGCGATTTTGCGTGATATTTCGCAAGGAAATTCTGTGGATAAGTTTGTGTGTAAATTTACCAGGATATTATTCTTAGATTAGTCTGCGACAAAAAAATTATTATTATTCATTATAAATCAGCACGTTATTATTTTTGTATCAGGCTGACTGACGCTTCTATACAACCAGCGCGATGTGGATATAAGTTAATGCTGCAACATAAATATGCGATATATTCAGCGGGTGAAAGCCCACTTCACACGGATAATTACGGGATATAAGAGTAAAAACGCCGGCTGTGATACCGGCGCGGAAGGTAGCCTGGTGGTAAAACTTACTTCTGGCTGGCCAGGAAGTTCACCAGGTTAGCATATTGCTGAACGTAGTTATCCATTGAGCTGGTATCCAGCCCACCGCTATTAACCATATATTTGCCGTTAACGAACATCGCCGGCACGCCGTGCAGATCCATGTCTGCCGCTGCTTTTTCCTGCTGCGCGACCAGGGATCTCACCACGAAGCTATTCCACGCAGCATCGTAATCTGCTGGCTTAATTCCCGCAGCCTTAACAAAAGTCTCTTTTAGCGTTGCCGGGTCTGTGATGGTCTGAGTTTTCTGAATGCCCTCGAAAACAGGGGCGGTCACTTTATCTTCAACACCCAGCGCCATTGCTACAGCCCATGCCTGGGTTACCGTTTTACCCATATCGCCACCGAGGAATTCAACGTGGTACTTCGTCACTTTAACATTGGCCGGAAGATTTTTTTTCACCGCATCGCTGACATGCCACACGCGTTCAAACTCGTAGCAGTGCGGGCAGTAGAATGAAAAGAATTCAAGAACCTGCGGTTCGCCGGTGACGGGTTTGTCGAGGGTGACGTACTGCTGGCCATTGGTAAATTGAGCCGCTGAGGCGCTGAATGTCAGAACCATACCGACGAGCGCTAACCAAATCTTTTTCATTGTAAAACTCTCTCCTGATTACTAACTCTGTAGGTGAACCAAAGGGGCGATCACACCTGGAATACAGGTAACAGCTGAAGCGGAGGCTCTTGCAACAGCTTGTCCTGTTCATTAAATATGGAAATCTGTCGGCGCCAGAAATCCTCATCCGTCATCCATGGGAAGCTCACCTGAAATGCCGGATCTTGCCAACGTCTTACTACCCAAGCCAGATAATAAACCATCCGCATAGCACGTAAAGGTTCAATCAGTGACAGTTGATGAGTATCGAATTCACAGAACTCACCATAAGCTTCCAACAAGATTTCCCATTGCAGACGCTGTTCCTGGCGATCGCCGTTGACCAACATCCACAAATCCTGAACGGCCGGGCCATTACGTGCATCATCAAGGTCAACAAAAAGCGGACCATCACGCCACAGTATATTGCCTGGATGGCAGTCACCGTGTAGACGCAATGGCCGCCACTGAGTGTGCCAGCAGTTGAGCAGCGTTGCGCGCAGCCGCTCAACACGGATAAGGAGTTGATCTTTCAGCTTAGCGGGCACCAGCGGGCTGGTACTCAGAATTTGCAAAGGTTCATCAATGTATTCCTGCAGGCCGATAGTTGGCCGCGCTGCAAATTCACTACGTTGTCCAACCTGATGGATACGCCCTAAAAAGCGCCCTACCCACTCGAGGTGATCGTAGTTATCCGTTTCATACTGCCGTCCTCCAAGGCTTGGGAACACCGCAAACCAGAACCCCTGATGCTGGTGGAGCATGGCCTCTTGCAACATCAGCGGGGTCGCAATCGGAATTTCATCAGCGAACAGTTCCGCAGAAAACTGATGTTCTTCCTCGATCTGCGCCTGTGACCAGCGCTGCGGGCGGTAAAACTTCGCAACATAACGGCGCTTTTCATCATCAAAGAACTGATAAACACGGTTTTCATAACTATTTAGCGCTGTCAATCCGGACTCTACGCGCAACCCTGTGCCCCAGAGTGCATCAAGAATGGTATCTGGCGTTAAAGTGTTAAAGTTAAATGCAGGTTCTGACATCCGGCTGGCTCGCTGGTCGTTGCAAACTGACCTAAAAGAATACCATTAAATCAGCCGTGTCCGGGTCCCGGGAGTCGATTTATTCCTTAATTTTACCCCGCGCACACAGCAGTGCTGTCTTAAAATCATTTGCATAATCTATTTTCAGGCCGGGAAGTTCTGCATCTTTATCGCTTTTGCGCATTTTGAGCTGGTAGATCAGCATATCATCCGTTGATCCCTCTAACGGCTGCAGAAAATCGGTTTCATCGGCTAAGATCTGTAACAATTGCACTCAGTACAGTTCGGAATGCTGTTGCCAGGCAGGTTGCAGTGAACTGTTTAACTCATTAAGGCAATGGCATTTCATGCTGTTGTCTCCGAATCAATAAACTACGATAGCTTCAGGTGTAAGCAAATGACCAGACTGCCAGTAACCGGGGTGATCCTTGCGGGTGGCCGCGGCAGCCGTATGGGGGGAGAAGATAAAGGTCTGATTAACTGGCATAGCCAGCCTCTTTATCAGCATGTGCTACAACGCTTGCGACCCCAGGTGACGGCTGTATGGATTAATGCCAATCGTAATATTGAAGTATATCAACATAGCGGAGTGCCGGTGATCCGCGATACGCTGGCAGACTTCCCCGGCCCGTTGGCCGGAATACTGGCGGCGCTGCAGCAGGCAGAAACGGATTGGGTGGTTTTCACCTCCTGTGATACTCCCTGTTTACCAGAAAATATGGCGCAACGTTTGTGGAGACATAAAGGTAAGGCACGGGCGGTTTGGGTACGAACAGAGGTGCGAGACCATCCTACACAGGTATTGTTGCATCGAAGTCTGGCGGATCCACTTCAGCAATATCTGACGCAAGGGAATCGAAAATTGATGCTGTTTCTTCAACAGGCGGGGGGGCACAGCGTTTTGTTTGCTCAGGGAGAACCCGCATTTCGCAATTTCAACCATCCGGAAGATCTGCTGCAGGCTGCAGAAGCTAAACTCCGGGACTAGAACAAATCCTTCAGAACGCAAAAAGGCCATCCCGCAGGATGGCCTTTTGCTTTGTTTGATGCCTGGCAGTTCCCTACTCTCGCATGGGGAGACCCCACACTACCATCGGCGCTACGGCGTTTCACTTCTGAGTTCGGCATGGGGTCAGGTGGGACCACCGCGCTAAAGCCGCCAGGCAAATTCTTTGTGCACGAAACGGATCTTTTTCACTGGTGCCGCACTGGCCGCGCCTGTAAACTCAGTCACATACCTCAGTATGCGCTTTCCTTCACTGCACCTGCCGCCTTGCTTCAGCACAAAATCTTTCGTTTCCTGCAAATCTGTTTTCCGGTGAACAAGCTGAATATCGTTTTTCGTCTCTCAACACAACCCAGAACGCTTCTGGCGTTGTAAGGTTAAGCCTCACGGGTCATTAGTACCGGTTAGCTCAACGCATCGCTGCGCTTACACACCCGGCCTATCAACGTCGTCGTCTTCAACGTCCCTTCAGGACTCTCAAGGAGTCAGGGAAGATTCATCTCGAGGCAAGTTTCGCGCTTAGATGCTTTCAGCGCTTATCTTTTCCGCACTTAGCTACCGGGCAATGCCATTGGCATGACAACCCGAACACCAGCGGTGCGTTCACTCCGGTCCTCTCGTACTAGGAGCAACCCCTCTCAATCTTCCAGCGCCCACGGCAGATAGGGACCGAACTGTCTCACGACGTTCTAAACCCAGCTCGCGTACCACTTTAAACGGCGAACAGCCGTACCCTTGGGACCTACTTCAGCCCCAGGATGTGATGAGCCGACATCGAGGTGCCAAACACCGCCGTCGATATGAACTCTTGGGCGGTATCAGCCTGTTATCCCCGGAGTACCTTTTATCCGTTGAGCGATGGCCCTTCCATTCAGAACCACCGGATCACTATGACCTGCTTTCGCACCTGCTCGAGCCGTCACTCTCGCAGTCAAGCCAGCTTATGCCATTGCACTAACCTCACGATGTCCGACCGTGATTAGCTGACCTTCGTGCTCCTCCGTTACTCTTTGGGAGGAGACCGCCCCAGTCAAACTACCCACCAGACACTGTCCCCACGCCGGGTAACGGCGCCAGGTTAGAACATCAAACGTTAAAGGGTGGTATTTCAAGGTTGGCTCCACGCAGACTGGCGTCCACGCTTCGAAGCCTCCCACCTATCCTACACATCAAGGCTCAATGTTCAGTGTCAAGCTGTAGTAAAGGTTCACGGGGTCTTTCCGTCTTGCCGCGGGTACACTGCATCTTCACAGCGAGTTCAATTTCACTGAGTCTCGGGTGGAGACAGCCTGGCCATCATTACGCCATTCGTGCAGGTCGGAACTTACCCGACAAGGAATTTCGCTACCTTAGGACCGTTATAGTTACGGCCGCCGTTTACCGGGGCTTCGATCAAGAGCTTCTCCTTGCGGATAACCCCATCAATTAACCTTCCGGCACCGGGCAGGCGTCACACCGTATACGTCCACTTTCGTGTTTGCACAGTGCTGTGTTTTTAATAAACAGTTGCAGCCAGCTGGTATCTTCGACTGGCTTCAGCTCCACGAGCAAGTCGCTTCACCTACGCGCCAGCGTGCCTTCTCCCGAAGTTACGGCACCATTTTGCCTAGTTCCTTCACCCGAGTTCTCTCAAGCGCCTTGGTATTCTCTACCTGACCACCTGTGTCGGTTTGGGGTACGATTGGATGTTACCTGATGCTTAGAGGCTTTTCCTGGAAGCAGGGCATTTGTTACTTCAGCACCGTGGTGCCTCGTCATCACGCCTCAGCCTTAAAGAGTTCCGGATTTGCCTGGAACTCAAGCCTGCACGCTTAAACCGGGACAACCGTCGCCCGGCTAACATAGCCTTCTCCGTCCCCCCTTCGCAGTAACACCCAGTACGGGAATATTAACCCGTTTCCCATCGACTACGCCTTTCGGCCTCGCCTTAGGGGTCGACTCACCCTGCCCCGATTAACGTTGGACAGGAACCCTTGGTCTTCCGGCGAGCGGGCTTTTCACCCGCTTTATCGTTACTTATGTCAGCATTCGCACTTCTGATACCTCCAGCATGCCTCACAGCACACCTTCGACGGCTTACAGAACGCTCCCCTACCCAACAACGCATTCGCGCCGCTGCCGCAGCTTCGGTGCATGGTTTAGCCCCGTTACATCTTCCGCGCAGGCCGACTCGACCAGTGAGCTATTACGCTTTCTTTAAATGATGGCTGCTTCTAAGCCAACATCCTGGCTGTCTGTGCCTTCCCACATCGTTTCCCACTTAACCATGACTTTGGGACCTTAGCTGGCGGTCTGGGTTGTTTCCCTCTTCACGACGGACGTTAGCACCCGCCGTGTGTCTCCCGTGATAACATTCTCCGGTATTCGCAGTTTGCATCGGGTTGGTAAGCCGGGATGGCCCCCTAGCCGAAACAGTGCTCTACCCCCGGAGATGAGTTCACGAGGCGCTACCTAAATAGCTTTCGGGGAGAACCAGCTATCTCCCGGTTTGATTGGCCTTTCACCCCCAGCCACAGGTCATCCGCTAATTTTTCAACATTAGTCGGTTCGGTCCTCCAGTTAGTGTTACCCAACCTTCAACCTGCCCATGGCTAGATCACCGGGTTTCGGGTCTATACCCTGCAACTTAACGCCCAGTTAAGACTCGGTTTCCCTGCGGCTCCCCTATACGGTTAACCTTGCTACAGAATATAAGTCGCTGACCCATTATACAAAAGGTACGCAGTCACACCACGAAGGTGCTCCCACTGCTTGTACGTACACGGTTTCAGGTTCTGTTTCACTCCCCTCGCCGGGGTTCTTTTCGCCTTTCCCTCACGGTACTGGTTCACTATCGGTCAGTCAGGAGTATTTAGCCTTGGAGGATGGTCCCCCCATATTCAGACAGGATGTCACGTGTCCCGCCCTACTCATCGAACTCACAGCAAGTGCCTTTTTGTGTACGGGGCTGTCACCCTTTACTGCGCGACTTTCCAGACGCTTCCACTAAGGCACAAACTGATTCAGGTTCTGGGCTGTTCCCCGTTCGCTCGCCGCTACTGGGGGAATCTCGGTTGATTTCTTTTCCTCGGGGTACTTAGATGTTTCAGTTCCCCCGGTTCGCCTCATGCCACTATGTATTCATGACATGATAGTGCAACGGATTGCACTGGGTTTCCCCATTCGGGTATCGTCGGTTGTTGCGGTTCATATCACCTTACCGACGCTTATCGCAGATTAGCACGCCCTTCATCGCCTCTGACTGCCTGGGCATCCACCGTGTACGCTTAGTCGCTTAACCTCACAACCCACAAGCGTCCCTCTCCGGTTCACGTAATGGCTGCGCGTCGTGACGGCGGCGTTATGCAGTGCTCGCAATGCTCATGGACTCAAGTCCACTCCGCGTTGCTGCGCGCTGACGCCTTGCCTTCACTTAGCTCGCTCATTACTCAACCTGAGTAAGAGACCCTTTCGGGTGCAAGTATTTGAGAGACTCGAACATATCGTGGCTTCATTCTGATTACGGAGAATGAACACGACACGTCGTTTCAATTTTCAGCTTGTTCCGGATTGTTAAAGAGCATAATACTTCGCAGCATACTGTTAAACAGTACGCTCTGAAGTATTGAATGAAGAAAAACCATATGGTGGAGCTAAGCGGGATCGAACCGCTGACCTCCTGCGTGCAAGGCAGGCGCTCTCCCAGCTGAGCTATAGCCCCATACGGTCTTACAGAAACCTTTGTCTACCAGGAGTCATTTTCTTCTGTAATAAGAAGGAAAATGTTAATTTTTACTCAGGCAAGGCATGCGGGTGGGAAGTTTACTACAGTAAACGACCGAGTGCATATCGCAGCATGAGAAGAAATTTGGTAGGCCTGAGTGGACTTGAACCACCGACCTCACCCTTATCAGGGGTGCGCTCTAACCACCTGAGCTACAAGCCTGTAGAGGTTTTTCTGCTCGTTACTTTTTATCAGACAATCTGTGTGGACACTGCGCCGGAAGGTATCTTCAGGTAAGGAGGTGATCCAACCGCAGGTTCCCCTACGGTTACCTTGTTACGACTTCACCCCAGTCATGAATCACAAAGTGGTAAGCGCCCTCCCGAAGGTTAAGCTACCTACTTCTTTTGCAACCCACTCCCATGGTGTGACGGGCGGTGTGTACAAGGCCCGGGAACGTATTCACCGTAGCATTCTGATCTACGATTACTAGCGATTCCGACTTCACGGAGTCGAGTTGCAGACTCCGATCCGGACTACGACGCACTTTATGAGGTCCGCTTGCTCTCGCGAGGTCGCTTCTCTTTGTATGCGCCATTGTAGCACGTGTGTAGCCCTGGCCGTAAGGGCCATGATGACTTGACGTCATCCCCACCTTCCTCCGGTTTATCACCGGCAGTCTCCTTTGAGTTCCCGACCGAATCGCTGGCAACAAAGGATAAGGGTTGCGCTCGTTGCGGGACTTAACCCAACATTTCACAACACGAGCTGACGACAGCCATGCAGCACCTGTCTCACGGTTCCCGAAGGCACTTCCGCATCTCTGCAGAATTCCGTGGATGTCAAGGCCAGGTAAGGTTCTTCGCGTTGCATCGAATTAAACCACATGCTCCACCGCTTGTGCGGGCCCCCGTCAATTCATTTGAGTTTTAACCTTGCGGCCGTACTCCCCAGGCGGTCGACTTAACGCGTTAGCTCCGGAAGCCACTCCTCAAGGGAACAGCCTCCAAGTCGACATCGTTTACGGCGTGGACTACCAGGGTATCTAATCCTGTTTGCTCCCCACGCTTTCGCACCTGAGCGTCAGTCTTCGTCCAGGGGGCCGCCTTCGCCACCGGTATTCCTCCAGATCTCTACGCATTTCACCGCTACACCTGGAATTCTACCCCCCTCTACGAGACTCTAGCCTGCCAGTTTCGAATGCAGTTCCCAGGTTAAGCCCGGGGATTTCACATCCGACTTGACAGACCGCCTGCGTGCGCTTTACGCCCAGTAATTCCGATTAACGCTTGCACCCTCCGTATTACCGCGGCTGCTGGCACGGAGTTAGCCGGTGCTTCTTCTGCGGGTAACGTCAATGCAGGAGGTTATTAACCTCTCACCCTTCCTCCCCGCTGAAAGTACTTTACAACCCGAAGGCCTTCTTCATACACGCGGCATGGCTGCATCAGGCTTGCGCCCATTGTGCAATATTCCCCACTGCTGCCTCCCGTAGGAGTCTGGACCGTGTCTCAGTTCCAGTGTGGCTGGTCATCCTCTCAGACCAGCTAGGGATCGTCGCCTAGGTGAGCCGTTACCCCACCTACCAGCTAATCCCATCTGGGCACATCCGATGGTGTGAGGCCCGAAGGTCCCCCACTTTGGTCCGTAGACGTTATGCGGTATTAGCTACCGTTTCCAGTAGTTATCCCCCTCCATCGGGCAGTTTCCCAGACATTACTCACCCGTCCGCCACTCGTCACCCAAGAGCAAGCTCTCTGTGCTACCGTTCGACTTGCATGTGTTAGGCCTGCCGCCAGCGTTCAATCTGAGCCATGATCAAACTCTTCAATTAAAAGTTCGATTTGCTGAAACCAGTCCAGCGATGCTCAATCGTAAAACGTCATAATGAATTTCATTATGTGTTCACTCTTAAGACTTGATATTTTTTTGACGCCCGGAAGCGTCTGATATCAATCCTGCGAGTGCCCACACAGATTGTCTGATAAATTGTTAAAGAGCGGTGCGCACAGTGCCTTGGCATCCTGTCGCGAGGTGGCGTATATTACGCTTTCCTCCTCCGGAGTCAACCTCTTTTACAGAAGTTTTTCCAGGCGGTTCAGAACTTCCTGAACCTCTCAACACGCCGGCCGGTAAGCCGTTGTTCCATGTCAGTGGAGGCGCATTATAGGGAGTTTCTCACGGCTGACAAGTGTTTATTGTAGAAAAATGACTGAGCGAGTGTTTTTTCCTCAAAAGCCTTAAAAGCAACCATTTTCGGAGTAATAAACCAGCATTACAGGCCTGAAAAGTGTTAATACGTAGCGCTACGAGCCAAAGCGAGATGCTATTCTTTTTTATGACAGGAAATTCACATGCCCATCAGACGAACACAAAGGACAACCAATGATTAAATCCGCGCGCAGTATGGCCGGACTACCGTGGATTGCCGCAATGGCTTTCTTTATCCAGGCGCTGGATGCCACCATCCTTAATACCGCTCTGCCAGCCATCGCTCAAAGTCTCGAACGCTCCCCGCTGGCAATGCAGTCCACTATTATCAGCTACACCTTAACCGTTGCTATGCTCATCCCGGTCAGTGGATGGCTGGCCGATCGTTTTGGCACGCGCAAAGTGTTTATTAGCGCAGTCTTTCTGTTCTCTCTGGGTTCACTGGCCTGCGCCCTGTCCGGTTCCCTGTGGATGTTGATTACCTCGCGTATCGTACAAGGGGTTGGCGGCGCTATGATGATGCCGGTGGCACGTCTGGCACTGTTGCGTGCCTATCCGCGTAGCGAGCTGCTTCCGGTTCTCAACTTTGTTACTATGCCTGGGCTTATTGGCCCGGTGCTTGGCCCATTGCTCGGTGGCGTGCTGGTGACCTGGGCCACGTGGAACTGGATTTTCCTGATTAACATTCCTATTGGCGTTGTCGGCATCTTCTTCGCGCGCAAATATATGCCGGACTTCACCACGCCGAAACGCCGCTTTGATGTTCTGGGATTCCTGCTGTTTGGTTTGGGACTGGTAGGCATCTCCTGTGGTATCGAGCTATTTGGCGAGCGCGTTGTGTCCAGCCTGATTGCGCTAATGGTGCTGCTGGCAGGGATAGCATTACTGCTGCTTTATATAGTCCATGCCCGGCGACATCCCTCTCCGATGATCCCACTGCCTATATTTAAGACACGCACGTTTTCCGTTGGCATCGTCGGCAACATTTTCTCGCGCCTGGGCACCGGCTGCGTTCCGTTTCTCATGCCATTGATGCTGCAGGTCGGCTTTGGTTATACGGCGTTGCTGGCTGGCTGCATGATGGCCCCTACTGCGCTTGGCTCGGTATTGGCTAAGTCGACGGTGACGAGCGTACTGCGCGGGTTTGGTTACCGCAAAACGCTGGTCGGCATTAGCGTGATAATTGGCGTACTGGTGGCATCTTTCTCTTTACAGACGGAGAACTGGAATATTTTAGTCTTACTGATCCCGCTGTTTGTTCTGGGGGTGGTGATGTCGACTCAATTTACGGCGATGAACACTATCACCCTGGCCGATTTGAACGACGGTAATGCTAGCAGCGGCAACAGTCTGCTGGCCGTGACTCAGCAGTTGGCTATTAGTTTTGGCGTGGCGGTCAGCGCCGCGGTGCTGCGGTTTTATGAAGACTTTGGTGGCGGCACATTGTATCAATTCCATGCTACTTTCCTGACCATGGGCATCATTACCGTGCTGTCAGGGCTGGTATTTCTGCTGTTGAAGCCAGGAGACGGCGGTAATCTGATTAGCGATCGCAAGAAGAAAACTTAGATTTCACCGACCGAGGCGCGTTCAATTAATTCCGGCGTCAGTACCAGCAGCTGCGTCTCAGCCATCGGATCGGCCAGACGGTGCAGCAGGGCATCAATCGCCAGCTCCCCCAATTCGTCTTTGGGCTGATGAACGGTCGTGAGCGGCGGGGTCATGTAACGCGCCAGCTCAATATCGTCATAGCCCACTACCGCCATCTCCTGCGGGATGCTCATTCCCGCCTGGTATAAGGCATGATAAACCCCGACCGCCATGGCATCATTACAGGCAAATACTGCCTGTGGCGCTGGGCGGAGCGCCAGCAGCTCATTCATGGCGTTGAAACCGCCCTGAAACTCAAAGTCACTGCTCACCATATAATCTGCCGGAATGCTCAACCCGGCGTGTTCCATCGCCTGCTGATAACCTTTAAGGCGCATGCGTGCCGGGGTCTTATCCAGCGGACCCGTGATGCAGGCAATACGCGTATAGCCCCGGGAGATCAGGTAGCGAGTCGCCATTTTCCCACCTAACAGCGCGTTATCCTGAATAATGTCTTTACTGCATTTGAACGGCGCCCAGTCCATCATCACCGCCGGCACGCCAGGGTAACGACTAAGAATGTCGGTGGAGGGAAGATGGCTTTCAGTACACATGATCAGCAGGCCGTCGACACGCTTTTGCATCAGCGTTTCCAGGCTGTGGTTCATCCGCTCTTCATCTCCTTCCGTGTTGCACAGCACCAGACTGTAACCACGCTCATAGCAGCTGCGCTCCACGCCGCGCACCACTTCGGAATAGAAGGGATTGCTGCTGGCGGTAAGCAACATGCCGATGGTACGAGTCTGATTCAGCTTCAGGCTGCGCGCCAGCGCCGAAGGCGCGTAATTGAGTTGCCTGACGGCCAGGGTGACCTTTTCACGCACCGCCGGGCTGACGAAACGATTATTATTAATCACGTACGATACGGTAGAGGTTGAAACGCCCGCCAGACGGGCGACATCTTTCATCGTTGCCACATTTACCCCTGCTGCTGCAAGAAGCTGTCTATTTCATCACGCCACGGAACGGAAGGTTGCGCGCCACGGCGCGTTACGGCAATCGCCGCAGCGGCATGGGCAAAACGCACCGACTCAGTCATCGGGCGCTGCTCCAGTAACGCGGTCATCAGCGCGCCGTTAAAGGTATCTCCCGCTGCGACAGTATCGACGGCTGCCACGCTGAACGCGGGAACACAGTGCCCTTTACCCTGCTCACTAAGCCATACGCCCCGGCTGCCAAGCGTAATCAGTACCGTGGTAATCCCTTTCTCATGCAGCTTTTGCGCGGCACGGGCTGCGTCTTCGTCACTGTTTACCGCCACGCCGGTCAGGATCTGCGCTTCGGTTTCATTGGGGGTGATGATATCGACCAGCGCCAGCAGCTCATCCGAAAGTTGCATCGCCGGAGCCGGATTCAGCACCACCCGGGTCTGATGCTGATGGGCAATACGCGCCGCCGCCAGCACGCTATCCAGCGGCGACTCCAACTGCATCAGTAAAATCTGTGCTTCAGCAATAGTCAGCTGATGCTCAACCACGCGCTGCGGCGTCAGGGCGGCATTGGCACCGGCATAAATACCGATGGTATTTTCACCGTCACCATCAACGAAAATCAGCGCCACGCCGGTAGATCCTCCGCTGATAACCGCGACAGAGGCGATATCAATGCGGTCGTTGGCCAACTGCAGGCGAATACGCTCGCCGATATCGTCTTCGCCCACACAGGCGATAAACGCCATATCCGCGCCGCTGCGGGCGGCGGCAACGGCCTGATTAGCGCCTTTACCACCGAATGCAACCTGATACTGCTTGCCGATCACCGTTTCCCCCGGACGCGGAAAGTGCGCCAGATTCAAAATGTGATCGGCGTTAATGCTGCCGAGGACGGTCAGCTTGCCGGTTTTTTTCATCAGTGAATTGTCCAGATAGCTGCGCCTCCCACAGGTGGCGCGTGCCATGCTTTTCTGTGTTTTATCGGGTTACCAGTTTCAGTTCAACCGGATTGATAGCCGGAACCTGCCGGCCTTTCAGTACGTTATCCGCCGTCTCAACGCCAATCGCGCCGATCTGCTCCGGCAACTGCGCAACGGTCGCCGCCAGTTTGCCGCCCTGTACCGCTTTAATACCGTCCGGCGTGCCGTCGAAGCCAACCACTACCACATCCGTTTTGCCCGCCGTTTGCAATGCGCGCAGTGCACCCAGCGCCATTTCATCGTTCTGGGCAAACACCGCCTGCACGTCCGGGTGCGCAGTCAGCAGGTTCTGCATCACATTCAGGCCTCTGGTACGGTCGAAGTCAGCCGGCTGGCTGGCAAGGATAGTGAATTTGTGTGCAGCGGCGGCCTGTTTGAATCCTTCACCACGCTCTCGCGCGGCGGAAGTACCGGCAATACCCTGCAGTTCAATAATTTTTGCCCCTTCGCCGGCCTTTTGCGCAATATAGTCACCGGCCAGCTTACCGCCTGCACGGTTATCAGAAGCAACGTGGCTGACCACTTTACCCTGGGTAGCCACCCGGTCCAGCGTGATAACCGGGATATTGGCCTGATTGGCCATTTTCACCGCGTTGCCTGCGGCGTCAGAATCCGTAGGGTTGAGCAGCAGCAGTTTGCTACCACGCACCGTCAGATCCTGCACGTTGGCCAGCTCTTTCGCCGGGTTGTTCTGCGAATCCAGCACCACCAGGTGATAACCCAGCTTGTCCGCCTCTTTCTGCGCGCCCTCTTTCAGCGACACGAAGAAAGGATTGTTCAGGGTAGAGACCACCAGCGTGATGGTCTCTTGTGCCAGCGCGCTGGCGCTAAGCGTAGAGCCTGCCAGCAGTGCCAGCGCAGTCCATTTTTTTATCTTCATTTTGATATCCTGTAAGGGTATACCCGAAATAACTGGCGTTACAGCAAGGCGGCAAGTGCATCAATCGCCAACAGCTTACCGGGGTAAGTGACTGGGGTGGGTGCACACAGCCAACGCAGCTACAGCGTCAGGAATAAAGGGTAAATGAGTTATTTACTGCTTTTGTTATCCACCAGCACCGCCAGTAAAATCACCACCGCTTTGACGATCGTTTGGTAGTAAGAGGGAACGCCGAGCAGGTTTAGCCCGTTATTCAGAAAGCCCAGGATCAGCGCGCCAATCAACGTCCCCGTAATCCGCCCTTTACCGCCCGCCAGGCTGGTGCCGCCCAGCACCACGGCGGCGATGGCATCCAGCTCATAGCCCGTGCCTGCCGTTGGCTGCGCCGAGGAGAGGCGCGCGACTTCAATGGTGCCCGCCAGCGCGGCCAGCATTCCGCACAGGGAGTAGACGATAATTTTGACGCGATTAACGCGGATGCCTGAAAGGCGCGTTGCCGCCTCATTGCCGCCCAGCGCGTAGATATAGCGGCCAAGCCTGGTGTGATGCAGCATGTACCAGGCTGCGAGGAAGACCACCGCCATCAGAAAGACCGGGGTTGGGATACCCAGCGGACGGCCGATGCCGAACCAGCCAAACAGGTCGGCGTTAGCGCTAAAGCCGGTATTAACCGGGCTACCGTTGGTATAAACCAGCGTCACCCCGCGCAGCAGCAGCATCATCACCAGGGTGGCAATAAATGCCTGCACGTTGCCTTTTGCCACTATCACCCCGGTTATTGCACCGATTCCGGCACCCAGCACCAGTGAAGACGCCACCGCCACCAGCGCATTCACTTCCAGCCCAACCAGCGAGGCCGCAACCGCGCCGGTCAAAGCCAGCAGTGACCCGACGGAGAGATCGATACCGGAGGTGAGGATCACCAGCGTCATTCCCACCGCCATAATGGCGTTCACCGAGGTCTGTTGCAGGATGTTAAACAGGTTGCTAACGGTGAAGAAATTCGGACTGAGGCTGGAAACGATGGCAATCAGCAGCAGCAGGGCAATCAGCGATTTCTGCTTAAGCAGCCATGCCTTGGTGATCGGGCGGCGTAAAGGAAGGATTTTTGTGCTCATCATTATACCCGCTCCGCGCTGTGATATTTACCTACTGCCGCTGCCATCAGGATCTCCTGCGAGGCCTGTTCGATCGGGAAGTCACCGCTCAGGCGACCTTCGTGCATCACCAGCACGCGATCGCTCATGCCCAGCACTTCCGGCATATCAGAAGAGACGAGAATGATGCTCAACCCTTCTTGCTTAAACTGGTTAATCAGCTGATAAATCTCTTTTTTCGCCCCGACATCAACGCCGCGCGTCGGTTCATCAAGGATCAGCACTTTTGGCCGCGTCATCAGCCCACGCGCAATCGCCACCTTTTGCTGATTACCGCCGGACAGCAGGCCAATCGCCTGGTCCATTGACGGGGTTTTCACCTTAAACAGGGTGATAAAATCCCCTACTGCCTGCTGCTCCTGCGCATGTTTCAGTCGCCCTGCGCCATAGCTGAAGTCGTTGAGCGCGGTCAGCGACATATTCTCTTTCACTGACATCCCCAGCACCAGGCCATCGTGCTTACGGTCTTCAGAGATATAAACGATGCCATTAGCCAGCCCCTCCTGCGGGGAGCGCGCCACCACTGCTTTCCCCTCCAGCGTTACCCGCCCCTTACTGCGAGGCAGCGCGCCGTACAGCACTTTCATCAGTTCGCTCCGCCCTGCGCCCATCAGGCCAGCCACCCCAAGTATTTCACCTTTGCGCAGCGAAAAGCTGACGTTTTCCACGCCTGGCCCACTGAGGTTTTCAACCTTCAGACGCACTTCACCCGGCGCTTTATTCAGGCGCGGATACTGCTCCTCCAGCCTGCGCCCGACCATCATTTCGATCAGTGAGTCTTCGTTCAGCGCCGTCACCTTATATTCGGCGATAAACTGCCCGTCGCGGAAAATCGTGACGTCATCGCAGATCTCAAATATCTCTTTCATACGATGGGAGATATAGACGATGCCGCAGCCGCGGGCTTTCAACTCGCCAATCACGCGGAACAGCGAGGCGGTTTCGGTATCGGTCAGCGCATCCGTGGGTTCGTCCATTACGATCACTTTTGACTCGTAACTCAGAACCTTAGCGATCTCTACCATCTGCCGATCGCCAATTGACAGCTCGCCCACCAGCCTGTGGCTGCGAAAGCGCAGATTCAGGCGTTGCAGCAGCGCATCCGCTGCGGCGTACATCTTCTTCCACTGAATACGGCCGAAACGGGTCACCGGTTCCCGGCTAAGGAAGATGTTCTCGGCAACGCTCAATGATGGGATCAGATTCAGTTCCTGATGGATGATGCCAATCCCCGCCTCCTGCGACGCTTTCGGGCCGTTAAAGGTGGTTTCCTGCCCCAGCCAGACAAACGATCCGGCATCACGCGGGTAGATGCCGGTCAGAACTTTCATCATGGTGGACTTGCCCGCGCCGTTTTCCCCCACCAGCGCCATCACCCGCCCGGGGTAAACCGACAGCGCAGCGCCCGACAGGGCCTTAACGCCGGGGAACGACTTGTCGATGCCCTTCAGTTGTAATAAAGGTTGCATAAGCGCCTCAGAAGGTCACGCCAGCGACCAGGATGACATTGGCATACGGCGTAATTTCTCCGCTGCGAATTGTTGCCTGACTGCATTGGGCTTGCTGTTTGAACTGTTCGTGACTGATATAGCGAATACTGATGGTGTTCCCCTGCTGCTGCTGCAATACGTCGAGTAAGGCCAGCAGTTCGCTATGGCGCTGCGGATTATGCTGCCGGATCTCCTGCGCCATAATGGCACTTTCGACCTGCATCTCGCTGGTGACCGCCTGAGCGACCTGAAGAAAGCTGGGAATACCCGGTGTTAATGCCAGATCGATACGCTGCGGCCCCTCAGGAATGGGTAAGCCGGCATCGCCAAGAACAATACTGTCGGTATGGCCGAGGCGGGCTATCACGGCAGAGATAGCCGAATGCAGTAAGATGCCTTTTTTCATTTTTCGCTCCACAGCGAAACGTTTCGCCAGCGGGCAGTGTAAGAAATAGCGGGGGGAAAACAATCTTCAGATGTTGGAAATGTGATCGCCATCGAAACGTTTTGCTGGCGCGCCGCTGGCTGTTTTTTCAGACTCAAAAGGCGCTATTGCCCTCCCCTCAAAGGGTGGGCGAATCCGATTTCTACACGTTTTGCTATATTGAAATGATCTGAATTTCCGTATTAACGGAGTGATTATTGAGGTTTTTTGTTTATATTTTTATGATAATACCCTATATGATATTCACACTTCAGGCATGATATCTCCCATCGTGGACTAATTATAAACATCAAATTAATGAATATTTATTCAGGATCCAGCAAACCATGTAATGAGTTATGCACCATGTTAAAATAATGTGTCAGATTATTGCAATGATACTCTGCAAGATTTTGCTGGACACGATAGTATGGTAAAAAAACCTTATAAAACAATAGTTATAAATTAATATCTTAAATTATAATCACCGAATGGCATTTTTTCAGGCTAAGCTGACCAAATAAAATATTATTCCAAAAACCTCATGAGTAAGCTATGTATTAAAAAATGAGGTCAACTCGAAAAAATAATTTATTTATTACAGCCTCACCAGATATCAATTGATCAGACAAAATAAATGGAGGTGGTTAAGAACGGGATTTTAACATCAGCATCGTCAAGAAGGTTAAATTATTATTTTTTTCTATTATCTCACAGGTACAAATAACTAAATGCCAATCAATATCGGTAGTTTTTCCCAGGGTATACAAGCGATTTGCTCACGGACAGTAGAACAACCAAAGAGTATGGCTCATCTGCTGTCCCGGTTAGTGTCCATGAATAACGATGCAAAGAATCGTTATTGGCGGCAAACAACGCATCGTGAACCTGCCCAATGCTTTGGAAGGAAAAGTGGAAAAGTGGCAGCTGAAAATCTGAAAGCTCAAAAGGCCCCGGACAACCAGGCTATCGGTAGAACCGCTGGGAGATACATAGGTCAATATGTTAATGGGCTAAGTTTTCATCAGTCTGATGAGGTGCTTCACCTGTTTAAAAAACAGTGAGTTGTCTCAGGTGCATATCGGCGTTCCGCACAACATGACCTCTTTTCGTGCATGATTTGCCAGCCTGCCTGGTTGGAAAATCATGGCGAGGACAGGCAATAACACCATCGCGTTAGCCGTACTGTTTCAAAGAACGCCTCAATTCACCTTGAGGCGTTTTTCCCTGTACGCCGTGTCAACATGGTCAGCCCAATTTCACGCGGCAAAGTTAAAGGATCTGACTCAGATGCAGCTGGCCCATCAGCAGATGATTATCGGCATAGTCCACCGGCACCGCCACCACCGCCGGGCCTTGTACGTCCATCGCTTTGCGCAGCGTCGGTTCCAGCTGTTCGGCACTTTTCACCGCAAAACCGGCAGCACCAAAGGATTCGGCGTAGGCTTTGAAGTCAACGGGGCCGAACTTCACGCCGGACACACGCTGATATTTCTGCTCTTCCTGCATCGCCACCATGTTGTACTCCTCATCGACCCAGATAATGTGCAACACGTTGGCGCCCAGCCGTACTGCGGTTTCCAACTCCATGCTGGATTGCAGGAATCCCCCGTCACCGGAAACGGACACCACTTTGCGTGACGGATCCACCAGCCATGCACCGATTGCCCAGGGTAGCGCAACGCCCATGGTTTGCTGGCCGTTAGAAATCATCACCTGACGGGCGCGGAAGCTGTAGAGATAACGGGCGATCCAGATATGGAAGCTGCCCATATCCACCGTCAGCGTCACATCGCTGTTAATGATGTCCTGCATGGCGCGCACAATACGCAGCGGATGCAGGGCAAACTGATTGAGCTGGTGACCGCGCAAGGCCAGCAGTTCACGCTGCTGCTGACGGTCCTGCAGGATCTCCACCGCCTGCGGGCTGAGCGATAATGGATGATTGATACGTGCGGTCAGTTTTTCCAGCGTGGCGGCGATATCACCCACCAGCTCGGCATCCGGCTGATAGCAGTTATCGCTGTCGGCTGGCAGCACGTCAATATGCACCAGCGTGGCGGTGCCGCTGTTCCACATTGCCGGTTCATACTCAACCGGGCTGTAGCCGATGGTGATGATCAGATCGGCCCCGCGCAGCAGGCGGTCACCTGCCTGATTGTTAAACAGCCCGACGCGCCCGGCAAAGCGTGAGAAATGCTCCTGTCGCACCGCCCCCGCAGCCTGATAAGTGCTGGTAACGGGAATATGGCTGCGCTCCAGCAGGTGATAAAGCGCTTCATTGTTAGCGGGCTGGCTGGCCATCAGTCCCAGCAGGATCACCGGGTTCTTCGCTTGGGCGATCTGCTGCGCCACCGCCGCTATCGCCACATCCGGCGCGGCGCCAAGCAGCAGCTGTCCGTGGGTGTTCAACAGATGACCACGCGCCGGTTCGTTAACAATATCCTGCGGCAGGCTGACAAAAGCACCGCCTGGGCGGCCCTGTTCGGCGCTGCGGAAGGCATTCGACAGCACTTCGCCAATCGCATCTGCGGAACCCACCTCGACCGCGTACTTGCTCACCGGGCGAAACATCGCCACCGTATCCATACTTTGATGCACCTGCTTGGCGCTGTCGGCGCGTTTTACTGCTCCTCCCAGCGCCACCAGCGGATCGCCTTCCGTGGTCGCCGTTGCCATGCCGGTGATCAGATTGGAACAGCCCGGCCCGGATGTGACCAGCGCCACGCCGGCTTTGCCGGTCAGTCTGCCGACTGCCGCCGCCATAAATGCGGCATTGGCTTCATGACGAACGGGAATGGTCTGAATTGAAGTATCAAGCAGCGAATCAAATACTTTATCTATTTTCGCACCGGGAATGCCAAATACGTGCTTAACCCCCTGAGCCTCCAGCTGTGCCGCGACCAGATCGGCACCGTGTGCCCACTGCTGAACATCAGTTGCGTTTTTCATTTAATGTGTCTCCTGTTTTCAGCTTTCAACGGAACGAATGGCAGAGTCCAGGTTTTCCGGACTGAGATTTGCCCGCAGAAAATCACTGTCACCGGGCAGATCGATCACCAGTTTGCTGATTTCGCCAAAGGTGAGCGTGCCGTGATCAAGCTGATAGTCGAGTAAATGGCCACCGCCCTGGCGATTGTCGGTAATAAAGTGTTCGTGGTAGCCCGCTACGTTAATGCCTTGCATATACTGCGGGGTGCGAAAACCGATCAATACGCCGTTGCGCTGTACGAATTCAAAGGTGGGCTGCTTACCGAGCACTTCCGGCATCGATTTATACGGGCGATGCTGGCAGGGCACGGTGCGGGTTTGCGCATGGCTGAAAAGGCCGTCAATGCGCAACGCGCAGAACTGGTTATCAGAACTGACCTGCCGGTCAACGATGTGATGGACTTCAGCGCGGGTTACCGGGCCGTTAAAGCGGTGCTGATATTGCGGGTGGAAAAAGGTCATTACTGCAAACGGCGTTTTCTGCTCCGATCCGGCTGCACGCGCACTGCCATCCGAGCGCAGCTGGTAGACTTCGCTGTCGAAAGCGATCAGTTCGCCATCCAGCTGGTTAAAGGTGCCGAGGCCGAAATCCCCTTTTTTCAACAGATCGGCCACGGTGGTGGTGCCGTCGTACACGCCGCTGAGTAACGCACTCATCAAAGATGTCTGATAGATTACGCTTTCTGGTCTTTCCTTATGCATCTCTTTGACGGTTTTTGTTAACTCTTCCATGCATGAACAATCAGTTACAGAATGTGTCATTGCACCTCTCCCCGCTAAACTGTTAAGAAGTATTAAGACAATATTGACGCCAATAAGAAAAAGATTCCAATATACCTTTCACCTCTCTTTGAGACGTTTTTGATATGGAACTACGCTATCTCCGTTATTTTGTTGCGGTTGCCGAAACGCGCCATTTTACGCGGGCAGCAGAAATGCTCGGCATTTCCCAGCCGCCTCTAAGCCAGCAAATCAAGAAGCTGGAGGAAGAGATAGGTACACCGCTGTTGAAAAGGTTGACCCGCGGCGTTGAACTGACCGATGCGGGTGAAGCCTTTTATCAGGACGCGCGCCAAATCCTGGAACTGACCGGCCATGCGCTGGAAAAAGCCAAGGGGATTGCGCGCGGTATCAGTGGGCAACTGTCGATTGGTTTCGCCAGCTCGATTGCCTTCCATCCGCAGATATTCCGGCTGTTACACCGCTTTCAGCACCGTTTCCCGGCGATAAAGCTGCTGCCGCGTGAAGAGAATATGGCAGCACTGATGCATGATTTACAGGAAGGGTTACTGGATGCGGCCTTTGTGCGCCTGCCCTGTGAGAGCAGCAAAGCCTTTAATCTGAAGGTGATCGCCAGTGAGAAAATGGCGCTGGTTTTACCTGCTGATCACCGGTTATGCGCTACGCCCTGTCTGTCGCTGGCACAGTTGCAAGACGACCCGCTCATTATGTTTCCTCGCAAGGTCGCCCCCAGCCTGTACGAAGTGATTATCAGCGCCTGCCTGCGTGCCGGATTTCAGCCAGAACGCTTTCAGCAGTCTCCGCAGATATCATCCGCCATCAGTATGGTCGCAGCCGGATTTGGTATCAGCATTGTCCCGGATTCTTTGCGAAGCATCAAACTGCCCGGCGTCAGCTTCCATCAGATTGAGGATGCCGCGCTGGGCAGTGATATCGCTCTTGCATGGCGGCGCTGGGATCGCTCTCCCGCCGTTCATCACCTGGTGACAAATCTGACAGAAGCATGACCCGGCTTAGCCGCCAATTTTACGCACCTGCTTCACGTCCAGTTCCAGTGAGTTGAGGTCTTTGTCCAGCTTACCAAACAGCTCGACCTGGTCCTTCGGACCGATGGTCTGCCCGTCCCAGCGTTTATGGTCGATCTCTGCGGTGATGCTGCCGGTGGCATCGCGGAACAGATAATTCTCATCCCCGACACGTTTTTCAATATGGCCACGCAGGGTGACCCAGGCGTCATCATTCATCTCTTGCGCCTGTTTTACCGTCGCTACGGTGCCATTCGGGCCGCTGAAGCCACCTTTCTGAACTGACGCTGCTGGCGCATCAGGATCAACAAAGCCGCCGCTCTGAGCAGCCAGTAACGGAGTCGAGATCAGGGCGGTGAGCACCAGCAACGCGGCTGTTTTCTTCATCATTTCGTTTTTCCTTGTGGGATAAGGGCAGCCAATCCTGCCGGGGAAGGCGGTTGCTGACTATTATAGCAACTTTTCAGCAACTTACTTAGCGGTTGGGATGATGAGGTCTGACGGAAAAGTCTGATTTATACCGTCCGATTCAGCACCTGCTGGCAACGCCACCTAAATGAACGTTTCCTGATACGCTTAAATCCATCCCGGTGCAATAATGGCGATATTATAGTCTGCGTAAGCGCATTATTTTTGTGATAATTGACCATATGAGACGCCAATATGCCCAAGATCCCCGTAGAAAACACTACCACCACATCCAGCCCTTTTTTACCCGCACCCCGCGTCTGCTACCCTTTTTCCTGTGCCCATAAAGCAACATATCCACTCACCGATCGTGTTGTATCAGTCGAAAAAAGCGAAGAGCCGTTGTCAGATCAAAGCAGCAGAAGCTCTGGCAAAACATCCGTCAATCGCTTGTTAACCGCACTGAAAGGGGGGTTGACAGGGAACGGTGACCATCCCGCCGCAGAAGATACAGAACAGGCAGAGGTACTGTCTGAAGGCAAGGCGCTTTATCTGGAGGCGGAAGCCCTGCGCATTAATCAGAACAGAAAGGAGATGCCGCAGCTGCTGCCTGTCTCGCTTAAGGGTAAAACCGGCCTCGCTATGGGGGCTGCGATATTACTGGGCGATGCAGGACTCAATGTACGACGATTTAACCCATATGGGCAGCCAGATACGCGACCTCTGGATAGCACAAACGCAGGTTCGGTATCATCAACTGTGGCACATTTGACCGCACCAATAACTTCGTTCCAGAATCTTACCCAGTCTGGCAACGATGCTGAAAAGGTTCGGAAACATGCCAGGCGTCATCAGCCAAAGTCGCGGCCGTTTACCACGGTACTGCCAGACACGGAAATTATCCAAAAGGTACCGTTGGATTTTTTGTGTGCTAAAGAGAGGGAAACACTGAGCTTTTCAGACGTACTGCGTAATATTGCGGAAACGCTAAATAGCCCGTTAAAAAAATTGGCAGAGGAGTCACATATTGTCCACACGTATAATAGCTTAAAGAAAGGGTGCCCTAAAGAATCGGACAAGATATATCTGGCCGACATCATGCATTATATTGATGTTGTTGCTAATAAGGTGATGAGCTTATTCCCCGAATTTGTGCCAATCATGGTGCTGCAAAATATTATCCCACCCGTTTTGAAATCTATTGCAGATCGCGCAGATGGCAAAAAAATGAACGCTGATTTGATCATGGAGATGAACAATCAACTGTTAACGTTACCTATGTTGTTTGCCTCCTCACTTGACCTTCATGGCAGAAACATGCTCTCAGAAAGGAAAAAAGAAAGGATAGCCGACATAATCCCCGAAAAAATTGAGGTAAAAAAAGGGGATATTTATGTCAGCATCAGCGGGGGGGAATTTAAACTGATGAGAGACGAAAAAGGGGTCTGCATTTATGACATTGACCAAAAATCACTACAGCTCAGGAAGAAACACATCCATTACTTACGTAGCAACAAAAGATGGATAGTGGGTAGAAACTCGAAAATCATGCAGCCCGAAACGGGAGACATCGAAACATCTCTGGTAAGAGGCCAGAGACTGATCAACTTCGCGAGAAATGAGTCGAAGAGAACAGACAGCAGGCATTCATCCGTTAAATTTGTTACTGAGATCCTGGCCAAAGCGGGATTAATAAAGAGAGGGAAATTGGGTTCACTGCAAAGCAGCCTGGCTCATTCAGCATATAATTATAATTATATAAAAGATCCGATTCACATCACTAATGAGAATCAATTATTAAGAATCAAGCAAGGGCAGGTGGTCATTTTTACAGACACCAAAAATAACGCCATTAATGTTCAACATATTATGCTGGCGACAGGAAATGGTATTTTTGCAGGCATCAATAATGAGCGAATTTCTAGCGAGTTTGGTTCCAGAAGCACCATTATTACCGCCGAGCAGCTGGGTGGGTTTAAAAATAAGCTGCTTAAGAGTAGCGAAGGTAAAGAATTTAATGTATATGCCGGCTTTCTGAAAGAGGCGCAAACGGCATTTTCGACAAACTATAAACAAGCAGTGCTGGAACTTGAAGAGAAGATCGTTAAAGCAGATAGCGCGCATGCGATTGCTTCTGTTCTATTAAAGACTGGTGATGTGTCGCCAGAATTTTTGTCCGTTCTGCGTGGCTCCGCGGGAAACAAAAACCAATTAAGTAAGTTCATTAAAGGTGGGAAGGGATGGTTGAGCATTGAGGAAATCGCTGAAAAAATCCTCCCCGGTGAGATGATCTATCTGACGAATCGCCCCGGTAGCAATTATGATAAGGGAACCTTTGCATTACGCCTGAGCGATGACGAATTTTTTATCCCTAAACTTTTCGAGCCAGCATTAGAATCCAGTGGTACCAGCACAATATACAAACTACATGCACTAAAAGAGAACATTATTGGGAGGAATCTTCGTGCAAAAGCCGTTGAATTCAATTTAGCGGGTACCCGTACCGAGGCGTTACTGGGTAAGGACGCCAGATTTTATGCCATTGATAATGTTTTACACATCCGGGCGCATGGCTTGCCAATGACGGTCAATTATATGTCTCCTTTTGAGATTGTCAGCATAATAAAAGGGCTGTCAAAGATCAAAGCAATAGACCTTAATAAAATAGGCACCATCGTACTCGAGTCATGTTTCGGAGCCACCGGGTTTCCTTCCACCGGAAAATTCATTTCAGCCGCAATGAATAAAAGGGTGATCGCTTATCGGGGTAAGTATCGCACGGGTGATGGCTCAGAGGCAGGCAATAGAGTTATTTATAATCCAACACCGTTAAATGACCTTGAGAATATCGTCGCAGATGCCACAGAAAGAAACATAGACTTTATACGTAAATTAAGAGGAGTCTTCACCTACTTTGAAAATACAGAGAGGGAACCTTTCCCTTCTACATCCCTAAGGTCAAAACGTGATGATTCCTATTTTAGTTTATTATTAATGGATATTGGCAGATTAGTCTTGGGTAAAAAAGATATAAAAACGTTTATCAATGATAACGCGGAGTTCTTTTACAGCGCTCAGGGAGAAATGAAGTGGTTGCATAAAAAAGTACTCCTACACGTGCCCAGGAACAGTTATGAATTCTTTGAGCAATGCATGGAAGTGATTTTTTCAAGCCCTGAAGCGACCAAGTACCTGGATTACTATATCAGCATGACGCCCTTAGATAACTTTGATGAGGATATTTCCCTACTGCAAAAAAAAACCGAGCTGAAAGATAAACAGGAAGTGGCGAGGATTATTGTAAATAGCATTACTGCAGAGCTGAGCGATCTTGCAAACTCGATGGGAATTACCAACGTCAACAAATACATCGATGCAAAAAAATGGAATGACTCTGGATTTCCCGGCGAAGTTTATTGGGACGATAAGAAAAAAAGATTTTTTGTATTGTTGCAAGAGGGGATCCCCGCAAATCATCATTGGAATTATCCAGATGATGCTTTAGATAATGATCACTGGCTTTACGCTGGCCGTCATCCGGGAACGATGGAACAACCTAAAGACTGGTATGAGTATGGAAAGGCGGGCTGCATCTATTATGATGAAGACTACGGATACCTGATGTTGAAAACAGACGGCAGACCTTCGGACTACCTGTGGTATTTCCCGAAAAACGGCGAGTCCGGCATCCATTGGCGTTTTATCACATCGAAAGCAGGAACATTCAGGAGCCCGCTGGCCTGGAGTGAAGAGGGTATATCAGGCAACGTCTACTATTCTGGCGAAAACGAGGCTTTTTATCTCATAAAAAAAACGGGGAATCCATCGGACCATGACTGGTACTTTCCTCCCATCTACTCAGACAACGAAAACTGGAGCTACGCGGGAAAAAATCAGGGAAACCTGGACTCACCAAAAAAATGGCATGAATACGGGCAAGTCGGCTCAATATATTATGAAGGAGAATATGGTTATATGATGCTCAAAACCGATGGCAGACCATCAGACAATAGCTGGTATTTCCCTTCACACGGCCAGTCAAATATGCGATGGCAATCTATAGGTTTTGAAATAGGCTCGTTTGAATCACCTAAGCTCCCGGATAACGAAGGTGTGTCCGGTGAAATTTATTATTCTGTAGAAGATAAGACCTATTATGTTTTGAGAAAAGATGGCAAACCTTCAAGCCACGGTTGGCATTTTCCTTCTGGCGACATGGATGATGGAAACTGGATCTATGCAGGAAAAAAAGAGGTACATTCAATTCGCCTAAAAGATGGCACGATTATGGAAATGCTGGCTCCTTGTATTACGAAGAGGGATATGGCTATCTGAAGCTCAAAACCAGAGGCAGACCATCAGACCACAGTTGGTATTTCCCATATTCTGGTGAATCTGATCATCACTGGACTTACATATCCTATGAAGAAGGATCATTTGAGACACCCAAAGGCTGGGATGATAAAGGCAAGCAGGGAGAGGTTTATTATTCAGAGGAAAACAAAGCTTATTATATATTTAGGGAAAAAGGAAAACCATCCGACCATTACTGGTATTTCCCTGAGGGTAAGAATGATAACGAAATCTGGTTATATGCCGGAGAAAACAAGGGAACCCTTGATTCACCTAAAAAATGGAATGAATACGGTATAGCGGGTTCGGTTTACTATGATAGTCATTACGGCTATTCCATTCTCAGAACTGAAGGCCGGCCACCCGATAATGATTGGAATTACCCCAGCCAGGGAGTATCGAACCTTCACTGGAAATTCATCTCTTATGAGTTGGGTACATTTGATGCCCCAAAAAAATGGAGCGAGGTTGGCACCAAGGGTGAAGTTTATTATTCGGAATTAAACCACTATTATTATGTTCTGCAGAGAACAGGTCAACCATCCAGCCATGGCTGGCATTTTCCTTCAGTTGATAATGCGAACTGGATTTGTGCCGGTTCTCACAGTGGAACCCTGGCATCACCTAAAGTATGGAACGAGTATGGAAAAATCGGCTCAGTGTATTATGATGCGGGATGCGGTTTAATTACGCTGAAAAGAGAGGGCAGACCGTCAGATAAAAACTGGTTTTATCCGAAAGAAGGTAAGTCCAATACGTACTGGAAATTCATTTCCTGGGAGGCTGGTACATTCGAGGCTCCTAAACCGCAAAAAGCGGAAGGTGTCGCTGGAGAGGTCTATTATTCAGATACAACCGAACTTTTCTACCTGCTAAAGAGTGCGGGTAACCCGGTGACTAACGGATGGCATTTTCCTTACGGCAAAGCGGACAATATAAATTGGATATATGCCGGAGAGCATAAAGGAACTCTTGATTCGCCTAAATTGTGGAGCGAGTACGGAAAATCGGGATCGATATACTACAAAGCAGGATATGGATACTTAATACTTAAGACGGAAGGAATACCAGCAAAAAATAAATGGTATTTCCCTAAGAACGCAGTGTCTGACGACCATTGGAAATTTGTATCTTATAAAGCAGGGTCTTTCACCGACCCCAAACGGATGAGTTCGGAGGGAATGGCTGGAGACGTCTATTATTCTGACGAAGATGAGAACTATTACATCTTGAGAAAATCGGGTAACCCCGCGACCAACGGCTGGTACTTCTCTTTTGGTGATGACACAAATTGGTTCTGCGCAGGTAAAAACAAGGGCATCCTTGACTCAACTAAAAGTTGGAATGAGTACGGCAAACCAGGTTCATTATATTATGACAGTCATCATGGATTTTTAATCCTCAAAACTGAAGGAAGGCCATCTGATCACAATTGGTTCTTTCCGAATGACGCCGAGTCAAACGCTCATTGGGAGTTCATCTCCTACCTGGCAGGTTCTTTTTTGGCACCCAAACAGCTAACAGATAAGGGTGTTGCTGGTGAAGTCTATTATTCACATCAACTGGAATGCTTTTTTATCCTGAAAAAAAATGGGAGGCCATCGACTGAGCACTGGTTTTTCCCTTCCGGCAGAATAACTAATATGCACTGGTTGTATGCCGGTGAAAAAAAAGGGACTCTGGATTCCCCTAAAAGCTGGCACGAGTACGGAAAGGCCGGCTTGATTTATTACAAAGCTGATTATGGATACTTGATGCTTAAAACTGAAGGCAACCCCGCAGAAAATAAGTGGTATTTCCCGCTGCCCGGCGAGTCCAATAGTCACTGGATTTTAATTAAGCGCTGAAGTGTTGATTTACCCGACCAACCTCCGTGAAGCAGTTATGACTTTCAGGCACTAAGACAATTCCCCCCTATCCTTTTACTCTGTCTATATGAACTGTATTTATTTTACTCAGCTATTTTATAATTTTTTAATCGTGGTTCGATATTCAAGGAGCAGAAGTTATGATTCGAATAACAAAGGAAAACTCTGAACAGGCGCCACCACTTTCCGCAGCAAACCATAAACTCGAATCTGCCGACATCGATAGCGGAACGTCACCTCTCACCACTCACCTTGAATCGGCTAATAAAAGCGATGTCACTCTGGCGAAACAAGGCCGTGCAAGTTGCCGCACAGCCCCGTGCCGTAGAATACTTAATACATTGAAAATAGTATGGCCAGGTAGCGCCAATAACGAGGATGTTGAACAGTCAGTGGTGATTTTTGAAGGTGCCAGGCTTTATCAGGAAGCGGAAGCTCTGCGTGATACCCGTAGTAAAACGGAGCAGCAACAGGCCCTGCCATTATCACTTAAGAGTAAAACGGCACTCGCCATGGGCGCTGCGGTCATGCTGGCTGGTGCCGGGCTGTTCTGGCGACAATTTAGCCAGAGCGGGCGGCCTGATCACCTACTTCCGGGCAAAACCGCTGCAGAACCGACTTCCACTGCCACAGATCATACGCCTGAAGCGTCGGGCTCATTCAGCACGCATGACTGCCGGTATAATGGGGAAATAAAGATCCCCAGACACGTCAGGCGGCATCTGGCTAACCCACAGCCGGTAAGCAAGGACGTATCTGATTCAGAAGTGAATAAAAGAAAGCTGTTTAATTTTTCATGTCAAATACAACGTGAGACGTTAAGTTTCTCAAACGTTCTGCGCAACATCGCCGATAGCTTGAGCAGCCCAATAAAGAAATTTGGCGAGGAGTGGCAGGTTATTTACAATTATAACTTGCTGAAAAAAGGTTGCCCACAACCTTCAGAGAAAGTCTTCCTTCTTAATATTTTGCACTACGTTGACTCGGTTTCTTCCACCATACTGCATTCATTTCCGCGCTTTGTTCCTTTAATGATAATACAAAATATCGTCCCCCCCGTCCTGAGATCCATCGCAGACAAGCTGGATGGGAAGAAAATGGATTTCGACTTAATTATACAAATTAATCATGAGTTTTTATCCGTATCTCAAATGCTTTCAGCTTCACTTGATCTCCATGGTATTAACCTGCTCAGTGACGCACAAGCAGGGTTGGCAGAGGGGGTTATACCCGAAAAATTAAAGCTTAAAGACGGCGGGATATTCGTTGAGTTGGAAGGTGGGGAATATAAGATGTGTCGTGATCGAGATGGCGTTTATATTCACGACATAGAAGCAAAATCTCTGCAACTTAGAAAGAACTACATTGATTATGTGCGTGGTGAAAAAAAATGGCGAGCAAACAACAGAGCGCTTGTTATGAGCCCGGACACGACAAGTCAGGATTACCTCTTTGAAGCAAGCCGAAAATTAATGGCTCGTGCAAGAATTGAATCGAAAACGACGGGAAAATACGTGTCATCCGTTGATTTCGTTTCAACCGTGCTGAACAAGTTGGGTTTAGCAAATAGCGATAACCTTAATTATTTTCGCAACAGTGTTAACCAGCCATCCTTCCAATTAACACATATGGAAGAGACAAGCACTATTACTAAATTAGACCAGTTACTGAAAGTGAAAGCAGGGCAGGTCGTTATTTTTATACAGCCGAAAGAAAACAACATGCAGGTGAAGCATACCATGCTGGCGACGGGGAATGGCTTATTTACAGGGATCCATAATGATGAAATTTCAGTAGAGTTAGGTCATGAAGGCATTACACTCACAGCCGAGCAGTTGGGAGAGTTTGAAGGAGGATTTCTTACCAGCAGTGAAGGTAAAAGATTTCATGTGTACGCCGGTTACGTAAAAAACTCAAAATTATCCTATTATAAAAGCTATAAAGAATCAGTACTGAATCTTGAAGTCAATGACTACAGCGCAGGCAGTGCGCACGCGATAGGCGTTGTTTTATCAATGACGGGAGATTTATCACCAGACCTGGTTTCTGCCCTGCATAACGAAATTATTAATGGAGGCTCTATACGCCCCTTCATCAAATTTGTTAAAAACAGAGAAGGGTGGTTCAGTCGTGAGGATATTGGCGATAACACGCCCCCTGGAGGAATGATATTTCTTACTCAGAAGCCTTCTGATGATTATGACAATGGCATATTTGCATTACGCCTGGAAGGTGATAATTTTTTTATACCTGAACTGTTTGAACCCGCACTGAAAGTGGGTGGGGTCAGTACAATTTACACATTGAAAGAACTCAAGAATAATATTAAAGAAAAGGAGCTTTGGGTTAAGCCAGTTGAATTTAATCTGGAAAATACAAGAGTTAAGGCTTTACTGGGTAAAGACGCAAGGTTCTATGCATTCGGCGAATTTTTGCGAGTCCGCGCGCATGGTGCCCCCAGAAACATCAACTACAGGTCACCTACAGATATTGTCAGTATCATAAAAGGCCTTTCAATCAGCAAAGGCATCGACCTTAATAAAATCAAAACAATCGAAATTGAATCATGTTTTGGTGCTACCGGGTTTCCTTCCAGCGGAAGGATCATCGCAGCTAAAACGGGTAAAAAAGTTGTCGCATGGCGTGGAAAGTATCGTACTGATTATGATTCAGAAGATGAAGCCAAAGTTATTTATCACCCCACCCCCTTAAGCCATTTGGAGAATATCTCTGAAGAAATCACCGACAGACATACTAACTTTTTCAATAAATTAAGGGGGCTGTATATATACCTAAGCCACACAATTAAAGAATCAACGCTATTTTCACCACATAGAGAAAAACGGAGCTCCCAATACTTTAATCTGCTGCTAATTGACCTGGGTCGTCTTGTTTTGGGTAAAATAGATACTGAAACGTTCATAAAAGACAACAAATTCATTTTTGGCTCCCGAATTGGCGATATAGAGTTAATACGTGACAGGATATTGCGATATGTACCTGAAGACAGCATGGCGTTCTCCGAACTGTGCCTGGAAATTTTATATGTCAGCCCGGAAGCCACCGAATATCTCGATAATTATATAAGCAGACCTCTTAACGATGAATATTCATTTTTATCTTTAGCTCCCGTGACTCCGCAAGAGAGCAGAAATAATGTAAGTTTCAATAGAAATATTACTTCAACAGAACTTCTTGATCTTGCCTATGCCATGGGTATCTCCACTGAAAACATGTTTCTCACGCCAAAAAAGTGGCATGAGTTTGGATTTCCTGGTGATATTTATATCAATAAAGATGGAAACAAATTCTTCGAATTCAGAAGAGAAGGAATTCCGGCAAATCATTTCTGGCGTTATCCGGTTGATGCCATGGACAATGAAAACTGGCTGTACGCTGGCCGTAACCCTGGAACCGTGCAGCAACCCAAAGACTGGTACGAATATGGTAAAGCGGGATCGGTGTATTATGATACTAACCGGGGCTATTTCGCCCTCAAAACCGATGGCAGACCCTCAGACCATCAATGGTACTTTCCATCAGAAAATCAGAATGATGAACATTGGGAATTTATCACTCTGCAGGCTGGCACCTTTCGAACCCCAAGGGCGTGGAATGATAACGGCGTGAGCGGTGACGTTTATTTCTCTGTCGAAAGCGACTCTTACTACATTCTGAAAAAGAGGGTAAGCCACCGAGTCATGGTTGGCATTTCCCCGCAGGCAAGAGGGATGATGCGAACTGGATTAATGCGGGAATCAATCTGGGAACCCGGGATCGTCCGAAGCAATGGAACGAGTATGGAATAGCAGGCTCGATATATCATCACCCGGGTAGCGGATATATGAGTCTCAAGCTCGACGGCAGGCCATCTGATAATAACTGGTTTTTACCTCATGGTGGTGAATCTGACGAGCACTGGAACTTCATATGCTTTGAGGTTGGCTCTTTCGACTCGCCTAAACTGCCGAATGTCGAAGGAACAGCTGGAGAAGTTTACTACGACTATAAAAAACGCTCATACTTCATTCTGAGAATGGATGGCAAACCAGCGAGTCGCGGCTGGCCTTTCCCTGCTGGCAAGACGGATGATTCGTACTGGATCTACGGCGGGCAAAACTCAGGCACACTCGAATCACCAAAGAGCTGGAATGAGTACGGAAAACCCGGCTCGATTTACCATCATCCCGGGCACGGCTATTTCAGCTTAAACCATGAAGGTCGGCCTTCAGAAAACAAATGGAAATTCCCCCATGGTGGTAGATCCAATAAACGTTGGAAACTCGTCTCCTGGGAACAAGGCTCCTTTAACGCCCCCAAGCTCCATGATATGCAAGGCAAGTCTGGAGAGGTCTATTATTCTGAAAAATTCCAGTCGTTTTATATCCTGAAAGCAAGCGGTAATCCATCTCTACAGGGTTGGTTTTTCCCCTCCGACGACGAAGATGACGAAAACTGGATTTATGCTGGGAAAAATCCGGGAACCCTTGAGGCGCCTAAATCCTGGGATGAATACGGAAGAGCGGGGTCAATTTACCTGCAAGCAGGATATGGCTATTTCGCCCTCAAAACCGAAGGTCGCCCGTCTGAAATTAGATGGAAATTCCCAACGGGTGGTCAGTCCGACAAACACTGGAAATTCATCTCCTGGGATCTGGGCTCATTCAACGCCCCCAAACGGCTCAACGTTCAGGGCAAGGTTGGAGAGGTATATTTTTCTGACGAAAATGCGTCGTTTTATATCTTAAGAAAAAATATGACCTCTTTGACCAAAGGCTGGCATTTTCCTTCCAGTAACACGGATGATGAGAGCTGGTTCTATGCGGGTAAAAACAGCGGAACTCTCAATTCGCCTAAAGCATGGAACGAATATGGAAAAGCGGGATCGATATACTACCAGTCAGGATATGGCTACTTAATTCTGAAAAAAGAAGGGCGCCCACCAGACGAGAAATGGTATTTCCCACATAAAAGGATGTCCAACAATTACTGGAAATTTATCTCCATGAAAGCGGCATCCTTTAATAACCCTAAACGTCAGAATGATGAAGGCATGATTGGCGAAGTCTATTATTCTGACATGAATCACAGCTTCTACATCCTGAAAAATGCGGGCAACCCCTCAACTCAGGGCTGGCGATTCCCTTCCGATGGGCTAGATGATGCCAACTGGATCTGCGCCGGGGAAAACAGGGGAACCCCCGACTCCCCTAAAGACTGGGAGGAGTATGGAAAAACAGGCTCGGTATACTACGATGCTGAATTCGGCTATCTGACCCTTAAAATGGAAGGTCGGCCTGCAGAACATAATTGGCATTACCCGATAGAAGGAGATTCCAACGAACGCTGGAATTTCATCTCCTGGGAAATGGGCTCTTTCGACGCCCCCAAACACCTGACTGATAAAGGCACGGTAGGAGAAATCTACTATAACGATAAAAATAAGTTGTTTTATGCTATTAAAAAAGAGGGGACACCAGCCACCAACGGCTGGTTTTTCCCTCGCGCTAAGGCGGACAACGCTCACTGGATTTATACCGGAGATAACAGGGGAACCCTGCACTCACCCAAAACATGGGGTGAGTATGGCAAACAGGGGGCGGTATATTACAGCTTTAAATACGGCTATTTGACTCTACAAACTGAAGGCCGTCCATCGGACAGAAGATGGTATTACCCGCTTAACGGTCAGTCTGACAAACACTGGAAATTCATCTCCTGGGAAGCAGGTTCCTGGGTTTCCCCCAAACGGCAAAGTGATGAAGGTGTGGCAGGAGAAGTCTATTATTCCGACGAAAACCAGTCGTTTTATATCCTGAAAAAAACGGGTAATCCGGCCAGCCGCGGCTGGCATTTTCCTGCTGAAAAGGCAGATGGTATCGACTGGATCTATGGTGGGGAAAACAAGGGAACCCTTTATTCGCCCAAACAGTGGACAGAGTATGGAAAAGTAGGCTCGATATACTATCAGGCCGAATATGGTTTCTTGACCCTGAAAACGGAAGGCCGGCCCCCGGACAATCAATGGCTTTTCCCAAATGCCGGTGAGTCTGATGACCACTGGAGCTTTATCTCTTTCGAGGCGGGTACCTACAAGGACCCTAAACAGGCGACTGATAAAGGAGTAGCTGGTGAAGTCTACTATTCTTTCAGTCAGGAACTGTATTATATCCTGAGAAAAGAGGGCGTTCCATCGCAAAGCGGCTGGAGCTTCCCTTCAGGCAAACAGGATAACTGGTACTGGCTTTACGGTGGGGATAACAAAGGAACGATGGCTTATCCCAAACACTGGGGCGAGTATGGAAAAGTTAACTCAATATATTATAAAAACGGATATGGGTACTTTGTTCTTCGAACTGAAGGCAACCCTTCGGTCAATAAATGGTATTTCCCGCAGACAGGTGAATCAAATACCCACTGGCGCTACCTCTCGCAATGACAGAAGCATACCGGGCATTCCGCCCGGCAAAGCTGCAAGCATCCTGCCATAGATAGCCTTGACGGTTTAATCCTCTGCCATCCGTTTAAAAGCGCACAGCGCCAGGCTGGATGTAGGAGAAAACTGTGATTGTCACTGCCGTTGGCCCCCGGCTGCTCCTCGCATTTGATCGCCAGCTTTCCAGTGATCTTTACCTGAGCCTGGACGGCTCAATGCAGTAGTTCAGATACATTCAACACCCGCTGCAAAGCAGCGCAAAGAACCTTTCCTGATATTTCCAACATCTTAATTTTAAAGAATAGCGATATTATTAACTGAAATAAGGTTTTTAATCGTAGCTATACACCAAAGGAGCTGGAGTTATGATCGCAATAACAAGGGAAAATGCTGAACAGGTATCACAACTTTCCGCATCAAGCCTCAACCCCGAAGCTTCGCGCAGCAAAAACGAAACGTCACCACTGATCGCTCGAATCAAATCGGCCAAAAAAAGTGATGGGTATTTGTTTAAACAAGGCGGCGTTAGCTCCCGCACGATCGCGGGCCGTCGGCTCCTGAATACGCTGAAAAGGGCGCTGCGTTGGAGTGCTGATGAAGCCGACAACGAAGACATTGAGCTGTCAGCGGTGATTTATGCAGGTGAAAAGCTTTATCAGCAAGCGGAAGATCTGCGCGATGCCCGCGGCGAAATGAACCAGCAGCAGATTCTGCCCTTATCACTTAAGAGTAAAACGGCTTGCGTCATGGGCGCTGCGATTATGCTGGCCGGTGCCGGGCTGTGGCGGCGGCAGTATAGCCACAGCAGGTATAACCCGGCTTCCACTGCCATGGCTAATACATCTGAAACGGCAGATTTGTTCAGCACCCCGTTTAATGGCGAAATAAAGGCTGCCAGGCATGTCAGGCGACATCTGGCTCTTCCACAGCCGGTCAGTACAGTATTACCTGGTTCAGGGGTGAGCCAAAAGAAGCTGTTTGATTTTGCATGTCAAAAAGAGCGTGAAGCGTTAAGTTTCTCCGACGTTCTGCGCAACATAGCCAAAACATTACACAGCCCAATAAAAATGGCGGGAGAAGAGTGGCAGATTGTCTACGACTATGAATATCTTAAAAAAGGGTGCCCGAAAACGTCGGAGAAAACATTTCTCCTTAATATCATGCATTATATTGACACCATTTCCAGCACCGTACTGCATTCATTTCCTGGTTTTGTTCCTCTGACGATATTGCAAAACCTTGTCCCCCCTGTCCTGGAATCCATTGCAGACAGGCTGGAGGGTAAAGCAATGGATTTCAACCTGATTATTGAAATCAACAGTGAATTCTTATCCGTATCCCAAATGCTTTCCGCATCGCTCGACCTGCATAGTGTCAGGCTGCTCAGTAAAGAACATCAAGGCCCCCTTAAAGATATTATCCCTGATAAGCTGAACATCAAAAATGGGGGGGTATTTGTTGAGGTAAACGGCGGAGAATTCAAAATGAACAGGGATTCAGACGGAGTCAGCGTTTACAATTTAGAACAAAAGTCTTTGCTACTAAAAAAACAATATATCTCCTATTCTCGTGATAATAAGTCATGGGTTAATGGAAGAAAAACCATTGTTATGAGCCCAGATAAAACAGGCAGGGAATCTGTATTTGAAGCAGGGCGAAGGCTGCTAACCTATGCAAGAAATGAATTAATTAAAATTGATAAAGAGATTTCATCCGTGGACTTTGTCACCAGAATTCTTGCCAAATCGGGGTTAGCGGAAGAGAAAAACATGAATTTATTTCTCAGTAGCGCCACAGATTTATCTTCATGCCTGAAGAATATGGAAAACACAATCAATGTTGCGGAATTGAACCAATTACTCAAAGTAAAGACAGGGCAGGTCATTGTTTTTATCGAGGATGCAGGGAAAAATTCGCCGCTAAAACACACTATGCTGGCAATGGGCAACGGGTTATTTAGCGGAGTCAACAATGAAATTCTGGCTGCCGAGTTTGTACATGATGGCATTACCCTGACGGCCGAACAGTTGGGAAACTTTGAAGATGGTGTTCTCATCAGCAGCGAGGGGAAAAAATTCAAAGTTTACGCCGGATCCATAAAAGATACCAAGTTACCCTTTGATAAAAGCTATAAAGAATCCGTATTGCAGCTGGAAAAAGACGATTACAGCGCAGGCGGCGCTCATGCCATAGGCGTTGTGTTATCCAGAACGGGAGATATACCTCCCGAACTGGTAACAGTCATGCGTGAAGACATTCTTAATAAAGGCCCCATACGTAGTTATATCACGGCAGAGAAGTTGTGGTTAAAAAGTGAGGAGATCGATGAAAACACCCCACCAGGCGGAATCATTTTCCTGACTCGTCAGCCCACAGGAAGTTACGAGGGTGGAATATTTGCATTGCGCCTGAACAATGACGAATATTTCATCCCTGAACTTTTCGAACCTTCATTGAAAATAAGCGGACAACACACCATATATAAATCTAGCGATCTTAAAAACCAAATAAAGGAAAGAAATCTGTGGGCAAAGTCTGTCTCTTTCAATCTGAAAAACACCCGAATTCAGGCTTTACTGGGAAAGGACGCCAGATTTTATTCATTCGGTGCATTTCTGCGCGTCCGGGCGCACGGCGGCCCGAGGAATATTAACTATAAGTCTCCTTCTGAGATTGTCAGCATTATAAAAGGCCTTGCTAAGTTTAAAGGCATCGATCTCGATAAGATCAATTCTATCGAAATTGAATCCTGTTTCGGAGCTACCGGCTTTCCTTCCAGCGGAAGGATAATTTCAGCCAGCATGGGAAAACGGGTCGTAGCCTGGCGCGGCAAATACCGTACAACTTATGATGCAGAACCTGAGGCCAGAGTCATTTATGACCCCACCCCCTTAAGCGATCTTGAAAGTGTCTCTGCAGAAGTCACTGACAGAAACATCAATTTTATCAATAAAGTCAGAGGAATATATCACTACCTGGTAAATACGGTTAAAGAGTCTTCTGCCCCTGCACCGCCAAGAACAAAACGAAATTCCCGATACTTTAACCTTTTCTTAATCGAAATCGGTAGATTAGTTTTAGGTAAATTGGATATCGATACCTTTATTAAAAATAATGAATTATTCTATGGTCAACATGATAGTTATAGCACAATTATTCGCGAACTGTTATTGTCATATTCTGTGAAAGATGACCTGGCATTCTTCGAACTCTGTATGGAGGTGTTATATATCAGCCCGGAAGCCACCGATTACCTGGATGCCTATCTGAGCAAACCTCTTGACGAAGAATATTACTCTCTGGCAATGCAATCTTCGCCCGCGGTAGTGAGCAGGAGTGAAACAGGATTCAATAAAATTGTTACACTACCGGCATTAATGGATATCGCGTATAACCTCGGCATATCTACCGAAAACATGTACCTTTCGCCGAAAAGTTGGAATGAATTTGGCTTTCAGGGCGATATTTTTCTTAACAAGAAAGGAAACAAATTCTTCGAATACAGAAAAGAAGGACACCCCTCAACCCATTTCTGGCATTACCCAGATGATGCCAGCGACAATGAGAACTGGCTGTACGCAGGTCGCCACCCGGGAACAATGGAACAGCCCAAACACTGGTATGAGTACGGTAAAGCCGGCTCGATATATTATGACGTGAATTATGGCTATCTGATCCTCAAAACGGATGGCAGACCTTCAGATCATCAATGGTATTTTCCACCGGCAGGTCAGTCTGGTCAGCGTTGGGAATTTGTCACCAGGCAAGCCGGCACGTTTACCACGCCGCTGGCCTGGAATGATAAAGGCGCTGCGGGCAACGTCTATTACTCTGAGGAAAACGAATCATTCTATGTATTGAAAAAAATGGGCAGCCCAACCGACCATGGCTGGCGTTACCCCACTGAAAAAAAAGATGATGAGAACTGGATCTACGCCGGGAAAAATCTGGGAACCCTGGATTCTCCGAAACAATGGCAAGAATATGGAAAAGCAGGTTCGGTGTATTTTCAGGTCGGATGGGGATATATGAGCCTTGTCACTGAGGGCAGTCCATCGGAAAACTACTGGGTTTACCCGAACGCCGGTAATTCCAACGCCTTCTGGTCGTTCATATGTTATGAGGTCGGTTCCTTCAAATCACCCAAACTGCCGGAGGTTGAAGGCACCTCTGGAGAAGTTTATTACTCGGTCGACAATCAGGCGTTTTACATCCTGAGAAAAGATGGCAAGCCAGCGCGACAAGGCTGGTCCTTCCCTGCCGGTAAAACGGATGACGGGAACTGGATCTACGCCGGGGAAAACCCCGGAACACCCGACTTACCTAAAGCCTGGACCGAGTACGGAAAACCCGGCTCGTTATATTATCATCCCGGCTATGGCTATTTCAGCCTGAAAACTGAAGGACGGCCGTCTGACAATAACTGGCCATTTCCTGAGGGAGGTAATTCCAGTCAGCGCTGGAAACTGATCTCCTGGGAACGAGGCTCCTTTAACGCTCCCAAATCACATAACGATCCAGGCAGCGCTGGGGATGTCTATTATTCTGATGAAAATCAAACGTTTTATATCCTGAAAGCTAACGGTAATCCCTCCCTTTACGGCTGGTTTTTTCCCTCCAATGAGCAGGATAACGAGAACTGGATCTACGCCGGAAGACACAAAGGAACCCTCGACTCCCCTAAAACCTGGGATGAGTACGGAAGAGCGGGGTCGCTATACCTCCAGCCGGGGTACGGCTATTTAGCCCTCAACACCGAAGGCCGGCCATCATCAAGTCATTGGCAATTTCCGGATGGTGGTAAGTCCAACAGACACTGGAAATTCGTCTCCTGGGATGTGGGGACCTTCGACACCCCAAAAAAACAGAATGTGCAAGGCAAGACGGGAGAAGTCTATTTTAGCGACGAAAGCGCATCGTTTTATATCTTAAAAAACAATAAAATGCCTTTGACTAAAAACTGGCACTTCCCTGCCGCTAACATGGATAATAAGAACTGGTTCTACGCCGGGAAAAACAGGGGCACCCTCGACTCGCCTAAACTGTGGAGTGAATATGGCAAAGCTGGTTCGGTTTACTACGATCCTCAACTTGGCTACTTTACCCTGAAAAGCGAAGGCCGACCGCCAGACGAAAAATGGCTTTTCCCTCCTATAGGTACGTCCAACCAGCGATGGCAATTTATCTCACGGGAGGCGGGTACTTTCAACGCGCCTAAAAGGCCGACGGCGGAAGGTGTGGCTGGCGAGCTTTATTATTCTGACGAACACCAGCTGTTTTATCTTTTGCGCAATGCGGGTAATCCTTCGCGCAACGGTTGGGATTTCCCTCCCGGTAGGGCAGACAACGAGAACTGGATTTGCGCCGGGCAAAACAGAGGCACCCCGGAATCACCTAAAGCCTGGAATGAATATGGAAAAGTGGGATCGGTATATTATCACGCCGGATATGGCTATCTGACCCTGAAAACCTCAGGCAGACCTTCACAGCAACTCTGGTCATTCCCGCAAAATGGCACGTCTAACTCGCACTGGAACGTCATATCCTGGATCATGGGTTCGTTCAAAAACCCTAAAAACTATAATGTTAAGGGTACGGTTGGAGAGGTCTATTATGACGACAAAAATCAGTATCTTTATATACTTAAAAGCGAAGGGACTCCTGCGGACAACGGCTGGCAATTCCCTTCCGGTAAAGCGGATAACGCCAACTGGTTGTACAGCGGGGAACACCATGGAACCCTGGAGTCGCCTAAAGCATGGCATGAGTATGGCAAGACGGGATCGGTTTATCATTCCTTTAAATACGGTTATTTGATCCTGCAAACTGAAGGCAGGCCTTCAGATAAGAAATGGTATTACCCGCCTGAAGGTCAGTCCGACTATCGCTGGAAATTTATCTCCTGGGAAGCAGGCTCCTTTACCGCGCCAAAACGCCTGACCGATGAAGGTATAGCGGACGAAGTCTATTACTCTGACGAAGATAGATCGTTTTATATCCTGAGGAAATCGGGTAACCCGGCGAACCGTGGCTGGCATCTCCCGGTAGATGAATCTGATGATGCTAACTGGGTCTACGCCGGAAAAAACAACGGAACCCTGCACTCACCTAAAGAGTGGGAGGAGTACGGAAAAACAGGCTCGGTGTACTATCAGACCGGGCATGGCTTTTTAATCCTCAAAACGGCGGGCAGGCCGGCCGACAATCAGTGGTCTTTCCCGGCACGTGGTAATTCCAATCGTCACTGGAAATTCATCTCCTTTAAAGCGGGTGCCTACACGGCCCCCAAACAGCCAAACGAAGCAGGCGTAGTCGGCGAGGTGTATTATTGTTCCGATAATCGTTTGTTTTACATTTTAAGAAAAGAAGGAACACCATCGCTTAACGGCTGGCGTTTTCCTGATGGCAAGATGGATAACTGGAACTGGCTTTACGGCGGATTAAACATGGGGACAAAGGCTAATCCCAAAATCTGGGAGGAATACGGAAAAGTGGGTTCAGTATATTATAAAGCCGGATATGGGCACCACATCCTGCAAACCGAAGGTAACCCGTCAACCCATAAATGGTATTTTCCACCGCAAGGCGAGTCAAATGCCCACTGGCAAGCGACTAATTGATGGTGAACTAAAGCGACGCTGATCGCGGACCAGGGGGCAATAACCTCAGCCCGACAAGAGAAAATCCGGTTTGATATAGACGCAATTGCCCCCCTCACCGCCGCTTAAATCTCTATCTGTGTTCCCAATTCAATCACCCGATTAGGCGGGATTTCAAACTGATCGGGCGCGCGCAGAGCGTTCTTTTGCAGCATCAGGAACAGCTTGCCGCGCAGTCGCAGATACCACGGCCGCTTGCCAAGGATCAGCGATTCGTGCGACATAAAGAACGAGGTTTCCGTCATGCGGCAACTCAAACCTTCCAGACCACAGCGGTGGAAGATTTCTTCCACATTCGGCGTTTCACGCCAGCCGTAGCTCGCCACCACGCGCCAGAAGGTGGGCGACAGCTGCTCAATAGTCACGCGTTTCACATTATGCACATAGGGGGCATCTTCCGTGCGCAGCGTCAGCAGCACCACGCGCTCGTGCAACACCTTGTTATGTTTGAGGTTGTGCAACATAGCAAAGGGGATGACGTTGAGGGCGCGCGACATATAGACGGCGGTGCCCGGCACGCGCACCGGCGGCGATTTCTCCAGTGACGCGATCATCGCTTCCAGAGAATTTCCGTGTTCATGTATACGGCGCAGCAGGCGGAAACGCTCGCTTTTCCAGGTGGTCATGACGATAAACATGACCAGTGCTAACGTCAGCGGCAGCCAGCCGCCGGAGAACAGTTTCACCACGTTGGCCGACAACAGCGAGATATCGATGCACAGCATACCGACCAATAACACCATTACCAGATAGCGATTCCAGTGCCAGTTCTGAATCGCCACCGTGCTGCACAGAATGGCCGTTAATACCATAGTCCCGGTCACGGCGATGCCGTAAGCGGCCGCCAGATTGCTGGAGTGTTCAAAGCCAAGGATCACCAGCACCACCGCGATAAACAGCAGCCAGTTGATCACCGGGATATAAATTTGTCCTGATTCCTGTTCCGAGGTGTAAACGATGCGCATCGGCGGCAGATAACCCAGGCGCACCGCCTGACGGGTGAGGGAGAAGACGCCGGAAATCACCGCCTGTGAGGCAATCACCGTGGCCAGCGCAGCCAGGATCAGCATCGGGATTAGCGCCCAATCCGGAGCCAACAGGAAAAAGGGATTTTTTATCGCTTCCGGGTGTTTCAGCAGCAGCGCCCCCTGGCCAAAATAGTTCAGCACCAGCGAAGGCAGTACCACAACAAACCACGCCAGGCGGATAGGAAACTTGCCGAAGTGGCCCATATCGGCATACAGCGCTTCAACGCCGGTAATCGCCAGTACCACGGCGCCCAGCGCAAAGAAAGAGACGGTTTTATATTCCATGAAAAAGTGCACCGCCCAGTAAGGATTCAGGGCGTGTAAAACCTGAGGATTATCAGCAATACCGCGCGCGCCAAGCGCCGCCAACACAATAAACCACAGCAGCATCACCGGGGCAAACAGCTTGCCAACCATGCCGGTACCGTGTTTCTGAATGACAAACAGCAGGGTCAGTACCGCGATAGCCATCGGCACAATATAGCGATCGAGCGAAGGGGCAATCACTTCCAGCCCTTCCATCGCCGAGAGCACCGATACCGCCGGGGTGATCACCACCTCACCATAGAAGAAACTGCCGCCAATCAGGCCCATGATCACCAGAATTGCCGTCGAACGCGATCCGGTATATCGCCCCGCCAGTGACATCAGCGTCAGGATCCCGCCTTCACCGGCATTGTCGGCGCGCATCACGTAACTGATATACTTTAACGAGACGGTGAGGATCAGCAGCCAGAAAATCAGCGATAAAAAGCCAAATACGGCATCGTGCTCTACACCAAAACCAAACTGCCCGGAAAGACATTCGCGCAGAGTGTAAAGCGGGCTGGTGCCAATATCACCATATACCACGCCAATGGCAGCCAGCATGACGGCTCCCAGGGATTGCTTCTTCTCAGAACTCATAGATTTGTCTTTTGTTGCGGTGGACTTACGCGGGATTGCGCACGGTTCAGCAGTCCGTCAAAACGCGCACAGTATGCACGATCCATCATCAATACCCACCGTTAATTACCTGAAAAATGACGCCGTTAGTGGTCGTGTCACCCTTTGATAATAAAAAAGCTGACTACTATCAACTCTTTCAAGCATCATAGCCAGTCGTGTTTGCGCTCGCCAGCCAACGATGCTGGCCTGACCGTAGAAAAGGATGAACGTTGATTATGGCCCCATCTCAATTACTGGCAGAACGCATCTCCCGCCTGAGCAATGCGTTGGAAAAAGGACTTTACGAGCGCCATCATGCGATCCGCCTTTGCCTGCTGGCCGCGCTGTGCGGTGAAAGTGTGTTTTTACTTGGCCCGCCGGGTATCGCTAAAAGCCTGATCGCCCGACGGCTGAAGTTTGCTTTCCAACATGCCCGCGCCTTTGAATATCTGATGACGCGCTTTTCCACCCCGGAAGAGGTATTTGGCCCCCTTTCCATTCAGGCGCTGAAAGACGAAGGCCGCTACCAGCGCCTGACGAAAGGCTATCTGCCCGATGCAGAAATCGTCTTCCTTGATGAAATCTGGAAGGCCGGGCCGGCCATTCTGAACACGCTGCTAACCGCGATTAACGAGCGGCGTTTTCGTAACGGTGACAGCGAAAAGACAATTCCGATGCGCCTGCTGGTGACCGCTTCAAACGAACTGCCGGAGGCCGACAGCGGGCTGGAAGCGCTGTATGACCGCATGTTAATCCGCCTGTGGCTGGACAACGTGCATGAAAAGCAGAATTTCCGCAGTTTGCTCACCCACCAGCAGGATGAAAATCAAAATCCGGTGGCTGAATCGCTGTGCATCAGCGACGAGGAGTATCAGCAGTGGCAGCTGGGTATCAGTAAGGTCAGCCTGCCGGACGATGTTTTCGAGCTTATCTTCATGCTGCGCGAACGGCTGGAAGGCCAGCCGGAAGCCCCATATATCTCCGATCGACGCTGGAAAAAGGCCATTCATCTGTTACAGGCAAGCGCCTTCTACAGCGGCCGTATTGCGATTGCCCCTATCGACCTGATCCTGCTGAAAGACTGCCTGTGGCATAACACAGGTTCAATGACGCTGCTTGAGCATGAGCTGGATAGCCTGATTACCCAGCATGCCTGGCAACAGCAGCCCATGCTGTTCCAACTGCAACAAATCAATACGCGCCGCCTGGCATTGCAGCAGCAGCAAAGTCGCGAACAGGCCATTCGCCTGGAGAAACACGGCGGCATGTTTAGCCGCAAGCCACACTACGATTTGCCCACCGCGCTCACCGCCGGGTCACTCACGCTGATGTTGCAAAAACCGCTAACCTTGCATGATATGCGGGTAACGCATATCACCCTGCCCCGCGAGGCGCTGGACCGCTGGCTGCAAAAAGGCGGTGAGGTACGCGGCAAGCTCAACGGCATAGGTTTTGCACAAATTCTTGACCTGCACGTCGACGACAGTGACTGCCTGACGCTGCGTGACGTCAGCCTGCAGGCTTCGCGTCTGATGTTGCCCGGCAAAGCGCAGCAGGGGCTGCCCGACGAGATCTCACTGGCGCTGGCTGAACTGGATACCCAGCTGTGCGCACAGCGCACCCTGTTCAGCCAGCACCATCGCTGTCTGTTTATCAGCGATGACTGGCTGGCAAAAGTGGAAGAAAGCCTGCAGCAGGTCGCTGAACAGCTGAAGCAGGCACGACAGTGATTTCACTTGATACGCTAAGTCTTTTTCTGTCAATAAATGAGAACGACCTGGTGGAAGAGCTGGTTATTACCCTGCTGGCCTCGCCACAGCTGGCCATTTTCTTTGAGAAATTTCCCTCCCTCAAAACCGCTCTGACGCGCGACCTGCCACGGCGCAAGGCAGACATCCTGCAACAATTAAAGTCCACCGCCATTCCGCCGCAGCTGGCAGCGGAGTTTCAGCGATTTCAGCAGTTCCAGACGTTGAGCCTGCGCGATTTTAACGCCAGGTTAGCCGAACTGCTGGTTTGGCTTGAGCAACAACGGTCAACGTTTAACGAGAAAGCGCGAGCGCTGGTCGCCAACATCGATACCCGCCAGCTTAATAGTGCGCAGCAAATCCTGTTTTTACAGCGCTGGCGTCTGAGCCTGACGTTGCAGACCCTGACGCTTAACCAGCAGCTGCTCGATCAGCAGCGGGAAAGACTGCTGGCAGAGCTGCAACAGCGGCTGGCAGTAAGCGGCCAGCTTGCTCCGGTGCTGGCGGATGACGGCGAAGGCGCGGCGGGCAGACTGTGGGATCTGTCGCGCGGCGCGTTACAGCAAGGCGATTATCAGCTAATCGTGCAGTACGGCGAGTTCCTGGCCAGCCAGCCGGAGCTGCTGAAGCTGGCCCAACAGCTGGGACGCAGCCGCGAAGCGAAGGCGGTGCCGTCAGATGATACGCCAGCGCAAACCTGTCACCAGCGGGTGCGTGAACCGGCAAACGTGCCGGAAGAGGTCAGCGGCCTGCACCAAAGCGATGATATCCTGCGCCTGCTGCCGCCGGAGCTGGCAACGCTCGGCATCAGCGAGCTGGAGATTGAATTCTACCGGCGGCTGGTGGAGAAACGCCTGCTGACCTATCGTCTGCAAGGGGAAAGCTGGCATGACCACATCACGCAGCGCCCCGTTGTCCACCAGCATCGTGACCCGCAACAGCGCGGCCCGTTTATCGTCTGCGTTGATACCTCCGGTTCGATGGGCGGGTTTAACGAACGCTGCGCCAAAGCTTTTTGTCTTGCCCTGCTGAAAGTCGCGCTGGCGGATAATCGCCGCTGCTACGTTATGCTGTTTGCTCATCAGGCGATCGGCTATGAGCTGACCGCTGGCGACGGCATCAGTCAGGCTATTCGCTTTCTCAGCCAGCGTTTTCGTGGCGGAACCGATCTCGCCGCCTGCCTTGAGGCGGTATCAGAGAAGCTGTCTGACCCGCAGTGGCAGGATGCCGACGTGGTGGTTCTCTCCGATTTTATCGCCCAACGCCTGCCGGATGCGTTGGTAACCCGCGTACGCATTCATCAGCAACAGCAACAGCAGCGCTTCCACGCCGTTGCCATGTCCGATCATGGAAAACCCGCCATTATGCGCATCTTTGACCATATCTGGCGCTTCGATACCGGGCTGAAAAGCCGACTGCTACGCCGCTGGAAACGCTGAACACCGCTCTTTGTCACCGTGCCACAAACCTTATTTGCTATAGTGATATGAACGCGTTAGCCAATGGCAAGATGGGAGCATCATGTGACCGCACAACACCACCAGACGGGATTACCTGCGCCCACCCGCACGCTGAAGCTTAGCGGTAGCGATCCACAACAAAAACGATTGCAGCTACTGCGCTATTTTCGTCAAACCTGGGAACTGTACGAAAGCCTGTTCGACTGCCTCAGCGACGAACGCGCCTGGTATAACAAGGCGATTTCGCTGCGTCATCCACCGATCTTCTATTATGGTCATACCGCTACCTTCTTCATCAATAAATTGATGGCGGGCGGCCTTATCGATGCGCGCATTGATGACCGGATCGAAGCGACGATGGCGATCGGCGTCGATGAAATGAGCTGGGACGATCTCGATAACAGCCACTACAGCTGGCCGTCGCTGGCAGAACTGCGCGACTATCGCGGGAAGGTTCGTCATCTTATCGAGCAGTTCATTCAGCAGATGCCGTTAACGCTGCCGATCGACTGGAACAGCCCGGCTTGGGTCATTCTGATGGGGATTGAGCACGAACGTATTCATCTGGAAACCTCCAGCGTGCTGATCCGCCAGCTGCCGTTGGCATGGGTTAAAGCCCAACCTCACTGGCCTGCCTGTCCTGAAGCCCGCCACGACCGTCAGGCCGTGCCGCACAACAGCCTTGTCTCCGTAAGCGCTGGCCGCATAACCCTGGGCAAAACCGATGATACCTACGGCTGGGACAATGAGTACGGCAGCCAGGTGACCGAGGTGAAGCCATTTCAGGCCAGCCGCATGCTGGTCAGTAACGCCGAGTTTTTTGCTTTCGTTGCCGCCGGGGGCTATCAGACCCGGCGCTGGTGGGATGATGAAGGCTGGGGCTGGCGCGAGTTCGCCGGGGCGCATATGCCAACCTTCTGGGCCGGTTCATCACAGCAGCCGGAAGCATTAAGGCTGCGCCTGCTGGCGGAAGAAGTGCCGATGCCGTGGGACTGGCCGGCTGAAGTCAATCAGCTGGAGGCGGCCGCATTCTGCCGCTGGAAAGCGGAGGAGACGGGCCTTGCGGTACAGCTTCCGGCGGAAAGTGAATGGATGCGGCTGCGTGAACAGGTGGCGGGCGACCAACCGGACTGGAGTGAAGCGCCGGGCAATATTAATCTGGCCCGCTGGGCCTCTTCCTGCCCGGTAGATCGCTTTGCCCACGGGGAGTTTTACGATCTGGTTGGCAATGTCTGGCAGTGGACCACCACGCCAATCAGTGGGTTTCCCGGCTTCCGCGTCCACCCGTTATATGACGACTTCTCCACCCCGACTTTTGACGGTAAACATACCCTGATTAAGGGCGGCAGCTGGATATCAACCGGCAATGAAGCCTTGAAATCGGCACGCTATGCCTTCCGACGCCACTTCTTCCAGCATGCGGGATTCCGCTATGTGGTCTCGCAGCATCAGGGAAGCCTGCACGCCAATCCGTATGAAACGGACAGCATGGTGTCACAGTATCTCGACTTCCAGTACGGCGCTGAATACTTTGGCGTGGGAAATTATGCCAAAACGCTGGCGCAGATCGCCGGTGATATCAGCCAGCAACATTTGCGGGCGCTGGATATCGGCTGTGCTACCGGCCGTGCCAGCTTTGAACTGGCGCGTCATTTTAAGCAGGTGGTCGGAATGGACTACTCGGCGCGCTTTATCGATGTCGCCCTGCAACTCTCCCGTGGCGAAGGCTTCCGCTATGTGACTCAGGAAGAGGGCGATCTGATTGAATACCATCAGCTGCGCTTGCAGGACTACGATCTCGGCCCGGAACAGGCCAGCCGCATCCGGTTTGTACAGGGGGATGCCTGCAACCTGAAACCCCAGGCGGAAGCCTGGGATCTGGTACTGGCCGCTAACCTGATTGACCGCCTGCGCCAGCCGAAGCGCTTCCTGACGGATATTACGCCAACCATCCGCCCCGGCGGCGTGCTGATGCTTTCTTCTCCTTATACCTGGCTTGAAGCGTTCACGCCGAAGGAGAGCTGGCTGGGCGGCATGAGAGAAAATGGCGAGGCGCTATCGACTTATCAGGCACTGCAACGCCTGCTGGCCGCCGACTTTGAGGAGATCGCCCCACCTCAGGACGTGCCGTTTGTCATCCGCGAAACGGCGCGTAAATTCCAGCACAGCGTTGCCCAGCTAACCCTGTGGCGTAAACGCTGACCTGTAGCGGGCATATCACCATGCCCGCTATCATTCCCGCAATCAGATTGCCATTCCCTTCACAATCCCGCACATTAATCGCACCACAACTGAATATTCACTAATCGCGGAGCCACTATGGCAGAAAATATGCAGCCAGACAGCCTCGATCGCGGCATTCTCGTTGCCCTGATGGATAATGCCCGTACCGCCTATGCCGAGCTGGCCAAGCAGTTCAACGTCAGTCCGGGCACCATCCACGTCCGCGTGGAAAAGATGAAGCAGGCGGGCATCATCAAGGGAACGAGGGTCGAAATAGACCCAAAACAGCTTGGCTACGACGTGTGCTGCTTTATCGGCATCATCCTGAAGAGTGCCAGGGACTATCCTGCTGCGGTGGCGAAACTGGAGCAGCTTGAAGAAGTGGTGGAAGCCTGGTACACCACCGGACATTACAGCATCTTTATTAAAGTGATGTGCCGTTCGATCGACGCCCTGCAACAGGTACTGATTAACAAGATCCAGACCATCGATGAGATCCAGTCAACTGAAACCCTGATCTCGTTGCAAAACCCGATCATGCGTACGATTATCCCATGATCGGTGCATGAAATTATCCACAGCCAACCCCTCCCGTTTCTGTAAGTCGGGCACCGCGTTGCGACTGCGCCAGGTTCTGCTTAATCCGTTTACAGACAGCCTGGCGATAAACATGGCTATGATCACGATGGCCAGCAAAGCCAATGAAATTAAGAAATATCCCTACTTACCCACAGGTAGATCCCAGCCTGATCACAGCGTACAATGCCCGCCATTATCACACTGGGATCAGATTATGGCCGACATTACTTTAATCAGTGGCAGTACGCTGGGCAGCTCGGAATACGTGGCCGATCATCTGGATGAGCAGCTTTCTGAAGCCGGTCACAACACCACCACGCTCCACGGGCCGGAGCTGGCAGAACTGAAGCTGGAAGGGATCTGGATTATCGTGACCTCCACCCACGGGGCCGGTGAATTACCCGACAACATTCAGCCGCTGTTCGATGCGATTAAGGAACAGCAGCCCGACCTGAGTCAGTTGCGCTACGGCGCTGTTGGCCTCGGTAACCGCGAATACGATCTGTTCTGCGGCGCCGTCAGACAATTTGACCAGCTGCTGACCTCTCTGGGTGCGCAGCGTATCGGCGAGCGTCTGGAAATTGACGTACTTGAACATGAAATCCCGGAAGATCCCGCCGGCGAATGGCTGGAAACCTGGAAGACATTGATCTGAACAGGGAGGCGATCGGGCAGCGATCGCCTTTTCGATCCTTTGAACCTGCGTTGCCCACGCCCCCTTTTGTAAATATCGCTCTTTTTTGAGGCTTTCTCACACTTATTTCTGTGGATAACATAGCTAATTACCGGGTGAAAACCGGTTGTTATGCCAATAACAACTTGGCATCCTGGCGGAGCCTGTGCATAACATGCCATTTAGATCCCAGCTTATACGGATCGGGATCACCGGTCGTTAACAGCTAACGATCGTCTCTAATAAGTTGATCGTTATCAGTAAAAAAGGGTTATCCACAGAGATCGTCGATCCTAATAGAAGATCTAATAAAGAGATCTCTAAATAAAAAAGATCTTCTTTTTAATACACGACGATCCCGATGCTTTCCCCATCGTCTAAAGTTGAGTAGAATCCACGCCCTCAGCAACGTCCCTTAATTCGCACAAGCCGCGAGGTGCAGTACCATGTTTTATCCAGATCCTTTTGACGTCATCGTTATCGGTGGTGGTCATGCGGGGACAGAAGCCGCCATGGCCGCTGCTCGTATGGGTCAACAAACCCTGCTGTTAACCCATAATATCGATACGCTGGGACAGATGTCCTGCAACCCGGCGATTGGCGGTATCGGGAAAGGACATCTGGTTAAAGAAGTGGATGCGCTGGGCGGCCTGATGGGCCACGCAATTGACCAGGCGGGTATCCAGTTCAGGATACTAAACGCCAGCAAAGGGCCTGCCGTTCGCGCCACTCGTGCTCAGGCCGATCGCGTATTATATCGTCAGGCGGTACGCACCGCGTTGGAGAATCAACCCAACCTGATGATCTTCCAGCAGGCCGTTGAAGATCTGCTGGTTGAAAACGATCGTGTCGTTGGTGCAGTGACTCAAATGGGGCTGAAGTTTCGTGCCAAAGCCGTGGTGTTGACCGTCGGCACTTTTCTTGATGGCAAAATTCATATTGGCATGGACAACTACAGCGGCGGTCGTGCTGGCGATCCCCCCTCTATCCCGCTGTCACGCCGTCTGCGTGAACTGCCGCTACGCGTCGGTCGCCTGAAAACCGGAACGCCTCCGCGTATCGATGCCCGCACTGTCGATTTCAGCGTGCTGGCTCCACAACATGGCGATACCCCGCTACCGGTCTTCTCATTCATGGGGGACGTCAGCCAGCATCCCCGGCAGGTGCCTTGCTATATCACCTACACCAATGAGAAAACCCATCAGGTGATCCGCAATAATCTCGACCGCAGTCCGATGTATGCAGGAGTGATTGAAGGCATCGGCCCACGTTACTGCCCGTCCATCGAAGACAAGGTGATGCGCTTTGCCGATCGTAATGCGCACCAGATCTTCCTGGAACCAGAAGGGCTGACCAGCAACGAAATCTATCCTAATGGCATCTCTACCAGCCTGCCGTTCGATGTGCAAATGCAAATTGTCCGCTCCATGCACGGCATGGAAAACGCGAAAATCGTCCGCCCCGGCTACGCCATCGAATACGATTTCTTCGATCCGCGCGATCTCAAACCGACGCTGGAAAGCAAATATATTCAGGGCCTGTTCTTTGCCGGACAGATCAACGGCACCACTGGCTACGAAGAAGCCGCCGCGCAGGGACTGCTTGCCGGCCTGAATGCGGGCCGTCTCTCTGCGGACAAAGAGAGCTGGGCGCCACGGCGCGATCAGGCTTATCTCGGGGTGCTGGTGGACGATCTCTGTACCCTTGGCACCAAAGAGCCATACCGCATGTTCACCTCGCGTGCCGAATATCGTTTAATGCTACGTGAAGATAACGCCGATCTGCGCTTAACCGAAGCTGGCCGGGAGCTGGGCCTGGTCGATGATGCCCGCTGGGCGCGCTTCAATGAGAAGCTGGAAAGCATTGAACTGGAACGCCAGCGTCTGCGTGATATCTGGGTACATCCCAAATCGGAATGCGTGGCTGAGGTCAACAGTGTGATCAGCGCTGCACTGACCAAAGAGGCCAGCGGCGAAGACCTGCTGCGCCGCCCGGAAATGACCTATCAGCAGCTGATGACCCTGAAGCACTTCGCTCCGGCTTTAGCCGATGCGCAAGCGGCGGAACAGGTTGAAATCCAGGTCAAATATGAAGGCTATATCGCCCGTCAGCAGGAAGAGATCGACAGACAGCTACGCAATGAAAATACGGTGCTACCCGTCGATCTGGATTATCAGCAGGTCAGCGGACTGTCCAATGAAGCGATCGCGAAACTGAACGATCACAAACCGGGTTCAATTGGTCAGGCATCGCGTATTTCTGGCATTACGCCGGCGGCGATCTCCATTCTGCTTATTTATCTCAAAAAACAGGGCCTGTTGCGTAAAAGTGCATGATTAATCAACTTTCGGCGTTACTTAAAACGGCAGGCATCTCCCTGTCCGACGGTCAGAAACATCAGCTGATCGGCTATGTTGAGATGCTGCACAAGTGGAATAAAGCCTACAACCTGACTTCGGTGCGCGATCCACAGCAGATGCTGGTACGTCATATTCTCGACAGCATCGTGGTGGAACCGCATCTGGTCGGCGATCGCTTTATCGACGTCGGCACCGGTCCCGGGCTGCCGGGGGTGCCTTTGGCGATCGTCCGCCCGCAGGCGCACTTCACCCTGCTGGATAGCCTGGGTAAGCGCATACGCTTCCTGAAACAGGTACAGCACGAGCTTCAGCTTGCAAACATCATGCCGGTGCAGAGCAGGGTAGAAGACTTTGCGGGCGAACCGGGATTTGATGGCGTGATTAGCCGGGCATTTGCTTCACTGACTGATATGGTCAGCTGGTGCCGCCATTTACCGGCCCAACAGGGGAGATTTTACGCCTTAAAAGGCGTACTGCCCGAGGATGAAATCGCGGCATTGCCCGCAGGTTTCAGGGTAGAAAAAATCAGTCCGTTAACCGTCCCGCAGCTGGAAGGTGAGCGGCATCTGGTGATAATTGTCCCCACTAACCGATCGTAGAACCACAGATAAAGGCCCGTCAGTCTGCTGTTTATGCAGTACTTGCGGCGCCTGGTTAAGCCCCTTTTCTGCTGATTCTGGCCATTAAACGCGAATACCTTAAGGTTGATGGGGCTATCCACAAAAATCATCTGGCTGTGAAATGACTCTCAAATTCTGCTATCCGGCAGAAATTATCTGAACAGCTCTGTTACATTTAACCAGATTTTTACATCCTGTTAGCAGCCTGTTCATTTTTCTCAGGCATGTTCACCAGCTTATAATCACTTATGAAAATAAAATATGGGTAATTAACCTGGCGTGAGTCATTACTTTCCTGTGTTAAATATTTGCTACGAAAGTCAACAGAAGCTTTTTTTTAAAGGAACAAAGCATTTTCAGAGAAACAGTCATTATGCTCATGATTGTTAATGTTTTTTAGCGAATACACTATTAAAGTTTAGTTATTGCGTGGCTTATTATCGCAGTGTGATATTACTAATTTGTGATCGTGGACACGCTTTATGTGCAAGGAATGTCTCGAATTGCAGAAAAAAAACCACCCGTTGCCGTTGTTCGGCCTTTTGGAAAACAGGCCGTCAGAAAGAAAATAAAATAATTGTTCACCTTTTCACGACTTATCGATTGAAATCACAGGTGCGCACCGTATAATTTGCACGGTTTTTGCCACCTTACTCAAATGAGCTAAGGCAAATTAATGCGACACGCGGCACACCCTAAGCCGGGCAGGAGAGTTTCAACGTCATGTCAGTGTCCCTCTGTAAAGTGAAATTTGCCCGGACCGTGCTGTTGTTACAGCTGGTGACCTTCGTCGTAATCGGTGTACTGTTTTCCTTTAAGGATTTGACCTGGGGCGTATCCGCCTTTGCCGGTGGGCTGGCAGCCTGGCTGCCAAACGTGTTGTTTATGATTTTTGCCTGGCGTCACCAGGCGGGGCATGAAGTAACGGGGCGGCTCGCCTGGACTTTTGCGTTAGGTGAAGCGCTAAAGGTGATGGTTACTGTTCTCGTTCTTATCGTGGCGCTGGGGGTATTTAAAGCGGTATTTACGCCGCTGGGACTGGCCTGGTTATCGGTGCTGATGGTGCAAATCGTCGCGCCGGCTGTAATTAACAACAAAGGGTAAGAGGCATCATGGCTGCAGGAGAAATCTCTACGCCGCAAGAGTACATAGGTCATCATCTGAATAATCTTCAGCTTGATCTGCGTACCTTCGGGCTAGTGAATCCGCACGACGCTCCGGCGACGTTCTGGGTACTAAATATCGACTCCATGTTTTTCTCTGTGGTACTGGGACTGGTATTCCTGGTGCTGTTTCGCCGGGTAGCGAAATCAGCAACCAGCGGCGTACCGGGCAAATTACAGGCCGCTATCGAGCTGGTTATCGGTTTCGTTGATAACAACGTGCGCGATATGTACCACGGCAAAAGCAAAGTTATCGCTCCGCTGGCCCTGACGATTTTCGTCTGGGTGTTCCTGATGAACTTCATGGACCTGCTGCCTATCGATTTGCTGCCGTATATCGGCGAGCACTTCCTCGGGCTGCCAGCATTGCGTGTGGTGCCTTCCGCCGACGTGAACATCACGCTGTCGATGGCGCTTGGCGTATTTGTTTTGATTCTGTTCTACAGCATCAAGATGAAAGGCATTGGCGGCTTTAGTAAAGAGCTGACACTGCAACCCTTCAACCACCCGTTATTCATTCCGATCAACCTGATTCTGGAAGGCGTGAGCCTGCTGTCCAAACCAGTATCTCTGGGGCTGCGACTGTTCGGAAATATGTATGCGGGTGAATTGATTTTTATCCTGATTGCCGGTCTGTTGCCGTGGTGGTCACAGTGGATTCTGAGTGTGCCCTGGGCCATTTTCCACATCCTGATCATTTCGCTGCAGGCTTTCATTTTCATGGTCTTAACGATTGTCTATCTGTCGATGGCATCTGAAGAACATTGATATTTTTCTCAACACTACTGCGTTTTAACTGAAACAAACTGGAGACTGTCATGGAAAACCTGAATATGGATCTGCTGTACATGGCTGCCGCTGTGATGATGGGCCTGGCGGCAATCGGTGCTGCGATCGGTATCGGCATCCTCGGAGGTAAATTCCTGGAAGGCGCCGCGCGCCAGCCGGATCTGATCCCTCTGCTGCGTACGCAGTTCTTTGTTGTAATGGGTCTGGTGGATGCAATCCCGATGATCGCTGTGGGGCTGGGACTGTACGTGATGTTTGCTGTCGCGGCGTAAGAACCGATTGTTCATCGCTCTGCTTTGATGGATGCGATGAACGGCTTCTGCCGCCGTGAGTCACGGCGGCAGAATAAGTTAACTTAACAAGAGGCATTGTGCTGTGAACATTAACGCAACAATCCTCGGCCAGGCTATCGCGTTCATCCTGTTTGTAGCGTTCTGCATGAAGTACGTATGGCCGCCGCTTATGGCCGCTATCGAAAAGCGCCAGAAAGAAGTTGCCGACGGCCTTGCTTCCGCTGAACGTGCCAGGAAAGATTTGGATCTCGCGCAGGCGAGTGCGACCGATCGGCTGAAAAAAGCAAAGGACGACGCTCAGGTCATCATCGAGCAGGCGAACAAACGCCGTGCGCAGATCCTGGACGAAGCCAAAGCAGAGGCTGAGCAAGAACGTAACAAGATCGTCACCCAGGCGCAGGCTGAAATTGACGCCGAACGCAAACGTGCTCGTGAAGAGTTGCGCAAGCAGGTCGCGATGCTGGCTGTTGCCGGCGCCGAGAAAATCATTGAACGTTCCGTGGATGAAGCTGCTAACAGCGACATCGTAGATAAACTGGTCGCTGAACTGTAAGGAGGGAGGGGCTGATGTCTGAATTTACTACTGTAGCTCGCCCCTACGCCAAAGCAGCTTTTGACTTTGCTGTTGAGCATCAAGGTGTCGATCGCTGGCAGCAGATGCTGGCGTTTGCCGCCTCGGTGGCAAGCAATGAACAGATGACAGATCTCCTTTCCGGCGCCCTGGCGCCGGAAGCGTTGTCTGAAACATTCATCGCGATTTGTGGTGACCAACTCGACGAAGCCGGTCAGAACCTGATTAAGGTGATGGCTGAAAACGGACGTTTACCCACGCTTACCGCTGTTCTGGAACAGTTCATCCAACTGCGTGCCGCACACGATGCGACCGCCGAGGTTGACGTTATCTCTTCCACAACACTGAGTGACGAACAGCTGGCTAAAATCAGCGCCGCGATGGAAAAACGTCTGTCACGCAAAGTTAAGCTGAATTGCAAAATTGATAAGTCTGTAATGGCAGGCGTAATCATCCGTGCGGGTGATATGGTCATTGACGGCAGCGTACGCGGTCGTCTTGAACGCCTCGCAGACGTCTTGCAGTCTTAAGGGGACTGGAGCATATGCAACTGAATTCCACCGAAATCAGCGAACTGATCAAGCAGCGCATTGCTCAGTTCAATGTAGTGAGCGAAGCTCACAACGAAGGTACTATTGTTTCTGTAAGTGACGGCATCATCCGCGTACACGGCCTGGCCGATGTGATGCAGGGTGAGATGATTGCCCTGCCGGGCAGCCGTTACGCTATCGCACTGAACCTGGAGCGTGACTCCGTAGGTGCAGTGGTGATGGGCCCATATGCTGACCTCGCGGAAGGCATGACGGTGAAGTGTACTGGCCGTATCCTCGAAGTCCCGGTCGGCCGTGGCCTGCTGGGCCGCGTGGTGAACACCCTGGGTGCACCTATCGACGGTAAAGGCGCTATCGACAACGACGGTTTCTCCCCGATCGAAGTGATTGCACCTGGCGTTATCGACAGGCAGTCCGTCGATCAGCCGGTACAGACCGGTTACAAATCGGTTGATGCGATGATCCCAATCGGCCGTGGCCAGCGTGAGCTGATCATCGGTGACCGTCAGACCGGTAAAACCGCGATGGCGATCGATGCCATCATCAACCAGCGCGATTCCGGCATCAAATGCGTGTACGTGGCCATCGGTCAGAAAGCCTCGACCATCGCTAACGTGGTACGCAAGCTGGAAGAACACAACGCGCTGGCTAACACCATCGTGGTGGTTGCGACCGCATCTGAATCTGCTGCGTTGCAATACCTGGCACCATATGCCGGCTGCGCGATGGGCGAATACTTCCGTGACCGCGGTGAAGACGCGCTGATCGTATACGATGACCTGTCCAAACAGGCTGTTGCTTACCGTCAGGTTTCTCTGCTGCTGCGCCGTCCACCGGGCCGTGAAGCCTTCCCGGGCGACGTGTTCTATCTCCACTCCCGTCTGCTGGAGCGTGCTTCCCGTGTGAGCGCCGACTACGTTGAGCGTTTCACCAACGGTGAAGTGAAAGGTAAAACCGGTTCACTGACGGCTCTGCCGATCATCGAAACCCAGGCGGGTGACGTTTCTGCGTTCGTTCCGACCAACGTCATTTCGATTACCGATGGTCAGATCTTCCTGGAAACCAACCTGTTCAACTCCGGTATTCGTCCGGCGGTTAACCCGGGCATTTCCGTATCTCGTGTGGGCGGTGCTGCTCAGACTAAGATCATCAAGAAACTGTCCGGGGGTATCCGTACCGCGCTGGCACAGTATCGCGAGCTGGCGGCGTTCTCGCAGTTCGCTTCCGATCTGGATGAAGCAACCCGCAAACAGCTGAGCCACGGTCAGAAAGTGACCGAACTGCTGAAACAGAAACAGTATGCGCCGATGTCCGTAGCGCAGCAGGGTCTGGTGCTGTTTGCCGCCGAGCGCGGCTTCCTGAATGACGTCGAACTGGCGAAAATCGGTAGCTGCGAAGCGGCACTGCTGGCTTATGCGGATCGCGATCATGCAGAGCTGATGGCTGATATCAACCAGTCTGGTAACTATAACGGCGAAATCGAAGAGAAGCTGAAAGGCCTCCTCGAAACGTTTAAAGCAACCCAGTCCTGGTAATGTCTGGCGGCTTGTCCCTGTTGGGGCAGGCCGCAAGGCTTTGAGGAGAAGCTTATGGCCGGCGCAAAAGAGATACGTAGTAAGATCGGCAGCGTGCAAAACACGCAGAAGATCACCAAAGCGATGGAAATGGTCGCCGCCTCCAAAATGCGTAAATCGCAGGAACGCATGGCGGCCAGCCGTCCTTATGCAGAGACCATGCGCAAAGTGATTGGTCACATTGCGCTAGGTAATCTGGAATACAAGCACCCTTACCTGGATGAGCGTGACGTTAAGCGCGTCGGCTATCTGGTCGTATCTACCGACCGCGGGCTTTGTGGTGGTTTGAACATTAACCTGTTCAAAAAAGTGCTGATGGATATGAAATCCTGGGCTGATAAAGGCGTCGAGAGCGATCTGGCGATTATCGGTTCTAAAGGGATGTCATTCTTCGGCTCTGTCGGCGGCAACGTGGTTGCTCAGGTCAACGGCATGGGCGATAAACCTGCCCTGTCCGACCTGATTGGCCCGGTCAAAGTGATGCTACAGGCATACGATGAAGGCCGCATCGACAAGCTGTACATCGTCAGCAACAAATTTATCAACACCATGTCTCAGTCTCCACAGATCGTACAGCTGCTGCCGTTACCGCCAGCAGATGATGCGGAAGGCGTTGTGAAAAAGAGCACCTGGGACTATCTGTATGAACCCGATCCGAAAGCGCTGCTGGACACGTTACTGCGCCGCTACGTCGAATCTCAGGTTTACCAGGGTGTTGTTGAAAACCTGGCCAGCGAGCAGGCCGCGCGAATGGTGGCGATGAAAGCCGCAACCGATAACGGCGGAAACCTGATCAAAGAGCTGCAGTTGGTCTACAACAAAGCTCGTCAGGCCAACATCACTCAGGAACTTACCGAGATCGTCTCGGGGGCCTCCGCGGTTTAACCAGGTACTGCTCAGGCGATGAAGTTGGCAGTAAGGGGACGAGTCACAATGCGTTTACCTGGTAAGCAATTCAGGTGATCGGTTACCGCTAACCCCGCTGCGGCTTCCTAAACGTCGGGTAGAAATGAATTAGGTAGAGGATTCAAGATGGCTACTGGAAAGATTGTCCAGGTAATCGGCGCCGTGGTTGACGTCGAGTTCCCTCAGGACGCAGTACCACAAGTGTACAGCGCCCTTGAGGTTAAAAATGGTGATGCTCGTCTGGTGCTGGAAGTTCAGCAGCAGCTGGGCGGTGGCGTGGTTCGTACCATCGCCATGGGTTCTTCAGACGGCCTTAAGCGTGGTCTGGAAGCCGTTGACCTTCAGCACCCAATTGAAGTACCGGTAGGTACTGCCACACTTGGCCGTATCATGAACGTGCTGGGTGAGCCGATCGATATGAAAGGCGACATTGGCGAAGAAGAGCGCTGGGCGATTCACCGCTCTGCACCTTCTTACGAAGATCAGTCGAACTCTCAGGATCTGCTGGAAACCGGCATCAAGGTGATTGACCTGATGTGTCCGTTCGCCAAGGGCGGTAAAGTCGGCTTGTTCGGTGGTGCGGGCGTAGGTAAAACCGTCAACATGATGGAGCTTATTCGTAACATTGCGGCTGAGCACTCAGGTTTCTCGGTATTTGCCGGTGTGGGTGAGCGTACCCGTGAAGGTAACGACTTCTACCACGAAATGACCGACTCCAACGTTATCGACAAAGTTTCGCTGGTCTATGGTCAGATGAACGAGCCACCGGGTAACCGTCTGCGCGTTGCGCTGACCGGTCTGACCATGGCGGAGAAGTTCCGTGACGAAGGTCGTGACGTACTGCTGTTTATCGATAACATCTATCGTTACACCCTGGCCGGTACTGAAGTCTCCGCTCTGCTGGGTCGTATGCCTTCTGCGGTAGGTTACCAGCCAACGCTGGCGGAAGAGATGGGCGTTCTGCAGGAACGTATCACCTCGACCAAAACCGGTTCAATCACCTCCGTACAGGCCGTTTACGTTCCTGCTGATGACTTGACTGACCCGTCACCAGCCACCACCTTTGCGCACTTGGATGCAACCGTGGTACTGAGCCGTCAAATCGCTTCTCTGGGTATCTACCCGGCCGTTGACCCGCTGGATTCCACCAGTCGTCAGCTGGATCCGCTGGTTGTGGGTCAGGAACACTATGACACTGCGCGTGGCGTTCAGTCACTGCTGCAGCGTTATCAGGAACTGAAAGACATCATCGCCATCCTGGGGATGGACGAACTGTCAGAAGAAGACAAACTGGTGGTAGCACGCTCGCGTAAGATGCAGCGCTTCCTGTCCCAGCCGTTCTTCGTGGCGGAAGTGTTCACCGGTTCTCCAGGTAAATACGTGTCTCTGAAAGATACCATCCGTGGCTTTAAAGGCATCATGGAAGGCGAGTTCGACCATCTGCCAGAGCAGGCTTTCTACATGGTGGGTTCCATCGAAGAAGCCGTGGAAAAAGCGAAGAAACTGTAATCAGACAGCCCTGAAGCAATCGGGCTGCAGAAAGGCGGCAAAGGCGTGGATCCGCATGTTACCGAAGGGGTGATGCGGGTAAACGCAGGTAGCCCACCCGGACGCAGCCTGAAGGTTAAAGGGGATAGTTTCCCTGGAGGTTAACTATGGCCATGACTTTTCACCTGGACGTTGTCAGCGCAGAACTGCAGATGTTCTCCGGCACTGTGCAAAGCATCCAGGTATCAGGCAGCGAAGGTGAGTTGGGTATTCGCCCAAACCACGCCCCGCTCCTGACCGCCATTAAGCCTGGTATGATCCGCATCGTTAAGCAGTACGGTGAAGAAGAGGTGATTTACCTCTCCGGCGGCGTGCTGGAAGTGCAGCCCGGTGCGGTTACCGTACTGGCTGACACGGCGATCCGCGGCAGCGATCTCGACGAAGCTCGCGCTCTGGAAGCGAAGCGCAAAGCTGAAGAGCATATGAACAGCTCTCACGGTGATGTTGACTTTGCGGTAGCGTCTGCGGAACTGGCTAAAGCGATCGCCAAACTGCGCGTGATCGAGTTGACCAAAAACGCGATGTAACTCAGGTTTAAGTTGCAGAAGGCCAGTCAGGAAACTGACTGGCTTTTTTTATGGCTTTTGCCGGCTGAATTTCCGGCCATCGCAACGATGATAGCCACCGGCGGGTGCGCTAAAATGTCTGCGTGATCGGTGTACCGCGACCGGCCCGAGATGTTTTTTTCCGAAAAATATGTAGTATTTGGCGGGGTAAACCGCTTAACTTTCATCTCATAAAAGATCAGTCAGGATGTCTATGTCAAACCGCCCGATGAGCGTGGTAATTCTTGCCGCTGGCAAAGGAACCCGCATGTATTCCGACCTGCCGAAGGTATTGCATTTACTGGCAGGAAAACCGATGGTTCAGCACGTGATAGACGCGGCAAGGGCGCTGAATGCGCAGCGCGTCAATCTGGTTTATGGGCACGGGGGAGAGCTGCTGAAAACCGCCCTTAATGACGAGTCCCTGAACTGGGTGCTTCAGGCGGAACAGTTGGGAACCGGGCACGCGATGCAACAGGCCGCGCCTTATTTCGCGGATAATGAAGACATTCTGATGCTGTACGGCGATGTGCCATTGATATCCAGCGAAACGCTGCGTCGTTTGCAGCAAGTGAAACCCGATGGCGGCATCGGCCTGCTGACGGTTAGCCTGGATAACCCGACCGGATATGGCCGCATCATCCGTGAAAACGGCCGGGTGGTTGGCATTGTCGAGCAGAAAGATGCTGCACCTGAACAGCTGGCGATCAACGAAATTAACACCGGCATCCTGCTGGCGGGGGGGGCGGACCTGAAGCGCTGGTTAGGCCAGCTGACCAATCACAATGCGCAGGGTGAATATTACATCACCGATATTATCGCGCTCGCTCACCAGGAAGGCCGCCAGGTTGAGGCTGCGCATCCGGCGCACACCACTGAAACTGACGGGGTCAATAACCGTCTGCAGCTGGCAACGCTGGAGCGTGTTTACCAGGCTCAGCAGGCAGAAAAATTGCTGTTGTCCGGCGTGATGTTACAGGATCCGGCACGATTCGACTTACGCGGCACGCTGGACCACGGTCGCGATGTGGTCATTGATACCAACGTCATTATTGAAGGTCATGTCATACTCGGCAACCGGGTGAAAATCGGCAGCGGCTGCGTGATTAAAAACAGCGTGATTGCCGACGACAGCATCATCAGTCCGTATAGCGTGATTGAAGACGCGCAGCTGGCCCCGGGATGCAGCGTTGGGCCATTTGCCCGTCTGCGCCCCGGCAGCGAGCTGGCAGAAGGTGCGCACGTCGGTAACTTTGTCGAGATGAAAAAAGCGCGGCTCGGTAAAGGATCCAAGGCCGGTCACCTCAGCTATCTTGGCGATGCGGAAATAGGTGCTAATGTTAATATCGGTGCCGGTACCATCACCTGTAACTACGATGGCGTCAATAAATTCAAAACGGTTATCGGCGATGATGTGTTTGTCGGTTCTGATACCCAGCTGATCGCGCCGGTCAGCGTGGCGGCGGGCGTGACCATTGCTGCCGGCACCACCCTTATGCGAGATGTCCCGGCTGCCGGGCTGGTCTACAACCGTAAAGAGCAGCAGCTGAACGCCAGCTGGCAGCGGCCGCAAAAGAAAAAGTAAGCTTCTTCAGGCTGTGGTTACCGCAGCCTGAAACCCGCAGTAAACATAAAAATAATCCCCACTCTCTACAAGGCTCGGGGAACCGGAATGTACCGGAACAATCAGGTCAGAAGACAACGCTGATGGCCTGTCCGCCATCATGTCAGGAAAATTACTATGTGTGGAATTGTTGGTGCTGTAGCGCAGCGTGATATTGCAGAAATCCTGCTCGAAGGGCTGCGCCGTCTGGAATACCGTGGCTATGACTCTGCCGGTCTGGCCGTGGTTGATGCTAACGGGCAGGCTACCCGCCTGCGTCGCGTTGGCAAGGTGAGCAACCTGACTGCCGCGGCGGAAAACACCGCGCTGGCGGGTGGAACCGGTATCGCGCACACGCGCTGGGCCACGCACGGCGAACCGTCGGAAAGTAATGCGCACCCGCACATTTCCGGCGAAATCATTATTGTTCACAACGGCATTATTGAAAACCATGAGCCACTGCGCGAGCTGATGACAGGCCGCGGTTACACCTTTACCTCAGAAACTGATACCGAGGTGGTGGCGCACCTGGTGCACTGGGAACAGCAAAACGGCGGCTCACTGCATGAAGTGGTGCAGCGTGTCATCCCGCAGCTGCGCGGTGCTTACGGTATGGTTATCCTTGACAGTCGCGATCCCGCCACGCTGATAGCTGCGCGCTCCGGCAGCCCGCTGGTAATAGGCCGTGGCGTGGGTGAAAACTTTATTGCCTCAGATCAGGTGGCGCTGCTGCCGGTTACGCGCCGCTTTATCTATCTGGAAGAGGGTGATATCGCGCAAATTACCCGCCGTAACGTCATTATCGTTGACCGCAGCGGCGAGGTTGTACAGCGCCGCGAAATCGAATCCAATACGCAGTATGATGCCGGCGATAAAGGTGCCTACCGCCACTACATGCAGAAAGAGATTTACGAGCAGCCGGTGGCGATTAAAAACACCCTTAGCGGTCGTTTCAGCCACGGAGAAGTCGACTTTTCCGAGCTGGGCGCCAACGCTGACTCGCTGCTGGCCAACGTTGAACATATCCAGATTGTCGCCTGTGGCACCTCATACAACTCTGGTATGGTTTCGCGCTACTGGTTTGAATCTCTGGCCAACGTACCTTGTGACGTGGAGATCGCTTCTGAATTCCGCTACCGCAAATCTGCGGTGCGCAAAAACAGCCTGCTGATCACCCTTTCTCAATCCGGTGAAACCGCCGATACGCTGGCAGCGCTGCGCCTGTCGAAAGAGCTGGGTTATTTGGGATCGCTGGCGATCTGCAACGTGGCGGGCTCCTCCCTGGTGCGCGAATCTGACCTGGCGTTGATGACCAAAGCCGGTACGGAAATCGGCGTGGCATCAACCAAAGCCTTTACCACCCAGCTAACCGTCCTGCTGATGCTGGTGGCAAAAATTGGTCGTCTTAAAGGCGTTAATCCACAGGTGGAACACGATATTGTTCACTCCCTGCAGGCGTTGCCGAGCCGTATTGAGCAGATGCTGTCACAGGATGAGCTGATTGCTTCCCTGGCAGAGGATTTCTCAGACAAACATCACGCGCTGTTCCTTGGCCGTGGCGATCAGTACCCGATCGCCATGGAAGGGGCGCTGAAGCTAAAAGAGATCTCCTATATTCACGCTGAAGCCTACGCCGCCGGAGAGCTGAAACACGGCCCGCTGGCGCTGATCGATGCTGATATGCCGGTGATTGTTGTCGCGCCGAACAATGAACTGCTGGAAAAGCTGAAGTCGAACATTGAAGAAGTGCGCGCCCGTGGCGGCCTGCTGTATGTCTTCGCCGATGCGGATGCCGGTTTTGCCAACAGCGAAGGGATGCGTATCATTCCGCTGCCGCATGTCGAAGAGGTGATCGCGCCAATCTTCTACACCGTGCCGTTGCAGCTGCTCAGCTACCATGTGGCGCTGATTAAAGGCACCGATGTAGACCAGCCGCGCAACCTGGCGAAATCGGTGACGGTGGAATAAGGGGCAATCGTTAACGGCACGGCAGATAAAGCCACGGTTAACGTGAAAGCCCGGCGGGCTGTATTAACAGCGTACCGGGCTTTTTTTAGGCCAGTAATTAATGCTTATCCCTTTACACCCGGCGTAGTTAAGAGGCGAAAATTTTCTCATGCGAAATAATTTAATTGAATATGTATAATTATTCCGCAAATAATAACAAATGAGCAACCTAGCATGCTGCTGTTGCATAAATAACAGAATGGAAGTATCCGGTTAGTTAGCGCAGTCTCTTTTTTCTCAAAAAAGTGTAAAATTCCCACTCTCTTTTTACGAACAGTATATTCTTCTTTCTTTTTAAATCTAAGAATAAATATACAATGGGTGCAGCCCAAAAAAAACTTGAGACAATGAAATGAATAAGGTGCCGGGGCTATATTCCTTCTGCAACAGAGGTAATAACGTGTAATGTTTTTTTCTGTTGAAGCCATACCATATTATGGATGAAATGAAGCTGATAACACCAATAGTCATAACGATAAAAGGCCTATAGTGAAGGATCATTTTAATTAACATAATGTTGAAATACCATATCCACGCCAAATTCAGCCACCTTGCTTCCAGCCTAGCCACCAGCCATTGAACCAACCACTGCACACGCAACACCTCAACAGGTGTTTTTTTCGTTTACAGAGCCGGAGATGACGCCCGAAAAAAAGGATCTCCTTGAGACCCTTTTGATTTTGCCGATCGTTATGCCCTACCACTCACCATGGATAACTTTTCCCTTTAATGAAATCACGGATAAAGGGATCGTAGCCGTTAACCTCGATATACTTAAAATCAATCCTGCTGGGAACGTTCTTGTATATCAGCATATTATCCCCCGTCTGGTTGCTGCCTGTAGTGCAATCGTTCTTCGGTTATCCGAAGAACGGGTAGGTTAGAAGTCGATTGGATCAAGATTCTGCAATCAATCATATTAACCACAAATGACACAACTTAAACCGTCCTTTATTATTCCTTCTTAATCCGTGAACTCAGATACATTAACAGGTGATGACTTATCTTTTTAACGCCAACAAAGCCAATAAAGCCACCAATAGCAACCGTCATACTTTGTGGTATATGGAAGAAATTCATTGCTGAAACCGTCGTCAATGTTAACGCTCCACAGAGTAATCCTTCTGTCACTGTTTTTCCCCGAGATTTGCCAGAGTACTTCATCCGCAGCACGGCCATGCCAATAGCCATTAATACACCACCAATGGGAACTTCCCCGCGCCACCATGATTTTATAATCTCTAATAAATTAACATTGAGCCAGAACGCCATATATACAATCCTTTGAAGAGATTAAAATTTCAATACGAAGAAGATATAGACTTAACCTTGGAAAATTAATATGACTATCATAGCGATATCAGCCAGCCTGACCTGACTGATATCGACTAACAGACTTATTTTAAAGTAATGTCTTTCATTGCCGGAATATATCCATAATCGAAGCTATCAACAATAAATGAGCGATCGCCTTTCAACAGAATTTTTACGGTCGGAGCTTCAGTACCGCCAATGCGATAGTCCTTACCTTTCCACGGAACACTGTCAATAAAGGAAGTGACCAGCCCATTAGGCATAACATAGTGTGAATATGTCTGGAAAGGTTGTGAAGACGGGTTGCCCAGCACCAGCCCGGAGCTATTCATCGGCGTGTAAGGGCCGGTAAGTTTATCGCTTACAAAGCCATACACTCCATCAGGGCCGGTCAGGTTATCGGCAAAAGTGTACTTATGGCTAATGGTGAACAGATAGTATTTACCATCCTGGAAGACAAAATGAGGGCGTTCAGTCTGATCGTTTACGCCAACAGCGGTGATCAGCGGAGGCAGGATTTGCCACTCACTGCCTGACAGGTCTTTGGCCACAGCCAGACCAACACAGCCTGCCTGATATTTTGCGCCACCCACATCTTCATAACCCGGCGGCACATTACCCATCTCAGCCTGGGTAATTTCGTGCGAACCGCGCGGCCCCGCCACGTTTCCTTCAAACAGCATATATAATTTGCCATCATTCCTGTCAATGAATGGGCTTGGGTCACGGAAGTTCCAGAAAGCGTTCTGCTCTTCCGTCTGGTAAATAGTCCCGTCAGCAGAGAAAAGTGATGTAACCTGCTGAAAACCTTCCAGGCTTACACTTTGATCGGAAGTGACGATTTTACCGCGCACTTTGGCAATGGTTGCACCCGGAGTGACACAGGTATAATACAGGTCAATATCGCCCCGATCGTTTAAAAGGATCGGGGTTCCGGCCCACTCACGCGTCGTCGGTGAGACACCTTCGGCCATTACCCGACCGCCAAAAATCCAGTCTTTACCGGTGCGTGAGTACCAATAACAAATACGCGCACGACCATGTCTGTCTTCCCAGTCACGAGTAATATCATAATTGCCATTTTCATCCTGGAATTGCGGATTATCAGTGTTGCGATCTGCTGTTAGCGTAAAAATAATACACCAACCATTTACAGAGATAATCTCTCCGTCGAAGTCTCGCAATGGCATGGTATCCCAAATAAAGACTTCTTCACTCATTACCGGGAATGCAATGTCAATAACCGGTTGAGTTGTGGTTGGGTCATCCTCATGAACTTTCAATGCATCGGCACGAGTCCACAGCGTTGGTTTATAATTATAATCTGACATAAATATCCTCACAGGTTATTTCGAATACCTTCTTGCTGAAGGTCTGTATATTAATAGCTTTTTATTTTTTGAAATCACTCTGGTTCTGTTGTGTGGTTTTCAGGACATAACAATCCCTTATAAATAACCATGATCGCTGCAGGATTTTTCTTGTAGCTCTCTGTTAAATATTGGTTGATACATTATGAATAACGAGGATTGAGTCGATGTATTTGTTGTATTATGAGTTAAACATCCTTGATTTATCGACGAATCATGCAAATTTTAACAGGTTTGAGAAGCTACTGATAAGGGGGCAGCAATGAAAAGGAGTAACAGGGTGGCGGTTTTTTATAAGCTCATCGGCGCTGCACGAAGGTACGGGGACCTTGCGGAGGTGCACTTATGATGCGCTGTCCAGTTTGCAATAACGCTTCGCACACAAGAACCAGTCGATATATTTCCGAGCAAACGAAAGAAGCGTATTATCAGTGCCAGAATATAAGGTGTTCCTGTACGTTTAAAACAATAGAAAGTGTTGCTAAAATTCTGACAAAACCGGATGCTGAAATATCCTCCCCTCCAATCTGAGCCTTTTAGTTGCCCGGGGGCGCTCCCGGTTTGCTGTAATTAACCGCCTTCCGTTAAAAATTAATGCGTCAGACAATATGTCAGGACGCTGAATAACAACATCAGGACTTAATGATTATTGATATTGAATCAACCCCACAGCTGTCTGAAGACTGGTAAATAAACAGGCTATTGAAGACTAAATTAAAGGAACACCTTCAGGGCATTTACCCTGATGCAGAGCATGCAGATGCTGTTTAGCAGAATATCCGTTGATGACAAATAACGGCCCGCCCCTTTCCAGCTTGCCGTATAGTCTTAATTTCTGATGCTGTACGATCTACAGGGTGCCATCTTGATGTCGTTGCGCCACCGTGGGCAGCGCGCTACAAAGCCGGTTGCTGTCGTGAGCGCATGGCCAGCGTCATGGCACTCCAGCGCTGACAAGGCGGTCACGGCCGGATGTCATAATTCTGTCATACTATCGACATTTTACTGTCACCAAACTGTCCTATTTTGCCCCCAGCAGCAATAATTAATCATTCGAACACGGTTACCGACCTGATTTTATTATCCCGTGGAGGGAATATGACTTCGATGCACAAAACTCTGGCTCAATGCGTTGCATTAACCCTTTCTCTGAGCGCTGTTTCTGCGCTGGCTGCGACGAATCTGACCGGCGCTGGCGGCACCTTTCCGGCTCCGGTTTATAACAAGTGGGCGGCAGAGTACCACACCGCCACGGGCAGCCAGGTTAACTATCAGGGTATCGGCTCTTCCGGCGGCGTGAAGCAAATTATCGCGAAAACCGCCGACTTTGGTGCGTCAGATGCACCGATGAAAGACGAAGATTTGGCTAAAAATGGCCTGTTCCAGTTCCCGACGGTGATTGGCGGGGTGGTACTGGCGGTCAATATTCCTGGTATCAAATCCGGGGAGCTGACGCTGGATGGTAAAACCGTGGGGGATATCTACCTTGGTACTGTCAAGAAGTGGAACGATCCGGCTATCACCAAACTCAACCCGGGCGTAAAGTTGCCTGATGCCAATATCAACGTGGTACGCCGCGCTGATGGTTCCGGGACCTCATTTGTCTTTACCAGCTATCTGTCTAAAGTGAACAAAGACTGGAGCAGCAAAGTCGGCAAAGGCAGCACCGTTAACTGGCCGGTGGGCCTGGGCGGTAAAGGTAATGACGGCGTTGCTGCATTCGTACAGCGTTTGCCAGGATCTGTCGGCTATGTCGAATACGCCTATGCTAAACAGAACAGCCTCGCCTACACCAAACTGGTCGATGCCGACGGCAAAGCGATTGCCCCGAGCGAGAAAAGCTTCAGCGATGCGGCTAAAGGCGCAGACTGGAGCACCTCGTTCGCTCAGGATCTGACCTTCCAGAAAGGCGATAACGCCTGGCCGATCACCTCTACCACCTTTATCCTGGTTCATAAAGAGCAGGCCAACACCGCGAAGGGCGCAGCCGTGTTGCAGTTCTTTGACTGGGCTTATAAAAACGGTGGCAAAACCACCAGCGCGCTGGACTATGCATCGCTGCCAGCTCCCGTCGTGGAGCAGATCCGCGCCGCCTGGAAAAGCAACGTGAAAGACAGTTCCGGCAAGGCGTTGTACTGATTGCTTAACGCGCCACGCTGAGGTGGCGCGTCTCTCCCGCACGGGCAAGCCGCCTTGCCCGTTATGTATTAGCTGTTACCGACTCGAGAACTCTATGGCTGCAAGCAAGCCGACATTTAAGGCCCCCGGAAAACAGGGTGACATCATCTTCAGCGCGCTGGTGAAACTGGCTGCGCTGATCGTGCTGTTGCTGCTTGGCGGCATCATCGTTTCCCTGCTTTTCTCCTCATGGCCGAGCATCCACAAGTTTGGTTTCTCGTTCCTGTGGAACAAAGAGTGGGATGCGCCGAACCAGCAGTTTGGTGCGCTGGTGCCGATTTACGGCACCGTTGTCACCTCGGTTATTGCCCTGCTGATCGCTGTCCCGGTCAGTTTTGGCATCGCCCTGTTTCTGACCGAACTGGCCCCTGGCTGGCTGCGTCGCCCGTTGGGCGTGGCCATCGAACTGCTGGCGGCCATCCCCAGCATTGTCTATGGCATGTGGGGGCTGTTTATCTTTGCTCCGCTGTTTGCCACCTGGTTCCAGCAGCCGGTAGGCGACGTGCTGGCTAACGTGCCGATTGTTGGCGCGTTGTTCTCCGGCCCGGCTTTTGGAATTGGCATTCTCGCCGCCGGGATTATCCTGGCGATTATGATTATTCCCTATATCTCTTCGGTGATGCGTGACGTATTCGAACAGACGCCGGTGATGATGAAAGAGTCGGCTTACGGCATCGGTTGCACCACCTGGGAGGTTATCTGGCGGATAGTCCTGCCGTTCACCAAAAACGGGGTGATTGGCGGGATAATGCTTGGGTTGGGGCGTGCGCTGGGTGAAACCATGGCGGTAACCTTTATTATCGGTAACACTTACCAGCTCGACAGCGCCTCACTGTTTATGCCGGGCAACAGCATCACCTCGGCGCTGGCCAACGAATTTGCTGAAGCTGAGTCCGGCGTGCACACCGCTGCGCTGATGGAGCTGGGGCTGATCCTGTTTGTCATCACCTTTATCGTATTGGCCTGTTCCAAACTGTTGATCCTGCGCCTGGCGAAAAGTGAAGGAGCGCGCTCATGAATCCCGTTGATTTACAGGCTGATGACCAACTGCTTGTCTCGCGCCGCAAAATGCAGGCGTGGCGGCGAATGAAAAACCGCATGGCTCTCACTTTGTCATTACTGACGATGGCCTTTGGTCTTTTCTGGCTGGTGTGGATCCTGTTTTCTACCGTGACGCGCGGTATGGACGGCATGTCGCTGGCGCTGTTTACCGAAAACACCCCGCCGCCGAATACGGCGGGAGGCGGCCTGGCCAATGCTCTCGCGGGCAGCGGCCTGCTGATCTTCTGGGCCACCGTGTTCGGTACGCCGCTCGGCATTATGGCGGGCATCTACCTGGCCGAATACGGACGTAAATCCTGGCTGGCTGAAGCGATCCGCTTTATCAATGACATTCTGCTGTCGGCACCTTCGATTGTGGTCGGGCTGTTTGTTTACACCGTGGTAGTGGCGCAGATGCAGCATTTTTCCGGTTGGGCCGGGATGGTGGCGCTGGCGCTGCTACAAATCCCGATTGTTGTCCGTACCACCGAAAATATGTTGAAACTGGTGCCGGACAGCCTGCGCGAAGCGGCTTACGCGCTGGGGACGCCGAAATGGAAGATGATTTCAGCCATTACTCTGAAAGCATCGGTCACCGGTATTCTGACCGGCGTGCTGCTGGCGATAGCCCGTATTGCCGGGGAAACCGCTCCGCTGCTGTTTACCTCGTTGTCGAATCAGTTCTGGAGTACCGACATGATGCAGCCGCTGGCTAACCTGCCGGTGACCATCTTTAAGTTCGCCATGAGCCCGTTTGCCGAATGGCAGAGCCTGGCCTGGGCAGGCGTGCTGATCATTACGCTGTGCGTGCTGTTACTGAACATTCTGGCACGCGTTGTCTTCGCGAAGAGCAAACATTAATTGAGCCGTGCGGCGCTGACGGCGCGGACTAAGTGAGATAAAAATGGTTGATAATACTGCCGCTCAGACGATTCAGGTTCGCGATCTGAACTTCTATTACGGAAAATTCCATGCGCTGAAAAACATTAATCTGGATATTGCCAAAAATCAGGTGACGGCGTTTATCGGCCCTTCCGGCTGCGGCAAATCTACCCTGTTGCGTACCTTTAACAAGATGTTTTCGCTGTATCCCGATCAGCGCGCGGAAGGGGAAATATTGCTGGATGGCGAAAATATTTTGACCGCCAGTCAGGATATCGCCCTGCTGCGCGCGCGTGTGGGCATGGTCTTCCAGAAGCCGACGCCATTCCCGATGTCGATCTACGACAATATCGCCTTCGGCGTGCGGCTGTTTGAAAAGCTGTCGCGCGCCGATATGGATGAACGCGTGCAGTGGGCGCTGACCAAAGCGGCGCTGTGGACGGAAACCAAAGATAAGCTGCATCAGAGCGGCTACAGTCTTTCCGGTGGCCAGCAGCAGCGCCTGTGCATTGCACGCGGTATCGCGATCCGTCCGGAGGTGCTGCTGCTGGATGAACCCTGCTCGGCGCTTGACCCGATTTCCACCGGGCGCATTGAAGAGTTGATTACCGAACTGAAACAGGATTACACCGTGGTGATCGTCACTCACAATATGCAGCAGGCTGCCCGCTGCTCCGACCGTACGGCGTTTATGTACCTCGGCGAACTGATAGAGTACAGCGATACCGATACGCTGTTTACCACTCCGCTACAAAAGCAGACTGAAGACTATATCACCGGCCGCTACGGTTGAGATGACTGGAGAATAAAATGGAAAGCCTGAATCTGAACAAACATATCTCCGGCCAGTTCAACGCCGAGCTGGAGCACATCCGCACCCAGGTGATGACCATGGGTGGCATGGTGGAACAGCAATTAACGGACGCGATCACCGCCATGCACAATCAGGATGCGGAGCTGGCCAACAAGGTGATTGAGGGTGACCAGAAGGTCAATATGATGGAGGTGGAGATTGATGAAGCCTGCGTGCGCATCATCGCCAAACGTCAACCGGCGGCCAGCGACCTGCGCCTGGTGATGGCGATTATCAAAACCATCTCTGAACTGGAGCGCATTGGCGATGTGGCAGAGAAGATTAGCCGCACCGCGCTGGAGAAATTCTCCCAGCAGCATCAGCCGCTGCTGGTGAGCCTGGAGTCTCTGGGGCATCACACTATCCAGATGCTGCATGACGTTCTGGACGCCTTTGCACGAATGGATCTTAACGCGGCGATAGAGATTTATCGCGAAGATAAGAAGGTTGACCAGGAGTACGAGGGCATTGTTCGCCAGCTGATGACCTATATGATGGAAGACCCGCGTACCATCCCAAGCGTGCTGACGGCCCTGTTTTGCGCGCGCGCCATTGAGCGTATTGGCGATCGCTGCCAGAATATTTGCGAGATTATTTTCTACTTCATTAAAGGCCATGATTTCCGCCATGTCGGCGGCGACCAGCTGGATAAACTGCTGGCGGGCGACGGTAACGGCAGCAATCCCGCTTAATCAGCCTCTGGCGTATCGCAAACTGCGGTGCGCCGGGTTTTTCCGTTTGGCTGGTGGATGCCTGCAAACCTGTATTGGCCTGGCCAATGCCAACCACAAGGTTGAATCATGTCAACACCCTCTGCCGCCGGCGCGGCGTGACACCGGGCAAAGCGATGGTCGCCGCCGTAAGCGGTTTGGCAATCGATGGCTTTGACCTGTGATCCCCGGCTTTTACTACCTGCTATCAGCACATTGCTGTCGTCAAACTCTTCACTGGCCGGTTCCCTGATGGCCAGGACGCCGATCGGTGCGGTGCCGGGTGGCGTTATTTTCAGCCACTTCAGCCATTAAAGCCATTGCAGCCACATTACAGCCACTTCAGCCACTTCAGCCATCACAGCCATTGCAGCCACATTACAGCCATTACAGCCATTACAGCCATTACAGCCATTACAGCGGGCGTATGCGTGAACTGACCTTCACTTTCCTGATGTTATTGCCGTTTAGCGGATTGCGCGCGACAGCGCAATGCTATTGGGGCCTGTTGGCTTACCGTACGCTGGCGGGGATGGGGCTGGACGGTGAGTTTGGTATCGGCATGTCGCCGATCGCCGCTTTTCCCGTGCTGAACTGCGCAGCACCGGATAGTGGCATATGTCTGTTGAGCCTTTATGCCCCTCCTCATTACGTACGGCCGTTTTCTGCTGACTCTCTACGAAGCTGGCCCGAACCCTGAAAATAAGCTTGAATGGAAAAAAGAAGTAAGTTAATTCCTGTTTTACGCTATATCTATATGATCTGTGACTTCCGTATGTTTTTTTACAATTAAGTGACAAAGATAAAGGTAATCGCATTATTTTTTTATGCGACTTTTTGTTTTGTATAAAAATATTATCCGAATAATTTTTATAATTTTAAGTCGTTAATCTATATTTTCCTCTAACCAGGCCGTTTTTCCCGCCCTTTGGGTGAGTTTTTGATTTTTACATGAAGTGAAAATATGGTTAGCATTGCAAAATATTGTTATTACCTCAGGGGCTAAGGAATTTTAAAACTGAATAAAAGATGTCCTGCTAATCTCGTTAATCCATCAACGCCTCCTTCTTCCGGTTAACATTGAGAGCGTGCCGGGCCAGGTATAAACGCTGATAAATTAATTACGTCCGCAGATTGAAAGCCGGTCTCAGTTTTATAATGGATTATCGCTGCGTAAATTATATTTTTTTGTGAAGCTCTTAATTGAACGGCTTTCCATTCTCTTTATCGGGAATGAATACGGACATGTTCATGCTGCTTTATTATTGTTAACGTTGAGTTCCAGGAGTGATATGTATGAAAATGGGAGACATTGCCTGCCCACGTTGTCGTGAAAGCGCCAGGATCCGCCGTAATGGGCGTTCTGCCTCAGGAATACAACGCTACCGCTGCCAGGGCTGTCTGAAAACCTTTCAGCTTCATTTCTACTATGCAGGCTCCAGCCCCGATATGCAGAAGACTATTGTTGAAATGATGAACGAAGGTTCGGAACACAGGGATATTGCGCGTAAACTCGGAGTCAGTCTTGAAACTGTGTTACGGCACTTAAAAGATCTGCAGCTGAATAAACCTTAATCAGAACGAGACTACCATCCGGTATTTAAGCTCAGGTCGGTTTTCCGGCCTGTCAGCTATCATCCTTTTCGCGCTATTCGCGCTCTATGACAGGTTATCGTACTGGCTGTATTATCCTGGCACCGTCTCTGCGGTAGCGCGTATTCAAAACTGCAGCGAGCTGAAACTCAATCACCCCTGACGACGGCCGTTAAAAAGGGTTAAAGCGCAATCGGTTGCGAAAAAATTGCGCGATCGCCATACCAAAGTCACCGTAATGAGTTAGGATAAGCGCCGACAACTTTCTCCGCTTTGGAATCACACCATGACTAATCCCGGGCTGTTACAACGGATTTTTAAACTACAGGAACATGGCACCACCGTGCGTACCGAGGTGATTGCCGGAATTACCACTTTTCTCACGATGGTGTACATCGTATTTGTTAATCCGCAGATCCTTGGCGTGGCCGGCATGGATACCAGGGCGGTGTTTGTTACAACCTGTCTGATAGCTGCTTTCGGCAGCATTCTGATGGGGCTGGTGGCAAATTTACCGGTCGCATTGGCTCCGGCAATGGGGCTGAACGCCTTCTTTGCTTTTGTGGTCGTGGGGGCGATGGGCATTTCCTGGCAGGTAGGAATGGGGGCCATCTTCTGGGGAGCTGTTGGCCTGCTGCTGCTGACCCTGTTCCGTGTGCGCTACTGGATGATAGCGAACATACCGCTGAGCTTGCGCGTGGGAATTACTGCCGGCATTGGTTTGTTTATCGCGCTGATGGGATTAAAGAATGCCGGCATCATTGTGCCAAGTGAAGCCACGCTGGTCACCATCGGTAACCTGACGTCGCACAGCGTGCTGCTGGGAGCGCTGGGTTTCTTTATTATCGCTATTATGGCTTCACGTCATATTCACGCGGCGGTTCTGGTGTCGATTGTGGTCACTACCGCTATTGGGCTGGCGCTTGGCGATGTTAAGTTCAGCGGCATTTTCTCCACGCCGCCTGCCGTAACGTCGGTTCTTGGCCAGGTTAACCTCAAGGATTCGTTAAATGTCGGTATGGCAGGCATCATCTTCTCCTTTATGCTGGTTAACCTGTTCGACTCCTCCGGCACGCTGATTGGCGTAACCGATAAAGCCGGTCTGAGCAATGAAAAGGGCACCTTCCCGCGCATGAAACAGGCGCTGTACGTCGACAGTATCAGTTCTGTTACGGGATCATTGATTGGTACCTCTTCGGTGACGGCCTATATCGAAAGCTCTTCCGGCGTTTCTATAGGTGGACGTACTGGCCTGATGGCGGTGGTGACCGGCCTGCTGTTTCTGCTGGTGATGTTTCTGTCGCCGTTAGCCGCTATGGTGCCAGCCTACGCGGTGGCTGGAGCATTGATCTACGTCGGTGTGCTAATGACATCAAGTCTGGCGCGCGTGAAATGGGACGATCTTACCGAAGCGGTGCCGGCATTTGTCACGGCGGTGATGATGCCATTCAGCTTCTCTATTACCGAAGGTATCGCGCTGGGTTTCATCTCCTACTGTGTGATGAAACTGGGAACCGCACGCTGGCGTGAAATCAGCCCCTGCGTGGTGGTGGTGGCGCTACTTTTCGTGTTGAAGATCGTGTTTATTGACGCGCATTAATCAGCAGAGCGGGTGGCTATTATGTCACCCGCACGCTCAGGAATGATGCAGCTGTTTTTCCGCTGGCAGACTGGTCAGACGCAGCGTACTCGGTGGCATATTTTGCGCATACAGGTTAATTTCTCGCAGTGATTCCCAGCCGTCGTCCCCTTTGAATTCCCACAAATTTAACCTGTCGTTCCCTGGCGAAAGCGCACAAGACCAAACCAGCGAGGGTTCAGCGTCACAGAGCGCCTGGATGTCCGGCCGGTTCATGGAGCGAAGCCTGCCTGATGCAGGGTGTAGCTGAAGTGAGCCCACACTATTAATGTTTTCACCGATCAGCTTGAGAATGCTTTGGCGTAGGGTCCAGAGCTGGGTTGAGGCTTCAATGGCATCATTCTGCGCGTTGACCCACGTTTTTTCGCCCGACGAGAGGTGCGCAAACTGGTTTTCCAACGTTTGGCGGCTGTGCGCCCGCACAATCTCCATATCCAGTCCGGCGCGTTCCCCCTCATCGCCTAACAACACGCCTACGACGTTACCGGCATAGGAGAAACTGAAATCGGGTAAGTCAGGGTCGGAGAAATGTGGACGGCCGTCGCTGCTGACGGTTATCCCGGGAAGCTTGTGGATGCCATAGACCCGAAACATCAACTCTGCGAGCAAAGTTCGGCCTGCCAGGAAGCGGCTTCGCCGTTTCTCGTCAAAAATGGAAGAGTATTCAATAAGCTGTTGCTGGACTCGGTGAACCTTGGGGCTGCATTGCACCAGTGCCCAGCGAGCAAAATGACTTGCCATTTGTCGCTCCATGATAATGGTCGAATAATCATCCCTGTTATTGTAGGAATTTTCTTGCTTTATTTCATCTGGATCCCATTTTTCGGCGTATTCTCAGATTTGGACACCGCACGCTTTTGACCAAAGGGTGGGAACTGACTGTCCCACCCGCAAGGTTATTTTCCAATGCAAAAACTGGAGAAAATGCGCCCCAGCAGGTCGTCGGAGCTGAACTCGCCGGTGATTTCGCTTAGCGCCTGCTGCGCCATACGCAGCTCTTCCGCCAGCAATTCTCCGGCCCGGGCGGCTAATAGCTGGTGTTTTCCCTGCTGCAGGTGAGTAGCGGCTAACTCCAGCGCCTGCAAATGGCGACGGCGGGCGAGAAAACCGCCTTCCATACTACCGTGCCAGCCCATGCTTAACTTCAAATGGTTGCGCAGATTTTCAATGCCTTCACCGGTACGTGCCGAAAGCCGGATAAGTGAGTGACCATTCACTTCAGAAATTTCCCTTATTTCACCAGTGATGTCCGCTTTATTACGCACCACGGTAACCGGTAACGTCTCCGGTAGTCGGGCGATAAAGTCCGGCCAAATCTCTGCCGGATCGGTGGCATCCGTGGTGGTACCATCGACCATAAATAGCACGTGGTCCGCCTGTTCAATTTCATGCCACGCCCGTTCGATACCAATACGTTCCACCTCGTCGCTGGCTTCGCGCAGACCGGCGGTGTCAATAATATGCAGCGGCATACCGTCAATCTGAATATGTTCGCGCAGCACGTCGCGTGTGGTACCGGCAATATCGGTGACAATGGCGGCTTCGCGTCCGGCGAGCGCGTTCAGCAGGCTGGATTTCCCGGCATTAGGCCGCCCGGCAATCACCACTTTCATCCCTTCACGCAGCAGGCTACCCTGGCGTGCTTCGCTGCGTACCGCGTCGAGATCGGCAATTACCTGATGAAGTTGAGCCTCTATTTTGCCATCCGACAGGAAGTCGATCTCTTCATCCGGAAAGTCGATTGCCGCTTCCACATATATCCGCAGGTGAGTAAGTGCTTCCACAAGGTGGTTAACGCGGGTAGAAAAGACCCCCTGTAACGAGTTTACGGCAGAGCGTGCCGCCTGCTCTGAGCTGGCATCAATCAGGTCGGCAATCGCCTCTGCCTGGGCCAAATCCAGCTTGTCATTAAGGAAAGCACGTTCGGAAAACTCGCCAGGATTAGCGATACGCAGCCCGGGTAGCGACAGGATGCGCTTCAGCAACAGGTCGAGGATCACCGGGCCACCGTGGCCCTGCAGTTCCAGCACGTCTTCACCGGTAAATGAGTGCGGGCCGGGAAACCACAGCGCAATCCCCTGATCGAGGGTGCTACCGTCCGCATCGCAGAACGGCAGATAGTCGGCGTGGCGTGGTTTTGGCAGTTTACCCAGCAGTAGCTGCGCGACCCGGGCGGCTTTGTTGCCGGAAACGCGCAGAATGCCTACGCCTCCCCGCCCCGGCGGCGTCGCCTGAGCGACGATGGTATCGCTATGGTTCATGTTGAGTTCTCTTTTCATGCAAAAAATAAGGCGGTCAATTGACCGCCTTATGATAGACATCGTGCCGGGTATTAGCACGGTTTGCGGTGATCCGTTGCCGAATTACGCCTTTTTCTTGTCGCGACTATGCAGACCGCGTTTTTCCAGCCCGCGGTAAATCAGCTGCTGCTGCAGGATCGTGACCAGGTTGCTGACGATGTAGTACAGCACCAGACCTGACGGGAACCACAGGAAGAAGACGGTGAAAATCACCGGCATAAAGGTCATGATCTTCTGCTGCATCGGGTCGGTCACGGTGGTCGGCGACATCTTCTGAATGAAGAACATCGTCACGCCCATCAGGATCGGCAGGATATAGTACGGGTCCTGTGCGGCAAGGTCATGGATCCACAGCGCGAAAGGCGCATGACGCAGTTCCACTGAGCCCATCAGCATGTAATACAGGGCAAGGAAGATAGGCATCTGGATAACCAGAGGCAGACATCCGCCCAGCGGGTTCACTTTCTCTGCTTTGTACAGCGCCATCATTTCCTGGCTCATACGCTGCTTATCGTCACCTAAACGCTCACGCATCGCCTGAATTTTCGGCTGTAGCATGCGCATTTTCGCCATCGATGTGTACTGCGCTTTGGTCAACGGGTACATGATGCCGCGTACGATAAAGGTGATAACGATAATCGAGAAGCCCCAGTTACCGATAAATCCGTGCAGGAATTTCAGCAGCTTAAACAGCGGCTGCGAGATAAACCACAGCCAGCCATAATCCACGGTCAAATCAAGATGTGGCGCAACCGCCGCCATTTTGTCCTGAATTTCCGGGCCAACCCATAGCGTGGCTGCCAGCTGCTGCCGGGAACCTGCAGCAATGGTCACCGGCGCAGATTTGTAGCCGATAGCGGCAATACCGTTACCCAGATTACTGGTGTAGAGGGTGTTGCTGCCGGCAGTCTGCGGAACCCATGCGGTGGCGAAATACTGTTGCAGCATCGCCACCCAACCATTGTTGGTGGTGGTGCTGAGGTTTTCGTTATCGCGGATTGTGTCGAATTTGTACTTCTCGTAGTTAGTTTCGCTGCTGGAGTAAGCCGCACCACGGAAGGTATGCAGGGCAAAGTTGCTGCTGCCGGTATCGCGATGCTTGGGCAGGTCAATCGTCTGTTTCAGCTGACCGAACATCGACACTTCCAGCGGCTGCTGGGTGGTGTTGTTGATCTGATAATCAACGCCGATAGCATATTCACCGCGCTTCAGGACGAAGGTTTTAGTGTAGGAAGCGCCATTTTCAGCGGTGAAGGTCAGCGGGATACGCAGCTCGCTCTGACCATCAGCAAGTTCGAAATGATCCTGACTGCTGGTATAAAGCGGGCGCGTGCCGTTGGCCGGGTTATCCGGGCCGTTACGACCGGTCAGGCCGCTTTGCGCCTGATACAGGAAGCCAGGCGTGGATTCCAGCAGCAGGAAAGGCTGATCTGAATCCAGTTTGTCCGGGTAGGTCAGCAGCTGAGCCTGATCAATGTCACCACCGCGAGTATTGATGTTTAAAGACAGGACATCAGTCTTAACGGTGATCGTTTTGCCCTGGCCGCTGGCAGGTACACCCTGATTGGCGGCATCGCCTGCTGCGCTGGCCGTGTTCTGTGTAGTCTGGGTTTGCAATGGCTGAGGAGCGTTGTCCGTCTGCCAGGCTTGCCAGATCATAAAAGACACGAACAGAAAAGCGATGAGAAAAAGATTGCGTTGCGAATCCATCGTTAATGTTCTCTGGTATCAATGGTTGTGTGGCGGCACCGGGTCGTCGCCACCCGGGTTGAAAGGGTGGCATTTTAATATGCGTTTCATCGCCAACCAACTGCCTTTTATCATTCCGAACCTGCGCAATGCCTCAATACCGTATTGCGAACAGGTCGGATGAAAACGGCAGTGTGGCCCTGACAGCGGACTGATGACGCGTTGATAAACGCGTATCAGCGCGATCAGGAGCCGCGAGCCAGGCGACAATGGCGACGCCATAATTTCTCCAACGCTTCCGTCAGCGCATGGTTATCCAGCTCACCAATACCCTTTTTCGCTACGATCACAAAATCCATCGCCGGAAGTTCATGTTGACGCAGGCGAAAGCTTTCCCGGGTCAATCGCTTGATCCGATTGCGTTCATGCGCGCGTTTAACATGCTTTTTAGCGACGGTAAGACCGATGCGGGGATGCCCCAGCGCGTTCAGGCGGCCGAGAATGGTGATTTGCGGCGTGCCAGCCCGTTGTGGCTGCTGGAAGACGAAAGTGAAGTGAGTGGGAGTTAACAAACGTAACTCCCTGGGAAATGCGAGCTTAACCACTCAGCGGTTAGCTTTTATTACTTAGAAACGGTCAGACGAGAACGGCCTTTAGCACGACGACGTGCCAGAACCTGACGACCATTTTTATTTGCCATACGAGCACGGAAACCGTGTGAACGGTTACGCTTCAGTACGGACGGTTGAAAAGTGCGTTTCATGGCGATTTCTACCTAAACTTGAAAAATTTCACTTGTGACGCGTATCTGGCCCGAAAAAACGACCAACGCCTCAGTGTGTCTTTAATAAAGAGGCGGGATTGTAATAATTGTACAGTCCAGAGTCAATTTACTTCGCGTGCAAAGCGCGTCCTGATTGCCCGTCGTGTCCGGAAAAAGTCATCCAAAAGGGCGATGGCGCACATGCCGGGGCAAGAATTATACGGCGTCCGTTAAAAAGCGCAAGGATCACGCGGGATCTTAAAGCGATCCGACAAAGTCAGATTGACGACAGAAAGGTGATGGCCAGATTTTTTTACACATTGCAGGCGATGAAGGATGCCTTTTGCTGAAGGTGGCGTAAACTTATCCTCGCGATCTGCACCTGTGGATAAATTGGATCAAAACTGTGTAGAAAGTGAAGATCTCTGCGGCGCTTTACGCTATGATCCGCCCTTCCGCTAGCGATCCTCCGGGTCGATCGTTTCCTGAAGCATCACAGATGCCGGGCACGGGCGGAGCAACCGCGGATAGCGGTTCGTATGCGTCTCTTCGGCATGCGTCAACAATGATGAAAATATCGCTTCAGTACCTTTGTTACTTATCGAACTTTTTCGAGTGGAGTCCGCC